>NZ_JH114332.1:57564-178000 GCF_000157095.2 Bacteroides sp. D1
ACGAACTTGCATATGGTATTAGAAAAAGACTGGGAGGCAGTACAGGCAGCTATTGATATCCCCTTTAATAACGGATTACTGGAGGGGACAGTGAATAAAATTAAAGCGGTAAAAAGGCAGATGTACAATAGGGCAGGAAGTAAACTACTGAGAGCCAAGATTCTTTATTCACAATAGAAGAAGTACCACCAAATTTGACGAAGAACCGTTTTTTCAACTTTATAGAGGAAGGATTACGCATCAAAATTAGGGTCACAACCGTAATCATAAACCCAATTCACCTCTGTGCCCTCCGTGTCCTCTGTGGTGAAAACAGTGCAAAAATGAACTATTCAATTAAATAACAAACCGAATAATATTTTTTTATTCTAAAGTGAATCTGCTAATGAGCTAACGTCTATACGATACAGTATAAGGTTGGTAGCTTGATAAAAGTTTTTTTTAAGCTAAAAAGTACAAATCTTTAAACTTTATTTCTTTACTTTGTTATTTATAGAGTGAGACTTATAGCGAACTTAAACTAGAAAGATTATGAAAGTAAAGCAGATTTGTATGATGGTGCTACTATGGTTGGGAGTGATTCCGGCGGTGCAGGCACAGACTTTCGACAAATTATGGAAAGAAGTGGAGCAAGCAGAGAAAAAGAGCTTGCCTAAAACAGTGATAAAACTGACTGATGAGATTTATCAGAAAGGGGAAAAAGAGAAAAACTCTCCGCAGATGCTCAAAGCATACGCGTGGCGGATGAAATACCGGGAAATGTTGAATCCGGATAGTCTTTATGCCGGTCTGAAAGGACTGGAACAGTGGGTGAAACAAACCGACCAACCAATGGACCGTGCTATTTTGCATTCTCTGATAGCCGGAATTTATGCAAATTATGCTGCCAACAACCAGTGGCAACTTCGCCAACGGACGGAAATCGTAGGCCAAACGCCTTCTGCGGATATACGCGAGTGGACCGCCAATATGTTTGTAGAAAAAGTGCGGACAAATGTGAAAGAAGCCTTGGCTGACTCTGTGTTACTGCTCGAAACTTCTTCACGCGACTATATCCCTTTCGTAGAACTGGGGAAAACGAGTGAATATTATCACCATGACCTCTATCATCTATTGGCTTCCCGTGGAATTGATGCTCTGTTGCAAGTGGAAAAACTAGGTAGCGGGTATACTGAAACGAACGCCGTAAATCCGGTGAAACAGGATATAATAGCTATTTACGGAAATATGCTTTCTGCTTATAAAGCAGCCGGATTGAAAGAAGGTTATGTGTTGACCGCACTTAACTATTTGGAATGGAGACGGGGAGCGGAACGGTATATCCGACCTCTTCAAGCGAAGGGAGAGGCTTTGGTATTGACGGATGACACTTACCTGAAAGCATTGAATACATTGAAAAGTAAATATGCTTCGGAACCGATATGTGCTGAAGTGTATCTGGCACAAGCCCGTTATGCAATTGAAAAGCAACAGCAGGTTAATGCATTGCAGCTTTGCGATGAGGCGATTCGTCTTTATCCGGGGTATGACAGAATCAATGCTCTAAAAAATCTTCGGGAAGAGATATTGGCTCCTTATTTGAATGTCTATGCAGCAGATCAGGCTTTCCCGAACGAAGAGATAGAACTAAGAGCCTCACATAAGAATCTGGATGGTTTTACCGTCCGGATTTATCAGGCGAAGAAACTGATAAAAGAACAACATTACTCTGTAATTCGTCCGGAAGATTACCGGACACAGGACACGGTGTTTACGTTCAAAGCTCCCGAACTTGGAGCTTACATAATGCGTATCATACCGGATATTCGTGCAAAGAGAGACAGTGAAAGCAAGTTTGACGTAACACGTTTCAAGGTGTTGACTTGTCGTCTGCCGGAAAAACAATATCAAGTGGTGACGTTGGACGGACAGACGGGACATCCTATTTCGAATGCGAAAGTTACGATGTATAGTAACGATGAAAAAGTTTTGCAAGAGTTTACGACGGACAAAGATGGTAAGGTGGTATTTCCCTGGAAATCTGAATACCGCTATTTGAGAGCCTCCAAGGGCACGGATACAGCGATGCCGAAGCAAGGTATCTATGCAGGAAGTTACGGATACTACGGTGACGAAGATAAAGTGGCGGAAAATATGACTTTATTGACTGACCGTTCTTTGTATCGTCCCGGACAAACGGTGTATGTGAAAGGGATTGCCTATTCTCAAAAATCAGATACGGCGGATGTGCTCCCGAACAAGGAATATATGGTGACTTTATTGGATGCGAATAATCAGGAAGTAGGGCAGAAGTCGGTACGCACCAATGAGTTCGGTTCGTTTGCCACTGATTTCGCGTTGCCTTCAGCTTGCCTGAACGGAATGTTCTCGTTGAAGGCAGGAAGAGGCCGTACAAGTATCCGTGTGGAAGATTATAAACGTCCGACATTTGACATCACTTTTGAAAAGCAACAGGGAAGTTACAAGTTGGGAGATGAAGTGCAGGTGAAAGGCAAGATAGAATCTTATAGCGGTGTATTGCTTCAGGATCTTCCGGTAAAATATAAAGTGATGCGTTCTACATACAGCCTTTGGCGGTTTGCGGAATCGGTACAGATTGCTTCCGGTGAAGTGACGGCCAATGAGAACGGAGAATTTACGATACCGGTCCGCCTGCAGGAAAGTGACTCTTATAAGAATGATGATAAAGTATATTATCGCTATTCCATTGAAGCTACTGTTACCAATGTGGCGGGTGAAACACAATCTTCTACGGATGTCATTTCGGCCGGAAATCGTTCGTTGGTTTTGCAGGTGGAATTGCATGATAAGACTTGTAAGGATAAACCATTCGACACGATGTTTAACGTGCAAAACCTGAATGGACAACCTGTGGAAGTGAAAGGAAATTATTACTTGTATCCTGCCAAAGACCAGGATTTCAAACAACTGGAAGAGAAATCGATTGCAACGGGAACTTTTACTTCTAACGAAGAAATAACGCTCGATTGGAAGGATCTTCCTTCGGGCCCTTATGTACTGAAAGCATCGGTGAAAGATAATCAGGGCAAGGAAGTGACTGCTGATACTAACACGATTCTTTTTTCCATTGAGGACAAACGTCCGCCTGTAGAAACGACAGTTTGGTTCTATGGAGAAAATATGGAATTTGATGCGACTCATCCGGCTGTATTCTGCTTCGGTACGTCGAAAAAGGATGCTTATGTGATGATGAATGTATTCTCCGGTGATAAACTGCTGGAAAGTAAGACGTTGAACTTGTCTGATACGATTGTTCGCTTCGAATATCCATATCAGGAGAGTTATGGTGACGGTGTGTTTGTGAATTTCTGTATGGTAAGAGATGGACAGGTTTATCAGGAACATGCCCGGCTGACCAGACGTGTACCGGATAAGACATTGACTATGAAGTGGGAAGTATTCCGCGATAAGTTGCGTCCCGGACAGAAGGAAGAATGGAAACTGACGATTAAAACGCCGCAAGGACAAGCCGCTAATGCGGAGATGCTGGCAACGATGTATGATGCTTCACTGGATAAGATATGGAACCGTCAGCAGAATTTCCAAATCTTCTATAGTCAGATTGTTCCGTATTCTAATTGGATGAGCGGATATTCAGGAAATAATTCATTTAATTATTGGTGGAATACGAAAAGTCTTAAAGTGCCGGGATTGGCGTATGATTATTTCGTGATGTCTTCCGGTGTAGGAAATGTATATGCATTGTCGGAGTCTTTGGCTGATGGAGTGGTGGTTAGAGGTCTGGCGGTTCAGAGAAAGGTGTCGATGACAGGAAGTGTTACAAGCCGGAGCAATGCGGTGGAAGTGAAATATGTACCGGCTTTAGTCTCCGATGCTTCTGAAGATGTGGAATTTGAGTCAGGATGGGGTCAAACGGGAACACTTGGTAAACTTGATGAAACGTCCGGAAACGAAACACTCCCTGAAGCTCCTGCCGACCTGCGTACAAATCTTGCAGAAACGGCCTTCTTCTATCCGCAACTTCGTACCAATGAACAGGGAGAAATCTCGTTCTCTTTCACGATGCCCGAAAGTCTGACGCGTTGGAACTTCCGTGGATATTCTCATACGAAAGGGATGCTGATGGGAACATTGGACGGTGAAGCTACCACGAGTAAGGAATTTATGCTGACTCCTAATCTTCCCCGCTTTGTACGTGTGGGAGATAAGACTTCTCTTACAGCTTCTATCTCTAATATGACTGGTAAGTCGCAAGCCGGAACAGTAACTCTGATTCTTTTCGATCCGATGACGGAGAAAGTAATCAGTACACAAAAACAGAAATTCAGCCTTGTTGCCGGAAAGACGATTGGCGTGAGCTTCCAGTTTACCGTCAGTGATAAATACGAAATATTGGGATGCCGGATGATAGCCGACAGCGGTACTTTCAGCGATGGAGAACAACAGTTGCTTCCGGTGCTTAGCAATAAAGAACATTTGGTAGAGACACTTCCAATGCCTGTACGTGGAGAAGAAACCCGTACTTTCTCACTCGACCGCCTGTTCAACCAACAAAGTAAAACGGCAACCGACCGTAAACTGACTGTCGAGTTTACAGGAAATCCGGCCTGGTATGCTATTCAGGCATTGCCTTCTTTGAGTCTTCCTACAAGCAATAATGCGATCTCCTGGGCTACGGCATATTATGCAAATACCTTGGCTTCGTTCATTATGAACAGTCAGCCGAAGATCAAAGCAGTGTTTGAAAGTTGGAAATTGCAGGGAGGTACGAAAGAAACCTTCTTGAGCAATCTGCAAAAGAATCAGGAAGTGAAGAATATTATTCTGTCCGAATCTCCCTGGGTGCTCGAAGCGCAAACGGAAGAGCAACAGAAAGAACGTATCGCCACTTTGTTTGATTTGAATAATATCCGTAGCAATAATATAGCGGCTTTGACCCGATTACAGGAGTTGCAGAACGCAAACGGTGCATGGTCTTGGTATAAAGGAATGACCGGCAGCCGATATATTACTACCTATATCGCCGAACTGAATGCCCGTCTGGCTATGTTGACAGGTGAGAAATTAACAGGTCCAGCTCTCTCCTTGCAACAAAATGCTTTCACTTACCTTCATCAATCAGCTTTAGACGAATATAAGGAAATCTTGAAAGCACAGAAAGAAGGAGTGAAATTTACCGGTGTTTCGGGTAGTATTCTGCAATATTTGTATCTCATCGCTATTTCCGGAGAGCAGGTGCCTGCTGCCAATAAAGCTGCTTATACCTATTATCTTTCTAAAGTAGGAGAACTGCTTACTTCTCCTTCGATGGATACGAAAGCGATTGCCGCTATTGTACTGGATAAAGCCGGACGCAAGAAAGAAGCACAGGAATTTGTCGCTTCTCTGAAAGAATTCCTGACCAAGACGGATGAACAGGGAATGTTCTTTGCTTTCAACGAGAATCCGTATACATGGGGCGGAATGCAGATGCAGGCTCACGTAGATGTGATGGAAGCATTGGAGGCGATAGGCGGTAACAGCGATACCGTGGAAGAAATGAAACTTTGGCTGTTGAAGCAAAAGCAAACACAACAATGGAACTCTCCGGTAGCTACTGCCGACGCGGTATTTGCATTGCTGATGAAAGGTGTTAACTTGCTCGACAATCAGGGAGATGTACGGATTGTAATTGCTAATGAAGTGCTGGAAACGGTTGCTCCGAGTAAAACAACTGTTCCCGGATTGGGATATATCAAACGTTCTTTCACACAGAAGAGCGTGGTGGATGCCCGTAAGATTGAAGTGGAAAAGAGAAATCCGGGTATCGCCTGGGGAGCTGTATATGCAGAATTTGAATCCCCCATCAGTGATGTGAAACAACAGGGTGGTGAGTTGAATGTAGAGAAACAATTGTATGTGGAACGTATGGTAAATAATGTCCCTCAATTGCAGCCTATAACAGCGAAAACTGTTCTTCAGGTAGGTGATAAAGTCGTTTCCCGTTTGAGCATCCGTGTAGACCGTCCGATGGACTTTGTGCAGTTGAAAGATCAGCGGGGAGCTTGCTTCGAACCGATCGGCAGCATTTCCGGCTATCGTTGGAACAACGGACTGGGCTATTACGTAGACATCAAAGATGCATCGACCAATTTCTTCTTCGATCATTTAGGAAAAGGAGTATATGTATTGGAATATAGTTACCGTGTCAGCCGTGCAGGAACTTACGAAACAGGTCTGGCAACCATGCAATGTGCATACGCACCAGAATATGCTTCACATTCTGCTTCGATGACGGTAGCTGTTAAAGAGTAACGCAGGACATTTGTAAGAGAAATATTCGGGCACGGATTATGCCGATTTTACGGTTCATTAGATAAACTGAAACCGTAAAATAGGCGTAATCCGTGCCTGAATCTATTTGATACCTCTTGATGGGGAGAATTATCCTCTTTCGTCAATCTGTGTTAATCTGTGTAATCTGTGGTGAAAAACTCATCTAAAACCCCTACATTTGTGCACCAAAATAAAAAATATCGCATGAAACGTAGTTTACTATCTATATTATCTTTACTTACTGTCGCTTTGGCAGCCGTTGCCCAACCTCGTATCTCTTCAAATAAAGAGACACATAACTTCGGACAAATTGAGTGGAAACGTCCGGTGACAGTGGAATATACCATCACTAACACGGGAAACCAGCCATTGGTACTGACCAACGTCACAACCTCTTGTGCCTGTGCCGTGGCCGACTGGACCAAAGAACCGATTGCCCCGGGAGGAAAAGGAGTAGTAAAAGCTTCTTTTGACGCAAAAGCGTTAGGACATTTTGAAAAGTCGATAGGAATATATAGCAATGCCAGTCCGAGCTTGGTCTATCTGAAGTTTACCGGTGAAGTAGTGCAGGAAATAAAAGATTATACAAAGCTACTTCCTTATACAATTGGAAATATTCGTTTAGATCGTGATGAGTTTGCTTTCCCCGATGTCTATCGCGGACAGCAGCCTTCATTGACCTTTGATATCGCCAATCTTTCGGATCGTCCTTACGAACCGGTATTGATGCATCTGCCTCCTTATCTGAAAATGGAAGCGGAACCCAAAGTCTTGTTGAAAGGCAAGAAGGGAACTATCAAACTGACGCTGGATGCGAGCCAGCTAAAAGATTACGGATTGACACAGACTTCTGTCTACCTTTCCCGTTTCTCCGGTGATAAGGTGAGCGAAGATAATGAAATACCGGTTTCGGCCATTCTTCTTCCCGACTTCTCTCGTATGACGGAAAAAGATTCTTTGAACGCTCCTGCCATGCACATTTCGGAAACGGATATTGATCTTAGTATCCCGTTGATAAAGAAGAATAAGGTAAGCCATGATATATTGATAGCCAATTCCGGAAAGACTCCGTTAGTCATCAGTAAGTTGCAGGTATTCAATTCGTCGGTAGGAGTGAGCCTGAAGAAGACGGTCCTTCCTCCGGATGGAATGACGAAGCTCAAAGTAACTATTCGTAAGCGTGACGTAGGTAATAAGAAGCATCATTTACGTATCCTGATGATAACAAATGATCCGTTACGCCCGAAAGTTGAAATCAATATCAAACGCTAAATCCTATGATTATGGAACATCCTGAAAATAGTGAAGAATATAAGGGGCTTGTTGTCAATAAAGGCATTGAGCAACCCTCATCTGTGAATCCCTACTTAAAGCGGAAACCTAAGAAACGCCAACTTTCAGTAGCAGAGTTTGTAGAAGGTATCGTAAAAGGTGATGTCACCATATTGAGTCAGGCTGTGACATTGGTTGAAAGCGTAAAGCCTGAACATCAGGCTGTCTCACAGGAAATCATAGAGAAGTGTCTGCCATTTTCCGGTAATTCGATCCGGATTGGTATCAGCGGCGTTCCCGGTGCGGGAAAGAGTACCTCCATAGATGTATTCGGTCTGCACGTGCTCGAAAAGGGGGGCAAACTGGCGGTATTGGCCATCGACCCTAGTAGTGAGCGTAGTAAAGGCAGTATCTTAGGGGATAAAACGCGTATGGAGCAGCTTTCCGTGCATCCTAAATCGTTTATCCGCCCTAGTCCGTCAGCCGGTTCTTTGGGAGGAGTGGCACGCAAAACACGTGAGACGATTATTCTTTGTGAAGCTGCCGGATTCGATAAGATTTTTGTGGAGACCGTAGGAGTGGGACAGAGCGAAACGGCTGTTCACTCGATGGTTGATTTCTTCCTGTTGATTCAGTTGTCCGGTACGGGCGATGAACTGCAAGGGATTAAGCGTGGTATTATGGAGATGGCGGATGGTATCGTTATCAATAAGGCCGATGGAGATAATCTGGAACGTGCCAAGTTGGCTGCCACTCAATTCCGTAATGCATTGCATCTGTTTCCTGCGCCTGAATCCGGATGGATTCCCAAAGTATTGACTTACTCCGGTTTTTATAACCTGGGAGTGAAGGAGGTCTGGGATATGATTTACGAATACATTGACTTCGTGAAAGAAAACGGCTATTTTGAATATCGCCGCAACGAGCAAAGTAAATATTGGATGTATGAAAGCATCAATGAACAACTTCGTGACAGCTTTTATCATAATCCGAAGATTGAAACAATGCTCTTAGAAAAAGAACAGCAGGTATTGAAAGGCAACCTGACTTCGTTTATAGCTGCAAGAAGCTTGCTCGATACTTATTTTGAGGATTTGAAATAAGACTTTAAATGATAATAAGATTCTGATTCTTAAAGAATACATTTAGCATAAGCGGGTAGGAAACGTCAGTCTTTCTACCCGCTTGTACTATTAATGAGGCTTTTCTGCTTTTTCAAGATCAGCTCTTGATTTACTTTGAGTCACAATATATACTCCCAGGAATACGAGCGCGATAGCGATTCCTTTCTCCCAGCCGAAACTTCCGATACCCATCGCGATTGCCGCAATCGTAGCCACGATCGGTTGCATATAATTGTACATACTGACTACCGTAGGACGGAGCAGCCTCTGTGCAGTCATAATGCAGAGATACGCGAGGAAGCTACCTCCTAATACGACATAAAGTACCTGTAGAATGGCGACAGTGGAAACAGAAGTCCATTGAATCGTAGAAATATCATAATAGGAGAACGGAATGTAACACATTGAAGCATATATGAACATCCATTTATTAATCGTTACTGCCGAATATCGTTGAGACAATCCTTTGAATACAGTCAGGTATATGGAAAAACTGATTTGTGCAACGAGACAAAGCAAGTCGCCAATCAGGCTTCCATTTCCGTTGCTTCCTGCCTGGCTACTCATAATGAGAATGAGCGCTCCCATAGCACCTATAAAAATTCCCAGTACTTTCTTATTGGTAATAGGTTCTTTCAAGTAAATGGCCGCTACAACCATTGTTACAATCGGTAGAGTGGTAGTTACGATAGAAGCATCAATAGGAGAAGTCATAGAAAGTCCGAAGATAAACACTCCTTGATTGAATACTAGCGCAAACAGTGAAGCAAAGAAGATTTTCAGCATATCTTGATGATTCACATGTTCCTGTTTGCAAAACATGGAAAGGATCCAGAAAGCGGCTGCTGCCCCCACCATGCGGAATGTAGTGACAGAAATTGGAGAAAACTCTTGAAGAGCCGACTTACCGATGGGAGACATTAATCCCCACATAACGTTTGCTGTAAGCGCAAACAAATGACCATACAGGTTCTTACTTTTGTCCATGTTGATACTATTTATTTTACCATATCTCTGATATCATTAACAATCAAATAGAGAAAACGGTTGCAAAGGTAGTCTTTTATCGTATGATTTGTTTATATTTGCCTTGATTAAACTTGAATATTATGGAACAACAAGCCAATTATATCCGTCGTATCGAGATACACGGACTATGGGAACGCTTTAATATAGGATGGGATTTGCGTCCCGATGTGAACATCCTCTCCGGCATCAACGGAGTGGGGAAGACTACCATTCTGAACCGTTCGGTGGGATACCTCGAAGAACTTTCCGGTGAAATGAAAAGTGACGAGAAGAACGGAGTGCGTCTCTTTTTCGACAATCCCCAGGCAACCTATATTCCTTATGACGTCATCCGAAGCTACGACCGTCCCCTGATTATGGGTGACTTCACAGCCCGCATGGCCGACAAGAATGTAAAGTCTGAACTGGACTGGCAACTCTATCTCTTGCAACGCCGTTACCTCGATTATCAGGTCAACATTGGTAATAAGATGATTGAAATGCTTTCCAGCACTGATGAAGAAGAGCGTCGTAAAGCAGCTACATTATCTGTAGCCAAACGTCGTTTTCAGGATATGATTGACGAACTGTTCAGCTATACACGCAAAAAGATAGACCGGAAACGGAACGATATCGCTTTCTATCAGGATGGCGAACTATTATTCCCTTATAAACTGTCGTCCGGTGAAAAGCAAATGCTGGTTATCCTGCTGACCGTACTCGTGCAGGACAACAGCCATTGTGTATTGTTTATGGATGAGCCGGAAGCCTCCCTTCATATAGAATGGCAGCAGAAACTGATTGCTATGATACGTGAACTGAATCCGAATGTGCAGATTATCCTGACTACCCATTCGCCTGCCGTCATTATGGAAGGCTGGCTGGATGCCGTGACAGAAGTAAGTGATATATCTACCACCGTAGGGCACAAGCTCGACAAGGATTCTCCCAACTGTAATTTGTAATTCGTAACCTGTAATTGAACAAATGGCAACTTCACTACGAGATAATCTGACTTCTTCTTATTTCAATGCCGCCCATAAGCTTTATCCGAAGAAAGCCCGCCGACGTATCATCGCTTACGTAGAAAGCTATGACGACATCGCTTTCTGGCGCACATTGCTTGAAGAGTTTGAAGACGACGAACACTATTTCCAAGTGATGCTTCCTTCGGCCACCTCCCTGGCAAAAGGAAAAAAGATGGTACTCATGAACACGCTGAATACAGCCGAATTGGGGAGAAGTCTGATTGCCTGTGTGGACAGTGACTATGATTTCCTGTTGCAGGGAGCTACCAATACTTCCCGTAAAATCAATCGGAACAGGTATATTTTTCAGACTTATACCTATGCTATTGAAAACTATCATTGTTTTGCCGAAAGCCTTCACGAAGTATGTGTGCAGGCTACGTTGAATGACCGTTCCATTTTAGATTTCAACTTCTACCTGAAGAAGTACTCTGAAATAGTATATCCGCTTTTCCTCTGGAACGTATGGTTCTATCGCCAACGGGATACTTACACTTTCCCCATGTACGATTTCCATACTTATACTTCTTTGCGCGAGATTAATCTCCGGCATCCGGAAAAGAGCTTGGAATCCCTTCAACAACGGGTTAATCAGAAGTTGGCAGAGTTGAAAAGGAAATTCCCCCATAACATTAATCAGGTGAATGGATTGCGGACTGAATTTAAAGAGCTGGGCTTGGTGCCGGAAACTACTTACTTGTATATGCAGGGACACCATGTGATGGATAATGTGGTAATGAAACTACTGATTCCGGTCTGCACCGTATTGCGCCGTGAACGGGAACAGGAAATCAAGCGGTTGGCCGAACACAATGAACAGTTCAGAAACGAACTGACTTGTTATCAGAACAGCCAGGTGAACGTAGAAATCATGCTCAAGAAGAATGTAGCCTACAAAAGACTCTTCCATTATGATTGGCTACGGCAGGATATCAGTGAATATTTGGAAGAAGGAAAGAATAAAGAAGAAAAGAAACAGAGATCATAAATAAAAGAAAAACTAAAAAAGAGAGAGACGATTGCTTATGAAAGAAGTAAAAGAAGTGGTTGATACAGTGAGTGTGGCATTAGCAAACGGGCAACCGGAAGAAGCAGGTAATGTAGTGATGCAAGAGGTGAATCATGCTTTGCTCTCGATGGGAGTGGATGAAGCTATGGCTGATAAGATTGATAACTTTATCATTTTATTGTTTATTATTGGAATAGCATTATTGGCTAATCTGATTTGCCGCAAGATTATTCTGCGTACCGTGGCTAAATTGGTGAGACAGACAAAAGCTACTTGGGATGATATTGTATTTAATGATAAAGTAATGGTGAACATCAGCAGGATGGTGGCGCCTATATTGATTTATATATCTATTCCTATTGCCTTCCCCGAACATGCAGACTCTGCTTTGCTTGATTTTCTTCGAAGACTTTGCATGATTTATATCCTTGCAGTCTTTCTTCGCTTCGTCAGTGCTTTGTTTACGGCTGTGTATCTGGTATATAGCGCGCGTGAACAATATAAAGACAAACCTTTGAAGGGGCTTTTGCAGACAGCGCAAGTCATTCTCTTCTTTATAGGAGCTATCATCATTATCAGTATTTTGATAAAGCAAAGTCCGGTGGTGTTGCTGACCGGATTGGGAGCTTCCGCTGCGGTTCTGATGTTGGTTTTCAAGGACAGTATCATGGGATTTGTCTCCGGCATCCAGCTTTCCGCCAATAATATGCTGAAGGTGGGCGATTGGATCACGATGCCGAAATACGGTGCGGACGGTACGGTGATAGAAGTAACATTGAATACCGTAAAAATACGTAACTTCGATAATACCATCACCACCATTCCTCCTTATCTATTGATTAGTGATTCTTTCCAAAACTGGCAGGGAATGCAGGAATCCGGCGGACGTCGTGTGAAACGTTCCATCAATATAGACATGACCAGTGTGCATTTCTGTACACCGGAGATGTTGGCAAAATACCGGAAGATACAACTGTTGAAAGACTATGTGGATGAAACGGAAAAGGTAGTGGAAGAATATAATAAGGAACATCATATCGACAACTCTGTGTTAGTGAATGGACGCCGGCAAACAAACCTGGGAGTTTTCCGTGCCTATCTGACTAACTATCTGAAGAATCTGCCTACTGTCAACCAAGACCTGACCTGCATGGTACGTCAGCTTCAGCCTACCGAAACCGGTATCCCGTTGGAACTTTATTTCTTTTCTGCCAATAAAGTATGGGTTGCCTACGAAGGCATACAGGCAGATGTTTTCGATCATGTGCTTGCCATTATTCCCGAATTCGACTTGCGTGTCTTCCAAAACCCGTCGGGGGCAGACCTGCATCAGATAGGGGTAAAGATAGAAAACTAATCAAACGATAAAACGCTTATAAATTGTAATTACTATGACTACACCGTTATCCAACCAGATTATCCGTGAAATCACTCCTTTGTCAGATAAGGATTGCTTTTACATTGCGGAACGTTATAAAACGGAATTCACTTATCCTATACACAACCACTCCGAGTTTGAATTGAACTTCACCGAAAAGGCTGCCGGAGTAAGGCGGATTGTGGGAGACTCTTCCGAAGTGATAGGTGATTATGATTTGGTGTTGATAACAGGAAAAGATTTGGAGCACGTCTGGGAACAGAACGACTGCCATTCGAAAGAGATACGGGAGATTACGATTCAGTTTTCTTCCGATCTTTTCTTCAAGAGCTTTATCAATAAGAATCAGTTCGACTCTATCCGCCGGATGCTGGATAAAGCACAAAAAGGGCTTTGTTTCCCGATGTCTGCCATACTCAAAATATATCCGTTGCTGGATACGCTTGCTTCCGAAAAACAGGGATTTTATGCGGTCATTAAGTTTATGACGATCCTGTATGAACTTTCTCTCTTTGAAGAAGAAGCGCGTACCTTGTCCAGTTCGTCTTTTGCCAAGATAGATATTCATTCGGACAGCCGGCGTGTGCAGAAAGTGCAGGAGTACATCAATACACATTATCAGGAAGAAATACGCCTGGGGCAGTTGGCCGATATGGTGGGGATGACGGATGTGTCATTCAGCCGCTTCTTCAAACTGCGTACAGGCAAGAATCTTTCCGATTATATCATTGATATTCGGCTGGGCTTTGCTTCCCGGTTGCTGGTAGATTCTACGATGTCTATCGCCGAGATTTGTTATGAGTGCGGTTTTAATAACCTTTCCAATTTCAACCGGATCTTCAAGAAGAAAAAGAGTTGTTCGCCTAAAGAGTTTCGTGAGAACTACCGGAAGAAAAAGAAACTGATTTAGCCTATTCTCTTTTATGAACTCGGTGATTAACTCCCGAGTTCTATCTTCCACTCACCAATCGTTCGTGTGGCGCTGTCAAAGTTTACACCTACTTTAACTATTTTCCTGTGATCCGCCTGATACGGAATAGCATACCCCTTGCTGTTAATCTGCGCTAATGCTTCTTCGGGTGTACCATTTACTTTAAATTCAAAAACATAGATGGTATCTTGAAGTTTCACAACCGCGTCTGCTCTTCCGATGGCTGTATCCACTTCCACATCTATATACTGTCCCATCAGCCGGAAAAACAGATAAAAGATAGTTTGGTAATGTTTCTCCTCCTTGTTGTTCAGTTTATTCGGGATAGATGCAAAGAAAGACTTCAGTCTTTCCAGACACTCCTCTAAATGACCGATACGCAAGTCTTTAATAAAGGACACTACATAAAATGTATTCTCTCGTGCAGGCAGATGCACATAAGCGGGCATCAGCGATTCGATAAATCCTTTTCTTACTTCCTTGTTGGGATAAGCCAGTGTATACAGTTGGAAATCCGGATCATATCCCTTAATTGTGAGATAACCGCTTTGGTAGAGCACCGGAAGAGGATCGGTGATTCTATTGCTGGGCGCATCAAACTGTTCGGCGGTGGCGGTCGTGTTATCCAGTTCCCGGATATCAAAATCGCTTTCTTGCAGAATATCTATCAGGAAAGTGGGAGTACCGGTCGAAAACCAAAAATTCTCATAACTCTTTTGCGCAAATGCATTGAATAAACTAAATGGGTTATAAATGTCTACACAATTCTTACTGAAATGATAACCGTCATATTGTTGTTTCAAATGTACACAGGCTTCCTCGTATGTTTCCTTGTTGGCTTGGGCCATTTGTTCAATATCAATTTGCAATTGCGTGCGCAACTCTTGTTCGGTGATGCCGCAGATGGCACTGTAATCATCCCTCATGCTGATATTCTGCAAGTTATTCAACTCGCTGAAGATACTCATTTGGCTGAATTTGCTGATACCTGTCAATAATAAGAAGCGAAGATACTGTCCCTGGGCTTTCAGTGGACTAAAGAAATCCCGCATGATATTACGTATTTCCTTTTGAACTTCATCATTATGATTGCTGTCCAGCATTGGTGAGTCATACTCATCTATTAATACCACCACCTGTTTACCCGTCTGTTTGTAAGCACGACGAATAATTCCTTCAAAACGTAAACTGAAAGTCGTTTCTCCTTCTTCCCGTTGATAAATTTTCTCCCATAAAAGCAATTGGCGGTTAATAACGGCTGACAGCATATCAGCGGTTATATATTTACTCACACTAAAATCAAAGTGTAGTACCGGGTAGACCGTCCAATCCTTTTCCAGAGTCTCCATAGCCAAGCCTTGAAACAGTTCTTTTTTTCCCAGGAAATAAGCTTCTAGTGTAGAAACCAGCAAACTTTTCCCAAAGCGTCGGGGACGACTTAGAAAATAGACTTTATTTGTATGAGTCAAACGATAAATCAATTCTGTTTTATCAACATAGACACAATCATTATTGCGTAAATCTTCAAAGTTCTGTATTCCTATCGGATATCTTCTGAAATTCTCTTCCATGACGCATATCTGTTTTTAGCGTGAAACATTCACAAAGATAATGATATTTAGTTTCAAGTCAATTATGCCTGTTCTTTTTTTAAGAAAGTCCAACGTTGGATATATACTTAGTGGGAAAGGAGCTATCGGTGTTTCTTTGCGTAATGCATTGAAAAGCGGTGAAACATATCTTTGACGACAAGCGGGTGGAAATACACTATCAGCCAAAATTTTCACCTTCTCACAACTGTCAGCCGATTAATTTTATGCATAATGAGAGATAAAAGAGTGAAGTTCCGGTCTTAAATTTGCTTATAAACAAGTTAAACTAATAGCGTAACTGATTGATAATACGTTTGTAACATCTTGTCATCATCTTGCAATGACTCTTTCAATAGATTGTATTTTTTTCGTCTTACGGTTGTAATGCTCACCCTCTATCTTTGCCGACGTAATTAAAACGTAGAGCAAAGTTAGATGAAAAAACTATTTCTTATCCGATTTTCAGTGGCGGCCTTCTTTTGCCTGTTGTGTGTACTTCCTGCATTGGCTGCCAATATCAAGATTAAAGGAGCTGTGAAAGACAAACTATCCAAGGAACCTTTGATAGGAGCTACGATACGTTTGCTCGGAACTCAAGTCGGAGCAGTGACCGATATGGAGGGTAATTTCGAATTGAACAGCATGGGCGTTCTGGAAGGTATGTATGATATTGAGATTAAATATGTAGGTTACAAAACGGAAGTGCGCCGTAAAGTGCGTGTGGAGAATGGAAAACTGGTGATACTGAATCTGGAGTTGGAAACCGATGCACAGGAACTTGCCGATGTGGTGGTTGTAGCTAAGAAGAATAGGGAAAATGAGAATATGCTGTTGCTCGAACAGCAAAAAGCAGTCATTGCCGTACAATCTGTTGGTGTCAGGGAGCTTTCCCGCAAAGGTGTTTCGGATGCAGAAGGTGCTGTGACGAAAGTTGCCGGAGTGTCTAAACAAGACGGAGTGAAAAATGTCTTTGTCCGTGGATTGGGTGACCGGTACAATGCAACTACTTTTAATGGATTTGCTCTTCCTTCCGAAGACCCGGAATATAAGAATATCTCTCTTGATTTCTTCGGTACGGACATTATTCAGTCCGTAGGCGTAAATAAAGCATTCAACGCGGGAGGCAGCAGCGATGTCGGAGGGGCAACCATTGATATCGTATCCAAAGAACTAATTGGTAGCGGTCATCTGGGATTCGGCATTTCCGGTGGCTTGAATACACAAACGGTAGCAGCCGATTTTCTGAAACAGGATGGAGTGAACTTCATGGGCTTTGCCAATCGTACCGAACCTGCCGATGAAAACTCATGGAACTTCAGAAATAAGTTAGACCCTTCCGCTCAACATTTGCAAATCAACCGGAGTTACAGTATTTCCGGAGGTAAACGATTCTATGTCGGAAAAGACAAAAATCCGCTTTCTTTCTTCCTGACTGCCGGACATACGACGGACTATCAGTATACGGATGAAATCATACGTAATACAACTACCGGCGGTACGGTCTACAAAGATATGAATGGAAAGAAGTATGCGGAGAATATCAGTCAACTGGCACTTGCCAATGTGGATTTCGATATGCAGAACCGTCATCACATCAGTTATAATTTGATGATGATTCATGCCAATACCCAGTCGGTGGGCGATTACAACGGTAAGAACTCGATTTTTAGTGACGACTATGAAAACCTCGGATTCACCCGTCGCCAACAAACGAATGATAATATGCTGATCGTTAATCAACTGATGTCTAACTGGGGATTAACCAAATCATTAAGTCTCGATGCAGGTGCTTCCTATAATATGGTGAAAGGCTACGAACCGGATCGTCGTATCAATAACCTGACTAAAGCGGAAGACGGCTATACGTTGCTAAGGGGCAACTCACAACAGCGCTACTTCTCAACTTTAGATGAAGACGACTTGAATGTAAAAGCAGGCTTGGTCTATCGTCTGAAAGATAATATAGAAGAAATTTCGAATATCCGTTTCGGATATACAGGCCGATTCGTAGATGATAACTTCAAAGCTACGGAATATAACCTGACCGTAGGACATGTTTCTACCCTCCCTTCTTTGGACGACTTCTCGCTTGACGATTATTATAATCAGGAAAACTTTGCTTCCGACTGGTTCAAGATACAAAAGAACTTAGATGAATATACCGTAAAAAAGAATATCCATTCCGCTTATGCCGAGGCTACCTACCAGTTTACTCCCCGTTGGATTGTGAATCTGGGACTGAAATACGACAAGGTAGATATTGAAGTGGATTACAATGTGAATCGTGGAGGCTCTAAAGGAAACAATACCATCCAAAAAGATTATTTCCTGCCCAGCTTGAATCTCAAATGCAATCTGAATGATAAAAACTCGCTTCGCTTGGGAGCTAGTAAGACATATACGCTTCCGCAGGCAAAGGAAATATCTCCTTACCGTTATGTCGGCGTGAACTTCAACAGTCAGGGTAACCTCAATCTGAAACCTTCGGATCATTATAACCTTGATCTGAAGTGGGACTTTAATCCCACTCCGACCGAGTTGATTTCTCTCACAGCTTTCTATAAATTGATTAAGAATCCGATATCCCGCATCGAAGTGGCAAGCGCCGGAGGTTATCTTTCTTATGAGAATATAGCGGATAAGGCAACCGTGGCAGGAGTGGAAGTAGAAATACGTAAGAATCTGTTTGTCCGTCCGGTGAGTAATGCTGCGCATGGAATGAATAAACTCTCTTTGGGATTGAATGGCTCTTATATCTACACGAATGCAAAAATGCCTTTGGCAACGGTTACCACCGGTTCGCAACTGGAAGGAGCTGCACCGTGGATTGTCAATTTCGACCTCTCGCATAACTTCACGAAAAGAGAACGCAGTTTTGTCAATACATTGGTACTTAATTATGTGAGTGATAAGATATATACCATTGGCACGCAGGGGTATCAGGATATGATGGAGCAGGGAGTACTGACACTGGATTTTGTGTCCCAAGCCAAACTGAACAAGCATCTTTCCCTTAACCTGAAAGCCCGCAACCTGCTGAATCCCTCTTATAAGTTAAGCCGCAAAGTGAACGAAAACGGGGAAAAGGTGATATTGAATGATTATAAGAAAGGAATAAATATAAGCCTGGGAGTGTCGTGTACATTCTAAACCGGGTGATGAAATAAGATTATTAACTAATAATGAAAGCAAAATGAAAAGATTGTTTGTGAACTTTATGACGTTTGCCGTTATGGCAACAGCACTTACATTGACTGCATGTAGCAGTGATAGTGACGGAGACGGTGATGGTAACGGAGATGGTGGAAACAACGGTGGGACCGGTAGCTCTATTGTTGTGGGCGAAAATATCCTGTCCGGCACGCTGACCGGAGAACAGACATTGGAAGCTAAGGAATATATTCTGAACGGAACGGTAGTCATTGAAAATGGAGGCCGTCTGAATATCCCTGCCGGAACAACGATTAAGGCTCGCGAAGGTTTCAGCAGTTATCTGCTGGTAGCACAGGGCGGTAAACTTTATGCTGACGGTACAGCTGATAAACCGATTGTTTTCACTGCCAATTCAACAACCCCTACATCCGGTTATTGGGGAGGAATCATTATCAATGGTAAAGCTCCGATTTCCGGTTCGAACGCCAATAAGAGTGATACAGGTCTGACGGAAATTGACAACAACTATAAATACGGTGGTAATGTCGATAATGACAATTCCGGTTCACTGACTTATGTGAAAATCTGCTATGCCGGTGCTCGCTCTACTGCCGATATCGAGCACAACGGATTGACACTGAACGGTGTTGGAAACGGTACCAAGATCGAGAATATCTACATTCTTGAGAGCGCGGATGATGCCATCGAATTCTTTGGCGGTACGGTGAATGTAACCAACCTGTTGGCTGTGAACCCGGATGATGATATGTTCGACTTCACTCAAGGATATTCCGGTAAATTGAAAAACTGCTATGGTGTTTGGGAAAGCGGTTATACCAGTACGGAAGCAGATCCGCGCGGCATTGAAGCAGATGGTAACTTGGATGGCATTTATCCGGATCATTTACGTCAGTCAGACTTTGCGGTTGAAAATATGACAATCGTAAATAATGCTGCCAATACAACGGATAATGCAGACCGTATGCAAGACGTGATTAAAATCCGTCGTGGAGCAAAAACTACGATCACCAATGCTCTTGTCAAAGGTTCAGGCGGTACAATCGATTTGATTGATATGAATGACAGTAAAGGTGCAGGAAATGCTGCTTCCAGCATCAGCATCACCTATACATTGAACTTTAAGAATAAGCTGAACGGTACATTGAATACATTTACCGAGCCAACTACGAATACAGGTGCAGATGCATCCCTGTTCACTTGGAGCGGATATAATTTCTCTTCCTTATAAATAAGATATAGAGTAGCAAAGTGTATCTTTTTTAATAGGAGGTATGGGAGAATTTGTAACAAACAGATTCTCCCATATTCTATTTATTTGTTTTCGTAATCTTCTTTTAGCTTTTTTATTTGCTCCTTTATGGTATCAGTGATTACCTTTTTCGTATATTTGTCAACCTATTATTTTACAACGATACAAAATATGCAAACAGACAACGAGCGATACAAAAAAATGGCTTCTCTTGCACAAATCGGGTGGTGGGAAGTAGATTTAACGGCAGGATGTTATTTATGTTCCGATTATCTTTCTGATCTTTTGGGATTGGACGGCGACACCATCTCTACTTCGGATTTTCTGAACCTGATACGTGAAGATTATCGCAAGCAGATTGCCCAGGAGTTCCGGGCAAATTCTTCTATCCATAAGGACTTTTATGAACAAACTTTCCCTATTCATTCAAAATATGGCGAGGTCTGGTTGCATACTCGTCTGGCTTTTCGTGAGAAGGGTACAGGTGTTGATGGAGGTGATAAGGCTTTCGGAATAATCCAGCGCGTTGAGGCTCCCAAGGAGGAAGATCAAAGGGATGCATTAAGGCGTGTGAATGATTTGCTTTGTCGTCAGAATTTTGTTTCGCAATCGTTGCTTCGTTTCCTACGTGATGAGGCAGTAGAATCTTGTATCGCAGATATTTTAAGAGATATTCTGAATCTTTATAATGGAAAAGGTCGTGTTTATATTTTTGAATACGATGAAATTTATGCCCATCATAGTTGTATCTACGAAGTTGTTTCTGAAGGAGTATCGGCAGAGATAGACAATCTGCAGGACATGCCTGCCAGTGAGTCAAAATGGTGGAGTGAACAGATATTATCGGGCAAGCCGATTATTTTAAATACACTGGAGCAGTTATTAGAAGAGGCTCCTGATGAATATCAGATTCTTGTAGTTCAGGGAATCAAATCGTTAATGGTGACTCCTTTGATGACAGGCGACCGCGTTTGGGGATATATGGGGATTGATTTGGTTGAGACCTACCATGACTGGAGTAATGAAGATTTTCAATGGTTCTCCTCATTGGGAAATATTATAAATATCTGTATCGAGTTGCGTAAAACTAAGGACAAGGTAATCCGTGAACAGACTTTCCTAAATAATCTGTTTCATTTTATGCCGATGGGATATATACGTATGTCCATTATCCGTGACGAGAATAATAAACCTTGCGATTATCGGGTGACGGATGCGAATGAGGTCAGTTCAACCTTTTTCGGGCTTCCTTTGGAATCGTATATTGGTTCTTTGGCATCTGAAAAGCATCCTGACTATCTCCAAAAACTTAATTTTCTGGAAGAGATACTGGATAGTAATTCTTATAGGGAGAAAGATGAATATTTTCCAAGAACGGAACGGTATACGCATTGGGTTATTTATTCTCCCGGAAAAGATGAAATAGTCGGTTTGTTCCTCGATTCTACAGGATCGGTACAAGCTAACCGGGCATTGGACCGTAGCGAGAAGCTCTTTCAGAACATATTTGCTAATATTCCGGCAGGAGTAGAGATCTACGATAAGGATGGCTATTTGATAGACCTGAATAATAAGGATTTGGAGATATTCGGTGTAGTGAATAAGTCGGATGTGATCGGAGTTAACTTCTTTGATAATCCGAATGTGCCGCAGAACATACGTGATCGTGTACGGAATGAAGATTTAGTAGATTTCAGACTTAATTATTCTTTTGAGCAAGCAGGAGGATATTATGAGACAAGCCGTTCTAATGTGATAGAACTATATTCGAAGGTTAGTAAACTATATGATAATGAGGGCAACTTCAGCGGATATATTTTAATAAGCATTGACAATACGGAGCGTATTGATGCAATGAACCGTATTCGTGATTTTGAGAATTTCTTCTTGATGATATCCGATTATGCAAAAGTAGGATATGCTAAATTGAATCTCTTGAACCGCAAAGGTTATGCTATAAAACAGTGGTATAAGAATTTAGGTGAGGAGGAAGATATTCCTTTGAGTGAGGTGGTAGCAGTTTATAGCCAAATGCATCCCGAAGACCGTAAGCGTTTCCTTGATTTTTATGATGGAGTCAGAGACGGAAAAAGGAGGCATTTCCAAGGGGAGATGCGTATTCGTCGTCCCGGAACGAAGAACGAATGGAATTGGGTCAGCAGTAATGTGATGGTCACCAATTATAAACCGGAAGAAAATGAAATAGAAATCATCGGTATCAATTATGACATTACAGAATTGAAGGAGACTGAAGCCGAATTGATTCAGGCACGTGATAAAGCAGAGATGATGGATCGTTTGAAAAGTGCTTTCCTTGCCAATATGAGTCATGAAATCCGTACGCCGCTGAATGCCATTGTCGGTTTCTCCGATTTGCTGGTAGAAACTGAAGAGCTGGCAGAACGTCAGGAGTATATTAAGATTGTACGTGAGAATAATGAACTTTTGTTGCAATTAATTTCAGATATACTCGATTTGTCAAAGATTGAAGCGGGTACATTTGAGTTTACTAACGGAGATGTAGATGTAAATCTGTTATGTGAGGATATTGTCCGCTCTATGGGGATGAAAGCGAAAGAAGAGGTGGAACTGGTGTTTGATGATCATCTTCCGGTTTGTCATGTCATTAGTGACCGTAACCGTATACATCAGGTGATCTCTAACTTTGTTAACAATGCAATGAAGTTTACCTCTGAAGGTAGTATTCATGTGGGATATAAACTAAAAGATGGCGAATTGGAATTCTATGTTGAAGATACAGGCATCGGTATTGAAAAAGAGCAGTTGCCACATATCTTTGAGCGTTTTGTGAAGCTTAATTCTTTTGTACACGGTACAGGATTGGGACTTTCTATCTGTCAGAGCATCGTTGAACAATTAGGTGGGCGGATTGGCGTTGATTCTGAAAAAGGAAAAGGATCAAGGTTTTGGTTTACTATTCCCGGAGTGATCGTGACGGAAGAGATGAACTGTGCCCGGTAGAGTGGTAATAAGGCAGGTGAATATCTTCCTTCCTCATTAATAAAAGCGGCTTTTATATAGAAGAAACGGTCTTGGTTTTGATGTCGATTGATACTGACATGAAACCAAGACCGTTTCTTTGGTGAAAAGGTGTAGTCCGTTTAAATTCCGAACGACAGTTTATCGATAGATTGATATACGATACTTGCAATACCCAGTCCGATGATACCCAATGTGCAAAGTGCTAGTCCCCATTTTGTGCAACGATCGCTGCGGAAAGTAGGAATCGGGTTGTCGGAAGGAGTGATGTACATTGCTTTTACAATCAATAGATAGTAATACAACGAAATCACTGTATTTACCAATGCGATGAATACCAGCAAGTGGAAACCTGCATCGAAAGCAGCCATGAAGATAAAAAACTTAGAGAAGAATCCGGCAAACGGAGGGATGCCTGCCAATGAGAACAGAGACAGAGTCATCAAGAGAGCGATTTTAGGATTCGTTTTATAAAGTCCTGCGTAATCTTCGAGCGTGAATTTCTGACTGCGTAATGCCACGATAGTGATAACGGCAAATACTCCGAGGTTGGCGGCAGCGTACACTAATACATAATATACCAATGCCGTCATGCCTTGTGCTGTGCCTCCGATAACGCCTAACATAATATATCCCGCTTGCGAAATACTGGAGAACGCCATCAAACGTTTCAGGTTTTGCTGACGGACAGCAAATATATTTGCAATAGTGATAGAAGCGATGGTTACCCAATAAAGTACTTCCTGCCAGTCATTAATCATTGGAGCGAATACTTTGATAAGGACAGCCAATAAAACAAATGCTGCCGATCCTTTTGATATAACACTCAAATAAGCGGTAACTGTACTCGGAGCGCCTTCGTAAACGTCTGCTGTCCATAAGTGGAACGGAACCAGTGACAACTTGAATGCCATTCCTGTGAAGAAGAATATAAATGCCATGATCTGTAACGGATTTCCGTCGATATGGGCAGGGAGGTCATCGAAATAAAGAGTCCCGGCAGAACCATAGATCATGGACAGACCAAACAACAGCAATGCACTGGAGAAAAGAGCTGTCAGAATGTATTTGGCACCTGCTTCGGCAGAGTTGTGACGGTATTTATCGAAGGCAATCAATGCTGCCATCGGAATAGAAGCTGTTTCAAGACCGATGAAGAACATCAGGAAATGTCCGGCGGAAATCATGAGATACATACCAAACAAGGTAGAGAGTGTAAGCACATAGAATTCTCCTTGTTTGAATGAAGTGTCTTCTCTTTTCATCCACTCGTGTGCCATCAGGAAAACAATCAGTGTACCGACATTCAGGATCGATTTAACAACTGTGTGCATCGGTACATAGTGATACATACCACCGAATGCATCGGTAGCAGTTCCCGGAATTAAGTTGATAGCCGTATGGATAGCCATCAGAATAACGGGCAACATAGTGTTCAGGCGTGCTTTCCCACTATTTTTGTGTGCATCCGGACTCATGAAGAGGTCAGCTAGAAATAGCAGCAGTAAGACAGCTATGAGCGACAGCTCTTCTCGCATATTTAGAAATTGTGAATAATCCATCTTGTTTATTTATGAATTAAGAATTATGATTTATGAGTTAGGGGATTAGTTGTGAGACAACCGGTAATACGCTTTCACCAATCATGTGGCTAACCCAGAAAGGAGCCATACCTAGTCCGGCAACGCAAACGATGAGGCAGATAACGGCTACACGTTCGTCCCAAGTTGCGTCGGTCAGTTCGAGGTGATGTTTGTTGGTGCAGGTTCCGTATAGAATCTTACCTACCAGGCGCAGGATGTAGACTGCGGTAATCACAATCGAAGAGCAGGCGATGATGGTCAGTGTGCGGTGAAATACGTCGTTGTTCTGGAAAGAGCCGACGAAGATGGTCATTTCAGCAATGAAACCGCTTAATCCCGGCAGACCGAGGTTGGCAAGACCGGCAATCACATAACATACACTAAGGAACGGCATAATTTTCATTAAACCGGCAAGTTCGCGGACGTCACGTGTGTGTGTACGTCCATATATCATACCTATCAGAGCAAAGAACAAGGCTGTCATTAATCCGTGTGAAAGCATTTGAAGGATTGCTCCTGTTGCTGCTGTCTGGTTTAGCATCAGAATGGCGAAAAGAACCAGTCCGCAGTGAGATACGGATGAATAAGCATTGATATATTTCAAGTCGGTCTGTACGCAAGCGGAGAAGGCTCCGTAGACTACAGAGATACCTGTCAGTATCAGGAATATCCAGGAAAGTTCGTTGGCTGCTTCCGGCATCAGATACATGGCGATACGGAAACATCCGTAACCTCCCAGTTTCATCAATACTCCGGCATGAAGCATGGATACGGCAGTCGGGGCAGAAGCGTGACCGTCAGGACTCCATGTGTGGAACGGGAAAAGGGCGCCCAATACACCGAAGCCGAGGAAAGTCAGCGGGAACCAGATGCATTGCTGTGCAAAAGGTATGTTGTGCAACTGTGCAATTTCGAGAAGGTTCATGGTGGTTGCTCCCGAGCCGAAATAGATTCCGAGAATACCGATCAATAGGAAAGCGGAACCGCCCATCAACATAAGGGTCAGTTTCATGGCTGCATATTCTTTACGTCCTGATCCCCATACACCAATCAGCAGGTACATCGGTATCAACGCAATTTCATAGGACATGAACATGGTGAACAAATCGACGGATATAAAGAATCCGAATACTCCCATAGACAACAGGGTGAACCAGAGGAAATATTCTTTCGTCAGCGGTTGCAGGCGCCAGGAAGCGAATGTACCGGTGAATACGATGACAGCAGACAATAACAACATGGCTACCGAAATTCCGTCAACACCTACTGAATAAGATATGTGAAGCGGGGCATACCAAAGCGTATCTGCACGGAAAAGCATTTCTGCCGTGTTTCCGGCGCTACGCTCTCCCAGATACAGGAATGTAAGTACGACGGAGGCAATCAGAAGTGCCGATGCGCCAGTAACCATAACCCCCCGGATGGCTTTGATTCCTCGTGCTGCCCAAAGTCCGGCCAGCATCAATAAGGGGATAAGTACGAATATGGATAAGAAATTCATCTTTATGATTTACTATTTAAAGATTTACTATTTACTATTTAGAGAATCAGCAGTAGGATAAGTGCCAATGCACCGCAAAGGAACACATACGCATATTGTTGTACCTGACCGCTCTGCAAACCACGAATCTCGTCGCTTGTTGTGTTGGTGGCCCATGCCAGGAAGTCAAAGAATCCATCCACTACATGACGGTCGAACCATGCGATAGGAGTAGAGATGCAGCGGAAGATAATCTTATGCGTAATAAACTGGTAGATATCATCAATATAGAAGCGATTATAGGCTGCCTTGTGCAGACCTTTGAATCGTTTTGCCAACGAATCAGCAACAGGCTGTTTGGCATTCTTGTACATCCATGTAGCGATTGCAATCGAAATAATCGCAATAACAACGCTCGTAATAGCTACTGACGGATCGAGATGGATAGAATAAGATTCACCATTCGAACTGATGAAGTGTCCGAAAGGAATAAATCCTGCTCCACAAGTTACAACTGCCAGGAACATCAGCGGGAAAGTCATAGCCAACGGACTCTCATGTGGGCGGCAAGGTGCCGCTTCCAAGTTTCCGTGCGGCGTGTTATGTTCCGAATGGGAACCTGCCCGGGGCGGCTCGCTCCCCCAAAAAATACCGTAGTAAAGGCGGAACATATAGAAAGCTGTCATTGCAGCGATGACTGTCATCACCCATCCCATTACAGGGCTGTATTGGAAACAAGCAGCCAGAATTTCATCCTTCGAGAAGAAGCCCGAGAACGGAGGAATACCGGCAATAGCCAGACAAGCAATCAGGAATGTCCAGTGAGTGATCGGCATATATTTGCGTAAACCTCCCATAGCGGACATTTCATTAGAATGTACGGCATGGATAATGCTACCTGCACCGAGGAAGAGTAATGCCTTAAACATGGCATGTGTGAAAAGGTGGAACATGGAAGCCATGTAGCCCAAACCTCCTTCGTGCGGATTCATGGAAGTACAAACACCCAGAGCTACCATCATGAAGCCAATCTGTGAAATGGTAGAGAAAGCCAGTACACGTTTGATGTCTGATTGTACGCAAGCCACACTTGCCGCGTAGAATGCTGTAAATGCACCTACCCAAGCAACCATGTGCAGCGTATTCGGTGCGTATGTAATGAAAAGTGGGAACATACGTGCCACCAGATATACACCGGCAACTACCATGGTAGCCGCATGAATCAATGCGCTGACCGGAGTAGGACCTTCCATTGCATCCGGCAACCAGATATGCAACGGGAACATGGCACTTTTACCGGCACCACCGACAAACATCAGTCCGAGAGCCAACGGAAGCATAGAAGCTCCACCGCTTATCAAGGATACTGTATCCGGAGTGAAGCCGAATGTACCACCGTAATATCCGTAAATCAGGATACCGATCAGGAAGCCCAAGTCAGCAAAGCGAGTAACAATAAACGCTTTCTTGGAAGCAGCAATGGCAGCCGGTTTTGTATAATAAAAACCGATTAGCAGGTAAGAACTTACCCCCACCAGCTCCCAAAAAAGGTACATCTGGAAGATGTTGGTTGCAACGACCAATCCCAGCATAGACATGGTAAACAGGGATAGGAAAGCGTAATAGCGTTGAAAACCGACTTCTCCTTTCATGTAACCGAAAGAGTAGATATGTACCATCAGTGACACTGTAGAGATGACGATCAACATCATTACCGATATAGGATCGAGCAAGATGCCCAAATCGAAGTGTAAAGTCTCTGTAAAAGGAAGCCACGTGAAGTTGTAAGGCATCAGTGTGGCGAATGTTCCGTCTTCCAGTCGTGGAGCGGAGAAATATTGGATAGCTGTAACGTAGGATAGTACTGCTACTGCTCCCAGTATCAGCGTACCGATTGTACCCGCTGTCCGGTGGGACATCCATTTACCTCCGATTCCCAATATGAGAAAGGAGAAGAAAGGAAGAAGGAGTATTAGAATTGTTAGTTCCATACAGTTTTATTTAATTACTTGAGTTATTATTATTAATTTTTGGTCTTATAGCTGATAATCACTATACTCGGACCTTCTGTTTGGTTTCCCGGTGTGAAACTAGTTGTTCCTCGGTGAGAAACACTTTGTTTCTCGGTGTGAAACGAAGTGTTTCAAGGGATGAAACACCTTGTTCCTGGGAATGAAACAAATCACCACTTCAACTCGTCCAGGTTGCGCACCTGAATGCTTCGAAGATTACGATAAATGTTAATCATGATGGCGATAGCTATTGCAGTTTCCGCAGCCGAGATGGCGATGGAAAAGAGTGCAAAGAAATAACCCTCCATTCCCCCCGGAAAAAGGAAACGATTGAATACGGCGAAGTTGATGTCCGTAGCATTCAGCATTAACTCTACAGAAATCAGGATAGCCAGTGTATTTCGGCGGGTAAAGAATCCATAGATTCCTGCAAACATCATGATGGTAGAAACTACCAGGTAATATTCCATGTGTATCATATTCGAACTCTATTTTGATAGTTAATACTTAAAATTCCTATCTCTTACGTGCAATCATGATGCCACCGATGATACACGCCAGCAATAATATGCTGACAGCTTCGAAAGGCAATACATAACCGTATTTGTCACTACTTAATAAAGCGTTCCCGATAGCATGAATGCTAATTTCTTGCGGGGCCAAATTAGCTGTCTGCATGAAATCGTGCTTCAGTGTGATAAACAGGATAATGGCTAAACCGGCAATCATAGTGAAGAGTCCGGCTAAGACTTTACTTCGTTTTGCTTTCTCGGCCCGGTCGCCTTCTCCACTGGTCAATAGGATGGAGAATACATAAAGAACGACGATACCACCGGCATAAACCATAATCTGAACGGAACCCAGAAAGGTGTAACCCAGCAAAAAATAGATGCCGGCCGTGCCGAAGAGCACGAAGAGCAGGTAGGTGGCCGAGCGTACGATACGTTGGGTAGTCACCGTCATGATGGACATAGCAATAATAAATGCTGCCAAAAAGTAGAATACTACTGTTTCAAGTGTTGATCCCATATCTAAACTTCTTTTTTCTTTTCTATTACTTTACTACCGTCGTGGTTCAACTTCAGGACAAGTTTCGTCCGGTCGAAGACTGCATGTTCGAAGTTCTGATCGAACGTGATGGCATCGTGCGGACAAGCATTGACACAGAGCTGGCAGAACATACAGGCACCCAAATCATATTCATAGGTTGCCAGGATTTTCTTCTTCTTTCCATCTTCTGTTTCGACGGTTTCGCTGGTCACTTTGATTGTATCGTTCGGACAGGCCATTTGACACAGTCCGCAAGCTACACAGCGATGTTCATTATTCTCATTGTGGGGCATATTCAGCGTACCACGGAAACGGTCGAACATTTTCAGCTCTTTCCGGTTTTCGGGATATTGCTCGGTCACTTTCTTACGGAAGTATACCTTGATGCTGGTTTTCATACCCGTTGCCAGTGTACTGATGCCATGCACCAGACCACCTAAGTACGTATATTTTTTATCTTTATATTCCATAATTTTCATTTATCAAAAGTGGAAGCCGAAAGCTACGCAGCATGCCATTAATAATAGATTTACCATAGAAATTGGAACCAGGTATTTCCATTCCAGATTCAAGATCTGGTCGATACGCAAGCGTGGGAAAGTCCATTTGATCCACATCAGAAGGAATACCACAAAGAATGCTTTGGCGAAGAACCAGATAAAGCCCGGAATATAATCCATTACAGTGTTAAATCCATCCAAACCAACAATGTGCAGCGGCATCCATCCTCCCAGGAAGATGGTGGCGGCAACACTGGCTACGATAAACAGATTCAAGTATTCTGCCAGATAGAAGAAACCGAAACCCATACCGGAGTATTCAGTATGATATCCGGCTGTCAGCTCACTTTCCGCTTCGGGAAGGTCGAACGGGCCACGGTTACATTCTGCATTTCCGGCAATCAGATAGATGATGAAAGCAATGACCGCAGGAATATGTCCCTTGAAGATGAACCAACCATCAGCTTGTCCTTCTACGATTTCAGAAAATTGCATGGTTCCCGTCAGCACTACCATTGTCATGATACTCATACCAACCGAAAGTTCATAACTGATAATCTGTGCACCGCTTCGCATGGCACCGATCAAAGAGAATTTGTTGTTACTACCCCAACCGGCCAGCAAGATACCGACAACTCCAATGCTGGAAGCTGCCAACAGGAAGAACACGCCCACATTAAAGTCCAGAATCGCCGCACCTTTATTAAAAGGAATACAAGCGAAAGTCAGGAATGAAGCGATAATCACCATGAATGGAGCAAGATTGTAAAGGAAATGGTCGGCACCCTTCGGCATGAAGATTTCTTTGGTCAGCATTTTGAGCACGTCGCAGACCACTTGGATAGAACCCCATTTACCAACACGGTTCGGTCCAAGACGACACTGGAAGAAACCGCAGACCTTACGCTCCATGTAGATCAATATGATAGCCAGGATGGCATACAGTGCTACGAGGCACACGCCGACAGCTACACATTCTATAAAGATGGCTAATCCCTCCGGCATAATGGAGAGCAGTAGCTCATGTATCCAGTTTGTTACTATACTAAAGTCGAACATATATTTTTAATAATTAAGTATTATCTGTCAATATCCGGAACGACATAATCTATTGTTCCGCCAATAGCAATTAAGTCGGCAATCTTTGTGCCCCGGCAAATGGTGTCAATTGCAGCAACAAGCGGCAATCCCGTAGCACGGTAGTGCAGACGGTAAGGCGTTTTGTCACCCTGACTTTCCAGGAAGACACCAAATTCACCACGACTTCCTTCTACTGCTGCATAGTAACTGCCTTCCGGAACACGGATGATAGGTTTCATCTTCTCCTGATAAGGTCCCTCGGGAATATTGTCTATTAATTGCTCAATGATGTTCAGACTTTCCATGATCTCATCCATACGCACCAGGTAACGGGCAAAGCAGTCACCTTCCGTATAAACGATTTCTTTGAAATCGACTTTGTCATATACACCGTATGGCATTCGTTTACGTACGTCACACGCCCATCCTGATGCACGGCCTGTACCTCCGGTACAACCGAAAGAGATGGCATCTTCACGGCTTAACACACCGACGCCTTTCATACGGCTCTGTGCGATGATGTTACCCGTGAATATATCGTGATATTCGTGGATAATTCCTCTCATATATGGAATGAACTCTTTTACTCGTTTGACGAAGTTAGGATGAAGATCAGCCTGTACACCGCCAATCGTATTGTAGTTCATAATCAGACGTCCGCCGCAAGTTTCTTCAAAGATATCGAGAATTTTCTCGCGGTCACGGAATCCATAAAAGAATGCTGTCAACGCTCCTAAGTCCATAGCAAGACAAGAGTAGAACAGCAAGTGAGAATCGATACGTTGCAACTCGTCCATTATGGTACGGATGTACTGTACGCGTTCACTGACCTCAATGCCCATGGCTTTTTCAATACACATACACAATGCGTGACGATTTTGATGCGCGCCCAAATAGTCCAGACGGTCTGTCAAAGCTAATGTTTGAGGGTAAGTGAGGCTTTCATTCATTTTCTCGATACCTCGGTGGATATACCCGCAGTTCGCATCAATCTTACGAATAATTTCACCTTCCAGAGAAACACGGAAGCGCATTACACCATGAGTAGCAGGGTGTTGCGGACCGATGTTGACTACATATTCTTCTTCGCCGAACAGTTTCGTCTCTTTGTTCTTGATGGTTCCGTCCGGGTTCAGTTCTATTTCTTGAGTCGTATCAAACGTCTCTTCATTGGTCATGCACAGTGGGTTATCCTTTTCCGGGTCGTTATCTTTACGCATCGGATAACCAATCCAATCGTTGCGCAGGTAGAGCCGGCGCATATCAGGATGACCGACAAAGGTGATGCCATAAAAATCAAAAACTTCACGTTCGTAGAAGTCGGCTATCTTCCAGATGTCGCTGACAGACGGTATTTCCGGTAGCTCGCGGTTGGTTGTCGCTGTTTTTAGTGCTATCCGTTCGCCTGTAATGGTAGATTCCAGATGGTAGACTACGCCTAAGCCGCGGAGTTTTTCCGGAGCGTCTTTCTCATCGGCTACTCCCCAGTCCATACCGGTGAGGCTTTCGAGAAAGTCCATCTGTTTTTCATTTCGCAAGCGCAGCATCTCGTCGTGTAACGCTGCAGGAGCTATAAATTGTATTTCTTGCATAAATCAAATTAAATTAAGAATGAAAAATTAAGAATGAAAAATCTGCCGGGATGTTGCATGCGAATTCTTCATTCATCATTCATCATTCTTCATTTCTTAAATAATCCGGTTTCTTCTCTTTTCTGTTTACTCCACCAAAGAACTTTTCTATTTTCACTTTGCGTTGCAATTGCATCATGCCATAATAGAAAGCTTCAGGACGTGGCGGGCATCCGGGAATATATACATCTACCGGAAGAATCTTGTCCACCCCGTTTACTACGTGATAGGACTTCTTGAAAGGACCTCCGCTGACAGCGCATCCGCCTACGGCAACCACATACTTCGGATCGGGCATCTGGTCGTAAAGTCGTTTCAGTACCGGAGCCATTTTATTGGTGATTGTTCCGCATACCATAATCATATCAGCCTGACGCGGGCTGGCACGTGCTACCTCAAACCCAAAGCGGGCCATGTCATAACGCGCGGCACCCAGTGCCATAAATTCGATACCACAACAACTGGTTGCAAAGGTAAGCGGCCACAGTGAATTGCTGCGTCCCCAGTTGATAAAGTCGTCAAGTACTCCGAGGGCAACATTGGCTCCTCCTGCATTAAGTTCTTTGACCAACTTTTCCAATGATTCATTGTCAATAAACTCATCATACGGAATAGATTTTATTTTTGGCTTTTTGGTTATTTCCATTCCAAAGCTCCTTTCCTCCAGGCATAAGCAAGACCCAGAACTAAAATGATAAAGAAGAAGAGAACACTAATAAGTCCCTGTGGTCCCATGTCACGCATAACTACCGCCCACGGAAACAGAAAAGCTGTTTCGACATCGAACATAAGGAATAGGATGGCAAACAAGTAGTAGCCTACACGGAACTGCATCCATGATTTACCACGTGTCGGTATACCACATTCATAAGCCTCAAACTTTTGCAGGTTGTATGAACGGGGAGAGATAGCACGCGAGAGGGCTATTACTACACCGACAAAAGCAAGCGCTGTCAGTAAAACAACAACTAAAAATGTAAAATTCATAATTCAATAGCTGTTTAGATTGAATATTATATAGAAATAAGCAATTAGTCTATTCGCCCTATGGAGAATAAAACCAACTGTAATAAATGACGAGCAAAAGAGTCTACTGTACTGTAGGCTAAATGACAATCTTTCTCAACCCATATATATAATAGGAGATAGGATCGTAATAATATGTAGGAGAATGGGATGAAACAGGGTAAGGTGGACTTTGATGTTTGTAATGGTCACAGAAATAAGCGATTAACAAAAACATGCTTTTATCTGTCGGAACATGTGCGACGTCTGTATGACTCATGTCACAGGTTTGCGTCGTATAAAGATTATAAAGACGTTCCAAAGCATCCTGAATCGGACGATCTTGTGATACATAGCATTTCTCCTGCCGATAAGTCGGGGAGGAAACTTTGCACATATCTTCCATTGCTCCATTAGTTGCACAATGGATGAGCAAAGCCAACACTAAAAGTAGTCCGAATTTTAAGCTTTGTTTCATCTTTCTCTTTTAACGGCTGCAAATATAGAACTAATATTTATACTTTTTGCAAAGTCCGTATAGCAAAAAAGCTTTTTTTAACTCCATATCTTTTAGATTCATTTTTTAGTCAGCATGGTTTCACAAATATCATTTAGAATGGGGTAATTTCTCCATCTTCATTTGTTAAAAGATGCAATAAAAAGAATGATTTACGCTCTTTTTGGCGAATAACACAAAGAAAATACATTTTTTTGCAGATTAAGAAAGAATACATGATTATGAAACGCACACTTTGGTTTATATTTTTCCTTCTAAACTCCTTGTTTTACCTCTATGCAGATAGTGAGAATGATTCTTTGTTGAAGGTGTTGGACAAAGTGATTTCTGAACGTTTGATATATACCCAGAAAAAAGAAGCTACCATAAAAGAATTAAAGAAAAAGAAAGTTGGCCTTAATTCGTTGGAGGATATATACAATTTAAATAAAGAGATTATCCATCAATATGAGACTTTTGTCTGTGACTCGGCAGAACAATATATTCATGAGAATATTGATATAGCAAAAACGATTGGTAATAAAGAATATCTTTTGGAAGAGCAGCTCCGGTTGGCTTTTGTCTATTCTTTATCCGGTTTGTTTATTCAAGCAAATGATATTTTTAAGTCGATAAAATGTGCGGATTTACCCGATCATTTGAAAGCTTTGTATTGCTGGAATCGTATACGTTATTATGAAAATCTCATTAAATACACGGACGATGTACGGTTTTCAAACGAGTATATATCGGAAAAAGAGGCTTATCGGGATACTGTGATGAGCATCTTATTTGACCAGTCGGATGAATATAGAAAAGAAAAAGCTGTGAAGCTTCAAGATAAGGGAAGTACCAAAGAGGCTCTTCTGATTTTGACAGAGATATATGATAAACAAGAGCCGGCATCTCATGGCTATGCTATGATGGCTATGGGACTTGCCAGGGCTTATCGGTTGATTGGGAATTATGCATTGGAAGAAAAGTTTCTAATGCTGGCTGCTATGACAGATACAAAACTGGCTGTCAAAGAGAATGAGGCATTATTGACATTGGCAGTTAATTTATATCATAAAGGAGATATAGACAGGGCTTATAATTATATTAAAGTAGCGTTGGATGATGCCATCTTTTATAATTCCCGTTTTAAGAATACGGTAATTGCCCGCATCCATCCGATTATTGAAAATACATACTTGATCCGGTTGGAAAAACAAAAGCAGAACCTCCGTTTCTATATATTTCTGACTAGCTTGTTTGTGGTAGCTCTTGCTATCACCCTGTATTTTACATATAAACAAACAAAAATTGTATCCCGGGCTAAACGGCATCTTAAAGCTATGAATGAGGAACTGGTCGGGCTGAATAAGAATCTCGACGAAGCTAATCTGATTAAGGAAAAATATGTGGGGTATTTTATGAATCAATGTGCCGTTTATATTAATAAACTCGATGAGTACAGGAAGAATGTGAACAGGAAAATCAAGACCGGACAGATTGATGATTTATATAAGTCATCCTCCCGACCTTTTGAAAAGGAACTTGAAGAACTTTATCATAACTTTGATAAAGCGTTCCTTAATTTGTATCCTAACTTTGTGGAAAAGTTTAATTCTTTGTTGAAACCGGAGGAGCGTTATAAACTGGAAAAGGACCAACTGAATACAGAATTACGCATATTTGCATTGATACGATTAGGAATTACCGATGTTGGACAGATTGCTGTATTTTTGCATTATTCTGTGCAGACAATCTATAATTATAAGAGTAAAGTGAAGAGAATGTCCACTCTTGATAGTAATATCTTTGAGGAGGAGGTAAAAAAGCTTGGTTCTTTGTCTCAAAAATGATTCTATCCGGTTTACCAAAACTAAAAAATGGTCTTATTGTAAATTGTTGATTATTAAATGTATATACAATAATTGATCTATAAAACGTTTACTTTCCCGCCTACTTCCACTAAGAAGTAGGCTTTTTTCATCTCTATATTTGCATCACAAGATTTTTGATAACTGAATACTAATCTAAAGAAACACACAACTATGAGTTTTTCAGAATTGTATCTTATTTATTATCCCAAGCTAGTTCGGTTTGCAAAAGAATTTGTGATGTCGGAAGAGGATGCTGAGAACATAACACAAGATGTGTTTACAGACTTATGGGAAAAGAGAGAGTCAATGAATCATATTGAGAATATGAATGCTTATCTTTTCAGACTTGTGAGAAACAAATGTTTGGATTATTTAAAGCATAAAGTATTCGAGCAAAAGTATGTCGAGAATGTGAAGGCTTCTTTTGAGATTGAGTTGAATCTGAAATTGCAATCTTTAGATCGTTTTGATGTATATGATATATCAGAAAGAAATCAGATGGAGAAACTGATACGGGATGCTATCAATAGTTTGCCTAAAAGATGCCGTGACATATTTTTGTTAAGTCGCATGGAAGGATTGAAGTATAGGGAAATATCCGAACGTTTAGGCATTTCGGTAAATACAGTGGAATGTCAGATGGGAATAGCACTAAAAAAGTTGAGAGCAAAACTCAATGTAACATTGGCTGCATAACTTTTTAATGATTTTATCGGTATTTTTTAGGGGTATTTATTGAGATAATCGTTCTTTGATAAAAAAGGACTGTGTATATGGAGAATTGTCTGAATAAATATTTTGCGGATGAATTTACTTCTGATGAAAAAACAGAGTTTCTCATAGAAGTGGAAAACAACGAAAGGCTGAAGGAAGAATTTATAGAAAATCAGACTTTGCTGGCACTCGTTGATTGGATATCTCCGGAATATGAAAATAATAAAGAAGTTGTCCAACATAAATTATATGAATTTATGCGTAGAATGGAGCAACACAAAGATAAATAGCTTTAGGATACTATGAGTAAAATTTATATCATATTACTGACTGTTTTCTTTTATGCAAATGTTTATTCTCAACAAGCTTATTTTGTTGATGGGTATCATGGCGGGATATATGGACATTATCCGGTAAAGTGGAAAACTCAATTTATTGTGGATCAGCTGGCTATGCATCCGGACTGGCGGATTTGTATGGAGATAGAGCCTGAAACATGGGATACAGTCAGAGTACAGACTCCGGAGGCTTATTTGCGTTTTAAAGAGATGGCTACTAGTAATCAGGTAGAGTTTACGAATCCTACTTATGCACAGCCTTATTGCTATAATATCTCGGGAGAGAGTATAATAAGACAGTTTCAATATGGTATTGCTAAAATAAACAAACATTTTCCGGAGGTAGATTTTGTAACCTATTCGGTAGAAGAACCTTGCTTCACAAGTTGCTTGCCACAAATCCTTAAACAATTCGGCTTTAAATATGCTGTATTAAAATGTCCCAACACCTGTTGGGGAGGGTATACTGCTGCTTATGGCGGAGAATTGGTTAATTGGGTGGGACCGGACGGGACTGCAATATTGACTGTTCCCAGATATGCTTGTGAAAAACTGGAGCCGGGATCAACTTGGCAGACAACTGCTTGGGGAAATTCGGATGCTTATTTAAAAGATTGCCGTAACGCAGGTATCAAGCATCCTGTTGGTATGTGTTTTCAGGATGCGGGATGGAAAAACGGCCCATGGCTGGGAAGTGGAAAGAACACAAAAAATAACTCTATATATATGACATGGAGAGATTATATTGAAAATGTCTCCATCGGAAAAACGGATGATAATTGGTCTTTTTCACAGGAAGATATACCTGTGAATCTTATGTGGGGAAGTCAGGTTTTGCAAAAAATAGCGCAAGAAGTACGCGTTTCAGAAAATAGAATTGTCATGGCAGAGAAAATGTCTGTAATGGCTTATCTGGAAAATAAATATATTTGTCGACAGGCAGATATGGATGAGGCTTGGCGTACACTGATGTTGGCACAACATCATGATTCATGGATTGTGCCTTATAATGGACTGAATAGGAAAGGAACATGGGCTGATCAGATTAAGCGATGGACAGACAGTACCAATCATCTTGCAGATGGAATTATTGAGGCATCTATGCGGAGCTTTAATGAAAAGTTTATTCCGCAAAATAATGCTCAACAGCAATATATACGTGTTTTTAATACATTAGGAATGAGAAGAAAGGAAATCGTAAGTGTTCTTCTGCCTACGGAATTTGAAAATGCGGATTTAAGTGTTTATGACTGGAAAGGTAAAGATATAGGTTGTTTGGTAGAAAATGGAGGTAAAGAGATAAGATTATTTTTTGAGGCAGAGATTCCTCCCTTTGGTTATTCCACGTATTGTATAAAAAAGAAAGAAGCCGGTAAGAAAGAGGCTTCGGAGAGTAGATTCGTTTTGGAAGGTAATAAGGTGAATAAACAGGAATACGTGGTTGAAAATGATATGTATAAAATTGTTTTTGACTTATCAAAGGGAGGAACCATAAAAAGCCTGATAGCTAAAAAAGAAGGGAATAAGGATTTTGCAGGTAAAACGGAGAAATATGCCTTAGGGGAGCTACGAGGCTTTTTTTATGAAGAAGGTAAATTTCGTTCTTCTATAGAGACTCCGGCCAAGCTGACAGTAGTAAGGGATAATGTATATGAGCAAAAAATTAAGATAGAGGGTGAGATTGCTTCCCATCCGTTTACACAAGTAATCACTCTCACTAAAGGAACGAGACGGATCGATTTTGATTTGACGGTTGACTGGAAAAAGAATGTAGGTATTGGTGAATATAAAGAGGAACGTTGGCGTGATAATCGTCGAGCTTATTGTGACGATCGGTTTAAACTAAGTGTATTATTCCCGACTGATTTACATGCTCCCCGCGTTTACAAAAATGCACCGTTTGACGTATGCGAAAGCAAACTGACTGATACTTTCTTTGGTTCTTGGGATCAAATTAAACATAATATTATACTTCATTGGGTTGACTTGGCTGAACAGGAAGGCGACTATGCTCTGGCTTTATTATCAGATCATACTACTTCTTATTCTTATGGAGAGGACTATCCATTAGGACTGACTGCTCAATATTCGGGTGGAGGACTTTGGGGACCTGATTATAAAATAACACACCCTTTGAGGATGAAGTATGCAATTATACCTCATCGTGGCAAATGGGACAAAGCATCAATCGCAGATGATAGCGATTGTTGGAATGAACCATTGCTGCATTCTTGCTATCCAGTGGCAAAACCGGAATCGAAATCATTTATTGATTTACAGAATACTGGTTATCAAGTGAGTGCTCTTCAAATGAAAGATGGAAAGGTACTATTGCGCCTGTTCAATTCTGAAGGGGACGAAAAATTACAAAAGGTTACCATTGACATGCCATTATCCGGAGTGGAGGAAGTTGATTTGAATGGACAATGTATCGAAAGAAAGAAGATAAAAACACGTGCAGGTAAATCGGAAATGATGATTTCAATGCCTCGGTTTGGTATTAAGACTTTCGTTCTTAGTTTGACTTAAAATAATTAGATTATTGTTATGTATAAAGCGACTGCTAATCTTTTAATTGTTTGCTTTTTGTGTTGGATGACGGGTTGCTCATCAACCAATACCGTATCGGAAGATTGGGTTCCGACCGATTATGTAAACCCGTTTATTGGTGCCAGTACTAGTGTAGGGGCTGCCGGTGTTTATCACGGATTAGGTAAAACTTTTCCCGGAGCTACGACTCCGTATGGTATGGTACAGGTTAGTCCTAATACAATAACGGGAGGTGATAACGGTTCCGGATACAGTGATGAACATAAGACAATCGAAGGATTTGCCTTTACCCAGATGAGTGGTGTGGGATGGTTTGGTGATTTGGGCAATTTTCTTGTGATGCCTACAACTGGTGAATTATATAAAGTGGCAGGTAAAGAGAATAATGATAGTATAAAAGGATATCGTTCGGCTTATAACAAAGCCACTGAAACGGCTAAGGCCGGATATTATTCGGTAGAATTGACTGATTATCATATCAAAGTAGAAAGTAGCGCGACACCACACTGTGGAATTTTACATTTTACTTATCCTTCTAGTGACCAATCGCGTATTCAGATTGATTTAGCTCGTAGAGTAGGGGGAACATCTACTTCACAGTATATTAAAGTTGTAGATGATTACACTATTCAAGGATGGATGAAGTGTACACCTGATGGTGGTGGATGGGGTAATGGTGAAGGAAAAGCCGATTATACCGTTTATTATTATGCACAATTTAGTAAACCTTTGACTAATTATGGCTTTTGGAGTGCAGATATTCCCGAACATTGGGTTCGGAAACGTGATGAAGTAGTGAGTATTCCTTATTTGACTCGTGTATCACAAGCTCCGGTTATAAAAGACAAGAAAGAACTGACGGGTAAACATCTGGGCTTTTTTACTGAATTTCCAACGAAGGAGGGAGAGACTGTAGAGATGAAAGTTGGTATCTCTTTTGTTGATATGGAGGGTGCTGCAAATAACTTTGAACAAGAAATAGCCTCTAAAAATTTTGGACAAGTAAAGCAGGAAGCTACTGAATTGTGGAACAAAGAACTTAATCGTGTCCGGATATCCGGTGGTACGGATGATGAAAAAACGATATTCTATACTGCCATGTATCATACGATGATTGATCCTCGTATCTATACAGATGTAGACGGACGTTATGTAGGTGGTGATTATAAAATACATACGGCTGACAGCACTTTTACAAAACGTACTATATTCAGTGGATGGGATGTATTTCGTAGTCAGTTTCCTTTGCAGACTATAATTAATCCGCGTTTAGTAAGTGATGAACTGAACTCATTGATTACTATGGCAGATCAGAGTGGGCGCGAATACTATGAACGTTGGGAATTGCTGAATTCCTATTCCGGCTGTATGTTGGGAAATCCTGCTTTGTCTGTTTTGGCGGATGCTTATATCAAAGGGATTCGTACGTATGATGCAGAGAAAGCATATCGTTATGCCGTTAACACATCCCGTCGTTTTGGTAATGATTCATTGGGGTATGCTCCGGAACCATTGAGTATTTCAACCACTTTGGAGTATGCTTATACTGATTGGTGTATATCTCAATTAGCGAAAGCTATGGGGAAAGAAGATGATGCCAAATGTTTCTATGAAAAGGGACAGGCATATCATCATATTTTTGATAAAGAAAAGGGGTGGTTCCGTCCCCGTAAAGCAGATGGAACATGGGTAGAATGGCCGGAGAATGCACGTCTTAAAGAATGGTATGGGTGTATAGAAGCAAACTCTTATCAGCAAGGTTGGTTTGTACCTCACGATGTTACGGGAATGGTGAATTTGATGGGTGGTAAGGAGAAAGTTATTGCGGATTTAACAGATTTCTTTAATAAAACTCCTTCTAATATGCTGTGGAATGAATATTATAATCATGCGAATGAACCTGTGCACTTCGTTCCTTTTTTGTTCAATCAGCTTGAAGTTCCCTGGTATACTCAAAAATGGACACGCTATACATGTGAAAAGGCTTATGCAAACAAAGTTGAAGGAATTGTTGGCAATGAAGATGTAGGTCAGATGTCAGCGTGGTATGTGTTGGCTGCTTCCGGTATTCATCCTTCCTGTCCGGGAAATACACGTATGGAGATTACAAGTCCGGTTTTTGATAAAGTAGAGTTCAATCTTGATCCCAGCTATTATACTGGTAAGAAATTCACGGTGATAGCTCATAATAACAGCATAAATAACGTCTATATACAAAAGGCCTTGTTGAACGGTCAGGAATACAATAAATGTTATCTTGATTTTGCGGACATTGCAGCCGGAGGTACATTGGAGCTGTTTATGGGTGATAAACCTAATGTTGAGTGGGGACTTTGATTGAATAACATACTCTAAAACAAATTGTTACTTTAAAATCTTGATAGTATGATGAATAAACTTGGGCTTATCATTATATCGGTTATATGTGCTCTAATCCAGACAGGGTGTGCAGAGCAGAGTACATGGATGTCTTTGAACAGCTCTAATCCTCGGATTATCTGGGAAGTGAAACCCCAGGCAGATTTAGAGAACATAACCGGAGAGCAGATTTCTACTCCGGAATTTAAAATGTCCGATTACGTTAAAGGTGTGGTTCCCGGAACTGTTTTTACTGCTTATGTTGAAGCAGGAATCGTTCCAGATCCTAATTATGCCGATAATATTTATAAAGTAGACGAAACGTTTTATAACCGTCCTTTCTGGTATCGTACGGAATTCGAACTCCCGTCTTCTTATTCGGAGGGGAAGCGGGTATGGCTTCATTTCGACAATACGAACCGCTTTGCCGATTTCTATTTTAATGGTGAGAAGATATCAGGAACAAAAGCATCTACTAAAGATGTAAGCGGTCACATGTTACGTTCGAAGTTTGATGTAACTAATTTGATAAAGAAATCCGGTAAGAATGTGATAGCTGTTCTGATTACCGATGCCGATCAGAAAAAGACGCGTAAGGCTAAAGACCCGTATGGAGTTGCGTGTAGCCCCAGTTATCTGGCTGGTGCCGGTTGGGACTGGATGCCATACGTTCCGGGACGTCTGGCTGGTATCACAGGCAATGCTTATCTTGTGGTAACAGGAGATGTAGTGATGGAAGATCCTTGGGTACGTTCAGAGTTACCGACCTTGCAGAAAGCAGAGCTTTCTGTCTCAACAGATATTAGAAATGCTTCTTCTTCCCCTAAAGAAGTCGTTGTATCCGGAGTGATTCAGCCGGGGAATATTTCTTTCTCTAAAGACATTCGGGTAGAAGGAGGAACAACAGCCAGACTATCTATTAACAAAGATGATATAGCGCAATTGGTTGTTGATCATCCGAGGCTTTGGTGGCCGAATGGCTATGGTGATCCCAATCTTTATACTTGTAAGCTGACTTGTTCTGTAGATGGAAAAGTGTCGGATGTAAAAGAAATGACATTCGGTATCAAGAAGTATGAGTATAAAATGGTCGATAATGTAGTGGGATATCCTGTTCTTACATTCTTTATCAACGGACAGAAGATCTATCTGAAAGGTGGAAACTGGGGAATGAGCGAATATCTGCTTCGATGTCAGGGTAAAGAGTATGAAACGAAAATCAGACTTCATAAGGAAATGAATTACAATATGATCCGTCTATGGACAGGGTGTGTTACTGATGATGAGTTTTATGATTATTGTGATAAATATGGGATTATGGTATGGAATGATTTTTGGTTATATGTAGCATACAATGACGTGGCGCAACCGGAAGCATTTAAAGCGAATGCCCTTGATAAAGTCAGACGTCTTAGAAACCATCCTTCTATTGCTATTTGGTGTGGAGCAAATGAAACGTATCCGGCACCTGATTTGGATAATTACCTGCGTGAAATGATTGCGAAGGAGGACAATAATGACCGTATGTATAAGTCTTGCTCCAATCAGGATGGATTGTCCGGAAGTGGTTGGTGGGGAAATCAACCTCCAAGACACCATTTTGAAACTTCAGGCAGTAATCTGGCATTTAATACACCGGCTTATCCATACGGTATTGATCACGGTTACGGTATGCGTACAGAAATAGGAACGGCCACTTTCCCCACATTTGAAAGCATCAAAGAGTTTATCCCGCAAAAAGACTGGTGGCCTCTACCTACTGATGAGCAGTTGAAGAATGATGATGACAATGTATGGAACAAACATTTCTTCGGTAAGGAAGCGTCTAATGCCAACCCGGTTAATTATAAGAATTCAGTAAACACACAGTACGGAGAATCATCCGGACTGGAAGAATTCTGCGAGAAAGCGCAAATGCTGAATCTTGAAGTGATGAAAGGTATGTATGAGGCTTGGAACGATAAGATGTGGAATGATGCAGCCGGACTTCTGATCTGGATGAGCCATCCGGCTTATCCCTCGTTTGTATGGCAGACTTATGACTATTATTACGATCCTACAGGTGCTTATTGGGGAGCAAAAAAGGCTTGTGAACCTTTACATATCCAATGGAATGCTTCCAATAACAATATAAAAGTAATAAATACTACAGCAAAGGACTTGAAAGGTGCAATAGCTAAAGCTGCAATTTACAACTTGAATGGAAAAGAAGTGCCTGCATACGGACAGGCAAAACAGGTCGATGTGGCAGCCAGCAACATTGCAGAAGCATTTTCTTTGAACTTTAACCCTTTCAATCTGGCTTATGGAAAGAAGGCTGTAGCTTCTTCTTCAACAGGTGCCTCTAAAAGTGCTTCAATGGTTACTGACGGAGGAGCGGGAAGTCGTTGGGAAAGTGCATACAGTGATCCTCAATGGATATACATTGATCTTGGTAAAGAAGAAAAGATAGAAAAGGCTATTTTGAAATGGGAGGCAGCTTGTGCTAAGAAATACGAACTGCAAGTATCGAATGATGCGCAAGAATGGAAAACCGTTTATGCCAACAAAGATGGAAGAGGTGGTACTGAACAGATTGAATTGGAACCTGTTACAGCACGTTATGTGAAATTGGCAGGCATCAGCCGTGCCACACAGTTTGGATATTCATTGTTCGAATTCGAAATCTACGGTGAGAAACCAAAAGAGATAGAAGAACTGACTCCGCTTCATTTTATCAAGTTGGAACTGACAGATGTCAAAGGTAATCTAATCTCTGAAAACTTCTATTGGCGGAATGGTGTGAATGATCTTGATTATACATTGCTGAATACACTCCCAGAGGCCGATTTGTCTTGCCGATTGGTGGATAAATCGATGTCTGACGGAAAGATGAAGATCGCTGTAAAGAACAATTCCGGGACTGTGGCTTTTGCTAATCGGGTGAGGCTTGTTAATAAGGCTACGCAGAAAAGAATACTTCCAATAATTATGTCCGATAATTATGCGACGTTGATGCCGGGCGAAGAAAAGGTTATCACTATGGAGGCAACTCCCGAACTGTTGAAAGGAGGCGTAAGTGTATTGGTGAAACAGTATGGGAAAGCAGAGAAGAATAAGCTGGATATAGCAGATTGATTGTTGTACGGTTATCTTTATGGTTTGATTAAAAGAATAAAGAAAATGGCTAATAGACTAAAAATGAGGATACTTTTGTTGTTATCTTTAGTTTATATAAATTGCGATTACTTACAGGCACAAACAACAATACCCCGGTTTGAAGAAGGGGAACGTGTCGTATTTGTAGGAAACAGCATTACTCACGGCGGACATTATCATTCATTTATCTGGTTGTATTACATGACTCGTTTCCCGGATAAACCGATTACTATCATGAATGCCGGAATTGGTGGAGAGAGTGCGTGGGATATGAAGGATCGTTTGGACTATGATGTTTTCAACAGGAAACCAACTTATGTGACTCTAACTTTCGGTATGAATGATACCGGTTATGATATTTACATGAAAGACGATGCAAAAGAACTGTCGGAACAACGGATTGCAAAGTCATTGGAAAGCTATCGGGAAATAGAAGAACGCTTACTGGCTAAAAATAAAATAAAGAAAGTTTTGATTGGTGGTTCTCCTTATGATGAGACTTCCCAGTTTAATAATTTTATATTGCATAATAAGAACAACGCCATTTTAAAAATAATAGATGCCCAACGTACATCGGCTAAAAAGAATGGCTGGGGTTTTGTTGATTTTAACCAACCGATGCGTGAGATAAGCAGAAAAGAGCAGGAGGCAGATTCTACATTTACATTCTGCAGGATAGATAGAATTCATCCGGATAATGACGGACAGATGGTTATGGCCTATTTGTTTCTGAAAGCACAGGGACTGGCTGGGGATGAAGTGTCATCAGTATCTATTGATGCATATCATTCATCTGTAATAACCCATAAGAACTGCAAGATTTCAAAACTGAAAAAGAACGGAGCTGATCTGACTTTTGATTATCTGGCGTATGCTCTTCCTTATCCGCTGGATTCTATTTCTAGAAGTGGCTGGGGAAATAAAAGGTCACAACGCGATGCAATGCAGTTGGTTCCATTTATGGAAGAGTTTAATCAGGAACGTTTTCAGGTAACAAACTTAGAGAAAGGAATGTATCGGTTAACTATAGACAATCAGTTTATTGACAATCTCTCATCCGAAAAGTTGGCGAATGGTGTGAATTTGGCAGATTACCCAAATACTCCCCAATATCAACAAGCTGCGAAAATCATGTATCTGAATGAAGAACGGTTTGAAGTGGAGAAACGTTTTAGAGAATACTTGTGGACCGAATATTCATTCCTGAAAAAAGAAGGATTGTTGTTTGCAGACGATCAGAAGGCTATTGATAAGCTAAAAGAGTACTTACCTAAAGATGGGTTTCTCAGGATGAGCTACGACTGGTATATAAAAGCGATGAACCCCGAAATACGGGAAGTTTGGAGCAATTATATAAAGAGTCTCGTTGAAACAATTTATAAAATCAATAAACCTGTCACTCATAAAGTGAGGCTGGCAAGAGTTGAATAATAATAGAAGATGAATAGAATGAAACGATTGTTATGTTTAGGTTTGATTTGTTATTTCTGTTGTCTGTCGATGATAGTATATGGAAATGAGAAAACTTCGCCTTTCTATTTGGCGGAATTAAAATGTGAGAATCTTATTGATCCTTTGGGGATTGATAATGTAACTCCTCACTTCAGTTGGAAGTTAAAGGGGGACGGCTGGAAAGGCGGGCAAACTTATTATGAAATACAGGTAGCTTCGGATAGTATTCTGTTGGTGCAGGATAAAGCAGATTTATGGAATACCGGAAAATTGAAATCCAAAACTTCGGTTATGGTACCTTATCGAGGGAAGACTTTAACTTCTCGTTCTTTGTGTTATTGGCGGGTACGTGTTTGGGATGCTAAAAAACAAGCTTCATCATGGAGTCCTGTTGCCCGTTTTGGAGTTGGCATCTTGGATCAGTCACAGATGAAAGGAGAATATATAGGGGCTTCTGTTGAAGGTGGTAAGATTTGTGCTCCTATTCTTCGCAAGAAAGTGAAATTGACTCAGGGAGAGACTTCTTTCCTGCATGTAAATACGTTAGGTTATCACGAAATTTATATCAATGGGAGAAAGGTTGGGGAGGACGTTCTGACCCCTGCTGTATCACATTTATCTAAACGTTCACTAATTGTTACTTATGATATTACTCCTTATTTAAGAGAAGGAGAAAATGATTTGCTTATCTGGCTGGGACAAGGTTGGTATAAAACGACGACTTTCGGAGCAGCTTATGAAGGTCCGCTGGTAAAAGCAGAATTGGATGTGTTGAGAAATGGTAAATGGGAAGTCGTTACGAAGACAGACGGATTATGGTACGGATGTGAAAGTGGCTATTCGGATACAGGTACTTGGCGTGCTTTGCAGTTTGGAGGTGAGAGGGTGGATGGAAGGATTCTTCCGCGAGATCTTTCAACACAGGCTTTAGACAAAATGAAATGGACTCCTGTTGTGAAAGTGAATGTTCCCGATCATATCACTTCCCCTCAAATGTGTGAGATAAACAAGATACATCAGATTTTGCCGGCTGTGTCTGTAAAGAAGCTGGGTGAAAGTCTCTGGCTGGTAGATATGGGGAAGGTTCAGACCGGATGGTTTGAGATGCAAATGCCTATATTGCCGGCGGGTCATGAAGTTATTATGGAATATAGTGATAATTTGACGAAAGACGGTGAATTTGACAAGCAAGGTGAAAGTGATATTTATATATCTGGTGGTAAGCAAGGAGAATACTTCAGAAATAAATTCAATCATCACGCTTTTCGATATGTGCGCATTTCCAATCTTCCTCAAAAACCGGAAACAGGTGCTATGAAATCTCTGCAGATTTATGGAGATTATAAACAGACTGCAACTTTTGAATGTTCGGATGCCGACTTGAATGCTATTCACCAAATGATTCAGTATACGATGAAATGTCTGACTTTTAGTGGATATATGGTAGACTGTCCGCATTTGGAACGTGCAGGATATGGTGGTGATGGAAACTCCTCAACGATGTCTTTGCAAACGATGTACGATGTAGCTCCAACATTTGAAAACTGGGTGCAAACATGGGGAGACTCCATGCGTGAAGGAGGAAGTTTACCGCATGTTGGTCCTAATCCGGGTGCCGGTGGCGGCGGTCCGTATTGGTGCGGATTCTTTGTACAGGCTCCCTGGAGAACGTATGTCAACTATAATGATCCTCGCTTGATTGAGAAATATTATTCTCAAATGAAAGAGTGGTTTAAGTATGTTGATAAATATACAGTGGATGGTTTGCTGAAACGTTGGCCCGATACCAAATACCGTGACTGGTATTTGGGTGATTGGCTGGCACCTATGGGAGTAGATGCAGGTAATCAGGCTTCAGTGGATTTGGTAAGTAACTGTTTTATCAGCGAATGCTTGAGCACTATGTATAAGACAGCCATAACATTAGGAAAAAGAGAAGAGGCGGAAGAGTTTGCTATTCGTAGAGAAAAACTTAACAAGTTGATTCATCAGACGTTCTACCGTGAGGATGAAGGGATCTATTCTACCGGCTCACAGTTGGATATGTGCTATCCTATGTTGGTAGGTGTTGTACCTGATTCTTTGTACAATAAAGTGAAAGAGAATGTCGTTGCCATGACCGAAGAAAAATATAAAGGACATATTGCTGTAGGTTTGGTTGGAGTGCCTATTTTGACAGAATGGGCTGTTCGGTATAAACAAGTGGATTTCTTCTATCAAATGATGAAGAAACGTGATTATCCCGGTTATCTATATATGATTGACCATGGTGCGACAGCGACTTGGGAATATTGGAGCGGAGAACGAAGTCGTGTGCACAATTGTTACAATGGAATTGGTACTTGGTTTTATCAGGCTGTAGGAGGAATACGTCTTGACGAGGCTAACCCTGGATATCGTCACTTCTATGTCGATCCTCAAATTCCAAACGGTGTGACCTGGGCAAAAGTAACGAAAGAATCACCTTATGGCACAATTGCCGTTAATTGGAAGTTGAAAGATGATAATCAGTTGAATCTTCAATTGACAGTTCCTGCCGGAACAACGGCTACAGTTTGCATCCCTAATAATGCTGTCTCATGTAAAAAGAATAAGAAGAAAGTGAGCGTTAAGGAGCAGACTGTTGATGTAGAAGCAGGGCATTATGATTTTCTATTTAATTTGAAATAGATACCCTACTAGAGTGTATTTATGATTTTCATTTCTCATATTCTCATTCATTAATCATAAATGGCAGAAGACTAATAGGATAGACTATGAGAGATGATTTTTAAGATGGTATTTCTCATAGTTTTTCCGTCAAATACCCCGTATTTTACCTTATTTCTCATACTTGTTGGATTCATTTCTCATAGTGTTTTTCCAATCAACCTATACAAGAATAAAGAAACAGCTAGTCAACCATTATCAGGGAAGTACATATTCTCCTTGTCCCATATATTGTGGGAAAGTATTCCCTATTGACAGGGAAAAGATTCTCTTGTTTTGTGGGAATAAATTCTCATAATATTAGGGAATATTTTCCCATAATATATGGGACAATCGGAACTACAGTTTATCTTCAACCAGAAAAAAGGAGAAGATCGTATTTAACTATGAGAAATACTCTGAAATACTATGAGAATAAGGTGAATTTTAAGCAAAAATAGAAGGTGTATTATGAGAAATGCCGTCTTAGAAAGTATTTCTCATAAGCTATTTATTTGATTATTTGTTGTTTATCAGTCACCTATGAGAATATGAGAAATGAAATTTAAAAATCGTCTCTAGAGGCTGCTGAATTTTTTATTGATACATTTAAAAACGCACCGTAATAAACTAAATTATCATTTAATTTAAGTCTGTGCAGAAACAAAATTAACTTTAGGAAAATTGTCCAGTGAATGGACTTGAAGTTAATCGCCTTGATTATTATTTTTATATGATTCTTTTTAAATTTCTCTTTAGTGGTTTCTTAAATTTCAAACGTTCATAGTATAAAGTTCAATAGATATAGGTAAAAAGTTAGGATTGGTGTTTGAAATTCCACAATATTCCTCCGGTCTGTTTATTCTTCTTTTATGAGTGACCGGAGGAGTTGCTGGAAATCCTGTTTGACCAAAATGAAAATATGATATCATGAGGACTGTTTTCCAAGCTTTTGATAATGAAATTGCCAGACTAAAATCCGTTGGCGGAACTAATAACTAAAATAATATTTAAATGAGAAAAAGAATATCGTTATTGCAAATGGCTGTTTTCTTCTTTACGGCTCAGGTAGCTTGGGCAGGTAATATAAAAACAGAAAAAGTAACACTGGTAGGAAATGGAATTGTAGAATTTATCCCCGTAGGGTATGATGTTTCCCGTACGCCTTCATTAATTCTTTCCCATGAACCGGAAAAGAAAGGTGGAGTACCGGAAAACTGGAAATTAGTTCCTCAATTTACGATGACTGATGGCAAGGCAAATGCCTCATTGGATGTTCCAGCCGGAACAAGTCTGTATGGAGGTGGTGAAGTGACCGGTCCGTTGCTGCGTAATGGGCAAAAGATTAAAATGTGGAATACGGATAATGGTATGTATCGGGTTGATGGTGGCTCACGTCTGTATCAAACGCATCCGTGGGTATTGGGTGTTCGTCCGGACGGGACAGCGTTTGGCGTATTGTTTGATAGTTTTTGGAAGGCTGAATTGATTACTAATTCAGATAAAATTGAATTTAATACTGAAGGAGCACCTTTTCGTACTTATATCATAGATCGTGAATCTCCGCAAGCTGTATTAAAAGGACTTGCCGAATTGACCGGTACTATAAGTATGCCTCCCAGATGGGCAATCGGTTATCATCAGTCTCGTTTTTCTTACGTGCCGGAAGCTAGAGTGAAAGAAGTTGCCAATACTTTTCGTGAAAAGAAGATACCGTGCGATGTAATATGGTTTGATATCAACTATATGGATGAATTCCGTGTATTCACGATTAATAACAGGGATTTTCCCGATCCGAAGCGCATGAATAAGTATCTGCATGATAATGGATTCCATTCCGTGTATATGATAGATCCAGGCGTAAAAGTGGATGATAACTATTTTGTATATAAAACCGGAAAAGAGCAAAATGCTTTTGTTTGTGATATCTATCGTAATGAGTTTCACGGGAAAGTATGGCCGGGTGCTTGCGCATTTCCTGACTTTACCCGTCCGGAGACGCGCACTTGGTGGTCCGGACTTTATAAAGACTTTATGGCTAATGGAATAGATGGCATTTGGAATGATATGAATGAACCGTCTGTATTTGATGGTCCTGGGGGAACGATGCCGGAGAACAATATTCATTTAGGAGGAGGCAATTTACCTATTGGTAGCCATTTAATGTATCATAACGCTTATGGTCGTCTGATGGTCGAAGCTTCTTATAATGGCATGATGGCTGCTAATCCAAGCAAACGTCCATTTCTTCTTTCCCGCTCCAATATTATTGGCGGACAGCGTTATGCAGCCATGTGGACGGGCGATAACGAAGCTACTTATGAACAGATGAAACTTTCTGTACCGATGTCTATTACATTGGGGTTGTCCGGTCAGCCTTTCAATGGTCCGGATATAGGTGGATTTGCTGGGAATACGACTCCCGATTTGTGGGGAAACTGGTTAGGCTTCGGTGCATTTTTCCCTTTTTCCAGAGGACATGCTTCCTGTGATACAAATAACAAGGAACCGTGGGCATTTACTAAAGATATAGAAAAGGAATCACGCATGGCATTAGAACGTCGTTACCGTTTGCTGCCTTATCTCTACACTGCTTTTCATGTGGCTCATAAAGATGGACAGCCTGTGATGGCTCCGGTTTTCTTTGCCGATCCGAAAGATGAAAGTTTGCGTGCTGAAGAGCAAGCTTTCATGTTGGGGACAGACCTGTTGATAATTCCTGCATTTGCAAAGAATCCTTCTCTACCCAAAGGAATTTGGGAAAATTTATCTTTGGTTAAAGGAGATACAAAAGGTAAATATCAGGCTAAATTAAAAGTGAGAGGTGGTTCTATTATTCCAGTAGGCAAAATAATTCAGAATGTGAATGAAAATTCATTCGACCCATTGACTTTAGTTGTTTGCCCGGATGAGGATGGCAAAGCGGAAGGCTCTTTGTATTGGGACAAAGGAGATGGATGGGGATTTCAGAAAGGAGATTATAAACAGCTAACTTTTAAAGCAGAGTTAGTAGACGGGCATCATCTTATTGTAAAAGTGACAGAAGATAAAGGGGAAGACCAAATTGATTTTGGAATGATAAAGGTAGAAGTATTGCATGCTGGCCATACTTATAAATCTTCTGGTGATATAGCTAAAGGCATTACAGTGAAATTGTAAGGGAGAATACAATAAATGAGGAGTTCGTTTATTTAACTATCTTCTTTTTGTACTGTTTAGAACTAAACTTCATCCTTATAATCCAAATGTGATTACTAAAAATAGCTTCCAGTCAAAAACATCAGTAAAAAAGGTTTTTGACTGAAAGCGAACCGAAAGCAAAAAAGAGAGATGAGTTCAGTCTCTTTTTTAGAGCCTCTATATTCGTTCAATAGAGCCTCTGTTTAAGTGAAATGCAGGCTTCGTTTCACTTAAACAGAGGCTTTGTTTTACTCACCTGACGCGTTCTTTGACTTGTTGTAAACGAAAACTATTCATAAATAATGTGTTAGGGATTGAAGGGAAAAGTGTACCTTTGCCCATCGTTTAACCGGAGAAGACAAGATGACCAAAATAACAGTATTGACTACAGACATCAATGTAGTGTCTATTAATAACGAAGATTATATCTGCATTACTGACATGCTAAAAGCCAAAGATGGCGATTTCTTCATATCAGACTGGCTGAGAAACAGGAATACACTGGAATACCTCGGTATATGGGAGCGGTTGTATAACCCAGGATTTAATTATGGCGAATTCGCCACAATTAGAAATCAGTCGGGGTTGAACAGTTTCAAAATCAGCGTGAAAGAATACGTGGAGAAGACCCATGCTATCGGTATTCAAGCGAAAGCCGGAAGATATGGAGGCACCTATGCACACAAGGACATCGCATTTGAATTTGGAATGTGGATTAGTGCTGAATTTAAAATCTATTTAGTCCGCGAGTTCCAGCGTCTTAAGGAGCAGGAACTCGCGCAACTGGGCTGGAGTGCCAAGCGAGAACTGTCGAAAATAAATTACCGCATCCACACCGATGCTATCAAACAAAACCTTATCCCGGCAGAAGTCACACCACAACAAGCTTCCCGCATCTACGCCAGCGAAGCCGATGTGCTGAACGTTGCCATGTTCGGCCTCACTGCCCTCGAATGGCGCGATGCGCATCCCGACCTGAAAGGAAACGTCCGCGACTATGCCACGGTGAACGAATTGATTTGTCTTTCGAACATGGAGAATCTGAATGCCGTATTCATAGGAGAAGGACTTCCTCAGCACGAAAGGCTTGTCCGGCTGAACCGGATAGCTATCCAGCAGATGCAGATACTGGAAGATGTAAACAAGAAGTACCTCAAGTAGCTGCTTTTACCAGAATGAACCGATAGATTTTTAGCACGGCAACTATAATAGTTTTCGTCCCGCCCCGCACACCGACTTGTGTGTGGAGTGGGACGTTTTCGTTTACGGCAAGCCATGTACCCCTACATGTACGGATTCGGCTTCCTATCAAATAATAATGCTTGATTTACAATGTGTTATCAATGAAAAAAGGGGATGCATCTATGAAGACGCATCCCCTTTTTCATTGATACTACTATGAGTATTTATCAGTTTATTAGAATGTAAGTTGTACTCCTAAGTTAAACACGCGCTGGTTCATGTATGCATCACCGGCGGAGTTGGACTTGATTTCCGGGTCTTGTTGATACTTATCAAAACTTGTCCATGTAAACATGTTGTAAGCATTGAGATAGACACGGAGGTTTGTAAGCCATGAAGGCAACACTTTTGTGGGCACTTGATAGGAGACGTCGATGGTTTTCAAGCGGATGTACCAAGCATCAATCAACCAAAAGTCGGACATATACGCTGCTGCGCTGTTTACAGTTGACGGATTGCTTGTTAAGCGCGGAAATTCGATGGCTTCACCGTTCAGGTAGCGTTCTAATGTCCAGCGTTTCTGGTGTAGAGGTTGGAATTGACTCTTGAAAGGTTCGATACCTGTGCCGTTTACCGAGAAACTGTAGTTGAACGAACCTTGGAAGAGTACGCTCACTGACAATCCTTTCCACGAACCACCGATTGTCCATCCCAACGTGGTGTTGGGTAAGTTTGGCTTACCAATAGCTCCCTTGTCGAAGTCGTTGATAACACCGTCTCCGTTCAAATCTTTGTATTTCAAGTCACCGGCTTGGATAGGCACGTCGGTATTGGGCACAGCCGGTGCATTTGCGGCTCCTGCATGAATCAAGTCCACTTCTTCAGGTGTATAATAACCTATCCAAGTGTAACCGAATGGTTGACCGATAGGACGACCTGTTGCCGACAACCAATCGTATCTTTGTTGTGCTTCGGCATTAAATTCTACCTTATTCTTAGCATACGAGAATACGAAGTTGGTATTGAAGTTGAACTCACCGAAACGGTCTTGATAACCAATCTGTCCGTCGAAACCCATATTGCTGGTGCGTGCCACGTTGATAGGTGAAGTACCCACACCTAAGATCTGCGGTATGTCATTGCGTTTCACAAGCTGATTGTATCGTTTGTCATAGAACCAGTCGAAAGTAAATGAGAAGCGGTCGAATGCATTGAAGTCGAGACCTATATCAAACTTCTTAGCTTCTTCCCATGTCACATTGCTATTGCCAAGGTCACCTTCCGTAATAGCAGTGGAAGTGACATCGCTTTGTCCGAAATTATAAGCATTATCAGTTGCTGTATATATCTGGTTGTAAAGGTAGCGGTTACCCATAGCTACGTCCGAACCTACAATACCATACGAAGCTCTGATTTTCAATAGTTGGATGAAAGAAATGTTATCCTTGAAGAACGATTCTTCGGAGATACGCCAACCCACACCAATAGCAGGGAATATTCCGTAGCGGTGTCCTTCGGCAAAACGGTCGGTACCGTTGTATGCAACATTGAAGTCGACCAGATATTTATCTTTATATTTGTAACCTACGGTAGCGGTAAGACCCTGAAAGTTTTCGGGAATCTTTTCTCCTGTATCGTCTGGATTTTTTTCTACGGTACGGCTTTGGCGGCTATACAGTAACGTGGCACTAACGTCGTGTATTCCATTGAATACGCGTGCATAGTTGATGGAGGCCTGAACATCCAGATTTTTCACAGCCTGGTTGGTTCCGGCCGTCAGAGCATACTGTGAATAAGCATATTTACGGTTGGGGTTGATGTTATACTGATCCGTAGTAGGATCGTAGTGGTAGGTAGGGTACGCATCTTTTCCACGGTTTACTTTGCGGAAGACTTCGTCAATGGTAGAGTAAGCAATACGAGCATTGGCTGACAATCCTTTGGTGAGCCAATCCATCTTCCAGTTCACACCGTAGAGAATGTTGTTATCGTTACGGCGTGTACGCGTGTAACCTTCGTTAGCCAAACGTGCATTCAATGTAGGTCCGTAACCGTCCACATCTGAAAGATAAGCATACGATCCGTCCGGATTGAGTACCGGTGCCGAATAGGGGTGCATGGCGGTGAAATTGTAAATCTCGCCTGTAGCATTCAGACTACTCGGTTCGTTGATGTTCATGAAGCGCGAACTGAAGTCCAGACGCATAGTCAGATTATCAGTAACAGTAAAGTCCAAGTTGGTACGGTAGTCAAAACGGCGGTAAAAATAGCCGGTATTCACATCGTCATCCGCTTTAGCAAAGTTACGAACCAAACCACCTTGTGAGAAATAACCCCCGGATACGAAGTATTTCAAACGTTTGGTACCACCCGATACGTCGACATTGATGTTCGACTGCATAGCCGATTTTTTGAACACTTCGTCGTACCAGTTTACATTAGGATGTCCGTATGGGTCGGAACCGTCTTTAAACAGTTCCAAATCATGTTGTGTAAACATTTTAGTCAAACCATCGTTAGTACGTGCCTCGTTGACTAACAGGGCGGTGTTGTATGAGTCTAAGAAGTTGGGTTTACGGACAGGTATCTGACCGCCGGCTTCTGCACGCACATGGATCACAGGTTTTCCTTCTTCACCGCGACGTGTCTTGACTACCAACACACCGTTAGCACCCTTGATACCATAAATAGCAGTCGTTGATGCATCTTTCAAAATAGATATGCTTTCAATCTCATTGACATTGATTTGCGACAGCTGTTCGTAACTGTATTCCACATCATCAACCATAATAAGTGGCTTGTTACCGTCCTCATTCAAGGAACTGACACCACGGATAAAGAAGTCGGAAGCATCTTTTCCCGGCTGACCGGAACGTTGCTGACTGAAGAAGCCGGGCAGTTTACCCGATAATGTATTCTGTAAGCTACTTGTAGGAACTCTACGTAATTCGTTGGCTTGAATACCGCTCACGGCACCGGTCAAAGTGATACGTTTCGCGCTGCCGCGACCTGTGATAACAACTTCGTTCAGGTTGTTGGCTTCGGAAACCCTTAATGCGATATTCAGTGTGCGCTGATTTGTTATTGCGACTTCCTGATTTTGATAGCCCACAAACGAAAATACCAATGTTTCGCCACGTTTCACTTCCAGCGAATATTTTCCATCTATATTGGTGATGGTACCCCTTCCGGCTCCCTTTACCAGAATACCAGCTCCGATAAGCGGTTCGTTGCTTTCCCCATCAATAATGGTACCGCTTATCGTAAACGATTGGGAGTATGCCTGTACAATGCAGAGGAGGCACAAGAATGTTATAATTACTCTTTTCATAAGATATTACCAATTAGGGTTTTGAACCATATTCTTATTTTTTATTACTTCCGAATAAGGAATCGGATAGAAATAACGTTTATTGTCCCATTGTACATTGAGTACAGCTTGCGGAACATAGGTCGTGGAAGTCTGTGATTTAGTGATGTACATTCCTTGAATAGGCTGTGCATAGACCTGTTCGGCAAGTCGCCAACGACGAATGTCCCAATAGCGATGCTCTTCAAAAGCTAATTCAATGCGGCGTTCATTCTGAATCACTTTGCGCATTTCGGCTTGCGTCAAATTGTGTGTCTGCTCATTGGTTGTTAGTCCATACAAATTCTTTTCACCAGGTTCGATACCTGCACGTCGGCGCAGGGCGATGATAGCATCATATACAGCTTGCGAAGGAGTAGACAAATATTCGTTTTCGGCTTCGGCAAAGTTCAGAAGTATTTCGGCGTAACGGAACATCACCCAGTTGTGTTGTGTGTCTTGATATTCGTTGGCTGCTTCGAAATCACCCATAAACTTGCGCATGTAATAACTCGTGAGCGAGTATGACGAACCAAGAGGATTATTGGCTCCACCTTGCCAAGTTTCCATCGTAGAGTTCACCCATGACGAACCATTGTGTATAATGGTATATTCCAAACGTGGATCACGTTGTGCGTAAGGAAGCTGTTCATTGTATTCATATTTACCTTTATCATTGATAAAGTGACCGTCTTTCATTAAAAAGGCATCGACTAAATTCTGTGTGGGATTGGTGCGGCCGTTTCCTTGTTTGGCACCGCTAAGTCCCAATGGACCGTTAGCTGTTTCCACCGTCTTATCCATTGCGTTTTCACGGAAGAAGATAACTTCTTTATGTTCGTTTGAATACCAATTGGTAAATACATTTTTGAAATTATCGTCAAGTCCCATGATAGCTCCGTCACCTGTTCCGTACGTGTTAATAAAGTTGCGGGCGGCATCGGCTGCTATTTTCCAACGTTCGCGATCATAAGAGGCATATCCTATCAACTCATTACCAGATTCAATGGGCTTTTCGTTGAATAACGGACTTGCTGCATAGAGCAATACACGAATCTTCAGTGCCTGGGCAGCCTGCGTGTTTACTACGTGTGCGCTAGCGGCGGCGTCAGGTAGTGGCAGCGAACGAAGGTCATCTTTGATATCGTCAAGCTCACTTACAATATACTTGATACATTGCTCGAACGTGCTACGTGGCAATTCGATGTTTTCGTTCAATTCGTACACTTTATCACCGATAATGGGCACTCCACCGTAGCGCTTCACCAATTCAAAATAGAAGTAAGCACGCAGGAACCGGGCTTCGGCTTTCATAGAATCATTGAGCCTGCGTGTATTACCGAGTGCATCAGTGTAAGTAGTGTTGAAAGGTACTACGTCAATGCCACTCAACAGAATGTTCACGCGGCGAATCACCAAATAAGGGTCGCTCCAAATCATATCCGAGTTAATAAAATTGGAGGCACTGTAACGTCCGATGGCCAGTTTGTATACATCGGACTCGGACGAAATAACAGAGAGCGCATCGTCGGAAGCGGCATCCAGGTAGTCACCATTTACGCCGTTGTGTCCATTACGCATGTAATAGTAGATGCGGTTGAGGTATTTACGTACTACAGTTCCGTTGGAGTCGGTCTTCGAGAAGAGGTAATCTTCTGTAAACATATCTACAGGCGTACTCTCATAACTGTCTGTACATGCGGCAGCACTCAATAACAGCATAAATGCTCCTACTGCCCATGTGCCATATTTATTTTGTTTCATATCCATCATTTTTATTAGAAGTTAAGATTGATTCCAGTCGTAATGGTGCGCTGTAACGGATAGCTGGTGAAGGTAACTTCAGGGTCTTGCAAGCGGGTACGTGACCATGTGAGTAAATTTTGTCCCTGTACAAATATTTTCACGCGCAGTCCGCCTAAGTAATTACGGCAGAAGTTTTCGGGTAGTTTGTACGATACGGTGGCGTTCTTGAGACGAATGTAGTTTCCGTTCTGTACAAAGAGTGAAGAGTTCCAGTTGTTTCCGTAGTTGTACATATTGCCTCCGGCAGTCAGTCTCGGATACGTAGCTGTTTCAGCTGTTTCGGGTGTCCAACGATTCAGCAAATTGGTGTAAGCTTGTCCGTAGCTTTGTCCGATCACTTGGAACCCTTCGAGCAACGTGCGGTCGCTATTATATAAGTCGCGGTTGTAAGCACCTTGGATAAGTGCTGTAACTTCCAACCCTTTCCATTCAAAGCCTAAATCAATACCAAAATAGCAGGTCGGTTTGTCGCCACCAATCACAGTACGGTCGAATTCGTTGATTTCGCCGTCACCGTTCATGTCTTTGTATTTCACGTCACCCGCTTGAATATTGTTGAAGCCGTTCATTACGGGATAACCATCGGCTATGTCTTTAGCTGTGAGGAATCCGGTAGCTACCAATCCGTAGATGGTACCGGTGGGTTGACCTGTCATTTTCAGATAGTCGTAAGGTACGTATTGCTCGTCCATGAACAACCGTTTGTTCTGTTCCATACTCCAGTTGGCTGATACATAATAGTTCACTTTACCGATGTGATCTTGCCAGCTAAGTTGTGTTTCCAATCCGTAGTAACGTGTTTTTCCGATATTTTCTGCCGGATAAGCAATACCCAGCAATTCGATGCTCTTACCACGTGATTGCAATATGTCATAGTAGTAGTCATTGTAATAGTCGGCCGAGAGAGTCAAACGATTCTTTAACAAGGTTAAATCTAAACCTACATTGACCTTCCTTCCTTTTTCCCATGTCAGGAGGGTATTAGCCAATGGGGATATTTCCGACACTGAACCTCCGTTGCTCATGGATGTACCGTTGCTATACCAGAATCCGCCATCTTCATTGTATCTCTTTAAATAGCTGAAGTAACCGGCATTGTCGATTCCGTTTCCTGTATGACCGTATGTGGCACGTAACTTGAGTTGGTCTATCTTCGATGCCTCCATAAACTTCTCTTTGCTGATATCCCAACCCAGACCTACTGCCCAGAATGTTCCCCAGCGACGTCCATTGTCATAGCGGTTGTAATAACTTTCCGTTACGGCTGCTTGCGCGAAGTATTTGTTATCGTAATTGTATTCAACTTTCTGTCCGATGTTCGACGGAATCATAGGCAGGTCGTAGTTGTTGAGTATAGTACGTGTATCGCCCCAAAGTGAAGCTTTTACACCATGCATACCGAATTGGCGTTCCCAGTCTACATACATTTTGCCATACATATATTGGTACGTCGATACTGAACGGTAACTGTTGGTTTGTGAACTTACATCTCCATACTTGTCATAAGCCTCGTTGCCTTGTTGGGTTATGCTGTATTGAAATACTTGTGCCTGTTTGGTACGAACGATAGCATTGCGCACTTGCGATGAGATGTTTCCCGTTGCACCAACAGAAAGTCCTCTCACCAATTTATCGAAGTCATATTTCAAATTAATGGTTCCTACGACGTCGCGGGTATTGCTTGAGATATATCCCGAACCAGTGGTCTGTGCATAGAGGTTTTGGGTATACGAAGCGTTACCACCATACGTACCGTTGGGATTTAAGACGGGATAAGCATTGTTGGGAGTTTGCCATACGTTGCTCAAAAGGTCGCTGTATCCTGTCCCCGAAATACCTCCAGGTTGGTTTCCTTCCTCTATACGTCCCATTAAAGACATGCTTACCTTAAATTCATCTGTCACGTTGATGTTTACCTTCGATGTGATGAGATACCGGTTGTACTTGAAATTGGTGTTGTAGCTATTAGCATCGCTCGTCTTGAACAATCCGTTTTCGCTGTAATATCCCAAACTTACAAAGTATTGAGCCACCCGTCCGCCACCTGTTACATTCAGATTATAGGCTTGCGACGTAGTAGAATTGTTCATAATAGCATCTTTCCAATTTACGTCGGGATGCAGATAAGGGGAAGTTCCATTACGATAGGCTTCGAAATCATCATACGTATAGAGTGGTGATTTGCCATCATTGAGCAATGCTTCGTTGAGCAAATAAGCATATTGATAAGCCGAAAGTGGATTTGGGCCAGATTTCAATGCACTGGATATACCAAACTTTCCGGTGAGTGAGAGATGGAAACCACCTTTTGCATCAGGATTTTTGGTAGTAATAATCAATGCACCACGTGAACTGCGCATTCCTAAAAACATATTGGAAAGGGCATCCTTTTGAATGGTAACCGATTCAATGGCTTCGGGATCTATGGAATACAGGTCACGTTCTACACCGTCGACAATGGCTACAGGCGATTGTCCGCGTGCTGAAATGAGAAACTCCGAATTATCTCCGTAGATACCTCCACCTACATTAGGAATAGCTCCCACTATATCGGATTTAGTATTGGCATCAGTCCGTAACAGTTGCATGCCACGGAAAGGTGATACATTAAGACCTTTCAATCGTCCTTGCAATCCGGTAAGGATGGTGGCTGACTGATATTTTATCAAGTCGTTGGTATAAACCGTCGAAGATGCCCCTAGGGTATTACTTTTAGTGTGATCCACACTGTCTATCGGTGCATCTTGTGCCTTTAGTGCGACGGCAGCTATACATAGTAGTCCCGTCGTTATCATTTTATACATATTCTGTTTCATTATCAGTAGAATATAAGGTTATCACTCGCAATAGAACGTATATATGAATGGTTCCTTCTGCGGAGGAAGAGGTATATTTAACATTACGAAGTCATCATCAGACTGTGTAACGGAGATAGATCCATCGGCATTAGTGAAGGCATATTCAATACTTACAAGCTCTGTTCCTTCAGGTACATTGAAGAACCCTTCCGGCCAGAATGTGATATTGTATGTTTTGGTATACTGATTCTCTCGTTTCATCAGGGTCTTGTCACTCTTCTCATTTACGGTATAACGGTGTCCGTCGCTAGCTACCGCCGTTCCTTCAAAATAGATCTTATCGGCCTTGACAAGTGCATTTTCGTCGTCCATGCCTCCAATGAAGCTAAAGGTTACAAAGTCGTTTTGCAATGCTGTTAATGGAGTGGTTTTGTTGAAGTGTTCGCTACAGAAGTCAGTGACAAGTCCTTCACCTTCTACTACCTCAAAACATCCGGCTTCCTCACATTTCTTTGCATCTGCACTTGTACTGAAGTTATCGTCAGTACTGTTAATAAAGAATGATGGTTTGAAACGCAGATTTTTGTTTCCTACCGGTACACGGACATAGATTGTAAAATGAATTTCATCTGCGACACCGTTATAGGGTCTTGTCCAATAGGCTGCCCATTCCATATCTTCCAGAATATTGGTACCGACACCGTATTCCTGCATGAGAGCAGCCGACCACGACAATCCTGGTTTGTTGCTAGGTTGTTCGGTCAATGGGATAAGCGTCATGTTTTGCTCACCTATATTCGGATCAAATGTATCTTCTGTGTACGAAACCCTGGCATTTTGTGCCAGATTCCAACTCTTAGGAGCCAAAAAACCGAAAACAAGTCGTTTGTCATTGCGTGGGTCTCCTTGAACCTTAATGTGTCCATGCATTTTGAAAGTAGCAGTCGTTCCGGCCTTTGCATAGTTTACGGCTTTTCCATCTATCATTTGGGTTATATCGACAGAATCGATAAAGAGGCAACTCATAACGATGAAAGTCATAAGTATAGTTGATAACGCTACGATGTGCCGTTTGCGTTGAAGCAAGCTGATTAATTTCTTTTTCATAAAGCGTTATGATTTTTAGTTTTCTGATATTTTCTTGAATACATAGGTGTAGGTATTCGAACCACACCCGGGGCTATGAGTAATCACGATGTTACGTTCGCCATTGGTAATGGGGAATAGGATATCGGTACTGGCCTGCTCCGTGGCTCCATCCTCTGTGAAATAGAGGCGAAAAGGATAATAGATATCGTCAACTTTCCACGTGCCATTGTGGCGTACCACAAAAGGCAGATAGTTTTCAATTGTGTACTTACCATCTTTCTTCAGGTCAATTTGGAACTGGCTGAAGTCCATGGTTTCGGTAATATCATTACTGTTGCGGCTCACTGTGGTGAGTTGCCACGTGCCTGATATGTCTTTGACCTGCTCCGTGTTTTTGTCAGGATCAGCAGGAGCAGAGAACGTATCACACGATGTCACAAGCAGAGTAGTCAGCAAGGCTATTGCCGCCAAATGTATGCTATGTTTCATATTTAGGGTATTTTATTAATTATAGTAGGGATTCTGTAGCAAATCTTTCGACTTCACCGTTTCATTGTAAGGAATTGGGAAGAAGTACATAGCCGGACGCCATACATGCGTGCGTACATCAAATTCTTTCCAAGTCTTTGTTCCGTCAGTGGCGCGAGTGATTTCAATGCCATGCATGGTTTTGCTTTCGGTTTGCGGAGCAATCATCCAGCGGCGTACATCAAAGAAGCGATGTCCTTCAAAAGCAAATTCAAGGCGGCGTTCTTCCTGAATGGCTTGGCGCATCTGTTTTTGTGTCATATTCTTTTTAAGTCCATACATACCATCTGCACCGGGCTCGATGCCGGCACGCTTGCGAATGAGTTTTAATATGGGATAGCAACCAAGTTGTTGTCCGCCTAGTGTTTCTTCGAAATCGGGCCCATGATATTCATTGGCTGCTTCAGCATACATCAGTAAAATGTCGGCGTAACGTATCAGTGGATCGTTGTGACGGCTTGGGTTCCATGTACTACCTTTACATAAGCGATCACATCCCTTGCGTACATAGAAACCAGTGGCAGTGCCTTGGTATACGGCATCGCTTGTTTGCCCTACGCCAATCCATGTGTTAACAACTGTGGTAGCACTGTAAGTATCGTCAGCAGGGACCAAAGCACCATCATAAATCACGGTGTTGTTGAAACGTGGATCACGATTTTGAGCGGGATTCAGAGGATCGAATGTGTATTGGCTGTTGTTAATGGGTTTACCGTCAATCATAGGGAAGGCATCTGCCAATTCTTTGTATATGTACCCGCCGTGGCGTGTTCCGGAGTGACTTCCACTAGGTGGATAGTAAGCAGCTTCATGTCCGGACTCACGTTGATACTTACGGTCGAGGATATTGCCGGCAAAGGCTCCGTTATTGTTTTTACCATCATCATCGGTTAAATTGGCATTTCGTGTATCACCGGCTTGGAATACGACGTAGAATCCGAAACCTGGTTCGGCTTTGCCGTTCAAATCTTTACTTCTAATAAAGAGATTATAGGTTCCTAGGTTGATTACTGCGCGGGCAGCATCCATTGCCGTTTTCCAACGTTCTTTATCATAAGAGGGATAGCCTACTAATTCTTTGGTATCAGTAGGAGCGAAATCACTTCCATTGAATAATGGACTAGCTGCATAGAGGCAGACACGGGCTTTAAGACCCAATGCCGCTGCCGATGAGGCGCGACCGTTTTCTTGACCTGTTCGTCGCACGGGAAGTACATTGAGTTGGACGATAGAGTCACATTGATGGGACACATACTCTACACATTCCGCCCATGTGTTGCGCGAGGTTTTCATTGTCGAAGTAGCATCATACACGTTATTACCGATAATAGGTACACCACCGTAGTGTTTCATCAGAATGAAGTAGTACCAGGCACGCAAGAAAAGTGCTTCGGATATGTATTGAGCTTTCCGGCTCTGTACCATCGGTGATCGGTCGATGTTGGCAAGGAATACGTTACACCGGCGAATGTTAGTGTAGCATTTCGACCATGCATCATCACTCACCGTAACCGGATTAACCGTACCGGTAGCAAACATCATGTTTGTCCAGATGGTTGACGAAGGATAAAATTCAGCTTCGTCACAAGCGCTTTGCAGCCCACCACCATTAGCCAAAAGGTATGTCCATCGGTTGTAGTTGATATCAAACCCGATATCGGTATAAATTCCGGTCAGGAAGTTGGCGGTATACGTACTATCTGCAAAAACGGTCTCACGATTTAAATCCGAAGTTTGGGTTTGATCGAGGAAACTGTCATTACAGGACGCAACTGTTCCTAAAAATAGGAGTAGCGTTAATGATTTCATGTACAATTTCATAGTAAAACTTATAAAATTAAAATTAAACAATTTAAAGCCAATAAGCCGAGACTAATTCACGACTTGAATTTGTATTAAGACGATTGACAAGATATACACCACTAAACACAATACTTTTTTTTCACGTATTATTATTCAGTGAAAAGGTCATTGTATTATTCGAGCAATGATAGTAAATCAAATACATCTAAAGAAAGAATTATCCGAATTAGTGGTTTTTCATTCCTGAATCGTCTTTATCCTAAACTCTAATAGTATAACATTATGAGACGCATCTTTTTGTCAACCTTTATGGCTTGTATTATCGGCTTTACAGGTGCAGAAACAAATTAAATAATCTTAAATATCTTATTAAACATGAAACCAATTCATCTTATCCTAAGTATCGCACTCCTCGCCGGAGGAGCATGTGGTGACCAGCAAGAACCTTATTACGGCAATTCAGAAGTGAAGATGCCTCAAATTGATTCCGAATGGAATCTCGAACTAATGCCAAATCGATCAGGACAATATTGGAAAGTGTTCGTCTACAAAGACTTGAAATACAATGCCCTTTTCACTCGGTCGTTGGGCTGGAATGGAGGAGACGGTGTGTTCACCACTGGTTTGCCTGACGGGAATATATTTTGGTCGTTCAATGATAGCTTCTATGGCGTAATCAATGAAAATCGTTCACGAGGTAATTGTAGTTTCCCTCGTAACAGTATTATGGTACAAACACCTGGTGAGAAGGATGAAAATCTTGTTTGGTTAGCTGATTACGTACAAACCAACGATCCTAATGCGGATAGATACTATCAGGTACGTACTCACATTCGTCATCCGAAAGCTACACTATCGGATGAAAAAATACAAGCTGGAGAAATCGATCAGGATTATCTTTATTGGGCAGGAGATGCTACGATATATAACAATCAGATGCAAATGTTGTGGGGAGCCGTTGATAATACCGATCCGAACAACTTGATGCGCCGCTTTGGTACTTGCTTGGCTACTTATAGCTTGGAAGGAAAGCCGGGTGATGCTACTTATATGAAACTTATCAGTCGTAATGATAATTTTAACGACCACACTTTAGGTTATGGCGACACTATGTGGGAAGACGAAGACGGACATATCTATCTTTACACAACTTCCAATTATAAGGTGGCTGTGGCACGTACCGCTACACGCGACCTTGGCAGCCAGTGGGAATATTATGTGGCCGATCCGCAAGGACATTTCTCGTGGACAACGCAGTACCCCTCAACCCAAGATGCTGAAAATTCTACAATTATCCCTTTGGAAAGTGCATGTTCTATGCCTTGGGTATTTAAAAAAGGTGATACCTACTACATGATCGGACAATCCATGTGGTTCGGGAGAGACGTGCTGATGTTCCGTAGTAAGCACCCTTATGGGCCGTTTGTCGACCAAAAGACTCTCTTTACATTGCCCGAATTTCTTGATAAGATTGGCGAACAACGTTATCAACATGTTTATATGGTAAATATTCATCCGGCTTTATCACGTACCGGTGAATTGGTGATCTCTACCAATACAGACTGTTCCAACTTTTGGGATAATTTCAATGCACCGGGTAGTGCTGACTTCTATCGTCCTTATTTCTACCGTGTATTTAATTGGGAATCATTGTACGATAACGATGCTCCACTTGAGTAAAAGGATTTACTATCTCTGACGTTGATCATAAGTTTCATTGGGCTGATGCTGTGATTGATGGTAATTCCATCATCGTCTCATCTCCTGAAGTTGCTTTCCCAATAGCAGTGCGTTATGCTTGGGCAGATAATCCAATTTGTAATTTATACAATGGAGTTAACCTTCCGGCGTCCCCTTTCCGTACAGATGACTGGCAGGGTATTCTTATGGTAATAAATAGATATAGTTGTTTCGATTTGCCAAGTGAAATAGATGTAACACATAAAAAAATAACCATGAACAAGCTCATTTATTTAGTAATTTTCTCTTTCTTATCAACAAGTATATATGCCCAAATGAAAGATCTTGTGCAATATGTCAATACACTGCAAGGTACCGACTCTCATTTCGGATTAAGTTATGGAAATACATACCCTACTACCGGTATGCCTTATGCCATGCATACGTGGTCTGCCCAAACAGGGAAAAATGGAGAAGGCTGGAAATATCAATATGCGGTAGATAATATCAGAGGATTCTGCCAGTCTCACCAATGCAGTCCGTGGATGAGTGATTATGCAGTGTATTCCTTTATGCCGATGGTAGGGAAGTTAGTCGTTAATCAGGAGATGCGGGCAACGAAGTTCAGCCATGATAATGAAATTGCCAAGCCGCATTATTATAAAGTGATGCTGGATAATGGAATTACAACCGAGATGGCTCCAACTACTCGTGGTGTACATTTACGCTTTTCTTATCCCTCTACCGAAGACGCCTATCTGGTAATTGACGGATATACAGATATGAGTGAAATCAAGATTGATCCGGTTAAGAGACAAATTTCCGGTTGGGTGAATAACCAACGTTTTGTAAATAACTCTAAGACATTCCGTAGTTACTTTGTAGTGCAGTTCGATAAAGCATTTGAGGATTACGGTATGTGGGAAAATCAGAAAGATGAGATTTTCCCTAAAAAGTTGGAAGGAGAAGGCAAAGGCTATGGTGCTTATATCAAATTTAAGAAAGGATCGAAAGTACAGGCAAAGGCTGCTTCTTCCTATATCAGCGCAGAGCAGGCTGTGATTACACTGAACGACGAACTGGGTAAAGATAAGAATTTGGAAGCCACCAAAATACGTGGACATAAAACGTGGAATGAATTATTGAACAGAATCCAGGTAGAAGGTGGAACAGACGAACAAATGAAGACTTTCTATTCCTGCCTGTTCCGTGCCAATCTCTTCTCACGCAAATTCTATGAACGTAAAGCGAACGGTGAACCTTATTATTATAGTCCTTATGATGGCAAAGTATATGACGGATATATGTATACCGATAATGGTTTCTGGGACACTTTCCGTTCTCAATTTCCATTAACTAATATTCTTCATCCTACTATGCAGGGACGTTACATGAATGCCTTGCTTGCCGCACAAGAACAATGCGGATGGTTACCTTCCTGGTCAGCTCCCGGAGAAACAAGGAGGAATGTTGGGTAATCACTCCATTTCATTATTGGCAGATGCGTGGGCAAAAGGGATTCGGACTTTTGATCCGGAGAAAGCTCTGAAAGCCTACGCACACGAAGCCATGAATAAAGGTCCTTGGGGAGGTGCCAACGGACGTGGTTTCTGGAAAGAATATTTTGAACTGGGATATGTTCCTTATCCGGAATCAATGGGATCGAGTGCACAGACAATGGAATATGCATACGATGATTTCTGTGGCTACCAACTGGCTAAAATGACCGGAAACAAACACTATCAGGAAGTCTTTGCCCGTCAGATGTATAATTATAAAAACGTATTCGATCCGTCTATCGGTTTTATGCGTGGAAAAGGCGTTGATGGTAAATGGCAGGAACCGTTTGACCCATTGGAGTGGGGTGGACCTTTCTGCGAAGGTAATGCCTGGCATTATACCTGGTCCGTATTCCATGATGTAGAAGGATTAATAGACTTGTTCGGAAGCGACCAAAGATTTACGACCAAAATGGATTCGGTATTCACCCTTCCCTGCACTATTAAACCGGGAACTTACGGAGGAGTGATCCATGAAATGAAAGAAATGGAATTGGCGGGTATGGGACAATATGCACACGGCAATCAGCCGATTCAGCACATGCCTTATTTGTATAGCTATGCCGGCCAGCCATGGAAAACACAGTATTGGGTACGCCAGATCGTTGAAAGATTGTATAATTCCACAGAAAGAGGATATCCGGGAGACGAAGACCAGGGTGGTATGTCATCATGGTATATCTTGAGCTCATTAGGCATTTATGCCGTTTGTCCGGGTACGGATGAGTATGTAATTGGCAGTCCGTTATTTAAGAAAGCTACTATAACGATGGAAAACGGTAATAAATTCGTGATTGAAGCGGACAACAATAGTAAAGAGAATCTCTATATCCAGTCTGCTACCTTAAATGGACGTGTGTTGGATAAGAATTTTATCAGATACGACGATATAGCAGACGGAGGAATTATCCGTTTTGAAATGGGAAGTCAACCGAATAAAGAACGATGTACGTCGAAGTATGCTGCTCCTTTCTCATTGTCGAAAGAATAAGAAACTAAAAAGATATAAGAAGAATACAGTATGAAAAATAAGATTTTAACAGGTTTGTTATTGGTTTTGATTGGAGGGTGGGGGAGTCTCTCGGCGCAGAACGTCGGGAGTAATTATGCCCGTCAGGTAAATACCCTGATAGGAACGAAGGGCGTGGGTTTGACTTCGGGATATCTTTATCCCGGAGCCACCTATCCATACGGAATGGTGCAGTTCACCCCCTCTTATTTTTCCAAACGTTCCGGATTCGTCATCAATCAGTTGAGTGGTGGCGGTTGCGAGCACATGGGTAACTTTCCCACTTTTCCGGTAAAAGGTAAACTGAAGATGTCTCCGGACAATATTCTCAATTACCGTATCAATATTTCTGAAGAAAAAGGACACGCCGGTTATTATGAAGCAAAGGTGCAGGAAGATATTCATGCAAAACTGACAGTAACCGAAAGGACCGGTATGGCGAGTTATGAATATTCGGCAGATCAGCAATATGGTACGGTAATTATCGGTGGAGGCATTTCCGCAACTCCGATAGATCAGGCCGCCATCGTCATTACTGCACCGAATAAGTGTGAAGGATATGCAGAAGGCGGTAATTTCTGTGGACTCCGTACACCGTATAAAGTCTATTTTGTAGCAGAGTTTGATACGGATGCGTTGGAATCGGGAACATGGAAAAGAAATGAACTGAAACCGAACACAACTTTTGCCGAAGGAGAATACTCCGGAGTCTATTTTACATTTGATGTAAATAAGAAGAAAAATATCCAATATAAGATTGGGGTTTCTTATGTATCAGTAGAAAATGCACGCGAGAATCTGAAAGCGGAGAATACCGGATGGGATTTCCTGCAGATTCAGAATCAGGCAGAATCCAAATGGAATCATTATTTGGGTAAGATTGAAGTAGAAGGAAGCAATCCGGATCGTACCACTCAATTTTATACCCATCTGTATCGTTCATTCATTCACCCAAATGTATGCAGCGATGTGAACGGAGAATACATGGGAGCTGACTTCAAAGTGCATAAATCCCGTTCCAAGCACTATACTTCTTTTAGCAACTGGGATACCTATCGTACACAGATTCAACTATTATCAATCCTTGATCCTGAAGTAGCCTCTGATATTGTTATTTCTCACCAATTGTTTGCCGAAGAAGCTGGTGGTGCTTTCCCGCGTTGGGTGATGGCTAATATAGAGACCGGCGTGATGCAAGGAGATCCGACTCCTATCTTGATATCCAATGCTTACGCTTTTGGTGCCCGCAATTATGACCCGAAACCGATTTTCAAAACCATGAGAAAAGGAGCGGAAGAACCGGGAGCAATGTCACAGGAGGTTGAGGCTCGTCCGGGACTGAAACAGTATTTGGATAAAGGATATTACAACGCTTCTATACAACTAGAATATACTTCCGCTGATTTTGCAATCGCACAATTTGCCTTACATGCCGTAGGAGATGAGTTTGCAAGCTGGCGTTATTTCCATTTCGCACGTTCATGGAAGAATCTGTATAACCCGGAAACCGGATGGCTGCAATCACGTAATCCGGATGGTTCGTGGAAACCACTGACTGAAGATTTCCGTGAATCGACCTATAAGAATTATTTCTGGATGGTGCCATACGACATTGCCGGTCTGATAGAAATCATTGGAGGCAAAGCAGCGGCAGAAAAACGTCTGGATGAATTCTTTACTCGTCTGGATGCCGGTTATAATGATGCCTGGTTCGCTTCCGGCAATGAACCGAGCTTCCACATTCCCTGGATATACAACTGGGTAGGAACTCCCTATAAAGCACAGGAGATTATTAACCGTGTATTGAATGAACAATATTCAAGTAAAATTGATGGTCTGCCGGGCAATGATGATTTAGGGACGATGGGCGCCTGGTATGTGTTCGCTTGTATCGGTCTTTATCCCGAAATACCGGGAGTGGGAGGCTTTACGGTGAACACTCCGATATTCTCATCCGTGAAAATTCATTTGAAGAAAGGGGATATGGTGATAAAAGGCGGTTCGGAAAAGAATATTTATATCAAGTCCATGAAGCTGAACGGTAAACCGTATGACAGTACATGGATCGATTGGGACCAACTGAATAATGGGGCTACAATAGAATACACTACCTCGTCCAAGCCTGACGTGAAGTGGGGAACTAAAGTGACACCTCCCTCTTTTCCTTAAAGCAAATTAACGAGGCATATAAGTTTATATCATAAATTTAGGCACGGATTACACGGATTAACGCTGTTGTTCTATATATTCATCACTCTAAAAACCGTGAAATCCGTGTAATCCGTGCCTCCTAACCATCTAAGATTATTTTGTAAAAGTACTTATTTATAATATCAAACGTGAAAATGAAAAGAAAACTACAAAACATAGCTTATCTACTGATGGCTGCCGCATTAGTCACTTCCTGTGGCGGGAAGAAGCAGACATCTGAATTCCCGGATTGGGCATGGGCAGATTTCCAGCGTCCGGAAGGTATTAATCCGATTATTTCTCCTGACACTACAACCTTTTTCTATTGTCCGATGAGACAGGATTCAGTAGCATGGGAAGCGAGTGATACGTTTAATCCCGCTGCTACTGTTTATAATGGAAAAGTAGTAGTCCTCTACCGGGCTGAAGATAACTCGGCAACCGGTATCGGATCACGTACCTCCCGTTTGGGATATGCCTCTTCTGACGACGGACTACACTTCAAACGAATGTCCGTACCTGTATTTTATCCGGCAGACGATAGTCAGAAAGAACTGGAAAATCCCGGCGGTTGCGAAGACCCACGTGTTGCTGTAACAGAAGACGGGCTTTACGTAATGCATTACACACAATGGAACCGCAAACAGGCACGTTTGGCAGTGGCCACCTCGCGTGATCTTCAAACGTGGGAAAAACATGGACCGGCTTTCGCAAAAGCATACAACGGAAGATTCATAGATGAATTTTCCAAATCTGCCTCTATCGTAACCAAATTAATTGACGGCAAACAAGTGATTGCCAAGATTGACGGCAAATACTGGATGTACTGGGGAGAAAAGTTTGTGAATGTATCCACTTCCACGGACCTTGTCAACTGGGAACCGATGTTGGATGAAAATGGAGAATTCCTGAAAGTGATGACTCCCCGCGCAGGTAAGTTCGACAGTGACCTGACCGAATGTGGTCCTCCTGCCATCCTGACTGACAAAGGAATCCTTTTATTTTATAACGGCAAAAATAAATCGGGCGCAGAAGGAGACACACTGTATACAGCCAACTCTTATTGCACCGGACAAGCCTTATTTGATGCCAAAAATCCTACTAAACTAATCGAACGCTTGGATAAACCTTTCTATATTCCCGAATCAGACTTTGAAAAGAGCGGACAATATCCAGCCGGAACCGTATTTATAGAAGGACTTGTATTCTACAATCAGAAATGGTTCTTATATTATGGCTGTGCCGATTCACGCGTGGCAGTTGCCGTATATGATCCTCTCAAAAAATAAAGAAAACGTTCATGAAGAAGATAACAATCTTTCTGTTTAGTGTTTGTCTTGCGCTGCAACTTGTGGCGCAAGAACAACATTATTTTATGAATCCGGTCATTCGGGGCGACATGCCCGATCCTTCCATCATCCGGATAGATGATACGTATTATGCCACAGGTACCTCTTCCGAGTGGGCTCCTTTCTATCCGGTATTTACCTCCAAAGATATGGTCAATTGGAAACAGGCAGGACATATCTTCTCTAAACAGCCTTCCTGGACTTCAAATTCGTTTTGGGCGCCAGAACTGTTTTATCACAATAGCAAAGTCTATTGTTACTACACCGCACGTCAAAAGAGTACCGGAATTTCCTATATCGGAGTAGCTACATCGGATTCTCCTTTACACGAATTTACCGATCATGGTCCGGTCATCACCTATGGCACAGAAGCTATTGACGCATTTATCTATGATGACAACGGACAGCTATATATCAGTTGGAAAGCGTATGGACTGGACAAACGCCCGATAGAACTATTAGGCTGTAAACTTTCTGCTGACGGATTGCACCTGAAAGGTGAACCATTCTCTTTATTGGTGGATGACGAAGAGATAGGCATGGAAGGCCAGTACCACTTCAAACAAGGGGACTACTATTATATTATATATTCAGCCCATGGTTGCTGTGGACCTTCCAGTAACTATGATGTATATGTAGCACGCTCTAAAAATTTCTGCGGACCTTATGAAAAATATACAGGAAATCCCGTTTTGCATGGTGGTGAGGGTGATTATCTCTCATGTGGTCATGGCACAGTCGTAAAGACTCCCGACGGAAAAATGTTTTATATGTGTCATGCTTATTTGAAAGGAGAAGGATTTTATGCCGGACGCCAACCTGTTCTGCAGGAAATGGAGATGACAGCAGACCATTGGGTGCGCTTTACAACGGGGAAACTGGCTATTGCCAAACAACCCATGCCTTTTAAAACTACCATCCAGCAGCCTCTTACCGATTTTGAAGATCACTTTACAGAAAACAAACTGAAAGTAGACTGGACTTGGAACTATCCTTATTCGGATATCAACATAGTACTGAAAAAAGGAAAGCTATCCCTATCCGGAACTCCGAAAAAAGACAATCAGCGAGGGACGGCATTATGCTTGCGTCCGCAGTCTTCTCATTACAGTTGCGAGACAAAAGTGATTCACGCTAATGAGAGTTTGCAGGGATTAACTTTATACGGTGACGATAAGAATCTGATAACCTGGGGAGTCAAAGGAAAACAGTTGCAGTTGAAATTTATAAAAGAAAATTCCGAATCCATCCTTTATGAATCCGGTGCTGTTGATAAAGACATCTATTTGAAGATAGAAGTCGAACAAGGCTGTATTTTCAACTTCTATAAAAGTAAAGATGGAAAGATCTGGAACCCCATACTGGACACTCCCTTAAAAGGAGAATCCCTGATTCGTTGGGACAGGGTGCAACGTCCGGGGTTGCTTCACTGTGGAGCGAAAGAGGTTCCGGCGGAATTTGCCTATTTCAGAATGATAAACCTGAAATAGACGAAACGCATGAAGAGTGATAGAATTAATGTATATAAACTTATAGTATTTATAAAATAGAAATTAAGACATGAAAAAACTTTTTGTATTGATTGCAGCGGCTTGTATGACATGTACTGCTGCGTTTGCACAAACTGTGAAACCTTTTAAGGAGGGTGAGAGAGCAGTGTTCCTGGGAAATAGTATAACGGATGGTGGTCATTACCATTCATACATCTGGTTATATTATATGACTCGTTTTCCGGATATGCCTATCCGTGTTTTCAACGGTGGTATTGGTGGAGATACGGCCTATGATATGAACAAACGCCTGGATGGAGATATTTTTGTGATGAAACCTTCCGTGTTGATGGTTACTTTTGGTATGAATGATTCCGGATATTTTGAATACAACGGTGATAAGCCCAAAGAATTCGGTGAGCAGAAATATCAGGAAAGTATAAAGAATTACCAGCAGATGGAGAAACGTTTTAAAGATCTTCCTGATACCCGTATCGTGATGGTCGGGACTTCTCCGTATGATGAAACCGTACAACTCAAAGAGAATACACCGTTCAAGACAAAAAATGAAACCATCAAACGGCTTGTTGAATATCAGAAAGAATCGGCAGCTAAGAATAATTGGGAATTTACCGATTTAAATGCTCCTATGACAGCTATTAATCAGCAATATCAGCAGAAAGATCCTACCTTTACCCTTTGTGGCAGTGACCGTATTCATCCCGATAACGACGGACACATGGTAATGGCCTATCTTTTCCTGAAAGCCCAGGGATTTGTAGGTAAAGAAGTAGCGGATATGGAGATTAATGCTAATAAAAAACAAGTCGTTAAGTCGGAAAATTGTACCGTTTCAAATATAAAGAAGAACGGAAAAGATTTGAGTTTTGACTATTTGGCAGAAGCTCTTCCTTATCCTTTAGATACTATTGCCCGTGGTTGGGGACAGAAAAAGAGCCAGGCAGAAGTGCTGAAAGTTGTTCCTTTTATGGAAGAGATGAACCGTGAAACGTTGAAAGTAACAGGACTGAAAGGCAATTATAAGTTGTTGATAGACGATGAAGAAATTGGAATCTGGAGTGGAGATGAACTGGCAAAGGGCATTAATCTTGCTGCTGAATCCAAAACTCCCCAATACCAACAAGCATTGACGGTGATGCACTTGAATGAATATCGTTGGGAAATTGAAAGAACATTCAGAGAATATGCGTGGTGTGAATTCGGCTTTTTCCAGCAAAAGGGATTGTTGTATGCTGACGACAGAAAAGCGATCGAGGTGATGGATGAAAATTTGGATAAAAACGTTTGGTTGAAGGGACGTCGTGATATGTATTCAAAGATGATGTTTGAAGCTGTCCGTGATGCTCGCCAACAGGAAATGGATGTTCTTATCAATAAAATTTATGAAATAAATAAGCCTGTTGTAAGAAAGATTTTACTTAGAAAGGTCTGATGTGATAACAGCGTAGAAATACGATAGAATACTCACCGTAATGAGAAAGAATTCTCACTATAATGAGAACTTTTTCTCATTGCGATGAGTATTTTTTCTCATTACAGTGAGTATCGTTGAGAATATATGAATAGATAAGTACTCTTTGTAATAGCCTGATAATGTACTCCTTATTGTAGCTTTTGCATTAAACAGACTACCTTTATTGAATTCTTAATTCTTTTTCCAGAAATCGGAAGTGAAAAGCAATAATACTGTAAACAATTCCAAGCGTCCCAAGAGCATTAAGAAAGAAAGCAGCCATTTGGCAGCATCAGGCAATGCACTCCATGAGAAAGCCGGACCACATCTGCCGAGGCCTGGTCCCATATTACCTATGCTTGAGATTACGGTTCCTATTGATTCCAGAAAACCGACTCCTAAGCCCATCATGACAAGTACACTGATGATAACAATGACCACATACAAAAAGGTGAAAGCCAATACAGTAGACTGAATGGAAGGGGAAATAACTTGCTTATTTACCCGCACCGGGAGTATGGCGTTAGGGTGAAGAATATGTTTGAATTCATTTTTCACTACTTGAAACAGGATAACCATACGAATACACTTGATACCTCCTGTTGTACTGCCGGCACAAGCTCCGATAATCATCACAATAATGAGGCAGCCCCAGAGGATAGAAGGCCAGAGCATATAGTCAGCTGTGACGAATCCCGTAGAAGTTTGCAATGAAACCACTTGGAAAAGCGATTTTCGGAATGCCTCCTCTACTCCCATAGAAGAAGTCTGATGGAGCCAGATAGCAATGAATAGAGTGAAGAATGAAACACAAATAAAGTAGAACTTCAGTTCCGCATCATGTAGGAACTTCTTAATCTTCCCATTAAACATCAACAGCAGCAACGTGAAGTTAATACCTGAAAGGAACATGAAAATGGAAATTACATAGTCTATGTAAGGTGAATGGTAATATTCAATGCTGGCCTGTTTGGTAGAGAACCCACCAGTGCTGGTCGTAGCAAAAGCATGACATACACTGTCGAATATACTCATGCCACCACCTATTAATAAAATAATCAGCGTTCCCGTCATTCCGGCATAAATACCCCAAATCCATTTAGCAGTGATGCCAATGCGAGGATGCACTTTATCATGAGTAGGTCCACTGGCTTCTGCTGCGAACACCTGAATTCCGCCCACACCGAAAATCGGCAGAACGGCAATGGTGAAGAATACAATACCCAAACCACCTATCCATTGCGTCATAGCCCGCCAGAAAAGTATTCCGTGGGGCATCGACTCTATATTATTCAGAATAGTGGCACCTGTACTGCTAAATCCGGACATCGTCTCAAAAAATGCATCCGCAACATTGGGAATATATCCTCCTATATAATAAGGTAACATTCCGAAAAGGGAAAAGGTAACCCATGCTGCGCTGACGATGACATATCCATCGCGGCGATTCAGGGATTTCACTGCGTCTTTCCCGATGGCAAGCAGCAGAAAGCCAATACAGGCTGTGACAGCAGATGAAATCAGGAAACTCTGCAAGTCATTCTCTTTATAAAAAAGAGAAACCGCTCCACAACATAACAGCATTGCTGTTTCTATCAGAAGCAGAAAGCCCAGAATCCGGAATATCATCTTTGAATTAATCATAAATTGGTTTAGTTATCTTATGCTTAATTAAAGAACTTCTCAATCTTTTTAATCATCATACTCAGGCAGAATACGACTACATGGTCGCCGGGACGGATTTGTGTATCACCCGTCACCAAGATACCTTCTCCGTTGCGGATCATTCCTCCGATGGTAGTACCCTTCGGGAGTCCCAGGTCCTTAATCAGGTGTTTGGTGATTTTAGCACCTTCCGGTACAGTGAATTCAGCAACGTCCGCATTGGCAAAAGTAAGACATTTCACATTAGACACATCGGCATCCAACATCATTTGGTAGATATGGCTGGCAGCAATCATTTTTTTATTGATAACAGTACCGATGTCAAGGCTTTCCGCCATACCGATATAGTCGATATTCTCCACTTCTGCCACTGTCTTTTCCACTCCCATACGTTTAGCGGCAAGACAGGCTAGAATATTCGTTTCCGAGTTACCGGTCAGAGCAACAAATGCTTCGGTATTCTTTAGTCCCTCTTCGATGAGCAAATCCATATCGCGACCATCTCCGTTGATAATCATTGTCTTATCATCCAGTAACTCCGTAAGGCGGTTGCAACGGTTCAGATCATTATCTACTATTTTCACCTGCATATAGTCCGGCACATATTGTGCGGTACGGACTGCGATACGGCTTCCCCCCATAATCATCACATTGCGTACGTCGGCATAATCTTCCTTGCCGGCTATCTTACGAATATAAGGAATATACTTGCGGGTAGTGGTGAAATAAACAATATCATGCAATTTAATGACATCGTCTCCACGGGGAATAATCGTTTCCGTTCCACGTTTGATGGCTACTACGTGATAAGGTATGTTAGGACCGCCTAGCTGATGCAGCGGTATATTCAGGATTTCAGCCTTTTCGCGCATCTTCGTGCCAATCAGAACTAGAGAACCTCCACAGAACTCCCACCATTGGCGTACCCAGCTCATACGCATGGAAGATACGATTTCTTTGGCAGCCAGCATTTCCGGGTAAATCAGAGAATCTACTCCCAACTTCTGGAAAAACTCTTTATTTTTGGGCAGAAGATATTCGTAATTGTCGATACGTGCCACTGTCTTTTTAGCTCCCAGATTGGTAGCCAGCATACAGGCAGTCATGTTACGGCTTTCGTCCGGTGTGACTGCGATAAACAGGTCGGCTTCTTTGACGCCCACTTCTTTCAATCCGGAGATGGAAGAAGGAGAAGCGGCAACAGTCAGCAAGTCAAAATTGGCACTAAGAGCGCTTAGTTTCTCTTCGTCATCATCCATCAAGATGATATCTTGCTTTTCGCGCGATAACAACTTGGCCAAATGGGTGCCTACGTTGCCGGCACCGGCAATAATAATCTTCATGTCAATTGATAAATTCTTTTATTTTAGTCAGAATCCCTTCTTCATCCATGCCGCACAGTTGATACAGTTCGGCAACTGATCCATGCTCTACAAATAGGTTGGGGATACCGATACGCTTCACGGTTGGTTTGTATTCGTTGTCTGCCATAAATTCAAGGATAGCACTACCCATACCGCCTTTGATAATCCCGTCTTCGATAGTCAGGACACGTTGGAATTTGCGTCCTACCTCATGTAATAGCTCTTCGTCCAGCGGTTTCAGGAAACGCAAATCGTAATGGGCGATCGACAGACCGAAATCAGCTTCTGCCCGGGTGATGGCACGGGCGGCTACGTTTCCTATCGGTCCGATAGTAATCACTGCAAGGTCGCTACCCTCTTTCAGTTTCCGTCCTTTTCCTACCGGGATCTCTTCTAGCGGACATTTCCAGTCCACCAGTACGCCGCGTCCACGGGGGTAACGGATCACGAACGGTCCCTTGTCCGGCAATTGTGCCGTATACATCAGGCGACGTAATTCATGTTCGTCCATCGGGGAACTGATAGTCAAATTAGGGATCGGGCGTAAACATGCCATATCAAAAGCTCCGTGATGAGTAGGACCGTCTTCGCCAACCAATCCGGCGCGGTCGAGGCACAAAACAACAGGGAGATTCTGAATCGCTACGTCGTGGATGATATTATCATGCGCCCGTTGCATAAAAGAAGAATAGATATTGCAGAATGGTTGCAGTCCGTCTTTTGCCATCCCACCGGAGAAAGTAACCGCATGTCCTTCGGCGATGCCTACATCAAACGCACGTTTGGGCATTTTCTCCATCAGTATATTCATCGAACAACCGCTAGGCATGGCGGGAGTGACACCGACAATCTTCGGATTGGCTTCGGCAAGCTCTACCAATGTATTTCCGAATACATCCTGGAAAAGCGGAGGCATTCCTTCAGTGTTGGCAATGAAACGTTCGCCGGTGACCGGATCGAATTTGCCGGGAGCATGCCATTCGGTAGCGTGTTTCTCCGCCGGACCGAATCCTTTTCCTTTGATAGTATGTAGATGCAGGATTTTAGGTCCTTGCATATCTTTGATATCACGTAATACTCTTGCCAGGTTCTTTACGTCGTGTCCGTCTATCGGACCGAAGTAACGGATATTCATCCCTTCGAAAATATTCTGTTGCTGTGCAGCCATTGATTTCAGGCTGTTCCCGAAACGTATGAGCGCTTTGCGACGTTCTTCGTTTAGGATGCCGAGCTTGAATAACATGCGCGAGAGCTTGAAACGTAACTGATTATAGCGGTTGGAAGTTGTCAGGTTGAAGAGATATTGCTTCATACCTCCTACACTACGGTCAATGGCCATATCATTGTCATTCAGGATAATGAGCAGGTTGTTCGACGTGGCAGATGCATTGTTCAGCCCTTCAAAAGCCAGTCCGCCACTCATGGAACCGTCACCGATGATGGCTACTACATGGCGTTTGACATCTCCTTTTCTGGCGGCTGCGACAGCCATACCGAGAGCTGCAGAAATAGAATTGGAAGCATGTCCGCACGTGAAAGTATCATATTCGCTTTCTTCCGGAGACGGGAAAGGGCGGATTCCTCCGAGTTTCCTGTTCGTAGAAAAGGCTTCACGGCGTCCTGTCAGTATTTTGTGGCCGTATGCCTGATGTCCCACGTCCCATACAATACGGTCATAAGGTGTATTGTAGACGTAGTGTAAAGCTACGGTCAGCTCCACTGTTCCCAGACTGGCAGCAAAATGCCCCGGGTTGCAGCAAAGTTCTTTAATAATGTCTTGCCTTAATTCACTACATACCTCCGGCAGTTGCTCTACGTCTAGTCTTCGCAGGTCGTCAGGATAATTGATAGTGTTTAGCAAGTTATATATCGGTTCATTCTTCATGATTCGAGGAAATTTAGTGCAAAAATACGAAAAGAAAGTATATTCGCCCCCCTTTTTTTTATAAAATCTTATTCGGCATAGGGACGTATCTGTTTTTCCATACTCCCTAAGATTATTGAATCGTGAGGAAAAAGAGGTAGGAAATTGTTTTTTGATTACTTTTGCATATGAAACGTAATGAAATGATGGAAAATCGTATGAACTTTCAAACATCTGTAGAATTGCCTGCCGGGATGCCACCTGTCAGTCATGCAGATCGTATTCTTTTGATGGGCTCCTGTTTTGCAGAAAATATCGGGAGACAATTAATGGACGCCGGGTTTCAGCTGGATCTGAATCCTTTTGGTATCCTTTATAATCCTTTGTCCGTCTCATCCGCTTTGAGAGAGATTATGGGACATAAAGAATATACCAGCCAGGATTTGTTTACCTACAAAGACTTATGGCATAGTCCGATGCATCACGGCTCTTTTTCAGCTTTTACGCCCGAAGAAACGTTGCATACCATAAATGCCCGTCTTCATCACGCCCATCAAAGACTACCGGAGTTGAACTGGCTAATGGTAACTTTGGGCACCGCTTATGTTTATAAACAAAAAGAGAGTGGGCAAGTGGTAGCCAACTGCCATCAACTGCCGGAAAACCATTTCTTACGTTACCGGCTTACTGTTGAAGAAATTGTAGAAGATTATACAGCGCTCATCACCGGAATGGCAGCCTGCAATCCGGAATTAAAATGGCTGTTTACAGTCAGCCCGATCCGTCATATACGCGACGGAATGCACGCCAATCAATTAAGTAAATCTACGTTGTTACTGGCCATCGACCGGTTGCAGCAATTGTTCCCGGAACGAGTGTTCTACTTCCCCTCTTATGAAATCATATTAGACGAATTGCGTGATTATCGCTTCTATGCTGACGATATGCTGCATCCGTCTCCTCTGGCGATTCGTTACCTGTGGGAACGCTTCTCCGAAACCTTCTTTTCCGCTGAAACAAAGCAGGTTATCATGGCAGTGCAGGACATCCGCTGGGACTTGGCACATAAACCCTTTCACCCCGAGTCAGAGGCGTATCAACGCTTTTTAGGACAAATAGTGTTAAAAATAGAACGACTTATCGGAAAATACCCGTACTTAGATTTTCAAAAAGAAACAGAACTATGTCATATGCGATTGAATCCATAGCCAAAAGTATCGGTGCCCGCCGTATGGGCAAACATAAAGCGACTATTGATTGGCTGTTAACAGACAGCCGCTCTTTGAGTTTTCCGGAAGAAACTCTCTTTTTTGCTTTAACTACCAAACGAAATAGCGGAGTCCGTTATATCCCCGAATTATACGACCGGGGCGTACGCAATTTTGTAATAACAGAAGAAGACTTTAAATTAATTGAGAATGGAGAATTGAAAATGGAGAAATCTGGGCAGGATGATGATGCGCAGCCAATTCTCAATTCTCAACTCTCAACTCTCAATTTCCTTATCGTTCCCAATCCTCTGAAGGCTTTGCAGAAGCTTGCCGAAGCGCATCGTGATAAATTTAAAATCCCTGTGATCGGTATCACCGGAAGCAATGGAAAAACCATTGTGAAAGAGTGGTTGCACCAGTTACTTAGTCCGGATCGTTGTATCGTCCGTTCTCCGCGTAGCTATAATTCGCAGATCGGAGTTCCTCTTTCTGTATGGCAACTTTCAGAAGAAGCAGAACTGGGCATTTTCGAAGCCGGCATCTCCGAAATGGGAGAGATGGGAGCCTTGAAACGAATGATAAAGCCTACCATTGGTATTCTGACCAATATCGGCGGTGCCCATCAGGAAAATTTCTTCTCATTGCAAGAGAAATGCATGGAGAAACTGACGCTTTTCAAAGACTGCGATGTAGTGATTTACAACGGCGATAACGAATTAATCAGTAATTGTGTCGCAAAATCAATGCTGACTGCACGTGAAATAGCCTGGAGCCGTAGGGATATTGAACGTCCGTTGTATATCAGCCGTGTAATCAAGAAAGAAGATCATACCGTTATATCCTATCGTTATCTGGAAATGGATAATACATTCTGTATTCCTTTCATCGATGACGCCTCCATTGAAAATGTGCTGAATTGCCTGGCAGCTTGTCTTTACCTGATGACACCTGCCGACCAGATCACCGAACGGATGGCCCGTCTCGAACCGATTGCCATGCGTCTGGAAGTGAAAGAAGGAAAGAATAACTGCGTATTGATTAATGATAGTTATAATTCAGACCTGGCATCGTTGGATATTGCACTCGACTTTCTGGTACGCCGTTCGGAAAAGAAAGGCTTGAAGCGGACACTGATCCTGTCGGATATACTGGAAACCGGCCAAAGTACCGCTACGCTCTACCGGCGTGTAGCACAGTTGGTGCAGAGTAAAGGAATAAATAAACTGATTGGTGTAGGGCAGGAAATATCCTCCTGTTCCGCTCGTTTTGATGACGATCTCGAACGCTACTTCTTTCCTAACACAGAAGCACTTCTTACATCCGGCATACTCAAATCACTTCATTCGGAAGTAATTCTGGTAAAAGGTTCGCGCGTGTTCAACTTTGATTTGGTATCCGAAGAACTTGAATTGAAGGTGCATGAAACCATCCTTGAAGTAAACCTGGGAGCGATGGTCGCCAATCTGAACCATTACCGTTCCATGCTTCGCCATCCGGAAACAAAGGTGATCTGTATGGTGAAAGCATCCGCTTACGGAGCCGGTTCGTACGAAATAGCCAAGAGCTTGCAGGAACACCATGTCGATTATCTGGCTGTGGCCGTGGCTGACGAAGGTTCCGAACTTCGCAAAGCAGGTATTACCGCCTCTATTATAATTATGGATCCGGAGCTTACGGCATTCAAAACCATGTTCGATTATAAGCTGGAACCGGAAGTCTATAATTTCCATCTGCTTGATGCGCTCATCAAAGCAGCAGAAAAAGAAGGAATCACCAACTTCCCGATTCATGTGAAACTGGATACAGGTATGCACCGTCTGGGCTTTGCGGTAGAAGATATACCATTGCTCATTCGTCGTCTGAAGAATCAGAGTGCGGTGATCCCCCGTTCGGTATTCTCTCATTTTGTAGGAAGTGATTCGCCGCAGTTCGACGCTTTCACTCGCAGGCAGATTGAATTGTTCGAGAAAGGCTCGCAAGAATTGCAGGCTGCCTTCTCTCATAAGATTCTCCGTCATATCTGTAATACGGCAGGAATCGAGCGTTTCCCTGATGCACAATTTGATATGGTGCGCTTGGGAATCGGACTTTATGGAGTTAGCCCGATAGACAATTCGATTATACATAATGTAAGTACGTTGAAGACTACCATTCTTCAGATACGGGATGTTCCCCAAGAAGATACGGTAGGATATAGCCGGATGGGGCATTTGGCACGTCCTTCACGCATTGCGGCCATTCCTATCGGCTATGCGGATGGATTGAACCGCCATTTGGGACGCGGCAACGCCTATTGCCTGGTGAACGGAAAGAAAGCTCCTTATGTAGGGAATATCTGTATGGACGTCTGCATGATCGATGTGACGGATATTGATTGTCGGGAAGGCGATCAGGCTATCATCTTTGGTGATGATCTTCCGATTACGGTGTTGTCCGATAAGCTGGATACGATCCCTTATGAAGTGTTGACAAGTATATCGACACGGGTGAAGCGGGTATATTATCAGGATTAGAATTTTCTAATAACCCTGTGTTGTCATAAAAAACAGGGCTAATCTATGTAACCTGTGGTGAAAATGATTATATTTGCAGCAACTATTAAAAACCTCTTATATCAAATAAACTTATGACAAACTTATTATTGTTAGGCTTTTTGCCTAGTGGTTCCGAATGGATTATTATCGCTTTGGTTATCCTTCTTCTTTTTGGTGGAAAGAAAATACCTGAACTGATGCGCGGATTAGGCAAAGGTGTAAAAAGTTTCAAAGACGGTGTGAACGAAGCGAAAGATGAAATAAACAAGGCAAAAGACGAGTTGGACAAACCTGTAGATCCTTCTAAGAACTAAAAGAGCACAACATACGGATGGCAGAAATGACCTTTTGGGATCATTTGGACGAACTGCGTAAGGTGCTTTTTCGGGTAGTTGGAGTTTGGTTTGTATTGGCGATAGGCTATTTTATTGCTATGCCCTACCTCTTCGACCATGTAATACTTGCACCTTGCCACAATGATTTCATATTCTACGATTTATTACGGCATATCGGTAAAACATTTGATTTGACCGATGACTTCTTCACACAACAATTTTATGTGAAGCTGGTCAATATCAACTTGGCTGCTCCTTTCTTTATTCACATGTCGACAGCATTTTGGATGTCGGTGGTGACGGCTATACCTTATATCTTTTTTGAAATATGGCGTTTCATCAATCCCGCTCTTTATCCGAATGAGAGAAAGGGCGTGCGTAAAGCATTGACTATCGGAACGGTGATGTTTTTCATCGGCGTACTGCTGGGTTACTTTATGGTTTATCCGCTGACTCTCCGTTTCCTGTCTACCTATCAGTTGAGTTCGGAAGTGGAGAATATCTTGTCGCTTAATTCCTATATAGATAATTTTATGATGCTGGTTCTCTGCATGGGATTGGCTTTTGAACTTCCGTTGGTTACATGGCTGCTTTCTTTGCTGGGAGTGGTGAACAAGTCTTTCTTGCGGAGATACCGCCGTCATGCGGTGGTTGTCATCGTGATAGCAGCTGCTATTATTACTCCGACAGGCGATCCCTTCACATTGAGTGTCGTAGCTATTCCACTTTATCTGTTGTACGAGATGAGTATTTTGATGATAAAAGACAAGAAGAAAACCGAAGAGGAAGAGGAAGTAGAAGATGAAACTGGAGATGAAGTTGCCTTGTCCGAAGAATGAAGCGATAGAATCTTATGAAATCCTTTTAGCAGTTTGCCGGGCAGAAGATGCCTATCTTGCCGTAGGATATAAGCAAATGCGCGACTTGCTGGAACGCATTTGTCGCGGGCAAATGCAAAACGAAAGTTTACAGATGACCGATCTTTCCGCACGAATTAGTTTTGTGTCAGCTAAGGTGGGTCTTTCTGTTACAGAGCAGAACCGGCTGCATACTTTCCGGTTAACTTCAAATGCTATCCTGAACCGTCAACAAGAGCCCAACCGAGAACAACTCTTGCGGGATGCGAAAACTCTGGCTTTCTTTATCCGTAAACTCTTGGATGAAGATATTCCTCTGGAACTATATCGACTATTTCCGCGTGCGGATGCCACCTATTTGGTTGCGCCTCCTGCCCGCGAGCGGGTACAGCGGATGCGTGTCTGTTTCCAGTATGCCGACGAACAATATCTGTATGTGACTCCCTTGGATGAAGTTTCTGAGCAACCATACCTTGTCCGTTATAATGTTCCTCAAATCAATGAAGAGTTTGCAGAAACGTGCAAGCTGCTTTGGCGGCATGCGCAAGTCAATTTATTGGATGTAGCCATCGATGAAGCAGGAATCCTGACCCCTTCTTTTATCGTACTCGAACCGGATTACTTGCTTGACATCAGTTCCCTTGCCGAGTGTTTCCGTGACTACGGACACCATCCGGCCAACTATTTTCTTTCCCGTCTTCAACCGATCGAAAATGCTCGTCCTTTATTACTGGGAAATATAGCCAACCTTTTTCTGGACGAATGGATTCATGCAAAGAGTGAAGAGATAGACTATCGTACCTGTATGCAGAAAGCCTTCCGGCGTTATCCTATTGAACTGGCCGCCTGCTCTGATTTGCGAGACAAGGAGAAAGAACGCCAATTCTTTGAAGACTGCAAATTGCACTTCGATCATATTCGTGAAACAGTAAATGACACCTTTCATGCAGCCGGCTATGAGCTTGACAAGACAGATGCCGTGCTCGAACCATCTTATATTTGCGAAGCACTCGGACTCCAGGGACGTCTTGACTATATGCAGCGGGATATGTCTTCTTTTATCGAAATGAAATCCGGTAAAGCGGACGAGTATGCTATCCGGGGCAAGGTAGAACCGAAAGAGAATAATAAAGTACAGATGTTGCTTTATCAGGCGGTATTGCAATATTCGATGGGAATGGATCACCGAAAAGTGAAAGCTTATTTGCTTTATACCCGCTATCCGCTTCTTTACCCTTCCCGTCCTTCGTGGGCGATGGTACGCCGGGTAATTGATTTGCGTAACCGGATTGTAGCCGATGAATATGGCATCCAATTACGAAACAGCCTGGAGTATACGTCACAAAAACTGGAAGAAATCAATGCTTCCACCTTGAATGAACGAGGATTGAAAGGGCGTTTCTGGGAAACATACCTGCGTCCTTCTATTGATAACTTTCAATCGAAGCTGAAAGCTCTTTCCGCATTGGAAAAGAATTACTTCTATGCGGTGTACAACTTTATAACAAAGGAACTTTATACCTCAAAATCCGGTGACGTGGATTATGAGGGACGTACAGGGGCAGCTTCTTTGTGGCTCTCTACATTGGCGGAGAAATGTGAGGCTGGAGAAATCATTTATGATCTGAAAATAAAGGAGAACCATGCCGCCGATGAATATAAAGCCGGACTTACTCTTACCGCTGGAAGTGAGATGCTTCATGCTGAAACTTTCCTTCCTAATTTCCGTCAAGGCGACGCCATTATCCTTTATGAACGAAACTGTGATACAGATAATGTCACCAATAAAATGGTTTTCAAAGGCAATATCGAGTATCTGACAGAAAACGAAATAGGTATCCGCTTGCGTGCTACCCAGCAGAATCCATCCGTACTTCCGACCGAAAGCCTTTATGCCATAGAGCATGATACAATGGATACGACATTCCGCTCGATGTATCAGGGATTATATGCTTATCTTTCTGCAAGAAAAGAACGTCGTGACTTGTTGCTGTCACAACGTCCTCCGAGGTTTGATAAATCATTGGATTCCATGATTTTCTGTTCGGAAGACGATTTTACGCGAGTCGCCCTGAAGGCAAAAGCCGCACAGGACTATTTCCTTCTTATCGGACCTCCGGGAACAGGCAAGACTTCATGTGCCTTGAAGAAAATGGTAGAGACTTTCCATGCAGACAAGGATGCGCAGATTCTTTTGCTTTCCTATACCAACCGGGCGGTTGATGAGATATGCAAGTCGTTGGCTTCCATTGCTCCGGCAGTTGACTTTATCCGGGTAGGAAGTGAATTGTCATGTGATGAAGCCTACCGCGGGCATCTGATTGAAAATGAATTATCCTCTTGCAACCGTCGTTCGGAAGTTTACGAGCGTATTCGGAATTGTCGGATTATTGTGGGAACGGTAGCGGCTATTTCCGGTAAGCCGGAACTGTTTCGCTTGAAACATTTTGATGTAGCTATTATTGATGAGGCTACCCAAATCCTGGAACCGCAGTTGTTAGGAATCCTCTGTGCACGTGGAGAAGATGAAAAAGATGCAATAGATAAGTTTGTATTGATCGGAGATCATAAGCAACTGCCTGCTGTTGTGCAGCAAAACGCGGAACAGGCGGCAATCTATGATGAATCATTACTGTCTATCGGATTGAGCAATCTGAAAGATTCTTTGTTCGAACGTCTTTATCGGAACTGTACGGCAGCCTGTTCATCGTCTGCTATTCATCGTTCCTATGATATGCTTTGTCGTCAGGGACGCATGCATCCGGAAGTTGCCTTATTTGCCAATCGTGCTTTTTACGGGGGGCGGCTGATTCCTGTCGGACTACCTCATCAAATAGAGGACTCGGACACGATCTGCCGTTTAGCCTTTTATCCGTCTGTGCCGGAGAAAGCAGGAGCATCTGCCAAAATCAACTATTCGGAAGCACGTATCGTTGCGGATTTAGCCGTTCGCATTTATGAACACCATCAGTCGGATTTTGACGAATCCCGTACTTTAGGAATCATTACTCCTTACCGGAGTCAGATAGCATTGATTAAAAAAGAAATAGAATCAGTAGGTATTCCGGTTTTGAATCGCATTCTGGTTGACACGGTGGAGCGGTTCCAGGGAAGCGAGCGTGATGTAATAATCTATTCCTTCTGTGTCAACTACCCTTATCAATTAAAATTTCTATCCAATCTGACAGAAGAAGAGGGTGTTTTGATTGACCGGAAACTGAATGTTGCCTTGACCCGTGCAAGGAAACAGATGTTCATCACGGGAGTTCCCGAACTCTTGGAACGCAATCCTCTCTATAAAAGTTTATTAAAATTAATAGAAGGCTCCTGAAAAATTGCATCATTTTTGCAGATGTTAGTTTTTATTCTCTCTTTATGCAATTCATTAACACCTCTATGTTGAACAAACGCCTATATTTGCAACACGTTTTTTTCATAGAGATTTAGATTTAAGGTTAGAAGAATTGTGGAAGTCGTGAGACTTCCCTTTTTTTCATCTTAACGTTTACTATACTTCATTATAGGAATGCAAAAACACTGTTTCTAGTGTTTCGGTTAAAAATTTTGCAGGATGATGATGCAGGATAAGTAAACCTAAAAAGCCTTCTTCGTGAGAAGAGGCTTTTTTATTTTTTCATTTTTCATTTTTTTGAATAATTGGTTAAAACAAAAGAGTAACTCGGCGACGAGTTACTCTTTTGTTTTTAACGATTCTATCTGTTCGAATAGATTTACTCTAATACGATAGGTTTGTATTTCGGAACTAATGCCTTCATGATAACCCAACCCAACAGATAAGCTACTGCACATACGCAGAAGATAACGAAATATCCGGCTGGTTTGCCTTCGAATCCCATGAATGTCATGGCTGGGTGTACGAATTGTGCTCCTTGTTCGAGTAATTCTTTTGTCATTTCCACCTCTTTGCCGTCGATCATCGTTGTTCCGGAAGCATATACGAACAAGTTACCTGCCACTTTCTGAAGAATCATAGAGCCTACGCCTCCTGCCATACCACCTATACCGGTGATACTTGCAATAGCTGTTCTTGGGAACATATCGCCTACGGTAGAGAATATATTGGCCGACCAGGATTGATGAGCAGCTCCACCAATACCGATTAAGATAACCGGGAACCATGGAGAAACAGTACCTAACGGTTGTGCTAATAGTACAACCAGCGGGAAGAAGGCGAAGATTAGCATCGCTTTCATACGGGCTGCATACGGATTCATACCTGTTCTGTTGATGAAGATAGTAGGTAGTTTACCACCATAGATAGATAACATAGTCACTGCATAAAGCGTAAAGATCAACGCCATACCTAGCGGGTCGGAGGTTTTAATACCGAATTGTGTATTCAGATAAGACGGAGTCCAGAAAAGGAAGAACCACCATACGCCGTCAGTCATGAACTTACCGAAGACAAAGGCCCATGTTTGTTTGTAGCTGAAACATTGCCAGAACTTCATTCTCTTTTCATCTTTTTCGTCTGTCATTGGAGCACTGCCTGCTTCGCGATTATCTTGCTCGATGTAGTCAAGCTCTGCCTGATTGACATGTTTGCTTTTCGACGGGGCATCATACATAAACACCCAGAATCCCATCCAGATAAAGCCAAGTCCACCAATTACGATAAATGCCATTTCCCAACCGAACATTTTTGCCAGAATAGGAATGGTAAGAGGAGCGATCAATGCTCCGATAGATGCACCGGCATTGAAGATAGAAGTAGCATAAGCACGGTCTTTTTTAGGGAAGTACTCTGCAGTTACTTTAATAGCGGCAGGGAAGTTACCGGCTTCTCCTAAAGCAAGGATACAGCGGGCGGCGAGGAAGCAGTACATACTGACAGTAGCAATAGTCACTACCACATCTCCTGTGGCACCGGCCAGTTCTGCTGCACTATGAAGCCCAACTTGTGCTTCTGTAACAATGCCACAAACGGCATGAAGACAAGCACCTGCCGACCATACACCGATAGCCCATAGAAAACCTTTTTTAGTTCCCATCCAGTCGACAAAACGACCGGCAAACAGCATACATATAGCGTATACAATGGAGAAAACAGAAGTAATAGTACCGTAGTGAGATTCGTCCCAGTGGAATTCCGGTTTGATAAATTCATCCCACGTCAATGAGAGAACCTGACGGTCGAGATAGTTAACTGTAGTAGCAAAAAATAGCATAGCACAGATGGTCCATCTGTAGTTTGTCATCTTTTCGCCTGTTTTTTGAAATGCATTCATGATAATGGATTTAAATAGATTTTGATTCGTTGACAAAGGTCGGTATTTCGACTGAATTTTATTTGTAAAAATTGGTCAAAATCATGTATTATTCGTTGCATTATAGTTGGATTTTGTTACATCCTATATATAATAAGGTAACGAGTATTTGTTCTCTGGGGGAAGAATACGTAAAATCCGGAAAACTTCATCCCTTTCTCCCGCAAGAGAAAAGAATGAAGTTTTTCGGATCATTGATTATATGCATGAACAGGAATACGCAACGGTTAGCGCATTTCTGTATATTTGATCTTGTCCATGTCTCCGTAGTCGAGGTTTTCACCTGCCATTCCCCAGATAAACATGTAGTTGCTTGTTCCGGCAGCAGCGTGGATAGACCATTCCGGTGACATAATAGCCTGCTCGTTCTGCATCCATACGATGCGTTCTTCTTGAGGTTCGCCCATGAAGTGACAGATAGCATTTCCTGCCGGTACATTGAAGTAGAAGTATGCTTCTACACGACGAGAGTGAGTGTGTGCCGGCATGGTGTTCCATACGCTACCCGGTTTCAACTCTGTCAGTCCCATCTGCAATTGGCAAGGACCTTCCTCAAGTACGTTGTTAACAATCAACTGGTTGATAACGCGGTCGTTGCTTTCTTCCAGCTTTCCGGCAGCAAATGAGTTTGCTTTCAGAGAACCTTTACGTCCGTCGATAGTAATCAATTGAGTCTTGTATTCCTTGTGGGCAGTAGCCGAGTTGATGTAGAATTTGGCAGGATTGCTGGAATCTTTGCTCTTGAAAGTCACTTTCTGCTTGCCTCTACCTACGTACAGGGCATCTTTGAATTTCAGCGTATATTCTTTACCGTCTACGGTTACGATACCTTCGCCACCAATGTTGATGACACCCAGTTCGCGGCGTTCGAGGAAGAATTTAGATTTCAACGGGTCGATTGTTTCAAGTACCAATTCTTTTGTTGCAGGTACTGCGCCACCGAAGATCAGACGGTCGTACATAGAATAAGTAACGTTGATTTCGTTCGGAACCATTACTTTTTCCATCAGGAAGCTACTGCGCAAGCGGTTAGTATCATACGTTTTCACGTCTTGCGGACTGCAAGCCACTTGCATCTTGTAATTCACCTGGGCGGAGGCAGACATTGCTGCGATACCCAACATCATTGCAATTGCTAATTTTTTCATCTTTCGAGTTTTTTATTGAGTTATATATTATATACTACTTATTATCAGTTAAAGGCTTTTCGACTTATTCCTTATTACTGTTCAATGCGTTCTTTGCGTCGTTTCTAGTCATGCGGATACGGTTGTAGATAGCCATTCCGAGTGCCAGTGCCACAAGGATGGCAGGGCCGATAATCTTCAGACTGTAAGTCAGGTGGAAGATACCCCAGCAGAAGAGACTGGAAGCAAAGTCAAGCGCGCCGCCTTCAAAGCCCGCAGGGATATTTACTGTCGGGTCGCCTGTTGCTTCGTATACATCTTTAGCAGCCAGTGTGAAGAAGCCTGCCAGTTCTGTTACGAAATACAGACCTACGATCAATGCTACCAGACCGATAATAAATGATTTCACTACGTTACCTTTTGTAATAGGCAGAATCATCGGGAACAGGTAGAACATACCTGCCAGAGAAGCCAGCGGTAAGAAACGGTTGCCCGGAAGGATAACAGCCAGGAAGATAGTGACAGGGATCAACAACAGAGATACCACCAGAGTAGTCGGGTGACCGATAACCAGTGCAGGGCTCATACCGATGCTTAGTCCGGTGTTACTTTTATATTTTTTAGCGATCAGTTCGCGGGTAGCGTCAGAGATCGGTTTCAAACCTTCGATAAAGAGGCTGGTGATACGTGGAATCAATTCCATCACCGCACCCATTTTGATACCCAGTCCTAATATACTTGGAATACTGTCTACTACTTCTTTCCAGCTTCCGCAGCCCAATGCACCGATACCGCAACCAATTACGATACCCAAAAACAGCGGTTCACCCATCAATCCGAATTTCTTTTTCAATCCTTCAGAATCAATATTCAGTTTGTCGAATCCCGGAATTTTATCCAATAGTTTATTGATTACAATAGCAAACGGAACGAAACTTTGGCAGAACGGTTGAGGAATAGAGATACCGTCCATTTTATCATAGAACTTTTGGAAAGCAGGAGCAGTCATATCAGCCATTACCAGCGTAATGATGTAGCAGATGATAGCAGCGAAGAATCCCCAATAGATATTGTCGGAAGCAAAGTACACGATAGCACCGATAAATGCGAAGTGCCAATAGTTCCAAAGGTCGATATTGACGGTACGGGTTGTTTTGGTAAGCAACATTAATAAGTTAACTCCCAAGCAAACAGGGATGATGAAAGCACCGACTGAAGTGTTGTAAGCTACCGCCGCAGCAGAAGGCCAACCCATGTCGAAAATTCCCAATTCCAATCCGTAGATTTCAACCATTTTACTTAATGCCGGACCCAGACTGCTGGTGAGCAATGCCGTCACTACTGATAAACCAACGAAACCGACACCAACCAACAAACCGCTCTTCAGCGCTTTGGGAAGTTTAATACCGATACATACTCCTAAAATCGTGAAAATGATTGGCATCATTACTGCCGCTCCAAGACCGATAATGTACTTAAATACTTCTTCCATTCTGTTCTATTTTTTCTCTGTTTTAATGATAAATTACCTGTGTTTCCCCAGAGGGTATTAGTTGTAAACCGTGCCAAAAGTAAGACCTTTTTTGCTTTCTTCCAAAACGAAACTCTTAATTTATGAGATATTGCATCAAAAATGGACATTTTTGACGTTTGCGTGCACAAAATTAGTCGTTTCCGTGCACGAAAAACAAAAAATGCACCTACTTGACTAAAAAATCCCACTGGGTTTGGAGGAAAAACACTACTTTCGTACCGTGAAAAAAGACTATGTTGAATCCTTAAAATAACAAACCATGAGACGAACTCCTTTTTATAATTTTTTTATAGTGGCTTTATTGGTTACAATGACCGCTTCTGTATCGGCACAACAGGTAGACAGCAAACTTCCCTGGTCTGTGCGACTGACTGAATCGGAAATGATCCGTTACCCCGAATCCTGGCAGCTCGACTTTCAGCCGAAACTGAAGTGGGATTATTGCCACGGACTTGAACTGGGAGCCATGCTCGATGTGTACGACGCTTATGGCGACAAGAAAATTCGTGATTACGCCATCGCGTATGCGGATACAATGGTGCACGAGGACGGAAGCATTACCGCTTATAAATTAACCGATTACAGTCTCGACCGTATCAACTCCGGAAAAATCCTTTTCCGTATCTATGAGCAGACCAAGAATCCTAAATATAAGAAAGCGCTCGACCTGCTTTATAGCCAGTTTGAAGGACAACCGCGTAATGAGGACGGTGGTTTTTGGCATAAAAAGATTTATCCCCACCAAATGTGGCTGGACGGAATTTACATGGGAGCTCCTTTCTACGCGGAATATGCATTCCGTAATAATCTTCCGCAGGACTATGCAGATGTAATCAACCAGTTTGTCACTTGTGCCCGTCATACGTACGATCCTAAAAATGGTCTTTATCGTCATGCGTGCGATGTAAGCCGCACCGAACGTTGGGCGGACCCGGTGACCGGACAGTCGAAACATACGTGGGGACGTGCAATGGGATGGTATGCGATGGCATTGGTGGATGTGCTCGAATTTATTCCGCAACATGAAGCCGGAAGAGATTCCCTGCTTGATATATTGAATAATGTAGCTGTGCAGGTGAAGAAACTTCAGGACCCGAAGACCGGAGGATGGTATCAGGTGATGGACCGGAGTGGTGATAAGGGTAATTACGTAGAATCTTCCTGTTCCGCTATGTTCATTTATTCGCTCTTTAAGGCGGTTCGTCTGGGATATATTGATAAGTCTTATCTGGATGTGGCATTGAAAGGCTACAAAGGATTCCTGGATAATTTTATCGAAGTGGACAAGAACGGATTGGTAACCATCACCAAGGCTTGTGCAGTGGCAGGATTGGGAGGAAAGGTCTATCGTTCCGGCGATTATGACTATTATATTAATGAAACTATCCGCAATAACGATCCTAAAGCCGTAGGACCTTTTATTATGGCTAGCTTGGAATACGAACGTTTACAAAAGTAATTTCCGACAATGAAAAGGAGTATTTTTAAAGGAATGATGTGTTTGCTTCTACTGGGTGTGGGAGCAACATCTGTTTATGCACAACAACAGCAACGCAAAGACACATTAGTTGTGGCACGCGACGGGACAGGGGAGTATCGTAACATTCAGGAAGCCGTGGAAGCTGTCCGCGCTTTTATGGATTATACGGTGACGATATTTATCAAGAACGGTATATACAAAGAAAAACTGGTCATTCCTTCCTGGGTAAAGAATGTGCAATTAGTGGGCGAAAGCGCAGAAAAAACGATTATCACTTACGATGACCATGCCAATATCAATAAGATGGGTACTTTCCGTACCTATACGGTAAAAGTGGAAGGGAATGACATCACTTTCAAAGACCTGACGATTGAAAATAATGCGGCTCCACTGGGGCAAGCGGTAGCTCTTCACACCGAAGGTGACAGACTGATGTTTGTCAACTGTCGTTTCTTGGGAAATCAGGATACTATTTATACAGGAACCGAAGGAGCGCGTCTCTTATTCACAAATTGCTATATCGAGGGAACTACCGATTTTATTTTTGGTCCTTCCACCGCTCTATTCGAATATTGTGAACTGCATAGTAAACGTGATTCGTATATCACTGCCGCTTCCACTCCTCAAAGTGAAGAATTCGGTTATGTTTTCAAAAACTGTAAGTTGACGGCCGCTCCGGGAGTGAAAAAAGTATATTTAGGTCGTCCGTGGCGTCCTTATGCGGCAACGGTCTTTATCAATTGTGAGTTTGGTAATCATATCCGTCCCGAAGGATGGCACAATTGGAAGAATCCGGAGAACGAAAAGACAGCCCGTTATGCCGAATTCGGAAATACGGGTGCGGGCGCAGATACTTCCGGGCGTGTGGCATGGGCTAAACAGTTGACAAATAAGGAGGCAATGAAGTATACTCCGCAAAATATCTTTAAGGAAAGCAGTAATTGGTATCCCTATAAATAAAAATACGTAGGTTTTCCGACTGTTTATGCAGCTTGAAATTTTTGTTTCCGGGCTTGGCTCTTTGCTTTCCCTAGCTTAAAACTCCTGTTCCAAGGCAGGAAACTGCAGTTTCCCTATGTGGGAACTGTCGTTTCTCTACGTGGAAACTAGCGTTTCTTCCCGGGGAAACTGTAGTTCCTATGCGTGGAAACTGAATTTGCCTGCGTGCAAAACAGGATTATATAAGGTGTTGCAGATAAACATCTGCAACGGTATCTGCAACAGTATCTGCAACGCTGCAATCAGTTGATTGCAAGTAAGATACAAGCAAAACGTTGCAGGTGGCAGATAAAAACAAAAAATAAAACTCGTAAGAGGGGATGAAGAATATGAAAACACTTAGGGTTAAAATGGTAGGGCTACTTGCAACGGCTCTTATTCTTTTTTCTGCATTTCGTGCAGACAAACCGGTCATCACTATCTTTATGATAGGTGATTCGACAATGGCTAACAAGAAAATAGACGGAGGAAATCCCGAACGTGGTTGGGGAATGGTACTTCCCGGATTCTTCTCCGAAGACATACGGATAGACAATCATGCCGCCAACGGTCGAAGTTCTAAGAGCTTTATCAGCGAAGGACGCTGGGAAAAAGTAATTTCTAAAGTGAAAAAAGGAGATTATGTCTTTATTCAGTTCGGCCATAATGATGAGAAAGCAGACTCTACCCGTCACACCGATCCGGGCAGTACTTTTGATGAAAATCTTCGTCGGTATGTGAATGAAACCCGCGCCAAAGGTGGAATACCGGTATTGTTCAACTCTATCGTCCGTCGAAATTTCGTACAGCCGAAGGATGATGCCATCGCAAAAGATGTCCGCCGCACACCAGGGGAAAAGGAACAACCGAAAGAAGGAATTGTTTTATTCGATACGCATGGCGCCTATCTGGATGCTCCCCGCAATGTGGCAAAAGAACTGGGAGTGACTTTCATCGACATGAATAAAATCACCCACGACCTGGTGCAGGAACTGGGACCAGTAGAATCAAAGAAACTATTTATGTTTGTCGAACCCAATCAGGTGCCGGCTTTCCCGAAAGGTCGTGAAGACAATACTCATTTAAACGTATACGGAGCACGAACAATTGCCGGACTGGCAGTGGATGCCATCGGCAAGGAAATTCCGGAACTGGCGAAATATATCCGTCAATTCGATTATGTAGTGGCCCAAGACGGTAGCGGTGATTTCTTTACCGTGCAGGAAGCTATCAATGCTGTTCCCGATTTTCGCAAAGACGTCCGTACCACTATCCTGATTCGTAAAGGAACTTATAAAGAGAAACTCATCATCCCTGAATCCAAGATTAATATCTCTTTGATTGGAGAAGACAGTGCGATACTGACTTATGACGGTTTTGCAAACAAGAAAAATGTATTCGGCGAGAACATGGGAACTTCCGGTTCGTCCAGCTGTTACATCTATGCCCCCGATTTTTATGCGGAGAATATCACATTCGAGAACTCATCAGGTCCCGTAGGACAGGCAGTTGCCTGCTTTGTGTCTGCCGATCGTGTCTATTTTAAGAACTGTCGTTTCCTCGGCTTCCAGGATACCCTCTATACATACAGCAAGCAAAGCCGCCAATATTATGAAGACTGCTACATCGAAGGAACGGTAGATTTTATCTTCGGTTGGTCTACGGCTGTTTTCAACCGTTGCCACATTCATAGCAAACGGGATGGTTATGTCACCGCTCCCTCTACTGATAAAGGTAAAAAATATGGCTATGTATTCTATAATTGCAAACTGACTGCGGAACCGGAAGCCACAAAAGTGTATCTGTCCCGTCCCTGGCGTCCGTATGCACAAGCTGTATTCATCCGTTGCGAATTGGGGAAACACATTCTTCCCGTTGGCTGGAACAACTGGGGCAAGAAGGAAAACGAGAAAACTGTCTTTTATGCCGAATATGAAAGTCGGGGCGAAGGAGCCCATCCGAAAGCGCGCGCTGCTTTCTCCCAACAATTGAAGAATCTGAAAGGATATGAGATAAATGCAGTTTTGGCAGGAGAAGACGGATGGAATCCGATAGAGAACGGAAATAAACTGATAACGGTAAAGCGTTGATCTGACGAACAGATATGATTGTTTACTCAAGTTTCGGAAGTAGTTTAATAGGCTGAAAGCCTTCTATTATATAGCGTAGGGCATTGCCCTACGTGATAGGTATACACCAAACATAAGCCCTGAAAGGGCGGAACTGCATATGCTCAACTGGTACACTGCTTTATTGAGCTGGTACAACTTTATTGAACTGGTACAAAGTTGGTGTAATATACCTCTGCAATGGAACAAAAATTAAGCTAATTTACCTCTGCAATGAAACAAAAAATGAGTAAATTCACCCCTGCAATGAAACAAATTTGTATATTTGTAACTGTAAATAAACAAATTACGATATGTTTGAACGAAGGATACAGAATCAGTTGCATGAGTGGGCAGAGAAAAATAATAGAAAACCTCTGATATTGAGAGGAGCCCGCCAAGTAGGGAAGACCACTATTGTTGAGCAGTTTGGCAAAGAATTTGATAATTTCCTGTCTTTAAATCTTGAAAAGAAAGAGGCAAAGGATTTGTTTGAGTCTACTGATGATGTAAAGATGCTGCTGCCTTTATTGTTTTTGTATGATAATAAGCCGCAGAGGCCGGGACGAACCCTGCTTTTTATCGACGAGATACAGTCGTCGCCACAAGCTGTTGCATTGTTGCGGTACTTTTACGAGGAATTGCCGGAGTTGTATGTTATTGCAGCAGGTTCTCTTCTGGAAAATATGTTGGACAAACACATCTCGTTGCCTGTAGGACGGGTGGAGTATATGGCTTTGCATCCGTGTTCCTTTATTGAATTTCTTCAGGCAATAGGAGAGGGACGGTTTGTAGATTGGATTTTGGAAGCACGTTTGCCGGAGGCTTTCCATCAACAATTAATGCTACTTTTTAATAGTTATGCACTGATAGGCGGGATGCCCGAAATTGTAGCGAGGTATGCTGCCAACCGAGATGTTGTATCCTTGTCCGATACTTACAATCAACTGCTAAATGCCTACAAGAATGATGTGGAAAAGTATGCGGAGACAAACACGCAAGCTGCGGTGATTCGTTACATACTGGAAGAAGGTTGGGGATATGCAGGGCAAGCTGTCACTTTAGGAGGATTTGCACAGTCCGCTTACAAAGCCCGTGAAACGGGCGAGGCTTTCCGTACTCTGGAAAAAGCATTGTTGCTGGAGTTGGTATATCCTACCACTCATACGATAATGCCAGCTACCACAGATTTGAAACGCGCTCCTAAATTGATCTGGCTGGATACAGGACTAGTAAATTATGCGGCTGAAATACAAAAAGAATATCTTCTTAGTAAAGATTTGACGGATACATGGAGAGGTATGGCTGCCGAACAAATCGTTGCGCAGGAATTAAAAGCTCTTTCCAACGAAGTAGGTAAGAAGCAAAAGTTTTGGGTACGGGCTAAAAGGGGGAGTTCTGCAGAAGTGGACTTTGTATACATATATGGCGGGAAAATCATTCCAATTGAAGTGAAAAACGGACACAACGCCCACTTAAAATCCATTCATCAGTTTATGAATGAAACGGAGCATGATTTGGCAGTTCGAATCTGGTCGGGGAATTATGCCATAGACGAAGTTACTACTAATGAAGGAAAACATTTCAAACTTATCAACCTTCCTTTTTACATGATAGCCGCATTGCCTAATATTTTAAAAAAAATAGAGACATAAGTCATGTTGGCCCGATTCTGTTAAATAGCCGCTAAAGATTGCATGATACTACAAGTATTTTTCTATCTTTACGCCACAGAACCGAGTGATATGATGAAGAAAACCTTAATTTCAGTAATTCTTTTGTTAGCTATTGCGTTCTCAACATACGCGCAACAGCACTGTTTTTTCACCCACTATTCTACTGAAGATGGACTATCCCAAAATACGGTGATGAACATCTTGCAGGATCACAAAGACAACCTTTGGTTTGCCACCTGGGATGGTATCAACCGTTTCAACGGTTATACTTTTAAAACATACAAGGCCCGTCAGGGAAACTACATCAGTCTGACCAATAACCGCGTAGACCGTATGTATGAAGATCGTTACGGCTTTCTGTGGTTGCTGACTTATGACAACCGTGTCCATCGTTTCGACCCGAAGACAGAGACATTCGAGCAAGTGCCTGCTGCCGGAGAGGAGGGGAGTGCTTTCAATGTGCATACCATTGAAGTGATGCCCAACGGAACCGTCTGGCTGCTGACAGAAAACGACGGGGCCATCCGCATCCTGACGCATCCGGATGAGAATAATCGCTTGACATGGGATATTTATTCCAGCAAGACAGAACTGTTTCCTTCTTTACATGTATTCAAAGTTCATCAGGATAAAGCCGGCAATGACTGGTTGTTGACGGATAATGGCCTCGGTATGATCCATCCCGGAAAGAAAGAGCCGGATTCTTATTTTACGGAGACAAAAGGAAAGTTTGGCGGAATGAACCAGGCTTTCTATGCTGTGCAGGAACGTGATAAAGATATTTGCTTCGCCTCGGATCATGGACGTATCTGGTCTTATCAGAAAGAAAGCGGAGAATTTACGTTGATCGAGCTTCCCACAAAAGGACAGATCACCTCCATTCATCCCATTGCACCGGACGTATCCGTTATTACTACCGATTCGGATGGCTTCTTTACTTACAACCTGCGAACAAAAACAAACGTACATTACTCGTTCCTGACTTGTAAGGCGTTACCCGCAAAGCCGATCCTTTCTGCTTATGTAGACCGTTCTTCGGAAGTGTGGTTCGAACAGGAAGAACCGGGTGTTGTAGCTCATTTTAATCCCTCGACCGGAGTGGTGACCCGTGAGCAAATTCCTATAGAATACAGCAATCCCGAACGTTCCCGTCCGGCTTTTCATATCCATGAAGACGTAAACGGTTATCTTTGGGTACATCCTTACGGAGGAGGTTTCTCTTACTTCGATCCTCAAAAAAAATGCTTGGTTCCTTTCTATAACGGACTGGGCAGCCGTGACTGGCGTTTTTCCAATAAGATTCACTCGGCCTTTTCCGATAAACAAGGTAATCTGTGGCTTTGTACCCATTCTAAAGGATTGGAGAAAGTGACTTATCGAAATGTACCCTTTGCGATGATGACCCCTATGCCTCATGAACACGAATCGTTGCATAATGAGGTACGTGCCCTGTGTGAAGATAAACTGGGAAATTTGTGGGTTGGCTTGAAAGACGGCATACTTCGTATGTATGATGTCGGCAAAACTTATAAAGGATACCTCACCGAAAGCGGCACGATCTCTACCACCGGTACTCCCATGCTGGGAACCGTTTATTTTGTTATTCAGGATTCAAAAGGAATCATCTGGATTGCGACAAAAGGAGACGGCCTTGTTCGTGCCGAGCCGATTTCTTCCAACGGAATGTCTTATAAGCTGACCCGTTATCTTCATCGTGAAGATGATATGTACAGTTTGAGCGATAATAATGTATATTGCGTCTATGAAGATCATTATGGTCGTATCTGGCTGGCAACTTTTGCCGGAGGTATCAATTATATCACGGAGAATGAAGCTGGAAAGACATTGTTTATCAATCACCGGAACAACCTGAAAGGTTATCCCATCGATCCTTGTTACAAAGCTCGTTTCATCACTTCCGATAACAACGGACGCTTGTGGGTAGGAACAACTACGGGTGCCGTTGCTTTTGATGAGAATTTTAAGAAACCGGAGGATGTGAAGTTCTATCATTTCTCCCGTATGCCGAATGATACGCAAAGCTTGAGTAATAATGATGTCCATTGGATTATCTCCACCAAGAAAAAGGAACTTTACCTGGCTACTTTCGGCGGCGGACTCAACAAGCTGGTATCTATCAGTAAGGACGGTCACGGAGAATTCAAATCATATTCCGTATTGGATGGTCTTCCTTCCGATGTCCTGCTTTCCATTCGCGAAGATAGTAAGCAGAATCTATGGATTAGTACGGAGAATGGAATTTGTAAGTTCATCCCCTCTGAAGAACGTTTTGAAAGTTATGACGAGCGTAGTATCACTTTCCCCGTACGTTTTAGTGAAGCCGCTTCGGCATTAACTGCTAAAGGAAGCATGCTTTTCGGTGCCAGTGGCGGAGTCTTTATATTTAATCCTGACTCTATTCGTAAGAGCAGCTATATCCCGCCTATCGTATTCTCCAAACTGACAGTGGCTAATGAGGACATTACCCCCGGCGGCAACTCATTGTTGAAAGTGGATATTGACGACGCTGATAAATTGGTACTTTCGCATAAAGAGAATATTTTCTCCGTTCATTTCGCGGCACTCGATTATACCAATCCGCAGAATATACAGTATGCTTATATTCTCGACGGATTTGAAAAACAGTGGACCTTTGCCGACAAACAGCGTAGCGTGACTTATACGAATCTTCCGAAAGGAGAGTATGTGCTCCGCGTCCGTTCTACCAATAGCGATGGTGTATGGGTGGATAACGAACGTATCTTGGATATTGTCATTCTGCCTTCTTTTTGGGAAACGCCGATAGCATACGTGCTTTATATACTTTTTATTCTGATTATTATTCTTGTGGCCGTTTATATCCTGTTCACCATTTACCGGTTGAAGCATGAAGTGTCGGTCGAACAGCAGATTTCGGATATAAAACTGCGCTTCTTTACGAATATATCCCATGAGTTGCGTACTCCGCTTACGTTGATAGCAGGTCCGGTAGAGCAGGTTTTGAAGAATGATAAATTGCCGGCTGATGCCCGCGAACAGTTGGTGGTGGTTGAACGGAACACCAGCCGTATGCTTCGTCTTGTCAATCAGATATTGGACTTCCGTAAGATTCAGAACAAGAAGATGAAGATGCAGGTACAGCGTGTGGACATCGTTCCTTTCGTGCGCAAGGTGATGGATAATTTTGAAGCTGTGGCCGAAGAGCACCGGATTGATTTCCTGTTTCAGACGGAAAAGGAGCATCTTTATCTTTGGGTGGACGCCGATAAGCTGGAAAAGATTGTATTCAATCTGCTTTCCAATGCATTTAAGTATACGCCGAATGGCAAGATGATAACGATGTTTATCCGTGAAGATGAGAATACAGTTTCTATCGGTGTACAAGATCAGGGAATTGGTATCGCGGAAAATAAAAAGAAATCCTTGTTTGTCCGTTTTGAGAATCTGGTAGACAAGAATCTTTTCAATCAGGCTAGTACGGGTATCGGACTTTCATTGGTGAAAGAGCTTGTGGAGATGCACAAGGCTACAATTTCCGTGGATAGTCGTTTGGGAGAGGGAAGTTGTTTCAAAGTCGATTTCCTGAAAGGGAAAGAACATTATGATAAGGAAACCGAGTTTATCCTGGAAGATGCGGAAGCTCCGGTAAGGATGGGGCAAGTGGTGGATATAGCCAACTCTTCCATTCAGTCTGAAACGCTGATACCCGATGATTCGGAGAAAATTGAAGCTGTTTATGAGGAAGATACTGCGAAAGAAGAAAACTCCAAAGAACTGATGTTATTAGTTGAAGATAATCAGGAGTTACGTGAATTCTTGCGTAGTATATTTACTCCGATGTACAGGGTAGTGGAAGCTGCCGATGGTAGGGAAGGAGCGAATAAAGCATTGAAGTATCTTCCGGATATTATTATCAGTGACGTGATGATGCCCGAGAAAGACGGTATTGAAATGACGCGTGAACTGCGTGCGGATATGACAACCAGCCATATACCTATTATCCTGCTTACTGCCAAGACTACGATTGAAAGTAAACTGGAAGGATTGGAATATGGTGCGGATGATTATATCACGAAACCTTTCAGTGCTATCTATCTGCAGGCCCGTGTGGAAAATCTGTTGATGCAGCGTAAGAAACTGCAAAGTTTCTATCGGGATAGCCTGATGCATATCAATATGTCTGTTACTTCCGGCGAGTTGCTTGCGTCGACAAAGGCTATGGCTGAAGAGGAAAAAAAGATAGTGTCGGAGCGAGAAGAAGAGCAAACGCAATTACAGTCACAACAGCAACCGACCATTCCTGATATGTCTCCAAATGACCGTAAGTTTATGGATAAACTAGTGGAATTGATGGAGCAGAACATGGATAATGGAGACCTCGTAGTGGATGATTTGGTACGTGAACTGGCTGTCAGTCGTTCCGTGTTCTTCAAGAAGCTGAAGACATTGACAGGATTGGCACCTATTGAGTTTATCAAAGAAATACGCATCAAGCGTGCTACGCAACTGATTGAAACCGGAGAGTTTAATATGACGCAGATTTCATATATGGTCGGAATCAACGACCCGCGTTATTTTAGCAAATGTTTTAAGGCGCAGGTGGGTATGACACCAACTGAGTATAAGGAAAAAATAGGTCGGTAATACGTAGTAACAATCTCTTTGTTTATTCTATTTTTAGGAAATAAATGATTTAAGAGACTATTCCTATGGACTTCTCAATTCATGTATTCCAAACTCAAAGTGTATTTTATATGCTTTGTTTGTAAACGTTCATTTGCTTGGGAGTGTATATTAAAAAAGTAGGGCGAGTGTATATATTCAAATATACATTCGCCCTATCTTTTTTATATGTTTTTTATGTAAAACCTATATTATTCACTGAACCATTGAGGGTCGCCTGCACGGTTCTTGAATAAAGCGTCTTTAATTTTGAAATTACCGTTTTCAGGATCTTCAAAGAGTTCGGCAGATGTTTTGCCATATTCGGTGCACATCGCTTGTGCCTCACTGTGCCATGCGCAATCGGTGGTATACCAGTTGTCGGAAGTCTCTTTAACGATACTCTTTACGCTACATAGTTTGTTTTTGGCATCGCTGCTACCACAGTTGGCGAATAAGCATTTTGTGATTCTGATATCGTGTAGTTCCACTTTGTTTGCATCAATAAGGTGTTTATTGCTAGCTTGAACACAAGTATAGAATGTACATTGCTCGATATTAAATGTGATAGAATGCGTTGTATTTTTTGCTGTTAATGTAAATGTCGCTCCGTTAGTAGCTGCTACATCATTAAATGTGCATTTACTAATATGAATGGAATTCAGGTTTCCCGTCATGTCTTTAGTGTGGATGACACCATACGAACCGATTTCACTGAAGGTGGTATTAGTGAATTCGATGTTGTTGATGGAACAACCTGTACCACCGCCTTGCACACGCAATATACCACGAGTTTTGGATACCTTGCATTTATCGAAGGAAATGTTTACATCCGTTGTCATGGCATCTTGGTTAATCATGTAATCGCTGCCTTTGCCATTGTTGTAGAGGTTCATGTTATAAAACTTGATAGAAGTCGTGTTTTCTGTGGCTGTCACTTCTTTGGGCTTGAAGTTAGGCTGTGCTCCACCGGAGGCACCCCAGAAGATAATTGCATTTACCGATGCGGGAATGCTAAGTTTTTCCGTACGTTCGAAAGTGCTTCCAGCAGGGAAGACGAGCACTACATCTCCTTGTTGTTCGGCAAGAACTGCATCAATATCATCGCCCTCTTTCAGGTTGGCTATGTTGTATCCTTCCGGAAAGTCTTCTGTTGTTTCAAATTTACAGTTTCCTCTCAACTTCTGATTGTTATAGATAGAAACTTTGTAAGTGGTGGCAGCTTTGAGTCCTGTCAACGTAGCTTGACCTGCATTCTTCTCGTTGGCGGTGATGTCGCGGCGTGTCTCCCCTTCGGTAGATTCGATGAGGAAGTGGGTAACGTCCACTCCTGCAGTCCAGTGGATGGTGGCGTTCTTGCTGGTCACGTTGCTGCTGCTTTCGATAATTTGTTCGCTCTTTGTGGTGAAAGTGCCATCCTCCAAGGTGCACCATTTAGACGGTTGGGCAGATTCGGAACAGGAACGCAGACGCAAGTAATACGTCGTTTGCTCTTCTAATCCTGTGATACTGTAAGGGCTGCTTGTAATGCCTTTGTCTTCTCCGTAGATGATAGAGCCTTCTTGCAGTTCGTCATTTGTAAATTCGTTTTTATTTACCTCTATGATATAGTAGTCGGTGTTGGGAGTTGCGTTCCAAATAACCTCTGCTTCGAATGTTTGGGGAGTAACCGCAAGATTGTTGCTGCGGAATAAGCGGTTGTATCGTTCGTCCGAACTCCAGTCATTACTTTGGTCGCAAGACGAAAATGAAATAACTGTTAAGCAAATGATGCTTAATAGCGTGTGTATATTTGTACTAATTTTCATAATAATCGTTTTTATCAATTAGAATCCGTATGAATTGGCTAATGTTCCGTTTGATTCTGAAATCGTTTTACTACCTAGTGGAATCAAATGCCTGTTTTTTACGGTCTTGTTCAGACCTGTGCTAACATAGTCCGTTAATCCCGAAAGGTTGGAATCATTGGAGGTGCTTCCGTCCTCTTTGAACACTTCTTGCTTTGTAGTTGCGTCTTTCTCTATTTTTCCATTTGGGAAGGTTCCCCAGCCCGGAACGTATTTCCAGTTGGGATCAGTGGCGTTCTTTATGGCATTCTTGACATCCAATTCGTTATTGATTTCGTTGACAAAGGAGGGATATTCATACCAGCAAATACTACTCATGTCGATGGAATATTCATCATCAGCTTTCATCTTATAGAAGATGTATTTTGGAGCTATGGTAGTGAGTTGGCGGTAGTCTTCTTTGAATTGGTCGATCTTCTTTGAGAGTAATCCCCAACGAATCAAGTCATATTTGCGAACACATTCTCCGGCAAATTCCCATGCGCGTTCATCCACGATGGCGTTGAAAAAATCGTCACCTGATGAGATAGCAGCTACATACGCTTGTGCATTGGCTTTGTTGTCGAACGCGCGGCTGTGAACTTCTGTCAGTGCGGTACGGGCTGTCATGGCAGTTCCCCCCAATGGATTGGCTGCATCAGCTCCATACAGTTCGTTCATAACTTCAGCATACATTAATAGTATGTCGGAATAACGCATTGCAATCCAGTTGATGCCATATCCGATTTTTGCATCGCTCGCACGGACAGCATTCAGCCATTCATCGTTCATTTTGCGGATGTCCCATTTTGCTACATAGATACCGAATGGGGCGTTTTTCTGCATATTTTCTTTGATGTGCCCGTTTTCTTCTTTGAGTTCATAAGTGGCACATGTGATGTCACGACGCAGGTCAGAGTGGTCGAACGACCAGAAGAACGGAGCGGTTAATTTCACTTTTCCGCTTGAGTTTCCTTTAGCACCGTAGTAGCTGCTTGCACCGCTGATTCTCACGCCAATGGTATATCCCATTTCTCCGGATTTATTCAGGCCGTGCGCTACTTCGTATAGGTTTTCTTTATAAGTATTGTCCAACTTCCGCTGGTTTACTTGGAACCATTGGTCTGCATACGAAGGATTCAACTTGTGTACACCGCTTCCAATAACAGCTGTCAGATGTTTCAGTGCACGTTCATACAACAGTTTTCTTTCTGCTTCTCCCGGACGTTGGGTAGGGTATGTACCGTCAGAGCCGGCAAGTGTCTCGTAGCCGGGTTTGGAGGATTCGCGGATACTGTAGCCGGCTTTGGCAAGGGCGATGCGGGCGAACAAGCCGTGAGCAAAACCTGCAGTGGCATGTTCGGTCGTATAGCCGGATTCGCCTGCCCAAGGGAGATAGTTTGCAGCTTCTTCCAAGTCGCTCAGCAATTGTTCCATAATATCGTCTCGGTCGCTTTTGGCTACATATAAATTGGAACCGTCTACCTTGGTCGTTTCGAATTTCATTGGCAGGTCTCCATAGTTTTTTACAAGGTCAAAATAGACCATGGCACGGATGGTGAGTGCCTCACCCAAGAAATTAGCCATCTTGTTGCGTGCCGGATTTCCTTCTTGGAACAACTCGCTGGAACGGATTCCTTCTACGACAAGATTGGCGTCCTCAATAATGGCGAAACAGTTTTTCCAATTGTCATCCAGTTTTGACCAGGAACCGCTGATGCTTTCTCCATTGTAATTACCTAAAGCGCGCTCACTGGATTCGGTGAAAGAAGCTGGTTTGTTAACGTCGGCATCTACTAGTTCAATATCTGTATTGAATCCGAAATTCAGAGGGATGCGGGCACCATAAGTATGGTCGAGGGTAAGCCCTGCATATACTTTGTTCAAACTTTGTTCTGTAAAAGTAAGCGAGTTGAAAACCATGTCGCCTTTGATTTCGGAAGGAGAGCTTTGATCTAAGAAATCGCTGCAAGAGGTGATGCTCAGTAACCCCATTCCTCCAATGATGTATTTTATAATTGATTTCATATATGTATCTGTTTTAGAATGTAACATTTATACCACCTACAAATGAACGGCTTTTAGGATAGGCCGAATAGTCTATGCCCGGAGTCATAGGTGTTTTGCGACAAGTGTCTACTTCCGGATCGGCACCGGAATATTTAGTGAAGCAGTAGAGGTTGTATCCTGTAAAGTAGATACGCACATTCTGCATTTGTAGTTTTTGTACGAAAACTTTCGGCAATGTGTAACCGATGGAAATGTTGTTGACACGCAAGAAGGCACCGTCTTCTACAGCCCAGTCCAAAAGTGGAATCTGTGTGATGGAAGCAGGGTTGAATATGCTGGCACCAGCATTTATTTCATTTAGACGGTTGATGGCATAGTCGCTTCCAAATTCGTTGATATAGCTTTTGGAAGTCATGTCCATTCCGTTGGCAGGGTCAATCCAAGTGTAACGTTTGCTAAGGTTGAATTCATTGTTCAGATTCCAATCTTTTTTTGTGTCACTATAGAATCCGGAAGCAAGTTTGGTAGCGTTGATAATTTTGTTTCCCAAGGAATAGTTAAAGAATGCACTTAAATCAAAGCTCTTATATCGTGCATTGATACCGAAACCGCCAGTTATTTTCGGGATTGTATTTCCAAGGCGTTCTTTCTCGATTTTACCATCTGCATTTGCTTTCAGTTTGGGTGATCCAGGACCGAAATTATTGACTTTCATACCCGATTCCGTCGGATTGACACGTCCTTCCTTAAGTTTCCATCCATTATCCCAAGTAAAGTCTTCTGTAGTATAGAAACCATCTAGTTTATAACCGTATACTTCACCCAGTCTTCCACCTTCTTCAATTAGGAAATCATCGATACCAGCGATGAGACTGCCGCCCCAGCCACTGCTTTGCCAGATTTTATTTGTAGGCAGTTTGTCAATTTTAGCTTGATTATAAGAAATGTTGAAGTTGAAATTCAGACCGAAATCTTTTTGGTCGACAAGGATAGCGTCTAAAGCAAGCTCAATACCTTTGTTGGAGGTTTGACCGAAATTCTGATATTGGAACTCATAACCAGCTCCTTTGGGGAGGGTAGTTTGCATCAACAAATCTTTGGTCGTGTTCCAGTATGCATCTAAGCTACCGGAAAGGCGTCCGTTCCAGAAGCCGAAATCCAAACCTATATTACGAGTGAGCGTTGTTTCCCATTTCAAGTTCGGGTTGGACAAGTTTTTACCTCTTTGCAGAACCACGCTGCTTGTATTGTTGAAATAGATATGTTTGTCTCCCGAACCTGCTAGTGAGTAAGTTGTTTCTAGCGACCCGGAGGGAATCCGATTGTTTCCTGCCGTACCGATGCTTAAACGAAGTTTTAAGTTGGAAAGCCATTCTTGGGCGTTTTTCATGAAAGCTTCGTCGGATATACGCCATGCTAAAGCCAGTGATGGGAAGTATCCCCATTGATTGCCGGAGGCAAATTTGCTGGAGCCGTCTGCACGCATGGTGAAAGTCATCAGGTATTTATCGTTAATGGTGTAGTTGATACGTCCGAAAAAAGAGAGCAAGTTGTCTTTGATACCAATGTATGTATCTGTGGGGAGTGCCTGACCTTGTCCCATATTAGCAAGTACTTCTTTTATTGACATGTTTTTAGGGAAACCTACAGATGTCATTGTTGTTTTGTGGTCGTAACTGCTGGATACTTCATGACCTAACATGACATTCATTCTGTGGTTCAAATTGAACATCTTATCGTTATTATATGTTACAGTATTGGCGTTTCTCCAGTTCTTGTTGATAAGTTTGGTTAATAACGCTTGGGGCATTCCCGGATTTCCATATTTACTGTTGTTTGTAGCTTCCACCCCCCATACTTGGTCAGTATTATTGTATTTCCATCCATATCCGAATTCGCTTCTGAATTTAAGTCCTTTTACGGGTTCCCAGTTCACTCCGGCATTGTAGTTTTGTTGGAAGCGGCTAACACGTTTGTAAGTCGCGTTCAATATTTCGATAGGCGTGTAACGTGCGTTATTTACGTTTTCATCATCGTCACTGCTGCCGCTGATTAATTTTTCAACAGGAGCAAATACTACAGAGCGTGCGTTTACAGAAGTGGTTGCACTCGATTGATTGTCGTCTGCACCGCTTCCGGTTCCTTTTACTTTTTGATAGGATAAACGGGCATTGAAGTCAAATGTTAGCCATTTGTTGATTTTTGTATTTATTTTAGCATTGATGTTGTCTTTGGCAAAACCTGAGTTCAACATGATACTTTTTTCGTCGTTACGTGAATAACTGATATTGAATTTGGTATCTTTGTTTCCACCACTGACACTAATATTGTATTGTTGTTGATTACCGGTGCGACCAAATATTTCTCCTTGATAGTCGGTGTCTGTGTATGATTTATAAATCTCCAGATCGTCAAAGGTGCCATAATTAAAACTTTTTTGGTCTAATTCTTGTTGCCACATCACAAACTCATACGGATTGAGTACATCGACCATCTTGGTCACTTTGCGCAAACCGTAAGATGCACCGAAGTTTACCTGCACCTTACCTTCCTGACCGGATTTAGTAGTAATGATGATAACACCGTTTGCACCACGGGCACCATAAATAGCAGTAGAAGAAGCATCTTTCAATACATCTACCGATTGAATATCTGTTGGAGCAATATCAGAGATACTTGATACGGGAAATCCGTCTACAATATAAAGCGGTGAATTATCTTGAGATAGAGAACCGCCACCACGTACGCGGATTTTTACGTCTGCATCAGGAGAACCTTCAGTCGTTGTGATAGATACACCAGCCATTTTTCCCTGTAATGCTTCTGATGCAGAAGATACCGGAATGGCAGCTATCTGTTTGGCACTAACGGAAGATACGGAACCAGTCAAATCCTTTTTTGCAACGGTTCCGTAACCAATTACCACAACTTCATCCAATGCTTGTGTATCATCGGAAAGAGTGACATTAATTTGACTTTGTCCTTTTACAGCAATATCCAGAGTTTTCATTCCGATATAAGAAATTGTAAGGGTTGCTTTTGAAGGAACCTTGATAGAATAGTTACCATCTAAATCGGTAATTGTACCATTGGTAGTATTACCTTTCTCTACTACAGAAGCTCCGATGATCGGTTCTCCTGTTGTGTCTTTCACATTACCTTTTACGGTAATTGTTTGCGCTGATACGCCAAGCGATATCGCTGCAAATAGCATTAGCAGCCAACTGCGCATGTTTTTCACCTTGTTAGACATTCTTTGCATGTTTATTAATTAATGGTTATTGTTTTGATTCTGTACTCACATTTAGAGTTAATTCCTCGGTACAAAAGTATATGAATGTGAATATAGATATGTGCAATATTTGTTTTTCACCTAGTATTTTTTGTTTTTTAATAGCCGGCAGGCATTTTTAGAATAGTTTTAAAACAAAAAATACACATACTAGCTTGAAAAGCCTTGTTTTATCGATTTTAATGATTTGGAAAAACAAAATTTGAACAAGACTTTTCTTTATCCTGCCTACTTTTGCCCTCATTAATCTAATAATGTATGAAAATGGATATAATTCTAAGTAAATGGTGTTTGGCCATTTTGTTTGCTTTTGGAATCCTGGCGTGTACTGATGGTAGTGACGCTAATGAGTTGCCTAAAGAACCTGAAGGGACTGGAGAAACTCAAGATGAAAAGATACCAGCTTTTCCTGGGGCAGAAGGACATGGACGCTACACAACCGGTGGGCGTGGTGGCGATGTATATATTGTTACTTCATTGGAGGACAAGTTACAGAACGGAACTTTACGTTATGGTATTGAGAAACTAAGCGGAAAACGTACAATTATTTTCCAGGTATCCGGAACTATTCATTTAAATGGTGATTTAAAGATTAAGAATGGAGATTTGACCATTGCAGGCCAGACGGCTCCGGGGGATGGTATTTGTTTGGCTGGTTATCCGGTTTTCTTGGAAGCAGACAATGTTATTGTCCGTTTTATGCGTTTTCGAATGGGAAATAAAGAAGATGTCAGTGCAGACGGAGCCGACGCCTTTGGCGGTCGGTATCATAGAAATATAATGATTGATCATTGTTCTATGAGTTGGTGTACTGACGAGTGTGTTTCTTTCTATCAAAATGAGAATTTTACACTGCAATGGTGTCTTATTTCTGAAAGTCTGCGTTTAGGTGGGCATACAAAAGGTCCTCATGGCTATGGTGGTATATGGGGAGGTATGAAAGCTTCTTTTCACCATAATCTATTGGCACATCATGATAGCCGTAATCCTCGTCTAGGTCCTGGAGTTAATTCGACAAAAGAGAATGAAATTGTTGATATGCGTAATAATGTCATTTATAACTGGTGTGGAAACTCTTGTTATGGTGGAGAAGCCATGCATGTAAATATTGTGAATAATTTTTATAAGCCGGGGCCTGCCACTCCTACTGGCACTTCTAAACGTGGACGTATTATCGCCATTGACAAAAAAGTGAGTGATTCGGATAAGAAATCATATCCGGCCATTTTTGACACTTGGGGAGATTTCTTTATCCAAGGAAATGTGGTGGATGATGGGCAAATTAATGGTGCGGCTGATTACGATCGTTGTATGAAGGCTACAAAGGATAACTGGGAGTACGGAGTTTATAATCAGTTTGATAAAAAGTATGGAACGTTGGATGAAGGTACAAAAAAAGCTCTTAAACGTACCACTCCTGTAGAAACAGGTACTGTTACCACTCATGATGCCCGTACGGCTTTTGAGCGTGTTATGGATTATGCAGGTTGTTCTTTGCACAGGGATAGAGTGGATGAACGTATTGTTCAGGAGACTCGTACCGGGACTGCGAACTACCAGGGAATGAACGAGCACAATGGTCAGGGAGTTGTTGAAGGTATTGATTGGAAAAGCGTGGGGTATCCAAAGAAAGGTATCATTGATAGTCAGGATGATGTGATTCCTGTTGGAGAATCTTCAGCATGGCCTGAATTGGTACAAGGTGTTATTCTGAAGGATTCGGATAATGATGGTATGCCTGATGAATGGGAAAAAAAGTATGGTTTGAATCCGAATGATGCTTCTGACCGAAATGGTAAAACAGTAGATGAGGAAGGAACATATACAAATCTGGAGATGTATATGAATAGCTTGGTACAAAAGATTGTTGAGGAACAGAATAAAGGAGGAGTGCAATAAATAAATTTGGTGTATTTTTGTATTATTCCATAAATAAAAATATGAATTTGATCTTTCGTTGTTTAACCGTTTTATTAACTCTGATCGGAAATGAGGCTGCTTTTGCCTCTTCTGGTATTGGTAACACTCTTGATTTTGGAGAGTTGGCTGCTTTTCCCGGAGCAGAAGGATATGGACGTATGACTACAGGCGGACGTGGAGGTGAAGTGTATATTGTTACTTCTTTAGCAGATGATGGGATGCCTGGCACTTTACGTTATGGTATAGAAAAGTTGGATGGTCCTCGTACTATCATTTTTCAAGTGTCCGGTACAATATTTCTGCATAAAGACCTAAAAATACGGAAAGGGAATTTGACTATTGCGGGACAAACTGCACCGGGAAACGGTATATGCATAGCGGGTTATCCGGTGACAAATTATGCTAGTAATGTAATTCTCCGTTTTTTACGTTTCCGTATGGGTAATAAAGAATGTGTGCATCCTGACGGTGCAGATGCTTTAGGAGGAAAAGGGGCAAGGAATGTGATTATAGACCATTGCTCTATCAGCTGGTGTACAGATGAATGTGCTTCTTTTTATGAAAATGATGATTTTACTATGCAGTGGTGCATTATTTCTGAAAGTCTTAGATTAGGTGGACATACCAAAGGTCCTCATGGATATGGAGGAATTTGGGGAGGTGAACACTCTTCTTATCACCATAATTTATTAGCCCATCATGATAGCCGGAATCCCCGTTTCGGATTAGGAGCTAAGGTACGTAAGAATGGAGAATGTGATGGTGATTATGTAGATTTTCGCAATAATGTGATCTATAATTGGGGTATGAACAGTTCGTATGGTGGCGAAAGGATGAATATTAATATAGTGAACAATTATTATAAACCAGGTCCTGCAACGGTGACAGGCTCTAAACGTGGACGGATTTTTGCTATAGATGCAACAGAAAATAGGAATGGGGGGTATCTGTGGGGAAAGTATTATATCGATGGTAACGTTGTAGATGGAGGGGCAGATGATAAAAACAGCCAAAAGGCTACAGCTAATAATTGGGAATATGGAGTTTACAATCAATTTTCGAATAATTATAAGAAAGTAGTTACGCAAAAAACTAAAGACTCGATTCGATTGGACAAACCTCATGAATTTGCATCGGTAACGACACATTCTGCTTTCAATGCTTATAAACAAGTGTTGGATTATGCGGGGTGTTCATTGCATCGAGATGATGTGGATGCACGTATTGTGAAGGAAACACGTACGAGAACAGCTGGATATAAAGGTTTGAATGTTCATAATGGAGAAGGAGGTATTTGGAAAAGTGAAGGATATCCGAAACCAGGATTGATAGATAGTCAGGATGATTTGCTCTCGTTAAATACTTCGGAAAATGTTTCCGCATGGCCAGTTCTTTTACAGAGAAGTACCTTGATTGATTCTGATAATGATGGTTTGCCTGATGCATGGGAGAGAAAATTCGGATTAAATCCTCATGATGCTTCTGATGGCAATGGAAAAACGATAGATAAATATGGCCAGTATACAAATCTGGAAATGTATATGAATAGTTTGGTGCATGACATTATTGAAAAACAAAATAGCGGTGGAAAAAAGTAATCTGCAAACATCGTATTAAGAATTATCTTTATCAGGTAAGATACTTTATAGTCAGTTTCACCGGTTTTTATCCGGCATTCATCGGAATTTATACCGGAAATCAACAGAAAAGGCTGTAGAAGCAGTGAGAAATGATGTATCTTTGAACCATTAATCAATTAGTAATAGAGACAATGGAAGAGAAACAAAAATTTCCCACTGCTACAGGCTTTTCCGGTAAAACACTGATAGCTTCGCTTTTTATCCTTTCCGGGATTCTGCTGTTTGCCCGTAATATGGGATGGATTACATCTGAAGTCTTCGATATGATCGTATCCTGGCATTCACTCCTTATTATATTAGGTATATATTCTATGATTCGCCGCCATTTCATCGGTGGAATCATCCTTTTGTTGATAGGTGTGTATTTTTTGATTGGAGGGCTTTCATGGTTGCCTGAAAATTCGCAGGCAATGGTATGGCCTATCGCTCTGATAACAGCAGGTGTCTTATTCTTTTTTAAATCCGGCAAGAACAGGCGGGGGCACTGGGCGCACCATCATGCCATGCAGCACCGTCAGAAGTGGATGAAGATGCATCAGGGACAACCCGGCATGAACTTTGAAAGTGAACAACAGCAGTCAGAGTCAGTAGATGGTTTTCTGCGTGCCGAAAATGTTTGGGGAGCTGCCCGTCACGTGGTGCTTGACGAATTGTTTAAAGGAGCTGTCATTCGCACATCTTTCGGAGGAACGACGATTGATTTGCGCCATACCCATATTGCACCCGGAGAAACATACATAGATTTGGATTGCAGTTGGGGAGGAGTTGAGATATATGTCCCTTCTGACTGGAAAGTCGTGTTTAAATGCAATGCTTTCTTTGGAGGATGTGATGATAAACGTTGGCAGAATGGAAATATAAATAAGGAGAGTGTATTAGTAATTCGGGGAACACTTTCTTTCGGAGGCTTGGAGGTTAAAGACTAGCGTATGAAAGCACATCCGATTATAGAATCTCCTTTTCGTTGGATTCCGATGCTGGTGCTGGCATTGATTCTGGTTGTATTCCAAGTAGCTTTAGTCTGTGGATACACCGGAAACGATTATCTTCCCGCTTTGGTAGATGGAATAGTAACGATCGGTTGGTTGGCGGCTATCGCCTATCTGGCATGGTTTGTGGTCGGTCTTGTCTCGTTGTTCCAGACGGATGTAATTATGATTATCGTTGGAAGTCTGCTTTGGCTGGCAGGAAGTTTTATGGTCTGTGACATAATGGTGAGAATTGTAGGAGTGTCCTATGTTCCTTTTGCGCAGACAATCCCTTTCCGGTTATTGTTCGGACTACCGGTTTTAATTGCCATTACTCTATGGTACCGCTTGATAGTCACAAAAGAAGAAGTACAAAATCAGGAAATGGAAAAAGAACTGGCTGTACATCAGGTGAATGTGGCTGAACAGCAGAAAGAGTCAGCCATGGAATGGGTAGATCGTATTACAGTGAAAGACGGCTCCCGGATTCATTTGGTGAAGGCAGACGAATTGATTTACATACAAGCATGTGGAGATTATGTGATGCTGATAACCCCCACAGGCGAATACCTGAAAGAGCAGACTATGAAGTATTTTGAAACTCATCTCTCTCCGGATACATTTGTTCGGGTGCATCGTTCTACGATTGTGAATGTTACGCAGATTTCCCGGGTCGAGCTTTTTGGAAAAGAAACCTATCAGTTATTATTGAAGAATGGAGTGAAACTTCGGGTTAGCCTTTCCGGCTACCGGTTGCTGAAAGAACGGTTGGGGATATAAAATCTGTTTATTCTGATTTTGTAATATACTATCACTACAGCCCTGTTATAAATGTTTCATCTAGCAGATCGGTTGGGTAATAGTATTGATCTCGTTTCTTTGTTTTGGAAAAGTGAAATGAATAATATTCGTTAAAAAAATCCTCTTTATAATCTTATTCAGAATATAAAGAGGATAATTTTATTGACAAGAGTTGCATGGGGTATGGTGAGATGAAATCATAATTGGGGAATAATTGCACAAGACTTTCACAAGTATCCTCCTGCCAATGCCTAAAATCATTACAAAGTTAATTAAATAGTTTTTTGAATAGCAATGTTTATTAATTTATCTTATGGAATTTATGAAATTTTTAATATATTGAAGATATTTTGTGTCAACTTTCCATAACTCGCTGATTTTGCTTATGTTTGTAGGTAAAATAAAGAAAGAAGTGAATGAACATGTCTACGCAGCTATTATATAATGATTTCCCTACTTTTTTGCGGAAATATTTTCCTTACAAGGTACAAAAGATTTCATTGAACGCAGGTTTCACTTGTCCTAATCGTGACGGAACAAAAGGATGGGGCGGATGTACATATTGCAATAACCAGACTTTTAATCCGGATTACTGCCGGACAGAGAAGTCTATCACTACCCAATTGGAAGAAGGGAAATGCTTTTTTGCCCATAAATATCCGGAAATGAAATATTTGGCTTACTTTCAGGCCTATACCAATACGTATGCCGAACTGGAAGGCTTGAAGCGTAAATATGAAGAAGCGTTGACGGTAGACGGGGTGGTCGGATTGGTAATAGGTACACGCCCCGATTGTATGCCGGAGAGTTTGTTGCGTTACTTGGAAGAATTGAACAAACACACTTTCCTTATGGTTGAATATGGGATTGAGAGCACTTGTGACGAAACCTTAAAACGCATAAACCGGGGGCATACTTATGCCGATACGGTGGCAGCCGTCCGGCGGACAGCCGCCTGTGGTATCCTGACAGGCGGACATATCATCCTCGGACTTCCGGGAGAAACGCATGATACGATGGTGGCACAAGCGGAAATACTTTCCGATCTGCCTTTAGCTACACTCAAGATCCATCAGTTACAATTGATTCGTGGTACACGAATGGCGCATGAGTATGATGAAGCTCCTGATGGTTTTCATTTGTTTAACGAGGTGGAGGAATACATTGGTCTGGTGATTGATTATGTAGAACATCTTCGTCCCGATATAGTTGTGGAGCGTTTTGTTTCCCAATCTCCTAAAGATTTATTAATAGCTCCGGACTGGGGATTGAAAAATTATGAATTTGTAGCGCGTTTACAAAAAAGAATGAAAGAAAGAGGTGCTTATCAAGGTAAGAAGTATAGGGATTCGGAAAAAAGGATTATTTTTGCAGACGATAAACTTACCACTGAATAAATAGCTGTTTGAGCAGAATATAGATGGTGGAAGAAATATAAATGGATTTGAAGAATGGAACATAAAACAAGAATTAAAGGAAATGTCCACTATGTGGGAGTGAATGACCGTAACAAGCACAGATTTGAAGGGATGTGGCCATTGCCCTATGGAGTTTCATATAACTCTTATCTGATTGATGATGAAATGGTGGCATTGGTGGATACGGTAGATATTTGTTATTTTGAAGTCTACTTGCGTAAGATCAAGCAAGTGATTGGAGAACGTCCTATTAATTATTTGATTATAAACCACATGGAACCGGATCATTCGGGATCTATCCGACTGATTAAGCAACATTATCCGGAAATTATTATTGTGGGTAACAAGCAGACCTTCGGTATGATTGAAGGTTTCTACGGTGTAACCGGCGAACAGTATCTGGTAAAGGAAGGTGATTTCTTAGCTTTGGGACATCATAAACTGCGTTTTTATATGACTCCGATGGTGCATTGGCCGGAAACGATGATGACTTTTGATGAAACGGACGGCGTTCTTTTCTCCGGCGACGGATTCGGATGCTTTGGCACTGTAGATGGCGGATTCCTGGATACGCGGATCAATGTGGATAAGTATTGGGGGGAAATGGTTCGTTACTACTCTAACATCGTAGGCAAATACGGAAGCCCCGTGCAAAAAGCTTTGCAAAAATTGGGCGGACTACCTATTTCTGCCATCTGTTCTACACATGGACCGGTATGGACAGAGAATATTGCCAAGGTAATTGGTATCTATGACCGTTTGAGTCGTTATGATGCAGACGAAGGTGTTGTTATTGCTTATGGAAGCATGTATGGAAATACGGAGCAAATGGCGGAAGCTATTGCAGAAGAGCTTTCGGCACAGGGTGTTAAGAACATTGTCATGCATAATGTGACAAAGAGCCATCCTTCTTATATTCTAGCGGATATTTTCCGTTACAAGGGATTGATTATCGGTTCTCCCACTTATAGCAATCAGATATTCCCGGAAGTGGAAGCGCTGCTCTCAAAGATTCTGTTGCGTGAGGTGAAGGGACGCTATTTGGGTTATTTCGGTTCTTTCACATGGGCAGGTGCTGCTGTGAAGCGTCTGGCAGAGTTTGCGGAAAAGAGCAAATTCGAATTGGTCGGTGATCCGGTGGAGATGAAACAGGCAATGAAAGACCTGACTTATACTCAATGTGAAAATCTGGCACGTGCCATGGCGGATCGTTTGAAGAAAGATCGTTAAAACTGTGAATGAGATAATAATTTATTAACTAACCTATAAAACAATCGACTTATGAGACTTATTATTCAGCCGGACTATCAGTCCGTATCTCTGTGGGCAGCACATTATGTTGCTGCTAAAATAAAAGCTGCCAATCCAACCCCCGAAAAACCATTTGTATTGGGCTGCCCCACCGGATCTTCTCCTCTGGGTATGTATAAAGCTTTGATCGACCTGAATAAGAAAGGAATCGTTTCCTTCCAGAATGTGGTAACATTCAACATGGACGAATATGTAGGATTGCCGAAAGAACATCCGGAAAGCTATTATTCTTTCATGTGGAATAACTTTTTCGGTCATATCGACATTAAACCGGAGAATACGAATATTCTGAATGGTAATGCTCCGGATTTGGATGCAGAGTGTGCACGTTATGAAGAAAAGATCAAGTCATACGGCGGCATCGACCTGTTCATGGGCGGTATCGGTCCTGACGGACATATTGCGTTCAACGAACCGGGATCTTCATTGACTTCACGCACTCGTCAGAAAACATTGACAATGGATACCATCATTGCCAATTCCCGTTTCTTCGATAATGACATCAATAAAGTTCCTAAGACTTCTTTGACAGTGGGAGTAGGTACTGTGCTTTCTGCAAAGGAAGTGATGATTATTGTAAACGGTCATAACAAAGCTCGTGCTTTGTATCATGCAGTAGAAGGTGCTATCACACAGATGTGGACAATCAGTGCATTGCAAATGCATGAAAAAGGTATTATTGTTTGTGATGATGCTGCTACGGCGGAATTGAAAGTAGGTACTTACCGTTACTTCAAAGATATCGAGTCTGCTCATTTAGATCCGGAATCTTTGATTAAGTAAGCATAAAATTGACTCTATAAAAAGAGAATGGGCTGCATCAGTGTTGAATTGATTGCAGCCCATTTTGTAGGGATATTCAGTAAATGTTCCTCTTTCTAAAAAATCAAGAGAAAAGCTTTGCTTTACGTGAGCTTTTCTCTTGATTTTTTCGTTCAACTCTCCCAGTCTTCTATCTTTTTTGTAGAATATTGTTTACATATTCTTGTTTTTTCCTTCCCACCCATGCATTATGTACATGTCTTTTTTAGGGGAAGTTAAAACCTCTCCTTGTTTTTCCTGTTATTTTAGTCAGA
>NZ_JH114332.1:178100-288157 GCF_000157095.2 Bacteroides sp. D1
AGTCTGTGATTTCCTGCGTTTACGCAGTTTGCTATAAGCAAGATAGGCACGGCGTACATCAAGATACTTGTTACGGGGACGTTGTATGTGCAAGGTCTGGCAATGTTTGCACAGATGACGATGAAGCCATACAATACCTTCCCATAAGAGTTTGGTATCAGTAGGAAAACGCAGATGACTTTCATAACAGGTGGCATCGGTCATACAGACATGAAGGTTCTCAAGATAAGGTTTCCAATGCTCGGCAAGAATGAGCTGGATGGACTCAATATCAAGGCGATCCGCTAGTTCCTGACGAATTGCACTGACGATTTTAGGATTGGTCAGTGGATGAAGCGGATCAATCTGAACACCACAAAATAACTGGTAATGAATATTACCGTTTAAATGTTCAATCAGTTGTGAATCTGAAAAGTTGGTATAGGACTTCAGGACCATCAAGGCTATTTTACCCTCAGGAGAAAAATAACTTTTACGACCCAATGCAGAGGACTTCAAATGCATTTGTCGGGCCAGTTCCGAGAAAGGAAACAGAGCATGGAGGCGACCTAATTCACTCGTTGCAAAACTTTGACGATATTTTTTTAGCATATCGAACTCAGTAAAACCTAAAAGAGGTTCGATTTCTGAGATTTTTTGTATCTTTACCATGTGTTTTTATTTTAGATTACCCCCGTTTTGGCCGTCAAACCGTTTTTTGGGGGGAATGCTTAAAGATACAAAAAAGGCAACTAACTCGCAATGAATTAGTTGCCTTAAATTTTATTATTTTAGGAATATCCCTAAGTAAGCATAAAATTGACTCTATAAAAAGAGAATGGGCTGCATCAGTGTTGAATTGATTGCAGCCCATTTTGTAAGTTAGAAATAACTGTCTGCGGAATTAATTCTCTTCCAGCCAGCCTTTTCCCTGTCGGACGATTTCCAGTTCGTTGTCCGTGCATTTCACTACCGTTGAAGGTTCTATACCTCCGATACCGCCGTCAATGACCAGATCGACGATGTCGCCGAACTTTTCATCTATAAGTTCGGGATCAGTCATATATTCCAAGTCCTCGTGCTCTTCGTATGGCAGTGTGGTGGTCATAATGGGAGCGTCCAGCAGGCGTGCGATTTCACGGCTGATGTTGTTGTCCGGCATACGGATACCTACTTCTTTCCGGTTGCGGAAGATTTTCGGCAACCGGTTGGTGCCGTTCAAAATAAAGGTAAATGGTCCCGGAAGATTATGCTTCATCAGTTTGAATACGTTATTGTCTACTTTCGCGTATTCGCTGATACTGCTTAAGTCATAACAGATGATAGACAGATTGTTTTTTCGAGGGTCTATCTCTTTAATCCGGCAGATCCGTTCTATGGCACGTTCCTTCAGACCATGGCAGCCGATGGCGTACATCGTATCGGTAGGATAGATGATAAGTCCGCCGTCATTCAGGATATCGATGATTCGTTGTAAATCCTGCGGGTTATTGTTTTTATCATATAGTTTCAGTAGCATATTAAAAGCTTCATCCCTTCCCTCTCGCAAAGGAGAAGGAGGAGGGACGAGTGGGTTAAATGGTTATTATTTTCTCTTTTTATTTGAGTTTCTTTTTCAAGAAATCCAGTGCCTTTTCCGCAGCTTTCTCTGTGACTTTCTGTTTGATTGAATCTTTGTTGGCGGTAGCGGCAGAGTCCAGGCCAAGTTTCTGTCCGAGTTTGCTGATTGCTTCATCGGCTACGGCTTCGACAGCTTGGTTGGCCATGCTCTTAGTATCTACGCTGACTTTCGGAGAGGTGAACGAACCTCCGATTTTCAAGTCAAGAGTCATTAACTTAGAGATATTGCCTACGGATGCGGGCAGTTTCACTTTACCGGAATAGTCGATGGTTTGATCGAGTCCTGTGCTGCCGGAAAGATTCAGTGTGTAGTCTCCCATCTTGATATCAAACGGTTTGGTTTCTACGCGGCCGTCTTTGATGGTGAAATCCAATGTCATGTCTTTCACTTTCATGTCTTTCAGGCTGGGTTGCTTCACGGCATCGGCTATCTGGTCGATTGCTTTTACTCCGCTTAAACTAAGGTCGCGGGTGGAAAGACTACCGTCACCCTGCATCGTATTCAGTACGGGGCTCATGGCTGCATCCAAATCTGTCAGGACGTTGATGCTTCCGGAGAAATTACCTTTCAGGTTTTCGAAGATAGGAGCCATTTTCTGCACCATATCCAGTTCTTTGTATGCTTGTGCAAAACCGATATTGGAGAGCTTGAATCCGGCTTTCATTTCCGGCTTCTTTATGTTGGCGGTGGAGTAGTAGCCGTTCATCACTACATTACCACCCATGGTGTTCATGGAAAGGTTTTTCATATCCACTTTGCCATCTTTTACAACAAGTTTGCCATTCATATTATTGAAAGACATCTTGTCGAATAACACCTGTTTCAGGTTAGCGTCCATTTGGAAGTCGATGTTACGGGGAACTTCAACAATACCTGTGGCGGCTGTAGCTACAGAGTCGGTGGACGCAGCTTCTGATGTGGAGGCTTCATCGGCAGAAGCGGTGATGAAGTCGTTCAGATTGAAGTAGTTGGAACGAATATTCAGGTTTCCTTTCAATGTGCTACCTTTCAATACATAACCGATGTAGTTTTCAAATCGGCTGTCGGCGGTGATATCGTTTTTTCCGATGTTGACAGTTGTTTCACTCAACTGGAGGTATTTCGGAGTGAAGGTGAAGAGAGACTTTTTAATCTCTACATCCGGCATATCTTTCATTTTGAGTTTCATGCCCGTCAGTCCGATAGTGCCCGAGGCTTGTATACGTTCGTATTCTTCTTTTTCGATGGATGAGAGGCGTCCCGACATTTGCATATCGGCGTCGATGGTACCGTTCAACTCCATGTCTCCAAGCGGGTAGACTTGTTTGATCATACCTAAGTTGAGTACTCCTTTCGCTTCTGCTTTAAAATCCGGATCACTGATCGGTGTTTTCACTGTAGCAGTCAGGCTAAACGGATTTCCGGCAAGGCGGAAACTGAACGGATTGATGTTGACCGTAGTCAGGTCGATATTTCCTCCGGGATTTTGAACGTTGGCACTGATGTTGATTTGATCTACTCCTGCCGGTAGAGCCGGATAGCGGAACATAGCATCCTTGACTTGCATGTCAATATTGAATGCCGGAACGGTGTCTCCTTGCAGGATACCTTTGGCCGTTGCGGTAAGCGTTGCAGTTCCGTCTGTTTTCAGGCTGGAGAATTCTGTGGCGTAAATGGCGGGAATTAATGACAATATTTCCTTGAAGCCTATATCGTTCGTGTTAAGTTTCAAGTCCATGTCGATAGCCGGGTCTTTCAAGGCTACCCAGCCGTCGATGCCTGCCTGAATGGCGTTGAGGCGGATGGTATTGTCTTTTAATGTGTATTTGTTATTGGCAAGGTCAGCATCTACGTCCATCTTGGCGGAGATATTGGCATTTGCCAGGAAAGGGATTCCATTCATCTTGTAGGTGAGTGATTTGGTTTCCGCTTCCAGTTTCAGAGTGGTACGTTCGCTTCCTAAGTCTCCGGCACAAATAGCGTTGAAGTCGCGGATATCAGCATACATCTTTCCTTGTTGATCGTCATAAATCAGATTCATGTTTTTGATAACAAAGCGTTGCAGTTTGACTTTGAAAGGAGAAGAGGCTTCTTCTTCTGCAGGCGTTTCGACTGTTGCTATTGTATCCGGTTTCATGATATCCCAGTTGGTACGTCCGTCCGGCAAGATAATGGCATGTAACTTCGTGTCTTCGATAAATATTTTAGAAATATCGTAACCGCTATCTCCGAAAAGGGAGAATAAGTTGACTGCGGCGGTAACTTCTCCGGCTTGTACAAGGGTGTCATTGGCAAATTCACCCGTACCTTTCAACCAGAAATCTTCGAGAGTGACAGAAGCCTGTGGAAAATTGCGGAACAGACTAATGTTAAGGTTCTTAAAGTCAAATTGTGCGTTAAGCATCTTGTTGCCTTCTGTTTTTACAATGTCGGCTATCTTTCCTTGGAAGGCGAAAGGAAGAAGGAACATCAGAATGATAATTACTCCTACGGTGATAGCTGCGATTTTCAAACCTTTTTTCATTTGCTTCTATTTTAAGAGTTTGAGATATAATGAAGAGCAAAACTAATAAAACTTTTTGATAATAAGAGATAAAAGAGAATTTTTTAGGGATTCTTCTTTTTCTTCAGTTCCTCTGCAATTCTCCATTGTAACGCAGCTTCCACTTCTTTTCCGGCTTTTAACAGGGCATCCCCGAAAAGTTCGTGTGCGCCGGCGTGTTCGGGTTTCAGGCTGGTGGCTTTGTCCAGGTCGGCGATGGCGCCTTCTGTGTTTTCTGTTTTTAGTCGGAGCTTTCCACGGTTATAGACTGCTTTAAAGTTTGCAGGATGGAGGCTGACTGCGGTGTTGAAACAGTTTTCAGCGTCGAAGTACTCTTTGTTGTTGAAGAGTGTGATTCCTTTTCTTATCCAGGCATCTATGTAGTTGGGGTCGAGGCTAAGGGCTTTGTCGTAGTTGGCGAGGGCGGCACGTACGTCGTGGGCTTGGGTGATACATTCGTTTCCCATTAACAGGTACTCGTGGGCGTATTGTCGTATACGTTCCTGTTGTTCGCGCATCTGTTCTTTGAGCTTCTTGTTCTGCTCTTTCAGTGTATTGATGATGCCGAGTTTACGGCGGATCAAACGACGGGGAACAGGTTTCTCAATATCGTAGCGGGAATGGATGGCACGGAAAAACTGTTCCAGACATTCTTCCATATCCCCTTTGTCGAAGGCACGTGAAGCAGCGGCATATTGCACATCGGCTTGTGCTTGTTTCAGGGCTTTGTCGATGGCTTGGCGGTTGTTGAAGCGTCCGGCAAAGTTGACGATTTCGGGACGGACGAAGACATCGGCACGGTTGACAGGCTTTTTGAGTTGGATGCCGTCCAGTGAGGTACAACGGCTAAGTGCTACGTATGCTTGTCCTCCGGCAAATACACCGCCGGTGAAGTCGATGACTACACGGCTGAAGGTCAGTCCCTGACTTTTATGAACAGTGATGGCCCATGCTAACCGGATAGGGTATTGAGTGAAGCTGCCTAATACTTCTTCTTCTATTTCTTTTGTTTTTTCGTTGTAGTGGTAGCGGATATTACGCCATGATTCCAGTTTTACGTCACATTCTTTTCCATCGTCGGTGATGACGTAGATCGTTTCTTCTTCCTCATCAATTCCGGCAATGACACCAATCGTACCGTTTACCCACCTACGATCGAAATCATTTTTGATGAAGATGATTTGTGCACCGGGTTTGAGTACAAGCTCTTGTGAAGTAGGCAGACTGCTTTCCGGAAAATCTCCTTCGATAACTCCTTCAAAAGTAATGGGTTCTCCGGGGAGCTCTGCTAATTTCTTCTCATTAATGGAGTCGACCGTATCTCTTCGGGTGGCGAGTGTGATGTACATATCTGCTTCAGATTCTTCAATCTGGCTTCCGTAGCGGGTGTTGAGCAGTTGCAGGTCTGCGGCTCCGGCTGTATTGGTGCGGATATGGTCGAGGACACTGACGAATACAGGGTCCGTCTGTCGATATACTTTTTGAAGTTCGATAGAGACGAGGTCTATTTGTCCGAACACTCTGGCAGAGAAAAAGTAGGGGGTGGGATAGAAGCGGTTCAAAATTTCCCGCTCATCGTTCTTTACAACGGGTTCCAGTTGGAAGACGTCTCCTACCAATAAGAGTTGTTTTCCACCGAAAGGTTCGCGCAGATTATGTGAATAAACTCGTAAGATACGGTCGATGGCATCGATGATGTCTGCCCGTACCATAGAGATTTCGTCGATAATGACCAGTTCTATTTGTTCCAGCAACTTACGATGTGGCTTGGTGTATTTGAAGAACTCGTGAATACGGCCACGTTGGAGACTTAAATTAGGATCATCCGGCAATAACGGATAAAAAGGTAATTTAAAGAAGCTATGCATCGTACTTCCACCGGCATTGATTGCGGCAATTCCGGTCGGTGCAAGTACAACATGCTTCTTCTTGGTATGCTCGCAGACATAACGCAGGAATGTAGATTTTCCCGTACCGGCTTTTCCTGTCAGAAAAACCGATTGACGGGTATATTGAATCAGATTCAGTGCATCCTGAAACTCAGCGTTGTTAGTGTCTACGCTCATAATATAATAATATGCAAATTTGTTGATGTGCTAATTTGCCAATACGTTGTGTCATGAAATCGCGGGATAATAGTTTTTTGGGCGCATTGGTAAATCGGCACATTATTAAATAATTCCGAAATGTTTCATTGCCTTACTTATTCCGTCCTCGTCAATGGGAGCCGTAACGTAATCGGCAGCGGCTTTCACGTCTTCCTTAGCCTGTCCCATAGCAACTCCGATAGCTGCGTGGCGAAGCATAGTGATATCATTTCCTCCATCTCCGAATGCCATTGTTTCTTCCAACTTTATGCCGAAGTAACGGATGATTTCATCAATCCCTTTCTGCTTGGTGTCTCCTTTGGCTGTTATGTCTGCGAATGAGGGATACCAGCGTCCGATTTCGCAGGTGGGGATAGACGGACGGATTTCTTTTTCTTCTTCCTCTGTGATAAAAGGAGTCATCTGTATAATTTCCTTGCTTGTTGCTTCTTCAAAAGATACAGTAGGAATGACATTCACATGCAGAAAATCGTAGAATATCTTTTTCACCATATCATCAGGTTGGCAGACAGAAATATGATGTTCCTCTACGAAAATGCAGGGAACACCTTTCTTCTCGCAAAAAGCTGCCATTGCTTTCACTTCTTCCTGTGGTATGGCACTTTTATAAATAACCTGTTCACCGACAAAACAATAGGCTCCGTTCATGGTTATATATCCATCGATAAGGTTCCGGTCCTGCAATTCGGAAAGATTGTTGATAATGGCTTTCGGGCGTCCGGTAGCGATAAATATCTTCAGCCCTTTTGCGTGGGCAGCTTCCAACGCCTCGATGGTAGAAGACGGTATACGGTGAGTTTCAAAACTGACCAGCGTTCCGTCTATATCAAAAAATAAAGCTTTCGTCATAAATTCCTTTTTGAATTGAGTACAAATGTACTACTTTTGTCTCACATAACATAAAAACATTATGCAGTATGAACTATAATTTTGATGAAATAATAAACCGTAACGGTACAGATTCCGTAAAATGGGATGCTGTAGAAAGCCGTTGGGGACGCAATGACTTGATTCCAATGTGGGTAGCTGATATGGATTTCCGTACGGCTCCTTTTGTAATAGAGGCTTTGAAAAAACGGCTGGAACATGAAGTGCTCGGATATACTTTTGCTTGCAAAGAATGGTCGGAGTCTATTGTTAACTGGGTGAAAGAGCGTCATGGCTGGACGATCCGTGAAGAGATGTTGACTTTCACTCCCGGTATTGTCCGCGGATTGGCTTTCGTTATTCAATGTTTTACGCAAAAAGGTGATAAAGTAATGGTCATGCCTCCTGTTTATCATCCTTTCTTTTTGGTAACACAGAAGAATGAGCGTGAAGTAGTATACAGCCCATTGGTACTGAAAGATGGACAGTATTATATCGACTTTGACCGTTTTCGCCGGGATGTACAAGGATGCAAATTATTGATTTTAAGTAATCCCCATAACCCGGGCGGACGCGTATGGACAAAAGAGGAACTTTCTCTAATTGCTGATATCTGTTATGAAAGCGGTACTTTGGTGATCTCTGACGAGATTCATGCCGACTTGACCTTACCTCCTTATAAACACCCTACTTTTGCTTTGATTTCGGAAAAAGCACGGATGAATTCACTTGTCTTTATGTCTCCGAGCAAAGCATTCAATATGCCGGGGCTGGCCAGTTCTTATGCAATCATTGAAAATGATGAACTTCGTCACCGTTTCCAGAAGTATATGGAAGCAAGTGAATTCAGTGAAGGGCACCTGTTTGCTTATCTTAGCGTATCGGCTGCTTACAGTCATGGAACAGAATGGCTGGATCAAGTGGTATCCTATATTAAAGGAAATGTGGATTTTACAGAAACATATTTAAAAGAACATATTCCTGCGATTAAAATGATTCGTCCGCAAGCCTCTTATCTTATTTTCCTAGATTGTCGTGAGTTGGGACTTAATCAGAAAGAACTGAACCGCCTTTTCGTAGAAGATGCTCATCTGGCATTGAATGACGGAACAACATTTGGCAAGGAGGGGGAAGGGTTTATGCGATTGAACATCGCTTGTCCGCGTGCAGTGTTGGAACAGGCATTGAAACAACTGGAACAAGCTGTGATAAATTTAAAGTAGCTCAAGCAAGAAATAATCTGCTGCTATATTATATTTAGTTGTTTTCCTTGAAGAGAATATCTTTTTCATTCCCTAATGAGTTTTCGTTTGACTTAAGTCGAACGATAGAATAACTTAAGTCAAACTATCGCTTAACTTAAGTCAAACGAAAACCGGAATGCAAGTTCGATCACTATTTATAGGAGGAAAGATATAAAAAATACTAGTGAAGGAAATTATCTTTCACTAGTAAGCAGAAGATCATCTGCTAGTTTATACCCCCGAACTGTTTTCACTTCTGTGTCCTTTGCGTCCTCCTTGGTGAATAATGATTTCCTTACTCTTGTGTAAAATCTACCGGAATCAATCGTACTTCACTATTCAAACCGGAAGGCATAGGAGCCCAATGTCCATAATTAGCCGGACGATATCTTAAATCTACAATATTGATTTCCTTGAATTTGCGCCACTGCACTCCCTGTCTGTCCAATTCTGCAATCCGATTCGCAGGGAGGTTAGTGACTTCTATCTCGATGTGGTTTTTTCCAGGTTTCAGGAATTGCCCTACCTTAAGCTGATAAGGCACTGCCCATACACAGCCTGCTTCCTGTCCGTTGATTCGGACACGGGCACTTTCGCGTACGTCTCCCAAGTCAAGAATCCAGTTGTCAGCTTTCAGAGCCGGCAACTCAATATCCAAAGAATAAACGCCAGTCCCCATATTTGTTTGGGCTGCCGGATGATCTATGTTTGTCCATGAACATGGACGGTCTATATCAAATGTACCCTGAATCTCCGGTGTGCTTTCAGCAAAGTGCAATTTCCAGCCATGGTCCAGGCGAAGACTAAAGGGTTGTTCTTTTACATACTTCCACGGCTTGGATGCTTGTAAAGGTTGTCGGTATGTTTGCAGGATGATAGACTCGCCCGATTTTAATTGCAGATAGACTTGTGTCTTTCCGTCTACCTGACGCACTTTCGCCTCTCCGCATTCTCCGGTCATGGGGTTAAAGAGAGCGGCTGTTTCGGCATTTGTACCTAAAGTAATCCAACCATCTACTCCTTTGTTCTGCAATGAAGAGATGAAGTAATGATGTCCTGTGTCATTTACTCTTCGAATGGTCTGTAACCCGAATTTTGTTTTCATTTCTTCCGCAGGGATATTGCAACATGCCAATGTACGTGCATAATCCGTTCCGGTGATAATCTTACCTTTCCCAATCGGAGTAACGGTTGTTTCTGAAAACGATACGGCAGGCAGATTCTTCAAAGTCTGTTGATAACTTTTTCGTTTCTGTTCCAACTGACCATATCCCGGTACATCTGTCGGATAGTTTTCGAGGAATACAATGGTAGCTCCTTGCTTGGCTAGTTCATAAAGATGCGCCAGCACATCACTCGGCATCAAGTGCGCGGCAGGTACTACCAGTGCTTTATAACCAGTGCCGCCCGATGTAACTAACTGTCCGTTCTTGAAACGGGTACTGCGAATAAAGTTGTCAGAGATATAATCCCCGTCATATCCGCTGTTATTAATACGATGGATAGCATTGATAAATTTGGGAGCGAGTTTATCCATGTGGTGGATGGTGAACAGTAACAATCGTCCCGGTTGCTCGTTCCACATATCATATACCGGAAGATAAATCAGGAAATCATTATCCGGCCGTCCCATTTGCAGAAAACTCTGACAGCGGGTAATGTAATGGAAGAAAGAAGGGGCATCACGCCAAATACTGTTTGTCGGACTCATATTGATAGAAGCATAGAACAGCCATCCGGGCCATTCGGCTTCTTTCGGAGAATAAGGAGTACCGTGGAAAAACATGTGATTGACTCCGGAAACAAACATCAAATCCATATCCGGTTTACATTGCGACAGGGAAGTACGGAAATGCTCCGTCAGCCATGTAAATGTCTCGGAAGAAGTATACGTTTTTCCTGCAATATGAGCTGCCGAAGAAGCATATTTCAACATAGACAGATCCGAATCATTCTTTTTGGTCAATGAGTCCTGACGCAATCCTTCGATATGGAACTGCGACAATCCGAAACCTTCACATTCGGGAATATCCACGGAAGCATAGATATCAATCAAATTGCCGGGCGAACCGTGTGCTTGATTACGGGTGATACTACCGTTTTTGTGTGCCCAGTCTGTCCATTGATGACTGAAGTTCTCCAATAAGAGGTCGGAAATGGTTTCCCGGTAATCCGACACGATACGTCTGCTAACTTCCGGACGATTTTCATCCAGAAACTCGGAGAAATGTTCTTCCAGTTTATACCCCCGTCTGCGAGCGAACTGTTCCAGGAAATCATCCGTCCAGTCAGCTTGATAAACCTCGTATGAATCGTTGAAGAAAGTATGCGGATAACTTGTCTTGCTACTTTTGAAAGCACGGTCAAAGCGGGAAAGATAATTTTTTACCGCCTTTTTTGAGAGGTGATTCATCACGTAGCCTTCTCCTCCCGGAGCTGCCCGTTTCACTTTCTGCCTTGTTTTTCCGATGTAAAGAGCGATCACTTTCCATTTGCCGGCAGGTGCTTTCCATTGCAGCTTGTCTTTTTTGACGTGAGCAGTCAGGTTGATACATTTGCCTTTTTCATCGTATGCCATCACCCGGCTTAGTACGGAAAATGGTTGTTGCTTGGGATCGGTCACATTGATATCCTGTTCAACCTCTTTGCCGCCTTCTATTTCGTATGTCTGGAAGATAGCCTTGGTAGCCGCATCTTCGATACTGACTTCAGGTCCGCCAAAAGGCCATCCTGTTCCGGTATTCATATCAATCTCGATACCCGTACGTTTTCCTTCCGCCTGTGTATGTTTAAGCATTTCCATCCAGCGGGGAGAAAGAAACTGAATTTCATTCGCGTCATTGCCTTGCACCCCATAGATAGGAGTAATTTCTACTGCTCCCATTCCGGTGCGTGCGTATTCTTCCAGATTATACGTCAGGTTCTTTTCGTCTACGGCACTTCCCAGCCACCACCATCTGGCACCGGGACGTGCTTCCACCGGAGTGTCCGGCCATTGTTGTGCTTGCATTACTCCACCTGTGGCGAGCAGGCAAAGAACTATCCATTGTCTTTTATTCATTATTCTTTCGGTGTATTATAGTATTCTATGTTTTCTGCGTCATCAGTTACAAAAAGCGGTCGTCCGTCCGGTTGTTCAAAGTGGAAGCGGATGCCGTCGAAGGTAATATTCCGTGCATGGCGGATATAAAACCCTTTAGCGGGAATAGTGCCGAACATCCAGGGCTCGGGATATACTTTCTCCTGTTCGGGCGGAATACGTTTGCCATCCTCTTCGCTATATCCTCCTTTATAATAGAGGTGAATATTTCGAAAAGTTACGTCCTCAATACATGCACCCGGCACTCCGCTGATGATGGAGGCATAACGGCTGTCGGCATTCCAAACGTTGATGTTGCTGATGAGAATGCGCTTCATGGTGCCCACAGGCGTACCTTCGGGGCTACGCATACGTGCGCCTAACCGGAGGAAGATAGGAGCGTTGACAATATTCCTCATCGTTATATTGTTGATAACAATATCTTCCAGATGTCCTCCGTCTACCGTTTCCAATGCCAGTCCCCTGCAATGTTCAAAGATACAATTAGTAATCGCAATATTGCGGAAACCTCCGCTACTTTCTGTTCCCAGTTTGATGCGTCCGGTGCGGTAACCATGATCGGGGGCTTGCGGTTCATCCAGTTGCCAGGTGCCATCCAATACACTTCCTTTATCATAACCACTTACATAACAATCGCTGATCGTCACATTTTCCGTATCCTGAAAGCGTCCTAAACCGTAGGATGCTTTCAATACAATGGCATCATCCCAGGGCGAGTTCACCGTGCACTGGCTGATACGCACATTCCGGCAACAATCAATATCGAATCCATCCCGGTTTGTATCTACTTTCAGATTCAGAATAGTCAGATTATCTATTCCTGTAGCCAGCAGGGCAAAATGTCCGCAATGCAACATGGATAAATCTTTCAGAGTCACATTTCTACATTCCTTCAAACTGATAGCTTTATTGCCTACACCCGGTAGGCGGCTTTCTTCGCGAGTCAGCCCTTTACCGTAGATAAGTCCGGGCCCACTGATCGTTATGTTCTCCAGCCCGATTCCCCAAATTAAGGAATTCTTCCAGTGGCTGTGTCCGAAATCCTGATATTTGTTATGTTCATTCGGTTCGGCACTATCATATCCTGCCTCTTTTCCGGGGAAAGCGGCAAGAATACACGCACCTTGCTCCAGATACAAATGAATGTTACTTTTTAACCGGATAGAATAACAGGCATATTCTCCGGCTGGTAGGTAAACCGTACCTCCTCCGGCTTCTGCAGCTGCTTCAATCGCACGATTGATAGCAGGAGAATCGATGGTTTTTCCATCCGCTTTGGCTCCAAAGTCCTTAACGTTATAAATGGCTGCATGTATATAGATGCAACCAATTAACAGAGTGAATAATAAATAAGCTCTTTTCATTTTTTGTCGATTTTGGCAAAAATATCCGGTAACATATAATAGTTGTAATCCGCTTTTTCATTCTGTTCGTAGAAGCAGAAGTAAAGTCGGAATGGCTTGGTGTCCTTTTCTTGCGAGAGGGTAGGAGATAGATTACAACGTCCGGCCAATACCGGTCGGTCCGTCCGTTTGCCCGATTCGTAAAGCATCAGGGGAGTTTCATCCTTATGTCCGTTGCTCAAGCGAATATCATCGCTGGGAGTGACAGCCTGTAAAGTACGTAATTTCATACTTTCTCCATAATAGCAAGTGAAAGCCTGTCCTTCCACACTGAAGACATTGATATCCGAATCCGGCTGGCAATCGCCGAAGCTCCAAAAGAGCTTATCCGCTTTTGATGTGGAAGTCACTTCTACTTCCAGAATAAATCCATGACTATCGGGCAAGGCTTTCCATTGGAAATGGATCCCTTCTACTTTTTCTTTAGGCTTCAGCCAGTGACTTTCATTTCCCTTCGATATTCCCAGCCGGAAAGTACCGGCAGGCGGAGTCAGGGATTGTGCTTGCGCATCAATGAGCAAGATTCCCAGCAGTACGGTGGTCAGGAGTTGTTTCAGCATAGTTGAAGTGGATATTACTTTGTTCATTTTCCTTTAGTTCAATAGCGTTTTTGTCTTTCATATCCAATGTTATTTCAGACAAATTGAAGTTTTTTGTATAGCAGATTTTTCCCGGTTTATTGGTCTGCGCTTCGATGGCATAAAGATAGAAATTTTCCAGACGTAACGAGTCATTCCAGCCGGAAGCAGAGATAAATTCATCTACATTTTCTGCTTTGATCTTTGATACATATACATTGCGGAAGTGTGGATAACCTTTTTCGGGTGGTGTTACCGGAGTCAGCATTACTCTCCAATGTTCCGGAATATCTTTCCCTTCATACTCTTTAGGTAATACGCTGTAACTATAACTGGGATTCCAGTTCAGATCCGCAGCCAGTACGTGGCGGACGTTTTCTGCTTTTACGTCGGTCATATAGATGTTTTCGATCGTTCCTCCGCGGTTCATGGCACTTTTTAACCGTAGTACAGCCGAGGTGCCGACTGCTTGAAGATTGTATCCCAATATATTTCGTATACTGCCGGAGGTTTCACTGCCACAGGTGATGAGGCCTGCGCCTTTGCGGGCTATACAGTTGCGTATTACTATATTTTCCGTGGGGAGATTGACACGCAATCCGTCTGCGTCGCGTCCCGATTTGATACAAATATTATCATCATTGCAATCGACGTCGCAGTTTTCAATCAGAATATTAGTAGACGAGTCGATGTCGATACCATCCGTACTAGGGCCGTGTCCTCCCAAGTTATTATTAATGACCAGTCCGTCTATGGTGCAGTAATTGGAATAAAGAACCTGGCATCCCCAAAAGCCTGTCCGCATCAGGGTGAATCCTTTGAGGGTAATGTCCGAACTGCGTTCCACGAGAATACCCCGTACACGTTTGCAGTCGTAATCTACAATCCAGCGTAATCCTTTCTTTTCATATTCTTTCCGCATTTCCCAATATTTATCCCAAAATACTTTGCCTCGGCAATCCAGCGTTCCCTCTCCACTGACGGCAGCGTTCTTTTCGTTGACAATGTTGATTACTGCCGCGGGCCATGTCATCTCAATTCCCGCAATCCGTGAACGGAATTCGGGATAATGATGAATGTGAGGACTAGCCAGTAGAGTCACTCCTTTATCCAGTTGCAGGTTGACACCGCTTTTTACGAACAATGCCCCTGTCTGATAATATCCCGGTTGAAGGGTGACCGTGCCTCCACCGGAGACGGAACAACTGTCGATTGCTTTCTGGATAGCCTCTGTGCTAAGCACCGTGCTGTCTGCTACTGCGCCAAAAGAATTGGCGGATAAAATAAGACTGTTTCCGGGCATTTGCCGGCTTCCTACACTGTCAGCCCATGACAAATCCGGTTGTTGCGGTACTTGCCCCCATTCGAAGCTGTTGCTTCCTGCCTGTTTGGCCGTTGGGGTGACGCAAGCTGCTGTCAAAAGTGTGCCTGCCAATAGGAACAGGGGAAAGATGCTTTTGGTTTTCATATTTATCTAATGCCTGATACTTAATACTTGATACCTAATACTTATCTCTTAATTTCCGTCCGGTTTCTCTATTTCTGTGAAAGGTGATTCGTTCCAGTGGAAAGTATTCACATCATCCGGGTGTGCCGGGTTATATGCCGGGTCTATTTTTAAGTGTTTGGCTAACTCGGGTACGGCTTTCTTCATACCTTCAATCACACACTGGGCTATCTGGTAAGCGCCGTAAGGGTTAAAGTGGGTATTGTCTTCAAAAGCCTTGGTCTGTCCGGGATAAGTTCCTGCCGGATAGTGTACGAAGGCGCGTTTGGATGTTTCCGTGCCTAACGCTTCATATAGTGTCCGAGTCATTTCGTTGAGGTCAATCAAAGGTATATTTTCTTTGGCGGCCAGCCAGCGCATGGCCTCCGGATAATCTTCGTGTGTATCGCGGATATGTCCGGTTGAGTCAAAGCTCCGGCGTTGGGTGGGAGTAACCAGTACGGGATATGCTCCACGTGCCCGTGCTTCGTCGATGAATGTTTTCAGGCTGGTCATAAAAGAGTAGTAAGCTCCTTTTCCGGGACCTTTCTGCTTCTGATCGTTATGTCCGAACTCCATGAAGAGATAATCGCCTTTCTTCATCTGGCTCAATGCTTTTTTCAAACGTCCTGCTCCGATAAAAGTATTGGCCGATTCACCGGATTCCGCATAATTGGCGATGCAAACATCTGTTCCGAAGAAATGAGGAATCATTTGTCCCCAGCTAGCCCAAGGCTCATTGTCCTGATCGACTACCGTACTGTTACCACACAGAAAAACAGTGATAACCGACGGATCGGCAGGTTCGATACGGATACTTTGACACACAGGTGCATCTCCATTGAATTCCAATGTCAGTTTATCATCCCAGTTCAGTTTCGCTTTCTCACGGGGCTTGATTCGTACATATTCTTTTTCGGAGATACGAGGGGTACGTTTATTGATGATAAATGTTTCGTCTACGAATTGTCCTTTTTTAGTTGGCAGGTTCTCAACAAATAGCCGGCGTGACTCACCTCTTACGGTGGTCACTCCTGCCTGTTTTTTACTTCCCAGGCGTACTGTAACTTTGTAATTCCCGTCCGGAACACGGACAGAGAAGAAGAAAGGTGATTTACTCCCTTTCTCGGGTGTGGCGGTGAGGTCGTATCCGTATCCCGTCTCTTCGCTATATCGGGGTGCGTCCGACAGTTGGTAGGTTCGGACTTCTTCTTGGGCATGGACGGTTATTGTAGCCAAGAGTAGTAAGCCTATGATGGTAGTTTTCATTATAAATAATATGAATGTATATTGTTTATAGAATTTAGGCACGGATTACGCGGATTTCACGGTTTTTAGAATTACGCTTTCTATAAAGCAACAGTGTAATTCGTGTAATCTGTGCCTGATAATTTCCTTTTTAGTTAATTTTCGGTTTGAGCTCGTCCGGCGAATCTTTGGTATAAGATTTTACATCTCCTGCCACTTTGGTGAACAATGCCTGAATCAGCTCAGGAGATATTTTCTCTGTTGGACGGAAAGCATCCGAATTCATATAATCCAGGATTGCCTTGTGCATTTGTCGGGCAACGATTCGTTTCTCCGGTTGAGAGGTGATATCCATGCTGGTCATCATCAGTTTACCGTTCAATACATTTGCTTCAAACAACATTCCGATTTTCCGGCTGATGAACCAGGTGTCGATGCTTTGAACGGTTGGCTGGAATTCTGCCGGGAAGTCGGTAAATTGCATCACCTGGGCTTTATTTAATAATTCCCACCATTGCAGGTTACTATGAAATTCCGTAGGAAATTCACGGAAAAGAGGATGATATTCATTCAGGAAAATACCAGTTGTGTGCGGTGGGCGCATCTTGAACCAGGAAGTATTCCAGAATACCGGAGTAAAGTATTGTTTAACTTCTTTTCCGTATTGTATTTTGCCGGCTGCCGTAATTAATACATTTCCTCCTTCTTTCAGTACGGAAATGGCTTTTTCATCCAGTGTGTCGGTAGTATATACGCTTCCTTGTGTCAGTTCCACTTGTGCAGGATATACCCAGAAATCCCAGTCATTGACGGCATCGCTGCCTTCAATACACACTTCCAGGTTTAGTTTCTGCGGAGTATCGATCCCCTTCAGATTCATATCCACACTGCCTAGTGCACAAAGGTTTCCAATAGGAATCGTTTGTGTGCCGACAGTTCCTTTGGCATACACCTTTCCGAACTTGTTTTTGATAGTATAGCTAGTTTTTGCTCCTTGCAGAGGGGCTGCACCAAAGTGGGAAACTTCGATGTCGGCATGGAATGTTTCATCATTGGCATATACAAACTTCGGAATACGGGCTAAGGGGACAGTCGGGCTGCAAAAACGTCTGAATTGCTCCGCGTTGATATATCCTTTCTCTTCAAAAAATACATCCAGTACACCAACCAATGCCGTTCCCTGACCCGAATAATCGTTGAGAGCCAGCAATTGGAAACCTGCATAATCGGGGGTGCGCAATGTCTTTTCAATCTCATGCTTATAACAAAGTGCCTGCAATTTGCCCGAAGCCATCATAAAATCATAACTTTGACCTCCCATGTGGTTATCATTCAGAATATCCCTGAAAATCTCAAAGTTCTTCGCCTTGTTGACTCCGGTATATTTGCGGATTTCGTTGAAATTCGGGAATACGCACCATTGACCTGTTTCATGTGATACATACGGTTGTTTCACGGTGTCTATCCTTGCACGATAATCCGATTTGCTTTCCGGTTGCGCGCCTGCCCAACTCAAACCGCGTGCTCCGGCTTTCACATGGTATTCATTGTGAGGTTGCCACTGCCAGCTGTTTCCTACGGAAGCTCCTGTGTATACACGACGCGGATCTGTCGCTTTCCAATAATCGACAAACTTGCTCACCCATGCCACCCAGCGTCCGGAAGGTTCGTTACCACAAGCCAACATACAGTAAGATGCATAATTTCCGTATTCTTTAGTCAGGGCAATTGTTTCGTCCATCAGATATTTGTCAATTGGCTGACCGTTACCCAATCTTGGTCCGTGATTCGGCCAACTCGGACCTTCCGGTTGCAGATAGAAACCGACTAGATCGGCTGCGATAAAAGCAGCTTCCGGCGGGCAGAAAGAATGAAAACGCATGTGATTCAAACCATAGTTGCGGCAAATGCGGAACACCCGCTCCCAGGAAGCTACGTCCATTGGAGCATAACCGGTCAATGGGAAATCACAGTTTTCCACTGTGCCGCGAAGCATTGTTTTGCGACCATTGACGTAGAACCATTTTTCTTCTATCTTGAAATCGCGCATACCAAATTGTACCTGTTTGATGTCGGACTGTTTACCGTTGGTCAATTTTGCCGTCAGTTTATACAGTGCAGGATTGAACTCATCCCATGTGAGGAAATTTTTTCCCATAGGAAGTTCCATCTCTATCGCATTGTCTCCCGGACGGATATGGAAGCTTTGCTGAACAGGAGCTACTTTGTGTTGAGTGTCCGTATTGAAACTTTCGGCAGAAAGTGTAATATCTCCTTTGGTGGAAGAGGCAGACTGTATGTTCATGCGTACCAGTGCTTTCTGATTGTTTAAATCAGGGTATATCTGAATGTCTTCAAAATGGACTTTAGGAGTGGCCTGTAATTCGATTCGTCCTACGATTCCGTTCCAGTTACCTTGGGTCTGGTCGGTGATGCTGTGAGAGTCGGGGCCTACATTGATTTCTTTGATGCGGTTGTCGATGCGGATAGTAATCAGGCAGGTTTTGCCGGGAGTAATAGCAGAAGTCAGATCATACACATGAGGGACACAAAGACTGTTCTGCATACCGAGTTTCTGTTGATTGACCCATACGGTCGTTTCGATGTGCGGGCGTTCCAGGAAAAGAGTGATTCTTTCTCCTTTCCAGTTGGAAGGTATTGTAACTTTCTTTTGATACCAGGCTACCCCTACATAATGTTTGTCGGGAGTCAGGAAAAAGGGAAGTTTCACTTGTCCTTCTATTCTGTATTTCTCCATGTATGGATTGAAATAGTAAGAGCTGTCATACAAGCTTCCGGTCCACCGGGTGCGGGCGGTTACTTCATCTCCTTTCAGCTTTTCGGGCATGGAGCCGGGGAGATTAATCTGATCATCAAGGCTTTTTTTGAACCATTGTTCCTTGGTGCCGATATCTTCCCGGTCTATCTGGAAATTCCATTTGCCGGATAAACTGAAAGAATGATTTTGCCCCGTTACGGTCAGTATAGAGGCAAATACGATGGCAATACTTACTAAAAGTTGTTTCATGATATATAGAATTGATATGTTTTTCATCTCTATTTTAAAATCTGCCGCTAAAGTAGAGCTTTTTAAGGGTTTAGTAAATAGAAAGATGTACAGATACATAGAATATTGTATCAAAATGCACTTATAGGACGGATGGTGTACAAAACTACATGGATTTGAAATATTGTCCATGCTCTTTATCTTTGAGGAGGTTGGGAGATACCTTATCTTTGCGGGGTAAACTTTTTAATCTTAAAAGGAACCATGAAAAAAGTAGTTGTTTGGATGGCTCTAAGTCTTTGCTCGGTAATGACAATCTTCGCCGGTAAGACTGCTTATCTCTTTTCTTATTTCATCAATGACAGTAAAGATGGATTGCATTTAGCTTATAGTTATGACGGGATGAATTGGATGCCTTTGAATGGCGGACGGTCTTATCTGACACCTTCCGTCGGTAAAGATAAATTAATGCGAGATCCGAGTATTTGCCAGGCTCCGGACGGAACTTTCCACATGGTCTGGACTTCCAGTTGGACTGATCGGATTATCGGCCATGCTTCTTCTCGTGATTTGATTCATTGGAGTGAACAACAGGCTATTCCGGTAATGATGCACGAGCCGACTGCCTATAATTGTTGGGCACCTGAACTCTTTTATGACGAACCTTCGCAAACTTACTATATCTTTTGGGCAACTACCATCCCCGGTCGTCACAAGGAAATACCTACCAGCGAAAGCGAGAAGGGATTGAATCATCGTATTTATTATGTGACAACAAAGGATTTCTATACTTTCTCAAAGACGAAAATGTTCTTCAATCCTGATTTCAGCGTGATTGACGCTGCCATTGTGAAAGATCCGAAGCTGGGAGACCTGATAATGATAGTCAAGAATGAAAACTCCAATCCCCCGGAAAAGAATTTGCGCGTTACGCGTACAAAAAAGATCGAAAAAGGATTTCCGACCAAAGTATCGGCGCCTATTACAGGAAAGTATTGGGCGGAAGGACCTGCTCCTCTTTTTGTCGGTGATACGCTTTATGTTTACTTCGATAAATACCGCGATCATCGTTATGGTGCCGTTCGCTCTTTAGATCATGGCGAAACATGGGAAGACGTGTCCGATCAAGTTTCTTTTCCGAGAGGCATCCGTCATGGAACGGCGTTTGCGGTAGATGCTTCCGTGGTGGAGGCATTGATAGCCAATCGTACTTATAATCCTTTAATCCCCGATAATGTGGCGGATCCTTCCGTTTCTAAGTTTGGTGATACCTATTATCTCTACGGAACCACTGATTTGGATTATGGTCTTGAACGTGCCGGAACACCTGTTGTGTGGAAGTCGAAAGATTTTGTAAACTGGAGCTTTGAGGGTTCTCATATTAGTGGTTTCGACTGGTCGAAAGGATATGAATATACGAATGATAAAGGTGAAAAGAAAAAAGGATATTTCCGGTATTGGGCTCCCGGGAGAGTGATTGAACACGATGGAAAGTTTTATTTATATGTCACTTTTGTCAAGCCCGGTGATAAGATGGGGACTTATGTGCTTGTTGCAGATCGTCCGGAGGGTCCTTTCCGGTTTACCGAAGGAAAAGGGCTTTTTGTTTCCGGAGAAGAAGTAGATAGCCCCGCCATTATTAATGATATCGACGGAGAGCCTTTTATTGATGATGACGGTACGGGATATATCTTTTGGCGTCGTCGGAATGCGGCACGTCTTTCTGCTGACCGGCTTCATCTGGATGGGGAACCGGTGACATTGAAAACAGTCCGTCAGGGATATTCAGAGGGTCCCGTAATGTTTAAACGTAAAGGTATCTATTATTATATTTATACATTGAGCGGTCATCAGAATTATGCAAATGCATACATGATGAGCCGCGAATCTCCTCTTACAGGTTTTGTGAAACCGGAGGGCAACGATATCTTTTTGTTTTCTTCTCCCGAAAATCAAGTGTGGGGACCGGGGCATGGCAATGTGTTCTACGATGAAGGAACGGATGAGTATATCTTTCTTTATCTCGAATACGGAGATGGTGGAACCACCCGGCAGATATATGCCAACTGGATGGAATTTAATGATGACGGAACAATTAAGACTTTAGTTCCCGATATGCGTGGAGTGGGGTGCCTGGCAACTCCACAAGAGAAACGGACGAATTTGTCTTTGCAGTCACATTTTTATGCTTCCAGCGAGAAAGAACCGCGCACTTCTGTGGTCAGCATTGAAACACAGCCTAACCAGCCTCTACCGGAGAAAGCCTCCGTGAAGAATTATACTCGAACGCATACTTATCAGGCTGCTCATGTAGCCGATGAATCGAATGGAACTCGTTGGATGGCAGCCGATACGGATAGCAGTCCATTCATTACGGTGGATTTAAAAGGGATTCGCAATGTCAACGAATGTCAGTTTTACTTTACCCGCCCTACTGAAGGACATACGTGGCGGTTAGAAAAATCGATGGATGGAAAAAACTGGCGGACATGTGCCGAACAAGCTAAAGTAGAAGTGCGCTCCCCGCATTTGGCGAAGGAGATAGGGGAGGCCCGTTATCTTCGTCTTCATATCCGCAGGGGAGATGCTGGATTGTGGGAATGGAAAATCTATGAGAAATGATAATTTTGCGGAGTGCCCTGAAAGGGCTTAATTATATAGCGTAGGGCAACGCCCTACGAAAAAACGGTAATCTGAATTTGCGCCCAGAAAGGGCATAATTGTATACAGTTCCGCCCTTTCAGGGCTTGTGGCTGGTGTGTTTTTTTCGTAGGGCGTTGCCCTACGCTATATAATTAAGCCCTTTCAGGGCATCCCAATAAATATATAATTGTAAGGCTTTCAGCCTAACCGATAAATTCTCATTTAACTGATAAATTCCCATTTATAAAACGAATGATAAACAATAGCTAACATTAATAATCAATTGAATTTATGAAGTATATGATAAAAAGTAAAATATTAGCGATTCTTTGTGTCAGTCTGCTGACCCTTTCAACCACAGCACACCCCTCTTCTTGGTTTAATGACAAAGATCTGACACTGACAGGTGTCTACTATTATCCTGAACACTGGGATGAAAACCAGTGGGAACGTGACTTCAAGAAAATGCATGAACTGGGATTTGAATTTACTCATTTTGCCGAGTTTGCCTGGGCGCAGTTGGAGCCGGAAGAAGGACGTTATGATTTTGCCTGGCTTGACAGAGCGGTAGCTTTAGCTGCCAAATATGATTTAAAAGTGATAATGTGTACGTCTACTGCCACTCCTCCTGTATGGATGAGCCGGAAATATCCTGAAATTCTGTTGAAGAATGAAGATGGAACGGTACTTGACCACGGTGCCCGTCAGCATGCTTCATTTGCTTCTCCTCTTTACAGAGAGTTATCTTATAAGATGATTGAAAAACTGGCGCAGCACTATGGTAACGATCCTCGTATTATCGGATGGCAACTCGATAACGAACCTGCCGTACAGTTTGACTATAATCCGAAAGCGGAACTTGCCTTCCGTGATTTTCTTCGTGCCAAATACAATAATGACATTCAACTTTTAAATAATGCCTGGGGAACTGCTTTTTGGAGTGAGTCTTATTCTTCTTTTGATGAAATAACGCTTCCCAAGCGTGTACAGATGTTTATGAATCATCATCAGATTTTGGATTACCGTCGTTTTGCAGCAATGCAAACCAATGATTTTCTGAATGAGCAATGCTTGTTAATCAAGAAATATGCAAAGAACCAATGGGTAACAACCAATTATATACCGAACTATGATGAAGGACATATTGGTGGTAGTCCTGCGTTGGATTTCCAAAGCTATACCCGTTACATGGTATATGGAGATAATGAGGGAATCGGTCGTCGGGGCTATCGTGTAGGTAATCCATTGCGTATTGCTTGGGCGAATGATTTTTTCCGTCCGATACAGGGAACGTATGGTGTAATGGAACTGCAACCGGGACAAGTGAACTGGGGCAGTATCAATCCCCAGCCTCTTCCGGGAGCTGTCCGTCTATGGATGTGGAGTGTATTTGCCGGTGGAAGTGATTTTATTTGTACCTACCGCTATCGCCAACCGCTCTATGGTACAGAACAGTATCATTATGGAATAGTAGGAACAGACGGAGTGACTGTTACCCCCGGTGGAAAAGAGTATGAAACTTTTATAAAAGAGATTCGTGAACTTCGTAAGCATTATGCTCCCCGTGAGGCGAAGCCTGCTGATTACCTGGCACGTCGTACAGCTATTCTTTTCAATCCTGAAAACTCCTGGAGCATTGAGCGACAGAAGCAAAACCGGACTTGGGATACTTTTGTGCATATTGAAAAGTATTACCGTACCTTAAAATCATTCGGAGCCCCCGTCGATTTTATATCAGAAGCCAAGAACTTATCCGATTATCCGGTCGTCATTGCGCCGGCTTATCAATTAGCTGATAAAGAACTGGTGGACAAATGGATTTCTTATGTGAAGAATGGCGGAAACCTCATTCTGACTTGTCGTACGGCGCAGAAGGATCGTTATGGTCGTCTCCCGGAGGCTCCTTTTGGCTCTATGATTACTCCGCTGACCGGAAATGAAATGAACTTTTATGATTTGCTTCTTCCCGAAGATCCCGGTACTGTTGTTATGAACGGAAAAGAGTATGCTTGGAATACATGGGGAGAGATTCTGAATCCTCCGGCAGATGCTCAAATATGGGCTACTTATAAGAACGAATTCTATGAAGGAAGTCCGGCTGTGACTTTCCGCAAACTGGGGAAAGGTACGATTACTTATGTTGGAGTGGACAGCCACAACGGAGCATTGGAAAAAGATATATTGAAAAAACTATATGCACAGCTGAATATCCCGGTAATGGATTTGCCTTATGGCGTGACAATGGAATACCGGAATGGCTTGGGAATTGTTTTGAACTATTCAGACCAGCCCTATGCCTTCAACTTGCCGAAAGGAGCCAAAGCATTGATTGGAACTACAAATATTCCTACAGCGGGTGTATTGGTGTTTTCAATGTGACCGGCTATAAATTAATATTCTTATCTTTGATGTGTTTGAAGAATTAAAAATATGATATTGTAATGAAGACTTACTTACTGAAACCGATGGTAGTTGTCTGCCTTTGCTTATTGACAGCTTCCTTTACTTTTGCCGCTGATAATTATAAAATGGTAAAGGTGAAAGCTCCTTTCCCTATGCAACCTATTAAAGTATTTATCTATCCGGACAAAGACTTTTTGATAACAGATTACGGAGCAAAAAACGGAGGTAAAGTAAACAATACAAAAGCAATTGCTGCCGCTATTGAAGCGTGTCATAAATCAGGTGGCGGACGTGTTGTTGTTCCGGCAGGTATATGGTTAACTGGGCCAATTCATTTTAAAAGTAATGTAAATCTTTATTTGGAGGAGAATGCAATTCTGAATTTTACGGATAATCCTTCTGATTATCTTCCGGCAGTGATGACTTCATGGGAAGGTTTGGAATGTTATAATTATTCTCCATTACTCTATGCTTTTGAATGTGAGAATGTGGCAATTACAGGTAAAGGGACTCTTCAGCCGAAGATGGATACTTGGAAAGTATGGTTCAAACGTCCTCAACCTCATTTGGAGGCATTGAAAGAGTTATATACGAAAGCTTCGACCGATGTTCCTGTTATTGAACGTCAAATGGCGGTAGGAGAGAACCACCTTCGTCCGCACTTGATTCATTTCAATCGCTGCAAGAATGTTTTATTGGATGGGTTTAAGATTCGTGAAAGTCCGTTCTGGACCATTCATCTTTATATGTGTGACGGAGGACTGGTACGTAATCTGGATGTAAAAGCGCACGGACATAATAATGACGGTATTGATTTCGAAATGAGCCGTAATTTTCTGGTAGAAGATTGTTCTTTCGATCAGGGTGATGATGCAGTAGTGATTAAAGCCGGACGTAATCAAGATGCCTGGCGATTAAATACTCCTTGCGAAAATATTGTTATCCGTAATTGCCAGATTCTTAAAGGACATACATTACTTGGTATTGGAAGTGAAATTTCCGGAGGAATACGGAATATTTATATGCATGATTGCACAGCTCCGAATTCAGTAATGCGTCTTTTTTTCGTAAAAACCAATCATCGTAGAGGTGGGTTTATAGAAAACGTTTATATGAAGAATGTACAGGCAGGAATGGCTCAACGTGTACTTGAAATAGATACCGAAGTGCTTTATCAATGGAAAGATTTGGTACCTACTTATGAAGAACGGATTACCCGTATTGATGGCATTTATATGGATAAAGTCACTTGTGAGTCAGCAGATGCTATTTACGAATTGAAAGGAGATGCAAAACTTCCGGTGAAGAATGTAACAATCAAGAATGTGAAGGTAGGGGAAGTGAAGAAGTTCGTAAAGAAAGTGAATAATGTGGAGAATGTAGTAGAGAAGAATGTGACCTATGAAAGGGAGGTAAAATAATCATTTTCTGAAATTGGCAGAAAAAATCGCACTGTCATATTAGCATAATGTAGTATATTAGCGGCAAAATTGAAAACTTTATTCTAGTATGAAGAAATCCTGTTTTTTGCTGCTACTTACTATTTTATGTAGCAGTATAAGTTTTGCCCAAAGCCTGAAATCTATTTCTATTTTAGGCGACTCGTATTCAACGTTTGAAGGATATCTACAACCAGATACGAATAGTATTTGGTATTATGTCTCTCCACGACAACAAACAGATGTGACTTCAGTAAAACAGACGTGGTGGCATAAATTCATTAAAGAGAATAATTACCGCCTTTGTGTCAATAATTCATTTTCGGGTGCAACGATTTGTAATACGGGTTATCGCAATGAAGATTACTCGGATCGTTCTTTTATAACCCGTATGGATCAACTGGGTTGTCCGGATGTAATTTTTGTTTTTGGCGCAACTAATGATTGTTGGGCTGGCTCTCCGCTTGGGGAGTATCAGTATGTGGGGTGGGCTAAAGATGATTTGTATAAATTTCGTCCGGCTATGGCTTATATGCTCGCTCACATGATTGATCGCTATCCTAATGTTGAAATCTATTTTTTATTGAATTCCGGTTTAAAGGAAGAGTTTAATGAATCTGTCAGAACTATCTGCAGGCATTATAATATTGATTGTATAGAATTGCATGACATTGACAAAAAGAGTGGGCATCCTTCAATAAAGGGAATGGAGCAGATTAGTGAACAGATTAAAGAGTTCATGGTGAAGAAGACGAAGTGAAAGGAGCATTAAAAAATATTGCCACTTGTTCTTCTTTGGTTAGAAATTCTATTTCAAAGAGTGACAAGTGGCAATAGGATTAGCTGTTTATCTTAATATCCCGGGTTTTGCATTGCTTTCTTTTCCTCATTGCTTAATGCAGAACCATTTGAATTGGTGATACCGTCCAAGAAGGCTTGGGGGATCGGACGATAGTAATGTTTCTCCGATTTGAATTCGCCAAGACCTCTGCTGGCACCATCGTTGAATTTATGCCAACGGGCGTCTAACGTCTTGGTACGTGCCAGATCTTCCCAGCGTTGCAATTCGCCACAAAGTTCTCTTGTACGTTCATTCAACAGGAAGCACATCATTTTGTCAGCATTGGATGTGCAGCCCAGTTCGTTGTAAATAGGGACATCTACTGTAGAATTATATACATCTGATACACTATTTAATTTCATTGTTGTTTTGGTAGAAGCAGTGGTTTCCTGTTCTATATTGTTTGACTCGTAATAAGTATTTTCTTCCCAGTAAATAGCACCTTCAGAAGAATGACCGCCCCCCTTTCCCGAACAATAAGGATTGTTCTTATAGGCTTGTCCGCCATCTACATTCTTACTACGATCCTCACCTGTTTTATAACCGGCACGTTCACGTAATTTATTCATCCACTCGATAGCTTTGTCATAGTTGGCTTCCCCCTTACGAATATATGCCTCGGCAACCATTAGTACATCATCTGCCGAACGGGCGATAATAGCATCACGAGTACCGAATTGAGACGCAATAGAAACACGGTAACCATCACGGAATTTAGATAAAGCTACGGAACGTTTGTGGGGTATGATATCGTAATAATTACCTGTTTTTTCATTTACATTCCAACTGTGTTCCTGCCCTTTGAAATAGCGTACATATGTATACGTGTTACACATTTTTCCATCTTTCAAAACAGTATACGCCGGAGCATTGGGATATTTCTCATAGCGGTTGTCTCCCGGGTCATTAACGATGTATTTCATACCGAGTTCACCTCCACTAAAACGTTTGTCACCTTCTTTTACACCTGCCGGAGCGTATGGCATATCTTCTGCTGTCCAGGTAGGAGCGCTTTTGGTTTCGTTGGCTCCATAACAGGTGATGAATGATTTCCAGAAACGAGAGTCATTGACACGGTCAAATACCTGCATGGTATACTCTGTAGCACTTACGTATGAGAATTCACGTCCTCCTGAGATGTCACGTTTACATCCACCTATATCATTGCCTTGATATACGGCCGGATAATAAAGATGCATCTGATTTCCAAAGCGTCCCCATGTTGATTCATCATTAGAGAATTGAGCCGCTAGAATCACTTCGCTTACTTTCTCATTGGCTCCGTTTGGCTGTTCATAGTCCCAAAGTTCTACATAATCACTACACAACGGATGTGCATCTACAACTTCCGAACCATATTGAATAACAGCATCGAGGTCGGATGCTACATAATTACTGTTCCAATCGCTGTACAATTCAGATGCACGGAATAAATGTGCTTTTGCAAGGAAATGTGCGGCAGCATATTTGTTAATCCGTCCGATTGATTCACCTTTATTGGGAAGTAATCTGTAGGCTTCTCCAAAATCAGATATAACCTGTGTGTATATTTCTTCAGCAGAATTCCGTGTGAAATATGTTTCGGCACTTGTAGACGGAGCTAATTTCAAAGGTACGCCACCAAATTGTTTTACTAATTCAAAATAAGCATAAGCTCTAAGGAAATGTGCTTCTCCTAAACGGGTGTTGTATGTAGGTGAACTCTGATTATAATATTGAGGTATGTTCTGAATCAATATGTTTGCGGGTTCAACTAGTCCGTAGTAATTATCCCAGATGGGTTGGTTGGCACCATTTTCAGATGAGTTTAAATCCTGGCTATAGTGATTCCATGCAGGAATTACATTGTTAGCATCGGTAAACTCGTCCACTCCCATATTGTAACATTGGATCCCCCATATATAATTGAATTTAAATTTAAGTTTCTGATAGGCGCCAGTTACCAATTCATCAAGACCTTCCTGGGTTTTAAAACGGTCTGTACTATATTGAGTCGTAAGATTTTCATCAAGGAAAGACTCACTGCACGATGTGATCGAGCTTCCTGTTACGCTGGCTATTAAAGCAGCAAATAATATTCTATTTAATTTCATAATGTCTTTACTTTAATTTGTTGATTAGAATCCGATGTTGACACCTATTACAAAACTCTTCAAAGTGGTAGGTGAACCAAATGTCTTGGTATTATTGTCATAGTTTACCAAGTCTGTATCTAAAAAGTCACATGCCTTATAGATATTGAATGGGTTCATGGCTTGAACATATAGCTTCAGATTATTGATACCCAACTTCTTTAATTGTTGCGGGGTAAAATTATAGCCCAATGAAATATTACGTACTTTAATGTACGATCCATCTTGATAGTTCATTGCACTGTTGAAAGCATCGGCTCCTTCGCCGTTGGAGCCGGGTGAATAGTATTTTGCATTTTCATTTGTACCAGCCACCCAATAGTCTACTTTACGTTGCATATAGCGACCGTCGAGCGTTACAGCTCCTTGCGGGACTGTGAATCCCCAGCGTGACAGAATAAAGAAGGAAAGCTCAAAATTCTTATAACTGAAAGTGTTGCTCCATCCACCTGTCCAGCGTGGACGTGTATGCCCTACAATTTGCTTGTCATCGTTAGCATCTATTGCACCATCATTATTTAAATCTTTTACTTTGATTTGTCCTGGCTTACGTCCGTATTTAGCAGCTTCTTCAGCTTCTTCCGTTTTCCATATTCCATCATATACCCAGTCGTAATAAACACCGATTTCTTCACCGACAAACCATTTGTTATTCACATCTTCAGTTCTGCCGTTAGATAATTCGTCAATTCGGTTTCTATCCATAGACCATGTTAAAGTAGTGCTCCAGGTAAAATCTTTGGTTTGTACTGGTATTGCATTTACTTGCAAATCAATACCATATCCGGATGTTTTACCCACATTGGCATACGTAGAAACATAACCCGTTAATGAAGGGATTGACATTTCTAATAATAAGTCATTGGTTTTTGTTTTGTATGCATCAATACTACCGGTGAGTCGGTTATTAAAGAAGCCATAGTCAATACCGACATTGTATTGTGTAGTTCGTTCCCAGCCTAAGGTTGGATTAGCCATTTTAGCAGGCTCTTTTTGTGAAGGATCGGAAGGTACATAACCTAAAGATGAATCACTTTGTCCCCAGTTATAGTATAAACCGGTGATGGCACCTTTGGTTGCGTATGCTTTGATAGCTGCATTGCCTGTGACACCCATACCTACACGAAGTTTCAACTGATTCAACCAACTGATGTCTTTCATGAAATCTTCCTGATCCATTCTCCATGCAATAGCTGCAGAGGGGAAACTTGCCCATTTGTGCCCTTCGGCTAATTGAGAGGCACCATCCCAACGCATAGATGCCGTTAACAAGTATTTATCTTTGTAACCATAGTTCAGTCGAACCATATAAGATGCCATCTGAGTTTCGGTTAGCCCAGTACCAAAGGAATTCAATGTACCGGCAGATCCCATATTATACCAAAGCTCATCCGACGAGGCTACATTGGTGGCTCTCATATCTCCCATCTCGTAATGATAGGCAGAAGCGGATTGCATCAATGTCATTCCTAGACTATGCTGACCTAGAGTTTTATTGTAATAGATCAGGTTATCCAATGTCCATGCACGCTTTTGTTCGTTCTTATATTGTGCACCGTTGTTACCATCTCCATTGATGCCATCAGCAGCGTTAGCAACTCCTAGAGTGTAAAATTGAAATTCGGGACCAAACTGAAGACGATAGGATAAACCTTCCAGTGGTTTCCAAATTTTTCCGAAATCAATCTGTGAGTACATGCTGGCAGAAGCACGGAAAGTACGGCGTTGATTGGTATTATAGTCTAATTCCCGGATGGGGTTGATGATATTTACGTCACCGCTTGGATAACGGACATATTCACCGTTTTCATCGTAAGGCACAGTCCATGGGATCATGCTTCTTAATGCACTATAGAAGTCACCGGAACCAGTTACGGATTTAGAGAAACTATATCCATAGTCTTGAGTAGAATATGATGCGTTAATTGAAGAACCCATTTTGAACCAATCAACAGGAGTTACGTCAAATGATGTCTTTAATGTATAACGTTCATAGGCTTGTCCTGGTTGTGTTCCTTTTTGATCTAGATAGCCGAATGAAGCATAACCTTGGAATTTGTCCGAACCTCCGGAGGCACTTAAGGTATGTTCGTGGGTGATACCCGTCTGTTTGCCGTGAGATGCCCAGTCGTAGGAGCCGACCTTTGAGGGATCATAATTGCCATTTGACCATGCTTGCTCGATATTCTTCCACGAAGCGCTTACACTGCCGAATGCTGCTTTATCTGCTTCAAAAGTTGGAGTGGCCGAAGCATAAGAACCCGCATTGTATTTGGCTAGGCGAGCATAATCCAGCCATTCTGTGGCGGACATCATTTCTGTGACATCATGTAATGTTTCAAAAGTAACAGTACCTGAATAGTTCAGGGTTACTTTTCCCTCTTTTCCTTTTTTAGTAGTTACGAGAATTACACCATTGGCACCACGTGAACCATAAATGGCTGTGGCCGAAGCATCTTTCAAAATGTCAATAGCTTCAATGTCGGAAGGATTGATGTTTTCAATACCTCCATTTTGAATTACCATACCATCTACGACATACAGTGGTCCTTGCTCTGCATTAATAGAGCGTTGCCCACGAATGTTAATGTTACCGACTTCTCCGGGACGTTGGCTAGATGTAATATCCACACCTGCTGTTTTGCCCTGCATTCCTTCCAATGCATTTCTTACAGGCATTGCTTTTAATTCTTTTTCTCCTACGCGGGCCATAGCGCCAGTTACATCGCTTTTCTTCTGTACACCGTAGCCCACAACTACTACTTCATCCAGTGTTTCAGTATCTTCTTGAAGAGTTATCTTGAAGTTAGTATTTCCTGCTACGGATACTTCTTGCTTTTTGTATCCTATATAAGTGATAGTGATTGTACCTTTGGTTGGTACATTGGAAAGAGAAAACTTGCCATTTAAATCAGTAATTGTACCATTAGTAGTACCATTAACCAACACACTGGCACCAATAACCGGTTCTCCGGTAAAATCTGTAACCGTACCCGAAATCGTTTTGTTTTGGGCATAGGATTCTACTATTAAAAAGGAGAACAAAGTGAGAAGAAATAGCCGTCGGATAGTATCCTTATAGGCATACAGGTGATTACCTTTTTTGTTGCTTTTCATACTTTAATTATTAAGTTATAAATATTGGTTTATAGATCCTTTATTGTTGATTTATCTTTTTATCCTCTAATGAAGACTCTTTGTTTCTTTTTATATTTTATATGGATATTCCTGTAACGTAGTACTTTATAGAGGTTTAGTTGTATAATATATTGTATGGTATTTCTATATTTACATAGCATATTTATTATAGAGTTAAACAAAAGTTAGATTCTCTTTTTAAACATAACTGCCTGCACATCAGACGACTACATATAGCTAGCAATCAATTGAGGATAAGATTTGAACAATTAGTACCATTAATTTCTTTTTTACCTATTATGAGTTATCCGGCATGCGAATCTTTCTTCGTTCCACTATAGTTATCTTTGCGTTTGACTATAGTTATCCGCAAGGGTAACTATAGTATACTTTGCGGATAACTATAGTGGAACGAAAAAAGAATAGCGATCGGAATGAAATCGATTAGCAAAAGAAGGAAATAAAAATAGCAGTGAAAAACTATCTATACTATAGCAATTGGTCAAGTACGGCACGGAACACCTTATCGGCATGTTCTTGCATAATCTTAATATAATTAAAGATAGGACGGTTATTTTTCATACTGTGTCCGATACAGTATTCTATTTTTTCAATTTGAATGCCTAAATCATATCCGTGTTGTGCAAATGTCTTTCGGGCGGAATAGTAAGTAACCTTTTTCTTTACCCCTGAAAGTTCTGTTACCTTATTTATATGTCGGAAGACTAAACTATATATTTGTTTATAAGATGAATATTTACCAAATTGCAAATGCCCATTTCTCGACATATATTTATCTATAAGCACTTTTGCTTCAGGCTGCAAAGTAAATACAATTTCATTTTCTCCCTTCTTGCTATTGCGTGTTTTGTGACGCACATAACGCATATCGTTCTTATTTTTAAAATCATATGCTAATAAATCTCTCAGGTTGATACCGCCTAAATAATAAGAAAGCATAAAAATATCTCTCACCATGGATAAAGAAGACTTTAAAAGCCGGACATCACGTATTCTCTTCAGTTCATCTATTGACAAATCAAGTTCTCGCACATTACTTGTCGGCATCTTAAAGAGGACAAAAGGATGAATGGAGTAAGATACATAATTCATCTTACCGGCATAATTTACTATCACCTTTATTAAAGTCAGATATATTCTGATAGTTGTATCTGCCAGATTCTCCTCGTGAAGAACTTTGGCAAATCCTTGGATATGTATAGGTGTCAATTGAATTAAAGGAAAATCCCCTTTCATATATTTGACTAATCTTTCGGAAGCTATCTTATAAAGTTTATAAGATTTCTCCCGCTCTTCTCCTTTCATGAAATTCATGTATTCTTTTGCAACAGCTTGAAAGGTTATACCTTTTTTCTTTTGTTCATAAGTAATTATACGTATAAGTTCGGTACATGAAATTGCTGGTAAATAGCTGATCGATGTAACAATTTCTTCATACTCATTGATTAGTTTCCGAAGACAGGCATTCATATTCGCTGCATTCTCATGCCTTACTACTCGACCATTTTTTAGTTGATTGGCAGAATCCAAAGTAAATTGGGTAGGTATATATCTGGTTTGAGAATGATGTGCTACGGCTATCCTTATTCGATGTCTGCCATTTGATAATTTTTTAGTTGGAACAACTACAATTGAAAAATTCGCCATATCATTTTTAGGTTTATAAATTACTATTTCCCATACAATAAAATAGAAACAAAAAGGTTCATAGTCATTAGGTACTAATCGAAAATCGCTCCTACAGCATGGAATATCGTGCAAAAGACGGTATTTTCCATGCATTTGTACGATTCTGCATTGCTATATCTTGATTAAGTCGTTATGTTTGCAACACTTTTTCACAGGTAGAGTGTGAAAAATTGCTTTTAAAAAGAGAATCTAACTTTTGTTTAACTTAACAGATGTACCTAATAGATATGGAAAACAATAAAAAAAATGCTTCATTTATTTCAATTGCTGGTTGGAAAAGAATGCAGCCATTGTCTTTTTTACTTTACGACGATTTTACTAATCAACAAAAATATGTTTAACTTTAAAAAACATGGTATGAAAAAAAACTATGTCACAACTGCTGTTGCCTTACTACTTTTAGCAGGATGTAGCAACGATATTAAAGAAACTGATATTCAGTTTACCGGTGATACGGGAGCGAAAGTTTCTTTTAGTGCAGTAATAAACAATCATGAGGCTAGCAATCTTGTTACAAGAGCTACGGAAACAAACTGGGAGGCAGAAGACTCGGTAGGAATCACTTGTGGTACGGAACAAGTGAATATTCATTACAAATACAAGGGCAATGGTCTTTTTGCAGCAAAAGGAGGAAATGCAGAAGAAATTTGGGTATTAGGTTCCGGAGAGTATGATGTAGTGGCATACGCTCCATTTTCTGGTACATCAGGTGAAGAACAACCTGTATTGGAAGTGACTACAGCTAGTGAAAATCAAGCTACAGCAGAAGAACGTGCGAAGATAGATTTTCTTTTTGCCAAAGGGAAGGCTACATCACAAACCCCGAACGTGACATTAGCATTCAATCATGTGATGAGTCGTATTAGATTGGAGTTTCAAGCTGGCGAAGGTGTGGACTTGGCAGATATAACTTGTTATCTTATTGGGCTTAAGAATAATGGTACATTTAATCCTAAAACAGGGGAGACAACAGTCAGTGAAGACCCTGTTACGGATAAAGATGATATTTATTGGGATAAAATAGGAGAGCAGGATAATTATACAGTACAAGCTATTTTACTGCCACAGAAGGTGCAAGGCAAAGTAACTATCCAAGCTAGAATGAACGGTTATCTTTATGAAGCCGAGTTTGCTAACTTGACAGAATTGAAATCAGGATTTTCTTATAATTACATCATCAAGACAAATAAATACGAGGACAATAATTATGTGTTGACAATTACAGAACAAACGCAAATAATAGGATGGGAGGATGAAAACCACGATCCTATAACATCCGACCCGAGTATAGCTGAAACTGGAACAGAGATAACCAATCCTAGTTGGAATATTACAGAAGAAACCGTAACTCCACAGCCTGTTGTGAAGTGATCTGTTTACCAATCTAATATAGATAAAAATGCTAAAAATATAAACATGAGATTTATGAAAATATATAATTATATATCAATGCTTTTTCTGGCTGGCGCAGCCGTAGTTGCGTCTTGCTCGCAAAATGAAGAACTGACCGGAGAAACCCCGGATTCTTTGCAGGGATTTCAGATTAGTGTGTCTGATGAAGGATTTATGGACGAAAGTGGTAAGACACGTGCTACAGAGAATGGATATACTACCCGATTTTCTAACGGAGATGCTATCGGTATATTTGCGGTAAGAGGAGAAACGGTGGTAGAGGATATCAAGAATCGGAAATTCACACTGACAGATGGCTATTGGGAATTGACTGATGGAGGGGATCCTATTGAATACAAAGGTTCACAATTTCAGCGGATGACTTTTTATGCATACTATCCGTATAATGCGAATGTGACTTTTGATCCGACGAAGGTGGATCCTTTTGAAACATACGTCAACAATTGGAAAATAGGCAGTGAACAAAATGAAGGAAATTATACACAATATGATTTGATGACCAGTACGGGTAGTGTTCAGGGGGATCGTTTGAAAGGGCAGATCGCTTTTACTATGCAACATCGGATGGCTCTTGCGGTAGTAAAGATGCCTAATTTGACCTATAGCTTTACAAATGGCGGTATAGATGATTATCTGTTACCTTTGGCTGCCGGTTCGTTTACAGTGAACAATACTCAAGCAACTCCTTATTATCAGGAAAGTACGGATACATACCGCTTTTTGGTTAACCCGAATAAGGAATTCTCCATAAAGGGTACTTATACAGGAGTAAGTGAAATGGAATACGAAGCTAAAGGTACTTTGGAAGGAGGAACAGCGAAGATGTATACCATCGAAGATAAGAGTAAGATTAACCATACTTTGCAGGTAGGGGATTATTTTTGTGCGGACGGAAAAATAGTTTCTGTAGATGCGGAGGCGGTGCCGGAGAATGTGATTGGTATTGTTTGTTATGTGGGTAATTCACAGCCCAGTGTAACACATCCCGAACTTTATTCTGCTGAGATTGATGCTTTGCGTCGTGACTTCCCCGCTTGTACGCATGGGATAGTATTATCTACAAAGAACTCATTGGTAAAAGATGATGAACAAAACGATATTGCCTTGCAAATGTTTCATTCTAGTAAGGCTGGTTATTACTCAGATTGGTTTAATTCAGATGAAGATTGGAAGGATAAGTTTGTAGGTTGTAACACCGAGAGGGATGTTAACAAAAATGATGCATCAAAGGTTTTTCCCGCATTGATGGGGTATAATAACACAAAAATACTTACTATGTGTTACGAAGGAATGGGTAGTACATCTACTTGTGATTATGTTTATGACTATATCATGGCTTATCGTAAAGCAGAAGCCGTTCCTTCTGGTGTAACTCCTTGGTATCTACCTTCTGTGATGTGCTGGGATCAGGTTGCCAAGAATATGAGTGGTATTAATAGTAGTCTTCAGAAAGTAAATGGTGATAAGATGGTTACTTCTGATCTACCTGTAAATAACAAGGCTGCTGGGCACTATTGGAGTAGTACACAGCGTTCTGCAGTCAATCAATGGACACATAGCATGGGAAATGGAAGCTTTCACGTCACTTGTGAACGTGCTTCATGCGCCGGCTATTTCCGTATGATGCTCGCATTCTAAAATAAACATGACGGTATATAAAGTCCGTCAACTATACTTATATCATGAACATATACATATATGAATAAGAAAAACTTTATAAAGGGGACAACCTTACCTGTCGCTCTGTTTTTCACTATAGCAACTTTTGCACCTGCATGGGGATTGCAAACAGCTTCGGCAGCCATCGAAGTTGTACAGCAGCAAAGTACTATAAAAGGAACAGTAGTAGATAGCCAAGGCGAACCGATAATTGGAGCAAGTGTACTTGCGGAAGGAACATCTAACGGTACAATTACCGACATTGACGGTGTATTTAGAATAAATGTACGTCCCGGTACTAAACTGAAAGTATCTTTTATAGGTTATACTGATAAAACAGTTGTAGCAAAAAATGATATGAAAATCATCCTAGTAGAGGATGTGACTGCTCTTGAAGAGGTGGAGATTGTAGCTTATGGCACGCAGAAGAAAGTGACTATGACAGGAGCTATCGCCAGTGTGAAGGGAGAAGAATTGACCCGTGTATCTGTAGGTTCGGTTTCCAATGTATTAGGAGGGCAGATGACAGGTTTGACTACCGTACAATATTCCGGTGAGCCGGGAGCGGATGCCGCTGAAATTTTTATTCGTGGTAAAGCTACTTGGGAAAATTCTTCACCGTTAATTCAGGTAGACGGTGTGGATCGTGAAAGTATGAGTGATATCGACCCGAATGAAATTGAATCCATTTCTATCTTGAAAGATGCTTCGGCAACAGCCGTATTTGGTATTCGTGGAGCAAACGGGGTCATTTTGATTACAACTAAACGAGGAAAGGAAGGAAAGGCGAAAATTTCGTTTACTACTTCTGCTTCTGTATTGATGCCTACAAAAATGGTAGAACAGGCAAGTTCCTATGACTATGCCCGTTTTCATAATCAAATGATGTCCGGTGATGGCAAATCTGCCTTATTTAGTGATGGAGTGATTCAAAAATTTGCAGATGGTTCCGATCCTATTCGTTTCCCAAATATACAATGGGCTGACTATATTATGAAAAGCTCTACGCTTCAGAGCCAGCATAATCTGAACATCTCGGGAGGAACAGATAAAGTACGTTATTTCATCTCTGCAGGTGCTTATACGCAAGGAGGACTTTTTAGTGAGTTTGATCTTCCTTATAATTTAAGCTATCAGTACCGTCGGTTTAACTATCGTACAAACTTGGATATGGATGTCACTAAAACGACTACTTTGTCATTCAATATTAGTGGTAATGTGAATAATTCAGATCAACCGCGTACGAGTCAGGGATCTTCCGGATTGATTAAAAATATGTATTATGCTACTCCTTTCTCCAGTCCGGGAATCATAGACGGAAAATTAGTAAATTCGAGCGATGAGACTTATTCGGACGGGCTGAAATTACCATTTACTGGAGGTACAGGTATGGGATATTATGGAAATGGATTCAGCCAAACCAGCAACAATTCGCTGAATGTGGATGTGATTCTGGATCAAAAAATGGACTTTTTGACTAAAGGGCTTTCTTTTAAAGTGAAAGGATCTTATAACAGCTCATTTACAGTTAATAAAGTAGGTTCTGGTGGGTCTATTGCTACATACACTCCTGTATTGATGGATGACGGTAGTATTGCTTATCGTAAGTTTGGAGAGAATACAGATGTGAAGTATTCGTATACTACAGGCAAAGCGCGTAATTGGTATATGGAAGCTAGCTTTAATTATAATCGTACTTTTGGTGATCATACAGTGACAGCTTTATTCTTATATAATCAACAGAAAGAATATTATCCGAAAGTATATTCGGACATTCCTCATGGATATGTCGGATTAGTCGGACGTGTCACTTATGATTGGAAGAGCCGCTATATGGCAGAGTTTAATGTGGGGTATAACGGTTCGGAAAACTTTGCGTCCGATTTGCGCTTTTCTTATTTCCCGGCTGGTTCTATAGGTTGGGTGATGAGTGAAGAGAAGTTTTTCCGTCCTTTGAAGTCGGTGGTTAGCTTTTTGAAATTACGTGCCAGTGTCGGTTTAGTAGGTAACGATAATATTGGGGGATCGCGATTTATGTATATGGCTGATCCATATAATGTCGGTTTAGGTGATTTGGCGAATCGTGTAACAGCAAGTGGAGGAGCGACTAACGCTTGGGGATATGGATTCGGTACAGATAATGGTACTGTTAGTCTAGGGGCACGTGAGGTAGCTAAGAATAATGCTGCTGTGACATGGGAAAAAGCTCTGAAACGGAACTATGGTGTTGATATTAACTTCCTTGATGACCGTCTGAAAACAACCTTTGAATATTATAAAGAACGTCGTAATGACATCCTTTTGCGTGACGGTACAGCTCCGGGAATGTTAGGGTTCATTACTCCCTATTCAAATTTAGGAAGTGTAGACAGTTGGGGCTGGGAACTTTCTTTAAAATGGAACGATAAGATTGGCGATAATTTCCGTTATTGGGCGGGTATTAACCTTTCTTATAATCAGAATGAGATTCTTGAAAAGAAGGAAGCCCCGCAGAATAATTTATATCAATATCAGAAGGGACACCGTATCGGTTCGCGTAGTCAATATGTTTTCTGGCGCTTCTATGATGAGGATACACCTGCGCTATATGAGCAGACATTTAATCGTCCGTTCCCCACTCACGAGAGTATTCTTCAAAATGGAGATGCAGTATATGTTGACTTGAATGGTGACCGTAAGATTGATGCAAATGATGCAAGTTATGACTATGGCTTTACAGACGATCCTGAATATATGCTAGGTATTAATTTAGGATTCAGTTGGAAGAATTTGGAAATAAGTACTCAATGGACAGGGGCCTGGAATGTAAGTCGTATGATTTCGGATGTATTTCGTCAACCGTTTTATTCATCTTCCAATAGCGAGCAGGGAGGATTGTTGGCATACCATTTAGATCATACATGGACACCGGAAAATCCGTCACAATCTTCGGAGTATCCGAGAGCTACCATTGATAATGCAAAGAATAATTATGCTACTTCCACTTTATATGAGAAAGATGCCAAATACTTGCGTTTGAAAACTCTTCAGGTGGCATACAATTTTCACTTCCCATTAATGAAGAAACTTGGACTGAATACATGTCAGTTGGCTTTTGCAGGATATAATTTGTGGACTATTACACCTTATTTGTGGGGTGATCCGGAGGCAAGAGCTACTAATGCACCTTCTTATCCATTGTCCAAGACTTATACGTTGAGCTTGAAATTAGGATTCTAAAATAGATAAAGGAAAGATACAATGAAATTACAAAATAAATGGTTCATCGGTGCAATGTTGGGAGCGGCGGTTTGTTTGGTTTCCACTTCATGTGTGGACGAAATTAAATTCGGAAACTCTTTTTTGGATAAGGCACCGGGCGGAAATGCTACTATTGACACAGTGTTCAATAGTGCGGAATATACGCGCCAATTTTTGAATACCTGTTACAGTAGACAGTATTACGGATTACCTTATAATACGGATAGTAACGGTAATATTCCTGATTCTTCCAGTCCTTATTTAGGAAAGAAGGATGCGCTAACAGACTGCTGGTCACTTTATTTTAGTGATGCGACTGTATATCAGCAGTATTATTTGGGTTCTCTCAATGCCAACTATGGCACGCGTGGTAATATTTTCCCATATACACGGGAAATGGTATGGGAAGTAGTGCGTTGGTGCTGGTTGCTAATGGAAAATATAGATAGAGTGCCGGGTATGGATAATGCTGAAAAAACTCAGTTGGTGGCAGAAGCTAAATGCTTGATTGCGGCGCGCTATTTTGATATGTTCCGTCATTATGGAGGTCTTCCATTGTTATATGCTTCATTCACTGGTACGGAGTCAGGTTATGAAATACCCCGTGCTACGGTAGAGGAGACTGTTAACTACATGATAAAGATGTTGGATGATGCTATCAATTCCGGCGGATTGGTGTGGGCTTATGCTGATGCCGATCTTGCTAGCAAGGCCGGACACTGGACAAAGGCCGGTGCGATGGCATTGAAATGCAAAATCTGGCAATTTGCCGCTTCTCCGTTATTTAACGATGTCAACGGATATGCAGGAGGAAACTCAGAGGCTGAACAGCAACGTCTGGTATGGTACGGCGGCTATCATGCGGAACTTTGGGATAACTGTTTGAAGGCTTGTGAAGCATTCTTTAAAGAGCTGGAGAGTCAAGGCGGGTATAGCCTGAATAAGGCTTCGGAAGAAACACCGGAACAGTATCGTCAGGCATATCGTATGGGGTATATTCGTCAGAACAGCAAGGAAGTCTTACATTCTGTTCGCACGAATATGTCGGACGCTTTCAATTCAAGTTCTTATATGTGGCATTCTTGGGCTGTTCCGTCACTTTGCCGTACTGAATATCCGCCTACACAGGAATATGTGGAGATGTTCCCATGGGCCGACGGCACTCCGTTTGACTGGAAAAAGGCGGAAACAGAAGGTAAGTTGGATGAAATGTTCTTGACCGGAACATTTAAAAATGGAGAACAACTATTGTCGGAAATCGTATTAACCCGTGACCCTCGTCTGTATGAGCATTGCATGGTGAATGGACTACCGAAGATGTTAGACTGGAGTGCCGGAACGATGTCCGGTTTACCTTATGAATTGTGGGTCGGAGGATACGATGAAGGACAAAATGCGGCACTTGAATCTGGTAACTATGCGACCGGTTATAAAAATATGAAATATTATTTGGGAACTGAGTACCAACGTCAGTATACGCACTGGGTTTATCTTCGCTTGTCTGATATTTATTTGACTTATGCGGAGGCTTTGCTTCAAGCTAAGAACGATCACCGGGGGGCTATTAACCAAATGAATATAGTACGTGCCCGCGTGGGATTGAAAAAAGATTTGGCGGAGTGTGTTACAGATAAGAATTTACTTTCTGACAAAGCTGCCTTATTGGAAGAATTGCTGTGTGAACGTGTTCGGGAATTGGGGCTTGAAGATAGCCGTTACTTTGATCTTGTCCGTTACAAACGTGCCGATCGTTTCGAGAAACGTCTGCATGGATTACTTGCCTATCGTTTGGATGATACCGGTAATCGCATGACAGGTAATACAAAATGGAATGAAGGAGATAAGAACAAAGGAGCATTGCAACCTACTCGATTTGAATATGAAAGGTTTGAATTATCTAAACCGGTTCGTCGTTGGTGGACATACGGATTTGATTCCAAATGGTATCTTTCTCCATTCCCGCAAACGGAAATTAACAAAGGGTATGGATTGATTCAGAATCCGGGTTGGTAATGTGAGACAACGAAACAGATTAAAACAATACTTGAATATTGATTTATATGAGAAAAAATAAGATTCTGATACTGGCTTTACTAGTTTGTTTGAGCATTCCGGTCAGAGCGCAGAATACAGACAACAACATTATAGGTATTGTTGTTGATAAATCGGGAAACCCAGTCTATGGAGCGTCCGTTAATGTGGAAGGTGGCGCAGTGGAGACCCGGGTTGAAACTGATAAAGATGGTAAATTCGAGATTGCGGTCGAGAAGGGACAACGCTTGAGTGTCTTTTCTGCCGACAAAGGCTCTACCACAGTTGTGGTAAAGGCTGATGGTCCGATGACTATTGTGATGGGATATGCAGCTCAGACTATTGATGTGGGAGCTAACCGGACATTCAATCGTCATGAATCAACAGCAGCTGTTTCTACCACCTATAATGAAGAGTTTAATAAGCGGTCTTCCCGGAATATATCCAATTCTTTATATGGATATGGATTGGGTCTTACTACTTTGCAGAATGCAGCTAGTACAGGTTTAATGGCAGATCCTACCTTTTATGTACGTGGTTTGCAGAGCTTGTCAAGTAGTACACCGCTTGTGCTGGTTGACGGTTTGGAACGAGACATGAGCTTGGTGAGTCCGGAAGAAGTAGAATCCGTTTCCATCCTGAAAGATGCTGCGGCTGTGGCATTGTACGGATACAAAGGAGTGAACGGTGCGATCTTGATTACGACGAAGCGTGGTAAGTACAAAACAAAAGAGATAACGTTTACGTATGATCACATCATTAACACTCAGTCTCGACGTCCGGAATTTGTAGATGCGGCTACGTATGCTTCTGCTGTGAATGAAGCGCGTGGATATGAAGGTTTGGGAGCTCGATATACTCCGGAAGAAGTCGACGCTTTCCGTAATGGAGTAGGCAGTGGAGGAGCTTCCCGTATGTACCCTTATCTCTATCCTAATGTGAACTGGATTGATGAAACCTTTAAAGACAGAGGAGTTTCTAATAAATACACGATCGAATTCCGTGGAGGAGGAACAAAGTTCCGCTACTATACTATGGCGAATTTATTAACAGACAAAGGGTTTATCAAGACCCCGAATGCAAATGACGGATATTCTACACAGAATATGTATTCACGTGCTAATTTGCGTACAAATCTGGATATTGATTTAACGGGCACTACCAAATTGAAGTTAAATCTTCTCGGAACATTATCCGAATCTCGGATTCCGGGGGCTTCGGTTAACTTATGGGATATGATTTATTCGATTCCTTCTGCAGCTTTTCCGGTTCGTACGGAAGATGGCAGTTGGGGAGGAAGTACTACTTGGGCGGGCACGTCGAATCCTGTCGCACAATCGCAGGGAGCTGCTTATTCTAAAGGACACTCTCGCAGTTTGTTTACCGACCTTACCTTATCACAAGATTTGTCTGGTTTGCTGAAAGGATTGGGAGCTAACTTTCGTTTAGCTTATGATAACTATTCCAATATTTTAGAAGACCATAGCAAGACTTATACGTATGCCGGTTATGCAACAAGCTGGACAACTAACGGGCCGTTTTATACTGCCATTTCAGGTGGCGAATCCAGTGAAATGGGTTCGGGTGCGGGTATTGACAATTGGGCTCGTCAATTTAATTTTGCAGGTAGTGTAGATTATAATCGTTCATTCCAAAAGTGGGATGTGTATTCTCAATTGAAATGGGATTATGAATATCGTGATTCATACGGTCTGAACACTACTATTTATCGGCAAAATGTTTCTTGGTACAATCATGTAGGTTTCTCTAATCGCTATTATTTGGATCTGGCATTGGTTGGCTCGGCTTCCAGTTTATTGGCACCGGGACATAAATGGGCTTTTTCTCCTACCATTTCTGCTGCTTGGGTACTTTCGGAAGAAAAATGGTTGAAAGATGTGTCTTGGGTGAACTTCTTGAAATTGCGAGCTTCGTTTGGAGTGATCAATGTTGATTATCTGCCTAAAGACGGAAGTACTACCGTATATGACTATTGGGACCAGATTTATACGACTACCGGTACGCAATATAAGTTTAACAGTAGTTACGACTCTGAATTCGGAAGTACTATTATCGGTCGCTTGGCAACTGCTAATTCGACACATGAGAAAGCGTATAAATATAATGTTGGTGTTGATGCTATGTTGTTCAATGGATTGAATGTGACGGCAGAAGGCTATTATCAACGGAGAAAAGATATTTGGGTTTCTTCCGAGGGTAAATATACCGATGTACTGGGAGTTGATGCTCCGTTCGAGAATGCCGGAATCGTTGATAGCTATGGTATGGAACTAGGACTTAACTATACGAAAAGGTTAGGAGATGTAGTGTTTAATCTTGGCGGTAATTTTGCTTGGAATAAGAATGAAATTAAGGAACAACTGGAAGAACCGCGTTTGTATAAGAATCTTGTGCAAACAGGAAATCGGTTGGGCCAAGTATATGGAATGGTAGCTGAAGGTTTCTTCAAAGATAAAGAAGATATAGCAAACAGCCTTACACAAAACTTTACTACGGTAGTGCCGGGAGACATAAAATATAAAGATGTGAATGGAGACGGAATCATTGATGCTAATGACAAAACTGCTATTGGTTATAGTACGACAGCTCCGGAAATTTATTATTCTTTCCATTTGGGAGCCGAATGGAAAGGGATTGGGGTAGATGTAATGTTTCAGGGAACAGGTAACTATTCTGCTTTATTGAATACGAAGAGTATGTTTTGGCCATTGATAAATAATACGACACTTTCTACTCATTATTATGAGAATCGTTGGACACCGGAAAATCAAAATGCCAAATATCCTCGTTTGAGTTCACAGAGTAATGCCAATAACTATCAGGCTAATACGGTTTGGTTGGCAGACCGGTCATTCTTGAAGTTGCGTAATGCGGAGGTGTATTACAGATTCCCGAAAGAATTGATGAAGAAGACTAAGATATTGGGGAGTGCCAAGTTATATGTTAGAGGAACAGATTTGTTCTGTTCAGATCACATTGATGTGGCAGATCCGGAATGTTATGGTGTAGCGACTCCGCTGAATAAGAGTGTAGTAGTCGGTGTTACGATTGGTTTTTAATCATAAAAACAAAGCGAAAGAATGAAACTGAAAAACATTATCTACGGAATGATGTGTGTAGTCACACTCGGTTCCTGCTCAGATAAGATGGAATATCATGAGTACAATAACTATGATGAGGATTTTGTGAAGCTCAACTTCGGTAATGTGGGAGGGCTGATAACAAATATCTATTTGTCCATGGATGTGGACTTTGGAAACTATAGCGGGGCAATTCTTGGTTCTGCTACTGATGAGGCTGAATATGCTTATTCGGGAAATCAGATTGAAGACTTTTACAATGGTTCTTGGAGTCCGTCAAATGCTAAAAGTAGTATGTGGACGTCCTGTTATGAAGGGATAGCCAATTGTAATTTATATCTGGAGAAGTTTACCGGACTGACATTTCCCGAGTTGGCTTTGAACAGTGATTATGCACAACAAATGTTCCGTTATACCAATTACCAGTATGAGGTGCGTTTCCTTCGTGCATATTTCTACTTTAACTTGGTACGGCAATATGGAGATGTGCCGTTTAGCGACCATATATTAACAGCCGAAGAATCGAATACATTGTCGCGCAGACCGGCACAGGAGATTTTTGATTATATCATAGCCGAATGTGATGATATAAAGGATAAGATTATTGTCGATTACAGTAAACTGGGAGATATGGCATTGCCTAGTAGTCCGGCGGAAACAGGACGTGCCAACCGTAAAACGGTATTGGCCTTGAAAGCTCGTGCTGCGTTATATGCGGCAAGTCCTTTGTTTAACCCGACTGATAATAAAGATCTGTGGTATCGTGCAGCTAAAGCCAATAAGGAAATTTTAGATGACAGTAATGGATTTGCTGAAAAGGCAAAACTCTTAGTGGAGGATTATTCATCACTTTGGAGTAAGGATAATTACAATGACGCTACTAGTGAATTGATTTTTCTCCGTCGTGCCACTACTACCACTAATTCTTTTGAGGGATATAACTTCCCGGTAGGGTTGGAAAATTGTAAAGGTGGAAACTGTCCCACACAGACACTGGTGGATGCGTATGAGATGAAGGATACAGGGTTGCGCCCGGACGAGTTGGATAACTACGATCCTACTAATCCTTATTATACCAACCGCGACCCTCGTTTCTATCTGACTATTGCCAAGAATGGAGACGAAAAATGGCCTAACTGGAATACTGTTCCTCTGCAAACCTATCAGGGCGGATTAAATGCGGAACCTTTGAGTGGCGGAACTCCGACAGGTTATTATCTGAAGAAGTATTGTCAGACGGCAGTAGATTTGCGTGCCGGTACAGCTTCAAAGACCTATCATTCATGGATTACGTTCCGTTTTGGAGAGTTCTATTTGAATTATGCGGAAGCTGTATATAAGTATCTGGGTAGTCCGTATGCAACGGACAGTGAATTTACAACTTCGGCTGTAGATGCTATCAAAGTAGTTCGTACACGTGCCGGAATGCCCGGATTCCCTCAAGGGATGACCAATGATGCTTTCTGGAAGAAATATCAGAATGAACGTATGGTAGAATTGGCTTTTGAAGGACATCGTTTTTGGGATGTACGTCGTTGGAAGGAGGGGGACAAACATTTCAAAAACATTGTTGAAATGAAAATTACGAAAAATGGGGATGATACTTATACGTATGAGCGTAAGGTAAAAGAAAGAAGTTGGGATGATAAGATGTATTTCTTCCCGATTCCTCAGAGTGAAAAATCGAAAAATCCTAATTTGGAGCAGAATCCGGGTTGGTAACTTAACCGGAATACTGATGAATAGAAATAGGATATTCTTGCATAGAACGGATGTTTATAGAATAAAAAACGAAAGAAATGAAGATACATTATATAATATTGGGGCTGTTTTATTTGCTGGCTATAGTTGCTTGCTCAGATAATGACCCCGTCGTTGAAGTGAACAATGGCAATCAAACAGAAGAATTGCCTCCTCTGCCGACCGAAGTCATAACGGGTAGCCGCGCCATGTGGGTGAGTTATGATCCTATTTCGGCTTCTGATCCCAATAACGCATCAGGGATTGCATCCGCATTGATTAGCTGGAGATTATTGAAGACCGATCCGTCTAATGTTGCTTTTGATATTTATAAATCAGTAGACGGTGAGACGGAAGTGAAATTGAATGAAGAACCTATTTCAAATACGACTTCCTGGGTGGATGCAGATATTGATGTATCAAAAACGAATGTATATCGGGTTACTCTTGCTAATCAGGCTGAAACGCTTTGCGATTATACATTTACTTCTGAAATGGCAGAAAAGTTTTATCATGAGATTAGATTAGACATGAATGTACCCGATGCATCGATTACATATTCTCCTGATGACATTCAGCTAGGTGACTTGGACGGTGACGGTGAATTAGAGATTGTGGTGAAGAGAGAACCATACGACGGAGCGAATATGGGAGTTTGGTTTAATGGTACTACTCTGTTGGAAGCATATAAAATGGACGGGACTTTCTTGTGGAGGATTGATTTGGGAATTAACATCCGTTCCGGATCACATTATACTTCTTATATCTTGTATGATTTTGATGGTGACGGTTTGTGTGAAATTGCTTTCCGTACTTCCGAAGGTACAAAGTTTGCCGATGGCAAGATTATCACTGACGCAAATGGGAAAGTGAATGATTATCGTAATCGTCAAACAGATGGTAAAGGTTGGTACTCCGGAGCGGCTATTGCGAGAGATCAGAATGACCCGTCTACAGCTACTACTTGCGGTTTGATAATGGAGGGTCCCGAATATATCTCTATTTGCAGGGGATATGACGGACGTGAAATAACTCGTATAGATAATATTCCACGTGGAGGAGAAGGATCGAAAGTATCACGTGCCAAGTATTGGAGTGAATATTGGGGAGATGATTTTGGCAATCGTATGGATCGCTTCTTTATCGGTGTTGCTTATTTGGATGGTATTCCTGATGAAACAACCGGAGCGCGAGTGGCTAATCCTAGTTTGATAATCAGTAGAGGTATTTATAAGAATTGGCAGGTTTGGGCACTTGACTTAAAAGGTAATGAATTGGTTCCACGTTGGAAGTTTGATACAGCAGATCATTCGTCTAAATGGTTAGGGATGTGTTCACACTGTTTCCGTGTTGCTGATTTGGACGGTGATGGAAGGGATGAGATTTTGTATGGTTCGGCAGCTATTGACGATAATGGAAGCGAGTTATGGTGTAGTGGAAATGGGCATGGAGATATATTGCATGTCGGAAAATTCATAAAAGACCGTTCCGGATTGCAGATTGTTGCTTCTTTTGAAGAGTCAAAAGATTATGAAGGTCAGGGAAATGGATATGCCTGTCAGGTGATGAATGCAAGAGATGGTAGTATGATTACCGGTCATGGACGAAATTTACCGGCAGATGCAAGTGATGTTGGGCGTTGTATAGTAGCGGATGTTGATCCGGATAGTCCGGATTTTGAATATTGGTCTTCTACACAAGAAGGTATGTTTAGTTGTAATGGTACCGGATTGGTTTCTACTACATATCCTACTGGAATTGGTAGCGGAGTGATGTATAATGTGGCTATTTATTGGAGTGGTCAGTCTACTAGGGAAATGTTAGACCGCGGTTGTATTGTGAGCTATAAAGCGAACCCTGATGTAAACAAGTCAAATAAGAATCGTCTGATATCTTTTGACCTTTATGGTAGTAATCAGGGAAATCATGCCTCAAAATATAATCCTTGTTATTATGGTGATTTTTTGGGTGATTACCGTGAAGAGGTTATTTTAGGCTCAAGTGATTATAAATCAATCTATATATTCTCAACGAATCATCCTACTACACACCGTCTGCCACACTTGATGACCGACCATAACTATGACATGTCTCAGGCTATGCAGAACATGGGATATAATCAGGGAACTAACCTGGGTTATTATGTAGGTGCCGAAACTTTGAAGTCATCCGAAACGGAAGAACCGAAAGAATAAGAAAAATCTTATTCTATTTAGTATAAGTTTATAAGGAAAGAACAATCCGGCTAACTGTCGGGTTGTTCTTTTTTTCATAGTTGAACGAATCGCCATATATATGGATAATATTCTATTTCTTAATTGAACGGCTCTCCCTACCTTTGTAAGGTGAGATAGCAAATATACATATGAAAAAACTCTTTATCCTTTTGTTCCTCTTCATCACTTTGGGAACAAACGCACAAAACAATAAAGTTTCCGGCCTCAACGCCCGCCAGTTTCATAAATATTGGAAGGTAGAGTCGGAATCTCCGGATTATAAAGTGACATTTCAGGGTGATACCGCTGAAATACTGTCTCCTAAAGGCCTTACCTTATGGAGGAAAGAAAAGATGAGCGGACGGGTAACCATTGAATATGATGCGTGTGTAGTTGTAGAAAAAGAAGGAGACCGCTTGAGTGACCTGAATTGCTTTTGGATGGCTTCGGACCCCAAACATCCTGATAATATATGGAAACGTGAGAAGTGGCGTAGCGGAATCTTTCTGAATTGTTATTCTTTGCAACTCTATTACATGGGATATGGTGGAAACTATAACTCTACTACACGCTTCCGTCGTTATGACGGCAATGAAGCAGGAATCACAGATCCCAAGGTACGTCCTGCCATACTGAAAGAATATACAGATACCGAACATTTGCTAAAAGCGAATCACTGGTATCACATTAAGATAACAAATGAAAATAATAGGGTTAGTTATTACATAGACGGCAAGAGACTGGTGGACTTCCGCGATGCCGAACCTCTGACAGAAGGATGGTTCGGCTTTCGCACCACCTTATCCCGTACCCGTATTACAAACTTCCGCTACGAATGTTTGCCATCCCAAACGTCTACTGTTCCTTTACATTGGATCGGCAATACTCCTGAACAAGACAAAGCTGTAAGCTTCGGAGTTCCTTTTGATGAAGGCTACCTATTTCCTGAAACTTCATTGCGACTAAAAACAGATAGAAATCAAGAGATTCCGATAGATACTTGGCCGTTGGCTTACTGGCCGGATGGTTCCGTGAAATGGAGCGGAGTTGCCGGAGTCATTCCTGCCGGAACAGAAAGACTGACATTAGAAAAAGCCCCCCGGAAAGCAAAAACTATCAATAAACAGCCTGATGCTTCTATTGCAATCACTGAAACGCCTGAAAATATTCAAATTGAAACAGGGGTAATTTCCGTATTTATTCCCCAACGCGGAGATTTCCTGATTGATAGTCTATTATATAAAGGAACTAAAGTAGGAGAGAAAGCGCGTCTGATTTGTAATACTCAAAGCGAGCCGATTCAAGAAAATACATCTCAAATATCTTTTACTCGTTACATAGGAGAAATAAAATCAGTAACCATAGAACGTCTGGGCTCTGTACGGGCACTTGTAAAGTTGGAAGGGATACATCGGAACAGGAATAAGGAGATTGATACGAATCACTCTGAAGAGGAAGGGAACTATGCGAATAACTCTGATATGAACAAATGGAATAACCGTGAGTGGCTTCCTTTTGTGGTACGTCTCTACTTTTATGGTTGCAGTGAACAGATCAAAATGGTACATAGTTTCGTCTATGACGGAGATCAGAAGAAAGATTTCATTCGTAGTTTAGGTATCCGTTTCGACGTTCCTATGCGTGAAGCTCTGTATAATCGTCATATTGCTTTCTCGTGTGCAGATGGAGGAGTGTGGAGCGAGCCGGTACAACCATTGGTAGGGCGTCGCATACTCACTTTAAATAAGACAGATAATAAGAAAAACAGTAATGAAAAGAAAGATGCACAACAGAAGTCAACAGATGAACCCTCCCTGCAACAACAGCAAATGGAAGGCAAACGTATTCCACCTTATGAATCTTTCGATGAAAAGAACCGCTCTCTGCTCGATAACTGGGCTTCATGGAATGATTACCGTCTGTCTCAACTCACTGCCGATGCTTTCTCCATTCGTAAACGTGCCAATAACGATAATCCCTGGATAGGAACCTTTTCCGGCACACGTAGCGATGGATATACTTTTGTTGGAGATATTACCGGAGGATTAGGACTTTGTATGCATGACTTTTGGCAGTCTTATCCCTCTTCTATTGAAATTTCAGACGCACGAACCCCGGTAGCTACCCTTACCGCCTGGTTGTGGAGCCCGGAGTCCGAACCTATGGATTTGCGGCATTATGATCGTATAGCTCATGACCTGAATGCCAGCTATGAAGATGTTCAGGAGGGCATGAATACGCCATACGGCATTGCCCGTACAACTACGTTTACACTGATCCCACAAAGTGGATATACCGGGAAAAAGGCTTTTGCTGATTATGCCAAACAATTTTCTAGCCCTAGTCTGTTACTGCCAACCCCGAATTATCTTCATGCCCGCCAAGCTTTCGGGATATGGAGTCTCCCTGACCGTACTACTCCATTCCGTACTCGTGTAGAAGACCGCTTGGATGCTTACATTGACTTCTATCAGAAAGCAATCGAACAAAACAAATGGTACGGTTTCTGGAATTATGGTGATGTGATGCACGCTTATGACCCCGTTCGTCATACCTGGCGTTACGATGTCGGAGGATTTGCCTGGGACAATACGGAACTGGCTTCTAATATGTGGCTATGGTATAATTTCCTGCGTACCGGGCGTATTGATATTTGGCGTATGGCAGAAGCTATGACGCGTCATACGGGTGAAGTGGATGTCTATCATATCGGTCCCAATGCCGGATTAGGCAGTCGGCATAATGTAAGTCATTGGGGATGCGGAGCAAAAGAAGCGCGAATCAGCCAGGCCGCCTGGAACCGTTTCTACTATTACCTTACTACGGACGAACGTTGCGGTGATTTAATGACTGAAGTGAAGGATGCCGACCACAAACTCTATGAACTGGACCCTATGCGCCTGGCCCAACCTCGCAGTGAATATCCTTGTACTGCTCCCGCCCGTTTGCGTATCGGCCCCGACTGGCTGGCTTATGCCGGTAATTGGATGACAGAATGGGAGCGCACAGGTAACACAACTTATCGTGATAAAATAATAGCAGGAATGAAAAGCATTGCCGCCCTGCCTAACCGCCTTTTTACCGGTCCCAAAGCTCTAGGATTTGATCCGTCAACAGGGATCATCACAACCGAATGTGACCCCAAACTGGAAACAACCAACCATTTAATGACGATCATGGGCGGATTTGAGATAGCCAATGAAATGATGCGTATGATTGATATACCCGAATGGAAAGACGCCTGGCTTGACCATGCTGCACGTTACAAGAAGAAAGCATGGGAGCTTAGCCATAGCCGTTTTCGTGTTTCCCGCCTGATGGCTTACGCAGCTTATCACTTGCGTAATACCCAAATGGCTGAAGAAGCCTGGAAAGATTTGTTTACCCGGTTGGAACATACACCTGCACCGCCTTTCCGCATCACTACCATACTTCCGCCGGAAGTACCGTCTCTATTAGATGAATGTACGAGCATCAGCACGAATGATGCTGCTCTTTGGAGCTTGGATGCTATTTATATGCAGGAAGTTATTCCAATAGATAACTGAACGAGTGTAAAGTAGCACTAGTTGCCTCCCAATCTATTAATAGCAAAGTTCTTCCGCATTAAGGGTAAACTTCCTTTCTTTTAATACCAAACTTACAATCAACTTATTATAAACTATAAACGCAAGTTCTGTTTTTATAAATGAAGCTTTTGATTATAAAAACAAAACTTGCATTTTTATAAACGGAACTTGCGTTTATAGATTAGTCTTAAGCAACTGATACTTTGGTACTAATCCAAAAGAAGTTTGCAAAGGGATAAGAGTAACTTTTCTATTAATAGATTACGGGATAGATAGCGTACTTTATCCCTTATGTTCTTACTTTAAGTAATTCTTTAACGGGCAATCGCTCTTTTTCAACCCTTCAACAATGCTTTTCGCATTCATGTGCGCTCCTTTCAAAGAAGAGTGTGTATGGTCATGATTATAGTAAGTTGCTGCTTTCTTCACACCTTTCTTTTCTAGTTTATCGGCACTAATCTTATTCAGATCGATAAAATAAGCTCCCGTAGCTTCCGCAGCTTCACGTGTCCACTTGCCAAAAGACTCGGTATTACGTTCTATTTTTCCATCTTTCCATTTGTTGCGTGGCGTATGACTAAGAACGATGGGAATGGCACCTTTCTCCTGAACATCCATGATGAACTTTCGAAGATACCAGCCGAAAGTATAAACAACTTGATATTTGCCTGTCTTTTCCATTAGAAAGACTTTGCTCTCATCTCCCGAACCGCGCAATTCGGCACGGGCTTTCCCTTTGTTTATATCTCCTGCATCATTATGTCCGAACTGAATCAGAACGAAGTCCCCCGGTTGCAAGGCATTGTATACCTTATCCCAACGACCTTCATCGAGGAAAGTACGTGCACTACGTCCTGCCATCGCACGATTTTCTACAGAAATTTTATTTAGATTGAACTCGTCAGCAATTACGCTTCCCCAACCCCACATACCGTTTTTGTCTTTATCTTCATTTCTGACCGTACTATCTCCGATAGTAAACAATACCGGACGTCCCTCTTTCCGACTGGAATCTGTCACTGTATCTTTCTCAACAGGTTTCAGATAATTGGCTAATTCCAGTCCTTCATACGCACGTATTCCGTCAGCAGCAGATTCAGCATTTACTTTAGCACCGAAAGCACTTGTATGTATACGGTCGATGTAGAACATATATTTCACCTTATTCTTGCCGAACTTTTCAAATTTGCGGGCACTGATATCATTCAAATCAATAAAAGGAACATGCTGTTCTTCGGCTACTTGCTTTGCCCACAATCCAAAAGTCTTGTTGACACGTGTGATGATGGTGCTGTCTTTGTCTTCCCAAGCATTGCGGGGAGTAAGCGAAAAAAGGATCGGATGAGCACCTTTGGCTTTTACATCTTGAATGAAACGACGCATATATTCCCCGTAGGTATATACGGTTTCTTTTACTCCGGTTTCTTTAATCGTTACGTTCAGTGTATCTTTGCCAATTCCGGGAATGGAAGCACGGGCACGTCCGCTGTCGTATGGGCCGTTGTCATTGTGCCCTAGTTCGATGATAACCCAGTCTCCCGGGCGTACTCCTTTGATTACATCCGGCCATAAACGGTTATAGAAAGTACGGCTACTGGTTCCACCCAGTGCATGATTTTCTACAGTAATCCGGTTAGAGTCGAAATAATCACCTGCATAATAGCCCCATCCCCATTGTCCGTTGTTGCCGTTTCCTAAAGTTCCGGTACGCATGGTAGAGTTACCTACCAGGAACAGAACAGGGTTGTCACCTTTCCGGCTCGAACCGGCTTCCGGTCGCGAGGTACGTGCTTTATTCAGGCTGTCCAGCGTGTTGTCAATTACTTGATTGACGTCTGCCATGGGAGCGGAAACTTTATTTTGCGCTTGCAGTTGCAAACTAAATGTAATGGCCATCAGCCAACATATATACGGGAATAATTTGTTTTTCATGAATCTGTTTTCTTTGAAATCCCTCACTGACCGGTGTCTAAACAGTCAGTGAGGGAACTAGCTACTAACTAACCTCTAACTAAACCTAATGAATGATTATCTTTAAACCTAATGAAAAAACTGTCTATGTTATTTTAATTTATAAACTTCTGTTCCGGCAAGCAGGAAACAACCGACTCCGTAGTCTTCAAAGTCGGGCACACTCTTATAAGTAACCGGCTGTCCGTCTTTAGGCTCTTTGCCTGTTCCCTGCACATATCCCAGGAATCCGTTCGGATGTACGGCATCTTTCACCATAGCGTTCCATGCTTTTAAAAGGACGGGAAGATATTCTTTGCGGTCGAGCAGTCCGTTGCGCACTCCCCAAGCCATGCCGTATACAAACAGTGCTGTTCCGGAAGTCTCTTTACCTCCGAAGTTCGTCGGATCATGAAGACTCACATTCCAGAAACCATCTTCACGCTGACATTTTTTAAGTGCCTTGCTCATAGCGAGAAAATCATTTATATAGTCCTGGCGATGTGTTTCATTGGCAGGGATTTCATCCAATACCCGTACAAGAGCTGCATATACCCAGCCATTTCCACGACTCCAGTAGCAATCTTCTCCATTCGGTTCTTTGTAAGGAGGATCAAAGTCCTGATCGCGCCACCATAAGCAATCTTTAGGATTATACATTCCGGCTTCTCCGTGCACGTTACGAGTGTAAGAATACATATCCCACATCTTATCGTAGTATTTCTGTTCACCGGTCATTTTTCCAAACTTTGCGTAGATTGGCATTGCCATCTGGATAGCGTCAATCCACCACCAATCGTTCACCTGCGGAGTGTTGACTACCATATCGATACTTGCTTTTATATTCCGGATCATATTCGGATCGGACGGACACATATTATAAAGGTCGATATAAACTTGTCCGCAGCAATGGTCGTCTGCGTTACGGGTGGTATTGCCGTTTCTCATTCCCCATTTGTGGAAATCAGCCCAATCGTAGGCATACTTATAATAATCCTCACGAGGGTAAATGCCATACAGAGCCATTAATCCTTCATAATATACGCCTCTCGTCCATATATTGCTTGGACGAACTCTGCCATAGAAAGAAGGCAATGTGTAATCGGCATACTTTTTCATAAAGTAGTCGTTTACTTTTACGATAGTCTCTAAAGTCTCTTTTTGTGCAGGTAACTCTTGTGCCATGACCGGCTTTCCTGTCATAAGACAAAGAAGAGTTACTGTAAAGAATGAGAGTAGTGATTTCTTCATGGTGAAATAATTCTGTTTTATTAATTGGGTGTTCATTCTAATTTTCATTGGCAAAGATAAGGGACGCACTTTTCTTTTTCAATGGATTTCCGTTCAGATATATTCATTTTTGTTCACCAGGTAGTTATAATGCGGTTTAAAAGTGGGCTATATGATGATTTCTACATAGATCTGTACAATATTCTATTTTATAAGTAGGCTGTGCCGCTTACTTTTGTGTTGTAAATTGATTAACGATAAAACTATGAAATGCATAAGTGCTTTTTTAAGTCTGTGTCTGATAGCTGCTTTTGTAGTGGCGCAGCCGAACTATGACTTTTCGAAACTGAAACGCGAACATTTGGGACGCGGGGTAATTGCCATCAGAGAGAATCCATCTACTGTTGCCGTGTCTTGGCGTTATCTGTCCTCCGACCCGATGGACGAATCTTTTGATGTTTATAGAAACGGTGAAAAGGTAAACAAATATCCGATAAGAAATGCGACTTTCTTTCAGGATATATATAAAGGTACGGAATCCGTACTTTATACCGTCAAAGCTATCCAATCAAAAACGGAAAGCAATTATCAATTGCCGTCCGATGCTCCGGCTGGTTATCTGAACATTCCGCTGAATCGTCCTGAAAACGGTACGACTCCGGCAGGGCAAAGTTATTTCTATGCTCCTAATGATGCCAGTATCGGCGATGTGGACGGTGACGGGGAATATGAGATTATCTTGAAATGGGATCCGTCGAACGCACATGATAATTCGCATGACGGTTACACCGGAGAGGTATATTTCGATTGTTATAAATTAAACGGGCAACATTTATGGCGCATTAATCTGGGACGTAATATACGTGCCGGTGCACACTACACCCAGTTTATGGTGTTTGACTTCGATGGTGACGGTAAAGCGGAAGTAGTAATGAAAACCGCCGACGGAACAGTGGACGGAAAAGGAAAAGTGATTGGAGATGCGCAAGCTGACTATCGGAATGAACAGGGACGTATTTTGACCGGACCGGAATATCTGACTGTCTTCAACGGACTGACAGGAGAAGCGATGCAAACAATTGATTACGTACCGGGAAGAGGAAACCTGATGGACTGGGGAGACAATCGTGGTAATCGTAGTGACCGCTTTTTGGCTTGCGTAGCCTATCTCGACGGCATCCATCCTAGTGTTGTGATGTGTCGTGGGTATTATACCCGTACAGTATTGGCAGCATACGACTGGAATGGAAAGGAACTGAAAGAACGCTGGATTTTCGACAGTAACCATCCCGGTTGTGAAGACTATGCCGGACAAGGTAATCATAACCTTCGGGTAGGTGACGTAGACGGTGACGGATGCGATGAGATTATCTACGGCTCGTGTGCCATCGACCATAACGGCAAAGGGCTGTACACAACGAAGATGGGACATGGAGACGCGATTCATCTGACTCATTTCGATCCTTCCCGCAAAGGGTTGCAAGTATGGGACTGTCACGAAAACAAGCGTGACGGAAGTACGTACAGAGATGCGGCAACCGGAGAAATACTTTTCCAGATAAAAGATAGTACAGATGTCGGGCGTTGCATGGCGGCTGATATTGACCCGACCCATCCGGGCGTTGAAATGTGGTCTCTTGCTTCCGGAGGAATAAGAAATATAAAAGGAGAAGTGGTGAAAGCCCGTGTCAGAGGATTGTCATGTAATATGGCTGTCTGGTGGGACGGTGATTTACTGCGCGAACTGCTGGATAGAAATATAGTCAGCAAATATAATTGGAAGAAAGGAGTCTGTGAGCGTATAGCCATTTTCGAAGGAGCTCTTTCCAACAACGGAACGAAGGCAACACCTTGCCTGCAAGGAGATATTGTAGGCGACTGGCGGGAAGAAGTACTGTTGCGCACAGCCGATAATACCGCTTTGCGACTTTATGTCTCTACCATTCCCACTGATTACCGCTTCCACACCTTTTTGGAGGATCCTGTTTATCGCATCAGTATCGCTACCCAGAACGTAGCCTACAACCAGCCGACACAACCGGGATTCTACTTTGGGCCGGATTTGCAGGGAACCCTATTCAGAGGATGTAAAATACCTAAAAAATAAAATATGAATATTCGTATCATAGCCATTACTTTGTTGCTGATAGCTTTGCCTGTCAGCGCACAGAAAAAGAAAACTGTAGTGAATGACTCAAACACCCCTTTGCATTTATTGCAACCTGCTTATCAGGGCACGTATGGTGATTTGACACCGGAACAGGTAAAGAAAGAGGTAGACCGTGTATTTGCTTATATAGATAAGGAGACTCCCGCCCGTGTGGTAGACAAGAATACGGGTAAAGTGATTACCGACTATACAACGATGGGAGAGGAGGCACAACTGGAGCGTGGAGCTTTTCGTTTGGCAAGTTATGAATGGGGAGTGACCTACTCTGCCTTGATAGCGGCATCCGAAGCTACGGGCGACATACGCTATATGGATTATGTACAGAATCGTTTTCGTTTTCTGGCCGAAGTAGCACCGCATTTCAAGCGTGTTTATAAAGAAAAGGGGACAACGGACCCGCAGTTGCTTCAAATCCTCACTCCGCACGCACTGGATGACGCAGGAGCCGTATGCGCGGCGATGGTGAAAGTCCGTTTGAAAGATCCCTCGCTTCCTGTGGATGAACTGATATGTAATTATTTTGATTTCATCATTAATAAAGAGTATCGTCTGGCAGATGGAACTTTTGCACGCAACCGTCCGCAGCATAACACTCTTTGGCTGGATGATATGTTTATGGGTATTCCGGCAGTAGCACAAATGAGTTATTATGACAAGGAGCAAAAAGATAAATATCTGGCAGAAGCGGTGAGACAATTCCTACAATTTGCCGACCGCATGTTTATCCCCGAAAAAGGACTGTATCGTCACGGATGGGTGGAAAGCAGTAGCGATCATCCTGCTTTTTGTTGGGCGCGCGCCAACGGTTGGGCTATGTTGACGGCTTGCGAACTGCTCGACGTTCTACCGGAAGATTATCCTCAACGTGCGAAAGTGATGGATTATTTCCGGGCTCATGTACGTGGAGTGACAGCCTTGCAAAGTGGAGAAGGACTTTGGCACCAACTGCTCGACCGGAATGATTCTTACCTGGAAACTTCCGCTACTGCGATATATGTATACTGCCTGGCACACGCCATCAATAAAGGATGGATTGACGCCATTGCTTACGGACCGGTTGCTCATCTGGGATGGCATGCCGTAGCCGGCAAGATAAATGCGGAGGGGCAAGTGGAAGGAACCTGTGTCGGTACGGGAATGGCTTTCGACCCTGCTTTTTACTATTACCGTCCGGTCAATGTATATGCGGCACATGGTTACGGACCGGTTCTTTGGGCAGGTGCGGAAATGATTCGCTTGTTGAAAAATCAATATCCACAGATGAATGACAGTGCCGTTCAATACTACCAGGTGAAACAAAAGACGACAGCACCTATTTTTGCTGTCGACACGGAAGAAAAGAAAGATTAACTTTAAATAGATTGAAACCATGAAACGAGAAGCATTTAAAATGTATTTGAAACCCGGATGTGAAGCCGAATATGAAAAAAGACATGCTGCCATCTGGCCCGAACTGAAAGCGCTGCTTTCACAGAATGGAGTGTCGGACTATTCGATTTACTGGGATAAAGAAACAAATATCCTGTTTGCTTTCCAAAAAACGGAAGGGGGAGCAGGTTCGCAGGATTTAGGCAATACGGAAATCGTACAGAAATGGTGGGACTATATGGCGGATATCATGGAAGTGAATCCGGACAACTCACCGGTATCCATTCCTTTGCCGGAAGTGTTCCACATGGATTGAGTTTTCAGTAATTCTATCAGTCTGTAATTTTTTAGACGCGGATTACACGGATGACACAGATTTAAGAATAAAAAATCCGCGTCATTCATGTAATCCGCGTCTAAAAAATGGTAATAATTGTCCTTTAGCATATTCACTTCCTACTATTTAATGGAGTGTTTCTTTTATTATCTCAACTATCTTGATTATTTTTGTCCTACATTTATTATTAATCTTGGAATCTATATGACGCAAAGACACCTTTTAGTCTTCACTTTCCTTGTTAGCTTTGTACTGAATGCCTATAGTGCAATAGAGCTTCGTTCTACACAAATGAGAACTAGTGACGGTCTTCCCAACAACTCTATCCGATACATCTATCAGGATAGCAAAGGCTTTTTGTGGCTGGCTACCTTGAACGGATTAAGTCGTTATGACGGCAACTCTTTCCTGACCTTTCGTCCGGAAGCCGGAGATAAAGTGTCTTTGGCCGACAACCGGATTTACGATCTCACAGAAGATAAAGATGGCTTTTTATGGATTTCCACTACACCTGAACTATATAGCTGCTATGATTTGCAACGTGCCCGTTTTGTTGATTACACGGGTTGCGGCGAGTTAAGGCAGAATTACTCTACTGTATTTGTTACAGCCAACGGAGACGTATGGTTATCACATCAAGGCAATGGTTGCCGACGTATGGTGCATCAGAAAAACGGTGAAATGACATCCACCGTATTCAGGACAGAACGTGGAAACCTGCCGGACAACCGGGTGAAATTCGTGAATGAAGATGCCAGTGGACGTATCTGGATAGGCACTCAATGCGGATTGGTTTCTGTCTCCAACGGACAATATCGGATAGAAGACCGGTTGATTCATTTCACTTCTTCTCTGGCTTATAAGGATGACATGTATTTCCTTACGGCAGATGGAGATATTTATTATTACCATTCGGCTACGCAGAAGATGCAGAAGCTGGCTGCCCTTTCAACCGTTGCAGGGCAGACGTCGCCTACCGGAAATTTCTTGTTGAAAGATAAATGGATGATTCTGACTACGACCGGAGTATATACTTATGATTTTACGACCGGAGAAGTAGCCGCTGACCCCCGTCTGAATATTAAAAAGGGCGAACTGATTCGCGACAACCACGGAGACTATTGGATATATAATCATACAGGACGCCTCACCTATGTGATTGCCGCAACCGGTGAAAGTAAAGATTTCCAGTTGATCCCTCAAGACAAGATCAGCTACATTGACTTCGAACGTTATCATATCGTACATGATTCCCGCGGAATCATCTGGATTTCTACCTATGGGAATGGGCTTTTTGTTTATAACACAGCCGAAGATAAACTGGAACATTTCGTTGCCAACATCAACGATCAAAGTCATATCAGTTCGGATTTCCTGCAATATGTCATGGAAGATCGTGCCGGTGGCATCTGGGTAGCTTCGGAATATTCGGGTTTATCCCGCATTTCAGTGTTGAATGAAGGAACTTCCCGCATCTATCCCGAATCCCGTGAACTGTTCGACCGTTCGAATACCATCCGTATGTTGACCAAGATGTCTAATGGCGATATTTGGGTAGGTACGCGTAAAGGCGGACTTTATACCTTTGACGCGAATCTTCAGTCGAAAATGACGAATCAATATTTTCATTCCAATATTTATGCAATCGCTGAAGATCGCCAGGGACAGATGTGGACTGGAACCCGTGGTAATGGATTGAAGGTGGGAGATACCTGGTATTATAATACCCCGTCCGACCCGACTTCATTGTCGGATAATAACGTTTTTGCTATTTATCGCGATCGCAAAGACCGTATGTGGGTGGGTACATTCGGCGGAGGGCTCGAATTGGCTGAACCCACTTCTGACGGGAAATATAAATTCCGGCATTTCTTCCAGCAAACGTTCGGAATGAGGATGGTGCGTGTGATAGAAGAAGATGAAAACGGAATGGTCTGGGTAGGAACCAGTGAGGGGATTTGTATCTTTCATCCGGACTCACTGATTGCGGATGGCGATAATTATCATCTCTTCAGTTATACAAACGGAAAATTCTGCAGTAATGAAATCAAATGTATCTATCGTGATACGAAAGAACGTATGTGGATTGGTACTTCCGGTTCGGGATTGAACCTCTGTACGCCGCAGGACGACTATCATTCATTGAAATATGAGCATTACGGAACTTCCGAAGGGTTGGTCAACGATGTAATCCAGTCTGTTTTGGGAGATAGAAAAGGAAACCTTTGGGTAGCGACTGAATATGGAATTTCCAAGTTCACCCCGTCCACCCGTTCTTTTGAGAACTATTTCTTTTCTTCCTATACTTTAGGTAATGTATATAGCGAGAATAGTGCTTGTATGCGTGAAGACGGGAAATTGCTTTTTGGTACAAACTATGGATTAATTGTGATCGACCCTGAAAAGATACAAGATAGTGAGACGTTTTCTCCGGTTGTTTTCACTGATTTGTACGTCAATGGAACCCAGATGAATCCGCAGATGGAGGATTCTCCTCTAAAACAGTCTCTTGCTTATTCGGATGAAATTACGCTGAAATATTTTCAAAACTCATTCCTGATAGATTTCTCCACTTTCGACTATTCGGATAGCGGACATACGAAATATATGTATTGGTTGGAAAACTATGACCAGGGATGGAGTGCTCCTTCTCCACTGAATTTCGCTTCCTTTAAGTACCTGAATCCGGGAACCTACATACTTCATGTCAAGTCCAGCAATGGGTCGGGTATCTGGAACGACAGTGAGACTACACTGAAGATTGTAATCGTCCCACCGTTTTGGAAGACTACCTGGGCAATGTTGTGCTATGTTCTGTTATTGATGGTAGCCTTGTATTTTGCCTTCCGTATCGTCCGCAACTTTAATGGTTTGCGTAACCGTATTAACGTAGAGAAGCAACTGACTGAATATAAGCTGGTCTTCTTCACCAATATTTCTCATGAATTCCGTACGCCGCTTACTTTAATCCAGGGAGCCTTGGAGAAAATCCAGCGTGTCACGGATATTCCGCGCGAATTGATATATCCTCTGAAAACAATGGATAAGAGTACGCAACGTATGTTGAGACTCATCAACCAATTGCTGGAATTCAGAAAGATGCAGAATAATAAACTGGCGCTTTCTTTAGAGGAAACAGATGTCATCTCTTTCCTTTATGAAATATTCTTGAGCTTCGGCGACGTGGCGGAACAGAAGAATATGAACTTCCGTTTCTTGCCTTCGGTGCCATCTTATAAGATGTTTATTGATAAAGGAAATTTGGATAAGGTGACTTATAACCTGCTTTCAAATGCATTTAAATATACTCCTTCCAACGGAACGATTATTCTTTCGGTGAATGTGGACGAAGGGAAACAAACATTGCAGATTCAGGTTTCGGATACGGGAGTAGGGATTCCTAAAGAGAAACAGAATGAATTGTTCAAGCGGTTTATGCAGAGTAATTTTTCCGGTGACAGTATTGGGGTCGGTCTGCATTTGAGCCACGAACTGGTGCAGGTGCATAAAGGTACGATTGAGTATAAAGACAATGAAGGTGGCGGTTCTGTATTTATCGTATGTATTCCGACAGATAAGACGGTGTATTCGGAGAAAGACTTCCTTGTTCCGGGCAACGTATTGCTGAAAGAGGCAGACGGTCATGCACATCATTTATTACAGCTTTCGGAAGAGCTTCCTGACCCGGAAAAGATGGCTGCTCCTTTGAATAAACGGAAAGTGCTGATTATTGAAGATGATAATGATATCCGTGAGTTTCTACGGGAAGAAATCGGCGCATACTTTGAAGTGGAAGTGGCTGCCGACGGCACGTCCGGATTTGAAAAGGCCCGTACGTATGATGCTGATTTGATTATCTGTGATGTTCTGATGCCGGGTATGACCGGATTTGAAGTAACCAAGAAACTAAAAACAGATTTTGATACGAGTCATATTCCCATTATCCTTCTGACTGCGTTGAACTCACCGGAAAAGCATCTGGAAGGAATTGAGGCAGGTGCGGATGCATACATCGCCAAACCATTCAGCGTTAAACTGCTGTTGGCACGTGTATTCCGTTTGATCGAGCAGCGCGATAAATTGCGTGAGAAGTTCTCCAGCGAACCGGGTATTGTGCGTCCGGCTATGTGTACTACCGACCGGGATAAAGAATTTGCAGACCGTTTGGCTGCCATTCTCGAACAGAATCTTGCCCGCCCGGAATTTTCTATTGACGAGTTTGCGCAGCTTATGAAGTTGGGACGAACCGTTTTTTATCGGAAATTGCGCGGTGTAACAGGATATTCGCCTAATGAATATTTGCGTGTGGTGCGAATGAAGAAAGCGGCGGAGTTGTTGCTGTCAGAAGATAATCTGACGGTTGCGGAAGTCTCTTACAAGGTAGGCATCAGTGATCCTTTCTATTTCAGTAAATGCTTTAAAGCACAGTTTGGGGTAGCACCATCGGTTTATCAGCGTGGTGTGAATAATGAAGGAATAAATGAAAAAAATGAGTGATAAGGATTCAAAAAGGAACGGTATGAAAAGAAGAGATTTTGTTTGCTTGGTATCATAATATATTCTAAAATTACTGCTTGTCTTGTAATTCACGCAATACATCATTTATAATATAAGTATCACTCATTAGATGCAGTCCGTAACGGGAGTCATGTAACATGGCACATACATTCGTTTCATAAAACAGATTTAATGCTCTTTCCGGGCTTATCTCCAATCGGGCTGATAATAATAGGACGATGCGACTGATTTTTCTCCAAAGTACTTGTTCTCTCATTTGTTACCTCCTTTTCTGTCCATAGTATCCAGTGGAAAACTATTATCAAAATGTAGATATGTATCAATGAGTTGCTGATTGAGCAAACATATCTGATGATTAGGTTGTGCATATACCAATTGCCCGAGGGCTTGCTCTATGGTGATAATGTCGTTAAGGTAATCTTCTATGGTGTCAATAACCCGATCGTTTGCTACGCCTCCTTCTATAATATCATAATCTTTCCAAGGCTGTTTTCCATTCCTACTAGCGACAATAAAATTCAACCAATGCTGATCGTAAGCATCAAAACGAAGTAGCTTGAATCCAGCTTTTATAGCTGCATCCATATCAAATTCGTATACATTAATCCATGCAGTAGTACTTGCCCGTAATAGTTGTACGCGGGCAGCCCACTGTTCTGCTTGTGAGCGTAGTGAGGTTAGATAAAAACCTCTACCGAAATCTAAATCGGCACGTCCCACTTTGGCTAAGGGATGCTCTATAGAAAGGGTGGAGCCATGATAAAGTGTTATTTTCATCCCTTCTCGCCCTCCTGTGCCTCCCAGTTCTTCAAAGCCTCGACCACATCCTCGCCTACATGTTTTAGACTTTGTGTGTGCATCACTTCGTAATTGTCCAGTAGAAGACGTTTGATTAGATTCATTTTCTCTAAACGTCGGCGCATTTCCATAGGAGAAATTCCCATTTCGCGTGCTCCAGCTTCTATTGCCATGACTGCAAAGTGAATCTTTTCACTTTCTAGGATATCCGGTTGTTTACACATAAGCGTTAAAATTCAGTTTATGAACAAAGATACTTGATGGCAGGCAAATAAACAACATTGCCGGAACTTTTTTATTTGATTGTTTCGAGAAACTCAACTTCGATGATTCTCAACTGGTGTTTGCTACTGCTTTTTTCCAATTCCATTGTATTGGCCGCTATAGCCTCTACTTCGATAATCTGTCCGAAAGCATCTTTGTCACTGGTGTTTCCTTTCAAGCGGATGGTTATCGTATTAGCACGTACGGGCTTTTCTACATTGAGATGAATATATCCCAGGCTTTTATCCGTGTTTCCGCTCCAAATCAAGGTGTTGCCGGCATATACTTCCAGCGGGTAACTTCGTGAACGCCATCCTTGCAGTTTGATGCATATATCGTCTATTTCGGCATCTCTTTCCAATGTATAGGTAATCCATGCAGTGCTTAGTTTACCGTCATTCTTCCATTCGGTCAGTTCGATATCATCGTAGCTTTTTTCAGCATCATTATTGTTGGAACCGGCTTTTGCCGAAACGATTCGTACACCCTTTTTGCTGTCTTTGTAAGAAGGGGTAGAAGGTGTTTCTCCTCTATCCAGTCTGCCTTTCAAAGTGGCCTGCGGAAGATAGGTACTCAAACCTCCGGTCACTTTTACAGGCACCGTTTCCAATGTGAGAGAGGCACTTAGAAGTCCTTTAGCCTGTGCTGTCAGAGTTACTTTTCCGGCAGCCGTCGTGCTGCGGATCAGTGCGCGGTTGATACCACATTCTACCGGAAGGTTTGTATCAAGAATATGATTGTTTTTACCTTGAGCAATACCTCCGCGCCATTCCGCCTGACCCTTGAGTGTGAACTGAATAGTGCGGTTGTCCAACGGACAACGTTGTCCGTCTTTATCTACCACTTCCACCTGTATCAATGTCATATCCGCACCGTCTGCATGAAGGCCTTCGGGGTTTTGGATAGCGGTAAGTTTCAGACTGGCAGGTTCACCGGCTGTATTTACAGCATAACGACTGATTTCTTTCCCTGCTTTATTGTAGCTGACAGCTTCCAGTTTGCCCGGTTTGAAGGCTACGTTGTCGAAAGTAAAGAGAAAATTGTATTGGCGTTTGCCTTTACCCAGGGAGTTACCATTCAGGAAAAGCTCCACCTCTTCTCCGGTAGATACTACCTGCACAGGTTTTACCGTATTATCCGGATAGTTCCAGTGTCCGATGATGTAGGTCTGGTCTTTTTCCGTATCTACCCATCCGTCCCACATTACCTGATGTGCGTAGAAAGCATCTTTTTCGATACGCATCGCGTCCGTCACTCCACTTCTTCGGTAGTTTTCCGCACCCCGGTAGTGGGTATTGGTGTCGGAGAAGATAATTTTAGTACCGCCGGAGCTGACTCTGTTACCCGTTCCGGGACGCTCACGCCAATAATCATACCAGCGGGCTATCATGGTGATGGCAAGTTCATCTTGGTTGCGGTTATAGTCAGTGGCCGGTTGTCCTTTATAAAGTGGTCCGTCACCTTCTTTGTGGAAAGGATAGCTATATTCATCCCAGTACTTTTTTAAACCTTCGTCGCGGCAATATTCGGTCGCCCACATCGGATGATGTTCGCTTCTGTTGATGTACAGCATTTCGCCACCGTATTCCGCTTCGCGGATATCCAACATTTCACGTGATCCGATGGCACGTCCGCCGAACGGGTCGTATTTGTCGCGGACAGCTTTCATTTCTATCATGTGTTCGCGGCTGATGGCTTTGTTGCCACATTCGTAGAACAGGATACTCGGATTATTACGGTTGTAGATAATCGCGTCTCGCATCAACTCCACCCGTTGTTCCCATTGACGTCCTTCACGGTCTTTTTCTGCATCTCCGGCAGGCATTGCCTGTATCAGACCTACACGGTCGCAGGATTCTACATCCTGTTTCCACGGAGTAGCGTGCATCCAGCGAACCAGATTCGCGTTTCCTTTCACCATCAGGTCATTAGAAAAATCGCTCAACCAGGCAGGTACGGACAGACCTACTGCCGGCCATTCGTTGCTGGTGCGCTGTGCATACCCTTTCATTTGGATAACACGGTCGTTCAACCATATCTTTCCTTCCGCGAAGCGGGTCTTGCGGAAGCCGGTGCGGGTACTGACTTCGTCGAATATCTGATTATTATCATCTTTCAAAGCGGTTTTTACCGTATACAAGTAACCATATCCCCAACTCCAGAAGTGAAGATTATGAAGGATGGCAGATGCTTTTACCGTCTGCGGTCGTTCCACTGGAACTTAGAGTTAGTTCCTTCTTCTCTGTACATCCAGTCGTTGTCGGTGCGAACGGCAATCACGTTCTCACCCTCTTTGATATGTGGAGTCAGGTCGAACCCTACCGCCATAACACCGTTTTCGTGTCTGCCTAGATAATGTCCGTTAAGATAGAAGTCTCCGCGTTGGCGTACTCCTTCAAATTCGACGAATACTTTCTGATTACTTTTCAGTTCCGGAATCTGGAAACTCTTGCGATACCATACCACTGTATCTGTCAATTGTTCAATGGAAAGTTTGAATGCTTCATCTTCATTGAAGGCATGGGGCAAAGTTACTTGTTTCCATTTACTGTCGTCGAATTTTGTATCTTTGGCTTTAGGAAAGTCTCCTATCCGCAGCTTCCATTCGCTGTTGAAATTGTATTTTTTGCGTTCGGATGCCTGTATATTAATGGCGGACAGTATAGCCAGGAGAAATGTGAAAAGAAATAATTTGTGTTTCATGATAGTCTCTTAACTTACTTGAATTGATATCCTCTGAAAGTACCTTTCATTTTTATAAGGTCCGGTCCGAAATAGAATCCCGGTTGTGTTGGCTGGTTATAGCCTACATTTTGGGTAGCGATACTGATTCTGTATATCGGTTCTTCAAGGAAGGTGTGGAATCTGTATTCGGTCGGAATAGTCGAAACGTAGAGCCGGAGAGCAGCGTTGTTCTCGGAGCGTACGAGTACTTCTTCCCGCCAATCGCCTATAATGTCACCTTGGAGACAAGGATTCGATTTCGTTCCATTGTTGAAAAGAGTTCCTGTGAATTTGACAAGCGGAACAAACTTTTTGTTTTCCCAGTCGTATTTAATAATCATGTTTCTATCCAATAGTTCGCGTAATAGGTCTCCATCCCACCAGACAGCCATATTGGTCGGCATATTTCTCATTTTAGGGGCTATGATTTCTCCTTTTACGTTTCGAATTCCTTGTGAATCTCCTGACCACATTTCCACACCCGGATGAGTCGGGTCAATGTCGGCGGCCATACAACGTCCTACATCGGTATTGCTTTTTATCTGTAATAACACTTCTCCGGTGGCGGCATCTCTGTACGTACTTCCGTCACGTTTGTTTTCGTGGCAGTCCCATACTTGCAGACCTTTACGGGAAGGGTCAAAATGTGTCAGGTGGATGGCGTCTCCATGTCCCATTCGGGTAGAATAAAGTCCTTTGCCGTTGTGGTCGATAGCACAGGAACCGTAAATGATTTCGTCGCATCCGTCACCATCCACATCGCCTACACGCAGATTGTGGTTTCCTTGTCCGGCGTACTGCTCGCATCCGGGATGGTTGCTGTCGAATACCCATCGGTTCTTCAGTTCTTTTCCGTTCCAGTCGAAGGCCGCCAGAACGGTGCGTGTGTAGTAGCCTCGGCACATGACAACACTTGGGTGTACTCCGTCAAGATAGGCTACACAAGCCAGGAAGCGGTCGCTTCGGTTACCTTTTGCGTCTCCCCAGTCGGCAACGTTGCCGCGGGCAGGGATATAGTCGATGGTATGTATGTAAGGCTTCACCGGTGTCTCCTGAAAAAACAGTCAGGTATTCTTTGCCTTTCAGAATACGTCCTTGCTTCATCATTTGATTCCTGCTTGGGTCAAAAGTACCGGCTTCGCGATAGTCTGCATCAGCATTTCCAATTACTTTTCCTTTTCCGTCCACTGTTCCGTCGGCAGTCCGCATCACTACTTCCGCTTTGCCGTCACCATCCAGATCGTACACCATGAATTGAGTATAATGAGCTCCTGCACGTATGTTTTTACCCAAGTTGATACGCCATAGTTGTTCTCCGTTCATTCGGTAACAATCGATGTATACTTCGCCTGTATAACCTTCGTGTGCATTGTCGTGTGAATTGCTGGGATCCCATTTGAGGATAATTTCGTATTCGCCGTCACCGTCTACGTCACCGATGGAAGCATCATTGGGACTGTACGTGTAGGTATCACCTGCCGGAGTTATTCCGTCTGCCGGTTTTTGCAGGGGAATTTCCAGATAGCCGAGAGGCGCGTTTTCCGGGAATGTGTATGTACCGTCAATGTGATGCGTCTCCTTTCCTTTTAGAACAGGACGCACTTCGTAAACAGCCGTTTTCTGACTGTTATTCTTATCACGGAACAGGGTGCTGACAGTGATGGGAGTGTCTGTCAAATTCTTCCCGTCTCTGTATACGTTGAAACCGGTTTGTATCGGATCGGAAGAAAGATACCTCCACGAAACGATTACTTCTGAAGGGTTTTCGCGAATGGCAACTACGCCGCGGTTTAGTTTCTCCCGTTGTAACTTTGAGTAGTTATAACCAGGTTGTGCTGTCATTGTTACAACAGGCAGTAACATGAATATGCACAATAGATAAATTGCAATTCTTCTCATATTTGTTTTATCGGTTTGGACCTTATTGTATTTATTCACTCGCAAAATTACTCCTTTTTGTGATGTATGAAATGGAGAAATGTACAAAGACTATATACAATTGTGCACCCTTTCAAGTTAATTGTCCGTATGATATAATATTCTATCTTTTGCGTACATCTGTCCATTACCTCTTTGATGATATGCGATAATTTTGCAACGTGAACTAAAAGAAGTAATTATGAAGTATCTTTTATCTATTGTACTATTGGCCTTGATTGGTTTTACAACTCCGAAAAAGACGATTCCTGCTTATGATTGGGGAAGTGTATCTGCAGAGCCGGATTTGTCGTGGGCCGATCAGGTGGGGGCGCAGAGGACTCCGGAAAACACAGAATGGGATGCCGGAAAGTTCGGGTTGCGGAATGACACTTCCGTATTCAGTACTCCTGCTATCCAGGCCGCTATTGATGCTTGTCACCAACAGGGAGGAGGTACGGTAGTTGTTGCCCAGGGGTATTATAAAATAGGTGCTTTGTTTATCAAGAGTGGTGTGAATCTGCATCTTAGTAAAGGTACTACCTTGCTTGCGAGTGATAATATTCAGGACTATCCGGAATTTCCTTCCCGCATTGCCGGTATCGAAATGACATGGCCTTCGGCCGTTATCAATATAATGGATGCGGAAAATGCCGCTCTTACGGGGGAAGGTTTTATCGATTGCCGCGGAAAAGTATTCTGGGATAAATATTGGGCGATGCGGGAGGAATATGAGAAGAAGAATCTGCGTTGGATTGTGGATTATGATTGCAAGCGGGTGAGGGGAGTACTGGTTTCCAACAGCAAGCATATCACGTTGAAAGACTTTACGTTGGTGCGTACGGGATTCTGGGCTTGTCAGATTTTGTATTCGGATCATTGTTCGGTGAGCGGACTTACTATTAATAATAATGTAGGAGGTCACGGACCAAGTACGGATGGCATTGATATTGATTCATCTACCAATATTCTGGTAGAAAACTGTGATGTGGATTGCAACGATGATAATATTTGTATTAAGGCAGGGCGTGACGCCGACGGACTGCGTGTGAATCGTCCCACGGAGAATGTGGTGGTTCGTAACTGTATTGCCCGTAAAGGTGCAGGGTTACTGACTTGCGGAAGTGAGACTTCCGGTTCTATTCGTAATGTACTGGCTCATGATCTGATAGCGTATGGCACAGGATCTGTATTACGGCTTAAATCGTCTATGAATCGTGGTGGGACAGTAGAGAATATTTATGTCACAGGAGTTGAGGCTGATAGTGTATCTAATGTATTGGAGGTGGATTTGAACTGGCATCCAAAATATAGTTATTCGAAATTACCTGTAGAATATGAAAGTAGGGAGATTCCTGCACATTGGAAAATAATGCTGACTCCAGTAGAACCTAAAGAAAAAGGGTATCCACACTTTCGCAATGTTTATTTCTCTCATGTAAGAGCGAAAAGATCTAAATGTTTCATTACAGCTTCGGGGTGGAATGATAGTTTACGTATTGAGAACTTCTATCTATTTAATATTCGAGCACAAGTGAAAACAGCGGGAAAGATAGTGTATGGAAAAAAAGTTCGATTAAGTGAAATTTATTTGGAAGTGGAAGATAAGAGTCAAGTAAGACAAGAATACAATATTGATAGTAAAATAGAAATCAGTTATCAGTAGGAATATTATGGACAGTGTCCAGAAATATATAGAATGAGGGTGTATCATTGATCACCCTCATTCTGTGGCTATTTGACTAGCGTTACTCCCATCAATCCTATCACGACTTCATTGGCTGTCGTCTCCAAAGATAATGATTTTAATTCTTTAACTGGATTGAGTGGCAGATCAAGCATTGTAGCCATACCACCATCAATAGATATCGGGTTGTTCGATATTGTTTTTCCAAGTTCGCCTGCATGATATTTGCTTACATCACCTGTTTTAAGGCGTACTCTCCACGGACGTGGATCTTTAGTGTTGAAAGCATATCCATCTACGAATATATCCTGATCTAAAGGAATTAAATTATCTGGTAATATAAGTTTCAGTACTTCTTTTTGTCCATCTGTATATTCTATTTTGATTTCGCCATTTACTATATGAGATTGCATATAATAAGTGGAAGCTGCAATGAGGAAATAGGCTTTAGAAGCTTTACCGTTTAGTGGTATATTAATGGAAGTCGGGTAGTTATCCCATAATGTGGTGAATGCAATATTATTATATTCTTTTTCTCCTGGAGTACTGAAAGGTATTCCTTGTGGCATAATGAATCTATTGTTATTTCTTGAAGCCTTATTTCTTATTCCACGGTCATCAATAACAGAAATACTTTGAGGATGACACCATTGTCCCATACCTTGGGTCGGAACTTGTAATGTGGTGTATTTCCATCTTGGGAACATATATTTTCCATAAGCGAATATATTACTTACTTTGTCATTAAATATTTTCTTCATGTCTACCGTCTTATAAACTGATTTTTCCGGTACAGAGATATTCCAATTGATGGCTCGAAAAGAGTAAGTGTCTTTTCCGGATTTGACTTTTATTCTATTAGTTCCTGAAGATGCAATGGGAATATCAAATTCATAGTTGTTTTTTCCATGAGCTTCTATATTGATGTTTTCATTCACCTTTTTACCATTGATATACAAATCACCTTTTATCACTTTATCCATATTGTTTTTCAAGGTAAAAATAAGAGAAGAAGATTCAGAATCACAAACGATATCAAGCGGATTGTTGACATTTATATCTATGGGAAGCCAATAATTCATATTTCCATTGGTGATATTGACAAATACAGTGCGATGTCCGTTTTGAGCGGTTATAGTGCCGGTTAGTATGTCATTCTTTAAGTTTGCATGACGCAGAACGTTTTGCGGGTCATATATTTTTCCTGATTTATAAGGAATATTTAGTCTGAACTGGCTGCCATTGGCTACATTGACAGATATCATGTCTCTGTTTATTTTTTCTCCGTCCCATTCTATCGTGATATCGTATTTGTCAGCTATTCCTGCCTCAAACTTAATTTCTGGAGATAAAATAGTGGTTGTAAGTAAAGTATAGGGTGTATCTTTTCCATTTACTTTGATAGATTTAATTTTGTTTCTTATAGCTTTTATTTCCATTGACAAGCTGACATCTTTTTTGAGTAAATTAGGAGTTATAGAATACCTTTCTATATTGCCTTTCCTTTCAAAAGTATATGCCATATTTTGAGTTTCAATTTCTGCAAAATTCCAATCATCGGGGAATCCGGGTCTTATCGTTAGTCTATTATTAATAAGATCTGGCATGATACCGTACATACCCTGTACAAGAGCACGTACCCCTGTCGCTATTCCATCGGCAAAATCACGATATGTCTCTCTGCGGGCTGCGTCATAGAATGACAATTGTGTGACATTTCCCGGACCTGAACCAAGGTACATCGCATCCAGAACAGCTCCTTTGAACATTTTGAAAGCCTCTTCATAACGTCCTGTTTGCCAATAAGCAAGGGCGGTATGTGAGATTTCTCCGAAAGCGACATTGTTGATAGACCACATATAAGGTTGCCAGTTTGTTGTTGAAATCACATAATTGGCAGTATCCTTCAAACCTTTTCCCATGACGGGGATGTGGGGGATTTCCGTATCTATATATCGGGTTGCCTGATATGCCTTGAAGGGATCATGTATATCAGAATCTATTGCATGATAAATAGTCCATATGGCAGCGTTGTCATGTCGTATCCGGTTTCCCATATTATCTTTAAACTCCGCCCACCATCCTTTGTCTTTTATCCATAATTCTTTGTTTATGGCAGATAATATAAGTTCTGCTTCTTTTTTGTATATGCTTGGATCTTTTCCTAATTTTTCGGATATTTCTGCCATTATTTTATTTGCCCGGTAGTTATATGCAGTAGAATGTGTCACTTTACCGCCATTGTATTGTAATGCGTCTGAAGCCCAGATACAAGCATAGGCATCATATAACCCGTCGTTATCGGGGTCGAATAGTTTTTTTTCCCATGTAAAGTGACGTTGGAGGGCAGGATATATTTCTCGTGCGTAATCAAGATCTCCGGTCCATTTGAGATGCCACAACAGTTGGTCTATAAAGACTAGATTCATATCATAATGATGCATGACGTCTCTTCTATTAGGAACTCTTCCTATATAACCATTACTATACATGGGGGTTCCCCATATTTTTGCAGACCGTGCGAGGTTTAGGGCTGTGTCCTGAAGATGGGGTAATGTGACGGGAACATCTATAACTTGCGAATTAAGATAACCGTTAAAGTGAGTTTTTGCCCTATCTTCTAATCCCATCAAGTCTGCGAGATAAGCCCCTCTCCAACCGGTAAGAAGTAATTCGCGGAAACAGATGGCTCCATGTAGATACGATGGAGATTGCCATACAGCATCTTCCGCTCCAGAGAAGGTGCCTCCTAATGTGTTCAGAAATGGATCAGGTGTTTTTATTTTGATTCTGGAAGCTATTTGGGTTCTGAACTCAACACCTTTGTTGAAAACATTACTGAGATCATTATATTGAAACTCACTATGACTTTTAGGGTTGTGCAGTTCAATATAGAAAGGAATGGTACTAACCGGATATTTTGCTATGATAACCGGTTTGTTTGATTTGCGGGATGTGATAAGTTCGTCCAATTGGTCAATAAGGTTTCCATCCACTTCTTTTATATCAGTTCCGATAGGAAAGGTTCCTGCTATGGACATTACTTTATGTTGAGAGGCTCTGTTGCTGGTGTGGTGCCCGTATTGTATCGTAAATTTGTTTTGATTAATTTGATATATATTTCCGGAACAATTGTTGGCTTTAATGAAAAAACAATCGGCTGGGTCGGAATTCAAGTCTCCCTCACGTCCGAATTTCTGATTGTTGGCTCCCCCCATATATCCACAAGATTTTAGTGCCGGCAGGGATGTCTTTGGCTTTGTATCTTACTACTAATCCATCGCCATCGGACATAGCTACAGCATCAATTGTCAGACTGCCGTTTCCTAGATGTCTCCTGTCTCTCACAATGTAGGTGCGTTGCCCGGATTTAAAACGAGATTCAATGAATTCCATATCTTTTATCCAAGTAATATTTGAGGGGGTAGATATAGCCATATATACACTTCCACCGAGGTTAGGCATGTAAAGTCCGAATTCGGGGAAGTCACTGGTTTCAAAACGAAAGCCGGTATTAGTTCCATAAATAGCTCTAGTAAATCTTTTATTTCCATTGGTTATTACAAACTCTTCTCCTTCGGGTTTATATCGAAGAGTTCTTTCTTCTCCGTGCCAATAGGAGGAGTGAGGCAAGTCTTTTGCGTTTGCCGGGAATTGCAACAAGGTAAATAATATCAATATAATTTTTTTCATAACAGTTTTTTATAAGTGTACTTTAAGTTCTATGTTCGTTTATTCGGGCTTGATTTTAAAGACGAAACCTGAAGATGTTTCTGCTTTTCCCCCTTGGGAAGCCGTGAAAAGGTAAGCCGGTTTTCCATTTTTCATTAGTACTTGCGGGCGTTCGAAACGTCCATAACGTTTGAGATGTTTAGGAGCGGGTGGTTGTTTGATATAATGCTCTGCTCCAAACCAACCAATTTGAGGGTTTTGCCAGTTCAGCCCGTCTTTGGATTCGAAATAGAGCCCCACTGTATGGTCGTAGAACCCCATATCTCTCATTAACATTTTGAATATACCGTTTTCATACCAGATATACGCATCTTCTACTTGCCTGTTTTCTCCGAAACCGGAGAAATCGACAATCGGATTTTTTTCATATCGTCGATAAGGTCCTGTGATTTTATCTGCAAAAGCTACCCCATATTTCCGGTTACCTGAAATACCATTGATATGTTGGTTCACATATTCATTTTCATTACAAGATTTATAATAAAGCCAGTATTTTCCGTCCGGATGTTTTAAGAAAGCTGGATTAGTGGTAATATAATCATCCCATTCACCTGTATTTCCAGGCATTAATAATGGTTTTTCGCATCTTTCCCACGGTCCCCAAATAGAGTTTGCTACAGCGTATCCGATACGTTTCGTTCCAAATTTACCATTGGTTGCTCCCATGTAAAATAGCCAGTAACGACCGTCTATTTTATAAATGCTTGGATTGTGACATGTATTACCATCAAAATAGCCCGGGCGGGGGGACAGTACTGTTGATACATATTTGTATGGGCCTTCCGGTTGGTCGGCTACGGCGTGTGCGATTTCACAATGCCCCAGCCATCCTTTCATTTCATACTTTTTTTCCCAACGTGAATAAAATACATGTACTTTATTCTTTTCATCTATAATTGGTGCACAACACCACACATAATAATTATCGTCTTCCAAGATGCGTCCCATAGGTTCCAGACGTTCAGCAAAAGAAGAAATAGCATCTGCTGGATAGTTCTTCGGCTGGTCAAGACTTTGGGCTTGTGCCGACGCAATCTTTAAAATAAAGAATAATGCATAAAAAAGGATGTGTTTCATAATTTCTGTGATATTTATATATGATTAATAATTCTTTTAGACCTGTATGACAAAATTAGGTTGATTCTGCAAATAGCTATGATGAAAAAATTCCATTTTGTATGTAGTTTTATCCACAAATAGCGATATTATGGTTGTAAGGTATTAGATATGGAACTTTGTTACAAATACTTTTTCTTATAGTAGCGCACTCTTGACAAAGCCTTTTTAATTTTGTATATTTGCAAGCGGAAAGATTAATGGATAAAGAATTTAAAAAAGAATGAAAATAGAATAGTACAATATTATAACAATATATCAGAAGCTCCTTACAATAGTTAAGCTGTGAGACTTACCGTATAAGCTAAAGGCTGCAAATCTTTATAAGGTTCGCAGTCTTTTTTGTTATGAAAAAGTACAGGGAGAACCTTAAAATCGAAATTTATAATTTATAATAAACTTGGATACCGTTTTTAATAAACTCCTCAATAGTTTATTAAAAACAGAAAGCTTGTCTATTAAAGATAAGTCATTTTTTTTCTTTATGTGAAGGAGGAGGATAATACTTATTATGATGTAAAATGACAGAAGTGAATTTAAGTGACATGATTGTAAAAACAATGGAGCATTGTACACAATTCAATGCTCCATATTACATCATAATGCAATAATAAAAATAGATTTTTATTGAGCTATCACACCTGCCCAACTGGAAGAGAAGCGGAAGTTACCGACATTTCCGGTCAAATCATCGCGGTTCCTAAATGAAATAGAACGAATCCCCCCTTTTAATTTGTTATTATCTTCGTCCCCCTTCGCTACCACATCGGGTTGAGGTTCTTCTGCTGTTAAGGCTGGGTCTACAAATAATGAAACCTCGTTCTTTTTATAATCCAGTTTGAGAACCAATAGATGCGTCTTATTAAGCGCATGGCTTTTGAAGGATTCTGCATTAACTCTTAACAGATTAGTCCCGAATCGGATATGTTCATCGTCTATCTTACCGACATATACTCTGGCACGCAGATTACCGCCAGTATGAACAGGGGAAAGAGCAATGAAATCGCCTAAGCGACTGGAAGCGACGGAGGAAAAGTTTGCCAAAAATGAAAGGTATAAAGTTCCCCTGCAATAGTCATTCTTTTCAGAAATGGAATATACGCTAAATCTTGAACCTTTCACATTTTCCGGGAGTTCTCCTATTTTGATAGATACTCCTTTTTCCGTATATCCCTCATAACTGAGCTCTTGTCCGGTAATGGGACTACCGGCATTCTTGTCAGTTTGGGAAGAGAATGCTTCACACCAGGTATCTATTTTTATCGGAGCATCAGCTTTATTATATGTAGCTTTTTCCAATTTATCACCTTGTTTATATCCATTTAGCAGATTGCTTTTTAATACTTGTGCGTTGCTTGATAATACAAAGGCTGCCAGGCTTAAAATTAATACTGATCTTTTCATAATGCTATAATTAAATGTGTTGATAATTTTTTCTGAGACAAAATTAGTCTGAACTTTTTATTCCGACTAGTGAAAAAATTCCATTAAACATGTACATATGTTCACAAACACATAAATATATTTATTAATCTTCGTTTATTTCTGTTTCTCTTATGCCCTCTTGGTATCTTTTCTGATAACTGGAAGGAGAGATGCCAAATTGAGCCTTAAAACATCTGCTGAAATAGAACGGGTCATTGATGCCGACCATATAAGTTACTTCAGATACGGTATATTTCTTGGTTGACAACAATTCAGCAGCTTTCTTCATTCGCATGATACGAAGATATTCTTTGGGAGTATATCCGGTCACTCCACGCACTTTACGGTAAAAGATGGTGCGACCCAGTGACATCATAGAAGCAAAATCATCGGCAGTAAATTCAGGGTTAGTCAGTTGTTCTTCCACTATCTTGGTCAGATTTTCGACAAACTCCTTGTCTTTATCCGATGTACACATCACAGGACGTTTGGCTGACAAGTCATTGGAAAACTTCTCCTTTAGTTTGTCCCGCTGTTCTATCAGTTTGAATATGCTTGCCAGTAACAGTTTGGTACTGAAAGGTTTTGTTATGTAAGAGTCTGCACCGCTTTTCACTCCTTCCAGATGGCTTTCCGCTGCATTCAGGGCTGTAAGTAGGATTATAGGAATATGACTGGTACTAAAGTCACTTTTTAGTTTACGGGTTATCTCGAAACCATTATATCCAGGCATCATGACATCGCTGATAATGAGGTCTATATCATTATTATGGGCATACTCCAGACCATTTTTTCCATCCGCTTCGGCAGCAACCTCGAAATATGGGGTCAGTTCTTCTTTCAAGAATTCCCGTACGTCATTGTCATCCTCGATAATAAGTATTTTCCGTTTGTTTAGAGGACCCTCTTGATCAGATGCGTTCAGTTCTGTTTTTAGTTCTTTCTCTATATTTTCTACTTCTTTATCTATTTCTTCTTCTGATTCAGAGTGAGCATTTTCCTCATTAAGAGCAGAAAGCGAAGGATGGTTTTGTGCTTCTTCTTTTAATATGGCATTTTCAGGAATAAGGAAGTCGTTAGATTGATAAATGGAAGAATCAGTAGGTAAAGTTACAATGAAAATAGAACCACCTGACGGATTTTCTTCATAGCAGATGTTCCCTTTGTGAACATGAACCAGTTCATGGGTAAGATGTAAACCTACTCCTATACTGTCGCTAGAAAAACTGCTTTGCATGAAACGTTTAAACAGCTCATTACGTTTTTCTTTGGGTATGCCTACACCTGTATCCGTTACTTTCATGATTAATAGCTGTTTCTGTTTATCAATATAAATGCTGAATTCTATCTTTCCACCGGAAGGAGTATATTTGAAAGCATTTGATAAAAGATTGTAGGCGATTTTGTCGATATTACCTTTATCAATATACATTTTGTATGAATTGACGGATGGTATAAATTTGAAATCCATATTCTTGGATTCGGCTGTATCCTGAAAGCTTAGGTAGATTTCATATAAGAAAGCGATAACGTCAGTTTCTTCAAGTGAAAGGGCGAGTTTGTTGTTCTGCATTTTCCGGAATTCAAGTAATTGGTTGATCAGACGCAGCATACGCTGAGTACTTTTGTCCATTAGTTTGATAGAGTAACGTATCTCCTTGGGGATATTGTGGGTACGGTGGATTCTGTCCAAAGCCCCTTGTATTAGTGTAAGCGGAGTTCTGAATTCATGTGAGATATTGGTGAAAAATACTAACTTGTATTCTGTTAATTGCTTTTCTACTTTAATTTTATTCCGCAAGTTGTTAATATTCCTGATAGTACGATATACAAAATACATGATAATGCCTGCAATGAGTATGTAAACAAAGAAAGCCCATCCGGTTGCCCAAAAAGGGGGAGTTACTTTGATTTCAAGTGTCTCCTCGTTATCACTCCATATACCTGATACGCTGCAGGCTTTGACATGTAGATAGTAGGTACCTGCCGGTAAGTTTTTATAAGCTGCAAAGTTTAATGTAGAAGGAATACTCCAGTCATCGTCATATCCTTCAAGTTTGTAGCTGAACCTTGTATTAGTCGAAATTGGATAGTCAAAAGTGGAGAAGTCTATGACAAAGGAACTTTGGTAATATTTCAGACTGATGGCATCTGTATATGCCAGAGCGGCTGTCAATGGAGAGTCCATATCGGCAGGACGGACTGATATTCCGTTTAACTTTAAGTCTGTAAATGTAACGGACAGAATTTTCTCTTTGTTTTTAATTTGCTTAGTATTGAGTATTATAAGTCCGTGGTTGGTGCCGAAAGCCAAACGACCATCTTTTAATTTGGCACATCCTTCTGTATATACATTCCCCAATATATCATTAGAAAAGAAGTAATTGTTGAATATTTTGTTTTCCGGGTTAAAACAAGAAATCCCATATTCGGTGGATACCCAGATATTTCCTTCATCATCTTCAATGAAAGCTTGTACTACACTGTGGACAAGTCCATCATTGACCGTATAGTGAGTAAAGGATATATCTTTATAATCATTCTTTATATTGGCTACGCAAAATCCGATACCTGATTCGGCAATCCATATCCTGCCTTTCTTATCTTGTATAATTGATTTTATTTCATTGCTTTTCAGGGCATGGTTATCCAGATTGTATTGGTAAAAATCGTTCGGGTCTTTTATAATACGGTCAGGATCGAATACAAAAACACCTTCACTGGTTCCTACCCATATCCATCCGTTACGGTCTTCGCAGATAGTGCGGATTTCCTTTTGGCCATAAGTCTTATTGAAAAAATGCCGGAATATGTATTTGTCTTTTTTAGGAACAGCGAGATCAAGTCCTCCGCCGAACGTTCCTATCCACATACGTTGTTTGCGGTCTTGCAAAATGCAGAATACTGGATCGGCAGCTAAGGAATTTGTATCGGTTGCCTGATGTATATAGTGTTGGTCGTCTCCGACTTGGAGCCCTTTCCCGCGTGTTCCCAACCATATATTACCTTTACTATCCTCACATGCAGAATAGATATTTATATCATAATACTTTTTGCTTTTCTGTTTTGTTAGTTTATTATCGTAGATATATAATCCGCCTGCACGCGTTGTTATCCATACTTCGTCATCTTGCATGTGGGATATGAAGCGGATGGCATTTGCCCTGTCGATATTTAATTCACCTTCGGGATATACTTTTGCAGCCCCTTTATTTATGATTTCAATTTGGGATATACCGGAATATTCGCTACTTGTCCATAAATTGCCCGAGTGATCTTCTATTATATATTGAAGATAGTTTGAGGCGATGGGATTTGTATGATTGGCGGTTGCGGTAAAATGTTCCAGTTCTTTAGTAGTAGGATTATAGGCAAAAAGTCCGTTCCCATAAGTCGTTATCCATATAATGTCTCTGGAGTCATGATAGACATGATAGCGTTCGTAATCAATGAAATATGGAAGCTTTGACGATCTTACATCAATCTTTTTGACACTACCGGATTCTTTTTGAATATAGTTAATGTATCCAGTCTGATTATGAACCCAGTAGTTGTTGCGGTTATCTTTCACTACCAATCCATTACGGATATTGAGCTCTTCCGGAGCAATTCTGGTTGTATTGGTCTTGGGATTGAATAAGATTCCGCCTTGTTTGGTAAATAACAGCCATTCGTTACGTAATACAATATTGCCTGTTAGCAAAAAATCAGTTGATGTGGCAGTATTGGCAACTTTCGTGAGGTGCTGCTGGTTGTATTTCCAAATAAATCCCTCTGATGTTATGAAATAAATAGTATTATCAATGACTGCGCTTTGAAGGAAGTAGTGAGTCGAATCTATACATTCGAGCGTGTTATCTTTAAGTAAATACAGCCCTTTTCCTGTACCAATCCAAATGGAATTTGAATCAAATACACTAAGAAAACGTATATTGTCGGATTTTAGTTTATGGTTGTCGGTAGAATATGTTTCCGAACTGAATTTGTTGTTTTTATAAGTAATTTTCCGGCAGCCTTGCACCCTTCCCCAAAGCCATATATCCTTATTAGGGAGGATTGTGACTTCATTATAACGGTCTTTCATTTCTCCTTTGCCGGTGAAATCTACAAAACAGTCTTTTTTCAAATCATAACAACTGATTTGTTCCGCGGAAGTTGTAATCCATAGGAATCCGTCGGAGTCTTCCTGTACACTTCTGATACGATGATCCGCTAATGACAGTTCTTCACCGCTCTGGGGACGGAAAGTAACAAATGAATTTCCATCATAACGGCTCAGGCCATTTAAAGTAGAAAACCAAATGAATCCTTTGCTGTCTTGATAGATATGCCTGATAGAATTATTGGCTAATCCGTCAGTGGCAGTCAGATTCCTAGCATGTATTTCTATGGAGGCGTTTGCCGGATATATAATACATGTACATATAAAAAAGAAAATTGTAGCTTTAATGAAGAATCTCATACTTGTATAGTGATAATAATGATTGTGTTTTTTTAGATTTGCGGTAAAGATAGATAAATAGCACGTAATTTTAAAGTTTAAATTCAGACTTTTGCATTGAATTTCTTGAATAACCTGAAAAAAAGAAAGAGGGACTATATAAGAATGTTCAGGTGGACAAATGTGCATGGGATATGGAGAAAAATGCATGAGCAGCTTCATGTATGCCGCTATATTTGCTGTTGAATTGATAACTGGATTTTGTATTACCATGGTTTATGAGATTGTATAAAACTAATATTATTAAATGAAAACTAGAATGTATGAAAAGCACTGTTTGTGAGATTAGCTGTTGGAGAAGAAAATATATATTTTTCTTCTTGATGATGATTTCGGCTCTCCATTCGGTCACAGTATTTGCACAAAAACGTACCATATCCGGTACGGTGGTTGATGAACGAAATGAACCGTTGATCGGGGCAACTATTGTAGCAGAAGGGAAGTCTGGAATGACAATTACCAATGTGGATGGCAAATTTACTCTTGCAGTTCCTGATAAAGCTAAGACAATTGAGGTGTCTTATTTGGGATATGCTTCACAGACTATTTCTATTAAAGGAAAGAGTGTTTTTGCCATCAGGATGAGCGAAAATGACGTGCAAATGGACGAAGTGGTTGTAATCGGTTATGGTACAGCCAAAAGGGGGAATGTGACCGGGGCCATTGCCAAAGTTGATGCAGCGAAACTTGAAGACCGTCCGGCACCCAATCTTGCCTCTTCATTGCAGGGGCAGTTGGCGGGAGTAGAAGTACGGTCAACTAATGGTGCGCCGGGATCAGAATTACAGATTCGTGTGCGCGGAGCTGCTTCCATTAATGCGGATGCCACTCCTTTATATGTAGTAGATGGAATTCCGATAGATGATTTGGGAAGTATCAACCCAAATGATATTCAGTCGATTGAAGTTTTGAAAGACGCTTCATCTTCTGCTATTTACGGTTCTCGTGGTGCTAATGGTGTTGTTTTGATTACAACTAAAATGGCTAATAAGGATGATAAAGTCCGGGTACAGTTTTCTGCTGCATTCAGTATCCAACAATTGGAAAAGAAAATAGATGTACTAAGCCCGGAAGAGTGGATCACTTTCCGGACTGCCTATAACAATAGTAGATACCTTGCTGCTTTAGGAGGAAAAGGAGCTACGGCAGATGATGATTGGGATACCCGTTATGCCTTGAATGGTAATCGGGTAAACTATGAGTATATGAATGACCCGCGATGGACACAGCCCGGTTACGGTGGATTAAGACTAATTGACTGGCAGGATGAATTTTATCGTTTGGCTCCGATGCAGAATTATCAGCTTTCTGTTTCAAATGGTAGAGGGAATACTCAATACCGGCTTTCTCTGGGATATATAGACCAGCAAGGTATTGCTATAGAGAGTGCTTACAAACGTTTGAATCTGCGGGCTAATGTGGAGACAAAATTGTATGATCGCATCACTTTAGGCGTTAATATGGCTCCGTCAATGGACTGGAAAGATGGTGGGCGTGTGGATGGCAAAGATCAGCAGGCAAATCAGGTTTTGACAATGTGTCCAGTTGCAGAGCCAGATGCTGGGATATATTCCGGTGCGGAACCTTATGCCTCTTATTTATGGTCTAGTACAAAAATCAGCCCTATTGCTTATATGGAGCAGGTCACCAATCATATCGAAACGGCCCGGTTGAATTCTTCAGCTTTTATCAGAGTCAATATTATTGACGGATTGAGGGCGGAAGTGAAAGGTGCGTATGATTTTACAAGCCGTCAGACTCGCACTTTTACTCCGAGTTCGGTAATTAAGAACTGGACGGATGGTGAAGGGTATCATAGTTCTGCCAACCGTATAGATATACGGTCATCCAAATATCTGTTGCAGGCTGTATTAAATTATGATAAGAAATTAGGCAAGCATAATATTGCCGCTATGGCAGGTTATTCAATGGAAAGTTCTTCGGGAGCCACTACAAACTTGTCTGCGCAACAGTTCCCGGATAATTCACTTGAAGTTTTCAACCAAAGTGATGAGGCTATAAAAGTTGCGTTAGCTACCTTGTCAACTCCCAATCGCTTATTATCCTATTTCGGGCGTGCCCAGTATGAATATGATAACCGTTACCTGTTGACAGCAAGTATTCGTCGCGACGGTTCTTCACGTTTCGGAAAGAATAATCGTTGGGGGATGTTTCCTGCTGTTTCTGCTGCCTATCGAATCTCTAACGAGAAGTTTTGGCCGGAAAAGTTTGTGGTCAATCAAATGAAAATACGCGGTAGCTGGGGTATGAATGGAAATAATTCTATTTCTACTAACGCTGCTATCGGGCTGATGGGTAGTTCCAACTATTCAATTGGTGGAAGCCTGACCAATGGTTTTGCTCCCAGTTCAATTGATAATAAAGAACTTGGATGGGAAAAGACACACAGTTGGAATGTTGGTTTGGATTTGGGATTTTTTGATAACAGGATAACTCTTGCTGCCGATTATTATGATAAAACGACTAAAGATTTATTATATCAGGTTTCTGTTCCTGGTACAATGGGATTCACACAAGCATGGGGGAATATCGGTAGTATAAAAAATAAAGGGTTTGAGATTGAACTGACTACCCAAAACTTGACAGGAAGGTTCAAGTGGACTACTTCTTTGAATATAGCTTATAATAAGAATAAGGTGTTGAGTTTGGGAGAAGATAATAGTACGGTTTTCATTGGATGGGATAAATCGAATACACAGGTATTGATGGTTGGACAACCTTTGAGGGCATATTATATGTATGATGCTGTAGGAGTGTATCAGTATAAGGAAGATTTGAGGAAATATCCTACAATGTCCAATTCTATCCAGGGTGATGTGAGATACCGTGATGTGAATGATGACGGTAAGATTAATGACCAGGATCGTACGTTGGTTGGTAAACCGGATCCCGATTATACTTTTGGTATGACAAATACCTTTAAATATAAAGATTTCGACCTGTCTGTATTACTGACTGGACAGACAGGGGGAATGATATATAGTCTGCTCGGTCGTGGCATGGATCGTCCGGGTATGGGAGCATCTATCAATGTATTGTCACGTTGGGAAAATATGTGGGTTTCCGAGGAACAGCCGGGTGATGGGAAAACTCCCGGTATTAATAACTCTAATACAGGTTCACTGTACGATACCCGCTGGTTGTATAGTACCGATTTTATTAAAATTAAAAACGTAACGCTGGGCTATCGTATTCCCATCAAAAATAAGAAGATAATTAATTATGCCCGTGTTTATATTTCGGGAGAAAATCTTCTGATGTGGGATAAATATGAAGGTGGTTATTCTCCGGAAGTAAATAATGACGGAAAGAATAGTGACTATGATTACGGTTCATATCCGCAGGCTAGAACTATTACTTTAGGGGTAAATGTAACATTCTAATAAAAGAAACTATGAAACTATATCAATATATACTAAGTGGAGCTATGAGTATGGGATTGTTATTCTCTTCTTGTAGTGACTGGCTAGATGTCACTCCGGTAGATACCCGTACTACTGAAAACTTTTATACGACCCCGTCGCAAATGGAGCAAGCGTTGATAGGAGTATATAACGGACTGCTTCCGTTGTCGACTTATGCTTTACTTATGTCAGAGGTTCGTTCGGATAATACATGGTGCGGAGAACTGAGTACGGCACAGCGTGACTATATGGACATCAGTTCTTTTAACCCTAATATATCGACCATTGCAACAGTTCGGGATGCATGGAATGACTTGTTTGAGATTGTTTCGCGTGCCAATTTGTTTTTGTCCAAGGTAGATGGGGTGAATTATACTATTGAAGGAATAAAGGAACAACAAATAGGAGAAGCGCGTTTTTTGAGAGCATTAGCTTATTTTGATTTGGTTCGTTATTACGGGCGTGTTCCTTTGACGCTTGTTCCTCAGACTATTTCAGAAGCAATGTCGACTCCGCAGTCGGAGGCTGTAGAAATTTATGAGAAGGTTATTATTCCTGATTTGGAATATGCTGTCGGAAGCCTGACGGAGGAACCGAAGGATTATCTAGGAAGGAAATCCGCCAGTGGCCGTGCAACATTGACTGCGGCAAAGGCATTGTTAGGAAGAGTTTATCTGACAATGGCGGGATTTCCTCTGTATGATGAAACTAAAAAGGAACTCGCTAGGGAGCTTCTTGAAGAAGTAATTGATTATGCGGATGCAACCGGTAAATTTTGGGCTAAAAATGCAAGTGAATGGCAAAGAATGTGGATAAATGAGAATGATAATAAATATCACATCTTTGAAATTCAATATATAGTCGCTAAAGATTATGGTAATCCGATGGTATTTCACTCCGTGCCTCGTTTACCTTCGAAATATGTTACTCTTGAAATGTCCGGTAATAGTATTGCTTGTGCGAAGGGGCTTGATAATTTATTGAAAGAGGAACAAGATGAAGAAGGACATTTTCTTGATGTACGGTGTCTGGCTACTATTGATACGACCAAGTTTGTGAATGATGACAATCCTAATAGTGTGACGAAATATGCAGGTGAGGATTTCTTTATCAAATTCCTGGAACATAAAATGAAAAGAGAAGCATTGGGGTATGATGATATTAATGCGCAGATAGTGGATCGTACTTATTTCCCTCTGAATTTCCCGTTGATTCGTTTGGAAGATGTGATGTTGATGTATGCCGAGATTGTAGGTCCAACTTCAAAAGGGGTTGATATGGTCGACAGGATACGGCGGCGTGCAGGAATACCGGTATTGACAAATGCCGAAAAGGAACCGGCTGCATTCCGGGAATGTGTTGACAAGGAGAGACGGAGAGAGTTGGCTTGTGAAGGAATCCGTTGGCATGATTTGGTACGTCATAATAATCTTCAAGCTGTTCGTGATAAATTTCAGGAATATGCAGTGGATGCCAATGGTAATGTCATACGTCCGACTTTGTTATTGTATATCCGGCAAATAAAGGATGGAACTTATCTCTATCCTATTCCCGATTCGCAGATGAAAGTGAAAGAGGGGCTGTATGTACAAAATGAAGCGTATCGTTAAAAATTGAAGTAAATGTAATAAATATAGGATAGGAAAATATGAATAAAAGTTGTTTGATTGGTTTTCTGATGTGCTCTGCGTTCTCACTTGTTGTACAAGCAGCGACAGATGGGGCGCATATAACAAAGACAATTTCCCAAATTGAACGTAAAAAAGGGATAAAACGTACTATACAATATCGTCCGGATGGTAATGATTTTGTTTGTGTGAACGGCAAGAATCGCTATACTCGTGCATTGTACGGAGGTATTACAGACTTTAGGATTGAAACGAGCGACCGGCCTGTGTTTGCTGCTTATAAGCCGAAGGATAGTAAGCATATCTGTTTTCGCTTGCAATGTGGTAATCAAAGTATAGCCCTTGATTCTTTAAAATTTTGTGAGGCCAGATACAGGGCGGGAAGGCGTACTTATCGTCTGACAGATCCTTTGTTGGGCAAAGGTGAATTAAATATCTCCGTACTGGCATTTCCTGACGCAGAAGGAGGGATATGGCGGTTTACAATGAAGGATATGCCGGAGGGGGCTCTTTTACATTGCTATATTTCAGAGATTAGAGCGAAGAATTTAAGCCGCAATGGTGATATGGGTGCTGATCGTGCTGATAGTTTTGATGCTCCCCAACTTCCGAAAGAACAGAAACATTATAAATTGAGTTTGGATGGAACGACTGCTTATATTGTTGTGGAAGATCAGGAGTTACGTTTACCAGCTCTTGTTGAAGGAACTTCCCTATACGATAAGTCTGAAAAGTGGCGTTCGGAGATAGAGTCATCTCTTCAGATTTCTACTCCGGATCCCTATTTTAATCCATTGGGAGGGGCTTTGGCGGCTGCCGCTGATGGAATATGGGATGGCAAAATATGGCTTCACGGCGCTATTGGCTGGCGTTCGCAATTAAATGGCTGGCGTGCTGCTTATATCGGTGATTTTATTGGCTGGCATGATAGGGCTCGTACGCATTTCGATTCGTATGCAGCAAGTCAGGTTACGGATGTCCCTGCGACAATACCTCATCCTACACAGGATACTGCTTTACATTTGGCACGTTCGGTAAAAAAATGGGGTACCCCGCATTACAGTAACGGGTATATTTGCCGTACTCCTTACCGAAAGGATCAAATGCATCATTATGATATGAATCTTTGCTACATTGATGAGTTGCTCTGGCATTTCAACTGGACCGGCGATTTGGACTATGTACGTAAAATGTGGCTTGTATTGACTAGTCATCTGGCATGGGAAAAATTGAATTATGACCCTGATAATGACGGGCTGTATGATGCTTATTGCTGTATTTGGGCCAGTGATGCACTTTATTATAACAGTGGAGCTGTAACTCATTCGTCAGCGTATAACTATCGTGCTAATAAATTGGCCGCTATGCTGGCTGAAAAGATAGGGGAAGATGCTACTCCCTATGAAAAAGAGGCGGATAAGATATTGAAAGCGATGAATGAAAGGCTTTGGATAAAAGATAAAGGGCATTGGGCCGAGTTTCAAGATTTCATGGGGCATAAGCGTTTACATGAAAGCGCTGGTTTGTGGACTATCTATCACGCGATAGATAGTGAAACAGCCGATCCTTTCCAGGCTTATCAGGCAACCCGGTATGTCGATACCTCTATTCCGCATATTCCGGTATTTGCAGATGGGTTGGATCGTGATTATGAAACATTATCCACTACGAACTGGATGCCTTATGTGTGGAGTGTGAATAATGTGGCGTTTGCCGAGGTGATGCATACTGCGCTTGCTTTTTTTCAGGCAGGGCGTGGAGACGATGGTTTTAATTTGTTGAAAGGTTCTATTCTGGATGGGATGTACCTTGGGAAAAGTCCTGGCAATTTCGGACAAATAAGTTTGTATGATGCTGTTCGCCGGGAAACTTACCGTGATTTTGCAGACCAAATAGGTATAACATCCCGCACTTTGATACAGGGCTTGTATGGCGTTTCGCCGGATGCTCTGAATGGAAAATTGGTGATCCGCCCGGGATTTCCTATGGCGTGGGATAAGGCGTCTATGTCAATGGCTGATTTAGCTTATGAATTCTTACGTAAGGGTGATATGGATATTTATAATGTGACACAACGTTTCAAAGAACCATTGGCCTTGACGTTGCAAGTGAATGCAGTGAAGGATAAGATCCGTTTGGTAAAGGTGAATGGAAAAGCTGTGAAATGGAAGACGGAAGAAGCTGCGAATGGGTATCCTCTGATTGTTGTTTCTGTACCGGCTGTCACCAAAGCTGAAATCGAGATTCAATGGGAAGGTAATGTCTTACAACAGATTGCAAATGATGAAATTGTTACTACGCTGGAAGGACAGGTAGACTTGAACGCTCCTCAGGGTATTTCGTTTCTTAAAGTATATGACCCGCAAAATGTTCTGGTAACGAAGAAGGTAAACACAACCAAGCTTTCGTCGAAAGTGAATAAAGATAAGAAAGGACATCATACTTTCTTTGTGTACACTCGTCAAGGGAATATGGAATGGTGGCAACCTGTCAATGTCTATGTCAATGTTCCTCAAGTCGTATACAATGGATTTGAAAATATTGAAACTGGTAAATGTCGTGTGGTAAACATGGATAAGCAGTTTAATTCTTCTGTAGCGGATATTTTTAAAAATGAGTATTTATCTCCACGTTCTCCTTATACAACTTTGCAGTTACCGACTCAGGGAATTGGAGAATGGTGCCATCCATTGCTGACTGCTGAAATTGATGATTCCGGCTTACGTAGCTTGGTGAAGGATAATATGTATAAAACTTCACTTGGTATTCCTTTCCGTGTAATGAAAGAAGGTAACAATATCGCTTACACTTCTTTATGGGATAATTATCCGGATATGGTGAAGGTTCCTCTCTCTGGAAAAGCTTCCCATGCTTATTTGTTGCTTGTAGGGAGCACCAATCATATGCAGTGCCGGATAGCCAACGGAATTGTACGTGTATATTATACAGATGGAACTTCAGAGGTGCTGGAATTGGTAAACCCTGATAATTGGTGTCCGATTGAGCAGGACTTTTATCTGGATGATTTTGCTTTTGATGCTCCCAGACCTCGCCCGTATCGGTTTCATTTAAAAACAGGAATCGTGAGTCGTGATTTGGGAAAGGCTTTGAAACTTCGCGGATCTGCCGACCGCAGATTTGAAGGTGGCGCCGGTGTCATGCTGGATATTCCGTTGGACAAGAATAAGACTCTGAAAGAACTGACATTGGAAACCGTTGCTAATGATGTAGTGATTGGATTGATGAGCGTAACATTACAATAACAGTCTTTATTCCGAAAATATAACTTGTTAAATTATAGTCTTATGAAAAGAAAAATGCCATTTATTGCTGCATTGTCTATCTTATGTTGGGGATGTAGCAGCTATGATTACTCCGGCGATGATATCGTCGGGGTGAAAGCGGCAATCTCGGGAACAATCACGGAGGTTGTGGAGAAGTCCCGGACTGTTGGTACTACGTGGACTGATGGTGATCGTATAGGGGTAACTTGTGAAGATGATGTAAATATTTCCTATAAATATACAGGAAATTTATCTTCGTTTGCAGCATTTGACGAGAATCGGTCTATTTATTTCCTGGGAAAACAGGAACATGTATTGTCCGCCTATTATCCATTTACGGAGACTTCCGTTATGGTTGCCGATTGTATAACAGTGGAAACGACTTCGGATAAACAAACACAGGAAAAGCAAATGTCCATTGATTTTCTTTATGCGACTACGGAAGCCGGACGGAACAATCCGGATGTCAACTTTGCTTTTTCGCATCAGATGAGCAGGATTGATTTTTCTTTTGAAGGAAAAGACGGTTTGACGTTGGATGACATAACTTATACGTTGATTGGCTTGAAACTTAAAGGAACTTTCAATACAATAGACGGCACGACCGCTGTTGTCGAAGATGCACCGGCTTTGGCGTTATCTCAGAAGGTTATGGCCGGTGAAAATATGCGGACTTCATTGATTGTATTTCCTCAAAAAGTTTCAGAGGTTACTTTTGAGATAGAAATGGGCGGGAAATCTTTTATCAAGAAGATTGGTGAGATGGACCTGGTTCCCGGACACATACATCCGTACACTGTAATAATCAGTGAGAGGGATGAAACGATTTATGTAACTGTCGAATCAGGAGAAGTTCAGGGATGGGTTGAAGGAGATCGTCAGGAAATTAATACAAGTGACGGTAATACTATTACAGGAGTTGAACCAGGAGATGTACAATGGGATGGGGGAAATACTCAAACTATTGTGAGTCAGGGGGGCAGGTCAATAAGTATGGAGTTATATGATAATTAAACATTTAAAAGAAGAAATATTATGAGATATTGTAAATTCATTTTTGTAATTTATGTATTGCTCGGTTCTTTTCTGATGGTGGCATGTTCGCAGGATGAGGATGCCAAGCTGGCCGTCAATAGTAATATATTAAAGATTGAGGTGGTTGATTCCAGTATTCAACAAAATGGCAATGTAAGTCGTGCTGTCACTGATGTGACTTACAAGACAACTTTTTCGGACGGGGATGCGATTGGTATTTTTGCGGTAAATAGTGATAAGGAAGTTTTCATTAAAAATGTCCTTGCGACGTATAATGATGGAATATGGGGAATTGACGGAGGACGTCTTTCGTGTACGGAAGATTTGGAAACCGTGACTTTTTATGCGTATTATCCTTATAAGGAAAATATAACTATAGATATGACGAAGGAGGATCCGTTTGAAACGATTGTGGGGAACTGGACTGTTGACACAGATCTGAGTGGTGACAGATATACAAATAATGATTTAATGACAGGGGAGGCTTCAGCAGACGGAAGTACAATAACTTTTGTAATGAATCATCGGATGGCCTTGATGGTAGCCGAACTGCCTTCTGTTACTTATAATTTCACTAATGAGGTTTCTCCTGAACTGCCATCTTACAGTGTATCTTTGAGAGAGGTGAAATTTTCTATTGGTGAGCAGGTGATCATTCCTTATTATGATAAGGAAACAACGACTTACCGTGTTTTGGTAAATCCGACAAAAAAAGTAGAGCAAATAGGAGGAAGTTTTATCAGTTCAGTAGACAACGGGCTTAAAAAATACTCGATAGATGCGACAAAGTTGAAAGCCGGAGAGTATATTTATTGTGAGATAGACGGAGGACTGCAAACTGTGGATCATGAGTTGAAAGTGGGTGATCTGATATATTCTAATGGCGCGTTGGCTTCTGTTGACGATAATGCTCCTGTTAGCGATGATTGTGTAGGAGTCGTTTATTTTGTTGGTAATCCGATGCCTTCTGTGTTATATCCTTTTACAGAAGATAATGAATTTACTTATTCTGAACGTCAGGATGCATTATTGCGTGATCATCCGGGCTGTACCCATGGATTGGTTTTGGGGCTGAAAGAGAATACCAATATTGTTTTTGGGGAGAAAGATGAAATAAGAGTTTGGTATCGTACAGAGTTTGCCGAAAGAAATTCCTATATTGATTTAAGTCCGATGGGATGGGATGGATCGGCGTCTACCGGAACATTGAATGGTACGTCGAGGGATCAGCGATTAGGGTATAATCACACGGAAGTAATTAAAAAATATGCGGAAGCAAAGAATAAGTCACTTTTAGTGAATTCCTTGAATAACTATAATTTGGTTGCTCCGAGTATTTCTTCCGGTTGGTTTATTCCTTCTGTCGGTGATTTGAGGGCAATGGTAACTAATTGGGAAACGATGAATACGCAGTTGGGAAAAATAACAGGTAGTGACGGACTGAAAAATGACATGTATTATTGGTCGTCTACAGAGCGTAATAATACAAGTATATTTGGAGTACAGTTGACAAGCAGTGGAAGTACCAAAGTTGATGGATTGAAATACGACAGACCTGGAGTAAGCTCCCGATATGTATTTGCTTTCTGATATTTATTGAGGTAAGGAAATGATAGAGTTTTGAATAGGGTTAGTTTTATAAAAAGCGTGTATGTTCTTTGCGGAAAGCATACACGCCTTTCTTTTTTATTTGTTCAAGTCAGAACCGATATAGTAACCCGGATGAGTGGGCTGGTTGTAACCTATGTTCTGATGTGTAGCGCTTAAACGATATAAATGGTCGTCCATTAGAGGATGGAAACGATAGTCGGTTTCAAAATCAGTAGTAAAGATTCTTAGCTCTGTATCATTTTCATCAACGAAGATAACTTCTTCCCGCCAGTCTCCCCAAATATCGCCATAAAAACAGGCATTGTTTTTGGTTCCGCTGGCTGTTTTTACACCCCAATCGCTGCCATTGAACAAACGTCCGTCGGTATAGCTGTGAATAACGAGGTAATCAAGCATTTGCCTGTTTAATGATCCACTCCACCAGATTGTCATATTGTATGATGTATCACCACCTTTGGCTATAGGTGCCCTTTTACCTGTCAGTTCATTTCCTTTGCAGGAATACATGACACCGTCCGGTTCTGACGACCAATATTCACATCCGGGACTGTCCGGATCAACATCTGCGACCATACAACGTCCTACGTCCTTGCCGTTTCCGGGAATATAATGTAATATCCTGCCCGTTCTGGCATCCCGGAATTCTGTTCCAATATTTCCATACTCCTTGGGTTCTTCATGGCAGACTACTACTTGATACCCTTCCTGTGTAGGATCAAATTTGCCCAAATGCATGGCATCACCATGTCCTAATTTTGTGCTATATAGCCCTTTACCGTTATGGTCTATGACACATGCCCCATATAAGACTTCGTCTTTTCCGTCATCATCTATATCTCCGACTGCTAAATTATGATTACCTTGCCCTATATAATCCGAATAGTTGTCAGCTGTATCAAAATGCCATCGCTCTGTTATTTTGTTATCAGTAAAATCTAAAGCTACAATCTGGTAGTTCTTATAATATCCTCTGCACATGAGTAGGCTTGGAATTCCTTTTTGAGATCTGAAGTGTCCGACTCCCATCAGAAAACGATCCATCCTGTTTGCCCAATTATCTCCCCAATATGTCACCCATTTATTTTTTTCACCACGGTAGATATAGTCGGTTCGGGCTACTTCCTTTCCGGTTCTGCCTTCAATGATAGATAAGAATTCCGGCCCTGTGATAATTCTGCCATAAGTGGCACTTTGGGGAGCCCTGTCTACATAGTCGGTTATTCCATCTTGGTTGACATCGCCTATTTTCGTTCCGTCCCCGAAAACGGTACCTTCGGAGGTGCGGACTGCGATCTCCGCCTTGCCATCTCCATTCAGGTCATATACAATGAAGGGAGTATAATGAATACCTTGCCGGATATTAGAGCCTAAATCGATACGCCATAAAAATGTCCCGGTTGTTAGCTTGTATGCTTCTAACAGGCAACTTCCGGGAGTAATTCCAATTCCCGTGCTACCATTGTCAAGAGGTGACACTTCACGTTTCAGAACCAATTCATAATCTCCGTCGCCGTCTAAATCGCCAATAGCTGCATCCGAAGCTTTATATACTAAATCGGGATATGGCAGATTATTATTGTTTAATGGGACCGTCCGGTAAAAGTTCTGTGCCATTTCCGGAGTAAAGTTACATGAACATAAAATATTATTGGTATTTGCTTGTCGAACTTCGTATTTGAGAATCTTATTAATGTTTGCTGTTAAATCTTTGTAATTAGAACTATTGATAATCGGAGTTTTGTTTAGCTTTTGGAATTTATAGTTACCTTCTTTGCGGTAGATATCAAAACCAATATCGTCCGGATCGGTGGAAAGCCATCTCCAGCTGAGTAGTACGCCTTTTCTTTCTATTCTTTCTGTTTCTTTATTAGGAAAGATAGTGTTATAACTTGCCACCATAGCACGATTTCTTAGAAACTCAACAACTTGCATATTATTGTTATCACCATTATCAGACACGGGAGGTGGTGTTGGATTTTGGACTGAATTATCACTACAAGCTGTGACAAAACTAAAAAATGTAAGCGTATAAAATAAGTTTTTCATAATTATATTGTTATAAAGATTGAATATTTTCTTTCTACAAAGGAAGTGGATTGGGAGAGTATTCACCTGCAAATTTGTATATAAAGGATGCATTTTTATCCTTATATCAAACTATTGTTATTATGAACTATGATTGTTAATGCTGGAATTTGTCTGATAATTGAAGTAGAAAAGACAAAATTCTATTCTTTACGTACGATATTACAGCTCCTATGGTATAAAAAACAGTAGCTTTGCTGCTACATAATACTTAATATACAATGAAACGTATTAGCCTTCTTCTTTTTTTTATAGGATGTTTCCTCTTTTCTCTTTCGGCTACGAATTATTTTGTGGCTACTAATGGAAGCGATTCAAACAGTGGGACGATTGATAAGCCTTTTGCCACGTTGGGTAAAGCACAATCAAAAGTGATGGCAGGAGATACTGTATATATCCGGCAAGGTACATATCGAGTGACGGAAGCAGAGATAATGGAACATTATACTGCGGGAAGTACTACTTGGAGCCGGGTGTTTAAAATGTCAAAGAGTGGAACTGGACCGGACAAACGAATTTGTTACTCCGGTTATAAAAATGAGCGTCCGGTTTTTGACCTTTCGGCGGTAAAGCCGGAAAATGAACGTGTTATTGTGTTTTATGTAAGTGGCTCTTATTTGCATTTCAGAAATATAGAGGTGGTGGGAACACAAGTAACTATTGTGGGACATACCCAGTCCGAATGTTTCCGCAATGAAGGGGGAAGTGATAATATCTACGAACATCTGTCGATGCATGACGGTATGGCGATCGGTTTCTATATAGTGACGGGTAAGAACAATCTGGTGCTGAATTGCGATGCCTATAATAATTATGATCCTGTATCCGACGGCGGTAAAGGTGGAAATGTAGATGGATTCGGTGGACATCTCACTTCTCCCCAATATACGGGCAATGTATTCCGGGGGTGTCGTGCGTGGTATAACAGTGATGATGGTTTTGATTTGATTAACTGCCAGGCGGTTTTTACCATTGATAACTGTTGGTCTTTCTTGAATGGATATACGAAAGACGGGGGTAAAGCTGGTGATGGCACTGGGTTTAAGTCCGGGGGATATGGGATGAGTGATAGTCCTAAAGCACCAAGTGTGATTCCTATGCACATTGTTCAGTACTGCCTTGCTTATATGAATAAGAATAAGGGGTTTTATGCCAATCATCATTTAGGAGGGATAGCGTGGTATAATAATACGGGTTATCAGAACCCGTCCAATTTCTGTATGTTGAACAGGAAGACTGCGTCGGAAGCGGTTGATGTGCCGGGATATGGTCATATTATAATGAATAACTTGTCACATACACCGAGGTCTTCGGGAAAACATATCATAGACGTTAATCAAGCGGAATGTGAAATAGCAAACAACTCTTTTCTTCCGGTAGACATGGCTGTGACGGATGATGATTTTGTTAGTTTGGATGCTTCCCAGCTTACCTTGCCTCGTAAGTCAGACGGAAGTCTTCCTTATGTAGAATTTTTGCGGCTGAAGACGAATAGTAAATTATATAATGCTGGAATGGGTTGTTTTCTTACCGGGGGTGGTGAAGATACTAGCTACGATTGGCTGGAAGATGCGGCAATACTTGTTGAGGGAAATGTGGCAAAGATAGTAGGTCATGGCGCAGAAGCATTTGTGTACTTCTATATTAATGGTAAGGCAGTCTCTTTCTCTGATAGACAAGTGGATTTATCGGCCTATAAGGGAGAAATTGATTTGAAAGCGACAACAGATAATGGTGGCGTAACTAAATTGAAAGTGATAAGGTAACGCAGAAATGTAGAATTATGAAACCGATTCATAAAATAAAGAGAATATGAATAGAAAAACGATCATAAACAGACCATTGGATGTATTTAGGAAAGCAATGCTTTTCCTGTTGCTTTGTGTGCTTATCGCATCATGTAGCAAGGAAGATGTTATTACGGAAGAAACGGGTATAACCGGAACTCCTCATTTCATCTGGGATATTGCGGTCGAACTTGAACAGCCCAATAACTGGTGCATGACTTTGGCTACAGAAAAAGTAGCAATAACTAATCTAACAGAAGGAAAACAATATATACTCACTTGGAAAGGAGGACTTTCAACTGGGCGGAAAGCAGGCGGGGTATTAAAAACAGTTATACGCGGAGAACAAACAAAAAATACGGATTTGGATCTGTTGGAAATAAAAGAATCAGGTAATAATACTTATGAAATCTTTCTTCGTGGTGGCGGACGTAAAGGAGAGATTGTGTTTACAAAATAATAACTTTTCTCTTCAGATTGTTAGTCTCATTATAAGATTGCATTAGAAATGTTTGAGAATAAATGACTATAGATATTAGCGTTATCTTATTCTTGAATTAATATTTATTGTATCTTTGTAGAAAAGAGTACAACAAAAGAGAAATGAATATGAAAAGTCATACAAATAAAATATTAGAGTCTATTAAGCAGGCATTGACAGAGCATTTACCAAAAGGTGGAAAGGCTTTGTTGTTTGGTTCTCAAGCTCGTGGGGATGCACGGATTGATTCTGATTGGGATATTTTGATTATCTTGGATAAAGAAAAATTGGAGCCTGAAGATTATGATAAGGTAAGCTTTCCCTTAACTATGTTGGGATGGGACTTGGGAGCGCGGATTAATCCGATTATGTATACGATGAAAGAATGGGCTGCAAGTTGTATTACGCCATTTTATAAAAATGTAGAGCAGGAAGGAATTGAATTAGTATGAAATTGACAGATGAAGAACGTAATTCTTTGGTGATATTACAGCTGGAGAAAGCTAAAGTATTTTTGAAACAAGCAGATGAGATGTTTGATATGAAGTATTGGGATATTGCTTCCAATAGATATTATTATGCCTGTTTTCATGCTGTTCAGGCTTTATTAATACAAAATGGATTATCATGTAAAACCCATGATGGGTTGATAGCTTGCTTTGGCTTGAATTTTATAAAAACAGGCAAAATTAGTGCACGTTTGGGAAGTTTTTTGGCGCGTATGGAACAATTACGGCAAAAAGGGGATTATAATTGCATTTATTCAATATCGGAGGATGAAATCAGTACGATAAAAGCTCCGGCAAGAGAACTTATTGAGACTATTGAAGTTTTACTTGCCGAATCATAATTATTCTTATAAGGATATCATCATTAAAGGACCATTTTTTTTATCTTCTCGGCAGCATCTGCCATATATGCCGGATTAAATTCTTCCAGTTCCGTACGTGGTCGGAATCCCCATGTCACTCCGCAAGCAGTTACACCGGCATTGGCTGCTGTTTGCATATCTACACCGGAATCGCCTACATAAAGAACATCTTCTTTTCGTACATTGGCAAGTTTTAATATATCAAAAACAATTGTTGGATCAGGCTTGACATTGACTCCTTCCCGTTGACCGAAAACGGCAGTGAAATGAATTTCCGGAAAGTAGTGGGCAACCAGCTTTTCGGTAGCGGCCTGATATTTGTTGGAAGCTACGGCAATCTGAATACCTGCGGATTGCAGATAAGATAATAACGCTGGAATGCCCGGATAAGGTCGGCTATCATCTGCATTGTGAATATCGTAATAAGGAACGAACTCATTGCGTACACGAAGTACATTTTCTTCCGTCTTTTCTCCTTCGGGCAATGCGCATTCAAAGAGTTTATTGATGCCATTGCCTACCATGAAGTTGTACTTTTCTATTTCATGAGTGGGATATCCTAATTTATTTAAAGCATAATTGGTGCTGTGGGCAAGGTCGGCGATGGTATTCAGCAATGTTCCATCCAGGTCAAATATAACTAGTTTCTTCATTCTTACTGTATCTTATTGTTCTCCTTTAATCTCTTTTACCGATACAAAAATAGGTAAAAAAGATAAGATAAAGAAATCCTTTCCTACTTGCCGGGTTTTATCTTCTCCTTTGGAAAGAATTGTTTTTTGCCACGGAACTGTAGTGAACTTTTAGTTTCTCGGTGTGAAACAATTAGTTCCCCTGCTTAAAAGAGTGTAGTTCGTTTTAATCTTTTATAAATCAGCGATTAAAAGTGTTTTTATAAAGATGCAGGTAACGATATAGTAGTGGAAGTTCAGCTACACATTGCATTGCTCTGCATAATTTCAAATATCTCTGTAACACAAAGGTAAGCAATGTTTTTGATGCTTCCAAGTTAATCATAGCATATTTATAGAAGGGTTGACAATTAATTGTCAGCCTTTTTTTATCCGATATCCTCTGTCATTCTATCAGTCTCTTTTTTAAGAAGGAGAATTGCGTGTATTCCCCTTTCTATCCTGATGAAGAAAAAATATTCTGAAAATTCACATTGATACCAAGTGAGTTACAAGGAAAATGTGGGGCTGGCGGTTACCGTCAGCCCTATTTTTTCATGCCTAATTTTGAAAACTTTGCAACCGAAGAAAGAAAAATAACCCATTAGAACAAAGGAATATTGTATGGAAGAGAACAGAAATGATATTGAGATACTCAAAGCAATGATAAAGGACAACTTTGAGGAACAACGAAAACTGATTGCCAAGCTGGAAACGGCTCTGGAAGCAGTAACCAGTTTCAACGGTAAGCAAATGCTGGACAGCCGGGATATGCGCCTGATGCTGAAAGTATGCGACCGGACACTGATCCGCTGGCGTAATTCCGGGAAACTCCCATTTTTCAAACTCAGCGGCAAGATTTACTTCTGGGCTTCTGACGTATATAAATTCCTGAGAGAAGAATGTCTAAACGAAGATTTCATATCCGATTCTATTAACTCATAAATAAAAATTCACATGGAAAATCAAAGTAAAGTAATCGTCATAGAACGAAACAAATTCGCAGCACTCGTCAAATCACACCGCAAATGCCTCCAGATGCTGAACATCCTGACTTACATCTACACAGTTAAGGAAGTAAGCCTTACCCTGACCTTGCAGGAAATCTGTGAAGTCCTGCACATGACTCCCGAAGAAGTGGAGATACAGCGACAGAAAGGATATATCCGCTTCACGACACAGAAAGGGATGACCGTCTATGAAATCACGGACCTGCTCCGATTGGAAAATATGCTGGAGATGGGGAGCATCTATCGTAAGATCGACAAAAAAGTAATGAACCTCGAACCTCTAAATAATGAATAAACAATGAAAGAAGAAGAGCAAGACAAGAAACAGCGGAAGCGTCTGGTACACGCTTCCCTGTTTAGTGGATTCGGCGCCCCAGACCTGGCTGCCGAATGAATGGGATGGCAGAATGCCTTCCATTGCGAGATAGACGATTTTTGTAATACCATTCTAAATTACTGGTTTAAAGATGCGAAAAGTTATACAGATGTCACAACGACAGATTTCAGGGAATGGAGAGGAAAAATCAATGTCCTTACAGGAGGTTTTCCTTGTCAACCATTCTCCGTCGCAGGCCAAAGAAAGGGAGCGGATGATAACCGCTATCTCTGGCCTCACATGCTCAGGGCCATACATAAGATCAGGCCCGATTGGGTCATTGGTGAGAACGTTGCTGGCATCCTCACGATGGTACAGCCCGGTCAGGAGACTGAAGTGGGAAGTCAATCCACTCTATTCGGAGAGAGTGAGCCTGTATTTAAAAGACGACAGCAATATGTTGTTGAAACCATTTGCCGTGATCTTGAACGCGAAGGATATTCCGTCCAGCCGGTACTTATACCGGCTTGTTCCGTCGGTGCACCTCACAGACGGGATAGAGTTTGGTTTATTGCCCACCGTGACGGCACAGGACTACAAGCGCAGGGGGCCGGGCAGCAGGCAGCAGGGACTACCGGAGATAATCCATGGAATGCTTCTGCCAACGCCAGTGGCAACAGAGATACACCATGCCGAAAGAGTCAGGAAATGGAAATCGATGAATTTATCCTCACCCCATGCCCAGATAGCCGGAGAGAAGAATCCCAACGGCCTGACGGATTTTCTGGACTTTTACGGGATACTACCGGAACCGATACCGGACAATACTGAGCTGGAAAACACGGACGGGAACAATCTGGAAGAATCGATCCTACAATGGCTGGCAGAAGGACAAGTGATGCCGACACCGACAGCGCGGGATTGGAAAGGCGCACCTTCACTGGAGAACCTGAAGAAACGGGGAAAGATACCACAGAAGAACAGCCTTCCGGATTTCTTCGCCCGGACTGGAAAGAGTTTCCAACTCAATCCCCTGTTTGTAGCCGAGATGATGGGCTTTCCACCCGATTGGACGGTATCTCCTTTTCTCGGTGAAGACAGGCATCCATTAAAGGATACGGGAACGCTATCGTCCCCCAGGTAGTCTACGAGATATTTAAAGCAATAGAAGAAACCTATAAATTAAACAGTCATGAATAAAGTATCGATATTTGAACATCCCGAGTTCGGACGCATCCGGACACTGGAAATTGACGGGAAAATATGGTTCTGCGCCTCGGATGTTGCCGCCGCACTTGGCTACTCCAATCCGAGAGATGCCGTCGTAAGACATTGTAAACCAATGGGTGTCGTGGTTTACGACACCCCTACACGCAGTGCCGTCCAGAAAATCAAGTACATCAGCGAAGGAAACGTATACCGGCTGATTGCCGGTAGCAAGCTGCCTTCCGCTGAGAAATTCGAAAGCTGGATATTTGATGAACTGGTTCCCGAAACACTAAAGAACGGTGGCTATCTTCTTAAGAAGAATGGCGAAACGGATAATGAACTGCTTGCGCGTGCCATATTGCTCGCACAGAACCGTATAAAAGAGCGAGACAGCCGTATTTCAGCATTGGAGAAGGAGAACAACTATGCTATCCTGAAACTCAAGCTACAGGCCCCAAAAGTTCAGTATTACGACAAAGTCCTGCAATCCCAAAGCACCTACACGACCACACAGATAGCGAAAGAATTGGGAATGACTGCCGGAATGTTGAACAAGCGGCTCCGATGGGCAGGCATCCAGTTCCGTCAATCCGGTCAGTGGCTGCTCAAAGCTCCTTACCAGAATCAAGGCTATACGGCAACCCGGACCCATGTATGGGAAAGCCGCACAGGAGAAACAGGCACGGCCATGTTGACGGTCTGGACGGAAAAGGGCCGGTTATTCATACATTATCTTTTTGAGGCTTATCTGGTATAGCCGGAATATAAGACCGGGATAAATAAAAAAGCTACTGAAACAAAAATTCAGTAGCTTTTTTATTGCTTTCAATTGATACTATCTCAACCGTGGTCCCGTTTTCTTCTTTTCTTTCACAGGCACAATTTCTTGTCGGGGTGCTTCTTGCGGCCTTATTCTTTCACTTACAGTCTCACTCTGAAGAAGCCTGTTTAAATACCGGAGGTCCTTCAGTAACTCCTGTTTGCATTCCATCTCCAGGGAATGGGCCATATTCGACATCGGGTTGGTACTTTTCTTGACAAGCGGACCGTTCAGGAGATCTTCTTCTATATACAGGGTACAACGCTTCAAATAGCCTTCAATGTCCTTCGGCGTTTCAGCGGTATCAATCGCCTCCTGAATGGCCTTATAATTCTTATCCATATAACAGGCCTTATACAAGTCATCGGCATGCCAGTCAAAGAAATGAAGATAGTTTTTTCCCAGTTGCTGGTTATACTCTTTTATATCGCTTTCCACAACCCCTTTCTTCTTGTCAAGATATTGCTGCAATTGTTCGATCCTTAAATCACTTTTATCCATTGTTGTCCGATTTATAGTTCCATGTCCGTTTCAGTTTCGCTCTGAAAGGATATATCCAGTTCTCTTTCCTGATGGAAATTATCCGCTATCACGAATTTAATTTCCGCATTCTTGCTGCTTCGGTTATGATAGAAGAGCGTGAATACCTGGCGGCAGGGATCGCTGTCATCCAACTCCGCTATCGAATCCAACGGTTGCATCTCCCGGTTCACCAGATAGACCTTCTTCTTGTCGTACACCTCGCCGCTACCCTCCATCTGTATATAACCGATTTGATAGCCGGCTTCCTCATAGTTTCCGCTACGATTGAGTGTCAGACGAATCTCCACGGTCTCATCCGGGGAAATGGTCTTCTGGAGATACCAGGACGTTAGCGAGAAATCATAAGCCTGCTGTACTTCCAATTTATCATCACAGCCACCCAGCAGGCAAAGCAATGTGAGCATGATACCACTTATTATTAATTTCATCTTCATGATTTTACGTATTACTAAATGAATAATTTACTTGATTGAGTCCGTTGTCGGCTAACGCCTGATGCCCGTTTTTATCTTTCTTTCAGGCGGCTCTTCTCTCTTCTTTTCTGTTTTATTAGCCGTCTGTTGCAAATTCTCTTCGGGAGGCGTTTGCGCAAGGATATTCGCGAATTCCCGGTAATCCCTAACTAACTGCTGCATACACTCCAACTTCAGGAAATGGGCAACATTCGTTGTCCGGCTGGAACTGTTACAATCCACCTGACCGTTCAACAGTTTGTTCTCACAGTAAGCAATGTTGTCCTCAACAATATTCCAAACCGTATCCATGCCCTTTGCCCCGTCCACCGCCTGCCGGAGTATCTTATAACACCCGGACATAAAATGAGACTTATACAGGCTCTCCGCATTCCATTCGAAAAAGTGTAGGAAATTCTCATTCATCTTCTTGCTTTGTTCACGTATGTTCCGGTCTTCCCGGTTTATTTTCATATCCAGCCAATGAAGCATCTCATCCACGTTCCAATTGCCTTGTTCCATACTGTTGCCGCTAATTGAAAATGTACTTGACACCGACAGCTGCCACCGTGTGGAAATTCCCCACGGATGATCCGAAGAATATCCTCTGGCGGACATTGAAAAGAAAAACCAGCCTGTCGGAAAGGAACGCCTCCATCTCGAAAGCCGGGGCAAAACCATAAATGAAGCATCCGTCATTCTTTAAAGTCGCCCCGTCATAGAGCAGCTTGCAGTTCCAGTTGGTCGTCTCATAACCCGCCAGAGCGGAAAGACCGGCAGAGAAGAACACGTTCTTACCACGGTCCGAGATGAACGGCACGAAATAACCTACCTCCCCGGTAAACTGCGCTTTGGGGATCGCAACATCCTTATAGGAATAGTGCTTTTTCACATAATCCGCCCCGAACAGCCAGCGGGAATGGTTCCGGTTATACCGACTCAGAGCCAGTCCGACCTGGAAATTACCATGCAGATGCTTCACATTTGAACCGAAGTCGTCTACACCGCCTAACGTAAGCTGGATACCTTTCTGCCCCGGCAGGTAACGCTGGGCAAAAGATTTGCCTGCCACAAAGGGCAGACAAATGCATAACAAAATAAATAAAACTCTTTTCATGATTACTCACCGATTAATTCATTCACAATACGCGCGTCCACCAGGTCACTGTTCTCAATATAGAACCGCTGGTGACGGCCTCCCCCTTTCTCGTAAATTTCCACTTCCAGCAACTTGTCGTCAGGAATGACAATTTTCGGAAAGGCATACACGATCCGTCCCGTGCTCTTTCCTTCGATGCGTGTCAGGGCATTGAGCGTGCGTACCGGTTCAATATAAGTTTCCTGCTGAGCCGTCCTTTTGGCTATCTTCTTATCCACTATCTTAAATCGCACGAAATCCACATCGAAAGGCACATTGGAATTGTTCGTCAGGGAAACATGGAAGAAGATCAGGTCCTTATGCACATAAATGCCCTTTAAAAGAGCCTGCATCCCTAACTGCCTGCATCCGATATGCTTCACGTCCCTACGGTCCAGCCGGTGGATGGTGTACATCACGCTGGCAATGACCGTCGGATCTTCCTCGCCCAGTTCCGTGACACGGATGGAGCTGCCTCCTTTCTTTTCTCCCTCGTCCGGGTTCATCCACTGGTCCATATTGATATTCAGTGTGGAAGGCTCTTCCTTATAAACGACATTGAAGGAAAAGAAAGAGCCGTCTCCTGTAATCACGGAGAAGTTCGTCTCTCCCGGAAACTCCTTCACCGCCGCTTTGACACGTACCACGTTCTCGACTCCGTCAGCCTTGCCTGCGATGATATTGTTACTGCCCAAATCCACGTAGCGCACTTCCGAAGGGAAGAGGATATACACCGTCTTCCCAAAAGTGACCTCTATTTTATAAGGGATGATATGCTGGCCCGCCGTCAGAATCCTGACGGGATTTACCGGCCTTTCCTCCTGTGAAAAACCGGATACCGAGGCCAGAACAGCCATCAAGAATGCTATAACTATTTTCATTGTCTTGTCTTTTTTATTAAAGTGAATAATCCGTTATTGTCTCTTTGTGACCAGCAGCACCTTATATCCGGCTTTCAGTGTCACCTTGACCGCGCGAACCCGTCCGGTGATCAACCGCGTGCCGCCCTGCATGACTCCGCGCGTCAGGTCCATGACCACCTGCTGTCCGGCAGAACGTGCAAACGAAACGCTGTTTCCCATGCTCTCGCTGACCGTTCCAGCCGCATCCTTTGCCGCATTGCGGGTTTCCGATCCGGGAACGAAAATACCTTTCTGCCCGTCTATATCGTAAGTCGCCAACTGAACAGGAATGATATTCCCGGCATACTCGATGCTGCTGATCAGGATATCCAGACGCTCTCCCTGTATGACCGCCGCACCTGTTACCAGACTGTTCTCCGGAACGGTAATGTTGCCGGCTTGTAGAGGTTGCAGCAACCGGAGTTTTACCCTGCCTCCCTGTTCAATGATCTGGTTCTCCGAAATGCAGGCGGCGATGGTATTCGTCCCCATTTGGTAGCTGTTCCCGACAGCAGTATTAAAACCGTAATTCCTCTCGACAGTAAGCGAAGCGATATAGGCGGAATCCGTAACAGGTTGTGAAAGGCCGGAGGTCGTCTGATACTCCGCCCGCTGAACCGGAACAGTTTCCGTGGGTTCTTTTCCGACAGCTTTCTCCTGGACCGTATCCTTATCCGGGTTCAGATACTTTGCCGCCATCTTGTAGGACCGCTCCATCAGTTCTTCTCGGGTAGCCGTCTTGTTCTTCTCCTTTTCCGCCTCTTCCAGCTTTTTGTTCAGTTCATCTACTTTTCTTTCCAAATCGCTGTTTGCCGTCTCTTTGGGAGTCTCATAGAAGTCATTCAACTGCCCGGAGATTTGCTCGTAGGTATTAACGGACTGTTGCAACCGGTCTCCGTCCTTTTCTTTTTCACCGGTATCGGATGCCCCCTTTCCTTCGTTCATTAATGTCCCGGCAAGCTGCTCCAACGACTTCATCCGGCTTTCTTCCTCCACTTCCGCCTGTTGCTTCTCATAGGCAGCGGTCTTCTTATCCACCAGTTTGGCAGTGGTAGGTTCGGGTACGTTCACATTGAATCCTGAATTTCCGGGGGCTTCCGTCTCGTTTTCCTTGCCGGAGGGGGCAAATATTCAGTACATGACTCCCAGGAAGACCAGCACAAAGGCCGGAATCACAATGAACTTCCTTCTTTTTTCCATCTCTTCCGGTGTGAGCACCTTCTTCTCTTTTTCAGGTTCTTCCTTCAAGGCTCTGCCGTTTTCCGGCTGTACCGCCGTTTCTTCTGCCGCTTCGGGCTTTTCCAAATCTTTATCTTCCATTACTCGTTGGTTTTAGGGTGATACATTATACTGTCTTTATCCGCCCGGTGGAGGGAGTCCACCGGATGGACAAACGGCAACTCCTTTTGTGTGCCGTGAGAGAGAAAACGCCCGAAAGCGCGTGCTACGGTGATACCACATAGAACGGTACTGGTAACCAGCATGCCCACAAGCACTCCCTTACGCTCTTTTTCGGACAGCTCCTCGCAAACGTTCTTCAGTTTTTCGCTGATCTCTGTCTTTATCTTCCTGCTTTTCATTACCTTAATATATTAGCGTTCAACGGTCCTTATATCCCTGTTTTCCAAAATCTCAAAGCGTTCCGCCATGAAGCCTTGCGGATTATTATCCGACCTGACCGTACTCTGCAGGAAGCAACGGGTGACCAGGGAACGCTCGGTGATATTGCTGTTTCGGATAATCATCTGCCGGGCAAAGGTGGTGATCCGGTACGGATAGTTATCGAAATCACACTGCATGCTGTCTACCAGGACAGTCTGGTTAATATTACCGCTGATCAGACGATTATAATAGCCTTTCTCGTTCCAATCCCGGTAATAACTATAAAGACTCTTGTCCGCCAGATACATGGCCCGGTTGATATTGGATTCGATAGCGGCCTTATCGGGAGCCAGCGTAAAGAACAGTTCATGCATGCGGCGCACATGCTCGCGGGCCTCCACCGGACGGTTCAATGCCGCATCTTGGGATAACGCCACTATGAGTGACTTGCCCTGATCCAATACATATACTTTCTCCCGTTGCTGGTTAGCAAAGAGGTAGGACTTTCAGATGGCATACGTAGTCAGTGAGGCACAAATACCCAGAAAGACCAACGTGAACAGGCGGATCTGCCTGAACGAGGATTCGATGTTTTTAAAACTTTTAAATTCCATAATTTTATGTTTTTTCAATTTCTACTTTTTCAATAATACGGCACCGACATTTCCCGTCGAAGCACCCGCCGCAGCACCGGCTACATTGGTCACCTTGGATGTCGTATTGTTGACATTCCGGTTATAGGCACTCATACCTCCCGCTTGGACAATCCAGTTCGAAACAGTGGGCACACAAAAATATCCGATAATGCCGATGACCATGAATATCAGATAGATGGCCGAGGAACCGTCCACGTCAATGACACTCATCGGATCGGCCATCAGGTTCATCTCTTCCTGCAGGATTAGCGTCTGTATCTTGGCAAGCATCGCCCCGAAGAGATCAGCCACCGGTAGCCAGAGATAGACACTGATATAGCGTGCCAGCCATTGGACAAGCGTGTTCTGCAGTCCGTCAAAAACACTCAGGGCAAAGGCTATCGGTCCCAAAATGCTTAGGACTATCAGGAAAAAGGTACGGATCGTGTCGATGACCAGCGAAGCGGACTGGAAGAGAATCTCCAGCAATTTGCGCATGACCATCTGGACAATACCTTGCAGGGAGAAGGCATACGAAACCTCATACATGGTCTGCAAGGCCGTATGCTCCTCCTCACTCCAGTCCATGTTATCCAGTTCCGCATCCAGCTCCTCATTGGAAGCAAAGACACGTCCGGTCATCATCGTCTTAGCCATCATGTCCGCACGGAGCTTGTCCTTCTCCTGCTGGTACTTCTGCAAGTCGAAGGTCTGGTCACGGAGCAGCATTCCGGTTCCCTGAACGATGGGGCTAAAGATACCGTTGAGAGTTCCCAGCACCATCACGTCAAAGAAAAGGATACACATGCCCAGGACAAAAGGCCGTAACATCGAAAAGACATCGATGGGCTCCGCACGGGAGAGCGACTGCCAGACACGGTAAGCGATATAGAACAAAGCTCCTAATGCAGCGAGTGCCATCGCCATGTCCATCATCGGGTGGCAGAGTTTGGTCATCGTATCATAGAGATTCCGAAGAATCTGGTGCATATTTTCAAATGAAATGGATAATAATACCATAATTGATTCTTTTAAAATTGTAGACTACCAATAACGCTCATCCTTGCCGTACAGGTCAAATACCTGTTGCTGCTCGTTCTTCTCCTTGGCACGCAGGTAGGATACATGCAGGTTCTTGCGGGTGTAGTAGTTGGCCAATTCCTTGTAATGTGTCATTTCCCTGTATACCCGGTTCACCAGGTCAATGCGTTCCTTGTCGTTCATGGACATGCCGGTGGGATTGATGATATTCTTCAGCTCGGTAATGCTGCGGCTGCTCTTCTTCATGATGGTGTTATAACCGGCAGCTATCGCATTCAGCTCCCGCTGGCTGAAATTCTTGTCGGTTAGCATCTTGCCGAAATTGTTCACGTAAATCTCGGAGATATCACCGAGCATCAGGACGGACTCCTTGACTTTCTCGCTGCCGCTGATCAGGTCGTTCACTTTGCGCAGCTTGTCGTAATACTCACGCCCCTGCTCGAAAATCTTTGAGGTCTCCTTCCATGTGGAGAGGGCATTCTGCGCCGTTTCCGAGGTCTCCACTATTTCGTTGACACTGTTCACGATACCCTGGACGAGGTTGCCCGGATCGGACACCACCCACTGTGCCTGTACGCTTGCCGGTACTATAAAGGCCGACAGGACAAACAACATGCTTATAATTCTCTTTCTCATTGCTTCTTTATTTTAATCGTTTATTTTTTCTTTTTCTTCTCACTTGCCAACATTCGGATAGCCTGCTCCATATTGCCGCCCAGCTTCTCTGTCATTTGTGTGACTTCCAGTTTTTCGGTTTCTTCCGTGGTATAGGTGAGATACTCCTCGACAGAGGTTTCTGTGGCATAGACAGCGGACCGGACACCTCCCAAGCCTATTCAAACCTCCTTATACTTCCGTGCCGGATCGTTGGACTGATTGATAGACAATATCTGCCCTTTCTCTTTGTCGGTCAATCCGAGCAGGGACTGTACGGAGTCAAACTTGTTAATATACTTTCGCTGATCCAGCAGAATCTTACAATCGGCATTGTTGATAATGGTGTCTTTGATAATGGGACTTGATACAATATCGTCCAGTTCTTGAGTGACGACAACGGCCTCACCAAAATACTTTCTAACCGTTTTGTGTAGGCTAAGCACCCAGCGCCTTATCATATTTCTATGGTAGGTTTCCAAATGCTCGCCCCCGAACCGGACTTACACCTCTCAGCGTATCCGGCTCTCCACTAATTTCAGTCTATCTTTCCGTCATGTATCTTCTTGTGACAACTCCTGCACACGGCAATCGTCTTGCGTTTACGGGCAATCATGTGTCGTTCCCAGCTTTCCTTTCCCTGCAAGTTCTTTAGTTTCCTTACATGGTGCATAACAAGGTCG
>NZ_JH114333.1:0-90482 GCF_000157095.2 Bacteroides sp. D1
AGGCCTAAAGGGAGAAGTAGGTCCTGAGGGGAATGGATACCAAGGCTGGAAGCCGAAACTTTATAACGACGACCACCATCAAATATGAAAAGAACCGAATCAAAATGGTTAGACTCGGAAAAAAGGCTACGTAGTTTATCACTTTCGCTAGAAAATACTAATACTGAACACATAATGGATTAAGATTGTAATGAAGACACAAAGGTAGGAAGGAAAAGAAGGGAAACAAACACGCACGTGACCGAATGCTTACAGGGTTAAGAGAACAATGCCTATTGGATTAATTAAGTATAACGACTTTATAATGCATACTTCATAGAGGCATACGTTCTTCTATCACGTATTCCATGCCATCAATCTATAAGAGACAGGCTGACAATAAAAGTCCGAATCTTTTATTGTCAGCCTGTTTTTGGGTTATTGTCAGCACTTATTGTCAGGTGTCAATGGGTTGATAATCATTGTTTTATATGGATAAAATCTTTAGCTGACAATAAAATGACTAAATAATAGGTTCTTAATCAAATTCCGTGCTACTTATTTATGTTCAATAACCTTATTCATGGCTATTCCGGGGTACTTTAAGATGCATATAGCTTGGATAATTTATTTGCTATTTCTAATATGCCGATATCCCTTTATCCATCAACCTTTCAATGAGCTTTACTAGCACGGAATTTGAAGAAGAACCAATAATATCTCTATGAGTGAAAATGATTAGAACCGGCAGCGGAGATCTACTCCAAATTGCATTGGGCGTCCTTTTTGCATAAAACCTTTGTTCATTGTTTCGAAATAGAAGGCGGCATATTCTTTATTCAAGAAGTTGCGTGCCCAGAAACTAATCATTGCGTCACCGATTTCCAGATTCGTTCTCCAGTTGAGTGTGCCATAGAAAGATTGGCTGACATCGTTTTGTTCAGTCCAGTAGATACGTCCGGCAGCGTTATAATTAGCTTGGAATACAACCCGGTCGAAGATAGAGCGCGGACTGCAGGTGATGGCGTATTCTCCTCCGATATTTAAGGTATGTTTGGGGACAAAGGGAACATATTTGCCATTATAATCTGCGGTTACTTTAAAAGTGCCGTCTTTTTGCTCTTCGGTGATTACATAATCCGTAAAGGTGGCATACGTATATCCGTAACTGACATTCAGGCTAAGTTCTTTTGTCACACTGGCACGAAGGGCTGCTTCTGCACCATAGCTACGGCTTTTTCCTGCATTGATCGTGATACGTCCCAGACCACTTTCTGCAAATTGGGAGAGTTGTTGGTCGCGGGTATCCATATAGAATGCTGCGACGTCAGCCCAAAGTCTTCCTTCCCATAGAGTAAGGTGACTACCTACTTCGTAGTTCCACGAATATTCGGGTTTGTAAGTGGTGGACGCTTTTACATCAATCTCTTTTGTAGGTACCATTTGGTTCATCATATTAATGATGGTTTTTCCCCAGGTGGCATCTTGCCCTATTGTCGGACTTTCTTTGATGGCATTCATCATCGAATTTTTCAATTCTGTTTGTGATAAGTCAGAGAACATTTGGATGTTATATCCTCCCGAACGATATCCCCGGGTGACGGTGGCATAAACGTTATTTTGATTCTTCCATTCATATTGAATAGCAAATTTGGGTAGGAGCTGTACATAATCAGTAGAGAGCTTGCCAACGAAAGAGGCAGGGGCTTTCATATTCTGATCAGACAAGTTTATTTGGTTGGGTCCCATAGCTAAGTGAAAATCAAAACCAAAGTCGATAGGAGTGCTAAGAGAATTATACTTCATACTGATTTTCTCGTAATCGAGCCGGAGGCCGGCTGTAACGGACAGTCCTTCTATGAACAAGTTGTTGAAAGTAGACTGATGATAAAGTGCACCGCTAAGAGTCGGGGTATCGAAAGTTCCTCCTACGCTTAATGACGGGTTATGTACGGTCATTCCCATGGTGGGAGCTCCGGGTTTGGCAGATACTTCTTCAAAAGCTGCATTGGCGTTGTTTTCAATGACCGACTTCACTCCTTCTTCTTTAAACAAAACAGGTCCCGTAGTATGCAGCCATTGATAGAATCCGAAAGCGCCCGTAGCCCATTGCCATCTTTTTCCGGGTTTGGCTTTCAATACAATCTCTTCGGAAATGGTATTTGCACGCTGCTTTTGCTCAATATTGAAAATATCTCTTTCTGTGAAATCCTGATCGAGAAACATGCGGTCGTTCAGGTTCTGATAACCTGTCACGGCACTTAATATAAAGTTATTGGCTTGATATTCGATGTTAACACCGGAGTTGAGCAATCCACGGCGGTAACTGCTGCGGTCGTTATATGAAATCTTTCCGATATAATCGGCACGGTCTTCTGTCATTTCTTTACCATTTTCTTTCGCTTTAGCTATCGCACTGGGGGTAATCCCGGTATAGTAATACGGATATCCGCCCTGATCGCTATATTCATAGCTAAGGGCCATGTCTATTTTCAGGTTCGAAGTAGGCAGGTAAATACCACGGAAACGTCCGCCACCGGCATTGCTCTTGTCTACCTTTTCGTTGTTTCTTGCCGAATTTTCAAAGAAGCCACCTGTGTGTTCGTAGAAACCTCCGGTAGAAAAAGCGAAGCGGTCGGATGTCCGGTGATAGTGGGTGAGTGACACATTATAATTATTGTAGGTCGCTGCTCCCATGCGGATATCAGTACCTTGATAAGTGAAAGGCGATTTTGTGTGCACTTTGATAAGTCCTCCCATCGTATTACGTCCGTAGAGAGTACCTTGTGGTCCTCGGAGAATGTCAATACGTTCGATATCAGCATAGTTGAAGTCGAAAGCGGATTTGTCGATATAAGGGATGTTGTCTACGTAAAGTCCTACGGACGGAGTGTTGATACGTGAGCCGATTCCGCGGATATAAATGGAAGTGGTCAGTTTGGAACCATAATCGGGGATAAACAGATTAGGGACGATGCCTGTCAGGTTTTTCACAGAGTTCACCTGATTGGCGCGCATATTATCTTGCGATAAAACAGTGGCTGCCACCGGTAATTCACGCAACTTACGATTCTCTTTCGGAGTGGCAATCACTACCACTTCTTCGATGTCTACTATTTTTAGTGAGTCTTTCGGGAAATCTTCCGCCCATGCTGTACCTGTCGTCAGGAGCGTGAGGGCAATCATAATATTCTTTGTCTTCATCTGCTGTTAATTTATCTGGTGCAAAGTAACGGCAAATATAGATGACGGTCAATCCTCATTTATTAGGATTATGACTTATTTTTTAAGAGGTCAGATTCGGTCAGCTTCGATATATCCGTTCATTACAGCATAAATAGTCAGCCCGGAGACGGACTTAATGCCTAATTTCTCCGTGATATTTTTTCGGTGAGTGATAACGGTAGTCAGGCTGATATTCAGTTTATCTGCTATTTCTTTGTTGATTAATCCTTTGGTTATCAGTACGAGCACTTCTATTTCACGGGCGGATAGAATTTCCTGATGAGGCTGCATCGGAGGCATGGGTGGCATATCTTTTACCGGATAACCGTCATGGTGAGCATGTTGGTGAAGTTTCAATATGTTTTTCACCAGCTCTTCTTCGGATTCGTGAATGTTGAGTACAGGTACGCCGGACAGTTGGAATTGCGGACTGTCGCTTGCCAATACAATCGTTTTTCGTTTCCGGGGGAGAAAGAAAGCATTGTGCTCCACGTAAATCTGTGCGGAAATGAAATAGTGGGCATACATATCGGGAGTATCGTCCATCAGTTCGCTGAAGTGATGAAAAGTCCGTATGGTTGCCATAGGAATCATTTCCTCCAGGATTCCTTTCAGACCGAGACAGGTCAATGTATTGGCTTCTACGATTGCTATTTCGGGTTGATAATTCATTTTAGTGTAAGTTTAATTAATGATTGAAATAGTTGGCTGCTGCTTCTGCACATCGTTCGCCGTCCACCCCGGCAGACACAATTCCTCCGGCATAGCCTGCGCCTTCTCCGCAAGGAAATAATCCGCGAACGGTGACATGTTGTAGAGTATCCTTATCGCGTATGATACGAACGGGGGAAGAAGTTCGTGTTTCCACACCAATCATTACTGCCTCATTTGTCAGGAATCCGTGACTGCTTCGTCCGAATTGTTGGAAACCAAGAGATAGCCTTTTGCTAATAAATGATGGCATCCAGAAATGAAGTGGAGACGAAATCAATCCCGGACTATAGGATGACTCGGGCAGATCGTAACTCAATTTCTTGCGGGTAAAATCCAGCATGCGTTGTGCCGGAGCAGTCTGTCGTCTGCCTCCCTGCAACCAGCATTGACGTTCCAATTCCTCTTGAAAGTGAAGAACAGATAGTAACTGTGAATTAATCTCTGAAAGTTGTGAACTTTTCAAATTCGGGTTTAGTGCCATCAGCTGTTCATCTTGTTGCGCAGCCAATTCTTTATTCCTCATTTTTAATTCTTCATTTCCCAAATCTTCCGGTTGAATTTCCACTACCATTCCCGAATTACTCCACCGTGACCCACGGTTGGCAGGAGACATGCCGTTTACTACCACTTGTTCCGGTCCGCTGGCGGCAGGAACGATGAAACCTCCGGGACACATACAGAAACTATATACTCCTCTGCCTTCTGCCTGTGTTACAAAGCTGTATTCAGCAGCGGGCAGGTATTTGCCCCGTCCATTCTTATTATGGTATTGTATTTGATCGATCAACATTGCCGGATGCTCCAAACGGACACCGACTGCAATGCCTTTCGCTTCAATCGCCACATGATTCGCAGCCAGCCAACGATATACATCTCTCGCCGAATGTCCGGTTGCCAGTATCACGGGTCCGAGAAAAGTCTTTCTTGTATTTGTTTCGATACCTTTGACTTCATCGTTCTCAATAATCAATGCATCCATTCGTGTCTGGAAATGTACTTCTCCGCCACATTCGATAATGGTGTTCCGCATATTTTCAATGACACGTGGCAATTTGTCTGTTCCGATATGCGGATGCGCATCCACCAATATCGAAGTCGAAGCTCCATGCTGGCAAAATACGTTCAGAATCTTATCTACATTCCCTCTCTTCTTGCTCCGGGTATAGAGTTTCCCATCCGAATAAGCTCCTGCACCCCCTTCGCCAAAACTGTAATTCGATTCCGGGTCAACCGTGTGTTCCCTGCTGATCTGTGCTAAATCTTTTTTTCGCTCGCGCACATCTTTTCCGCGTTCGATAACAACGGGACGTAATCCCAGTTCGATGAGACGCAGGGCTGCAAATAGTCCGCCAGGACCTGCACCCACGACAATCACTTGCGGTTTTCCCTCTACCTTATTATATATAGTATGTTCGTATTCGTCATCCTTAGGCATCTCACGAATGTATGCCCGTACCTTCAGATTGACGAAGATAGTCCGCTGACGTGCGTCGATGCTTCGTTTCAAGATTCGGGTAGCAGTGATGTCACGCAGGTTCAAACCTTTTTCTTTAGAAAGATATTCTTTCAATCGCTGTTCGTTTGCTGCGATTTCGGGAAGGATGCGGAGTTGGTATTCTTGTATCATCGATTTAGAATTTGCTACAAAGGTATCAAAAAAAATCAAGTGTTATAGCCATACAACACTTGATTTCAAACTATATCTTTAGCGTCCCCCTGTCACAACACTTAAGAAACGGGGAAGCCATTTCTTCAATAGACTGTAAATTCCCAAACTTGTAAGAATGATAAATCCTGCACTCAAAAAGTAAATACTCAAAAATATCATATCGTTTGAAACGGGAAGGTATTTAAGGGTATATTTTAAGATAACTCCTAATGGTATACCATGAAAGGCATAAATGAAAAAAGCGCCACCTACAAGGAAAGTATTTGCAGTCCACATTCTTCGTTCTATAAAGTGGGCTGATAGAGAAATGGCAAGAACAATACCTGTAAGAATACTCAATGAATGGATAAAGTTTATCCATGGTTGTTCCCTAAAATATATGCATACAAGCGCCAATAGAGAATAAAACATTGCCGAAGGCAATAGGCAAGGCTTTAGCAATGCAACAAAATTACAGTTTTTAACACTGAAACAAGCTCCTGCAGAGAAGAAAAAAAAGGCTGCTATACTAAATCCGGGAAGAGAGAACCACCAATTAAAATACCACAATACTCCTAATACAAAGACACTAAACCAACGGAAGTATTTCACAAGTATATATATCAACGGGGAAAAAAGTATCATAACTATTAAATCGCGTAAAAACCAGAATTGATAACAAATAGGACATCCTCCATTTATGCTCCAAAAAGCATCTAACCAATCAGTCAATGAATACATATCCATTAACTGATTGGTACTTGACGAAAGTCCCGGAATCGTTTGTATGAGAATGGAATATGAAATAATCATTAGGTTCCAAAATAAGTAGGGGAGCAAGATAGAGCGTCCACGATTCTTTAATTTATGTCTATATACTGATAGTGAGAATTCCTTCGATCGGTAAAAGAATAAAAAGCCAGAAATGAAAAAGAACAGTGGAACGGCAATACGGCCAATTAGTTCTGAAAAAAAATAAGATGTTGTATCATATATCGGGCATGAGTATTCATGCAATATATTAACATTAACACCATTCATAATTACATTGGAAAAATGTGCATGAATTAGCACTACTCCTACAATTAGTGGAAAGCGGAGGAAATCGATGCTTTTTGATTGAAGCTCTTCGTCTGTCATTGTTTAATAAGTTTTAATTTGTTATGGAAAAAGTGCGCTCCACTTTGTATCTTTTCTCTGGAGGGAAGTATACAAAGCGAAACGCACCCAGTTCGTAACAAAATAAAACGGGATGCATTCACCTATACCTTTCTCTGGGCTTTAGAATAAATTGGTCGTTTTTCTATCGGAGAAATGTTGTGAAGCAATATTCTATTATAAGAAGATTGAAAATTTATACCATAGGCTATGCAATTTTAAGGGGGTTGTATTCGGGCATAAAAAAGGTGTGACCTCGTATTTATTCAGAATGTAGAAGGTACGACCAAGCACCCAGCCCGAACCAAATAAACCGTAGGAACACACCCCGTTGAAGGTGTATTCACCAAGTTTATTTCTTTCGAGCTTTTTATTTGGTCGTTTTACTACACAAGAAATAATAGCAAATACTAATATGTCAGAATTAAAGCTTACTGTTTTTTGTTTCTCGTTTTAATTATAATTGTGCAAATATACAATTTTATTTCTTTTTATCTATTGCGTTGATGCTATAAAATAGGTGTTGTTAAAAAGATTGAGATATTCTATTAATATTATATATGTGGAAATGTTTTATCTTATGAGTAGCAGAGGTAGAAGTTTATTGCTTATCCGAATAAAGCTCTGAATGCTTCTTCCACTTTCCTCACAGGCACTAATTCTATCTTTAACTTTTTTGTATCGATACCCTGCAGATTGTATTTTGGCAACAAGAACCGTTTAAAACCTAATTTCTCGGCTTCACCGATACGTTGCTCAATTCGATTCACAGGACGTATCTCTCCCGATAATCCGATTTCTCCCGCCATGCAAACTTCCGGCTCAATGGCTGCGTCCATATTGGACGAAAGGATGGCACTGATAACCGGCAAGTCGATAGCCGGGTCATTCACCTTCAGTCCTCCGGCAATATTCAGGAACACATCTTTCTGTGCCAACTTAAATCCGACACGTTTTTCGAGAACAGCCAGCAGCATATTCATTCTTCTTAAATCGAAACCGGTTGCCGAACGTTGAGGATTTCCATAAACAGCAGAACTGACCAAAGCCTGTGTCTCGATCAAGAACGGGCGGATTCCTTCGATAGCGGAAGCAATAGCCACTCCACTCATTCCCTCATGATCCTGACTAAGCAAAAGCTCGGAAGGATTATTCACCTGGCGCAACCCATCCTGACGCATTTCATAAATCCCTAACTCTGCCGTACTGCCGAAACGATTCTTGATACTGCGCAGAATACGATACATATAATGCTGATCGCCTTCAAATTGAAGAACGGTATCTACGATATGTTCCAGCACTTTAGGTCCTGCAATACTTCCTTCCTTATTGATATGACCGATCAGCAACACAGGAGTATGCGTTTCTTTCGCGAAACGAAGAATAGATGCCGAACACTCTCTGACTTGCGCAATACTTCCAGGAGATGATTCGATACTCTCGGTGGAAATAGTCTGTATAGAGTCAATAATCACTAAATCGGGATTCGTATTCTTGATATGCACATAAATTTGTTCGAGCGAAGTCTCACAAACAATCAGGCAATCGCTGGAAGTATCAGAGAGACGGTCGGCACGGAGTTTAAGCTGCCGTGCACTTTCTTCACCGGACACATAAAGGATTTTCTTTTCCGGCATGTGCAGTACGGTCTGCATGACGAGCGTGGATTTACCGATTCCCGGCTCACCGCCTATCAGGACAAGAGAACCCGGCACAAGTCCGCCACCCAATACGCGATTCAATTCATCATCGTGCATATTGATGCGTGGCTCGTCGTCCGCTTCAATATCGCTAAGTGCCAGTGGTTTGGGTTTCTGTGTCTCAATGCCCGACACCGGACGGCGGTTGGTAGGTTCTTTCCGTACGATTTCCTCAACATACGTATTCCATTCTCCACACGACGGACATTTACCCACCCATTTCGGTGAATCCTGTCCGCAATTACTGCATACATATACGGTTTTCTCTTTTGCCATATTCTCTTTCTTTAATATAAAAATCCGAATGCCCAGAGTGGAATCTTATTTCCGGCCGAATATTCAATATCATCTGCGGCAATAAATGCTTGTTTACTGTTAGCTATCTGTTTCCCGTCTTTGCTTTTCCCGCCAACTTCTATCGTATATTTACTGTCTATCGTATAGTCTGCGCTACGCGTGCAATATTCCACACGATGTTGATAGGCGAGTTGGTTTACCATGAACACCTCTCTCAATGTTCCTTTGTTTACATCTTTAAAGGTCAATGCATAAAGCAGGTTGGTATTTTCCATATAAATCTTATCCGGTTTTTGTAACTTTTTGATAGAGTCATTATCCGAATAAAGAAGGTGGATTAATTTAGCTCTGTCCAGATACTGTAAATAGGCCAAAATAGTAGTACGTGAAAGTTCTGCCATAGCAGAGAGTTTAGTGATGTCCACCATAAAAGGCACTTCGGAGGAGAGGATTCCCAGCAGACTTTTTAGTTTTCGCACGTTACTGATGTCCACTCCGCATTGCTGGGGAAGTTCGATTTCGAGTATCAGGTTGGCTATATTTTCGATACGTGTGTAGTATTCCGCATTTCCTTCCAAATAAAAAGGATAGTATCCATGTTTCAAATAGTCTTCAAAATAGGCGAGGGGACGGCATTGGGAATTCACTTCATTACAAATTCCATCACTTTTGTCCAATATCTCTTCCAGCGTGTAAGGGCGGATGTCAATCTGATGGTATAAATTCAGATATTCACGGTAGGATAGCCCTTGCATATTATATGATATGCATCGACGAGACAAGTCGGCCTCCGCATTCAGCAGTTGGAGTAAGGATGACCCGGTGAATACTATTTTCAGTTCAGGAAACTCATCATATATATTTTTAATTTCCTTGCTCCATGACGGATATTTGTGCACTTCATCCAAGAACAGGCATTTACCTCCTTTCAGGTAAAACTGTTCGGCGAGTTCGCTAAGAGAATGCTGTGTGAAATACAGACTATCTAAACTTGTATATAAGGCACTTTGGCTATCATTGGCATAATGAAGTTTTAAGTATTGAAGCATTAAAGTTGTTTTCCCAACTCCGCGAGCTCCCCGGATAGCAATCAGACGGTTATCCCAATTGATTGTATTCATCAGGCTTCTGATATAGGTCGTGGAAGTAGCTGTTAATAACCTTTTGTATCTTCTGATTAGTGTATCCATATCTTTATTTGTTTTCTATGGAATACAAAAATAGACATAATTTGTTCAACGCGCAAAACAAATTCAGATAAAATCTGTTCAATGCGTAAAACAAACAGGGAATTTACAGAGTTATCTCTCCTGCCATCGAACGGTTCATCCGGTCGCGCACCTCGTCCGCTGTATATCCATGTCCCAGTAAGAACATTAATTTCGTCACAGCAGACTCCGTCGTACTGTCGTATCCGGAGACAACACCTGCCTGCAACAACTGGTAGCCCGTTTCATAACGTTCCATCTCTACCATTCCTGCGCTGCATTGCGTCACGTTGACAATCACAATTCCACGTTCGCTGGCCTGACAAAGCCGACGTATGAACCATTCCTTCCGGGGAGCATTTCCCGAACCGTATGTTTCGAGCACGACAGCCTTCAATCCGTCAATCCCCAGAATGGCGGCAATCACATCTTCCTGGATGCCCGGGAAGAGTTTCAGTACCACAACATTGGTATCTAGGAGATAATGAGGCTTCAATTCCCGCTCTTCACCATTTACGTGAATCTGCACATTATTATATTTGATATGGATTCCGGCTTCCGCCAATACCGGGTAATTGAAAGAACGGAACGCGTTGAAGTTTTCCGCATTCATCTTGGTTGTGCGGTTTCCCCGCATCAGATGATTTTCAAAGAAGATGCACACTTCCGGTACGAGCGCTCTCCCTTCCTTGTTTTGTGCGACGGCAATCTCGATGCTGGTCATCAGATTTTCCTTTCCGTCCGTGCGGAGTACACCTATGGGAAGTTGTGAACCTGTGAGGATAACAGGTTTATCGAGCCCTTCGAGCATAAAACTTAATGCAGAAGCAGTGTAAGCCATCGTATCCGTTCCGTGCAGGATGACGAAGCCGTGGTAGCGGTCGTAATTTTCATGAATGATGCGTACCAGCTTCCGCCACATATCCGGTTCCATGTCCGACGAATCCATTGGAGGATCAAACTGATAGGTGTCAATCGGGAAGTTGAACTTTTGCAGTTCGGGGATATACTTTTGCAGTTGCTCGAAGTTAAAGTTCTCCAGAGCACCTGTCGCGGCATTCTCGATCATGCCAATTGTTCCACCGGTGTATATTAGCAATACGGAAGTATTTAATGGATTCATAAGCTGATTTTGTGCGATTGTTTTCGCAAATATAATAATATATTTGATATATAAGTAGCAAAATGTCATAAAAGTAAAGGCGGATGACAGGACGAATAGAAGACGGAAGATTCTTTTTATCAGAAAAAAACCGAAAAAAGTGATAGATTGAACGTTTTTATTATTACTTTTGCGACACTTATCAAAAACAAGAGTAGAAACAAGGACTATGATGAAGTACTATCCACATACAGTCACATCCATGTGTACCATGACCCTTAGGGGTTAATGGATAGTTTTTGTGTATCTACGTGATTCACGCTTGTATAAGCAGGCAAAATTCAATTTCAATTTTATTCGTAAACAACCAATCGTTCTGTAAAAAGTAAACTGCAGGACATTGCATTTAAATAAGTATCTTCATGAAAGTAATGAAATTCGGCGGGACGTCCGTAGGTTCCGTGAACAGCATTTTAAGCGTAAAGAGAATTGTAGAGTCGGCAAGTGAGCCGGTAATTGTAGTTGTTTCCGCATTGGGAGGCATCACTGACAAATTGATAAATACATCAAAGATGGCGGCAGCAGGAGATTCAGCATACGAGGGCGAGTTCCGCGAAATCGTTTACCGTCATGTGGAGATGATTAAGGAGGTGATTCCTGCCGGAGAAAAGCAAGTGTCGTTGCAACGTCAGATTGGCGAACTGCTGAACGAGTTGAAGGACATCTTCCAGGGAATTTATCTGATTAGAGACCTTTCCGCGAAGACTTCGGATACAATCGTCAGCTATGGTGAACGCCTTTCATCCATCATCGTTACCGAACTGATTGACGGAGCAAAATGGTTCGATTCGCGCACTTTTATCAAGACCGAAAGAAAACATAGTAAACACACGTTGGATACTGACCTGACTAATAAGTTGGTGAAAGAGGCTTTCCAGTCTATCCCTAAAGTGTCACTGGTGCCGGGATTCATCTCTTCGGATAAAACGACAGGAGATGTGACGAACCTCGGACGTGGTGGCTCGGACTATACGGCTGCCATTATTGCTGCGGCTCTGGATGCGGCAAGTCTGGAAATCTGGACCGATGTAGACGGATTTATGACGGCTGACCCGCGTGTCATTTCAACTGCTTATACCATTACGGAATTGAGTTATGTAGAAGCGACCGAACTTTGTAACTTCGGTGCAAAGGTGGTTTATCCGCCGACTATCTATCCCGTATGTCACAAGAATATTCCTATTATAATAAAGAATACCTTCAATCCGGACGGAGTGGGAACGGTTATCAAACAAGAAGTTTCCAACCCGCAGAGCAAGGCTATCAAAGGTATTTCCTCCATCAACGACACCAGCCTGATAACTGTTCAGGGACTCGGTATGGTGGGGGTGATCGGTGTAAACTACCGCATCTTTAAAGCATTGGCTAAGAACGGAATCAGCGTATTCCTCGTGTCGCAGGCTTCATCGGAAAACAGTACTTCTATCGGTGTGCGTAATGCCGATGCCGACCTGGCTTGTGAAGTGCTGAACGAGGAATTTGCGAAAGAAATAGAGATGGGCGAGATTTCTCCGATTCTTGCGGAAAGAGATTTAGCTACTGTTGCTATCGTAGGCGAGAATATGAAACATACCCCGGGTATCGCCGGTAAACTTTTCGGTACGCTGGGACGCAACGGTATTAACGTAATTGCCTGTGCACAGGGAGCTTCGGAAACAAACATCTCTTTTGTGGTCGATTCCAAATCTTTGCGTAAATCCCTGAATGTCATTCACGACTCTTTCTTCCTCTCCGAATATCAGGTACTGAACCTCTTTATCTGCGGTGTCGGTACAGTAGGCGGCAGCCTCGTAGAACAGATTCGTTGCCAACAGCAGAAACTCATGATGGAAAACGGATTGAAACTCCATGTGGTAGGTATCATTGATGCTGCCAAAGCAATGTTCAGCCGTGAAGGTTTCGACCTTTCTAATTTCCGTCAGGAACTGTTGGAAAAGGGTAAAGACAGTAGTCTGCAAACCATCCGCGACGAGATTATCGGAATGAACATCTTTAACTCCGTTTTTGTAGACTGTACGGCCAGCGCCGATATCGCATCGCTTTACAAAGATTTCCTGCAACACAATATCTCTGTGGTAGCAGCCAACAAGATTGCCGCTTCTTCCGCTTACGAAAACTATCGTGAACTGAAAACAATTGCCCGCCAACGTGGTGTGAAATATCTGTTCGAAACAAACGTAGGTGCAGGTCTTCCGATTATTAACACGATCAACGACCTGATTCATAGCGGCGACAAGATTCTGAAGATTGAAGCAGTGCTTTCAGGCACACTGAACTACATCTTTAATAAGATCAGCGCCGATATTCCTTTCAGCCGTACCATCAAAATGGCACAGGAAGAACGCTACTCCGAACCGGACCCGCGTATCGACTTGAGTGGAAAAGACGTCATCCGTAAATTGGTGATTCTGGCACGTGAAGCCGGATACCGTCTGGAACAGGAAGATGTTGAAAAGAACCTCTTTGTCCCCAATGACTTCTTTGAAGGTTCTCTGGAAGATTTCTGGAAACGTGTTCCAAGTCTCGACGCAGACTTTGAAGCCCGCCGTCAGGTATTGGAGAAAGAAAATAAACACTGGCGTTTCGTTGCCAAACTGGAGAACGGAAAAGCCTCTGTCGGCTTACAGGAAGTAGGCGCCAACCACCCGTTCTACGGCTTGGAAGGCAGCAACAACATTATCCTGCTTACTACAGAACGCTATAAAGAATATCCGATGATGATTCAGGGATACGGTGCCGGCGCCGGAGTTACCGCTGCCGGAGTATTTGCCGACATCATGAGCATCGCAAACGTTTAATTAAATGAAGAACTAAAAATGAAGAATGAAGAATTACTATGCAGCGTAATGGTGCAGCCAATTCTTCATTCATCATTCTTCATTCTTAATTTTCAAAAGAAATGAAGCATATCATTATATTGGGAGACGGAATGGCCGACTGGCCAGTGAAGTCATTAGGGGACAAGACGCTCCTGCAATATGCGAAGACGCCATATATGGATCAGTTAGCCCGAATGGGGCGTAACGGCCGCCTGATTACCGTGGCGGAAGGTTTCCATCCGGGTAGTGAAGTAGCCAACATGTCAGTGTTGGGATATAATCTTCCGAAAGTGTACGAAGGTCGTGGACCGCTGGAAGCTGCCAGTATCGGCGTGGATTTGAAACCGGGCGAGATGGCAATGCGTTGTAATCTGATTTGTGTGGAAGGAGAAATTCTGAAGAATCACTCCTCCGGACACATATCTACAGAAGAAGCGGACGTATTGATTCAATACCTGCAAGAGAAACTGGGCAATGACCGCGTACGGTTCCACACAGGAGTCCAGTACCGTCATCTATTGGTTATCAAGGGAGGAAATAAAGAACTGGACTGTACTCCTCCGCACGATGTTCCTTTGAAACCTTTCCGCCCATTGATGGTGAAACCATTGACCCCGGAAGCACAAGAAACGGCAGACCTGATTAACGACCTGATTCTAAAATCACAGGAACTGTTGAAGAATCATCCGTTGAACCTGAAACGCATAGCTGAAGGCAAAGACCCCGCCAATAGTATTTGGCCCTGGAGCCCCGGTTATCGTCCGCAGATGACTACTTTCTCCGAAACTTTCCCGCAAGTGAAAAAAGGTGCGGTGATTTCGGCTGTCGATCTGATAAATGGAATCGGTTATTATGCCGGATTACGTCGTATTGTGGTAGAAGGGGCAACCGGCCTGTATAATACGAATTATGAAAATAAAGTGGCTGCTGCATTGGAAGCCTTGAAAACCGATGACTTTGTCTATCTTCATATCGAAGCCAGCGATGAGGCCGGACACGAAGGAGACATCGACTTGAAACTTCTCACTATCGAGAATCTGGATAAACGTGCCGTAGGACCTATCTACGAAGCAGTGAAAGATTGGGATGAACCGGTAGCAATAGCCGTATTGCCTGACCATCCTACTCCCTGCGAACTTCGCACGCACACTTCCGATCCTATCCCGTTCCTTATTTGGTATCCGGGAATTGAGCCGGACGAGGTGCAAACTTACGACGAAGTATCTGCCTGCAATGGTAGTTACGGTGTGTTGAAAGAAGACGAGTTTATTAAAGAATTTATGAAATAATGTTCACCGCAGATTACACAGATTCGCACAGATTTAAAGTGATAAGAGACTTTTGTATTATGTAATAATAGAGAAAATATCTGTGTAAATCTGTGTAATCTGTGGTGAGCACTAAAAATATCATCCCATGAAATATTATAGTACGAATAAACAAGCGCCGGTGGCTTCTCTACAGGAAGCAGTTGTAAAAGGTCTTGCAGCCGATAAAGGGTTGTTTATGCCTATGTCTATCAAGCCTCTTCCACAAGAGTTTTACGATACGATTGATACGTTGTCTTTTCAGGAAATAGCTTATCGTGTAGCCGATGCTTTTTTCGGTGAGGATATTCCTGCCGACACCCTGAAACAGATTGTATATGATACCTTAAGTTTTGATGTACCTTTGGTGAAAGTAGCGGATAACATCTACTCGCTCGAACTTTTCCACGGACCGACACTGGCCTTCAAAGATGTAGGCGGTCGTTTCATGGCGCGTCTGCTGGGATACTTTATTAAGAAGGAAGGTCAGAAGAATGTGAATGTACTGGTAGCCACTTCCGGTGATACGGGAAGTGCTGTGGCTAACGGCTTTTTGGGTGTGGACGGTATTCATGTATATGTGCTCTATCCGAAAGGAAAAGTCAGCGAAATACAGGAGAAACAATTCACTACACTGGGACAGAACATCACTGCGCTCGAAGTGGACGGAACGTTTGATGATTGCCAGGCATTGGTAAAAGCTGCTTTCATGGATAAGGAGCTGAATGAACATCTATCATTGACTTCTGCCAATTCCATCAATGTAGCCCGTTTCCTGCCGCAAGCATTTTATTATTTCTATGCATACGCTCAACTGAAGCGTGTCGGAAAAGCGGATAACGCCGTCATCTGTGTACCTAGCGGAAACTTCGGAAATATCACCGCAGGACTGTTCGGAAAGAAAATGGGATTGCCCGTGAAGCGTTTCATTGCTGCCAACAACCGCAACGATATTTTCTATCAATATCTGCAAACAGGTAAATACAATCCCCGTCCGTCTATTGCAACAATTGCTAACGCTATGGACGTGGGAGATCCTAGCAACTTTGCCCGTGTACTTGATTTGTATAATGGTTCGCACGCTGCTATCTCTGCCGAAATTTCAGGAACAACTTATACCGACGAACAGATCCGTGAAACGGTGAAAGAAACTTGGAAAGAACATCATTATCTCCTCGATCCTCACGGAGCTTGCGGATACCGTGCATTGGTAGAAGGCTTGAAAGAAGGCGAAACGGGTGTATTCCTTGAAACGGCTCATCCGGCCAAGTTCCTTGAAACAGTGGAAAGCATTATCGGTGAATCAGTAGAGATACCTGCCAAATTGCAGGAATTTATGAAAGGCGAGAAGAAGAGTTTGCAAATGACGAAAGAATTTGCAGATTTCAAGAGCTATTTACTTTCATTGTAGTCGGTCTTAATAGGTTGTTATACAGTGATCTATGAGGCGTTGACAGTCTATTGAAATGAAAGAAAGATTCTCACCGCAATGAGAAAAAGTTCTCATTACTATGAGTATTTTTTCTCGTCGCAGTGAGAATTTTTTCTCATAGTGATGAGAATGTTTGAGAATTAATATCGGTTTACATAGAAGCTAGAAACACTAAATACTCTCCCGTGCATTGAATGGTAAAACGATTGCTTGTAGCTTCATTAAGAGTTCCTTGCCACCAATTCGTAAAGTCGCTAAGCGGATAAACCAATCCTTCCCCTTTCAATCCTTTCGCTCCGAAATTGATAATGGAAATTTGCTGGCCTGTGTGAGAAACGAAAGTCTGCGTGCCGCTTGCCGGAATAAATACTCCGTAATCCGTAACGGTTCGTACTTCCATACCGCTTTTCATATAATCCAGCAGCAAACTGATATTTCCTAATGTGTGGTCTTCCCGTTTTCCGGTAGCACCGACGATGGCTATTCTCTGGTAGCCTTTTTCTTGCAGGAAGTGGACAGCCTTGGTTTGGTCGTTTGTTTCCTGATCGGCAATATGGTGAATAATGTCCGAAAAGCGTGTTTTGTTTTCCGGCGAAAGAGAGTCTCCGTCGCCAATAATAATATCGGGAGTATGTCCACGTAAGATATATTCGTTGGCTGCTCCATCGCAACAAACCACGAATTTAGCCTCTTCCAGTATTTTCAGGGGAAGCACATGCGTAGGATATTCGCCGTTGGCAAGTATGACGGCTTCGGGAGTATAGTGTTCACTTATCATTGTACGCTCATTAATTTTTTCCATTTAAAGTAGCCAAAGATAGCTATAATGGAGTAAAGTCCGTATAAAGCAGAAGTAAAATAAAGGTCTTTATAGATATAAAGTCCGCAGCAGACAATATCCACAAGAATCCAGGCAAACCATTGCTCGACGTATTTACGCGCCAGCATCCACATGCCGACAATGCTCAATGCCGTAGTAAAACTATCCAGCCAGGGCACGTTGCTGTCCGTATATTCGATCAGTATCCACGCAATGCCGATAAATGCAACAATAAATACCAGAAAAAGAGGTAAGTAACATTTCCATGGAGTATGCACGATAGGAAGGTCTTTGGGTTTGTCACCGATTGAAGCATCTGCTGACTGCTGACTTTTTTTCTTTCTGTGTCCCCACATCCAGAAGAACCAACCATAGATGGCAGCTATCAGATAGTAGATATTGATACCGAAATCGGCATACAGTCCTGCTTTGTAATATACGAAGATATAGATGGCAGGCATCACGATACCTGCTATCCAAAGGTAGATACTTGCCCGGTACTCCAACCAAAGGTAGACTAGCCCGACAATCGTACCGAATATTTCCAGAAAATTCAATTCCATAGCCCTGTGGTATTAAAAGCGGAAAGAAACATGTCCCATAACGTTTGTTCCTGCCTGCGCTGCATATCCGGCATAGTTTCCCCGATTCTCCACCGTATCGGTGTAGTCGCTCGAGGCCCAACCGTTGTTTTCATATTTTTCATTAAACAGATTGTACACAGTGAACCCTACCGTGACTTCTTTCAACACCTTCTTGGGACGGAAGGAGTACGCCAGATTGAGGTTACTGACAAAATATTTATCAAGAGTCAATTCTTCTACTTCCGCATTTGTCATATACTGCTTGCTTACGAACTGCGATTGCAGAGCCGCTTCGAATCCCTTATAATTGAATGAGAAACGGTTATTAAATAGAAAGTCAGGTGAGAAAGCGATGTGAGTGTCTTTATGCTTGATCTGAACAGTCGGGAGGGAAGTAGAACTGCCGTTTTCATTATAATGGTAGCCCGGCAGGCTTTCTACAAAATCCTGGATGCGGTTTTTGCTCCATGTAGCGTTTATATCCCATTGAAACCATTTACACGGTTTGATTCCCAGCATTAGCTCGACTCCCATACGATAACTGTCCGGCACGTTTTCGGTCAGTGCTTCACCGATGTCATTTAAAGCTCCGGTCAGAACCAGTTGGTCGGTATAATCCATGTAGTAGAAGTTTGCACCTGCTGTCAGCCATTGGTTGGCGAAAGTATATCCCGCTTCATAGTCGAGTAATTTTTCTGCTTTGGGATACGAATCCGGATCGCCATCCGTATAATTGTTTCTGGTCGGTTCCTTTTGAGCAACCGAGAAAGAGGCATAAACGCGATGGTTGGACGTGATGTTCCAGTTTAATCCGACTTTCGGGTTAAAGAAATCGAACTTCTTGTCTACTGCCAGTGGACGCAGGGCATTTTTGCTCCAGTCATATTTATCATTGTTGCCGTCAATGGTATAGTCGATGTGTCGATACTGAAGATCGGCATACGCGCTTAATCCTCTGGTAAGATCGTAGTTTGCTTTCAGATAAATATTGCCATCGGTCTTTTTGGATTTATTGCGGTAATATTCATGGTCGGGAGATAGAGTGCCCACATAATTCTTCACCCAAGGAACTCTTCCGAAGTTATTGCCCCGGTATTGATTCAAACCACCTCCTAGAGACGCATTCAGCCTGTTGACTGTATAATTGAGAGAAAAAACGCCGCCGCCGAATTTGTTGTCCATTTTCTTCTGACGGACTAAATCACTTTTGGTTATTTCGGTTCCATCAATTGTGAATGGTTTCAGGCCATATTCTATAAGAGATCTTCCGTCTTTGTACTCTTCGTAATAGCCGTCGCCTTTGGTATAATGCAAGGCAACGTTCAAATTCCAGGCTGTCGAGAAAGTATGATTGAAGAGAAGTTGATAATTCTTTTGCAGATAATTATCCGTTTGGTCGTCATAAAAATGCTTGTTGCCGTTGGCGTCGGTGTACATCTCGCCACAGGGGTTGTAGCGTCTGCCGAAATCCTCCATTTCCTTTTTGGTTGCGTATCCCCAGGCGTGATATGTCTTTTCTTTTCCGGCAAATGCAATCAGCTTCACAGATGTGTTTTCTGCAAAGTAGCCTCCTTGCAGGTAGTATGAATTTAGGTCTACCGAAGCGCGGTCTATGTATCCGTCCGTACCGATGTTGGAAAGACGGGCGTCAAACGTCCAATGATTATTGAGCAAACCGGTTCCCACTTTCACCGTTTCCTTGTGCGTGTTGAATGAACCGTATGAACCGTTGAATTCGGCATACGGCTTCATGGATGCACCTTCAGTCTGCATATTAACGCTGGCTCCGAAGGCACCTGCCCCGTTGGTAGACGTACCTGCGCCGCGTTGCACTTGCATATCTTTTACGGAGGAAGAAAAGTCGGGCATATTTACCCAGAACAGATTATGGCTTTCAGCATCGTTCATCGGTATGCCGTTTACCGTGATGTTGATACGTGTACCGTCGGTTCCGCGCACGCGAAGAGTCGTGTAGCCGATACCTGCTCCTGCATCCGATGTGGTCAGCGTAGAAGGAGTCATGCTTAACAGATAAGGGATGTCCTGTCCGAAGTTAACCTTCTTCAATTCCGCTATGCCTATATTGGTGAATGCTACGGGAGTTTTGGCGGTGGCACGCGTGGATACTACCTGCACTTCTTGCAGGTTTACTACTCTCATACTATCCTTTACACTCGTCTGTGCATGAACAGTGATGCCTACGCCCGATAAGGCGATGGCCATCCATACAATTTTTTTCATCTTGCTTACTAATTAGTTCTCTACGCCGGCATTACCCGGATCAGATTCTATGGGTATGTTCTCAGCCCGTCATGTTAAGGCACCCCTACCAGTGAATCGGTTACAAAAATACGGTTTTTGCCCGAAGAAAACAAAAAATATATGTTTTATTGGAAAAATAGTATAACTTTGTCCAGCCATAAGATATATTTGGAACTAATTACTATTCCTTCGTTTTATTATAAGCCTATGATTATCCAACCAATTGAGTGGGGAAAAAATAAGAAGAATGAAGAAAACTTCGAACTTCTTTTTGAAAGATACCATCTTTCCCTCTTAGTTGTAGCTAGTCATTTTGTTCCTCGTACAGCTGCTGAAGACATTATTCAAGATGTGTTTCTAAAATTATGGGAGAAGCGGAAGGAGTTGGATAAGATTGAATCAGTGAAAGATTATCTTTATTCAGCAGTAAAGTATGGTTGCTTTAATTATATTCGTTCGCAGGCAATGGAGCAGCGCTGCATTGAGAAAATCACGGATGAGGCTTTTGAAGAAGTCATGCTGGATGAAGAAGTTTTTATTGAGTTGAGTAAAGCGATAACAGAACTCCCGGAATCTTATCGTAAAGTGATCGAACTTAGTCTGGAGGGCAAACATGCAGATGAAATAGCGCAAATAATGGGAGTTACTCGGAATGCGGTAAATGCGTACAAGAAACGAGCTAAGAGTAGCTTGAAAAAGAAACTTTCATGTCGGGCATACAGTCTGGTTGTTCTTATCTAAATCATAACTTTTGGGCCGGGTAACTGACAAAAGAATAATTTCTTGAAAAAAAAGTAACCACGAAGCGACTAATTTCTCCAGCTCGTGTGTCTTTAAGTAAATAACGACAAGATTATGGGATATAATGACATTTATCGCATTGCTGCGCTAATCGTAAAATCTATTAAAGGAAAAGAATCTGAAGAGGAACGCAATGAATTAGATGTATGGCGTAATGCTTCAGACAGAAACCGGAGATTATATCAGAAATATCAGGATGCTGAGTATTTTAGAGCACGGTCTATCGTGAAAGAAAAAGAATATGAAAGCTCGGAAAGAATCTGGAAAAGTATTAAGACTGGCATTGCCAAAAAGAAGAAACGGGCATTATTAGTAAAGGTCGTTTCTTGTGCTGCCGTTTTTGCCTTGCTATTGTCTGCAGGTGCTCTTTGGATTATTCAATCTGATGTTCATCAATTCGAGTATCAAGATGATCTGACCGCTATTAGAGCGGGAGACTCCAAAGCTATACTATCTTTGGTTGATGGGAGCGAATATTATTTGAACTCCCGTATACGTCTGGCATTGGTAGGAGAAAATTATGCTATTAGAGATGAAGCAGGTATTCATATTCTTGACAATAAAAAAGGAACAGATACAAAGAGGAAAAATAAACTGTTTGTTCCAAGAAATGGTAAGTATGACATAACTCTTTGCGATGGAACTAAAGTTTGGGTAAATTCTGATTCGGAGTTATACTATCCATCTGCTTTTGCTTCTGATCAACGAATTGTGAAAGCAAGCGGAGAAATGTATTTTGAGGTGTCGCATCACGATAGTTGGCCGTTTATTATTGAAACCGATTATGGCCGGGTGGAGGTAAAAGGTACTTCTTTTAATCTGAGGAGTTACCGGGAAGAAAAGAAGTTGGTAACCACACTGGTACAGGGAAAAGTGTTGGTTTCATCCCATGAAACAGAGGATATTATAGAGCTTCATCCGGGTGAGACTGCTGTTGTTACAGACAATCAAGAGATAGATGTAGTAACTGCCAATGTACAGGAAGTCGTATCCTGGAAGGATGATATGTTTGTTTTCCGCAGTTCTACTTTGGAACAGATTATGGAAGAAGCAGCACGCTGGTATGACATCCGGATAGTATGGGTTTCAGAAGAAAGAAGGCATACACTGTTCAGCGGAGAGTTGCCGCGTTCTAAAGATTTTGTAGACTTTGTACGTATGATAGAACTTACAGAAAAAGTGAGTTTCTCTGTCAAAGGGCGTACTGTTTATATCGATTAAACTTCATGAATATAAATACTAACTTTAATTTTTAATGATGAAAGAGCTTTCTAAAACAGGCTATAGTCTGGCAGTTATACAGGCGATAGCGTTAAGAATGGCATTTGCATGCTGGTTGCTGTTTACGACCTTTCCAATTTTGGCGCAGGAACACTCTGTTAGTTTACATTTGAATCATGTATCCTTGCTTGAGGCCATTAATGAGATTAAACGGCAATCAAATCTGAATCTCATGTATAGTGATGAAGATGTGAAGTCAGTAACTGATATTACGGTAAACGTGGATAATGTGACACCGGAAGTTGCATTAACTGCTTGTTTAAGTGGTACTAACTTGGTTGCCCAAAAACAAAACGGAGTATTTGTTATCCATCTGAGAAAAAAGGAGAAGAAGATCAAACTTACAGGAAAAGTAATGGATAGTAAAGATGGATCTCCGTTAGCAGGAGCTACCGTTTTTATTATGAAGAATGATAAGCGCACGGTGGGGACAGCGGCTACTTTGGATGGAGATTTCTCATTGGAAGTTCCGGCAGATACAAAGGAGGTTGTTGCATCATATATAGGCTACAAGAACAAATCTGTAAAGGTCGTTGCTAATAAACCTTTACAGATCTTTTTGGAAGAAAACTCGAATAGTTTGAATGAAGTGGTCGTGAATGGTTATTCGAGTGTGAAACGTACAAGTTTTACCGGAAATGCGGTAACCGTCACAAAAGATGACTTATTGAAAGTGTCTACACGTAATATGATTGATGTATTGCAAGTGTACGATCCTTCTTTACGGATAGCGGTTAATAATGAAATGGGGTCAGATCCCAATAGTTTGCCGGAGTTTTATATCCGTGGACGTTCCGGTGTCGGAGTCATGGAATTGGATAAGGATGCAGTTTCCCAATCCGCTCTTTCAAATAATCCGAACACTCCTATTTTTATTATGGATGGTTTTGAGGTATCTGTGTCGAAAGTGTATGACTTTGACCCTAACCGTATAGAACGGATTACGATTTTAAAAGATGCGGCCGCTACTGCCATATATGGTTCACGTGCGGCAAATGGGGTGATTGTGATTGAAACGAAAGCACCGGTTCCCGGCAGATTGCGTGTGAACTATAATTTCTCTGCAGAACTCACAGCTCCGGACATATCTGACTATAATCTGATGAATGCCAGTGAGAAACTTGAGGCTGAACGTCTGGCCGGACTTTATGAAAGCGACTCGCCCAGTACAGCCCTGAACTTACAGAAAGAGTATCTGGCAAAACAGAATAATATATTAAAGGGTATTGATACCGATTGGATTGCACAGCCGTTACGAAACGGTTTTAATCACAAACACAGTCTTTATATAGAGGGAGGCGTTAATGATATCCGTTTCGGTGCTGAGATGAACTATGACATTCAGAATGGAGTAATGAAAGGTTCATATCGAAAGCGTGCGGGAGGAGGATTTTACATCGATTATCGTATTAACAATCTGCAAATCAAGAATTATGTGACATTCAACTCTGTAAAGTCGGAGAATTCTCCGTATGGGACTTTTTCTGATTATACTTCCAGGCAACCCTATGACTCATTTAAAGATGAAGAAGGTAATTACGTGGAATATCTGACTACTTGGCATACGGGAACTTCGAATCTCCGTAATCCTTTGTATGATGCTACCATGTTGAGCAGTTATGATCGTTCGTCTTATACGGACTTGACTAACAACCTAAGCCTAAATTATCATCTGGCGGATGTCTTTCAGTTGAAAGCACAGTTCTCCGTAACAAAACGTGATGATGAATCCAGGCAATTTACAGATCCGGGAAGCGGTAAATATGTCAATTATGCGGATAGTGATCCTAAAGGAGAATTATTGTCCGGCCGTTCGCAAAGTATTTATTGGAATGCTAACTTATTGGCAAATTATGTACAGACAGTAAACCGTAATCACATGAATTTTTCTTTAGGTTTGAATATACGTGAAACCAAGGATGAATCGGAGAGTGCGCTGTATCGTGGATTTCCTTCCGGTAAGCTGGACTCTCCGAATTATGCGGATGAAATCGCTACCAAGCCTTCGTTTTCGGATAATCATACCCGATTAATGGGTACATTCCTTTCTACCAACTATACGTATGATAACATTTATCTGATGGATGCCTCTTTCCGTATGGATGGTTCTTCGGAATTTGGCTCGAAAAAGAAATTCGCTCCTTTCTGGTCGTTTGGAGCCGGATTGAATATTCATAATTATCCGTTTATGAAACAGCAGACATTATTTAGCCAATTCAAGATTCGCGGTTCTTATGGTCAGATTGGTAAAGTCAATTTTCCGGCTTATGCAGCAAAGAACACTTATCAGATCTTATCGGATAAATATGGAACCGGAGCCGGTGTATTACTTTATTACATGGGGAATGAAAACTTGAAATGGGAACGTACTAACACTTTTGATATCGGTACGGATATATCATTGCTCAACGATGCGGTTTTATTCAGATTCTCTTGGTATAACAAGAAAACGGTCGATTTGATTACGGATGTTACTCTTCCTTCATCAACAGGTTTCACCGTATATCGTGATAATCTCGGAGAGGTACAGAATCGTGGTATTGAGTTGGATATCAGAGCCGATGTATTCAAAAATAGAGATTGGACAGTAACTTTGTTTGGTAACCTGGCACATAATAAGAATAAAATATTAAAGATCTCAGAATCATTAAAGGCTTATAATGATCGTGTAGACACATACTTTGCCGATTATGATAAGAATATAGGTACCATGCAGGATTCTAAGTATAGTAAACCTTTTATGAAATATACAGAGGGCGGTTCGTTGACTTCCATTTGGGGAATGCAGTCATTAGGTATTAATCCTTCGGATGGTCAAGAGACTTTTCTGAAGAAAGATGGAACAATTACTTCCGATTGGAATTCATCGGATCAGGTGATCATAGGCGATACGGAACCTACTGCACAAGGAGCTTTTGGTGTAAATCTACGTTATAAGCAATTCACTATGTATGCTACTTTCAAATACGAATGTGGCGGGCAGCTGTATAATAGCACGTTGGTAAACAAGGTCGAAAATGTGAATATTTACGAAGTCAATGCAGATAAACGGGTATTGACTGACAGATGGAAACAGCCGGGAGATGTAACTATGCTGAAATCAATAAAAGACCGTTACCAAACGACACGACCGACTTCTCGTTTCGTGCAGGATAATAATACACTCGAATTTAATTCATTTACTTTGGCCTATGAGTTTAGCAATAAGTTGCTTGCTCCTATCAATCTCAGTATGTTGCGTGTACAATTTAATATGAATAATATTGCTCGTATTTCTTCTATTCATCAAGAAAGAGGTCTCTCTTATCCTTATGCACGTACATTTACTTTCTCTTTAAATTTAGGTTTCTAAAAACAACGGATATGAAAAAATATAATTTTGCTATAATAGGTGTTACCTTGTTGCTGTCATTAAGCGCTTGTAATGATTGGCTGGATATTGATCCTTCTGATCAGGTATCAAGCGAGAAATTGTTTGAAAGTGGAGATGGATTCAGAAATGCGTTAAACGGAATTTATATTGCTATGTCGTCTTCCGAACTGTATGGGCGCGAGTTGTCTTGGGGGCTTGCCAGTGTTCTTTCTCAAACATATGCAGATAACGATATCGCCAAATCTAAAGCATATGGTAGCGCTATGGAATATGAATACGGAGAAACGGAGATCAAAGCGGTGCTGGAATCAGTTTGGTCAAAAGGATATAATGTAATTGCTAATTGCAATAAGTTGATATCAGAAGCAGAAGCAAAAGATTCGACTGCTTTTCGTGAGGGAGCACTTGAAAGGAATCTGATTATCGGGGAGGCTAAAGCATTGCGAGCCATGATGCATTTTGACATTTTACGTTTATTTGCTCCTTCGGTAGAGTCCGGTGATGAAAGCAAGCGGATTCCATACTTTACTGTATATCCATCTAAATATGAACCGAATCTTTCAACAAAGGAAATACTGAAGAAAGTAGAAGAAGATTTACTTGAGGCTCGTCAGCTGGTTGCAAAGCATGATACGATTGTCAATACGTCAACAATGGCAATGCCGGATTACCGGATGGGAGGTACGAATAAGGCTACAGGTGGTGACTTTTTTGGTCAAAGAGGAATTCGTATGAATTATGTGGCTATTAATGCGCTTTTAGCTCGTGTATATTTGTATGATAATGATTGGAACAATGCTGCTAAGTATGCCAAGCATGTAATAGATGATTTCGTAACTCGTCGAAAATGGTTTTATTTTACAGATCCTTACGATTATGCGAAAGCTACGGATAAATATAAATATGTCAAATTGTATGAAGACACATTCCTGGCTTTTTACGACCGGGAGTTATTGGAGCGTATTGATAATTTTAAATCTGCTAATAATAGTTTATTAATGACTCTGAAGAATTACGATGCTTTGTTTGAACTGGATGCGGACGACTATCGTACTTCTTTAGCGACCTCTGACGGTAAAACTGGTAAAACATCAATGAAATGGATAAATACGAATTCAACGAACCAGAGTGTCACCATTCAGTATAAGCTGATACCGATGATTCGGTTAAGTGAAATGTATTATATCTTGAGTGAGGCTAGTTCTAAGACAAGCCTGTCGGAGGCTCTCTCTTATTTGTCGGTAGTTAGAAAAGCACGTGGAGCGAAACGAGATATTTCAGGCACAGCATCGAAAGACTATTATAATGAGTTGGTAGCAGAATACAAGAAAGAATTCTTGGCGGAGGGACAGATGTTTTATTTCTTTAAACGCTGGAATATGCCTGTCACCACGGGAACACAAGTAATACAAATGGATGGCAGATATGTAATGCCGATACCGGAAAGTGAGATAATCTATTAATTTATGGAGATAAACAAAATGAAAAAGATATATTCATTATTGATAGCAACCTTCTTTTTGTTGGTTGCTTGTGAAAAGGACGAAATCCGGATATGGGATTCCGGTAACTATGTGCAGTTTGTGGAAGAGTATAAAGATTCCTTGACTTATTCTTTTTTCTTCTATGGGACACAAGAGGAAATAAAGGTACCTCTCAATATGCGATTGATAGGATTACCGTTGGCAAATGATGCTTATGTTAGTCTGAGGGTTAATAAGGAACTGACAACAGCTGAACCGGATTCGTATGAATTGGAGAATGAGATGGTTTTTCGGAAAGATGTTTTGGAAGAAACTGGGTATTTTTTGTTGAAGAAAACGGCATTGTTGGATACAAAAGAAGTCCGGCTTGTGATTGACATTGTGGAGAATGATGTTTTAAAACCCGGACAAAATATATATACTCGTAAAGTCGTTCGTTTTAGCTCTTTAATATCTCAACCTCTTTGGTGGGATGATGTTGTAACAGAAAGCTTATTAGGAAAATATACAGAAACTAAGTTCAGGCTTTTCATGGAAGTTACAGGAGTGGGAGATCTGACGGAGCTGTCAGAATCTGAAAGATGGTCTTTGGCTCGCCAGTTCAAGTACTATCTCATAAAAAAAGAAGATGAGGGAAATCCGGTGCAGGATGAAGATGGATCGTATATGTCTGTTCCGGTAGTAGGATAATTTAAAAACGATATGATTATGAAAGCAAGATATCTTATTTATTTATTGAGTGGGTTGATGACCTTTTACTCTTGTGTAGATGATAAAGGCTCTTATGACTACTTACAAACTCCCACGGTGAAGATAACTTTTAGTGAGTCTATATATGACGGGGTCATTGGAGAAGAAACGCATATTGAACCTAATCTGTCTTTTAGCGAGGGAGATGATGTCTCTAATTATGAATTTGAATGGGAGCTAAATGGTGAGGTTGTGTGTAACGAACAGATACTCTCATTTGTACCCAAAGAAGCTATTACTTATTATGTTTTGTACTCAGTCATCCATAAAGACAGTAAGATTAGAACAATGAAAAATCTGCAACTGGTAGCTAAATCTTCTTATAAAACAGGATGGGCTATTTTGTCAGATTTGAATCATAAGGCTATATTAACACAAGTTCGTGACGATAATGATGAGTATGTGGATTATTTAAATATTTATGAGAAGGTAAATGGCGAGGAACTAGGCAGTCAACCATATAAATTAGTAGAACATTATTCCGGTAAGAAAACTAATCCGGAAATTCTGGTTGTCAATCAGGATGCAAAAGGTCCATTGGAATTGGAGGGGAATTCGATGATGAAAGTTTTATATACTACACAGGAATTTACCGAAGGAGTGCCTGAAGATTTTGTTGTGACAGATGCTGCTTATCTTTATTATACAGATGTTCTGTTGACAGCTAACGGACAAATATATATTCGTTTGTTGAAGAATCCTGATAATGCGGGGTTCCATTCGGCACCTTACAGTAGTATTCCCGTGCATTATAACATGGGAATGAAAATAACACGAATGGTACAAGCCAATTTTTATAAAACACGACATGTATTGATGTATGATGAGAAGAATCATCGTTTCCTCAGTTTGAGTAGCCTTTATAGTTACTATACGGGTGCAATAGATGATGTTCCGATCAATGGATTGGAAGGTAAAAAGTTAATATATGCAGATGCTTATCTTCCAGATCCTTATACGGATTATCTTTGTGGTTATGTATTAGTGTTGCAAGATGCGGATGGAAACTATTCGGTGAAGACATTCGATTTGGAATATGATTGGCAGGGTAAGGTAATAATAAAGAATGAAACAGATTTTAGTTTCTCTGACGGTGGCGACTATTTGACAGATAAATCTAAGTTTTATTGTTCAAAGGATGCTTCAGGAAGTTATTTGTTCTTTTCAGGTGGAGCCATTAATAATGAATTGTATTATTATGAGAAAAGTACTCAGCGTGTAATACCTTATACTATTTGTAATAGTGAAATTACAGATCTTCAATTGAATTATGAAAGTATGACTTTAGGAGTTGGAATGAAGGACGGTTTTGTCGTATACGCTGTAGATGAATCGACTATTATGGGTGGTGAAGCAAAGAAACTTCACGAAGTAAATAATATTGGAGAAGTGGTAGACGTGATTTACCGTTATGGAAGTCCGTCAAAAATGTATCGTTAATAATTTATTCAAATGAAAATACGTTTATTGACTCTAGTGGGTCTTTCGTTGTTAGTTATGTTTTCTAATGAAGGGCATGCTAAGTTTCCTTGGAAAAAGAAAAAGGCAAAATCGGAACAGGTGAAGAAAGCTACTCCTTATGAGAAACTGTTTCGTGGCAAAAAGTGTGAAACAGTAAAAGGTATGATAACACTTCATAAAATGGATGACCGCGTCTATTTTGAATTACCTTTGAATTTGTTGGAAAAGGATATGTTGTTAGGCTCTACTATTAGTGAGACTACAGATAATCGTTTTGGAAGTGTTGGTGAAAAACCGTATGCTCCTTTGCATATTACATTTATAAAAACAGACTCGTTGATTAGCTTATGTGAAGTATCTGATGATTATATGTCACATGATAGCAATCTACAGCAGAGAATATCAGAAAGTACCCGACCGGCAATTCTGAAGAACTTTAATATAAAAGCATATTCACCGGACAGTACAGCTGTGGTTTTTGATATGACAGATTTTTTATTGGCAAATCGGGACAATATGAATCCCTTTTCCCCATTTTCTCCTATTATGGCAGCATACACTGTCAGCAAGGAGTTCAGAAAGGAGGATTCATCTATTATGTCAATCAAATCATTCGATGATAATTTAAGTATTCGTTCTTCTTTGACTTACAATGTTACTGTATCGAGTATGGGAGTGACATATATTAAGCAGATGCCTTTTACAGCGGTGTTGACACGTAGTATTATTTTACTGCCGGAGAAACCGATGCGTCCTCGTTATGCGGATTCTCGTATCAATATCTTTTATACTCCTAAAGTTAAATTCAGCAATGAGAGTCAACGCGTTGAGAATGTTTATTATGCATTAAGATGGCGTTTAGAGCCTGTAGATGCAGAAAAATATGAGAAAGGGGAATTGGTGGAACCTAAGAAGCCGATTATATATTATATAGACAATGCTTTCCCTAATTTTTGGAAAAAATATATTCGTCGTGGAATTTTAAGATGGAATGATGCTTTTGAGAAGATCGGTTTTAAGAATGCAATTTGTGTGAAAGACTTTCCATTAGATGACCCTGAATTTGATCCGGATAATATAAAATATAGTTGTGTGAGATATTCTCCTTCTTTTATAGCCAATGCTATGGGACCTTCTTGGAGTGATCCGCGTACGGGGGAAATTTTGAATGCATCTGTTTATTTGTACCATAATTTAGTAGGGCTGGTACGTAACTGGCGTTTTGTACAGACGGCACAGGCGGACACGGATGTTCGCCGGAAACAACTTCCTACAGATATATTGGGTGATTGTATCAGTTATGTGGTGGCTCACGAAGTAGGACATACGTTTGCTTTTATGCATAACATGGCCGCGTCTTCTTCGATTCCTGTGGATTCATTACGCTCTGCCTCTTTTACCAATAAGTATGGAACTACTTATTCAATTATGGACTATGCACGCAATAATTATGTGGCACAACCGGGAGATAAAGAAAAAGGAGTTCGTTTGACCCCTCCTGATTTGGGGATATATGATTATTTTTCAGTAAAGTGGTTATATTCTCCTATTATGTCAGCCAAATCCAGTGAGGAAGAAATTCCTATTTTGAGGCAATGGATTAGTGAGAAGTTGCCCGACCCGGCCTATCGTTATGGCAGACAACAGATTCGTACTCGTATCGACCCAAGTTCTTTTGAAGAAGATCTGGGGGACGATCCGGTGAAAGCTTCCTCTTACGGAGTCATGAATCTGAAATATATTTTGTCTCAGATGAACGAGTGGATTAAAGACGATGTAGAAGGTGACTTCCGAAAAGAAATTTATAACGAGATTATCGGTCAGTATATACGTTATATTAATAATGTATTATTTAATATTGGCGGTATTTATGTAAATGAACATTATGAAGGCGATCCGTTCCCTTCATACGTTCCTGTGACAAAGGAGAAGCAGAGGGAGTCGTTAAAATTTCTTTGGGAGCAGGCTCTTGATTGTTCATGGATAGATGAACCGGCTCTACAAAAAATATTGCCTCTTCATTCGAATTTGAGCAGTGTGATAGAGAACCTGATTATTGACTATGTGCTAAAACGTTTCCCTTCGGTGGCAATTTGTGGGGATAAGATGGAGCAGAATCCTTATACGCAGCTGGATTATATGGATGATCTATACTATTATATGTTTATGGTCCCGGATAAAAAAAATGTACTTTCGGCTTCTGAGAAAAATATGCAGCTAAAGTTCGTATCCTATTTAATGAATGGAATCAAAACAGTCAAGAAAGGAAGTGCTGCCGGAACATCAGGGAGAATGTTGACGGATGAACGAATACCTTTGCCTGAAGGTATTGTTGCTCCCACTTATTTGTATGATGGACCATTGAATCATTTCAATGATCCTAAAGAAGTTATGGGATTTGAAGATACTGTTTCTGTTACTATCCCTGTAGAGTCGATGGAACATCATTATTATTCTATGTTACGGAAGATTGAGCGGTTGGCTAAAAATCGAATGTCTGCCGGTAGTGATGAGAATCGCACTCATTATCGTCTGTTGGTTTATAAAATATCTCAATCTTTAAAATAGGTGTATGAATAGGAAAATTATATATTTCTCTTTGTTGTCTCTATTGTTGCTCTTTACTGTACAGGATGCTTGTGCACGTAAAAAAAAGGAGAAGTCGGCAAAAACGGAAATCAAAGGATATGAGAATCATTTAAAAGATTGTGTTGCTTCTGATTCGACGGGGTTAATGATCATGCACCGGACTAAAGATAAAGTTCTGGTAGAGTTTCCAGTCAGGTTATTGGAGAAAGAAATGCTTTTAGCCTCTTCGATTATTAATATCAGTGACAATGGAGAAGGAGTAGTCGGGCAGTTCACTTCTCCGGAAGTCATGTTCCGTTTTGTGAGAAATGGCAAAAAGTTGGAAGCAAGAATGATGACTAACCAACCTTTAATGCGTGAGGAAACGGGAAAAGAAGGAGTAGCATCTTCTTTGTTGAAGTCTGCTTCGGGAGGTGTCTATAAATCTTTTAAGATAGAAGCTTTTGCAAAAGACAGTTCTTCGGTTCTGGTTAACCTGGCTCCTTTATTTTTGGAACATTCGGATTACTCGAATCCTTTTTCGTCTTATGCACCTAATTCAATGTATGGAATGGTAACCCGGAAATTCAGATGTGACACTTCACGTTCTTTTTTAAAGGATATTCATAGTTATCCGGATAATATTTCGGTAACCTGTGTATTGGGATATGATGTGGATTATACTGCTTTCGGAACAATTACTATGCAACGAAATGTACCGGTGACGGTTACTGCAGCACGAATGTTGGTATTACTTCCGGAAACGCCGATGGATATCCGATATGCTAATCAAAAAGTGAATACGGCATTTCTAGTCCGTAAGCAGTATGTAGATGAGATGTCTCCTTTGAAAAGCACTCATTTAGTAAAACGTTGGCGTTTGGAGCCTTCGGACAAAGCTGCGTTTAAAAGGGGAGAAAAGGTAGAACCTAAAAAGCCGATAGTATTTTATATCGATACGTTAATGCCGGATTCTTGGAAACCTTATATCAAGGAAGGAGTAGAAGAATGGAATAAAAGTTTTGAGAAGATTGGCTATTTAAATGCTGTTCAGGCTAAAGAATGGCCGAAAGGAACAGACTTTTCTTCTTCCAACATCCGTCATTCTTCTATTTGTTATGCACCGGATTGGATGTATATGGCACAGACTTCTATGCACACAGACCCTCGTACCGGCGAAATACTGAATGCTTCAGTTTACATCCATCATAATTTTCTTTCTTTGTTATATAGCGGTCGTTGTACGCAGACTATGGCTTCTGATCCGACGGCCAGAACATTGACACTTTCGGAAAAGCAGATGGGAGAATTGTTAAAAGTCGGTATTGCACAGCAAGTAGGTCGTTGTTTGGGACTTACAGATAATATGGGGGCTTCTTATCATTACCCGGTAGACTCGCTCCGAAGTGCTGAATTTACGCGTCAGCACGGATTGACTGCTTCTGTTATGGATAACATAATGTGTAATTATATTGCCCAGCCGGAGGATGTTGAAAAGGGTGCTGTGTTAGTGCAACCGGGAATTGGTCCGTATGACTATTTCCCAATTCGTTATTTGTATGCTCCTGTTGTTGCTGATAAGCCGGAGAAGGAACTCGTTACTTTAAATAAATGGGTAGAAGATGCTTATACTGCTCATGAGTATCATTATGGGCCAAGACAGGAGTTTTATGCCCTATATGATCCGACTGCATTATATTGGGATCTCGGTGATGATCCGTTTAAAGCAGCAGATTATCAGATTCAAAATTTGAAAATTTCAATTGCAAACTTTATGAAGTGGTATGCAAAAGAGGATTATGATATAAGTCGGCGTGCAGAACTATATGCAAGTTTGATAAAGCTATTTACCAATAGAGCAATGGAATTATCATTCTGGATAGGTGGACTTTATCTGGATGAAGGAAAGGAAGGAATAAGCTTTCCGGTATCTAAGGAAATGCAACAGAAAGCATTGAATTATCTGGTGAAAATGTCGATGGATTTGGACTGGCTGACAAATGCTGAAGTTAAATCCAGTTTGGAATTACAGGATTTGATCGTAGATAAGACACGCAAATACATTTTTCAGTTATTATTCGACAGAATCCGTTATGTGGCATTATGCTCGGAGAAATCCGACGGAGAATACTCTGTAAAAAACTATATGGATGATATTCATTCTATTGTTTGGAAAGGAGTGTTGCAAAACAGAGTACTGACGAATACGGAGATGCTGTATCAAAATGCCTTTATTGATTATTTAGTAAAGAATATATCGAAAAATATGGGTGGAGGTACGGCTAAGAATGCCGGACGTCAGCAAGCTTTACGGGGAGATAGTTTTAAAATGGATATTTTTAATGAGGCTAATTCTTTCGTAATGGGTTGGCAGGCGCAGGATATAGTACCAGTGAACTCACATCAAGACGCCTCAGTTTATTGGGATATGCTATTAAAAATAAGAAATCTTTTGAGTAGCCGTATTTCATCTGCTTCTCCGGACATGAAGGAATATTATGGTTTTTTGATTTACAAAATAAATCAGATCTTAGATGATAACTGATATAAATGAAGTTGTATGCAATAAAGTGTAGGAAATAAAAGGAATAATAATCTCGATTATTAAAAAACTTTTTTATTTACGAGAAACAATATAACTTTGTAAATTGTTGAAATAACAAAACAACAATTTATTCATTTAATATACATTTTAATTATGCTACTATTATTGCAAGCAACACAAGCTGCGGACTCTGTGCAAGTGGCTGCAGATGAATTAATAAAAGAGGCGATTGCCAATGCTGACGGCTTAGATAAACTTTCGCTGATTACTCAACAACTGATAGACTTTGGTATTCGTGCCGGAGAACGTATACTGATTGCGGTCATTGTCTTTATCGTCGGACGTTTCCTTATCTCTATGCTTAATAAGTTTGTCGGGCGTTTGATGGATAAAAGAAAAGTGGATATAAGTATCAAGACTTTTGTAAAAAGCTTGGTGAATATTACGTTGACTGTACTGTTAATCATTTCTGTAGTAGGTGCTCTTGGAGTTGAAACAACTTCGTTTGCTGCTTTGTTGGCTTCTGCCGGTGTTGCTGTCGGTATGGCTTTATCCGGTAATTTACAGAATTTTGCGGGAGGTTTGATTGTGTTGTTGTTTAAGCCATATAAAGTGGGAGATTGGATAGAAAGTCAGGGAGTTTCTGGTACAGTGAAAGAAATACAGATTTTTCATACTATTTTGACTACTGCAGATAATAAAGTGATTTACGTGCCGAATGGTGCAATGAGTAGTGGAGTGGTAACTAACTATAGTAATCAGGTGACTCGTCGCGTGGAATGGATTGTTGGGGTAGATTATGGAGAAGATTATGAGAAAGTGCAGAAAATCGTTTATGATATTCTTGCTGTTGATCAACGTATCCTGAAAGAACCTGCTCCCTTTGTGGCTCTTCATGCGCTGGACGCCAGCAGTGTGAATGTAGTGGCACGTGTATGGGTAAATAGCGGAGATTACTGGGGTGTTTATTTCGATATAAATAAAGCGATTTACGAAACCTTCAATGAAAAAGGTATCAACTTCCCTTTCCCGCAACTTACAGTACATCAGGGAAATTAATTATGATACGCCGATTATTCCAAAAAAACGAGGGAGTTTCACATTGAGTGTAACTCCCTCGTTTTTGGATAAACTTGTCTGGTGTGATTGAATAAATTTCTTTCTTTTATTTAATGCCGAAATCTTCGGCTAGTTCATATCTATCTTCTTTGATCCCCAGTACATGATTGATCTTTCTTCTTTTCTCAAGATCTTTAAAGTAGTTTTCCACAACCTGATAGAGATCGAAGTTCGTAGTTGAGCCAGCGGCTAAATCGAGTGATTCCACCATCTTTTCTACAGCTTGATGGATTTTCTCTGCGTCTATCAGATGCAGTTCGTTGCTGTGTATTAAATATTTTTCCATGACTGCAATGTTTTTAATGTTATATAGGTATAACATCTTGCAGTCATGGAAAGTTCAATGATTGAATGTTAGATTTTGGTAAGTGCCTGATCCAAATCAGCAATTAGGTCATCGATATGTTCTGTTCCAATGGATAGACGTACGGTGCCCGGATAAATTTCCTGTTCGGCTAGCTCCTGTGCATTGAGCTGCGAATGGGTAGTGCTCGCCGGGTGGATCACCAATGATTTCACGTCAGCCACATTGGCTAGCAGGGAGAAAATCTCCAGACTGTCGATGAAACGGTGTGCCTCTTCTTGTCCGCCTTTTACCTCGAAAGTAAAGATAGAACCGGCACCGTTCGGGAAATAACGTTGATACAGTGCATGGTCGGGATGGTTGGATAATGACGGGTGATTCACTTTCTTCACTTTTGGATGATTGTTTAAGAAATTCACTACCTTCAATGCATTTTCTACATGACGCTCTACACGTAAGGAAAGAGTTTCCAGACCTTGTAGCAGGATAAAAGCGTTGAATGGGCTGATGGTAGCTCCTGTGTCGCGCAGCAAAATGGCACGGATGCGGATTGCGTAGGCAGCCGGACCGGCTGCATCGACGAAGCGTACGCCATGATAGCATGGATCGGGTTCGGTCAGTTGTGGGAATTTGCCGGAAGCTACCCAGTCGAATTTACCTGAATCTACAATAACTCCTCCCAATGAAGAACCGTGTCCGCCAATGAACTTTGTTGCGGAATGTACTACGATATCTGCTCCGTGTTCGATGGGGCGGGTTAAATACGGAGTTCCGAATGTGTTATCAATAATCAAAGGTATTTTGTGGCGGTGGGCTATTTCTGCCACTGCTTCTATATCAATGATATTTGAATTTGGATTTCCCAAAGTTTCGATAAATACGGCTTTTGTATTTTCCTGAATAGCTTTTTCGAAGTTCGACAAATCGCTTGGATCAACGAATGTTGTTGTGATACCATAGCTGGGCAAGGTATGTGCCAGTAGGTTATAACTTCCTCCGTAAATGGTTTTGGCTGCTACAATATGATCGCCTGCACGAGTGATATTCTCGAAAGCGTAAGTGATGGCAGCGGCACCCGAAGCGACTGCCAGCCCTGCTACTCCTCCTTCAAGGGCGGCTACGCGTTGTTCAAAGACTCCTTGAGTGGAGTTGGTCAGACGGCCGTAGATGTTTCCCGGGTCCTGCAAGCCGAAGCGTGCGGCTGCATGGGCGGAGTTGTGAAATACATAAGAGGTGGTCTGGTAAATAGGTACTGCGCGGGCATCTGTTGCCGGGTCTGCTTGTTCTTGTCCTACATGAACCTGTAAAGTCTCGAAGTGTAATTTCTTTGTTGCCATAATCGTATGTTTTTTAAGTTTATATTCTTCCTTTATTTTCTTGCAAAGTTATGAGATGTAGATATATCGAACAAGATATAGGTAAAATATAGAAAATAATGCTATTTTTGTGCCGTTATATGGAATAATGTAACTGCGTTATTCCTGAAAATCACCTTTTAGAAGAATATTTTTCTTATGGATACTTTTGATAAGCTGGATAAAGTAGATTTGCAAATACTCCGTACTTTGCAAGAGAATGCCCGATTGACAACGAAAGAGTTGGCTGCGCGGGTGAGTCTTTCTTCAACTCCTGTTTTTGAACGCCTTAAACGGTTGGAGAATGGAGGTTATATAAAGAAGTATATTGCCGTATTGGATGCGGAGAAACTGAATCAGGGATTTGTCGTGTTTTGCAGTGTGAAGCTTAGACGTCTGAACAGGGATATAGCGGCAGAGTTTACACGGATCATACAGGATATTCCTGAAGTAACCGAATGTTATAATATATCGGGAAGTTATGATTATCTGTTGAAGATTCACGCTCCCAATATGAAATACTATCAGGAGTTTATTCTGAATGTGTTGGGAACGATTGATAGCTTGGGATCACTGGAAAGTACATTTGTGATGGCAGAAGTGAAGCATCAATATGGAATACATATTTAGTCCTTTGTGTGATAGTCTGAAATTTATCTTGTATATTTGCTATGTAATATAAATCCTGTTTCCCTACACACAATGAATTCGAACATATATCCTCGTACCAATGATTTTCAGACTATTTACCTGAATACAGTGATTAAGAATCCTGCTATTATCGTAGGTGATTATACAATATACAATGACTTTGTAAATGATCCGGTTCTTTTTGAGAAGAACAATGTCTTATATCATTATCCGATTAATAAAGACCGTTTGATAATAGGAAAATTCTGCTCCATAGCCTGTGGAGCTAAGTTCCTTTTCAACAGTGCAAACCACACATTGAATTCTTTATCCAATTATACGTTTCCTATCTTTTTTGAGGAATGGAATTTAGATAAGGGAGATGTAACTTCTGCCTGGGATAATAAAGGGGATATAGTAATAGGTAATGATGTCTGGATTGGATATGAAGCTGTTATCATGGCAGGAGTACATATCGGGAATGGAGCAGTCATTGCGTCGCGGGCTGTGGTTACTAAAGATGTTCCTCCTTATACAATAGTAGGTGGAACACCTGCCAGGGAGATTCGGAAACGTTTTGATGAGCAAACGATCGTCCGATTGCAAGAATTGCAATGGTGGGATTGGAGTGTCGAAAAGATCTCCGAATGTATACCTTATATCACAGGTGGAAAGATAGAAGAACTGATGAAAAGATAAGCAATGCATATATGAAATTTATAATAGAACCCGGAACTTCTGCTGATATAGATGAATTGGAAAAGCTGTATAATGAACTGAATGATTATCTGGCAGCTACGATTAATTATCCCGGATGGATAAAAGGTATCTATCCAATTCGGGAGGATGCAGTTGCCGGTGTGAATGATAACATGCTTTACGTAGCAAGAATCGATGGGAGAATTGCCGGTTCGGTCATCTTAAATCATCAGCCGGAAAAGGCTTATGAGAATGTCAAATGGAAAATGGAACTGGATTATAGCTGTATCTTTGTGATACATACTTTTGTTGTGCATCCTTCTTTTTTGAAAAAGGGAGTAGGGCATGCGTTGATGGATTATTCGTTGGAATTGGCTCAAAGGTCGGGAATAAAGTCTGTTCGGTTAGATGTTTATGAGAAAAATCTTCCTGCCATATCGTTATACGAAAAATGCGGTTTTGAATATGTTGATACCGTGGATTTAGGACTGGGACAGTACGGCTTGGATTGGTTCAGACTTTATGAGAGAATCATTTAATACTCCTTTTCCTGCGTAATACATTGCACCGTTATAATTCGGTTATTCTTAGATTTGTAGAATGATAATTATTACATCATAAACATGAAGAAATTAATTATTGTATTTGTTCTTTTTTTATCAACATTCTCTTGTTTCTCACAAACAGAATTTACGACTTGCCTATTTGATGGAGCAAGAAACAGAGTTATACCCATAACTGTTTATCAGCCACAGAAAGTAAATTCAAAAACGAAAGTCATTATATTCAATCATGGTTATGATGGAAATAAGAATAGAAAATCTAATCAGACCTATTCTTATCTGACACGATTCCTTTCTCAAAAAGGATTTTATGTAATAAGTATACAACATGAATTGCCGAATGATCCACTCTTGGCTATGGAAGGCGATTTTATGCAAACCCGTATGCCAAACTGGGAAAGAGGAGTGGCAAATATCTATTTCACCATTCAGGAGTTTAAGAAGTTGAAACCACAATTAGACTGGGATAAACTTATACTGATAGGACACTCCAATGGTGGTGATATGACAATGTTGTTTGCTACTAAATATCCGCATTTAATAAACAAAGCCATATCTATGGATCATCGCAGAATGATTATGCCTAGAACGGAGAAGCCCCGGTTGTATACATTAAGAGGATGCGATTATGATGCGGATGCGGGAGTACTCCCCACAAAACAAGAACAGGAGCAATTTCATATGAAAGTTGTGAAATTGGACGGAATAACGCATAGTAATATGGGAGAGAATGGAACGGAAGAGCAACACAGGCTTATTAATCAATCTATTTCTGGATTTCTGACACAGAAATAACTGAAGTATTCTATTTATTTTATCCAACGGTTTTAAATCGGGAGCCTGTTTTTCTTATAACTTTGCAGCTGATTTTAGAAAAAGAAGTTTGGAATGATAAATAAGTATGAAGCACGGCTAGGTACAGAGCGTATGTTGCCGCTCGTTTTCAAAATGGCGCTTCCCGCAGTAGTTGCCCAATTCGTCAATTTGCTGTATAGCATGGTCGACCGTATCTATATCGGACATATTCCGGGTATTGGTACTGATGCGTTGGCTGGGGTAGGAGTGACGACTTCTCTTGTTATACTGATTTCTTCTTTCTCGGCGATTGTAGGAGGAGGGGGCGCGCCATTGGCAGCCATGGCACTGGGACAGGGCGATCGTCTGCGTGCCGGAAAAATTTTGGGGAATGGTTTTGTCTTATTAATACTATTCACCCTGTTCACTTCGTTCATCGCATATACCTTTATGGAACCGATTTTGCTTTTTACGGGTGCTTCGGAAAATACGTTGGAATATGCGGTTGATTATCTTTCCATCTATTTATTAGGAACTGTTTTCGTTGAAATATCTACAGGACTGAATAGCTTTATTAATGCACAGGGACGGCCAGCCATTGCCATGTACTCCGTCTTGATCGGTGCCTTATTGAATATTATTCTTGATCCTATTTTCATTTTCTGGTTTGATATGGGAGTGAAAGGAGCTGCTTTGGCTACCGTATTGTCTCAAGCATGTAGTGCGGCGTGGGTATTGAGTTTTCTCTTTTCCCGTCGTGCTTCCTTACCTTTGGAAAAGCGTAATATGCGGTTGAGCCGGAAGATTGTATTTGCCATGTTAGCTTTGGGAGTATCTCCATTTATAATGGCAAGTACGGAGAGCCTGGTTGGTTTTGTATTGAATAGTAGTCTGAAAAATTTTGGAGATATTTATGTCAGCGCATTAACTATCTTGCAAAGTGCGATGCAGTTTGCAAGTGTTCCGTTAACCGGTTTTGCGCTGGGATTTGTTCCGATTATCAGTTATAATTATGGTCATGGTGATAAACAACGTGTGAAAGACTGTTTCCGTATTGTGATGATAACCATGTTTTCATTTAACCTGTTATTGATGTTGCTTATGATCTTGTTTCCTACGATTGTAGCATCTGCTTTTACTAGTGATGAAAAATTGATAGAAACAGTCCGTTGGACAATGCCTGTCTTCTTGGGTGGTATGACTATTTTTGGATTACAACGTGCCTGTCAGAATATGTTTGTAGCCTTGGGACAAGCAAAAATACCTATTTTTATTGCTTTGTTGCGTAAAGCGATTCTACTGATTCCATTGGCATTGATATTACCGCATTATATGGGAGTAACCGGTGTATATGCAGCCGAAGCAATATCTGATGCCACAGCGGCAATTTGCTGTACTTTGTTGTTCTTTTGGCAGTTCCCCAAGATTCTGGGGAAAATACAGGGGAATATTTTGCGTACAGATTAGAAACAGCCAATGTACAAAGCATTGGCTATTTTTTGATTGATAATTAGAATAAAATGCGGAGAATAATCGTTATATTTACCGCAAAATATACGGAGAATATGAAATCAATCTATATCTGGCAACAAACTGATTGGCCTGATTTTACTTGGGATGATGCAAAACTATCTTATAAATTAGGTAGAGTCAGGGGCTTGCAAGGTAGACTTGTAGGGCGAATGAGTGCACTTGGTTTTGATTTGAAGAATAGTGCTATGCTTGATGCGCTGACAGCAGATATTACAAAGTCATCGGAAATTGAAGGAGAAATATTGAATGTTGATCAGGTGCGTTCTTCTGTGGCTCGTCATTTGGGCATAGAAATAGAAGGATTACCCGAAGCAGACCGCTATATAGATGGAGTGGTGCAAGTAATGATAGATGCTACTCAAAACTACATGCAACCATTGACGGCTGAACGCTTTTTTAATTGGCATGCTGCATTGTTTCCTACAGGACGAAGTGGGGTATATAAAATAACGGTTGCCGATTGGCGGCAAGGTGCGGAGCCAATGCAAGTCATATCAGGAGCGATGGGAAAAGAGAAAATACATTATCAGGCTCCTGATTCGGATCATGTTCCTTACCAGATGAAACTGTTTTTGGAGTGGGTAAATGGTAATCAGAAGATAGATCCTGTTCTGAAAGCTGCGATTGCTCACTTATGGTTTGTGACTATTCACCCTTTTGATGATGGGAATGGACGTATATCCCGAACGATCACTGATTTGTTTTTAGCTCGTGCAGATGAAATGCCACATCGTTTTTATAGTATGTCTGCCGAAATACGCAAGCAGCGTAAGAGGTATTATGAGATGCTGGAGAAAACACAAAAAGGCAGTTTGGATATAACAAATTGGCTTGAATGGTTTCTTGACTGTCTGGAAGCTGCATTACTTGATACAGAGAAATCAATCAGTACGATTTTGCAGAAAGCTGCTTTCTGGGATAAATATCGGTTGGTTTCGATGAATGAACGGCAGATTAAAATGGTGAATTTGTTTTGGGATGGTTTTGATGGCAAGTTGACCTCTTCCAAATGGGCGAAGATAACCAAATGCTCTCCTGACACTGCATTGCGTGATATACAAGATTTAATAACTAAAGGTGTATTTCGTAAAACAGACGAGGGAGGGCGGAGTACTAATTATGAATTGGTCTTATAATTTGGCGGTAATTATTAATGGTTATCATCGCGATAAATACGTATAATAATGGCACTTATATACGACCCGACACCGATCAGTTAGGTCATAACAAAAAGTAATTATACAAGAGATTTGTAGCCATCAACAGGCGGATGCAGGAGGTTGGAGTGGAAAAATATTATGAGGAAGTAAAAGACCTGCCTCGTTATTAGCTCATTACTAGCTTTCTCTGTTTCATTCCAGCTCCTGTGCATAAATGTTGATGGCGCGTAATGCCTTTGAGATTTCAGTCGGGGTGATGCCCTGACATTCTATTCTCAATACTTTTTCCCAGTCCTCTATATCTACATTCCATTTGTAGATTTGGGGACATAGGGTGAACAGCGCTGCGATATGTTTTATATCCCGTGCATTTCTAACCGAGGTTCGAAAAATGAGTATTTGCTCTTCCATAGTTACTATCAATTACTTTTGTTTTCAGTGCAAAGGTAGGTTTAAACAAGGTTCTGTATAGGATTATTCGACGAATGCCCTGATTACTCATGACGAAATAAGTAATCGGGGAGATTAACTTCATATACTTATCCTTTGAAAAGTCAGTCATCTGTACCTGTCAATATATAAAAAAGTGTATCTGTTCTCGTCTTTCTTTTTTGATTTACTTTGCAGTGTTGTTTTAATCTCCTAATATACTTAAAGGTTATGAAGTTGAATTTTGCTAAAAGAATGTCTTATATAAAGGCTTCGGAAATAAGAGAAATATTAAAAGTTACCGAACAGGAAGATGTGATTTCGTTTGCAGGTGGTCTGCCTGCTCCGGAACTTTTTCCGATAGATGAAATCAATGAGATCAATCAGATCGTATTGAAAGAGGCAGGTACGAAAGCGCTCCAATATACCACAACAGAAGGTTATGTCCCTTTGCGCGAATGGATTGCCAACCGGATGAACGAACGTTTGGGCACGACTTTCGATAAAGATAATATTCTGATTACCCATGGCTCGCAACAAGGATTGGACTTATCCGGAAAAGTTTTCCTGGACGAGGGAGACATCGTACTTTGCGAAAGCCCTACGTATTTGGCTGCAATCAGTGCATTCAAAGCGTATGGATGTAGCTTTATTGAACTTCCTACGGATGGGGACGGTATGATGATGGATGTTTTGGAAGAAATTTTGAGCAATACTCCTCATATAAAGCTGATATATGCAATACCTACTTTTCAGAATCCTACAGGAAAGACGTGGAGCCTGGAAAGACGCAGGAAACTGGCTGAATTATCCGCAAAGTATGGTGTTGCAGTTATTGAAGACAATCCGTACGGCGAGTTAAGGTTTGAAGGAGAGTCTTTGCCATCTATAAAGTCTTTTGATGAGGCTGGAAATATCCTGTGTACAGGTAGTTTCTCGAAAATATTCTGTCCCGGTTTCCGGATTGGCTGGATTGCGGGGGATAAAGAGATTATCCGCAAATACGTATTGGTCAAGCAAGGTACGGATTTACAATGCAACACTATTGCCCAAATGACCATCGCCGAATACCTGAAGCGCTATGATATTGATAAACATATTGCCAAAATAGTAGAAGTATACAGAAAACGCAGAAATGTGGCGATTGAAAGTATAGAACGTTATTTCCCTGATACTATAAAGTTTACTCGTCCCGAAGGCGGATTATTTACATGGATAGAACTTCCCGAAGGGATTTCGGCACGTGATGTTTTAGTCAGAAGCCTGGAGAAAAAGATTGCTTTTGTTCCGGGAGGCTCCTTTTATCCGAACGGAAACAAGGAAAATACGCTTCGGATCAACTACTCTAATATGCCCGAAGACAAAATAGAGAAAGGACTTAAAACCCTCGGCGAAGTGGTAAAGGAGTATATCAGTCAATCAAAATGATTCTTTGATAATGTTTCCCAAAACCTGCAAGCGTTCCTCAATGAAAGCACTCCATTGCTGACCGAAACTCAAGCGCATACAGTTTCTGTACTGGTCGTGCAGAGTAAACATGCGTCCGGGAGCAATGCTGATCTTATGTTGCATCGCTTTGTAATATAGCTCCGTGGTATCAATCTTTTTATTCAGTTCCACCCAAAGCATAAAACCTCCTTGTGGAGTGATGATTTTAGTGTCTTCGGGAAAATAGTCGGTAATAGCTTGTGCCAAATGAAGACTATTGGAATGTAGCTCATGGCGCAACTTGCGTAAATGATTCTCATACCTGCCGTTCTCCATGAAGTTGGCAATGGCTTCTTGGTTGAGGGTAGGAGTGGATATTAAATGAATATGTTTCTGACGAATAATAGCATCCTTAAACTTACCGGGGGCAATCCAGCCTACCCGATAACCGGGAGCTAACGTCTTTGATACAGAACCACACCATAACACAAGTCCCTTTTCATCGAAAGCTTTGCATGGCTTAGGGCGTGAATGTCCGAAGAATACATCGCCGTATAAATCATCTTCAATCAGAGGAATATTGTGTTCCGCCAACATCTGTACTATCTCTTTCTTATGTTCATCGGGCATGCAACTCCCAAGCGGATTACTGAAATTACTGATAAGCAGGCATAGATTGATCTGCGGCAATACTTTTCTTAAAGCATCGGGTTCGATGCCTGTTACAGGATTGGTCGGCAGTTCCAGCACATGAAGCTCCATACTGTTGGCCAACTGTAATATCCCGAAATAAACAGGACTTTCAACAGCTATCGTGTCTCCTCTTTGAGCAATAACAGATAATGCTAAAGAGATGGAATTGGTTACTCCTGTGGTAGTAACAATATCATCTTCGGTCAGATTTCCATTCCAGCTATACGCAAAACGGGCAATATAGTTTCTCAAACGAATGTTTCCTTGAGGGTCTTCATACCTGGTGCCGTTCCCCGGAAGTGAATACATGGCCTTGGTCAGTTCTTTATTGAGTTTGGCAATAGGCAATAAAACATCTTCCGGTATTCCCAGCGAAAAACGGGTGATAGACGAATCTTCGATGGAATGATATACTTCCATGATTAAGTCTGCTTCTTCCTTTCCCGGAGATTGAGCGGAAGGCTGCGTTGTTGCCGGCGCAGACAAATTTAGTGGCTTATAATTGACAATGTACCCTGATTTGGGGCGGGAAATGATGAATCCTTCCTTTTCCAGTTCATAATATACCTGAATGGCTGTATTTAAACTTACGCCATATTCATTGCTGATAGTACGTAAAGAAGGTAATTTCTCGCCTGCTTTCCATATACCTGTTTTTATTTGCCAGGCGATAGTGCCGGCTATCTTTTGATATAGGATTTCTCTTTTCATGTTTATTCTGTACTTGGCAAAGATACAAAAATGATGTCTGTATCTGTTGTTGTTTGATTGCAAATAATTCATTCAGTCATTTTTTATAATTGCTTGCTATTCAGTTATAAATTTATTCCATATCATTATATTTTAGACATGACAAGATTATCATTGAAATATATTTCAACATATACATTCCTACGATAGAAGCGTCAAAAATAAAAGAGACGAACAATTTTCTTAATTTAAGTTTAGGACTTCAACAGTCGATTCGTTTCTCGGTGAGAAACACTTCGTTTCTCGGTGTCGAAAAGGTTGTTTCTCGGTGAGAAACGGGTTATTGGTTTTAAAGGAAAAGCCCGAATAGTAACCGCCTGGATAACAGTGTTTTACAAAACAACGTTATCTATCAGAAATACATAGGAGTTTTATTGACATTTTTTTTGCAATACCGTTTATTTCTATTGCATCTATTACTGTAATAATATTTACATTAGAACTAAAATATGGCATTTATAAAAGAATCTGTTTCATTCCTTTCCGTACCGTTTTGAATCAAATAACAATAATTGGAGCTTGGGAAGAATCTACATGATGAAGTAGATGAAATCAACATTTATAATAGTGGCATTTCTATTCTCGTCACCTGTTCTTCTTCGGGTACATTGGGATTGCTGTAATAATATTCAATGGATGTTCCCGAAAGTTTGTAACCGTTGGTTTTTATCCATTCCATCATTTCGTTGTACAGGACAGCCAATTCACTGTAAGTTCCTCTATGTAGACAGGAAACTATTTTTCTTTCCGGTATCGTTATGGAGCGTATATCCCCTTCACCCTGTAATTCTTTGGATGACTTTAGACCAATAATCATTTTGATATTGTGTTCCGTCAGACTTTCAAAGTTGGGATATTCAACGTAGGGGATGTCGGTAGTGACTTCACCCTGTTCCTTAAATAAAGAGTCTATTTTTACAAAGTTCTTTCCGATAGCTTCCGACATTCCGTTCATATCTGTTTGTACTTCAACAGCCAAAGCGGGCTGTTTCGGTTGCTTCAATAGCATGATTTCTGAAATTTTTCCCATAATACATTGTTTTTAGAGGGTTGATAATTAATTATTTCTTGATGACCGGAATATAGATGTCGGTAATTAGTTCTGTTTTAAGGGTGGAGGCAGGGCGGTTCATATACATTTCAAAGCTAAAGGTGCTTTGAGGACGATATTTACTTTCCGGGAACCACTCTTCATAAATAGTCCGGTAGAATTTATGCAATAAAGAGTAGTCGCCGATATGCCTGAATACAGCATAACGACCACCGGGAACTTCCATCACTCCCGGCTGGGAATCATTTTCTTTGTTATCGATTATTACCCCGAGATAGAAGCGACATTTATCCATCGGGGTGATGGACGGATCGTCCATACTAAGGCTGACAAACTTATCATTCGACTTTTCTTCATTGTGCTGCCTCGCATAGTTGGTGAGCCTATCCCATATTAACTTGTATCGGAGTTCATCCTTATACTTTTCACCCACCTCGATACAAAATACTTTCATCGGCAGAATCGACCGGATTTCAGGAGTGATAACCGCATGCTGTTCGTCATACATCGGCTTATACTTCTCCCTATATTGAGAGGTTGACACTCCAAAATGTTTTTTGAAGGCTTTTGCCAGACTGAATTTAGTCTGATAGTTTGTCTGCTCCGAAATCTGATTTAATGTAAAGTCGGTGGATACTAACAGATGTGCTATATGTTCGAGGCGCAAACGTTGTATGTAGCTTCCGATATTTTCTCCGGCAACGGTTTGAAACACTCTTCTGAAGTGATATTTGGAAAGTCCGCTTATCGTACTAAGTATATCTGCATCTAAACTATCGAATAAATGATTATTGATGTAAACGACTATATCCTGAATCTTTTGGTGATGGATATTACTGGTTTCCAGCTTCTGTTTCCATCGGTTCAGTTTGGGTAACCGTTCGTTGAGTATTCGCCTAAGTTCCTCCGGCGAATAAGCGGTATCTGCATATTCATTGTACTTGTCGGTGTATTTTATCCAGATATTAATCATTTCCGACATCGGAATGTCGACGATATATTTTCCATCTTTCAGGCAGTAGTAGCAATATTCGTCACTTCGGGAACCGTCGGAGTTAGTACCCAGATATTTCTCTATATCAAAGCGGAGAGGCATCCCGCAACTTTGACAATACCTTTTATTTATATCTGATTCAATCATCGGCTGGGTTTTCGTTTGATGGATAGCAGTCGCTCCATATCATTAAATAAGCAAGTGTCTTTCAATTCGAACATAAGCCACTTCCCATCGTGGAAAGTAGTCGTCTCATCGTATATCTTTTGAGTCTCATTGGAGAATACTTCTCGCAGAGATTCAAATTTGGCACGCTCATCTTTACCTAAAATGACCATGAAACCAATCGTTTGTTCTTTGGCGTATAGGGCACACAGCGTTTTTCCGCCTTTGCGATATTTATATTCGTATATCCATTTTTTTCCTCCATGGTTCCATAGTTGTTCCATATTGTACTTTTGCTCGATAAGCTGGCAAAGTGAAGTCCATATATCATAAAGTTCCTTACCTATCAAGGCTTCCAGTGTTTCAGGAGTGGGAATCTGCAAAGTTTCTTTCATGGTATTCTGTATTTACTTTTGATTATCCATATCACAAAGGTAGGCTGATTTTCTAATAGATCGTTGTCCAATATAGGCATTTTGTGTGTAGCTGGTGAACAATCTGCCCGGAAATTAATTTATTTTGTAAAAGCGAAATATTGGCAGTATAACCTTTATCTTTGCATTAATTTAAAAACAAAGCCCGAATTAAAGAAAATGAAAACAATATTATTAGCAGTAGGTACGCTCTGCCTCATGGCAGGTTGCTCGTCAAAAGTGGCAAGCTCAAAAGGAATCGTTAGTGATGCAACCATGAATACGGTAACGATTGTTACTGATAAGAATGATACCCTTTCGTTCAGTACGATAGATGCAAATAAAGATGAAGTCAACGGTTTGCTTCTGAATGATACGCTGGAAGTGTTCTATACCGGAAAATATACACCGGGAATGCCGGCTTCTAAATTAGTTCAGTATCCGCAATCTCCGATTGTGGGAGGTGATCGGGATGAACATGGCTGTATCGGTTCTGCCGGATATGTATGGTGTGAAGTGCAAAAAGACTGTATCCGCTTGTTTGAGAAAGGAATCCGCACGGAATCGGTGGACGATAGCAATGCTTCTGCCTTTATTGTGTTTAGTCCTGACTCTACGCAACTGGAACTTTTCTTTTCCAATAATCAACCCAATGAAATATTGGAGAGACGTGGCCTGCCTTCAGGAGGTTATGCATGGAACGTGGAAGATGACGATACGAAAAATGTACGGCTAATAGATGGCTTGTGGACAATCAGCCAAAGAAATAAGTTAATTTATAGCCAAAAGGCCGGAAACTGATTTTAAAAGCTCCGGCTTTCTGACGCTCTGCTTGTAGAGTAATGTTCTAGGTAATTAAATTAATAAGTGGATATCAAAGATGCTGAATATATAAACTTCCGTCATAATCTTTGTATTTAGCATCTTTGTATATATCAACCAGCTTGTTGCCGTAATCAAGAATGATATCTTTGGAAGTTTGTGATACATTTGTAGCCAAAATACCACTTCCCAAAATGCCCGGATTACATAATATACTGTCTTTTCTTATTGAATTCATTGTAAGCTCTACACCTATGTAATCCTTGATACCTGCCTTTTCCAGACTGGATACAATATAGTTATCCAAAGATGCTTTATCATCTCCGGTCATGAATCCATACCATAATAAACACTTCATGCCTAATTGAGTAGCCTGTATCAGGATATCGAGATAGGTTACTCCTGAATCTCCTTTCTTGTCTATTTCGTAAGGATCGATATGGATGAAAGAGGATGCGGGAAGTGAAGGCAACAGTTCTATTGTGCCTTTTAGGGAGTCGGTATGATGTATTTCTACGGATGTACTTAATCCGATTTGTTTGGCATAAATGTCTACATTCTCCAGCGCACTCTTTTCTAAATCGAAGAATACGAACCTTTTTGCTTGCTTTCCTAATACATTCATTGCCAGGGCAGGAGAACCCAGATAATTTCCTTTTGCCATTTCTGTGCTTTCCAGTTGGTAATAAATGGAAGCTTTTAGAGATTTGTCATCATCTGCTTTCTCCAGGAAATGATAGATACCATATTGCTGCTCCGGAGTTTGCGTCATGGAGTAGATGGCACATGCGGAATTGGTTTCTACATATACTTGTGGGGCTTCATTTCTAAGAACTTCACAGAGTATCAGATGTTTCAGTACATCGGGTTGTTTTGCGAAATGAGTGTAAGTTGCCATGTGGGTACATCTTAATATTTATAGAACATAAAAGAACTGCAACCGCTATCCTTTTTAGGCATTCATTAATTCATGGATTTCATGAATATGCAGGTGTAAATGACTTAGATAACCTTCTATCATGTCTTGTAGCGTAACCTTTGTTCCTTCAAAATCACACCAGTAGTTATCCAGTTTTGTCTGGTCTACAGATTTTATAATCTGAATGATATGCAGGTTAAAAAACTTCCATAGTTGAATCAGGTTATTCCAATCTTCATTTTGGTAATCTTGTAATGCTATCCACAGATCATTATCCTGACGGTAATCGGGAAAGAAAAGCAAATCTTTACTGTATTGCAATCTGACCATGCGTTGGTGATTGTTTGATGCCGAATCAATCAAATGTCCGAGAATCTGTTTGATGGTACGATTTTGTTTATTACGTTTCAACGTGATCGTATCATTTTGTAGCCCGGTTAGTATTTTCTCTTCAGTTTCTATCACATGATAGATTCCTTCTGTTATTTTGGAAAAATCGACGTTTGACATACCATTCTTTTCCTTTAGGTGTTTATAGCAAAATTGCTAATAGTACAAATATAGATAAATGTATCGATATTTATAAATTAAACGGAACTTTTCAATTCTAATTTTATCCCTCTTTCTTAAACCACCTGTAAAACCATTTACCGACTTTCTCGTAATGTCGGGTTTCGGTATCAGTATATAGCTTGGAGAAGAAAGACGTATCCAACGGCTCTCCCGACTGGTTAGGATACAGCACGATGAAGCTATTGTTGGAGAAATATTTCCCAAGCTGTCTCGGTAACTTCTCAAAAGAACTGTCATACGAAAGAGTTCCTGGTCGTGCACTGATAATAACCAATAAATGATCGTAACTTACCTGTCCTGTCAATACCAGCAGGTCATTCCAGTCTTCTAAGAGAGAGAAATCGGTAAGCGTCTGTTTATGCCTTTTCTTTATCCACGCTTGTAGGCGGATGGTAGTCTTTTCATTGGCAAAGAAGTGTACGCGGCATCCAAGAGTGCTCCCCATGCGACAAAAGTGTTCCATCCAATGCGGAAAGCCGGATTCATATTCGGCTTTAGGAGGGACGGCAACGACAATCCGTTTGATTGTATGGACCGGTATCAGAAATTTAGAGATAATTATTTCACAGTTTAATCCGTTCAATAAGTGTTCGGCAAGTATTCCAAAGTATGAATCTGTGATGTTTTTCTTGCGGTGCAGGCCGGTGATAATACTCGTAATCTCATTCTCCTTGACTGAATGGATAATACCGGAAGCTATATTCAAATCATACCGGGTGACCTTTTTGAGTGGTACATTTGCTTCCGTTGCTATCATTTCGGCTTTTTCCAGATAATGTTTGCTTCGAATTCGTAGATTATCAGAGTTATTATCGTCGTTGATAACATTTAATGCCAGGAGATTATCTTTCAATTTGGGGTCACGTATGACTAGAGAAAGATTCACCATGTCCTCGATAGTGTCCGGGTTGGCTATGGATATTAAAATCTTCTCTGTTTCTTTCGACGATTCATTTTCAGGTTGTGAATCATCCATCGCCATTTTTCTGGCTGCCCGTTCGGTAATCAGTGAACTCACTACGCAAGTGACCAGGATAAGCAAGACTGTTCCGTTTAGTACATCATCATTCAATAACCGTTCGCCGGTGGGCAGAATAATGTTGTATCCAACTAACACAGCCGCCAATGTGGCTGCCGCCTGTGCATTACTCAAACCATACATCAGATTTCGTTCAAGAACAGACATCTTATATATCTTTTGAGTGAGCCAGCAAGCAATCCATTTACCTGTCAGCGCCATGGTTATCATCACGGCGGCAACTTTTAAGGCATCCCCCTCTCCGAAAATAACACGTAAGTTGATTAACATTCCCACTCCGATAAGGAAATAAGGAATAAAAAGTGCATTACCAACGAACTCTAAATGATCCATCAATGGAGAGACGTGGGGGATGAGCCGGTTAAGTACCAATCCTGCGAGGAAAGCTCCCAAGATACCTTCCATACCAACAAGCTCCATCAACCCTGCTCCTAAAAAGACCATCGCAAGCACGAAAATAAATTGCATCACGTTGTCATTGTACCGGTGAAAGAACCAACGACCGATGCGCGGAAAGAAATAAATAATTAGTGCCCCTAGAAAGATTACTTTTACCACCAGCCAAATCCAAAACAATCCTCCGGTTTCTCCTTTGAACAATCCGCCTATAACAGCCAGTACCAGCAGCGTGAGTGTATCCGTTACGGCCGTTCCTCCTACGGCAATACTTACGCTACGATGGCGTGATATGCCGAAGCGGGTGACGATAGGGTAGGCCACGAGCGTATGGGAGGCATACATGCTGGCTAATAATACAGAGGTGATTACACCATATTTCAGATAAGATACATTTGCCACGAATCCAATCCCGATAGGAACGATAAAAGCCAGTAATCCGAGCACTAATGCTTTGTTTCGCGTCTCTTTGAAATCTCCCATATTCATTTCCAGACCAGCCAGGAACATGATGTAATAGAGTCCGACTTTCCCGAATAACTGAAAGCTGCTGTCTCGTGCCAGGATATTAAATCCATGTTCGCCAATAGCCAGTCCTGCCAGGATCATACCGATAATATGAGGGATGCGCAGTTTATTCAATAATATCGGAGCAAACAATATAATTAGGAGTACAAGGAGAAATATCCATGTAGGGTCGGTGATAGGGAATGTTAAATCAAGGCCAATCCAATCCATAATTTGACGAGTTCGTGATATTTGTTCCGCAAAATAACCTAAAAAAATGCTTCTAAAAAAGCATTAGTTAATAAAATTAGTCATTTATTTTTTCTCCAGATTCATGATTGCCGGAATGAAGAATGCAAGTGTTCCTGGGACATACGTTTTTAAATATACGATGATTTTATCCGTGTGTGCGTTTTGGGGTGTATAGTGATTTTATCCGGCTCTACTTTTAGCAATAATAGTAGTGCCGGATATGTCTATTTTTCGAATCCTAAATCATGTTCTTGTATTCCTCTTGTTTTTTCTTGGGTAACTTCTTTAAAACTTCTTCTACCGAGTGGCTAATCAACTCCTTTATGAGTTTATCGGGAACATCTCCTTCCAAGTAAACGGTTATCCAATGTTTCTTATCCGAAAAAGGTCCCCAAAAAATGTCTTCGTATTGTTCTATGAGCTCTTCTGATTTATCAGGATTACATTTCATATCCGCCCAGAATCTTCCGTTTTTAGGACGTAATGTAGCAAAAGTGAACATTTTATCCATAACCTTGAAAACCAAAGTATGTTCATCAAACGGCATACATTCTGTTGCTCCTTTGACTGACAGGCAATATTCTCTATAATCTTCGATATTCATGACTTCTCTTTTTTGATTCATTCGTTGTACAAATATATCACTTTCTGTTTGCTTTTGAAAAACATGTTTCTATCTCAAAGTACCCGTTTCAATTTCGCCCTTATCCGGCTTAAACTTACCGGAGTTATTCCCAGATAAGAAGCAAGACACTCCAATGGTATTCTCTGTAATAGCTCCGGATTATTTTGTATCAGTTTCATATACCGTTCGGACGCGGTGGTGAATAAGAGAGAAATAAGTCTTTCCTCTGTTTGCAGGAACTCTGATTCGGCAAACTTGCGCCCCCAGTTGGCAATATGGATATCTTCCTTGAATAATTCGTGTAAGTCTTTGCGCTTTAATAGATACAACACCGAGTTTTCCATCAGTTCCATTGACTCATACCCCTGTTGATTATTTACATAGCTTTTCAATGAGACAATGGTTGACCCTTCTTTCCCAATCCAGAACGTTACCTCTTTTCCGTCTACGGGAATGTAAGCTCTAGCAATCCCTTTCTCGATGAAAAAGATATTCGTTTCAGTCTTGCCAGCCTCCAATATATGATAACCTTTGGGATATGTGATTTTTGACAGATGTTTGACCACCTTATCCGCTGAAGCCTCCGGCATCCGATATATCCTGTTTATAATCTCGTGTATATCCATATCGCATTGAATCATTACATTGCAAAGTTACTACAAAAAAGTGAAATGCGGAAAGATATAGTGATAGAATTGAGTTACAAGGGTTTTGGTTGAAGTGGCGATAATCCGTGAAGCCATTACAATCCCTGCCGAAGCCAAATCCTGACGCCGCTACGTTACTTGTTCGTAACCATGCCCGAAAATGCGACAAACGGGTACGAATAGCGAAACAAGGCTCTAAGGAATAGTGAGTTATCCATAACTCATGCGAAAAATCAGGTTACGGAAAAAGATTGCGCCGTTCCTCCCCGTTTTGCGTACCAACACCGGACTCTTCACCAACTAATTTTGAAACCCAAAAATTAAGGACAATGAAGAGTACATTTTCAGTAATCTACTACCTCAAGCGTCAGGTAGTGAAAAAGGACGGGACAGTTCCCGTCATGGGACGCATCACGGTGGACGGCAGCCAGACACAGTTCAGCTGCAAACTGACTGTCGATCCGAAACTGTGGGACACCAAAGGTGGACGTGTCACGGGCAGAAGCACGGCGGCACTCGAAACGAACCGTATGCTTGACAAGATGCGGGTACGCATCAACAGGCATTATCAGGAAATCATGGAGCGTGACAACTTCGTCACGGCGGAGAAGGTGAAGAACGCCTTTCTCGGACTGGAACACCGCTACCACACGCTGATGCAGGTGTTCCGCCAGCACAACGAGGACTACGAGAAGCAGGTGGAGGCAGGCATGAAAGCCAAAGGCACGCTGCTGAAGTACCGCACCGTTTACAAGCACATGCAAGAGTTCCTCGACATCCGCTACCATGTGAAGGACATCGCCCTAAAAGAGCTTACCCCGGCTTTCATCTCCGACTTCGAGATGTTCCTGCGCACGGACAAGCACTGCTGCACCAATACCGTGTGGCTGTACGTCTGCCCGTTACGGACGATGGTATTCATCGCCATCAACAACGAGTGGCTGACGCGCGACCCGTTCCGCGAGTATGAAATCAAGAAGGAGGAAACAACACGCAGTTTCCTGACCAAAGATGAGATCCGCCTGCTGATGGAGGGGAAACTGAAAAACGCCAAACAGGAATTGTACCGCGACCTCTACCTGTTCTGCGCCTTCACGGGGCTGTCGTTCGCGGATATGCGCAACCTTACGGAAGAGAATATCCGCACCTACTTCGACGAACACGAGTGGATAAACATCAACCGCCAGAAAACGGGCGTGGTGTCCAACATCCGCCTGCTCGACATCGCCAACCGCATAATCGGCAAATACCGGGGACTGTGCGGGGACGGCAGGATATTTCCCGTTCCGCATTATAACACGTGCCTTGCCGGTATCCGTGCCGTCGCCAAGCGTTGCGGCATCACCAAGCATATCACGTGGCATCAGAGCCGCCACACGGCAGCCACGACGATATTCCTCTCCAACGGTGTTCCCATCGAAACGGTCAGCTCCATGCTCGGACACAAGAGCATAAAGACGACGCAGATTTACGCAAAGATAACCAAAGAGAAGCTCAATCAGGACATGGAGAACCTTGCCGCAAGATTGAACGGCGTCGAGGAATTTGCAGGTTGCACCATCTAAAAAGAAAAGCCATGAAACGTGACACAATCATCATCGAGGACAAGGCAGTCAGCGTAACCGGTAACGACGTGTGGATGACCGCCACCGAAATAGCCGGATTGTTCCATACGACCGTCCCGGCAGTGAACGCCGCCATCAGAGCCGTCCGCAAGTCGGACGTGCTGAACGACTACGAGGTGTGCCGCTACATGCAGCTTGAAAACGGGCTGCACGCGGACGTGTACGCCCTTGAAATCATCATCCCGGTCGCTTTCAGGGTGAATACCTACAACACCCACCTGTTCCGCACATGGCTGGTGGGAAAGGCACTCTCACAAGAGAAACGGCAGACATACGTGATGTTCATACAGAACGGAAAAGCCGGGTATTGCTGATTGCACATACCCCATAAGACAAGTAAACGGGTAGCACCACAAAAGGTGTCACCCGTTTACTTTTTCATGAAACCGCCTCACTCCAGCGGCTTGCGGTAGTTCGCTTCCAGTACCCCGCGCAGCCCCGTTTCCGGGTAAAGCACCTTCCCTCCCAAAAGTATGAAGGGCAACACGCGGTTGTTGCGGTATTCCTGCAAGGTGCGCCGGCTCACACGGAGCAGTTCCGACACCTCGCCGTCCGTCAGGTAACGTTCCCCGTCCAGCGGAGGACGGTAGCTTTCCAGAAATGCGGACAGCCATTTCGAGCCTTTGCGCATATCCTGCACCACAGAGGCTATCGGCTCGTCTTCCATCGTAAAAACATCGTTGTTCTCGTTCATCATAACTTCGGATTCAGTGGGTGAATAAATCAAATCATCTGCCGTGCGGATAGAGCGTGCCGACAAGCGGTATCAGCCGCTTCACCTCCTCTGGCTTGTAATAGAACCTGCGGTTTATCTGCGAGTAGCCGATAAGCCGCCTGTCACGCAGCGTCTGCAACGTGCGCGGGCTTATTCTCAACTGCCCGCAGACCTCCTCGCCCGTGAGCCATCTTTCCATGCGCCCCGTGTCGCTTTTGCGCCTCAGGGCGGCGACCTTCTCCGAGAGTGCGCCGAATGCCGCCACCATCATCTCGAAAGTCTTTTTCTCGATAGATACTATTTCCATATTCATGTCATTTAGAGTTTGCCGCAAAGGTAACGAAACGGCATACAAGACGTATCGTTTTCCGCTGAAAGGCTGCCTGTTGCGCCGTTTGACCGGGTTACGGAGCCATCTTCCGCAAAAATCTTACGTGAGTCACGTAGTGAGTTGTTAAAGCCCCTTTTGTTTATTGCCGAATTTTGTCGCAGAAACAAAAAGAAAGGACTGAACATGAAAGTGATAACAATGGAAAGTTCCGCCTACAAGGAGATGATGGCGCAGATTGCGAACATCGCAGGGTACATCCGCGAGGCAAGGGACGAGAAGAAACGGAAGCGGGAAACCGAAGACAAGCTGCTTGACACGGCACAGGCGGCGAAGATGCTCAACGTGAGCAAGCGCACCATGCAGCGTATGCGCACCGACCACCGTATCGAGTATGTGGTGGTACGCGGAAGCTGCCGCTACCGCCTTTCCGAGATACTGCGGCTATTGGAGGACAACACAGTAAGGAACGAGGAAGGGACAATAGACACCCTGTTCCACAACCACACGCTGCGCACGGGCGGCAAACCAAAAGGAAGGAGGACATAGGTCATGGAACTGCTCACACGAAACAACTTCGAGGGCTGGATGCAGAAGCTGATGGAACGGCTCGACCGTCAGGACGAACTGCTGCTGGCGATGAAGGCTGAGGGGAAACAGCCCACTATCACGGAAAGCATCCGCCTTTTCGACAATCAGGATTTGTGCATGTTGCTCCAGATAAGCAAACGCACCCTCCAACGCTACCGCAGCGTAGGCGCATTGCCCTACAAGACGCTGGGCAAGAAGACCTATTACAGCGAGGAGGACGTGCTGACATTCCTTTCCAACCATATCAAGGACTTCAAAAAGGAAGATATAGCCTTCTACAAGGCTCGTATCCATAATTTCTTTCATAAATAACCCATTAAAACATTTTTCAGATGGCAAAGAAAAAAGACGAAAAGGACGTGCTGGTAGTCCGTGACGAGAAGACAGGCGAGATCAGCGTGGTAGCCGGGCTGAACGCGGACGGCACACCCAAGCGCACCCCCGCAAAAGCGGAGAACGCGCAGAGTTTCCTGCAATTCGACCGACATGGCGACGTGCTGGACAACTTCTTCAAGAACTTCTTCCGGCAGTGCAAGGAACCCAGCCGCTTCGGTTTCTACCGCATTGCGGCAGACCAAGCTGAAAATCTCTTAGAGGTGATGAAGCAACTGCTGAAAGACCCCGAAGCGAACAAGGAGCTGCTCGCCCCTCACAAGGTGGACACCTCCGACTATGAGAAGAAGGTGCAGGAAGAGATGGCAGCACAACAGACAGAGAAACAAGAACCTCAAAAACAGGAGAACATGGAACAACGGAAAGAACAGCAACAGGACAAATCCGAACAGATGCAGGGCAAACGTGGCTACCAGCCCATCGACGAGAGTAAAATCAACTGGCAGGAGCTGGAGGACAGATGGGGCGTAAAGCGGGACAACCTTGAAAAGTCCGGCGACCTTACGAAGATGCTCAACTATGGCAAGTCCGACTTGGTAAAGGTCAAACCGACCTTCGGCGGCGAATCATTCGAGCTGGACGCCCGCCTCTCCTTCAAGAAGGACGGTGAGGGAAACATCAGCCTCGTGCCGCACTTCATCCGCAAGGAGCAGAAGCTGGATGAGTACAAGGAACACAAATTCTCCGACAATGACCGGAAGAACCTCCGCGAAACGGGCAATCTCGGTAGGGTCGTGGACATTGTGGACAGGGAAACGGGCGAGATCATCCCCTCCTACATCAGCATCGACCGCAAGACGAATGAAATCACGGACATTCCGGCAAGCAGGGTGCGCATCCCGGAGCGCATCGGCAAGACGGAAATCACCACGCAGGAGCGGGACATGCTCCGCGCCGGACTGCCCGTACGCGACAAGCTCATCGAGCGCAACGACGGCAGAAAGTTCGTCACCACCCTGCAAGTGAACGTGGAGCAGCGCGGCGTGGAGTTCGTGCCGGGAACCGGCAAGTCGCCCCGTACCGCACAGACACAGGAAACCAAAGGCGACACATCGAAAAGTCAGGCGCAGGGCGGGGAAAATGCCGCACAGACCAAGAAGGAGCAACGCCGCAACACGTGGACGAACGAGGACGGCAGCATCCGCCCCATCAGCAAATGGAGCGGCGTGAGCTTCACCGACCAGCAGAAAGCCGACTATGTGGCGGGTAAAGCCGTGAAGCTGGAGAACGTGACCGACAAGCAGGGCTTCCATGCCACGATGTATATCAAGTTCAACCCGGAGAAGGGACGCCCGTACCGCTACGACACGAACCCTGACAATGCACAGCAGGTTGCTCCGTCCAACGAGAGCCGCACGCAGGTGGCGGTGAACAACGATGGCAAGACCAACGAGGCTACAAAGAATCTGAGAGAGCCGTTGCAGAAAGGTCAGACCAACCCGAAGGACGCCCGCCAGCAACAGCAGCAGGAGAAGCCGCAGAAGAAAACGGGCAAGGGCATGAAAATGTAATCCCGTGTCCGCCACTGAATCCAAAATAAAATCCAAAGTATCAACAAAAAAGAAGAAGACATGAAGACAATCATTGCAGAAAAGCCCTCCGTGGCACGTGAAATCGCCCGCATCGTGGGCGCGACAAAGAGAGAGGAAGGATATTTCGAGGGAGGCGGTTATGCCGTGACATGGGCATTCGGACACCTCGTTCAGCTTGCCATGCCCGACGGCTACGGCGTGCGCGGATTTGTCCGTGACAACCTCCCGATTATTCCCGACACATTCACGCTCGTCCCCCGTCAGGTCAGGACGGAGAAAGGTTACAAGCCCGACAGCGGCGTGGTGTCGCAGATAAAAGTCATCAAAAGACTGTTCGACACAAGCGAACATATCATCGTGGCGACCGATGCCGGACGCGAGGGAGAGCTTATCTTCCGCTACCTCTACCACTATACGGGTTGCACCACTCCTTTCGTGCGCCTGTGGATCAGCTCTCTCACCGACAAAGCTATCCGCGAGGGACTGCGGAAACTCGAAGACGGCAGCAAATACGACAACCTCTACCTCGCCGCCAAAGCGCGGAGCGAATCCGACTGGCTCGTGGGCATCAACGGCACACAGGCGTTATCCATCGCCGCCGGACACGGCACGTATTCCGTGGGGCGGGTGCAGACACCAACGTTGGCTATGGTATGTGAACGCTACTGGGAGAACCGCCGCTTTACGTCCGAAGCATTCTGGCAGCTCCATATCGCAACGGACGGTTGCGACGGCGAAGTCGTGAAATTCTCATCCTCCGAGAAATGGAAAGAGAAAGAACCGGCGATGGAACTATATAATAAGGTAAAGGCGGCAGGTTGCGCCACTGTCACGAAAGCCGAGCGCAAGGAGAAGACGGAGGAAACTCCCTTGCTCTACGACCTGACCACGCTCCAGAAAGAAGCCAACGCCAAGCACGGCTTCACGGCGGAACAGACGCTTGAAATCGCGCAGAAACTCTACGAAAAGAAGTTGATAACCTATCCGAGAACGGGAAGCCGCTACATCCCCGAAGACGTGTTTGCCGAAATTCCCAAACTGCTCGCTTTCATCGGCACACAGCCCGAATGGAAAGACAAGGTGCGGGCAAAAGCCGCCCCGACACGCCGCAGCGTGGACGACGGCAAGGTGACAGACCACCATGCCCTGCTCGTCACGGGTGAGAAACCGCTCTTCCTCTCCAAAGAGGACAATACCATCTATCAGATGATTGCCGGGCGCATGGTCGAGGCATTCTCTGAGAAATGCGTCAAGGATGTGACCACTGTCACGGCGGAATGTGCCGGAGTGGAGTTTACCGTAAAAGGCAGCGTCGTGAAGCAAACCGGATGGCGTGCCGTCTATGGCGAGGAAAAAGAGGAAATTACCATCCCCGGCTGGCAGGAAGGCGACACGCTGACACCGAAAGGCTCGTCCATTACCGAAGGAAAGACCAAACCCAAGCCGCTGCATACCGAAGCCACCCTGCTCTCGGCAATGGAAACGGCGGGCAAGGAAATTGAGGACGACGCACTGCGGCAGGCGATGAAGGACTGTGGCATCGGTACTCCCGCCACACGCGCCTCCATCATCGAAACGCTTTTCAAGCGCGGTTACATGGAACGCTGCAAGAAGTCGCTTGTTCCCACCGAAAAAGGACTTGCCCTCAATTCCGTCGTCAAGACGATGCGCATCGCCGATGTTGCCATGACGGGCGAATGGGAAAAGGAGCTGGCGCGTATCGAGCGCGGGGAACTGTCCGACGACACCTTCCGCAAGGAGATAGAGGCGTACACACGTGAGATAACCTCCGAACTGATCTCGTGCGACAAGCTCTTCGGCAGCCGTGACTCCGGCTGCGCGTGTCCCAAGTGTGGCACGGGCAGGATGCGGTTCTACGGCAAGGTGGTACGCTGCGACAACACGGAGTGCGGACTGCCCGTGTTCCGGCTGAAAGCGGGACGCACCCTGTCCGACGATGAAATCAAAGACCTGCTCACCGAAGGGCATACCAAGCTGCTCAAAGGGTTCAAGAGCAAACAGGGCAAGAGTTTCGATGCTGTTGTCGCCTTTGACGGGGAATATAACACGACTTTTGTGTTCCCGGAGGCTAAAAAGGACAAGAAATTTTCAGGACGGAAGAAATAGTATTAACTTTGCCACTTGTTCAGAGTAATGAATTGTTCTTCGATACCGGATTACACTCATACTTTGGATTTAGTGGTGGCACTCGGAGGGATACCGAGTGCCTTTTTCTTCCTTTTTCCAACCGATTATCCCGTTAATTATCAATCCGCTAAATCCAAAGTAATGAACAACAAGAAGAAAAACGAGGGTCAGACCGACTTTTCCTATTACGGTCTGTACCTGCTGGACTATCTCCGCACGAACAAGTTTGAACAGGCTGACGACACCGCTTTCATACGGGAACGGGCCGACCGTGCCGCCGAAACGTATGAGAGGGCACGGCTTGAAGGCTATCCCGCCGATGGTGCGCAGGAACTGGCGATGGACACGCTGCTGCGCGGGCTGCATTATTCCCGTTACGCCATCCTCCGCGAAGTCGTGGAAAACGAGTTTGCCGATGAAGTGCCGGAAGAGAAGCGTGAAGCCTTTGTCCTGAAACTGCTGCCGCTTGTCGGCAACGTGTTCTCCGTCTATGACCTCTCGGATGACAATTTCGCCCTGTCTTCCGATTACGACCTGCTCTACACGGAGCTGACGGGAGCAACCGTCCTTTACTTAGACGAATATGGCGTTTAACCGCAAACAGAAACTGCGGGACAACATCGAGGCGATACGGACGGCATTCATCCTTGACAGGGAAAATAGGACAGCGACAACCGAAGAGCGTGCCATACTTCAAAGGTACTGCGGTTTCGGCGGTCTGAAATGTATCCTCAACCCTGCAAAGGAACTGACGGATGCCGTCCGGTGGGCGAAATCCGACCTCGAACTGTTCGCCCCGACGGTGGAGCTGCACAGGCTTATCCGTGAGAACAGCAAGGACGAAACAGAGTACAAGCGGTTTGTGGATTCGCTGAAAGCGTCCGTGCTGACCGCTTTCTACACCCCCAAAGAGATAACCGACACCATCGCGGACGTGCTGGCAGATTACAGCGTCCGCCCCGCCCGTATGCTCGAACCGTCGGCAGGTGTCGGCGTGTTCGTGGATTCCATGCTGCGGCACAGCCCCAATGCGGATGTGATGGCTTTCGAGAAGGATCTGCTCACGGGTACAATCTTGAGGCATCTCTATCCCGACCAGAAAATGCGCACCTGCGGTTTTGAGAAAATCGAAAGACCGTTCAACAATTATTTCGACTTGGCGGTGTCCAACATTCCGTTCGGTGACATTGCCGTGTTCGACGCGGAGTTTCAGCGGAGCGACTCTTTCGGCAGACGCTCCGCCCAGAAAACCATCCACAACTATTTCTTTCTCAAAGGACTGGATGCCGTGCGTGACGGCGGTATCGTGGCGTTCATCACCTCGCAAGGGGTATTGAATAGCACCAAGACCTCCGTGCGTAACGAGCTGTTCAGTCAGGCCAATCTGGTATCCGCGATACGCCTGCCCAACAACCTGTTCACGGACAACGCGGGCACGGAGGTGGGCAGTGACCTGATTGTCCTGCAAAAGAACCTCAGCAAGAAGGAAATGTCGCAGGACGAGCGGCTGATGACCGTGATACAGACGGACACGAAAACCGCCCTGACCGACAACGCCTATTTCATCCACCACCCGGAACGCATCGTGCATACGATGGCGAAACTTGACACAGACCCCTACGGGAAGCCCGCTATGGTTTATCTGCACGAGGGCAAGGCAGCAGGCATCGCCGGGGATTTGCGCCGTATGCTCGACGAGGATTTCCATTACAGGCTTGCCATGCGCTTGTATTCGGGTTCAATCCGGCAGGCAGGAACGGAAGAAAAAGTTGCCGTTCAAAATAAAGTAGAGCGTCCTGCCATAAAATTGGAAACAGTATCCTCGGCGCAGACGGTGGAAACTCCGACAGAAAAGCCGCAACCCGCAGATGAAAAGCCGGAGATAGAACCGCGCCCGCAATATTCCGCAGGCGTGCAGCTCACCCTGCTTGACCTCTGGGGGATGACGGAAGAGGTCAGCCAACCGAAAACCTCCAAAAAGAAAAAGACGGTGAAAAAGGCAGTTACGGCAAAGTCCACTCCGCCCAAACCGAAAGTCACGGTTACACCGACAGCTCCAACTGCAAAACCCGCAATGGAGAATAAGGAGGTGAAAGCGGAGAACACCGCCAAGCCTGCCGACCCGGACGACATCTATGCCACACTGGACTGGGATACCAATCCTCCCATCAACGGTTTCTATGAAATGATGATGGGTTTGACGCCGGAGCGTAGGAAAGAACTTCGGGAACTGGCAAGGCAGCATAACGAGAAACAAGTGGCGGAAAAGACGGAAGTGAAAGCCGTGCCGGAAACTTCCCGTGAGCAGCCACGACAGGAGGAAACACAGCCGGAGGCAGTCGCCGCACCTGCCGTTACAGATACCCCATCGGAAGCGGTGGGGACTTTCCTTTTCCCCGACATCGAAGCGGAAAAGCCGAAGGAGGAAGTCGTGGACCTTTCTCCGCGTGCCTACCACCGCACGCCGGAGATGCACCTGCGCGAAGGGTCGCTGGTGGCTGACCGGGGGCGTCATAACATCGGCTACCTGAAAGACATCACGCCATACGGGGCGACATTCCAGCCGCTCGACCTGAAAGGATACCAGAAGGAAAAGGCGTTGTTGTATGTGTCGCTGCGTGACGCCTACGAGCGTCTGTACCGTTATGAATCGCTCCGGCGCGAGGCAAATGTTCCGTGGCGAGAGCATCTGAATACCTGTTACGATGAGTTTGTCATGCGCTACGGCAACCTCAACGCCAAGCAGAACGTGAAGTTAGTGATGATGGATGCGGGCGGGCGCGACATCCTTTCGCTGGAACGGATGGAAAACGGAAAGTTCGTCAAGGCGGACATCTTCGAGCATCCTGTTTCCTTCGCGGTGGAGAGCCATGCCAACGTAGGCTCTCCCGAAGAAGCCCTGTCTGCGTCGCTCAACAAATATGGTACGGTCAATCTCGACTATATGCGGGAGATAACCGACAGCACGGCGGAGGATTTGCTCACTGCCCTGCAAGGGCGCATCTACTACAATCCGCTCGTGACCGGTTACGAAATCAAAGACCGTTTCATCGCCGGAAATGTCATAGAGAAAGCGGAACGCATAGAGGCATGGATGGGTGACAATCCCGAAAATGAGCGTATGCCGGAGGTGAAGCAGGCGTTGGAGGCTCTGAAAGATGCCGAGCCGCAGCGCATCGCCTTCGAGGATCTGGACTTCAATTTCGGGGAACGCTGGATTCCGACGGGTGTCTATGCCGCCTACATGAGCCGGCTGTTCGACACGGAGGTGAAAATCGCCTATTCCGCAAGCATGGACGAGTTTTCGGTGGTGTGCGGCTACCGCACCATGAAAATCACGGACGAGTTTCTGGTGAAGGGGTATTACCGGAACTATGACGGTATGCACCTCCTAAAACACGCCCTGCACAACACCTGCCCTGACATGATGAAGTCCATCGGCAAGGACGAGCATGGCAACGACATCAAGATGCGCGACAGCGAGGGAATACAACTCGCCAACGCCAAGATTGACGAGATACGAAACGGCTTCTCCGAATGGCTCGAAGAGCAGTCGCCGCAGTTCAAGGAGCGGCTTGTGACGATGTATAACCGCAAGTTCAACTGTTTCGTGCGCCCGCGCTACGACGGCTCCCATCAGACCTTTCCCGACCTCAACCTGAAAGGGCTGGCAAGCCGGGGTATCAAGAGCGTCTATCCCTCACAGATGGATTGCGTCTGGATGTTGAAACAGAACGGCGGCGGAATTTGCGACCACGAGGTGGGAACCGGTAAGACGCTGATAATGTGCATCGCCGCGCATGAGATGAAGCGTCTGAATTTGGCACACAAGCCGATGATTATCGGGCTGAAAGCCAACGTTGCGGAGATTGCAGCCACCTATCAGGCGGCATATCCCAACGCACGTATTCTGTACGCTTCGGAGAAGGACTTTTCGACCGCCAACCGTGTGCGCTTCTTCAATAATATAAAGAACAACGACTACGATTGCGTCATCATGTCGCACGACCAGTTCGGCAAGATACCGCAGTCGCCGGAATTGCAGCAGCGCATCCTGCAAGCAGAGCTTGACACGGTGGAGGAAAACCTCGAAGTGCTACGGCAGCAGGGAAAGAACGTGTCGCGGGCGATGCTGAAAGGATTGGAGAAGCGCAAGCACAACCTTGAAGCGAAGCTGGAGAAGGTGGAACACGCCATAAAGTCACGCACGGACGACGTGGTGGATTTCAAGCAGATGGGCATCGACCACATCTTCATAGATGAGAGCCACCAGTTCAAGAATCTGACTTTCAACACGCGCCACGACCGTGTGGCGGGATTGGGAAACAGCGAGGGAAGCCAGAAGGCACTTAACATGCTCTTTGCCATACGCACCATACAGGAGCGCACAGGAAAAGACTTGGGTGCGACCTTCCTCTCCGGCACGACTATCAGCAACTCACTGACTGAATTGTACCTGCTGTTCAAGTACCTGCGCCCGAAGGAGCTGGAACGGCAGGACATAAGGTGTTTCGACGCTTGGGCGGCGATATTTGCCAAGAAGACGACGGATTTTGAATTTAACGTGACGAACAATGTGGTCCAGAAGGAGCGTTTCCGCTACTTCATCAAAGTGCCGGAGCTTGCCGCCTTCTATAATGAAATCACGGACTACCGCACGGCGGAGGATGTGGGCGTTGACCGTCCTGCCAAGAACGAGATACTGCACCATATACCGCCCACGCCGGAACAGGAGGACTTCATACAGAAACTGATGCAGTTCGCCAAGACGGGCGATGCCACCTTGTTGGGCAGGCTGCCGCTTTCGGAAACGGAAGAAAAGGCGAAGATGCTCATCGCCACGGACTATGCCCGGAAAATGGCACTCGACATGCGCATGATAGACCCGAATTACGAAGATCATCCCGACAACAAAGCGAGTCACTGTGCCAAGATGATCGCGGAGTATTATCAAAAATACGACGCCCAGAAAGGCACGCAGTTCGTTTTCTCTGATTTGGGGACATACCAGCCGGGCGACGGGTGGAACGTCTATTCGGAAATCAAGCGCAAACTGACGGAGGACTACGGTATACCGCCAAGCGAGGTGCGCTTCATTCAGGAGTGCAAGACCGACAAGGCGCGGAAGGCGGTGATAGACGCCATGAACGCCGGGACGGTGCGTGTGCTGTTCGGCTCTACCTCTATGCTCGGAACGGGTGTGAACGCCCAGAAACGGTGTGTGGCTATCCATCATCTCGATACGCCGTGGCGACCGTCCGACTTGCAACAGCGTGACGGACGCGGAGTTAGGGCAGGTAATGAGATTGCCAAACATTTCGCCGGGAACAACGTGGATGTAATCATCTACGCGGTGGAGAAGTCACTGGACAGCTACAAGTTCAACCTCCTGCACTGCAAGCAGACTTTCATAAGCCAGCTCAAAAGCGGTGCGATGGGTGCGCGTACCATCGACGAGGGGGCAATGGACGAAAAATCGGGCATGAATTTCTCGGAATACATGGCGTTGCTCTCCGGCAATACCGACCTGTTGGACAAGGCGAAACTGGAAAAGCGGATCGCATCGCTCGAAGGGGAACGCAAGTCGTTCAACAAGGGCAAGCGTGATTCGGAGTTCAAGCTGGAGTCAAAGACCGGCGAGTTGCGCAACAACACGGCTTTCATAGATGCCATGACGGAGGACTGGAACCGCTTCCTGTCGGTGGTGCAGACCGACAAGGAGGGCAACCGCCTTAATATAATAAAGGTGGACGGAGTGGATTCCGCCGATGAGAAGGTCATCGGAAAGCGTTTGCAGGAGATAGCCAAGAATGCCACGACCGGAGGGTTGTACACGCAGGTCGGTGAACTTTACGGTTTTCCGATAAAGGTGGTGAGCGAAAGGATACTCAAAGAGGGATTGGAGTTCACCGACAACCGCTTCGTGGTCGAGGGGAACTACAAGTACACCTACAACAACGGGCATCTGGCGATGGCTGACCCGTTGGCCGCCGCCCGCAACTTCCTCAACGCGATGGAGAGGATACCCTCCATCATCGACCAGTACAAGGCGAAGAACGAGGTGCTGGAGATGGAGATACCGCAGTTACAGGAGATAGCGGGTAAGGTGTGGAAGAAGGAGGACGAGCTGAAGCAGTTGAAGTCCGAACTTGCCGCCCTTGACCGAAAAATTCAGCTGGAGCTTGCGCCACCCACGCCCGAAGTCGCAGAAAAGGAGAATGAAGGGCAACAGCTCAAGCCGGAAGCGGAAGATGTGAGGAACAGGCAGGCGCAATATCCCGAAAATGCACCGCCGCAGATACGCAGTCCGGCGGATAGTATCGTTGCCAACCATGTCATAATCGGGCGTCCGGGACTGTATGCCAAGGAGGAAACCCGGTCCAAAGGATTGAAAATATAACCTAAGGAATTTTATCTGAAGTATTAATAAGGGCTATCCCAAAAGGTCTAAAAGTAAATTTTATCCTTTCTGCAAGTATCTATAGGATGGCAACTGCATTTTTTTCTTTTTGGGCAGCCCTTATTAAAATTTATTCTTATTTTAGGTTATATACATTCATGTCCATTTATGTAAAAAATTCCTGCTGACCTTGTTTATGTCTTGTCAGTCACCATTTGCAAAACCATATTTGACCCTCAAAGAGGCTGAATTTGATAAGTAACTTGCTACATACTCATAATAAGGAGCTAAATAGAACACGAATGGGAAATACACAAATGCTAAACTAAAGAAGATATTGGCCAAAATAAACGCTATACCGAGAGAGAAACTTGATTTTTCAACTTCCTAAAACGGTGTTGTTCAAACATTTCTACTTATTTGTACTTGCCAGTTGAACCTACGCTTCCCTAATAAAATGTCTATGGTAAAAAGTTAAAAAATCCTCCCACTTTTGTTAGATATATTTTTTTGTGTAATTTTGTAATCGTTATGCGGCAGTAATAATATACATATTAATACGAGTTAGTAATCCTGTAGTTCTCATATGCTACGAGGAGGTATTAAAAGGTGCGTTTCGACAATGCATCTACTGTAGTATATTATTGCTTAATCCAAATGAATATTATAAATTTAGGAATTCTTGCTCACATTGATGCAGGAAAAACTTCCGTAACCGAGAATCTGCTGTTTGCCAGTGGAGCAACGGAAAAGTGCGGCCGTGTGGATAATGGTGACACCATAACGGACTCTATGGATATAGAGAAACGTAGAGGAATTACTGTCCGGGCTTCTACGACATCTATTATCTGGAATGGAGTGAAATGCAATATCATTGACACTCCGGGACACATGGATTTTATTGCGGAAGTGGAGCGGACATTCAAAATGCTTGATGGAGCAGTCCTCATCTTATCCGCAAAGGAAGGCATACAAGCGCAGACAAAGTTGCTGTTCAGTACTTTACAAAAGCTGCAAATCCCGACAATTATATTTATCAATAAGATTGACCGTGCCGGTGTGAATTTGGAGCGTTTGTATATGGATATAAAAACAAATCTGTCGCAAGATGTCCTGTTTATGCAAACTGTTGTCGATGGATCGGTTTATCCGGTTTGCTCCCAAACATATATAAAGGAAGAATACAAAGAATTTGTATGCAACCATGACGACGATATATTAGAACGATATTTGGCGGATAGCGAAATTTCACCGGCTGATTATTGGAATACGATAATCGCTCTTGTGGCAAAAGCCAAAGTCTATCCGGTGCTACATGGATCAGCAATGTTCAATATCGGTATCAATGAGTTGTTGGACGCCATTTCTTCTTTTATACTTCCTCCGGCATCAGTCTCAAACAGACTTTCAGCTTATCTCTATAAGATAGAGCATGACCCCAAAGGGCATAAAAGAAGTTTTCTTAAAATAATTGACGGAAGTCTGAGACTTCGAGACGTTGTAAGAATCAACGATTCGGAAAAATTCATCAAGATTAAAAATCTAAAGACTATTTATCAGGGCAGAGAGATAAATGTTGATGAAGTGGGTGCCAATGATATCGCGATTGTAGAAGATATAGAAGATTTTCGAATCGGAGATTATTTAGGTGCTAAACCTTGTTTGATTCAAGGATTATCTCATCAGCATCCCGCTCTCAAATCCTCCGTCCGGCCAAATAAGCCCGAAGAGAGAAGCAAGGTGATATCCGCTCTGAATACATTGTGGATTGAAGACCCGTCTTTGTCCTTTTCCATAAACTCATATAGTGATGAATTGGAAATCTCGTTATATGGTTTGACCCAAAAGGAAATCATACAGACATTGCTGGAAGAACGATTTTCCGTAAAGGTCCATTTTGATGAGATCAAGACTATCTACAAAGAACGACCTATAAAAAAGGTCAATAAGATTATTCAGATCGAAGTACCACCCAACCCTTACTGGGCCACAATAGGGCTGACTCTTGAACCCTTACCGTTAGGGGCAGGGTTGCAAATCGAAAGTGACATCTCCTATGGTTATCTGAACCATTCTTTTCAAAATGCCGTTTTTGAAGGGATTCGTATGTCTTGCCAATCTGGTTTACATGGATGGGAAGTGACAGATCTGAAAGTAACTTTTACTCAAGCCGAGTATTATAGCCCGGTAAGTACACCTGCTGATTTCAGACAGCTGACCCCTTATGTCTTCAGGCTGGCTTTGCAACAGTCAGGTGTGGACATTCTCGAACCGATGCTCTGTTTTGAGTTGCAGATACCCCAAGTAGCGAGTTCCAAAGCTATTACAGATTTGCAAAAACTGATGTCTGAGATTGAAGACATCAGTTGTAATAATGAGTGGTGTCATATTAAAGGGAAAGTTCCATTAAATACAAGTAAAGACTATGCCTCAGAAGTAAGTTCGTACACTAAGGGCTTAGGCATTTTTATGGTTAAGCCATGTGGGTATCAAATAACAAAAGACGGTTATTCTGATAATATCCGCATGAACGAAAAAGATAAACTTTTATTCATGTTCCAAAAATCAATGTCATTAAAATAATGGAGCGGTCAGGAAATTTCTATAAGGCAATACGGTTGGGATATATACTTATCTCCATTCTTATCGGATGTATGGCATATAATAGCCTCTATGAATGGCAGGAGATAGAAGCATTAGAACTTGGCAATAAAAAAATAGACGAGCTCCGAAAAGAAATAAACAATATCAATATTCAAATGATAAAATTTTCTCTATTGGGTGAAACAATACTGGAATGGAACGATAAAGATATCGAGCATTACCATGCACGGCGTATGGCAATGGACAGTATGCTCTGCCGTTTCAAGGCCACCTATCCAGCAGAGCGCATCGATAGTGTGCGCAGTCTTTTAGAGGATAAGGAACGACAGATGTTCCAGATAGTCCGGTTAATGGATGAACAACAATCTATTAACAAGAAGATAGCCAATCAAATTCCGGTTATTGTACAGAAAAGTGTGCAGGAACAGTCCAAAAAGCCAAAACGAAAAGGTTTCTTAGGCATATTCGGCAAAAAAAAGGAAGTAACTCCAGCAGTATCAACCACTATCCTTCATTCGGTCAATAGAAACGTAATCAGCGAACAGAAAGTGCAGGATCGCCAATTGTCGGAACAAGCCGACAGCCTTGCAGCTCGTAATGCAGAACTTAACAGACAACTGCAAGAATTGATTTGCCAAATAGAAGAAAAGGTACAAACCGAACTGCAAAGCCGGGAAAACGAAATAGTTGCCATGCGTGAAAAGTCATTTATGCAAGTAGGCGGTTTAATGGGATTCGTTCTTCTATTGTTGTTAATTTCCTACATCATCATACATCGTGATGCAAAAAGCATTAAACAATACAAGCACAAGACAACTGATTTGATAAGGCAACTGGAACAATCCGTACAACGGAACGAGGCACTGATAACGTCAAGGAAGAAGGCGGTACATACTATCACCCATGAACTGCGCACACCGCTGACAGCAATAACAGGCTATGCCGGACTGATACGGAAAGAACAGTGTGAGGATAAGTCCGGGCAGTATATCCAAAACATACTGCAATCCTCCGACCGTATGCGGGATATGCTTAACACTTTGCTTGACTTCTTCCGCCTGGACAACGGCAAGGAACAGCCCCGTCTGTCACCCTGCCGGATTTCAGCAATCACGCACACACTTGAAACGGAGTTCATGCCTGTTGCCGTGAACAAAGGGCTGTCCTTGTCCGTGAAGACTGGACACGATGCCATTGTATTGACCGACAAAGAGCGAATAATACAAATCGGGAATAACCTGCTGTCAAACGCTGTCAAGTTCACAGAAGAAGGCGGTGTTTCTTTGATTACTGAATATGATAATGGAGTTCTGACACTGGTCGTTGAAGATACAGGTACAGGCATGACAGAAGAGGAACAGAAACAAGCGTTCGGTGCGTTTGAACGTCTATCAAATGCCGCCGCAAAGGAGGGTTTCGGGCTTGGGCTTGCCATAATGCGTAATATTGTGTCGATGCTTGGCGGAACAATCCGTTTAGACAGCAAGAAAGGGAAAGGCAGTCGTTTCACAGTTGAAATTTCTATGCAGGAAGCTGAAGAACAGCTTGGATATACAAGCAATACACCTGTTTATCATAACAATAAATTCCATGATGTTGTCGCCATTGACAATGATGAGGTATTACTTCTGATGCTGAAAGAGATGTATTCCCAAGAAGGAATACACTGCGACACTTGCACCGATGCTGCGGCACTGATGGAAATGATACGCCAGAAAGAATACAGCCTGTTGCTGACAGACTTGAATATGCCCGATATAAACGGTTTCGAATTGCTGGAACTGTTGCGTTCGTCCAACGTGGGCAATTCACCAACAATCCCGGTGGTTGTGGCAACCGCTTCGGGCAGTTGTAACAAAGGGGAACTATTGGCAAAAGGCTTTGCCGGATGCCTGTTCAAACCGTTCTCCATATCGGAACTGATGGAGGTTTCCGACAGGTGTGCCATAAAAGCGACACCGGACGGGAAACCGGACTTTTCCGCCTTATTGTCCTATGGCAATGAAGCCGTCATGCTGGAAAAGTTGATAACTGAAACAGAAAAGGAAATGCAGGCGGTACGGGATGCAGCAAAAGAAAAAGACCTGCAAAAGCTGGATTCCCTGATCCACCACCTGCGCAGTTCGTGGGAGGTGCTCCGTGCCGACCAACCGCTGAATGTACTTTACGGATTGCTTCGTGGCGATGCTCTCCCGGATGGTGAAGCGTTAAGCCATGCCGTGACTGCCGTGCTGGATAAGGGAGTGGAAATAATACGGTTGGCAGAAGAGGAAAGGAGAAAATACGAAGATGAATAAGACAAAAATAATTGTGGTGGAAGACAACATCGTGTATTGCGAATATGTCTGCAATATGCTGTCACGGGAGGGCTACCGCAATATGAAGGCTTACCACCTCTCAACCGCGAAGAAACATCTGCAACAGGCAACAGATAATGATATCGTGGTTGCCGACCTGCGTCTGCCTGACGGCAGTGGCATAGACCTTTTGTGCTGGATGCGAAAGGAGGGAAAGATGCAGCCCTTCATCATTATGACCGACTACGCCGAAGTTAATACCGCCGTGGAAAGCATGAAACTCGGCTCGATAGACTATATTCCCAAACAGCTTGTGGAGGATAAACTTGTCCCCCTGATCCGTTCCATACTGAAAGAACGTCAGGCAGGACAACGCCGTATGCCTATATTCGCCCGTGAAGGTTCCGCCTTTCAGAAAATCATGCACCGCATAAGGCTGGTAGCCGCCACCGATATGAGCGTGATGATATTTGGTGAGAACGGCACGGGCAAGGAGCATATTGCCCACCTGTTGCATGACAAGAGCAAACGTGCAGGCAAGCCATTTGTGGCGGTGGACTGCGGTTCACTCTCCAAAGAGCTTGCACCGTCGGCTTTCTTCGGACACGTCAAAGGTGCATTTACAGGTGCGGACAATGCCAAGAAAGGATATTTCCATGAGGCGGAAGGCGGCACGTTGTTTCTGGACGAGGTAGGAAACCTCGCGTTGGAAACCCAACAGATGTTGCTCCGTGCCATACAGGAGAGGCGGTATCGCCCGGTCGGAGACAAGGCAGACCGGAATTTCAATGTCCGCATCATCGCTGCTACCAATGAAGATTTGGAGGTATCGGTGAATGAAAAGCGTTTTCGGCAGGATCTTCTGTACCGCCTGCACGACTTCGGGATAACCGTTCCTCCGTTGCGTGACTGTCAAGAAGACATTATGCCGCTGGCAGAGTTCTTCCGTGATATGGCAAACAGAGAGCTGGAGTGTAGCGTGAGCGGGTTCAGTTCCGAAGCACGTAAAGCGTTGCTGACACACGCATGGCCGGGCAACGTGCGGGAACTTCGGCAGAAAGTTATGGGTGCTGTATTGCAGGCGCAGGAAGGTGTTGTCATGAAAGAGCATCTGGAACTTGCCGTGACGAAACCGACCTCTACTGTCAGCTTCGCCTTGCGCAATGACGCGGAGGATAAGGAGCGGATATTGCGTGCGTTGAAACAGGCAAACGGCAACCGGAGTGTCGCCGCAGAACTGCTCGGCATAGGCAGGACAACACTATACAGCAAACTTGAAGAGTATGGACTTAAATATAAATTCAAGCAATCATAGCCCGTAATTCACTGAATTTGGCTATCTTTGCATAACATTTGAGAAAAACGGCGATTGGCAGGAGCTTTTCGCCGCCAACATATAGGATAAGACCGCAAGGCGTTTCAAGCGAAAATCTGGTAAATTGGAACTACGGAGACGATTGCGTGATGCTTATGCTATGCTTACGCATAGCGTGCATTCACGTACTCTCCGTAAAGGCTTTACCAGAGCCATCGCTTGAAGGTAGTGTGAATTGCACGCTACTTTTTTACCCTTGCCTAACGAAAGGAAACGATTATGGGTAAAGTTCAGATTCTCGCCGTACTGACGATGGACGGATGTCTTTCTTCAGAGTTATATGATAAAGCACATCAGGATTTGTGCCTTGACCGTTGCGGTCTTGATGAAATCAGGAAGAAAGCCTTTTACCGTGTGACACCGGACTATTCCATTTCAATGCTGCACGAATGGAGAAAAGACTGCACAAACATCCGTTACCTCGCGGAAGCCACACCGGACACGGCAGACTATATAAACGGACTGCTGCGGATGCACGCTGTGGATGAAATCATACTATACACCGTTCCTTTCATATCCGGAAGCGGACGACATTTTTTTAAGTCGGCTCTGCCAGAGCAACACTGGACGCTTTCCTCTTTGAAAAGCTATCCCAACGGTGTATGTCGCATTATCTATATCCTTGATAAAAAAGCAAGATAGCCAAAATGTGCGGCAAGCATACATTTCTATTTTCAGGAATAGAATAAATGTTCCGATTACAAACAATTTAAGTCGGAGATAATTTGTCCTTGTGAAAAAATACTGAATTTTATACCTCTGAAATCCAGCACTTTGTAAAATTGAGTGTTGGATTTTTTATTTTCTGCCGCGTTTTTTGCCAATTATATTCATGTGCGCACGCAGAAAACAAAGTGTAATTTTCAAAATTGACAGAACCATGAATTATTTCTTGCTGGCGGAAACCGACTTTTTCCGCCTGATAAACGAAGCCGGCGACTGCAATATGGAAACGGCATACACGGCTTTCGCCACCCAAGTGATCGAACTGTGCAACGGCGGCATGGACATGAACCTTACCGTCATCGCGCTTGCCTACATCGAAATCGAGTTGCAGCACCATCCCGTACGTAATCTGTCAGAAGAAAAAAGAGAGATTGCCGCCTACGTCAGCAAGGCTCTGTCTTTCGTAAGAAAGATGCAGAAATTCCTTGCCACGCCCCAAGTGCCACCACTAATATCCGCCAACAACGCAACAGAAACCACCGCCAGCCTTCTTCAATGGACGGGCAATGCCATCGACCTCGTGGAACTTATCTACGGCATAGACGTGATGGGCTGCATCAACAACGGCAATATGCCGCTCAAACAGCTCGCCCCACTTCTCTATAAGATATTCGGGGTTGATTCTAAAGACTGCTACCGCTTCTACACTGATATCAAACGCCGGAAGAACGAAAGCCGCACCTATTTCATTGACAGGATGCAGGAAAAACTGAACGAGAGAATGTTGCGTGATGAGGAGTTGGAGCGGATGAGAAAATAAAAAAATATCCATTACATATGAGAAGACAGGAATACTCGTATCCTGTCTTTTTATTTTCATTTAATTATATATTAATTAGCACAATATATGTGAGTTTTTCATTCCTATAAGGACAAATTTCAGAAACGTATGTCTGGTAAATTATTGAGTCATCATAGTATGAACATATATCATTACTAAAAACAATGAAACAACTTCCATAAGATTGTGGTTGTAAAAATCGCCATTTAATAGCCCGTTTTTTTTGTAAAATTCGCCAATTAAAAAAATATGATTATCTTTGCATTATATTTTATAAGGTATGGAAACAGTAAATAGAATACTTCAAGAGAAGATTACAGCACGAATCGCGCCCAATAAAGCAGTACTGATTTTTGGTGCTCGCCGTGTTGGTAAAACGGTAATGATGCGTAAAATTGTGGACAACTATTCAGGTAGGACGATGATGCTCAACGGCGAAGACTACGACACATTAGCACTATTGGAGAATCGCTCAATAGCCAATTATCGGCATTTATTGGATGGTATTGATTTGCTGGCTATTGATGAGGCACAGAACATACCACAAATCGGTAGTATTCTGAAGTTGATAGTTGATGAAATACCGGGAATAAGTGTCTTGGCAAGTGGTTCTTCGTCATTCGATTTGCTGAATAAGACTGGTGAACCGTTGGTCGGCCGCAGTACGCAATTTCTCCTTACACCATTCTCGCAACGGGAAATCGCACAGACGGAAACGGCACTTGAAACCCGCCAGAACCTCGAAGCGCGCTTGATTTACGGTTCCTATCCCGAAGTAGTAATGATGGAGAACTATGAACGTAAAACAGACTACCTACGTGATATTGTCGGTGCATACCTGCTTAAAGATATCTTAGCAATTGACGGCTTAAAAAATTCGAGCAAGATGCGCGATTTACTGCGATTGATAGCTTTTCAGTTGGGCAGCGAAGTTTCTTACGAAGAGTTAGGTAAACAACTCGGCATGAGCAAGACGACCGTTGAAAAATACCTCGACCTATTGGAAAAGGTCTTCGTTATCTATCGTCTGGGGGCTTATTCGCGTAACCTACGCAAGGAGGTTACAAAAGCTGGCAAGTGGTACTTCTACGACAACGGCATTCGCAATGCCATTATCGGGGCTTTCTCACCGCTGGCCATTCGGCAGGATGTCGGTGCGCTGTGGGAGAACTACATCATCGGAGAGCGGCGCAAAGCGAACTTCAATGAGGGACTGCACAGGGAGTTCTATTTCTGGCGCACCTACGACAAACAGGAAATCGACCTGATTGAGGAGAGTGCCGACAGTCTTACCGCCTTGGAGTTCAAGTGGGGAAATAAAATGCCGGCCGCACCGAAAGCCTTCCAAGAAGCCTATCCCTATGCCGAGTTTCATGTGGTAAATCGGGAGAATTATTTGGAGTTCGTATAATCAATAAATTACGTATATGGAAACAAAACTACAATCCAAACAGCAATATCCGCGGTTTATCCAAAATAAACCGTGTGGTATTGACAAATTCGATGGAGGTTCGCAAGAAAGGTTGGCAAAAACTATTGCTCGCCATTTTTGTCAGAATGATTCATTGGATGAGGAATGTACTTTACCTCGAATTATCGGCATCGAAGGTATTTGGGGATCTGGAAAATCCAACGTGGTTAAAATGTTGGAACGTGAATTATCAGACGACTATTACTTTTTTGAGTATGACGCATGGGGACATCAAGAGGACTTGCAACGCCGCTCTATATTGGAATTGCTTACAAGCAAACTTATTGATGATGGTATCCTATCTGGAAATGCAACAATAAAAGTCAAAGGTGGAGGTACGAAAACCGTATCATGGTCTGAAAAGCTGAAATATTTATTAGCCCGTAAAACGGAGACCGTAACCGAAAAATATCCCCTTATCAGTAATGGTATGGTTGCGGCATTTTTGGTTGCAGTTTTAACTCCGATATTTACATTTATTGCGTATGCAGTAAAACCTACACCCACAACATGGTGGTTTTCTTTATTGTCTATTATCATAGCTGCACTGCCAGTTCTTATTGCATTGTGCGTTTGGAAATGGGCATATAGCAAAGATCATAAATATGGATGGAGTTATATGTTAGCTATTTATCAAGATAAAGTCGAAAAGGACGTTTGCTATGAGACTTTGAGCGAAGACGAACCAACGGTTTACGAGTTCAAAACATGGATGCAAGACATTTCTGATTTTATCAAGGAAAAAGGACAACGTAAATTAGTCCTTGTTTTTGACAACATGGATCGTCTCCCCGCTGAAAAAGTAAAAGAATTATGGTCTTCTATCCATACGTTCTTCGCCGATAGCGGTTTTGAAAATGTTTGGGCTGTTATTCCTTTCGATGAAACACATTTAGCTTGTGCATTCGGAGATGAGACCGACGAACAAACGAAACAACTGACCAAGTATTTTATCAATAAAACTTTCCCTATTGTTTATCGTGTTGCTCCTCCTGTTATTACCGACTATCGAAGTATATTCAACAAACTGTTTGTTGAAGCATTTGGAGAAACAGAAAATGAAGCGAAAGAAACTATAAATCGGATATTCAGATTGGTAAATCCTAATGCCAATGTTAGGGAAATTATATCATATATCAATGAGATGGTCGCTCTTAAACAAGAGTGGTGTAACGAAATTTTGATGATAAACATAGCATTGTTCTGTTTGAAGAAGACGGATATTCTGGCAAATCCAGTAGAACAAATATTGTCCGGCGACTATCTGAATGGCATTCAAACAATAATTAACAATGATCTGCAAACACAACGCGAAATTGCAGCTTTGGTATATGGTGTCGATGTTGAAGATGCTCGACAAATTCCATTGAAAAAATATATTGAAGGCTGCATCAACGGAGAAGAAGACCACGACATAAATCAATATGCAGAGACTAATAAACAATTTGACACTGTATTAGAAGAAGTTATACAATGTATGGACAATGCGCTTATCGATAAGATTATACATTGTTTGCATAAATTAACTCGAAAGAGCGATGTTATTCTGCGTGTATGGCAAAGAATAGCACAATTGAAATTAAAAGAATCCATAGAGAAGCAGGTGTTCCCTGTCGAATACCAAGAACTGCTGTTGCATTTAGACACGGAAAGCCAAAACCATGTGATTGCTCAATTATATAAGAAGATAGTTCGGTTCAATGACTTCAATGGCGGCGACTATTTCAAAACGTTAGATGCAATAGACAGGTTTATTGCGCAAAATAAGTTGGCGTGCGATTTTACGTCATTGATTGAAGCAAAAACAGTCAAGCCAAATACATTTATCGATTATATTCAAGCTGCAAATGCAACAGATGCTGCCTATCGGGATAACGCGACAACTAAAGCATATAAATATTATCAAGTAGCAACAAATTCGGAGGCGCTCGATAATTATTTGGCAAACTTACTACCCGATAATTTCGACCATGCAGATATTGTAAAAACGTTAAAAGATAATTCTACCTATACGTTTCCAACGCTTTTGCAAGCGATCACGAATTGCATTGATGAACAGAATGTAAATAAAGATAATATAGGGGCTATATTTACAACCTATCGTTTATTGGCATCTGACGAAGAAAGACCTTTACCTGTAACGTTAGATTCAACCTACATAAATCAGTTGCATTCTGAATTAGAAACTGATGGCCGAAACATTAAAGAGTCTGGATATTACGATTTAGTCGCCATGCAATTGGCACATGGTCATTCCGTTTCCTTAATAGAGGGTGGAGATATAAAATATGTTGCAGAACTCATGGACTATTATGTGGATCATGGAGACTTATTAGTAAATAGTGTGGGATGGAATATACCGCTATTAAATGAAACACTACAATACATGGTAAATCATAAACTTGGCTATAAATTATTGCTCTCAGACATATTGCCCCAATTTGAAGATATTAAGAACAGAATAGGTGTAACGGATGAGGTATTTATCGAGCATTTAGCAGAGTGGAATACCGATTTGGATAAGTATATCACTAAGAACAATATTAAAGATGTAATTCCTGACGCATCTTTTTACGATTTGACCACTAAAATAAGCAATGTCCTGACCGATCATATCAATAAAATAGCGTTCGAAGCGTTGTCTGAAATAAGTGTTGATACATTATACGCCCAAAGAACAGCACATACATCATATTATTGGTTTGTCGCAATAAAACATTTACTGGCTAAAATCAAATCCTTGCCAGATAACTTGACTGAATTTGGCAAAAAGATTCTGATGGATATTGCTTCTGGAACTCAAAGTTTGAATCCTTTCCCTAATTGTTTCAAGAATATAGTTGAAAGATTGGATAAACGAAAAATTAAATCGACAGTTACCGATATAAGAAATGATTTCTGCATCGGTAAAAAGACTATCAATGCAATAAAGTTTCAATTTTTCGAAACATGGCTTAGATCGCATGGTAATTTGAAAAGTCAAGCTGGAGACGTTATTGATAAAATAGTGAAACCTGTAATTTCCGATGGGGCATGCCGTTCATTGATTCTGCAAAACAAAGATTTTTATATGGATTTAATAAATACAGCAGGGGATGATGCTTATGAATTGAAAAAGAGTCTCCGAAACCTCATACAAAAAGATTCAGATCCGCAATTGGTTAAATTTGTCAATTCGATAGATTCAGTACCTGAGGTTGAAACCGCGTAAGTATTTGTCTAACAAGTCCGAATTTTACGATTTTACCCGTCAGAACTGAAGTGCCCCCCAAAAAAATTGTATCCAACTTTTGGGGGTCACTTCAAACTTCGATAGGGATAATTTTCAATTTTGGGGACTTGTTAGACAGTCTCATTATCTGGTAGCAGTTTACACAGCACCGGATCGTTTTTGATACGCTCCAGTTCCTCCTGCACAATCTGCTTCACCTCTTCCTTGATGCGCCGGTAGTTCGCCTGCACCGTTTCCTTCATGCGGTCGTTGCCGTCCTCGTCCGTGAAGTTTGTAATGACGGGAATTTTCTTGTAGGCACTTTCTTCCCGTTTCACCTTTTCGGCATCCACCACAATCTCGCAATGAAAAATCTTCTGCTCGATACGCTCGTTGAAGTTGTCGGATACAGAACCGACAAACATTCCCTGCGTAAGCCCGGAAATCTTACTCGGTGGAATGAGCGCGTCCATCTGCGTGTTGATGGAGGTGGAAACATCCTGCCGGTTGATGGAGATGGACTGCCGTTTCTGCAACACCTTACCGAACCGCTCGGAGAGCGTCTTGGCTGTTTCCCCCACCACCTGACCGGAGAAAATATTGCCGACAGTGTTCATCACCACTTTCGCCTCTTTGTCCCCGTAGTCACGCACTAACTGGCTGAAATCCTGAAAGCCCAGACACACGGCAACCTTGTTGCTTCGGGCGGTAGCTATAAGATTGTCCAACCCTTTGAAGTATATTGTGGGCAACTCGTCGATGATGACCGATGACTTCAGCATCCCCTTCTTGTTGATGAGCTTCACGATACGGGAATTATACAGACCGAGTGCCGCACCGTAGATATTCTGACGGTCGGGATTGTTACCCACGCAGAGGATTTTCGGCTCTTCGGGATTGTTGATGTCCAGCGTAAACTCGCTGTCTGACATCACCCAGTAGAGCTGCGGTGAAATCATCCTCGAAAGCGGGATTTTTGCCGACGCTATCTGACCCATGAGCTGCTCCGCAGCCCCTCCAAGCCACGCATCCATGAACGGCGAAAGGTAGTTCTCCAGCTCCGGATAAGAGGTCAGTATCGGAAATATATCCTCGTAACGGCGGTTCAGAAACTCGATAGCATGGGGAAACGTGCAAAACTTCCCGTTCTGATAGATTTTGAGATACCAGATAATACTGGCAAACAGAATGATAGGTGACTCCACGAAGAAGTCGCCCTGCTTTTGCACCCACGTTTTATTGAGGTTGAGCATTATTGTGTAGGCACTCTCATAGGCATCCGTAATATCTTCCATAAAATCCGGGTGAATGGGATTGCACCGATGAGAGCGTCGCGGGTCGTCGAAGTTGATCACATAGAACTTCGGCTTTACCTTGTAGCCGTCCGGGTGGTTCAGCAAATGGTTGTAGGCAATAGTAGATAGGTCGGGATACTTGAAATCGTAGATGTATTGACTAAAGCCCTTTTCAATCTGTTGCTTGATAAAATTGTTTACCACGGCATAGGACTTGCCGCTGCCCGGCGTACCCAACACGATGGACGCACGGAAGGGATTAACTACATTGATCCAACCGTTGTTCCAGCGTTTCCTGTAATAGAAACGTGTCGGCAGATTGACCGAATACTCGCTTTCGATAAGCCTCGTTTCCTGCATGAAACTCTCGTTCTCGTTGTTGAAAACATCCTCCATCAAATTGTGTTTCAACAGGCGGCTCATCCACAGACCACCCATCAACAGGCAGACATAGCCCGTTCCAATGGTAAGGACATACAGTCCCGTCACCGCTTCAAGCGGCAGCGGCAGGGGCAGCAACCACCAGTTCAGGAAAAACAGCACGAACCCGACGGCAAATGCTGTCCAGATTCTCCCCCAAGTGATTTTCTCACCCTTGACACCCTTCGTACCCAGACAGGACAAGGCAAGCAAAAGGACGGAAAACAGCTTCGTGTAGAGAATGGAATGGAACAGCCCCGCCGTGCGGTCGAAGTTCAGAAGGATTTTGTCCACCACGCCGATGTTCACGCCCCACAGCCGGATGGCTTCGTAGCAGAACCAGTACACGTTCATGACCACTAAAATGATACTCACGGCACGCAGAAAATCCATGATTTTCGCCAATGCCCTCAAATCGTCTTCTTGTTGTGACATACATTGATTTTTTAATTGTTGATACTCTGATTACATACCCAAGCCCTTGCGTTTTTTCTTCTTTTTGCGCTTCATCGCCCGGATGAAAGCCTCTTCCTCGGCATCTACCGCCGGACCTTCGGGAGTGAGCAAGCCCATACCGCCCGATATATCTTCACTGTCGTAGGCGGTCTGCCCGTGTGCCTTGTCCGCAGCATCCACAGGGATGGATAGCGGTATCGGCGGTTGTCCGGCGTATGGCAGGGTGAAGTGTTCCTGCAAGGCATTCGCCGAAAGCTCCTTACCCATGCGCGAACCGTTCAGCACGCATCCCGTGCGGTGGTCGATGAAGGTAGCCCCATAGATGCGCCCTTCCTCTGTGTAGCGCAGTACGGTGTCGATGCCCTTCTCTTTGAGTTGGGATACAAATTTGTCCTTGTCATAAGTGCCTTGCAGCACGGAAAGGACGGTGCGTTTCGTCATGTCTGCCAGTTTCCTATCCTTGATTTCCGATTTGGAACGGACAAACTTCTTCTGTACGGCTTCATAGCCTGCGGACTTCCCGAAAAGCGAGGATTTGAACGGGTTGCCCACCTTGTTACCCTTGTCGTCCGTGACGGAATAGACCAGCCCGTGATACTCCCGTCCGCGCACGTTGCCCCTCGCTTCCTCCACCGTCATATTATATAAGGAAAGGAGCGCACGGTATTCGCCCATCGTCTGGAAACGGTACTGCCCATTCAGAGCCTTCACGGTGTTGCCTACCTGCTTCTTCACATCACCTGCCGATGCGGCCACCTTGCGCAACGGATTATCCAATCTCTGATTTTTACGTTCTGCCGGATGCAATCCGTACTTCTGTTCCAGTTCCCTGCGGATACGGTCGCTGCGGCGGTAGAGAAAATCCCGGTTGAGCCTTTTCCCGTTCTCGTCCACGTTGACCGTCACGATGTGCAGGTGGTGGCGGTCGATGTCCTCGTGCTTGAATACAAGATAAGGCTGGTTTCCGAAACCGAGTTTTTCCAGATACTCGCGGGCGATATTCTGCAACTCAATATCGGTCAGCACATCCTCCGGGTGCGGGTTGAGAGAGATATGCACCACCGGCTTCTCGATCTTCATCTGCGGTGGCAGGAAGGTGAGAAAACCCTCCATCGCCTTGCCTATGTCCACCGTTCCCGAACCGTCATTGTAGATGCGGTTGGTGGTGAGAAGCCGCCCCTGCGCCTCGTTAATCTTCTCCCCGTTGTAGGCAATCGCGCCGTACAACGAACTTCCTACACTGATTTTTGCGACCATTTTGCCTCCATTTCCCTTGAAAGTTCCACAATCCGGCGGCTCAGTTTCACGAGTTCGACGGTGTGTTGCTCTAATTTGTAGAGCAACGCCATCGCCTTTTTCTCTGAAAAATGCAGCCTCAGTTCCTTCACGACTTGGTTGTAATTCGTACCCACGGCACGGAATTGTGCATGAAAATCCGACAGTTTGGTGTAATAGTCCACCAACGTCTTGTCCACCTTCAGCACCTTGAACGGTTGCCCGAAGAAGTGCGCTTTGAGGAAAACAGACCGTGCATAGACACCCGATTTTCCGAACATGGCGAGGAAACGGTTGTGTTCCTCCTCGTTGAAACGGACGGTGTACCGGTACACCGCCGGATCAAGTTTGGGATTTCTCCCTGATTTGCTTTTCCTTTTCTCTTTCATATTACTTTGGATTTAGCGGATTGACGGCATAAGCCGCCGCTTCGGATTACAGCACCGCAGTTCTGAAAGGCTTCCCGACTTCGGAGGGAAAGCCCGCCCCCTGCAAGGGCAAGTGCTTTTCGTGGCTGCTCAAAATATTTTGAGCGGCTGAAAAGACATCTTGCTATGTTCAGGTGAACATAAAAATCCGTCGGGGACGGATTGGGGATGATTCCTTTCAAACTCCGGGCTGCGCCACCTGCGGCGTACCCTGCCGTTCGGGTGCAAAGTTACGCCCTTAAGGCGATGTCCGACAGAGGCTTGACCCGGACAATCAGTGCCAACCGGCGCAACGTGCTGCCACTTGCCGGAGAAGTGATACAAGTTCCAAAATATCCTTGTTTATTTGCAGTGTGATTCGGATGTGGGACTGAAAATACACTCCTTCCGCCAGATGTTCGGACAGCAATCCGGGCATCAATCCAAACGGTTGAAAACAGGTGTATGTATTCAGATAGTTTTCCAAGCACACGTCCGTGCAGACGGATAAAAGCATGGACGGTTGGACAAACCGATGAATACCCGCAGGCACAGCCGGATTAAGGAGTGAATAAATAAATGAATGGGAGTGCGTGCGTACGTACTAATGACAATACGCTACCGCCACCGGACAGATGTATAACCAAATAAATTATCAAAAAAATGAAAGAAGCAACTTATGTGGCAATCTCCACGCAGAAAGGTGGAGCGGGTAAGACAACCCTGACAGTGCTTGTAGCAAGCTATCTGCACTATGTGAAAGGCTACAACGTAGCCGTGGTGGACTGCGATTTCCCGCAGTACAGTATCCATGACATGCGCAAGCGTGACATGAAAGCCGTCATGGAGGACGGGCATTACAAGGTGCTGGCGTATGAGCAGCTCAAACGACTGAAGAAGAACCCGTACACCATCAGATGCAGCCGTGCGGAAGATGCGGTAAAGACCGCCGAAAATCTGGTGGCAGCGCAGCCCGACCTCGATTTCGTGTTCTTCGACCTGCCGGGAACAATCAACAATGCCGATGTGGTGCAGACCATTTCCCAAATGGACTATATCTTCACGCCCATCATCGCCGACCGTGTGGTGATGGAGAGTTCCATCAAGTTCGCCACTGTCATCAACGAACAGATGATAAGCACGGGCAAGTCCGGCATCAAAGGGATTTACCTCGTGTGGAACATGGTGGACGGACGCGAAAAGACTGAACTTTACAAGGCATACGACAAGGTCTGTGCCGAGTTCGCCCTGCCCATTCTGGAAACACATCTACCGGACAGTAAGCGCTTCCGCAAGGAGACGGCGGCAGAACGCAAGGCGGTATTCCGCTCCACGGCGTTTCCGGCGGACAAAATACTGGTACGCGGCAGCAACCTCGACAAACTCGTCGATGAGATTCTCGGCATCATCAAAAACTGAACGGCATGGCAAAGAAAACAAGAATCGAGGACATCGACAGCGAAGCCGTAATCAACTCATTTCGACTGGACGATACAAGCATTCCGCCGGAAGCGAGAAGCACGGACGGGAACGCTCCTGTCCCACCTCCGAAAGAAGCGATACAAGAAGCCGTTTCTCCACCCGCCTCGCACTCCAAAGAGGAGCCGGAACGCAGGCGCAGGAACAGCAAGCCGGAAAAATTGGATTATGACACAGTATTCATATGCGGTTCCAATATCACGGCAAGGCTCGGCAAGCAGGTCTATATCCGCAAGGAGTACCACGACCGCATACAGAAGATGCTTCATGTAATCGGAGGCAACGAAGTGACTATCGCGGCATTTCTTGACAACGTGCTGACACACCATTTCACGCTGTTCCAAGACGAGATAGCCGAATCGTTCAAACGGCACATGGAATCCTATAATTTATAAACACTCAAAAACAACAAAGAAGTATGAAAAGAACAAATAAGAACCGTCAGGCTGAGTATCTGCAAACAGGAAAGAGTGAAAGAACCGCTGTCCGTGCGGCAAAGTGTGTAACCGACTACGGGCAGGAAAATACCGACGTTGACTTCCGCAAGGATAAAGGCAGAGACAAACCGCTCTCGACTTTCCTGCAAGCATCGGAAATCAAAACGCGGCAATGTATATACATCAGCCGAGAAATTCATGAGAAAGTCGCTATCGTTACCAGTCGGATGGGAAACGGTTTGAGCATCGGCAAGTTTGTGGATAACATCCTCCGCGACCATTTCCGACAATACGGGCAGCAGTACATGGAACAGATTGAAAACGCCCAAAAAGTAAGATTATGACAAAGGCGTTTTTAATCGTATCGGTTGCTTGCAACGTGTGGTTTCTGTTTCTGCTGTTCTATGACCGCATCATGGACACGAAGCTCATCCGTTTCTTCAGACATATTGCCGGGCTGTGGCGGTCATTGGACAGTACGGTGGCAGAGCAAGGAAAGGATAAGGAAATACCTCACGCAGACACCTCGGACATCATTGGCAAGAGCCGTTTCAAGATGGCATCGACCCGGACAACCGCTGCCATACCGACGCAAGAAGCCGCCACTTCGGAAAAAGGCATTGAGCTGTCGGAGGAAGAGGCTACTTTTGACGACGGAAACACGGAAACCGTCTCACGCCCGACACAAGTACCGGAGGACAAACTCGATGAAACCTTCACGAGCATCCCGCCCTCGGAACTGGAGTACGGAGAAGATGAACCGGAGGATGAAGAACCAGACAAAAAGCAGGCTTCGGGAAGTAGCTTCGAGGATATTGACATGGCAGTACACACCATACGGAAGGAATCACCATCCGATGAGGAAATGCGACACGCCGGAAAGGTCATGACGGAACTGGACGGGACAGAGCTTTTCACAAGAATAACGGAACGCCTGACCGATGAAGCAATGAGCGAGAGGCTTGCAAAGGCGATGGCAGTTTTCGTGGACACGGTGAACATGACCGTGACACAACAAAAGGAAAAGGTGTTCGTGATTCCCGACAACATCGAGGAGTTCGACTTCCGAAACTATGTATAACAACTAAAAAAGAATGGAAATGAAAACGTAAAATGACGACACCCACGCGCACGGCGGTACAAGGTACAGCCAACCCGCAACGGACAGCCCCAAGTCCGTAGAAACAAACGGGCAACCACTAAAACCAAAGTAAAGTAATCAAGTATCAACCGCCCGAAAAAGGACTATCCACCCTTTGGACGGCACAAAAAAGAACAGTTTATGAACAAGAACATCAGACAAAAGTTAATCATCGCTGCGGCACTTATGATTGCCGCAACCGCCTCCGCTTTCGCACAGGGAAACGGTCTGGCTGGCATCAACGAAGCCACCTCTATGGTGAGTTCGTATTTCGACCCCGGCACGAAATTAATCTACGCCATCGGCGCGGTAGTCGGGCTTATCGGTGGCGTGAAAGTGTACGGAAAATTCTCGTCCGGAGACCCGGACACCTCGAAGACCGCCGCCTCGTGGTTCGGGGCTTGTATCTTCTTGATTGTCGCCGCCACTATCCTGCGCTCATTCTTCCTTTAATAAACAATGTATGGCTGAATACCCGATAAACAAGGGTATCGGCCGTCCGGTCGAGTTCAAGGGTTTGAAGGCTCAGTACCTCTTCATCTTCTGCGGAGGTCTGCTGGCTCTCTTCGTCCTGTTCGTCATCCTCTATATGGTCGGCATCGACCAGTGGATATGTATCGGCTTCGGCGCGGCATCGTCTTCCGTCCTCGTATGGCAGACCTTCGCGCTGAACGCCCGGTACGGCGAACACGGGCTGATGAAATTGGGAGCGGCAAGGAGCCATCCCCGATACCTTATCAACCGACGGCGGATCACCCGATTACTCAAACGGCAACGAAAGGAAGAAACGACATGAGAAATACATCCAAAATGACAACACTGGAAAACAAGTTCCCCCTGCTGGCGGTGGAGCATGGCTGCATCATCTCCAAAGACGCCGACATCACGGTGGCTTTTGAGGTGGAACTGCCGGAGCTTTACACCGTGACGGGCGCAGAGTACGAGGCGATACACGGCTGCTGGTGCAAGGCTATCAAGGTGCTACCGTACTTCTGCGTCGTGCATAAGCAGGATTGGTTCATCAAGGAGAAATATATGCCGGAGTTACAGAAGGACGACATGAGTTTCTTGAGCCGTTCCTTTGAACGCCACTTCAACGAGCGTCCGTACCTGAAACACTCCTGCTATCTCTACTTGACCAAGACGACGAAAGAACGTAACCGTATGCAGAGCAACTTCAGTACGCTGTGCCGGGGACATATCATCCCGAAGGAGCTGGACAAGGAAACCGCCGGGAAGTTCATGGAGGCCGCCGAACAGTTCGAGCGCATCATGAACGACAGCGGCTTTGTGAGGCTGCGCCGCCTCTCCACCGACGAGATTGTCGGGACGGAGAAGTCCGCCGGGCTGATAGAGCGTTACTTCTCGCTCATGCCCGAAGGCGACACGACCTTGCAGGACATCGACCTCTCGGCAAAAGAAATGCGTATCGGTGACAACCGCCTGTGCCTGCACACCCTCTCCGACGCGGAGGATATGCCAGGAAAGGTGGCTACCGACATCCGCTACGAGAAACTCTCCACCGACCGCTCGGACTGTCGCCTCTCCTTCGCCTCCCCCGTGGGGCTGCTGCTTTCCTGCAACCACATCTATAACCAGTATGTGATTATCGACAACAGCGAGGAAAATTTGCAGAAGTTCGAGAAGTCCGCAAGGAATATGCAGTCGCTATCCCGATACAGCCGGAGCAACAGCATCAACCGCGAGTGGATAGACCAGTACCTGAACGAAGCCCATTCCTACGGGCTGACCTCGGTACGGGCGCACTTCAACGTCATGGCGTGGAGCGATGACGCGGAGGAACTGAAGCATATCAAGAACGATGTGGGCAGCCAGCTGGCAAGCATGGAGTGCGTGCCGCACCACAATACCATCGACTGCCCGACGCTCTACTGGGCGGCGATGCCCGGCAACGCGGCGGACTTCCCGGCGGAAGAGAGTTTCCATACATTCATCGAGCAGGCGGTGTGCCTCTTCACGGAGGAAACCAACTACCGCAGTTCGCTCTCGCCCTTCGGCATCAAGATGGTGGACAGGCTTACGGGAAAACCGTTGCACCTCGACATCAGCGACCTGCCGATGAAGCGGGGTATCACGACCAACCGCAACAAGTTCGTGTTGGGTCCTTCGGGCAGCGGCAAATCCTTTTTTATGAACCACCTCGTGAGGCAATACTACGAGCAGGGTACGCACGTGGTGCTGGTGGACACGGGAAACTCCTATCAGGGCTTGTGCGAGATGATCCGGTGCAAGACAAACGGGGCGGACGGCGTGTACTTCACCTACACGGAGGAGAAACCGATTTCGTTCAACCCGTTCTACACCGATGATTACGTGTTCGACGTGGAGAAAAAGGACAGCATCAAGACATTGCTGCTGACGCTCTGGAAGTCGGAGGACGACAAAGTGACGAAGACGGAGAGCGGCGAACTGGGCAGTGCGGTGAACGCCTATATCGAGCGTATCAGGGCTGACCGGAGCATCGTCCCCTCGTTCAACACCTTCTACGAGTATATGCGCGACGACTACCGCCGCGAACTGGCGGAACGTGAGATAAAGGTGGAGAAGTCCGACTTCAACATCGACAATATGCTCACCACCATGCGGCAGTATTACCGGGACGGACGCTACGACTTCCTGCTCAACTCCACGGAGAACATCGACCTGCTCGGCAAGCGGTTCATCGTCTTCGAAATTGACAGTATAAAGGGTGCGCCCGTCAAGGCTGCATAAATAACTATTCCTTTAGCAAGGAATTAGGCAAGAGTACATTGAAATGACCTATCATCCACCTACTTATCCATTCAACGAAAGACGATGGGGAGTGTAGCATGTAGGAAAAGCCATGAGTCAATTAGCTATCAAGTTGCGACTGAATGGTAGGATGAAATGATAGACAAAGGAATAAAATCCATACTGATTAAATGATAGTCCAA
>NZ_JH114333.1:90582-133338 GCF_000157095.2 Bacteroides sp. D1
AAAACGTTGTGAATTATGTGGAAAAGAGAACGTCAAACTTGACATGCACCATGTACGCAAACTCAAAAATCTACAAGAAAAAGAAGATTGGGAACGCCACATGATTGCACGAAAACGCAAGACAATAGCACTTTGCCGAAGTTGTCATAAAAAAGTTGACGGTGGATGGAAAGACTGATAGAATTAATGGAGAGCCGGATACGCCGAAATGTGTACGTCCGGTTCGGGGGCGAGCATTTGAAAACCTACCATAGTAATATGGAAAGGCGTTGGGTGCTTAGCCTACAAAATCGCGAGCTTTTCCCTGTGGTGACCATCATCATCATGGAAGCCTTCATCAACAAGATGCGCCGATTGAAAGGCGTAAGGAAACAGTTGATAGTGGAAGAGGCTTGGAAGGCTCTATCTTCGGCGAACATGGCTGAGTACCTGCGCTATATGTACAAGACCGTGCGCAAGTATTACGGGGAGGCAATCGTGGTGACGCAGGAGGTGGACGACATCATTTCCTCGCCCGTCGTCAAGGAGAGCATCATCAACAACTCCGACTGCAAGATACTCCTTGACCAGCGGAAGTACATGAACAAGTTTGATGCCATACAGTCCCTGTTGGGTCTGACGGAGAAAGAGAAGTCGCAGATACTCTCCATCAACATGGCGAACAACCCGTCAAGGCTCTACAAGGAAGTGTGGATAGGACTGGGCGGCACGCAGTCGGCAGTCTATGCCACCGAAGTTAGTGCTGAAGAGTATCTGGCGTACACCACCGAAGAAACGGAAAAAGTAGAGGTTTACCGTCTGGCGGAACAGTTGGGCGGCGACATTGAAGCCGTCATCCGGCAGCTTGCCGAAAGGCGGAGAAAAAAGGAATAAATAGAAACAGATTCATCAACTAAAAAAGAAAATGCGTATGAGTATATCAAGAACGAAAATGCTGCAAGTCAGCAAGTGTTTAATCGGGCTGGCGGTCATGGTGCTGCAATCCTGCGACATAACGGACAACCGACGCGACCTGCTTTGCGGGAACTGGGAGAGTGTGGAGGGCAAGCCCGACGTGCTTATCTACAAGGAGGGCGAAGCCTATAAGGTGACGGTATTCAAGCGGAGCGGCATCCGCCGCAAGCTGAAGCCGGAAACCTATCTCTTGCAGGAGGAGAACGGCAATCTGTTCATGAACACCGGATTCCGCATCGACGTGTCCTACAACGAGGCGACGGACATCCTGACCTTCTCGCCGAACGGGGACTACGTGCGTGTGAACCCGAAACCGGACCATCCGATAGGCGAGCAATAAATAATGAAATCCACTAAAATCCAAAGTAACATGAGAACAAGAATAACACTTATTATCTGCCTGTGCCTGTTTGCAGTCGGCAGGGCAAGCGCACAGTGGGCGGTGATAGACCCGTCCAACATCGCGCAGAGCATCGTGAACACCTCGAAGAACGTGGTACACACTTCCACGACCGCCCAGAATATGATAAAAAATTTTCAAGAGACCGTGAAGATTTACGAACAGGGCAAGAAGTATTACGACGCACTCAAATCCGTGAACAATCTGGTAAAGGATGCCCGGAAGGTGCAGCAGACCATCCTGATGGTGGGTGACATCACCGACACCTATGTGACCAGTTTCCAGAAGATGATGCGTGACGACAACTTCACGGTGGAGGAACTGGGAGCCATCGCCTTTGGCTACACCAAGTTATTGGAGGAATCCAACGATGTGCTGACGGAACTGAAGAATGTGGTGAATATCACCACGCTCTCCATGACGGACAAGGAGCGCATGGACGTGGTGGAACGCTGCTACTCCAAAATGAAGCGTTACCGCAACCTCGTGAGCTACTACACCAACAAGAACATTAGCGTGAGTTACCTGCGTGCGAAGAAGAAAAACGACCTTGACCGCATCATGGGGCTGTACGGGAACATGAACGAAAGATATTGGTAGCCTATGAATTTCGACAACCTTCACCAAATTCTGCGCTCGCTCTACGAACAGATGATGCCGCTATGCGGGGACATGGCGGGCGTGGCGAAAGGCATCGCCGGGCTGGGCGCACTCTTTTATGTGGCCTACCGGGTATGGCAGTCGCTGGCGAGAGCCGAACCGATAGACGTGTTCCCTATGCTCCGCCCGTTCGCTATCGGTCTGTGCATCATGTTCTTTCCGACGGTGGTACTGGGTACGATAAACAGCATCATGTCGCCCGTCGTGCAGGGTACGGCAAAGATGCTGGAGGCGGAAACGCTGGACATGAACCGATACCGTGAGCAGAAGGACAAACTGGAGTACGAAGCGATGATGCGCAATCCCGAAACCGCCTACCTCGTGTCAAATGAGGAGTTTGACAAACAACTGGAAGAACTGGGCTGGTCGCCCGGCGACATGGTGACGATGGCGGGGATGTACATCGAGCGCGGGATGTACAACATGAAGAAGGGCATCCGCGACTTCTTCCGCGAGATACTGGAACTGATGTTCCAAGCCGCCGCCCTCGTGATAGACACCATCCGCACGTTCTTCCTCGTGGTGCTGGCGATACTCGGTCCGATAGCCTTCGCCATATCGGTGTGGGACGGCTTCCAAAGCACGCTTACACAGTGGATATGCCGCTACATACAGGTCTATCTGTGGCTGCCCGTGTCGGATATGTTCAGCACCATACTGGCGAAGATACAAGTGCTGATGCTGCAAAGCGACATCGAACGGATGCAGGCTGACCCGAACTTCTCGCTGGATTCGAGCGACGGGGTGTACATCGTCTTCATGATAATCGGCATCATTGGTTACTTCACCATCCCCACGGTAGCAGGCTGGATTATCCAAGCCGGAGGCATGGGAAGCTACGGTCGCAACGTGAACCAGACGGCAGGACGAGCCGGAAGTATGGCGGGCAGCGTGGCGGGCGCAGCCGCAGGAAACGTGGTCGGACGTGTCGGGAAGCTGCTGAAATAATCAACTGACAATTAAAAACGAATAAACAACAATGGAATTTAAGTCACTTAAAAACATCGAATCATCGTTCAGGCAGATACGCCTGTTCGGTATCGTCTTCCTCTCGTTGTGTGCCGTAATAACGGTATGGAGCGTGTGGAGTTCCTACCGCTTCGCGGAGCGGCAACGGGAAAAGATTTACGTGCTGGACAACGGCAAGTCGCTGATGCTGGCTCTCTCGCAAGACTTGTCGCAGAACCGTCCGGCAGAAGCGAGGGAACACGTGCGCCGTTTCCACGAGCTGTTCTTCACGCTCTCACCCGAAAAGAGCGCGATAGAGCATAACGTGAAACGCGCCCTGCTATTAGCGGACAAAAGCGTGTACAACTACTATTCGGACTTTGCCGAGAAGGGGTACTACAACCGCATCATCGCCGGGAACATCAATCAGGTGTTGAAGGTGGACAGCGTGGTGTGCGATTTCAACGGCTATCCCTACCGTGCCGTGACCTACGCCACGCAGAAGATCATCCGGCAGAGCAACGTCACCGAGCGCAGCCTCGTGACTACGTGCCGCCTCTTGAACTCGTCCCGTTCGGACGACAATCCCAACGGTTTCACCATCGAGGGATTCACCATCATCGAGAACAAGGATTTACAAACCATCAAAAGGTAAACGGACATGAAGAAAATCAAAAAATCATTTTGGCGTGCGTACTGGAAGCTCCACGACAAAAAGAAAATGCTGGTGGCAAGGCTCAAAGGCTATCTGGACGGTTTGCCCCCGAAGACACGCAGGCGCATCGTGCTGGCGATGCTCGCCGCCTTTGCGGTGCTTGCCCTCTACACCTTCGGCAAAGCCGTCTATGAAATCGGCAGGAATGACGGCAGCCGGATGGTAACAGACCATGCCGGACAGGTGGAACTGTCCATAAAGCCGGACAACAATCATAATGTAATACCTTATTTATATGGAACAGACGAAGAATGAACCTAAAAACGAGAACAAGGCGGCTCCCGACAACGGGAAACCGAAGAAGGAGCGCAAGCCGCTGACCGAAGCCCAAAGGCTGAAACGTCAGAAAATGATAGTGCTGCCCGCTATAGTGCTGGTATTCATCGGTGCTATGTGGCTGATATTCGCCCCGTCTTCCGACAAGGAGCAGCAACCGGGAACGGGTGGTTACAACATCGAAATGCCCGACGCTGACAAGGCGAACCGCCAGATCATCGGCGACAAGGCGAAAGCCTACGAACAGGGAGCAATGGAGGAACGGCAGGAGAACCGCAGCCGCGCCATGCAGGAACTGGGCGATATGTTCGACCGCGAGGTGGCGGAAACGGACGGCGGCAGGGACTTCGACCTTGCTAATCCCGGAAATGCGGAAGATGCAACAGCAAAATCATCCGCTCCGAAAACCATCCAATCCTCCGCAGCTGCCTACCGCGACCTCAATACCACGCTCGGCAACTTCTATGAGCAGCCGAAGAACGACAACGCGGAAATGGACGAACTGTTGGAGCGTATCGCCTCGCTGGAATCGGAACTGGAAACCGAGAAAGGCAAGGCATCCTCTATGGATGATCAAGTGGCACTCATGGAAAAGTCCTACGAGCTGGCGGCGAAGTACATGGGCGGTCAGAACGGTACACAGCCACCTGTCGGACAGGCGGCAGAACCTTACCATGTGCAGAAAGCCGGAAAGAACACGGCTGCACCTGTCAGGCAGGTAACGCATCAGGTGGTATCTTCGCTCTCACAGCCGATGAGCAACGCTGAGTTTGTCGCCTCCTTCTCGCAGGAGCGCAACCGCAGTTTCAATACGGCGGTGGGTGTCACGACTGTATCGGACAGGAACACCATATCGGCGTGTGTCTATGGGGCGCAGAGTGTGACTGACGGGCAGGCGGTAAGATTACGGCTGCTGGAGCCGATGGCAGTGGCGGACAAAATCATACCCCGCAATGCAGTGGTGGTAGGCACGGCAAAGATTCAGGGCGAACGACTCGATATTGAAATTACTTCGCTGGAGTACGCAGGTACGATTATACCGGTAGAACTGGCGGTGTATGACACGGACGGACAGCCCGGCATCTTCATTCCAAACTCGATGGAGATGAACGCCGTCAGGGAGGTTGCCGCCAACATGGGCGGCTCGCTGGGCAGCAGCATTAATATCTCCACCAACACAGGGGCGCAGCTCGCCTCCGACTTGGGCAAGGGGCTGATACAAGGCACGAGCCAGTATATCGCCAAGAAGATGCGTACCGTCAAGGTGCATCTGAAATCCGGATACAAGGTCATGCTATATCAGGACAGAGATTGAAAACAATAACAATCAACGACTAAAAAAACAACAACCAAATTTTTATTTACCACTAAAATCCAAAGTAGAATGAAAAAAGTAATCATCATGTTTGCCCTCGCTATGGGCATCGTAACTGCCAACGCGCAGGAGAACGTAACCGTTGTAACGGACAACGGAAGTGAACAACCGACCTTGACAAAGGAGGTCTATCCGCAGAAGGAGGCGGACGGCGATCTGTATCACGGGCTGACAAAGAAGCTGACCTTCGACCGCATGGTTCCCCCGCACGGCTTGGAAGTGACCTACGACAAGACCGTCCACGTCATTTTCCCCTCGGAGGTGCGCTACGTCGATTTAGGCTCGCCCGACCTGATTGCGGGTAAAGCCGACGGAGCGGAGAACGTCATCCGCGTGAAAGCGACCGTGAGGAACTTCCCGAACGAAACCAATATGTCCGTGATAACGGAGGACGGGAGTTTCTACACCTTCAACGTGAAGTACGCCGCCGAACCGCTGCTGCTCAACGTGGAGATGTGCGACTTCATCCATGACGGCGAGGCGGTGAACCGTCCGAACAACGCGCAGGAAATCTATCTGAAAGAGCTGGGTAGCGAAAGTCCCATGCTGGTGCGCCTTATCATGAAGTCCATTTACAAGCAGAACAAGCGTGAGGTGAAACACATCGGCTGCAAGCGTTTCGGCATCCAGTACCTTCTGAAAGGCATCTACACGCACAACGGACTTCTCTATTTCCACACGGAAATCAGGAACCAAAGCAACGTGCCTTTCGATGTGGACTATATCACGTGGAAAATCGTGGACAAGAAGGTGGCGAAGCGTACCGCCGTGCAGGAGCAGATCATCCTGCCGCTCCGTGCGCAGAACTATGCCACCTGTGTGCCGGGCAGAAAGAGCGAGCGCACGGTATTCACGATGGCGAAGTTCACCATCCCCGACGGCAAGTGCCTCGTGGTGGAGCTGAACGAGAAGAACGGAGGCCGTCATCAGTCCTTCGTGATTGAGAACGAGGACTTGGTACGTGCGGGTACCATCAACGAACTTCAAGTGCGCTGACCATGAGAAAGCACATCGCAATCATCATCGCGTCGCTTGCCCTCTTCACGGGGCAGGCGCACGCCCAGCGGTGCCTGCCGAAGATGCAGGGCATCGAATTGAGAGCTAACCTTGTGGACGGTATGCGTTTAAGTGGCAACAATGGCGGTTACAGTTTCGGGGCGGCTCTCTCCACCTACACGAAGAACGGTAACAAGTGGGTGTTCGGTGGCGAATACCTCTTGAAGAACAACCCGTACAAGGATACCGCCATACCTGTGGCGCAGTTCACGGCGGAGGGCGGTTATTATTTCAAGATACTCTCCGACGCCCGTAAAATAGTGTTCGTCTATGCGGGGGCTTCGGCTCTCGCCGGATATGAGTCGGTGAATTGGGGCGAGAAAGTGCTGCATGACGGCTCCACGCTCCATGACCGGGACGCCTTCATCTACGGCGGTGCGCTGACGCTCGATGTGGAGTTTTACGTGGCTGACCGTATCGCCCTGCTCGCCAACCTCCGGGAGCGCCTGCTGTGGGGTGGCGACACACGGAAGTTCCATACGCAGTTCGGGGCGGGCGTCAAGATAATCATCAACTGACACGTCGCATGGAACGGACGGACATTGAGAATATGAGGCAGATACCCATTGCGGACTTTCTCGCACGGCTGGGACATGAGCCTGTCCGAAGGAGCGGAAACGAGCTGTGGTATCGTGCGCCATACCGCAGTGAACGCACGCCCTCCTTCCGTGTGAACGTGGCGAAACAGCTCTGGTACGACTTCGGCTTGGGCAAGGGCGGCGACATCTTCACGCTTGTCGGGGAGTTTACCCGAAGCGGGGATTTCATGGCGCAGGCGAGATTCATAGCGGAAACCGCCCGTATGCCGCTTGCCGCAGCAGAAAAGCCGTTGTACCTGCCGGAACCGTCCGAACCTGCCTTTGAGGGAGTGGAAGCCGTCCCGCTGCTCCGCTCTCCGCTGACGGAGTATTTGAAGGAAAGAGGCATCCCTTATGCCGTTGCATCCCGCCACTGCTGCCGCCTGAACTACGGCGTGCGTGGTAAGCGGTACTTTGCCGTCGGCTTTCCGAACGTGTCGGGCGGCTATGAAACCCGAAGCCGCCGTTTCAAGGGTTGCGTACCACCAAAGGACGTGTCGCTGGTCAAGGCGGGGGACATCCCGGCGGACGTGTGCAGCGTGTTCGAGGGCTTTATGGACTTCCTGTCCGCCGTCACGCTCGGTTTGGCAACGGGTGACTGCCTTGTGCTGAACTCCGTCGCCAACGTGGAAAAGGCTTTGAAACATCTGGACGGGTACGAGCGCATCGACTGTTACCTCGACCGAGACGAAGCCGGACGCAGGGCAATGGAAGCCCTGCGGACACGCTACGGAGGAAAGGTGACAGACCGTTCCGGCATCTATCAAGGCTGCAAGGACTTGAACGAGTACCTGCAACAAGTATCAAGAAAACAACAAAAGAACAACAATCTAAAAATCAAAGAATAATGAACATACTGAACAACAAGAACAAGAGAACATCAATCTTCAAGGCGTTGGCACTCTGCCTGTTCGCCGCAGTGTCATTCACATTCGTATCGTGCGACGACGATATGGACATCCAGCAATCCTATCCCTTCACGGTGGAAACCATGCCCGTGCCGAACAAGGTCACAAAGGGGCAGACGGTGGAAATCCGCTGTGAGCTGAAGAAAACGGGCGATTTCGCCAATACCCTCTATACCATCCGGTATTTCCAGTTCGAGGGTGAGGGCACACTGAAAATGGACAACGGCATCACTTTCCTGCCCAATGACCGCTACCTGCTCGAAAACGAGAAGTTCCGGCTGTACTACACGGCGCAAGGTGACGAGGCGCACAACTTCATCGTGGTAGTGGAGGACAATTTCGGCAACTCCTATGAGTTGGAATTTGACTTCAACAACCGAAACGTGAAGGATGACGGGGTTATCACTGTTGTCCCCATCGGGAACTTCAAGCCCCTTACACGATGATGCGTGTATTCATGGCTATCCTCTGTTCGCTTCTGGCGGTCTGTTCCGTGTCCGCACGGAACAGACGCCATGAGGGAACGGACGGGCAGGCGGCTATCTACCGGCTGCCACCATTTGAGAGGGCGGTGCGATGCACGAAGTATTTTGAGGGCTGGCATTCGGAAAAACATCACCCGTATGTAGGATATGGACATCGGTTGCAGCCGGGGGAAAGGTATTCGGCACGCACCATGACGAAGCGGCAGGCGGACGCGCTTCTGCGAAAAGACCTGCGGAAGTTCTGCGCGATGTTCCAGCAGTTCGGGAAGGATTCGCTTCTGCTTGCCACGCTCGCCTACAATGTCGGTCCGTACCGTCTTTTGGGGAGTGGGAAGATACCCAAAAGCACGCTAATCCGAAAGCTGGAGGCGGGTGACAGGAACATCTACCGGGAGTATATCGCTTTCTGTAACTATAAGGGGAAACGCCACGCCATGCTGCTCAAACGAAGGAAGGCTGAGTTTGCGCTGCTGTATGTACCATAAAGAATAAGTGTCTGACGAAAGAAACTCCGATGAAGCCGCCAACTTCATCGGAGTTTCAGTTTTCATACATTCGGGATTGTCCCTTTGCCTGCAACCTCACCGTCCCTGCAATGCTCTATGATACCGGGTGAAAATCCCATGCTGCCGATTGCGATATGCCGGATATAGTCTGTATATTCCTGACCTTGAAAATTCCTGCCCGTAAGGTTCTTGAAAACCATCTTTATGCTTATGCCGTCGTTGCTGTACAAGATGGTTTTTCCGTTCTGTCTGATTGTTTCCATGATTAAAACTTGTTTTTGTGAATACTATCGTAGATTGGTACAAAGGTTTCTTTGCCTACTTTCTTATCCGCCATCATGCTCATGAAAGAAAGTAGGCGGCTTTTGCCGCCCACCCCTCAAAAGCGGGTGTAAAGTCCCGTTACCATCGTGAACATTTCCTCCAGCATATCGCAATATATCCCCTCGTGCGTTTCAATGTCCTTCGTCCTGCTCTCGAATGTCTTTTTGCTGAACGTCTTGCGGTAGAAACGCATATTGTATAGGTCTGCCCCTCCGTCATAGATGATGTCAAGGCGGTTGGCACTGGTCTTGTTCCTCGCAAGGCTCATGCGCAAGCCGTTGCCCATGTCTGTGAAGTCTTTGCTTCCCGTCATGGCGGCAAAGCGTCTGCCGCCAATCTGCTCTAAAATTGTCTTTGCTATCATATCCGTTGTCTTTTAGGTTTATGGTTCGGGCGGTGCGGACACCGCCCCAATGTTCAAAATTCTGTTTTCTCGGTTATGGGTGTGCATTTTTCCAGCCACTCTTTCAGACATTCCATGCTATACTCGCTCGTGATGACTGCCGTATGGCTGTCAATGGCAGTGAAACGGCTGCTTTCATAGCTGTCTATCCACCCCTTTAGGGTATCAACTCCCCACGCTTCGGCATCGTCAAAGATGCCGTCCAATGCCGTAATGGGTTCGCTGAATTTGACTATCAGCGTTTGGTAGCCTGCTTCGTTCATCGCTTCTCCTCCTTCCTTTCCTTTGCCGTTAGCCACTTGTCCCGTGCGGCTCGACATTCGTCTAATGTGGGTTTGACACAAGAGAAAAGTTCCCCGTCCGTGTGGCGGTAGTCGTATTGCACAAGGGTGCGTTTGCGTCTGTCGATACCCGTTTGGAATTTCTCGTAGTTCTCCGTTCCTGCCGATTGGCAGGTGCTTACTCCGTTAATTGTCATTTTGTTGCCATAGTCGTTGTTATTTAGATGATTAGAAATGTACAGACAGCACTCTGTGTTGCATCACCATTTCGGGGTCGCTCGTGTAGCGTTGGTGCAGGTAGAAATGATGAGAGCCGAAGCCGTAAAGGAAGAACTTGTCAAGTTCGTGTTTCTCGGCAAAGTCCTTGACGCTAGCCCTTAATTGCTCCTCACTCTGACAAAGAGTGAGGAGGTTCATAAATTCAAGGAACATCGTGGGGATTTTATCATCCCATAGGAAAACCATGCTTTCAAATCTTACTTCCATAATGTTAGTTGTTAGATGTCGATATTATGCCGCTTTCATCCGCTGGCGGATAAGGTTGGCGTTCTTGTTCACAAGGGCGATGATGCGGTCGTGGTATTCGGAGTTCTCGTTGCATACGCCACGACACTGCACCACCTCAAAAGTTTTTAGTGACACCTCTATCGTTTCAATTCGTTTTCCGTCAATGGTGGCGGATAGGATAAGGGAGTCTTTTCGTTTGTGGTAACCGCCCACACAATGGTGCATCGTCCTTCCTTCCTCTGCCATTTCTTCCACGCTCTCTATGACTTTGACGCAAATAAGGCTGTCGGTAAAGGCAAGTCCGAAGAATATGCCCTTAGCTTTCAGATATTGTTTCTCGTCCTCAATCGCTTTCCTGCGTTGCTGTTCAGTCCGCTCATGTTTCCTTTGCAGGTTGCGCTTTGCCACCAACTTGTCGTGTTCAACTTTGAGGTCGGCAGGGCAAACGTATTTCGGGCTGTTTGTGTCCTTGCCGAAATGACGCAGGAGGTCTATGGTGTCACGCCACATTGAGCCGTCCTCAATAGTATAGCCGTTGCGGATACATATCTTGATTGAAGCCCAATACTCTCCAATATTGAAAGAGTGGTACAGATAGTAGCGCAACATGGGATATTGCCCTGCCTTCAACAGCGTTTCCGCACGGCTGTCCGACAATAATGCCGGTATTAGTTTGGTGGGTACAATGTCGTGGAAATTGCCGTTAAAGCCGTTTCTGCGGAGCGTCGGCAACACCTTATATCTTGGATATATCGGGGAATATGAGATATGGCGGTACGCTTCATTGTCATTGCGGATAGCAAAAGGAGAAGCGAATGAGAACGTGTCGATGTAGCATCCCAATGTGCGTGGAATGGCAACAACAGCCTTACGCCCTTGTTCATTCCACCAATACTGCCCGATTTCAAGGGCATAGGACTTGGCATTAACCCCTTTCTCCATACCCACGACAAGCAAGAACATTCGTAGCACTTGGTATTCTCCGCTTGTGGTAAGGGTTGTGAAATACTGCTTTTGTCTTACCTTGCGCTGATAGGTGAGGCAGACTTTCAAACTTGCTCCACATTCGGGACACGTACAATGCTCGGTCTGCTCCGTCATTACCCAACTATGACCGCAATCCATACAAGTGGTACGACCTTTCGGCAAGCGGTGTGCATAATGCTCCACGCAATTACGGAATGCCCAATTTATCTGTATCGGGGTTATCGGGCGTAGTTTCTTGCTTTGGGCAAGAACTGCTTTTTCAAATTTGTTTCTCGGTTTCATAAGCCAAAATCAAATAATGAGGGTTGAACTTGGGTTTCTGTTTTCGCCTTTGTCGGCTTGGTGCGGTTCTGCAACTTGCGGAGTTCCTCGTCTTGGTATCTGCGGACTGCCTGCTGACGTGCTTCTGCTTTTTCCTCTGCCGTGAGTTCCACAATGTGGTTCACCGCCACTTGGCATTGGATAGGCTTGCCCACCTCAATCTCGTTCTCGTCATAGTAGTGTACTGCTTGTCCGTATATCTCTCCGTCCGTGAAGCCGTTACAACCGCTTTTCTGCACATAGTTCAGAATGTAGGTTACGCAATCGTCAATGTTCTTGGCTGGATTGCGGTAGTTCTTCGCAAAGAGCGTGTCTTCCTCCGCACGTTGTTCCAAATACATCTGTATCGTTCTCTTGAAATGGTCTGTTCCTTTCATATCGCTGTCGTTTTTATGAGTTGTCAAATAGTATGTTTCAAAATCTCCCTCCAATAAATCGGCTCAACCTCGCTCAATAGGAAGTCTATAAAGTCCTTCCGTGCGTTCTTGTTCAGTTCGTGGTAGAGTCCACGGAACACGGACATATTGCCGTTGAGGTATGTTTCCACCATGTACTCGAAGATGTTGCCCACCTCGTAGTATCTGCATTGTTGCTCCACTGTCTTGCTTCTTCTCTTTGCCATGTCGGTAGGGATTAAAGGGTGAATAACCAAAGAATGAAGCCGAAGAACAGGATAACGGAAAGAATAGCCACGATTAACCCTATTGCCACTCGGAACACTCCGTTTATTATCTCTCTGACGATGTACCAAAGGATGCCGGACACCCAAAAGGCGGTGCGCATGATTAGGGTGCATATCGCAAGCCCTATGTATTGCGCCATTTGTCTGAAATTTACCGTTGCTGTCATAGCCGTATCATTTGTTAAGTTCCACGATGCTGTCTATCCTGCCGTATAGGAAACTGCGGAGTGCGGTCTTGTCGGTAGCCTTGTATTCCGCCCAATGTCCATACTGCTTTACAATGTAGGTTCGGAGAATGTCGGAAAAGTCAAACATCCAACCTTGCAAGGGTACTGCGCTCTTGAAATAGGTGTTGCTGTTCACATTGCGTGTAAGCCAATCCTTTTCCTCTCGGCTCAATTTCTCACCATTGTTCAGTTTGGTGCGAAGTCCGTACACCTTGCTGCCTTGCAGGTTCTCCAAACTTGGTACTTCCCATGCCACGAATTTTGTTGCTATTGCCGTTCTCATATCCGTTTTGTTTTTGATTTTTTGTTTTTTAATGCGGATTCAAGAGCTGAGGGAGTTGAGTTTCAAACTATCTTATCTGCCTCTCGTTTATCCGACATTTTTTTTAATGCGTCTTTCTGTCGCATCGGTCGTTTTCGTTTCGGGTGCTTAAAAAGGTAGGGATTAGGGAATGCAAGGTTTTTCGGGAAAATACTACCCGAAGGGCTGGAGATTTTTCCAGAAAACAGGAGGCTTGACCTTGCTTTCCCGTACAATCCCGGAGTTACCTTTGCACCCAGCACGAAAATGACTGCCTGATGCGGCTCACTGAAAGGCGCGAAAATGGAGGTAAACGGAAGTAGAGGCAGATTAGACAGGAAAACTTCAAAAGAGAAATCCGTGAAAAAGACATCCCCAACAGAAAAGAACATAGCCGGTAGCGTGAAACCGGGCAAACCATCGGCAAGGAAGTATGTTTTTATCTGTTTGGCCAAACGTGTTTGGTCGGATGGATAAAATCATTCTTCCCGGTTTGTCTGCCGTGAGTGACGGCTTGTTCCATTTATGGAATGTGCGGTCATACACGGCTTTCCGCTTCCGGCTCAAAAGGACAACGAAAAAAGAAAAATCGTCAAAACCCCGTAAAAGCACCTCTTTGGCATAAGCACAAAAGAAAGGGGCCTTGTCTCATCAGTCTAAACTATTGTTTAGGCGTGAGGCAAAGCCCTTTTCTCCGCTTATGCGGCAGTCGGCACACGTTCGTTCAAAATCTTTTTGGGCGATGGTGTGCTGACGGATAAAATCGCTTTTACGGAAAAACTTGTGTGAGAAGAAAAAATCAGGAGATTCATTTCTAAATCTCCCGTTTTATTGTTACTTTTGCATACGAAGAGTTCTTTGAAGGTTACGCAACGCACAGAAGAATAATGCAGTAGATAACTAACTAATTCGTAACCTATTACTATTATGAGCGATTACCCAATGCTCATTTCCAATAAATTACACTCTTTTCGTAACTTCATTCTGCAAAAATACAAAAAGTTATATTAGGAAAAGAGATTTGATGATACTCTTACACCGTCGTTTCTTATCAAATGTAAAGTGAAAGCTCCGGGCATCTTGTTAATTTTGCAGTCTAATATTAAAATAGAATGATATGAATTGGATTATATTGATTATTGCCGGACTGTTTGAGGTTGGTTTTACCTTTTGTCTAGGCAAGATTAAAGGAGCGACAGGCACCGATTTTTATTTGTGGGGAGCGGGATTTGTAATCTCTGTAACCTTAAGCATGTTCCTACTGGCAAAGGCTGCGCAAACATTGCCTATCGGCACTGCATATCCTGTTTGGACGGGGATAGGAGCGGTGGGGACTGTATTGATCGGTATCCTGTTCTTTCATGAACCGGCAACTTTGGGTCGTTTGTTTTTTATGACGACTCTGATTATTTCAATCGTAGGGTTGAAACTGATATAACCAGACGAATAGGATTTAGTTTTAATAGATAGAAAAGTGTGATAAGGACTTTTTCAGTGTAAGTCATATATTGTTGAAAAGATTCCATCCGGTATAATATTGGGGAAGTTTGGAATTGACGAGGTCGATTATGTAATATATGCTTTCGTAATTCTGCGATTATTAGGCATTTATAAGAAGTCGTTTTGATGGGAAAAAGTTTGGTTTCTAAAATAAATGTATATATTTGCAGAATGTGGGACGCATCTCGTCCGGATTCGAAACTAAACTAAAATTCTATTTACTGTTATCTATTAAACATGAAATCCACTGATTCTGAACCTCAAGGGGGCGGTATGGAACTGGAACAGTACCGTACCAGCCTCGAACAGATGGTTGAAGAGAAATCTAAAGACTTGATCGCTATTCAGGAGAATCTCGAAGCAACCAACCGACGGCAGGCATTATTTATCAAGGTACTGCAAATTTTGTAATTGGAACCGGATATACCTACTGCTATGAATATGGCACTGGCCGAAATTGGCCGTTATACTGGTGTCGACCGTTTGGCGACATGGGAAAACCACCTCGACGGAGTTACGTATGGCTGCACCAACGAATGGTGCAACGACGGTATAGAACCCGCTATCGATTACTTGCGGAGTATGACCATTGAAGCGGGAAAACCCTGGTTCGACATGCTGGAAGAAAACCATATCATTTGTACGTCCGATATTTATTCGCTTGATCCCTTTATTACTCAAATGCTCGAAGTGCAAGGCGTAAAAGCCATTGCTGTTTTTCCCCTGTCACAATTGGGAGTACATTTCGGCTTTCTTTCGTTCAACTTTTGCTGGAACAAACAATGGGATGAAAAAGATGTGGAACTGATGAGCCAGATATCGCAAATTGTATCTACTGCTACTAAACGCTGGCAAGTTGAAACATCGCTGCAACAGTCGCAGCGAACCATGCAAAAGGTATTGGACAATATCAATGCCAATATTTTTGTGAGTGATTACGATACGTTGAAAGTGATTTTTGCCAATAAGCCTTTCAGGGAAGAAGCAGGAGAAGTTCCGGAAAATGCGGAATGTTGGAGAATGTTGAATGCAGGTCTGGAAAATGGGTGTAAACACTGCCCGAAGCCGAAGTTGCTCGATGCCAACCGTAAGTTTACAGGCGTTCATTTTTGGGAAGACTACAATCCGGTCACCAAACGTTGGTATACCATCCAGAGCATGGCAATAAAATGGCTCGACGGACGTTGGGCAATCATGGAACTGGCTACCGATATCACCACCCGCAAACAGGTGGAACTGGAGCTGATTCAAGCTAAAGAAAAAGCGGAAGAATCGGACAGGCTCAAATCAGCATTCCTTGCCAATATGAGCCATGAGATACGTACTCCTTTGAATGCCATCGTCGGTTTTTCCAGTCTGCTTGCCGAAACCGATGAGGCGGAGCTACGTCATGTATATATGTCTTTAGTGCAGGAGAACAATGAGCTGTTGCTCAACCTTATTTCCGACATTCTGGACATTTCCAAAATCGAAGCCGGTATGATAGATCTTGTTATGGGACGAGTGGATGTACCACAACTTTGCCGGGAAGTGATTGCTACCTTCTCACATAAAAAACGTGACAGTGCGGTCGAACTGCGGTTTGATGAAAATTCACCGCAGATTGTGATTGATGCTGATAAAAACCGAATCGTGCAAGTACTCTCTAATTTTCTGACTAATGCCTTGAAGTTTACCACTAAAGGCTCAATCACACTTTCCTATTTATTGGAAGATGAGAGTCAGGTACGTTTTTGTGTAACGGATACGGGCAAAGGGATTCCCGACGAACAAAAACATGAAATTTTTAATCGTTTTGTAAAATTGGACTCATTTGTACAAGGTGCCGGATTGGGATTATCCATCTGTCAAAGCCTGGTCAAAAGGATGGGCGGAAAGATTGGAGTCGAATCCCGTGAGGGGGAAGGGTCGTGCTTCTGGTTCACTCATCCGTATGTTCCCGGTGCTTAACCAAAAAAAAGAGATTGCATATTGAAGCAAACTACGTATATTGTTCCGCAAAGTACGGGACGAACAAAAAACAATAGTTTTCTTGAGAGATATATCTGCAAACTAAAATAACCCATATTTTGTTGTCTTTATACAGTATTGAGTTTTTAGCAAATAAATATATAAATAATGATGAAGATGACAAAGAACTTATTGTTAGGGGTTGTTGCCGTATGTGGCAGCACTTTTCAGGCTGTAGCTTGTACGGGAATCTCGCTGACATCCCGTGACGGCAGTTATGTGCAAGCCCGTACGATTGAATGGGCGCGCGGTGTGTTGCAAAGCGAGTATGTGATTATTCCACGTGGTCAACAGCTCACGTCATTCACTCCTACAGGTGTCAATGGACTAACGTTTACGGCAAAATATGGAGTGGTTGGTCTGGCTGTTGTACAAAAAGAATTTATTGCCGAAGGAATCAATGAGGCCGGACTTTCGGCCGGACTATTTTTCTTTCCTCATTATGGGGGATATGAAACGTATGATGCTGCACAGAACCAGCGGACACTGGCAGACCTTCAAGTGACGGAGTGGCTGTTGTCGCAGTTTTCCACTATCGACGAGGTGAAGGCAGCCCTTTCTTCTGTACGTGTTGTAGGATTGGAAAAGACAGCGGTAGTACATTGGCGTATCGGTGAACCGTCGGGGCGTCAGGTTGTGTTGGAAATTGTAGGTGGTGTGCCGCATTTTTATGAGAATGAAGTAGGAGTATTGACGAATGCCCCCGGTTTTGAATGGCAACTTACAAATTTGAACAATTACGTCAATCTTCATCCGGGTGACGCTTCCGTGCAAAAATTGAGCGGTATTACGTTGCAACCTACTGGTGGCAACTCCGGTTTTCTCGGCATTCCGGGTGATGCCACGCCTCCTTCGCGGTTTGTGCGTGCGGCCTTTTACCGGGGGACAGCTCCGCAACGTGCCACAGGCTTTGATACCGTGCAGCAATGTTTCCACTTGCTTAATAATTTTGATATTCCTATTGGTATAGAACATTCACAGGGTGATATTCCGGATATTCCCAGTGCTACGCAATGGACCTCAGCTATCGACCTCACGAACCGGAAGGTTTATTATAAAACAGCTTATAACAATTCGATACGTTGCATTGACTTAAAAGCTATTGATTTCTCAAAGGTAAAATATCAATCACAACCGTTGGATAAGATACAGGAGCAGCCGGTTGAAATGGTTAAGATTCCCCGGTAAAATATGGAACGGTATGGAGGTGCTCTTGTATAATAGTTGCTCGCATTAAGAATGCTCTCAAATAAATGTTGGTGACGTTTTACCCTCACACCCTCACCCTTTGTGCTCAATCCATTTATTCATCGGGGTTACAGGCGTGAGGGTAAAGGTGAGAGTAGGTGAGGGTAACTTTTTACTCTCACTCTGTCTCGTCCTGATTTGAGTTGACCAATCTTATTCCGTTTTTACACTAACTTCTTTATTATTACCATAATATCCACTTCCCGGCACATAAATCGGCTGCATGGCTCCACCCATATTTTTCAATTTACCCTCGTCGCGCAGACGTCGGATATGTCGCATGGCTGTACTTCTTGCCATTCCGCAAAGATATTGGAAGTCGTGTCTCCGCATAAATGGATGAGTACGGAAGTACTTAGTCAGTTGCAGGTCAATTTCCTCGTTCGTCAGTTGGGTGAAATCCAGTCCACCTTTGAGGTTTTTCACTTTAAGAACGCCGAATTCGTTTTTCAATGTCTGGTCGGCACGAAACTGAATGGCCTTTAGCTTCACTTTGGTCACTTTCCGTTTTGTGTCTACCGTTACAGGTTCCGTGGTCGTCAGGCAGGGATGGAAATAACCGATGCCGTCCAGATGAACTTGGCGTCCTTCCGCCAATTCCTGTCCCATGATGTGTGAAAGCGCATCAAGTACGGCTGTGACGTCTGTTTCTGTCAGTGAACAACGTTCTTGAATACGTCGGCGCAGTACGTCGGTCCCTGTGGAACCGTTGTATTTGATGCGCGGATGCAGGGTGTTTCCGTTTTCTCCCTGCTGTTTGTTTGAAGGCTTCGGGTCTTCATACCAATCGAATAATATTGCCATAGCTCTATATTTGTTTTAAATGAACTCTTCTTGTTATGTATTCTCTTAGATAGTAATACATTAATGCTTAATGTTTCTTTTGTTAAACTCTAATGATTTGCAAGGGCTCACCCATGTGAATAAGGCTGTTTACGTCTGTAGACGTTTTTATTTACAATTGATAGCCTGTTTGTTCACACGGGTGAGCCCTTGACAACTACTAAGCAAAGATACATAAATAATAAGGCAAATGCAAATAATATGCAGGTATTTATCGGATAAAATGCTTGTTTACCGGAAGATAAAAGCGTATCTTTACAGGAATTAAATAGGTAGATGTAATTGTAGAAAAAATAGACAAAAATAGGATGAAAATTACTTTAATCAGACAAGACAACGGGAGCGGAAAAGAGACTCTTAGCGTTTGTGAGGCAGGCACATTATTCGACAAAATGAAAACGGAAACAAAGGCGGGGCATATCACGGCTTTGCGGGGAATCATACCATTGCTGGAAGGTACGCATGCCCGATACGAACATATTGATAAATTGCCATACATCTATTCTGCTGTGGAATATACCCGTACCAAAGAGGGCGAACGGAAGATGAAGCAGTATAACGGATTGGTACAGTTGGAAGTGAGTAGGCTGGCGAGCGGCTCGGAAGTGGAATTTGTGAAGCGACAAGCGGCGCTTTTGCCACAGACTTTTGCTACTTTTGGTGGTTCGAGCGGGCGTAGTGTGAAGATATGGGTGCGCTTCGCTTTGCCGGATGACGGAGGATTGCCGACCAAGGAAGCGGAGGCGGAATTATTTCATGTTCATGCTTATTGGCTGGCTGTGAAATGTTATCAGCCGATGTTGCCTTTCGATATTGACTTGAAAGAACCGGTTTTGGCACAGAGATGCCGTATGACGCTGGACGAATCTCCTTATTATAATCCGGATGCGGTGCCGTTCTGCTTGGAACAACCGCTTATGATGCCGGGAGAAGAGACTTTCCGTCAGCGGAAACTGGGAGAGAAAAATCCGTTATTGCGGTTGCAGCCGGGATATGAGTCGGCGCAAACATTCACGAAGATTTATGAAGCGGCCTTGAACAGGGCACTTCAGGAAATGGAGGATTGGAAACGTGGGGACGACTTGCAGCCTTTATTGGTTCGCCTTGCCGAGCATTGTTTCAAAGCGGGGCTTCCCGAAGAGGAAGCGATACGGCAGACGATGATTCATTATTATCGCGAAGAAGAAGAGCAGGTGATCCGTTCGATATTGCATAATCTTTATCAGGAATGTAAGGGATTCGGCAAGAAAAGCAGTATCAGTAAAGAGCAGGAGACGGCTTTTCTGTTGGAAGAGTTTATGAAACGTCGGTATGAATTCCGTTACAATACGGTGCAGGACGATTTGGAATATCGGCAGCGCGATTCTGTTCACTTTTGCTTTAAGCCGGTGGATAAACGGGTGCGCAACAGTATTGCGATCAATGCTTTGAAGGAAGGCATCAGTGCGTGGGACCGTGATGTGGATCGTTTTCTGAATTCGGAATGTGTTCCTTTGTATAATCCTGTGGAGGAATATCTTTATGAGACAGGTCGCTGGGACGGGAAGGATCGTATCCGTGCATTGGCTGGTCTGGTGCCTTGTGATAATCCGCATTGGCAGGAATTATTTTACCGCTGGTTTCTTAGTATGGTGGCGCATTGGAGGGGAGTTGATCGGCAACATGGTAATAATACTTCGCCTTTGCTGGTTGGTTCGCAGGGGTATCGTAAGTCTACATTCTGTCGCATTATTCTGCCGCCGGAGTTGCGTTTCGGCTATACGGACAGTATTGATTTTAAAAGTAAACAGGAGGCGGAACGCTATTTGGGACGTTTTTTTCTGATAAATATTGATGAGTTCGATCAGATTAATGTCAGTCAGCAGGGGTTCTTGAAGCATTTGTTGCAGAAGCCTGTGGCGAATCTGCGCAAACCATACGGTAATACGATTCGGGAAATGAGGCGTTATGCTTCTTTTATCGGTACCAGCAATCAGAAAGATTTGCTTACCGATCCTAGCGGTAGCCGCCGTTTTATTTGCATTGAGGTGACGGCTCCTATTAATACGAATGTTACGATTAATTACAAGCAGCTTTATGCTCAAGCGATGGAGGCTATTTATAAAGGTGAACGTTATTGGCTGAATGATGAGGATGAAAACATATTAAAACAGACTAACCGTGAGTTTGAACAGGCGAGTCCGCTGGAACAGCTGTTCCACTGCTATCTTAATCCCGTAGAAGAGGAAATGGAAGGCGAATGGCTGACTGCCATGCAGATTTTGAGTTATTTACAGACGAAAACACGGGATAAACTGGCTATTAATAAGGTAGGACAGTTTGGGCGTGCACTTCAAAAACTGAATATTCCTTGTCGTAAGTCTCGTAAAGGGACGCTTTATCATTTGATGAAAGTGAAGTAATTGATAAAGGTGGTGTGAAAGGGGGCTTTGTCAACCCAATCAGGACGAGACAGGGTGAGGGCAAAAAGTTACCCTCACCTACCCTCACTCTTACCCTCATCACTGAAAGGATGATGAATAGGGGGATGCAGGGAAAGTGTGAGGGTGTGAGAGTAAATCATGTATAAAAAATAATTGGATATTGAATCGGATGGTAAAGAATTGTGTGGCGGTCGGCAGTCCTTGCCGGGTGATAAAGTATATTGAGAACGATTGATTGTATGGAGGAGTGGGAGGGGGATTGTCTTTTCTACGTAAAAACAGCAATTTTCGGGTCGTTTATCAGTGATGCGTGTAGTAATTTTGCGGCATTGGAAATGAGAGTGCGAGTGTAAAAACGAAAATATTATTAGCTGTTATTTCAACTGTAAATATAATAAACGTATCTTTGGAAGTATGGAAGATAAAACGAATGTAATTAAGATACAGCGTTATCATTCTCCTTGTGGTGATTTGATGCTTGGCTCGTTTGAGGATAAGCTTTGTCTTTGTGACTGGGCGGCTGAAAGTCATAGGGATATCGTAGACAGGAGATTGCGGAAAGTGCTGAAAGCTGGTTATGAGAAAAGTACATCAGATGTGATACTGGAGGCGATGAGCCAGTTGGATGAATATTTCAATGGCGAGCGGACTGTGTTTGAGGTGCCTTTGCTTTTTGTTGGTACGGAGTTTCAGAAGAGTGTATGGTATAAGTTGTTGGAGATTCCATACGGTTCGACTGTGTCATACGGTGAGCTGGCAAAACAACTCGATTTGCCGAAAGCTGTCCGTGCTGTTGCTGCCGCTAACGGGGCGAACGCTATTTCTATTTTTGCTCCGTGCCATCGTGTCATCGGCAGCAACCACTCTCTTGTGGGATATGGTGGCGGGCTTCCTGCTAAAAAGCGGTTGCTGGATTTGGAATTAAATGGCAAACCTCTGTTATGAATGAGCAAAAAACGCTTGACTATGCACGCATTGCACAGGCAATCGGGTATATAAGGGAGAATTTTAAAAGGCAACCGGGATTGGATGAGATTGCCGGGGAGGTGGCGTTGAGTACGGCGCATTTCCAACGTATGTTTACGGAGTGGGCGGGAATTAGCCCTAAGAAGTTCTTGCAATATACTAGTATTGAATATGCCAAGAGAATCTTGAATGAAACTCATGCGTCTTTATTCGATGCGGCACAGGAAACAGGGCTTTCCGGTACGGGCAGATTGTATGACTTGTTTGTAAATATAGAAGGGATGACGCCGGGCGAATATAAAAACGGAGGTGAAAGTCTTTCTATCAATTACAGTTTTGCCAAAAGTCCTTTCGGTGAAATCTTCATTGCGTCTACCGATAAAGGTATTTGTTGTATGGAGTTTGCAGACGAACATGACGCGGCTTTTAACTCTTTACGGAAGAAGTTTCCTAATGCAAAGTTTACCTCGATTGTGGATGAAGTGCAGCAAAATGCTTTATTTATCTTCACGCAGGACTGGAGTAAACTCAAAGAAATAAAATTGCATCTGAAAGGTACTGACTTTCAGCTAAAGGTATGGGAAACCTTACTGAAAATTCCTGTCGGTGGCTTGACTACTTACGGAGATATAGCCGTAGGAATCAATAATCCGAGAGCTTGCCGGGCTGTTGGAACGGCTGTCGGTGAGAATCCCGTAGCTTTCCTTATTCCGTGTCATCGGGTCATTCGTGCTTCCGGTGAGTTGGGAAATTACCATTGGGGAGAGATTCGCAAGACTGCAATGATTGGTTGGGAGGCTGCAAAAGGTGAGGTAAAGAGGGGATTATAGGAAAGAATGAAGGTGATTTTAGTTCACATTCTTTTTAGTGCAATGCTGTTTCTTATATTATTAATATATAACTAATTTGATTATGAAATTATTGGTATTCCTTGCTAAAGGGTTTGAAACGATTGAGTTTAGTGCTTTTATAGATGTTATGGGATGGGCAAAGACGGATTTTGATTGTAAAATAGATGTTGTGACCTGTGGCTTGAATCAAAAAGTGATTAGTTCTTTCAATGTTCCTGTTTTGGTGGATAAAGTCATGGATGAAGTGTCTGCAGATGAATATGACGCGCTTGCGATACCCGGCGGATTTGAAGAATTCGGATTCTATGAGGAGGCATATAATGAACAACTTCTGGAATTGATACGACTGTTTGACTCACAAAAGAAATGGATCGCAACAGTCTGCGTGGGAGCTTTGCCTGTTGGGAAAAGTGGAGTGTTGAACGGTCGGAAAGCAACAACTTATCATCTTAGAGGTGCTCATAAACAGAAAGTGCTTCAGGGATTTGGAGCAACTATCGTAAATTCTCCCATCGTGGTGGATGATAATATCATAACTTCTTATTGTCCTCAAACATCATACGGGGTTGCATTGCTTTTATTAGAGAAGTTGACCTCTCATAAAGAAATGGTTTTAGTGAAAGATGCTATGGGATTTTAATAAGTTGCATTTAAGCACTGCACTCGGTTTTGAGTTCGCTATGGATGATGCTTCTCACTGCTTTTTCATGTTTGAATAAATAATAATAAGTGCTTGCGGTAAGAAAAGCCAGAAACCGGATATTGGTTCGACTATGCAACCGATTATGGTGAACAGTAGAATGAAGTAACCTAAAAATAAAGGTGCCGGTTTTTGTTCTTTTCTGATATAGTATTGAAGTGTCTCTCCCCAAAGAATAAGTATTATTCCGCAGATTAGGAACCAGAAAGCAAAGCCCAGGTTATGATTTTCTCCAATAGAGTCTATTAATCCATTGTTAAGCATTTCCGTAAAAGCTTCTTTTCCAAGAAATAACGCATAAATGGTATGAATGACTCCTGTTGCTGTTAAAAGTGTTCCACTATATTTCCAAAGTTTCATGTTCTTGCCTTTTTAGTATTTTATTGGGATGTACACTTCTACAGAATTTGAAATTTAATCCGTTTTAACATATCATCCGGTTCTTAATAAGTTGCTCGATAACGCAAATATAAGTAATCATGTACGATTCCCAACGTATGATTTCGACATTTGTGTTTGTTTTAGATTCTTTATACTTGGTCATTCGTTTTCTTGTTGTGATATCTGTGGACATGAGTTGCTTTATAAATATCCTTTAGTTCTTCTTTATTGTATTGAAAATTATATCTTTGTATTTCAGATAGTTGGATTTATGGAGTTTATAAAAGAGGCTGGCGTCTCACCACAAAAAAGTATGGATATTAAGAATGATAAGATCACAATAAAGCCTTTGCGTGATAAGGATGTAGACATTTTCAGTAAATGGTTGGCTAAAGAATATATTTATAAATGGTTCTGCCCTGACGGAGAAGAACATAAAATGGCTTGGTTGGATGAGGTAAATAATAGAAATACCCAATATCATTATATGAAACATTTCATTGTTTATTATAATGATAAAGCCATTGGCTTTTGTTTATACTTGGATTGTTATTTTGAAAAAGAATATATACCGGAACATTACGGAAAAACTGTCGATGAGAAAGAGACAGTCTTTGAAATAGGTTATCTCATAGGCGAAGAGGAATATTTGGGTAAGGGCATCGGGAAGATTATTGTAAAGAAGCTGATCGGGGAAATTGCCGAAATAGGAGGGAAAGAGATATTGGCTGACCCTGATGAGGCTAATGTTTTATCCATAAGAACATTGTTAAGTAATGGATTCGTAAAAGTAAAAGATTGCGATTATAGGTATTGTCTTAAATAGATAAGAAAACTTCTTTTGAAAGAAGTTTTCTTATACGGCCATTCTATTTATTATTTGAATACAAAGTTGCTCAATAGATAACTCAAGAAGTTACCATAAATGATTATCTTTTATCTGACTTGTAAACTCATTTATAGCATCATATCTCAGCTTCGAAACGGAAGAATTTACTTTCGCTATTTTCTTCGTCAAAAATCTTTCGATGAAATTCATTTTGTCAAACTGAAACTCGCCACCTAAAATGGCTTTGGGAATCGATAATCTCTGCAAGAACTCCGGGAAAGCCTTATTCATTTCTTCCGCTTCTTGCTCTTCGTTCATACAACAGATGAATAACCCTATTACTTTTTGCTCTAATAACAGTTGATTATTGTGACAGAATTGAGTAATTTTTCGGTTTGGAGAGCCCGCATAAATGGCTGTTCCGAGAATTATTCGATCGTAAGTTCGAATATCAGGTCTCGGACACTCTTTTAATGAGATGTAGTCAACTTTATTAGTCAACTTTTCTCCGATAAGGTGTGTTACTCGCTCGGTAGTTCCATGTTTTGAATAATATATGATAGCTGTTTTCATTTTCAACAGGCATAAGCGGTTTTAAATAGCCACTAATAAGTGACATGGTTATCCTTTGTAAAGGTAGAGACTTTATTCTGACTAGCAAACAGTTTTCGATATAATTAATCTATATCTTGTTTTTCTCATATTTGAAAAGTATGTTCCCCATCTCAAAACGAGATAGGGAGCATTTCTTAATATATAATTAATGTACAGGTGCCAAGATTGATTCCATAATACCTGTACATATTGAAATTCCTACTTAATATCCCGGATTTTGATACTCGCTGCCATTGGTGATTGTTGCAGTAAATGTAGTTGAAATGGGACGTAATGCATAATTCGGGTGAAAGAATTGTGCTAAGTCCGGATGAGTATTCTCCAGATACTCCGAGTTCTTAAACATTCCTGTCCGTTTCAAGTCGTAGAAGCGGCAATATTCTCCGCAAAGTTCACGGCCTCTTTCGTCTAAGATATCTCGTACTGTAATACTCCCTGTAAGCGGATTTGCTCCGGCACGTTCACGAACCTTGTTGATATAACCGGCTGCATTCGCACCACCATTCAGGTAAATATCAGCTTCTGCCGCAATCAAATAAACTTCTGCCATGCGCATGATAAACGTTGCATTCAGATTACCGTTTCTCTGTTTGGAAGCATTGGCTACATAATAATTGCTGCTGTTATGCTTATTCAGTGATGGATAATAGTAGCGGAATTGGTTCTCATTTGTGCCGTCATTTTTGTAATTGCCAGTGACGTTTGTATAAGCATAATTCATGTTCACATTATTATTGTCATCACTATATACATGATGATAATCAATTAGCAAATAATCAGAAATGTGTTCTTTTTGTTTCTCTGTCGCATAATCGATGTCCTGCGGCATGATGAATTTAATGGCTAAATCACCTTTATTCAGAGCTTTGCCAATGACGGTTTCTTCCTTGTCATACATGTGGACGGCACTTTCATCCCACGTGTAATTCTTGTTCGCGTTCCACTCTGTAGTGAACGATTCATGAAATCTGGGGTCCAATGTTCCGTCTTTCTGTACATATAAACTCAATAAATGCTGTGTGGGCATAAAGATACCGGTAATTGAGCCTTCCCAAGTAAGACGTGTTTCCTGATTATCTTCACGAGCACCGAACTTATTGATATTGCATAAGAAATACTCATCGTTGCGATTTAGCTTGTAATTTCCGTTGCTTGATCCGTGACCGTCTGCTCCTGCATACCAGCGATGTTTCCAGAGAGCTTCCTTGTTTTCCCAGTTATTGCTCTCTTTAAACACTTCGCTATACGATGGATACATATACGTATTGTATTTCCCACCGCCGGTTTCGCAATCGGTAATCAATTTCTTGGCTGTATCCAGAGCTTCCTGCAAATATTCGGTGCTTCCATATTCGTACGTCTGCAAGCAGGCTTTAGCCAGAAAACCGAGAGCGGCTTTCTTCGTCGGGGTGGTAGTAGTTGCATGCGTACCTGTTGGCAACCATTCGGATGCGAATCTTAAATCGGGCAGGATTACTTCCTGATAGATAGTCATCGGATCGGTGCGGGTGGGGGAGTAAGTCAGTGTTTCCGCTGTTATCGGTTCTGTGAGCATCGTCACTGCTCCGAATTGTTCCACTGCATTGAAATAATAGACAGCTCTAAGAAAACGGGCTTCCGCAATCTTGGCATTCCGCTCCTCTTCCGTGGTGTAGGGAGGTTTGTCTCCTAATGCGATAGCTTCGTTACAGGCTCCCACACCGTCGTACGTCCCGTTCCACCAATTATTGGTGTAAGTCGTATTGGGTGATGTTCCTGCGAAAAACCAGAACCACTGTGTGTAACTTGTTGATTCGTTGGCTTTATACGTCCAAAGATCGGTGTCGCCTTCAGTCAGTGACATCCAGTCCGCAGAACCGTAGTAAAACCTTTCCATAGCAAAATAACACTGGTTAATCAGGGTTTCATATCCATCGATGGAAGTAGCCAAAGCCTCTTTGGTAAATGCGCCCGGGTTGTATTCCTCCAAGGTGCAGGAATGTAGAGATAAGGCCGAGAACAGCACACTGCAAAATATGAATTTTATATATATCCTTTTCATGATTATAATCTTTTGTTAGAATGTCAAATTAACGCCAAAAACAAATTGCCGGTAGGTAGGAAATGCATCCGAACCGTTGGTTTCGGGATCAGTATCTTTCAACTGCTTATCTTTTACGAAGATGAACGGATTGTAGGCTGTGGCATAAATACGGCATTTCTCCATTAAAACTTTGCGGGAAATATTGACGGGTAGTGTATATCCCAGCGTGATATTTTTAATCTTAATGAAGGAGCCATCGCGCACTCTTAATGAAGGATATACGGTTTTTTGTTCGTCTCCCGTTCCGGGACGGGGGAAATAGGCTCCTTGATTATCCTCTGTCCAGTAGTCTACGCCTGCCAGTTGGTTCTTGGTTACGCTCTGTTCGGCGGTATAATAACCGAGCAGGTCACTGTTGATTGTCTGTCCGTAACGCGCCATGGCAAAGACGGATAAATCAAAATTCTTGTAGGTGAAGGAATTGCTGAATCCGATGATCCAGTCCGGATTGGAATGTCCTAGAATTTGCCGGTCTTCCGTACTGTATTTATGCACACCTCCATCGCCTTTCTGGTCTAAGGTTTCTATCTTGATGAATCCGGGTTTTACGCCGTAGGCATCCAATGTCTCCTGCGGAGTATCGGTTCCCCAGATTCCGGCATATTTATATCCGTAAATAGCTTTAATCGGTTCACCGACAAACAGGTTTTCGGCGATCAGATCACCGTCAGGCAGATCGTCTATTTGTTCCTTGTTCCAGGTGACGGATAAAGTGGTGTTCCAGGTGAAATCTTTATGCCGTATGTTGTGCGAAGTGATCGTTGCTTCCATACCTTGGTTACTGGTCTGGGCGATGTTCTGCCAGATGGCCAGAGGCGATCCCCATCCGGTCAGACCGCTGGTGATGGGCAATGTACGTTTGAATAATAATCCTTTGGTGGTTGTCTTGAACCATTCTACCGATCCGTCAATGCGACCGTTCAGGATACCGAAATCCAACCCCACATTCCAGTTGTATGACTTCTCCCAGCCGAGATCGGAACTACCGTAGGTACCGGAGTATTGCGTGAAAGGAACAATCTTCCCATTAATGGAAATTCCCGAAGCGGTATATACGTATGCTTGTGTTGTGGTGCTGTATGCGGTGGTTCCTCCCGAGTTACCCGTGATGCCGTAGCTCACTCTCAACTTCAGGTTGTCCAGCCAACTACGTGTCTTTTCCATAAATGCCTCGTCCGATATTCTCCACGCCAGTGCGCCTGCGGGGAAAGCATCCCATTTATGTCCGGTGGAGAATTGTGAAACACCGTCCCACCGCGTAGAGAAATTAAATAGATATTTGCCTTTGTATGAATAGTTCAGACGGAAGGCAAAAGACATTTTCTGCGTCTGTGCGAAGTCGGATTCTACATGTTGGGAAGTGCCCGATGTCAGTCGCCAGAAAGACCATTGATCTACCATCTGACCGCTGGCGGCAGCCATGCTACTTTCCGACTGGTTCTTATTCCAGGAAGTAATCAGTGAACCTCCCAGATTATGGTCTTTGGCGATGGTTGTGTTGTATGCGAGAATATTTTCCCAAGTGTAATTCCAGGCATTGTTGTTGGTGATGGAAGCATGCGGTGAACCTGCATAAGACGGACGGTTGGCATTGCACTTCTCTCCCCAGTATTGCCCGCGGCGTGAGTGATTCAACGTACCATTGACACGACTGGTAAAAGTCAGGTCTTTGACGGGAGTTAGTTCGACATAGCCGCTCATATTCAGGTAGGTAGAACGTGTGTTGTCTACATACTGATTCTCTATAAAATCACTCATCGGGGAATATTGTCCCGTGATGTATTCGTGATTGATCTCCCCTTTTTCGGTAGATGCATCACCCAACGGGATGGCGGAGAGAGATTTGGTGAATGTGTTTTTCACACCGGAGTTCAAGTCCCGGTAGACTAAATTGGAGGTAAAGCCCACCTTTGCCCATGAAAATATCTGTTGATCCAGGTTGAGGCGTAACGAATATCTGTTCAGATTTTCGTTATTAAGTAAACCTTCTTCCCGGTTGTAGGAAGTCGAAGCAAATAATTTTGTCTTTTCAGTGCCACTGCTGACCGAAAGACTGTATTTCTGTGTGGTAGCCGTGTTACCCGACACTTCATCTATCCAGTCTATCCATTTGCCGTCGTTGTATGCATCTATAAAATCCTGTTTCCCTAGTAGGGCAGACATATCGGTAGGATAGTCACCGTTTTTATATTTATAGGCTTCTTGCTGGTAGGTGACCCATTCATCCCGCGTCATCCCATGTCTGTAGTTGGGTGAACCGCTGAATCCGTAATAAGCATCGAAGTTTACGGTCACTTTTCCCTCTTTTCCTCTTTTGGTGGTGATGATGACAACGCCGTTTGCTCCTGCGGAACCATAAATGGCGGTGGAAGAAGCATCTTTCAATACATCTACACTCTCGATGTCTGACGGGCTGACCTGGCTATAACTGCCGGGGATTCCATCGATAATGAACAACGGTTCGTTGCTGCCATAAATAGATCGTGTACCACGTAACAGGATAGTGACATCACCTCCTACCTGTCCCGAAGTTTTGGTGATATCCATTCCGGGTATCTTGCCTTGAAGGGCTTCCATTACATTATTGGTAGGGGCGGCCAGTACTTCCGCACTTTTGACGGAGGTGACTGCCCCCGTCAAATCCCGTTTTTTGACCGATCCATATCCTACCACCACTACTTCATCAATCAGTCTGGCATCTTCCGTCAGTATGATTTCCAGCTTGTTCTTGTTGCGTGTATTGACTTCCTGCTCCGTGTATCCCATATAAGATACCTTTAATACTGCATTGGGCGATACGTGCAGTGTGAACAGTCCGTCTACATTCGTAATCGTCCCGTTGCTGGTACCTTTTTCAACGATATTCGCTCCGATAATCGTCTCTCCTTGAGAGCTTTTCACTATACCCGATATCGTTCTACTCTGTTGGCAATAAGCCCGTGTTGATCCAAGTATCGATAATGAACCTATTAATAAGAATAATAGGTAAAAATACATTCTATAAACAGTCTTTAGGGGATTATTCTCCCCTATGTTTGTTTTATCAGAAAATGATTTCATGCTTTTTGTTTAATTGTATGTTTACTAATTTGTTTTTGGATAGCTAAATTTCAGGATGATTTAAAGCTATATTTCGACTGTAATGACTTTACTTACCCCATAGGCTATTAGATTTTATTGGTTAAATGATGATTGTTCAGAATGTCAATGCCAATTGAACATTATTCTGTTACTGTTTTGAATGTGGCGCCACGATTCATGTCAGTAAAAAAACTGACAGGGCAAAATTATGCATATAGAACTGGGGATTGAAAAAAATAAAGTTGACTTTTATTTGTTCTGAGTTGATTTTCATTATCTTTGTCTCGACGTATTCACTAAAAAACAATGACATGGATAATGAAGTAAAAAATATAACGAATCGAAGACATATCGGACGCAATATACAAAGGATTCGTGTATATTTGGGTATGAAGCAGGAAGCTTTGGCTGCTGATCTTGGCGTTAGCCAAAATATCATTTCGAAGATTGAGAAGGAGCCGGAGATAGAAGAGGGACTTTTGAATCAGCTTGCTTCTGCACTGGGAATTTCGGCAGAGGTGATTAAAGATTTCGATGTGGAAAAGGCTATTTATAACATCAATAATATTAGAGATAATACTTTTGAACAAGGCTCTACATCAATTGCGCAGCAGTTTAATCCAGTTGATAAAATAATTGAATTGTATGAACGTTTGTTGCAAAGTGAAAGAGAAAAAATAGAGTTGCTTAAAAATAAGTGATTATTAATTGTTCTGTTTATCAGACTTAGAAATGAATTCATCATTATGGAAAATGAAATTAATACGAATGCTACACACATAGGTCGAAAAATAGAGAGGATTCGCCGTCTTCGTGGGATGACTCAAACTGATCTAGGTGATTTATTGGGAATTACAAAACAAGCCGTGTCCAAGATGGAACAGTCTGAAAAGATTGAGGATGAAAGAATTAAACGGGTTGCGGATGCTTTGGGTGTTACAGAAGAAGGCTTAAAAAAGTTTACTGAAGAAACTGTGCTGTACTACACAAATAACTTTTATGAGAATTCAAATGCAACTGCTACCAATATTGGCACAATCTCGAATCTTGAGAATATTAATCACTTTTCAATGGAGCAAGCCGTCAAACTATTTGAGGAATTGTTAAAAATAGAAAGAGAGAAATACAATAAAGAGAACAGTAAAGATGATAAATAACCAAGGTTACTACTTTTTCTGTAATAAATATCAAGTTGCGATTTATAGTTGCGAAAAATAGAGATAGCTATAATTTGTTCTGAATTGATTTTCATTATCTTTGTCGCAATGTAATCACTTAAAGAAATAATGATATGGATAATGATGTAAAAGACATAATGAACCGGAGACATATCGGACGCAATATACAAAAGATTCGTGTATATTTGGGTATGAAGCAAGAAGCTTTGGCGGCTGATCTTGGAGTAAGTCAAAATGTCATTTCAAAGATAGAGAAGGAATCGGAGATAGAGGAAGGACTTTTGAATAAGATTGCCTCTGTGTTAGGTATTTCTGCGGAGGTAATTAAGGATTTTGATGTTGAAAGAGCTATATACAATATCAATAGCTATAAAGATGCTACTATTTCTCCGGGAGCAATAGCAGCAGTTCATGTTACCTCTCAACAAATTAATCCAGTTGATAAAATAATTGAATTGTATGAACGCTTGTTGCAAAGTGAGAGAGAGAAAATCGAATTACTCAAAAATAAGTGAGACTTTATAAATAGTATTTTTCACTGTAAATATTGAGGTATCCAAACTCTTTTTAGTTCAAGAAGTTTGGATACTATTTTTTTAGTTTGTTGCATTATGACGTAACGTTCACAGTACAAAAGCCCCAGACCTCTCGACCTAAAATTCACTTGTCTTTTATTGTAAATCTAGGAGTTTGTGAATTTGGTTTTGTATTGGGAGCATCTATTTTTATTAATAAGGGCATTGGGAAATCCACTCCAACCAATAAAGCTTCTCCTTCTCCCAAAATAGGTAAAAAAGATAATATATTCTTGTTTGCAGATGAAGCTGCACTCTCTATAGCTTTTTTGTCTTGGTCATTTATGAGACGATGGACGATGAAAGTCCCCATTTGGCTTAATGTCCCTAATGGGATATCTCGTGGCATTTGAGTTGCAATACATAAAAAAAGCCCATATTTACGAGCCTCTTTTGAAATAAGTTCAAATGAGTCTAAAGGTTTAGCATCAAAATATTCATCTTTTATTGATTTATTTAAAAATTGATGGGCTTCATCTATAAATATCACTACTGGATCGTTCTTGAATTTTCCCTCCCTTGCATTGTTTAGTAAGTATTTTCCAATCGCATTGACCAATATTTCTCGAACTTGGTAGTCGAAACTTACATTAGAAAAATCAAAACGTAGAATCCCTTTTTTATTATTAATGTAATCATCAATAACGTGGATCAAATCTTTAGGAGCATTTAAAGCACTTTTTCTAAATCCAAATATTTTGTTATACTCCTCTGTACATAATAGATTATTAACTCTTGAAATCAAACTAATACAATTTGATACATCTGTTTCATTTCTACCTCCCCATTTATTAACGTCATTTTTATCAGTATCCCATATGCATTCAGATGTTATTTGTCTAGGTAATAATTCAAAATTGAAATCACAGTATTTGTCTTCAATGGCAGTTATATTTCTATAATAGAAAGCCTCATAAGGCCTTTTATTATTTCCAGATTTTCTAACCATCCCATTTTCGATTATGCCCTCCAAGTTATTTCCAGATGATAATTTTGCAATTTTAAGTGACCGTATGGCATCCATTAATTTAGGCACTTGTGTTTTAGATGATGGTTTTAATAAATAATATAGCTCATCTATTGTTAAACGGGTATAATCAAATATATACTCTCCATCCCCTAATTCGACAGAAGTAACTTCATCGCTTGTATTTGCATATTCGCCTGTAGCGTCAATTAGAATAATGTTGTTACTTGTATGCTCATTCATCATTTCTAACAGTTTTGCAACTGTCCAGCTTTTTCCGCCACCAGTAGTTCCTACAACTGCACAGTGTCTTCCAAATAGTGAATTTAATGAAATGTTACATATCGCATTATTAGATGTGAGTTTGCCAATTTGAGAAAAAGGTTCACTGCCCTGATTGTCACTTTTAGATCCAAAAGTTGCAATGTAATTACTTATTTGTTCATCTGAACAAGAATATATTTTTGAACCTATTGCTGGATATTTGGATATTGTTTTTTCTATTTTTAAAGGATTGTATACGTTGAATACGACTAGAAGTTCTATTTTACCAATAGGATGAAAGTCTGTGTTTGTTTCGTGTATAGTCTTTTCTGTTATTTCTGTACGTTCCCCTTGAGGAAGATTAAGTTCGATGATTCTTCCAAGGAAACCATATTCAGCTCCTTCAATGACGACAAAACAGCCAACGTTCCCACCTGCATATATATTCCCATCATGGTAAAACGATTGCAATAAATTGGCGGTAGGGAATTGTATTTTAACGAACTGGGGAGTGACCTCACTTACATATCCTAAAAATTTGTTATGGTTGAATGGTTCCATTATCTTCTAGTCTTTCTGATTTGTAGTATGATTGATTGATAGGGAATGCTTCAACAAAATCTTTAAATGTCGAAAAGATGACACTTACATTTGATTCTGTACTCATATTAAGATCTATGTAATCAGGTAATAAATTAGGCATAATCCCTGTTTCGCTATTATTATTTTTGTTATAATTTATGATAACTAAATGGAAATTGGGGTTTTGAAAAACAGCTTCTTTAATAACGTTTTGAATATGTTTATCTTGAAATCCGAAACCTATAACAATCAAGAGGGTACTTTCTTGTCGTAAAGTTTGCTGGAATCGAGCCATCATTTCAAAATAAGGTTGTTCATATGAGCTTTCATATTTCTCGCTTGCTGGATAAATGATACAAGGTTTCTGTGTTTTCTCTGTTTGCTGTATAATTCCATTCTCGTCTTTCTCCCAATCAATGCTTCCATGTAATTTATATAAATGAAAAATATTAGGAACAAAACTTTCTTCTTGTTTTAGTCTTGTTTTCTCTCTATAAACAATGTCATAATCAAAGTTCTTTCCTGCAAAATATCTAGGGAATGAAAAAGAAAATCCATCAATTATTGTAAATCCTCTTTTTTTTGCTGCTTGTTCAAAAAGAGTGTCATAGTTGGTTGTGAAAAGCTGTACTCGAGGATCGCTAGGTTTTCGAGCAACAAGTTTGTTTAAGAATTCCCCATGATGTTTATTACTTTTATCAAGCTCTAGATTGCACGCATTTGCTATTTTTTTTTCGATACTTTCCTTTAGACTGTTTCCTGTACTATCTTTTATAACATCACTTATTTTCTCAAACAAAATAAGATAGGAAAGAAAATCTTCAATATTTTTCTCTCTAACAATAGCTTTCATTTTGTTAGAACAAGCTTGTTTTTTGTGTAACTCTCGTATTATTGCTTTAATGTCATCGCGGCATTCTCTCCATAACCCATCTCTTGTTTTTCCTCTATGTTCTCCATTGTCCATAGAAGTACCTGCTGCTGTTAATATCGCTATATGTTTAAAGTGAGAAAATAAATTGGTCAATACATTTTTCATATATTGTTTTGTACAATTTTTTGCTAACTCTTCAGTTGTTCTAGTCTCTTCAATAGGTCTTTTTTGTTCGATACCATTAATGTACCAATAGTCTTCATTAAAACTAATGCTTTGATTTCTTGATATGTACAAGTATTTCATATTGATAATCTTTGTTATTTTACAAATTTATTTAGTTCCTCTTCAACTTCCTCAACTGTTGGTAGCTTACTTTTTAGATTTTCAGGTAGTAATTCCCTAACATTAAACTCGCTAACCCCAATCGGTGATGAAATATTCTGCAATGCATATTCTACTTCAATCCTATCCTTATCCCTACAAAGTAACATTCCTATAGTAGGATTGTCAAATTCTCCTCTTAAGGTGTTATTGATTAGGTTCTGATAGAAGTTTAGCTGTCCTAAATGTTCCGGCTTGAAATTGCCATTCTTTAACTCTATAACGACATAAGCTCTTAAAGGAATATGATAGAACAATAGATCGCAAAAATATTCTTTGTTGTTCAGATTCAAACAATATTGTTCTCCTACAAATGCAAATCCTTTACCTAATTCAAGAAGAAATTGAGTAATGTGCGTGACAAGCTGCTTTTCTATATCTCGTTCCCGTGCTTTTTGCGATACAGACACAAAATCAAACCAATATGGGTCTTTAACTACTTCCTGCGCCATATCTGCTGTTAGGGCTGGCAAGGTTTGCGAGAAGTTTGTTTGTCCTTGTCTGTAATGCTCATAGAATTGTTGCTTCAACTGATTCTCTAAAACACTTCTACTCCAACTGTTAGATAAGGTTTGGTGCGCATAAAATAATGCTTCTTCTATGTTTTGGGCTTTGCTAATTATCACCTTTTGATGTCCCCAAGGTATATCGAAGATAATTCTATAGTTATCAACCACTTGTAATTGTCCCTCAACTTGGGGGACAATTTTATTATTGGATGAAATGTGGATTTTCTCTGCGTAGAACTCATAAAAATTCTTACTGTAGTATAGGTTCTGGCGGGAAAAACCTTGCATATCAGGGAACTCATTACGCAAGTCTGCTGAAAGTTTGTTTATTACCTTGTCACCCCAATTCTGTTCTTTCAGCTTTTGAGAGATCATTTGTCCCAACCGCCAATAAAAGTGTATCAACTCTGTATTGACTGTTTTTATCATTCGTATTTTGCTAGAACGAATTTGCTGCTTGATGGCTTTTAGCCATTCTATATATTCATTATCTATTGCGTTAATAGGATACTCCTTCATGTAACTATGTTTTTTTGCAAAGGTAAATAAATATATGATAATATGTTTTTGAAATACGTTCTTTTAGCTGGGTTTGGATGCCTATCTGATTGGGAGACACATATAAACTTTGTAAGGTTGAAAAAATAGACTATTACCCTCTTATACATTTCATAAACATAAGCATCCCATAGCTACCCCAGATTTTCAAACTGATCCATAATATGCTTGAAATGGCTATTTTTCTGCTACCAGTCAGAAAAAAGAAATCCCTGATAATGTCTGATTATCAGGGATTTGCTTAATTTTTCTTTTGTTTTCTGTGATCCGCCTGGGGCTCGAACCCAGGACCCCAACATTAAAAGTGTTGTGCTCTACCTGCTGAGCTAGCGAATCAATCCTTATTTGCGAATCAGTTATTTCCTGATTGCGGGTGCAAAGGTAGTTACTTTTATTTAATTTGCAAGCATTCCGTAGAAAAAAGTTTCAATTATTTTTCCTCGTTATGGCTTGTTTCTTGATTATCAGTAGTTTCGGCTTCATCATATTTTATCTTTTCTTTGTTGATAATAAAGCGTTGGTAGTAGGAGAGCATTAAAGTTGTTAGTGGTAAGGCGATGATCATACCGAGCATTCCCATTAATGAACCCCAGATGGAAAGAGATAAAAGGATGATGGCAGGATTCAGTCCGGTAATCTTTCCCATGATTTTGGGGACAAGGAAGGTATCCTGTATGATTTGTACGATTGCAAAGACAGCTAATGCGCATGCAATGATAATCCAGAAATTCTGTCCGGTGTCGGCAGCTTTGAGGATTGCCAATAGAATGGTGGGCAGGAAACCGATGATTTGCAAGTAGGGAACCATATTCAATGCTCCGATGAAAAGTCCCAAAGCGATAGCCATGGGGAAATCGATAATCAGGAAACCAATGCTGAAAAGAATACCTACGCAGAAAGCAACCAAAGCCTGTCCACGGAAATATCTGTTCATACCATCCTGTACGTCGTGAACCAGATTGGAGGCAAACGTACGGTATTTATTGGGTAGCAGATGCAACCATCCTTCAGCTATCGCTTCGTAATCCAATAATATAAAGATTACATATAATAATATAATGAAGGAGGCAAGAATGCTGAATAGAATGTTGAGAGATTCTGCAAGCAAAGTCCACACTCTGGGGACGGTATCCTTGATTGCCGCCAGGATATTCTCTTCACTTAATACACGGTTCAGTGCTTGAAGATCGATATTTTCGTGGATAAATTCAGAAAGACTCTTAGGCACATTGTTTCCGGCTCCATTGGTGAGGTAAGTCACCAGCAAGTCGTTCATTCTGCCTATTTCCGAAATCATCGGCGGCACTAATAGGTAGAATAAAGTGACTCCGATAACCGTAATAAGGAATAAGGAACAGAAGATGGAAATAATGCGGCTTTTCAATCGTAGCTTATACTGGAAGAATTTGACTAATGGATAGACCATATAAGCTATCAGCCACGCAATAAAGAAAGGTAATAACACTCCGCTAAGGCGTTCTACAAGCATTAATATTCCTACAACTAACACACATCCGATAGAACCGCGTATAAAACTGTCGAATGTTATCTTTTTCCTTTCCATAATCTTTTTCTTTTATAGAGTTTATACTTTCTGCTCATCTTCCCCTCGTGCACGGAGATAACATTCCCTGCACAGAGGCTCGTATTCGGCTGTTTCGCCTAAAAGAACCTGTTTCTCATTCTTGACAGTACGATGTGAGAAAGAAGCCAGCTGGCCACATTTCACACAGATTGCATGAACTTTGGAGACTTCATCGGCAATGGCGCACAATTGCGGCATTGGTCCGAATGGATTTCCTTTGAAGTCCATATCCAACCCTGCAATGATAACACGGATTCCATTATTGGCGAGCTGGTTGCATACATCAATCAAACCACTGTCGAAGAACTGTGCTTCGTCAATGCCTACTACATCTATCTCGGAAGTAAAGAGTAGGATACTGGCTGACGAATCGATGGGAGTGGAGGCGATAGAATGGCTGTCGTGAGAGACTACATCTTCTTCTGAATAACGGGTGTCGATAGCTGGTTTGAATATCTCTACACGTTGTTTCGCAAATTTCGCTCTCTTCATTCTACGAATCAATTCCTCTGTTTTTCCGGAGAACATGGAACCGCAGATTACTTCGATCCGGCCTCTTCTTCTAGTCTCCTGTATGTGGTCTTCTGAAAATAATACCATGAGATTTTGTGTTTTCTTGATTAAGTAAATATGTGGACAAAGGTAAGCAATTCAATGTGCAAGAACTGTTAAATTATCCATTATTTTAAGTTATTGCATAAATTATTCCTACATTCGCACCGTATAAACAATGGACTGACATGAAACAGAAGCTATTAACAGATATTGAGTTGGATGTTCATGAGTTGAAGTATCTCATGGATTCATTTACCAAGGAGCCGACTCCGACTTTGTCTGAACTGTTGAAGCGGAGCATTACACGGATGCAGGGACGTTTGGACGAACTGCAACAGGAGGTGGATGCTGTTCAGGTAATTTCTCCGTCAGCTGTGGAAGAGACAGCGGGAGAGGAGGATGAAGTTGCCGGGTCTGAAGTAGATTCACCTAGTATTATACAATCTCTTGAATCTGTTGTTGTGAAAGAAGATGAGGAAGAAGAGATTATTGTTGCGGAAGAGACCCCTGTAGTAATAGCAGAAGAGGAACCGGCAATTGTTGCGGAACCTGTCGTTGAAACTGTTGTGAAAGAGGAAGAACCTAAATCGGCTGTGTTGGGAGAAAGTCTCAAACTGTCTGCTGGCTTGCGACATGCTATCAGCTTGAATGATTCTTTCCGTTTTTCTCGTGAACTGTTCGGAGGCGACACTGATTTGATGAATCGGGTTATCGAACAGATATCAGTAATGAGTTCCTACAAGACTGCAGTCGCATTTCTGTCCTCGAAAGTCGAATTGAATGAAGAAAAGGAGGCGGTGAACGACTTTCTGGAACTACTAAAGAAATTTTTTAATCAATCAGCATAAAACAAAAACAAGATGGGAAAGCTATATGTGGTGCCTACGCCGGTAGGGAATCTGGAGGACATGACTTTTCGGGCTATCAAAGTCCTGAAAGAGGTCGATCTGATTTTGGCGGAGGATACACGTACTTCCGGTATTTTGCTGAAACACTTTGAAATAAAGAATGCAATGCAATCTCACCACAAATTTAATGAACATAAAACGGTGGAAAGTGTTGTTAATAGAATAAAGGCAGGTGAAACGGTGGCACTAATTTCGGATGCCGGAACGCCTGGAATTTCCGATCCCGGATTTCTGGTTGTTCGTGAGTGTGTACGCAACGGCATTGAAGTGCAGTGCTTGCCGGGAGCAACCGCTTTTGTTCCGGCACTCGTTGCATCGGGATTGCCGAACGAGAAGTTCTGCTTCGAGGGGTTTCTCCCCCAGAAGAAAGGACGGCAGACACGACTGAAGACATTGGCGGAAGAACACCGTACGATGGTGTTTTATGAATCACCCCACCGTCTGTTGAAGACGTTAACACAGTTTGCCGAATATTTCGGTGCTGAACGTCAGGCAACCGTGTCGCGTGAAATATCCAAGCTCCACGAAGAAACAGTTCGGGGCAGTTTGGCTGAATTGATAGAACACTTTACCGCTACCGAACCCCGGGGCGAGATTGTGATAGTATTAGCAGGAATAGATGATTAAATAATTTCATTAAAAAACGTAAAACGTAAACGTATGAAAAAGTTAGCTGTTTTATTTGTATGCGTAGCCATGTTGGCTTCGTGTGATGGCTTTAAAGGTGGAAGTAAAGACCTGAAAGCTGAAAATGATTCTCTTTTGATGGAACTGAACCAGCGCAATGCTGAACTGGATGATATGATGGGTACTTTCAATGAAGTTCAGGAAGGCTTCCGTAAGATCAATGCTGCCGAAAGCCGTGTTGACTTGCAACGTGGAACCATCACTGAAAACTCTGCCAGTGCCAAGCAACAGATTGCTTCTGATATCGAATTCATTTCCAAGCAGATGGAAGAAAACAAGGCTCAGATTGCAAAATTGGAAGCTCAGTTGAAAAATAGTAAGTACAATTCTGCACAGATGAAAAAAGCTGTAGCCGCTTTGACTGCTGAATTGAACGCTAAACAACAGCGTATCGAGGAACTGCAAACAGAACTGGCTTCCAAGAATATCCGTATTCAAGAATTGGATGCTGCTGTCAGCGATTTGTCTGTAGCAAAAGAAACTCTAGCTGCAGAAAACGAAGCGAAAGCTAAAACCGTTGCTGAACAGGAAAAGAGCCTGAATGCTGCCTGGTTTGTATTCGGTACTAAATCTGAATTGAAAGCTCAAAAGATTCTTCAGAGCGGAGATGTTTTGAAGAGCGCTGATTTCAATAAAGATTATTTCACTCAAATCGATATTCGTACAACAAAAGAAATCAAGCTGTACTCTAAACGTGCTGAGTTATTGACTACTCATCCGACTGGTTCTTATGAATTGGTAAAAGATGACAAAGGCCAGTTGACATTGAAGATTACTAATCCTACTGAATTTTGGAGTGTATCCAGATACTTGGTTATCCAGGTAAAATAAGGTAGACATCCCTTTTTGAATTGCCAATGTGCTGATTCCTGGATTCAAGAAATTAGCACATTGGCTTTTTTATTTCTTATTATACGTATAACTACTGATGAAATATAAAAATCTCTTTTTTGATCTTGATGATACCATTTGGGCTTTCTCTCAAAATGCCCGTGATACTTTTGGAGAAGTATATCAGAAATATTCGTTCGACCGCTATTTTGATTCGTTCGATCATTATTACACCCTTTATCAACAAAGAAATACCGAACTTTGGATTGAGTACGGCGAAGGAAAAATAACGAAAGATGAATTGAACCGTCAACGTTTCTTTTATCCTTTACAGGCTGTGGGAGTGGAAGATGAAGCGCTTGCCGAACAGTTCTCGAAAGATTTTTTCGCGATTATTCCCACTAAAGGTACTTTAATGCCTCATGCAAAGGAGGTATTGGAATATCTTGCTCCTAAATATAACCTCTATATCCTTTCCAATGGATTCCGTGAATTGCAATCATGCAAGATGCGGTCGGCAGGAGTGGACAGGTATTTCAAAAAAGTGATTCTTTCGGAAGATCTCGGAGTGTTGAAGCCTTGGCCGGCGATATTCAATTTTGCCTTGTCTGCCACTCAATCCGAATTGTGCGAATCCTTGATGATTGGTGACAGTTGGGAAGCGGATATAACCGGAGCGCACGGAGTAGGGATGCATCAGGCTTTTTACAATGTGACGGAACGGACTACTTTCCCTTTCCTTCCCACTTATCACATACATTCCTTGAAAGAATTAATGGATTTATTATAGGTTTTCTGGATTAAGTCGTATTTTTGTTGCGTTTTAATTTTGCATAAAATACGATATAATCATGGATAGTACGCTTCTGCCTTTTGCCTTACTTTGTTTCACTTCATTCTTCACGTTGACCAATCCATTGGGAACGATGCCTGTCTTTCTTACCATGACTCATGGTATGACGGATAAGGAGCGTCAGTCTATCGTACGTCGCGCCACTATCGTTTCGTTTATCACATTAATGGTATTTGTCTTTGCCGGTCAGTTTCTTTTCAAGTTCTTTGGTATCTCTACCAATGGTTTCCGTATTGCCGGTGGAGTGATTATCTTCAAGATAGGTTTTGATATGCTTCAGGCACGCTATACACCGATGAAATTGAAAGATGAAGAAATCAAAACGTATGCGGATGATATTTCTATTACTCCTCTTGGTATTCCTATGTTATGCGGTCCCGGAGCGATCGCCAATGCTATTGTCTTGATGCAGGATGCACATTCTTATGAAATGAAAGGGATACTGATAGGCACTATTGCGTTGATTTATCTGCTGACTTTCTTTATTCTTCGGGCTTCTACGAAATTGGTAAACGTATTGGGCGAGACGGGAAACAATGTGATGATGCGCCTCATGGGATTGATTCTGATGGTGATTGCGGTGGAATGTTTCGTCAGCGGATTGAAACCGATTTTGGTGGATATTGTGAGAGAGGGGATGGGGTAGTCTTCTCAAATAAGCAAGAGAAGGATATTACTTTGTCAATTCTAGAATTCTATATAGGGATATTCAGTAAATGTTCCTCTTTCTAAAAAATCAAGAGAAAAGCTTTGCTTTACGTGAGCTTTTCTCTTGATTTTTTCGTTCAACTCTCCCAGTCTTCTATCTTTTTTGTAGAATATTGTTTACATATTCTTATTTTTTCCTTCCCACCCATGCATTATGTACATGTCTTTTTTAGGGGAAGTTAAAACCTCTCCTGTTTTTCCTGTTATTTTAGTTAGATTATGCTGCCTTTTCTTTTTTTCTTTTCGACCTTTTCTATCATACATACCGCATTGGCTGTATGTATCCCAAAGAAAATCCAAAGTACTTCCGTTTT
>NZ_JH114333.1:133438-154140 GCF_000157095.2 Bacteroides sp. D1
CAAATGCATTTGTCGGGCCAGTTCCGAGAAAGGGAACAGAGAATGGAGGCGACCTAATTCACTCGTTGCAAAACTTTGACGATATTTTTTAAGCATATCGAACTCGGTAAAACCTAAACAAGGTTCGATTTCTGAGATTTTTTGTATCTTTACCATGTGTTTTTATTTTTAATTACCCCCGTTTTGGCCGTCAAACCGTTTTTTGGGGGGAATGCTTAAAGATACAAAAAAGGCAACTAACTCGCAATGAATTAGTTGCCTTAAATTTTATTATTTTAGGAATATCCCTATATATACGAAACACCGACAGTTTGTATTATTAAAATCAAACTGCCGGTGTCATTATGTTCTTTATAAATGTTTTACTTTAGATTATGTCAATAGTTCGTTGATATAATCATTTGATAATCACCGAAACTACCTTCATCAACAGTCAGAGGTCCATTCAGTGTTATTGTACCTTTACATGCATCAATAGTACCAGTGGCTTGATAGGCGACATTATTATAACCACCAACCCATGCAACACTTCCATGAGCAACAATTTGTTTGGCTACTTTTACGGTATGAGTACTTGTATCAATTGTTAACTTTAGGATACCATCAGGCTCTTCACCTTCAGCAACTCCGTGTATCTCTAGTTCCGTATCTGATGTTTTAACGATTTCTGCCCGATAAGACTCTGCATAAAAATCATTTAATACTACAGGACCGACAAATTCTTCAAGATCCAATTGACATGCAACTGGATATCTGACATTATACGAATAAGCTCTTCCATCAACTTCCCATCCGGTGAAGAGTTTGTTGTTGAAGTCTGAATATTCAGTCCAGCCATATACGATGTAACCGTCCTTTAGAATAGCATTTGTTGTGAAGTATACAATTTCTCCTAGCGTAGGAGCTTCTTTTCCAAATTGTTGATACACGTTGGCCATATCTATTGATATATCTTTAGGGAATTCTTTAATGTTATCTACGATGACTTTTGAAGTTGTTTTGCCATCTACATCGGTGAAAACACATAAGAGTTGCGCATAGTCAAGCATGGAATAATCTCCTTGCTGTTTTGGAATAGATATGGAAACTTTATAATCGCCGTCTGTTACTCCGGCGGAAAGTACTCCATCAGAGTCGGGTGCACGAACGATGTCAATGACTACTCCTTTTTTTACCTGATCTATAGGATAAGGGAGATCTCTATCGCAACTGACTGTCAGCAATGCCCAAAGAGCAGTTGCCATGAATAATTGTATATATCTCATATTCGTTTTTATTTTCATCATTAAATAGTTTATTTATCCCAGAATAAAATAGGATTACTCAAGTTTCTTCCTTCGTTAGTTACGTTAGGATTACGTGTTACTTCCGAACTAGGATACCACATTGCTCTCGGAAAAGCATTGATACCTTTTAGTGGGATGTTTACTGGTCCTAGTTCCGGATCTTGGCTGGTTTTATAAGGAGATTGAGCATACGTTATATTTTGAGGCAATAGGGTAGGATATCCGGTACGGCGTATATCGGTATATGCTTCAACTGGATTAAAGAAGTTTGCAATCCATTTTTGAGTCATGACAATGCGTAACTTTTCTTCATTACTGGTAGCAGTGTCATACTTTGCTAATACTTTTTCTATAAAAGCCTCAATGGATTCATTGCTTATGGCAGGTACATTTGCATCAGAAGCCTTCGCTACTGAATTGACGTGATTTATAGAACGTTTAATTCCTTCTTTAAGAGCTTCTTTTGCATCTCCGTTTGCATTTCCTGTTAAATATAATTCAGCTAAAAGGAAGGGGACAGAATAGGCTTGCAACATCTTTTCTGGTGCTACTCCATTACCGACTTTCGCATCACATTTTCCGCCGTTGCCATTATCATACTTTCCACCACATGGATAAATACCGATAAAAGTAGAAGTTTCCCGCTGATCATTACTTGCTCCAGAAGCATTGGATGCAAAGAATATGGAAACAAAAGCACCGTCACGGTAATCTGTAGCATTTTGCGCTTTATCCCCCGCTTTTATTTGGTTTACCCAGTAATAAGGGATACGTGGGTCTGTGATTCCTACAAATGGGTTATTTGTTACATTTAAGTTCTTTCCACTCATTGTTTCGTAAATCCAAGGACTGATGTAATAAGTGCTTTGACCACCGAGATATTCATCAACATAAGCTTGGTGACGTTCGTCCGGCGTATCTTTGGCTGTATGTTTGAATTCGAAGTCTTCTCCGTCATTCATGAATTTATTCTCAGAAAGCAAGTTGGATAACTTTGTATTCCAGTCTGTTATCTCATTTTTAGCTTTTCTTGATTGCACCAATAACTTCAGTTTTAATGTGTTACCCATTCTTACCCATTTCTCAATGTTACCTTTATATATTAAATCATCATTTGCTGGTTTTAATAAATTAGCAGCATTGGGATCTTGCAGATTGCCTATGGCTTCATCTATAAGTCCAAGTAATGAATTATAAATATCTTGGCTGCGGTCTAATTTGGGAGCATAATTACCTTCTATATCAAATTCTGTATATGGAATATCTCCCCAAAGATCAACGAGATTGGTAAATGCATAAGCTTTCATTAATTTGCCTATTCCTGCATAAATCATGTTATTTCCTTCTTCTGCAGCTTTAATAACAGCATTTGTATTCTTCAAACCATAAGCATAGCCCTGTAGCCAAGTGTTTCCCAAAGTGGAAGTGGCATTAGTTATACCGTAGTTGTCAACTTCACGGGAGCTTAGATGAAAAACATAAGAAGGTAATGATGAACCGATATAGTTACCAGTTGCAAAAGACATGGCTATGTCATATTCAGCTCCGGTTAACACCTTATTCAGTTCCGCACTTGTTGGCTTATTCGGATTATCATTAATATCGAGATATTTCGAGCAACTCGTACAAACAATCAGTGTTGTTGTTAAAGTGTATAATAATTTGATGATTTTCATACTTTCTTTTTTTATTAGAATGTGAGTTTGAGATTAAAGCCATAACGTCTTGTGTTAGGGGCTGAGGTGTAATCAATTCCTTGTACATTTCCGCCGCCATAACTGCTTGCTGTTGGGTCGTAATTAGAATATTTAGGAACATTGGGAGCAAAATACCAAAGGTTGCGGGCTACAAATGATACAGTTGCCGAACCGATGAATGTTTTTGCCAGCCAGGATTTAGGAAGTTGGTACCCGATGCTTAACTCTCTTAAACGGAAAGTTGTAGCGTCATAAACGGTTGCTTCATCTACACCATTAGTTGCAAATGTGGACACGCTGGTACCCGGTGAGAACCATAAGTCAAGCTCCTTCATTTGAACATTGTTGGGGATTTTATTTCCATTTCCGTCTAATAAAGGTTTTTTCGTGGAAGGATCAGCCAAGTATCCTGGTAAGATACGGGAACCATAACGGTCTTCTGTATCTTTGGTAACGCCACGTCCCAATAAGTCAGGAATGTATGAAGTCCAGACGCAACCACCAATTTGTGCATCGAACATGAATGATAATGAAAAACCTTTGTAGGTAAATGTATTGTTCAAGCTAAGTTTGCAATCTGGAGCAGGATCTCCTAGATCACCTTCTTCATCCGCTATAAGATAAGCTCCGGAATTTGGGTCCACTAGATAATTACCTTCTTCATCGCGTGCAAAAACTTGTCCAACTAGCATTCCATAAGGTTTGCCTACTTCAAGAACCGCTTTTGGTGTTGCAAAACCTGTATTTAAAGAAACTCGTTCTACTCCTTCTGCCAATTCTTTTACTTCACTTCGGTTTTGAGTATAAGTAAAGTACATATCCCATTTGAAATCTTTATTTAAAATAGGTATAACATTCAATCCTATTTCGATACCGTGGTTATTCATTTTACCAAAGTTGGTATAATAGCTCCCGTATCCGGTAGAATATGGAAGGCTTAATGGAGCGATCTGGTTAGTGGAATTACGATTGTACCAGGTGAAATCAACATTTACACGGCTTTTTAAGAATTGTAATTCAGCTCCAAATTCAACCTCTGATGTAAATTCCGGTTTTAAATCCGGATCAAACATAGAAGATGGTAATGATAATATTGGTTGCCCGTTAAAAGGTTGTCCCAAAGTGAATGTACCGTTTTTGTAGTATGCGCCGGCATCATTACCAACTTTTGCCCAACTTAATCGTACTTTACCGAATTTAATAATATCTTCATTAATATGAAATGCATCTGTAAATACAAATGAACCTGCAATTGATGGATAGAAGAAACTACGATGATTTCTGGGTAGCGTAGATGAAAAGTCATTACGTCCTGTGATATTTAAGAAAGCATAATTCTTATAATCCAATGTCACATCTCCAAATAATGCCCACAAGCGGGTTCTTGTATATTCTTCTTCCGATGTTTGTGATTCTGTATTATTTATATTATAAACTCCCGGAGACATGATGTTCATACCCTTTGTTAGAGTCTCGTTAGCGGTGAATTGATTTACATTATGTCCCAAAGTTGCTTTCAGCCCCAAATCTTTATGAACCGGGATATTGAAGCGTAACAGTAAAGTTGATTCAATTTCTTGTGTATCATAAGTAGAAACAAGAATACGTCCTTTTCCTCCCAAAGCTCTTGAACCTAAATTTAAAACCTCCTTACGATCCATTTTATAATCATTGATACCAACGCGATAGTCAACTGAAAGCCATTTTGTAATATCATAACCCATGTTTACGTTTGCTATGGTTCTATCCATTTGGGTGTTGATTGTATTATACTTCCATGACCAAATCGGATTATCTGCCTGATCTCCCACGAAGAATAAAGATTTGTGGTCAGGTGTTTCATAAGGTAGTGACATATCCCAGTTACGTCCAAGAATTAAAGCACGTGCAAATGAAGAGGCGCCAATACCGCTAGATTGGTTGTTACCGAACATCGGACCATTTTGTTCGTTTCTTGAAAAAGCAACATTTCCTCCGATACGTACTCCGTTGGCCAAAGTCTGGTTTCCACCGATACTGATAGAATAACGACTAAAGTCTGCATAAGGTATGTAACTGTCCTGATCCATTTTGGATAAAGTTGCAGTGAAATTACCGGTTTCGGTATATCTGTTGAAGTTTAATGAAAGATCATATATTCCTCCCAGATCGAATAGATCTTTGACATTGTTTTTATACGCTTTGTAAGGTATAGTTTTGGGAAGATTCGGATAGGCTTTTCCATAAGCATTAGCTGCATATATACTCAAGGGCACCTCTGTTACATCTGTGAAAGCCGCTCCCCAAGAACCATTTGCACCCCCTGGAATAAAATCATTACCTGTACCAAAAGAATTTTGATATTCAGGCAAACCTGCTATTTGTTCGATTGTGTAAGATGCATTCAAGGTAATTTCCATACCTTTCCCGGCTTTTTTCTTACTTTTTGAACCCGTTTTTGTTGTGATGAGTACGACACCATTGGCGGCGCGTGAACCGTACAAAGCGGCAGCTGCTGCACCTTTCAATACATTCATTGATTCAATATCATTTGGGTCAAGCGTAGAAATACCACTACCATAAGCACCACCAGCGTCAGTAGCTTGATTTGAAGAGGCAACCTCCGTATTGCTATAGGGAACACCATCAACTATATATAATGGTTGGTTATTGCCTAGGAATGATGAATTACCACGAATAGTCATACGTGTGGCTGAACCGGCAGCACCAGAGGGTGAATTAATCGAAACGCCGGGTATTTTCCCGTCTAAAGAACGTATTAAGTCCGGCTCTGCTTTTTGAATAGCTTCATCTGCATCAACTTTGGATACAGAATAGCCTAATGAACGTTCAGCTCGTTGAATTCCAACTGCTGTTACCACAATCTCATCAAGTTTCTGAGAATCAGACTTTAGTACAACTTTCAGATTCGGTTTTATAACCACTTCCTGTGTCTGCATACCAATATACGAAATCTGCAAAGTCTTTGCAGAACTTGGTACATTCGACAAATTAAAATTACCATCTACATCTGTGATTGTACCTTGAGTGGTACCTTTTACCAACACAGAAGCGCCAACAACTGGCTGCCCGTCTTCTTCAGAAATCACAACGCCTGTGATTTTTTGAGTTTGGGCAGTTACCAGGCCTATGCCCACAAAAAGGCATGCCAATAACAGCATTAATTTTCTTTTCATAAATTCTCTCTTAAAGTTTAACTTTACATTATTTGTATCTTTACTCTAACAATTTGCAAATATATTAATAAAACTGAAACTAACAATTATATTAATAAAAAAAGGTTGCAAATATAACATTTTGTTATTTTGTGTGCTGTATTTATGTCGATAAGCATGTTTTTTCTTATTAAAAGCGTTGATTGCCAAAATAGCTAGTAACACTTTGTATGAGCAAAATGCATCTTTTAATATTTCTTTTACTCGTTTTTAGTCATAAAACACCTTTAAAAGCTATTCTTTTTGCTTTTTTCGTGGAAAAGCGAATAAAAAAGTGGCATTTAATTTAAAGTTTTGTGAATACTCGGTTATTTGGAGATTTGTTTTTTTTAGAGATATTAATGCTTATTCGTCTCTGATATAGCACAGAATTACGTCTAATTTGTTCTATTATTAATTTAAAAATGAAAGTATGGAAAAGATCAGTTACAACCTTGTGTTTAACAGAAAGAAGAGATTGAATAAAAAAGGAATGGCGTTAGTACAGGTAGAGGCCTATCTGAACAGAAAAAAAATGTATTTCTCCACCAAAATATATCTCAAACCCGATCAGTGGGATGCCAAACGAAAGATGGTGAAGAATCATCCTAACGCCAATGTTTTGAATCGTATGTTGTATGAGAATATAGCAGCTATTGAGCATACTGAACTTGGATTATGGCAACAAGGAAAACCAATATCGCTAGATTTATTAAAGAATTCGATTGATAAGCCTCTAAGTAACGGGAGCTCATTCTTAACTTTCTTCAAAGAAGAAGTAGCTAATTCTCTTTTGAAAGAGAGCACCAGACAAAATCATCTTTCCACCCTTGAATTACTTCAGGAATTTAAGAAAGAGATATTATTCACCGATTTGACATTTGAATTTGTGTCCTCATTTGATAATCACCTGCAGTCTAAAGGCTATCACCTTAATACCATTGCCAAGCACATGAAGCATCTAAAACGATATATTAACGTTGCTATAAATAAGGAATATATGGATATACAAAAATATGCTTTTAGAAAGTATAAAATTAAAAGTATAGAGGGAAGTCATACGCACCTGGCTCCGGAAGAGTTATATCGCTTTGAAAATTTACAGCTAACAGGAAGATATACGAGGCTACAAAAAACAAAAGATGCTTTTTTATTTTGTTGCTACGCAGGGTTACGATATTCTGATTTCACCAGTCTGACCTCCGCAAATATTGTTGAATTCCATCAGGAAACCTGGATTATATACAAGTCTGTTAAAACTGGTATTGAGGTACGTCTTCCTTTATATTTATTATTTGAAGGCAAAGGAATCGAGATATTGCAACGCTATAAAGATGATCTTGACAGCTTCTTTAAGTTAAAAGACAATTCTAATATCAACAAAGAATTGAATTTATTAGCAGGCTTGGCGAAAATAGATAAACGTGTGTCATTCCACACCGCCCGGCATACAAATGCCACCTTATTATTATATAGTGGTGCCAATATTACTACGGTACAAAAGCTATTAGGACACAAAAGTGTGAAGACTACACAGGTATATGCAAATATAATGGATATAACAGTGGTACGTGATCTTGAGAAAACGGCCTCATCAAAAAATAATAATAGGTACAAAAGCTAGATGAAAGTGTTCTGTTTTTAAGATTTAGTTTTAGAAATGGAGGGTCTAATTTTCTCTAATAGAAAGAAAAGTGTATAATTAAATGAAAGAATATGCAATATCAGTTTCAAAAACGCATATACATAACCTAAATACACATCGTTATTACGAATATTATCACTCGTCCCATTTAAAGGAATAAAGTGTTCCTTTAAAAGGAACGGGTCATTGGTCGTAGAGAAGCCCTTGCTTTCTTTAAAAGGAAAGGATTAAAAGTTAATTTATAACCCTGATAGCCTCTAATAGCTATTAGAATCCGGCATTTGGGGTTCTTTCATTTTGGCGTCAGATAAATGATAAATACTTCTTTTTACATAATTAGATGTAATTACACAATCTCTTTGATACAGAAAAAGCATATAACCATCCAATATGAATATTCATCAATCATATTCTCTGCGATTTTGGAGAATATTTAAATCCACCCCTGCATATTTTAAAATATACAGTAATAAAATATGCATTTTTTCATCTGGAGTTTTTCTTTTTCTTAGATTATCGTTTGCTAATGAATATATTATTATAGTCAATAATTATTGGATATAATTTAGAACAATAAAACCATCTTCAACAGTTAAGATGGAAATAAGTTTTAGCTTATATCATATAAGATAAGAACTTAAATAATTAATAAATAGATGGTTATGCCCTATTTTTGATAGAAATCTGGTATCATAAATCTGCAAATTAATACGTTTGGTAGGTATTTAACATATTGATAATCTGCATAATAACGGCAACGAAAGATTTATTGCCGAAGGAAAGTAAACATCGTGTATATTATTAGTAATCAAGATATTATAGTTGTATTTAGTTCTGCAAAGACTTTGCAGATTTCGTATATTGGTATGCAGACGCAGGAAGTGGTTATAAAACCGAATCTGAAAGTTGTGCTAAAATCTGATTCTCAGAAACTTGATGAGGTTGTGGTGACTGCGATGGGGATTAAACGTTCTGAAAAGTCTTTGGGATATTCAGTGACAAGTGTTAAAGGTGATGAAATAACCAAGGCACGTGAAAGTAATGTTTTAAACTCTTTATCAGGTAAGATCGCAGGTGTACAGATTGGACAGTCGTCAGGTACTGCAGGGGGAAGTTCTAGTATTCAGATTCGTGGTGCTTCTTCTATTGGTAGCGTGTCGTCTCCACTTTTTATTGTTGATGGTTTGCCTATTGACAATGGGGCGTTCAATCCGGACAGAACTAATGGCATTGTTGATGTTGGAAACCGTGCAGGAGATATTAGCTCGGATGATATCGAGTCTATTAATGTTTTAAAAGGGGCTGCGGCAACTGCATTGTATGGTGCGCGTGCGAAAGATGGTGCTATCGTAATAACTACCAAAAAAGGTAGTCGCAATTCGCAGGTATCTGTTACAGTTAATTCTTCCACACGTTTTGAGAATGTTTTGAAACTGCCAGATTTTCAAAATGATTACGCACAAGGAAGTTATGGCAAATATAATGTAAAAATGTTGAATGGTTGGGGGCCTAAGATATCTTCTGTGCAAGATCAGACATTTGCAGATTTTAAAGGAGAACAGGTTACTTTGCAAGCATATCCTGATAATGTAAAAGATTTCTATGAGACAGGTATGAGTTATATAAATAATGTCGCAATTGCTGGTGGTACAGAACGTTCTGATTTTAGAATCAGTGTCTCTACTACTAATCAGACAGGGGTGGTGCCCGGATCCGATTATAATAAATATGCTTTTGCCGTTAATGGTGGTATGAATTTCACCAAGAACTTCACAGGGCGAGTTTCAGCACAGTACATCCGCTCTGATTCGGAAGGACGGCCTGCTCAGGGATCTAATGATAATAACTTGCTCATTCCTTTGATAAACGGAATGCCGCGTACGGTAAATATCAACGATGTGAAAAACAATTGGATTGACGAATACGGTAAGCAAATATCACTGGATCCGGAAGGAAAGAGTAACAATCCGTATTGGATAATCAACAAGAATAAATTTACTAATCAGTTGGATCGTCTTATCGGCAATATTGTTTTGACTTATAAACCGATAGAAGGACTGACAATCTCGAATAATGCAGGAACTGACTTTTATACAGAAACCAGATGTAAAGTATATTCGAAAGGGACAATTGGTAATCTTGAAGGACAGTTCCAGACATGGGATCTCTATAAGCGTATTTTGAATAATGATTTGATGATATCGTATGAGAAAACATTTGCGGAAGATTATGGAGTAAAAGTAATGTTGGGACACAATATATATCAGGAAGACTGGAGAAATAATAATGTGTTGGCGCAAAATCTGGTTGTAGATGAATTGTATGCATATACTAATGCTAAGACAACGAGTCCGGTAAATTATACCTCTAAGAAACGGCTGGTTGGTCTTTATGGAGATATAAGCTTCAGTTATAAGAATATGGTATTCTTGGATGTGACAGGAAGAAATGACTGGTCATCTACATTACCTGTAAATAACCGTTCTTATTTTTATCCGTCAATTAGTGGTAGTTTTATTTTTACAGAATTGATGAAGAATAAGGATGTTTTGAGTTATGGAAAATTGCGTATGAGTTATGCTAATGTCGGTAGTGATGAACAACCATACCAGTTGGCGTTTCAATATACTCCGGTTAATTCTTATTTTTTGCAGTATAATTTAACGAATGTTTTCCCTCATAATGGATTAGTCGGATTTACAGGTCCTCGTGTATTGCCGAATGAGAATCTTAAACCACAAAATCAGGCATCGTTTGAGGTAGGTACTGATTTACGTTTTTTCCAAAATCGTATTCGTTTAGACTTGACTTATTATAAAAGTGTAACTAAAAATCAAATCGTAAGCATTGATGTTCCTTTGTCCACGGGGTATTTTGCCAATAATATTAATGCGGGAAAAGTATCTAATAAAGGGATTGAAGTAGCATTAGGAGTTACCCCTGTACAGACTAAGGATTTTAAATGGGACTTGGAGGCTACTTTTGCAAAAAACACCCAGAAAGTTGATGAGCTGGCAGAAGGGTTGGATGAGTACTCGCTGACTAGTGGATTGAGTGGATTGCAGATAAAAGCGGAAGTTGGTGGTTCGTTTGGTCTGTATGGTACAGGTTGGAAACGTGATGATTCGGGCAATTATGTTATTAACGAAAAGACAGGACTTCGTGAAATTGTAAACAATGTGCGTTTGGGAGATGTTTACCCGGACTTTACAATGGGTATTAATAATACGTTCTCTTACAAAGGTTTCACATTGAGTTTCCTGATAGATATTCGTCAAGGTGGTTCTCTTTACTCTGAAACAGTGGGTACTTTACGTACTACCGGACTTGCTGCTGAAACTGCTGCCCATCGAGAAGATGCGTCGTTTATTGAACCGGGAGTCATCTTACAATCTGATGGAACTTACAGAGCTAATGATGTGCCAGTTAAAAGTATGCAAGATTATTGGGGGCATGTGGCAAAATCAAGTAATAATGAGGGTAATATTTTCGATGCTTCATATGTTAAATTACGTGAGTTGAACTTTTCTTATAGTTTTCCTAGAAAATGGTTCAGAAGTTTCTTTGTCAAATCTCTTGATTTAGGCTTTGAGGCTCGTAATCTTTGGATTATAAAAGACCATGTGCCTCACATTGATCCGGAAGCAAACTTTTTTGGACCTGCACAGATCGGTGGGGGAGTTGAGTTCAATAGTATTCCGACAACAAGAAGTTTCGGATTTAATATTAGATTGACATTATAATAATTATCAAAGAGAAATAATATGAAAAATAAAAGATCAATATATACTATAGCAATCATATTTGCATGTGCTATTTTGAGCTCATGTAGTGATTGGTTGGATGTTAATCATAATCCAAATTCTGCGGAAAAGGTGGATCCCGGATATTTATTCAATTATGCAGTAGTGAATTGGGCTGGTAGTCGTACCGGAGGAGATGCTTACATTCCTCTTTCTCAAAGTATCCAGTGTCAGGCAGACGGCGGCGATGATTATGGGGGCTGGGCGGAAGGTTATTATGTCATAGATCCATATAGCCTTGGTAATACATGGAAGCATTACTATTCTGTTGGAGGTAATAATTTGCAGTTAGCTATCAAAAATGCTCAAGAAGCTACTCCTGTCAATCATAATGGAATTGCTCAATGTAAAATTATTCTAGCTCAACATATTTATGAGACAACAATGATATGGGGAGATATTCCATTTACAGAGGCTTGGGTAGAAGGAGTTAAGTATCCAAAATTTGATTCTCAGGAAGTAGTTTTGAATGGTGTAGTAAGCTTGTTGGATGAAGCGTTGAATGAGATCAACTTGGATGATCCTTTGGCCATTACTGATTACGATATTTTTTATAAAGGTGATATGCAAAAGTGGATTCGGTTGGCCAAATCTTTAAAATTCAGAACTTTAATGACAATGGTGGATAAAGATCCTACGAAAGCAGAACAGATTGGAAAGTTGATAAGTGACGGTGGTATGATTAGTTCGGCTGATGATAATCTGCAGTTCCCATATTTACAGACTGCAGGTAATGAAAATCCTAAATATAAAATATTGGAGAAGTATACAAATGGCATCAATATTATGTTTTTTGCAAATAATAATGTATTGAAGCCTATGCAGGAACGTAATGATTCTCGTATTTCCAGATATTTTGAACCGGGAGCTGACGGGCTGTATCGAGGCTTGGATACTCGGCAGGCAGCAGAAGAAACTGATGATGAAAATGCGGATTTATTATCTTCCGTTATAAGTAAGTATCTTTTTAGAAAAGAGGCACCTGAATTAATTTATTCTTATCAGGAACAGTTGTTTTTTGAAGCGGAAGCGTATGTACGTGGGTTGGGAGTAACTTCTAATTTGGTGAAAGCTAATGAATTATATAAGAAAGCTATTCAAACAGCTTGTGATTATTATGAAGCGGATCCGGTAAAGACAACTGAATTTATTGATGCTTTGGATGATTTAAACACATTGGAACCTGATAGAGCTTTATATGAGATTCATATTCAGCAATGGATTGATTTGATGGACAGACCGTTGGAAGAATTTGTACAGTGGAGAAGATCAGGATCCAATGGTAATGAGGTACCTGTACTTACTGTGCCGACAGAAGCTACTTCTCGGGAACTTATTCGTAGATGGGAATATAGTCCTGAGGAAATGACTGCTAATCCTAATGCACCCAAAGAATCTCCTAAAATTTGGGAAAAGATGTGGTTTGATTTATAGATTCTAAGGTGATAAATGATACGAAAAAGAGGACAATAAAACATTGTCCTCTTTTTTTTTGTTATATTTGCGCTCACATTATTATATATTAGAAGTAAAGAATGAAAGAATTTGTAATATCCGAAGCCAAAGTAGAGACAGCAGTGCTTGTCGGACTCATCACACAAACGCAGGATGAGCGTAAGACGAACGAGTATCTGGATGAACTGGCTTTCCTTGCCGAGACGGCTGGGGCGGAAGTAGTGAAACGATTTACGCAGAAGTTGCCGACAGCTCATTCAGTGACTTATGTCGGAAAAGGAAAGTTGGAAGAAATCAGACAATATATTCGTAACGAAGAGGAAGAAGAACGTGAAGTAGGAATGGTCATCTTTGATGATGAGCTTTCTGCGAAACAGATTCGTAATATTGAAGCCGAACTGAAAGTGAAGATACTGGACCGTACTTCACTGATCCTTGATATATTTGCAATGCGTGCACAGACAGCCAATGCGAAGACGCAGGTAGAGCTGGCACAATATAAATATATGTTGCCGCGTTTGCAGCGACTTTGGACTCACTTGGAACGCCAGGGAGGAGGTTCCGGTGCCGGTGGCGGTAAAGGTTCCGTGGGACTTCGTGGTCCGGGTGAAACACAGCTCGAGATGGACCGCCGTATCATCCTGAACCGTATGTCATTATTGAAAGAACGTCTGGCGGAGATTGACAAGCAGAAAGCTACCCAACGAAAGAATCGCGGACGCATGATACGTGTTGCACTGGTTGGTTATACCAACGTGGGAAAATCAACCATGATGAATCTTCTCTCCAAGAGCGAAGTGTTTGCAGAAAACAAGCTGTTCGCGACTTTAGACACCACTGTACGCAAAGTGATTATCGATAATCTACCGTTTCTGTTGTCAGATACGGTAGGATTTATTCGCAAGTTGCCTACCGACTTGGTAGAATCTTTTAAATCTACCCTGGATGAAGTGCGTGAAGCAGATCTGCTTGTACACGTAGTCGATATTTCCCACCCCGGATTTGAGGAACAGATTGAGGTGGTGAACAAGACACTGGCAGAGATTGGTGGCAGTGGCAAACCTATGATACTTGTATTTAATAAAATAGACGCTTACACCTACGTGGAGAAAGCGCCGGACGACCTTACCCCCCGAACAAAGGAAAACTTAACACTCGAAGAACTGATGAAGACGTGGATGGCAAAAATGGAGGATAACTGCCTCTTTATTTCCGCCCGCGAACGAATCAATATAGACGAACTGAAAAATGTAGTTTATCAGCGAGTGAAAGAATTACATGTTCAGAAATATCCCTATAACGATTTTCTTTATCAGACCTACGAAGAAGAGGAAGAATAAACGGGAGGGATTTATGATTTATGATTTCTGAATTATGAGTTGGCTGTGCGATTATGACGGACAACATCACAGTTCATAAATCATGACTCATAAATCATAACTCATAAATCATTTAGTATATGAAAGACTATCGTAGATTGACTGAAGATGAGGTACTTCAGTTGAAGAGCCAGTCGTGTCTGGCCGATGATTGGGGAAATGTATCAGTGGCAGAGGGCTTTAATTGTGAGTACGTTCATCATACCCGTTTCTCGGGTGAAGTGAAACTGGGGGTATTCGAATCAGAATTTACATTGCCAGGGGGAATCAAGAAACATTCGGGATTGCGTCATGTGACGTTGCATAATGTATCAGTGGGCGATAACTGTTGTATTGAGAATATCCAGAACTACATTGCTAACTATGAGATCGGTAGTGATACTTTCATTGAGAATGTAGATATTATTTTAGTGGATGGATTAAGCACTTTCGGTAATGGGGTAGAAGTGGCTGTCTTGAATGAAACAGGAGGTCGTGAAGTGTTGATGAACGACAAACTGTCTGCGCATCAGGCATATATACTTGCGTTGTACCGCCATCGTCCCGAACTGATTAACCGTATGAAATCCATTGCGGATTATTATTCCAATAAACATGCTTCTGCTGTCGGCAGTATTGGCAATCATGTCATGATTCTCAATACAGGTTCAATCAAGAATGTCCGGATTGGTGATTACTGCCATATCTGTGGAACTTGCCGCTTATCCAATGGAAGCGTCAATAGTAATGTGACAGCGCCTGTACATATCGGTCACGGGGTAATTTGTGACGACTTTATTATCTCTTCCGGTTCAAAAGTGGATGACGGTACGATGCTGACCCGTTGCTTCGTCGGGCAGTCCTGTAAATTGGGACATAATTATTCCGCTTCCGATTCTTTGTTTTTTAGTAATTGCCAAGGAGAGAACGGTGAGGCATGTGCTATTTTCGCAGGTCCTTTCACCGTGACACATCATAAATCTACTTTGCTGATTGCCGGAATGTTCTCGTTTATGAATGCAGGTTCGGGATCCAATCAGAGCAACCATATGTATAAGTTAGGTCCTATCCATCAAGGAACAATGGAAAGAGGAGCGAAGACCACTTCTGATTCCTATATCTTGTGGCCGGCACGTGTCGGAGCTTTCTCTTTGGTAATGGGACGTCATGTCAATCATGCCGATACTTCTAATCTTCCTTTCTCCTACCTGATAGAGCAGCGGAATACGACTTATCTGGTTCCGGGAGTCAACTTGAGAAGTGTAGGTACTATCCGTGACGCACAAAAATGGCCGAAACGTGATAATCGTAAAGACCCGAACAGGCTGGATTATATCAACTATAATCTGTTGAGTCCTTATACCATTCAGAAGATGTTCAAAGGGCGTTCCATTTTGAAAGAATTGAAACGTGTGTCCGGTGAAACTTCAGAAATCTACTCTTACCAGAGTGCTAAAATCAAGAATTCTTCTTTGAACAATGGAATCCGTTTTTATGAAATTGCTATCCACAAGTTCTTAGGAAACTCCATTATAAAACGACTGGAAGGCATTAACTTCCAGAGCAATGAAGAAATCCGCCAACGCCTGAAACCCGATACGGAAATTGGTATCGGCGAATGGGTAGATGTTTCCGGGTTGATTGCTCCCAAGAGTGAGATCGACCGATTACTGGATGGTATTGAGAAAGGAGCAGTCAATCGTTTAAAGTCCATCAATGCAAGCTTCGCGGAAATGCACGAGAATTATTATACTTATGAATGGACATGGGCTTATCATAAGATTCAGGAATTTTATGGCTTAGATCCGGAAACGATAACAGCGCAAGATATCATCGGTATCGTGAAAGCCTGGCAGCAAGCTGTTGTCGGATTGGACAAGATGGTATATGAGGATGCTAAGAAAGAATTCTCGTTATCTTCCATGACCGGATTCGGTGCTGATGGCTCTCATGACGAAATGAAGCAGGACTTTGAGCAAGTACGCGGTGATTTCGAAAGCAATACATTTGTGACTGCGGTGTTGAAACATATTGAAGATAAAACGGCTCTTGGAAATGAGCTCATCGAGCGAATCAAAATGATTGATAAAACGGAAATAGTGTAGCGAGTCAAAAATAAGTAGATAAATAAATGAGAATTTAGGGGCGTAGCGCCCCAACAAGGTTTCCATTCGGCATGTTATCGTTTTAGACATACCCTAAAGGGTGGAACTGTATCTCTTTCAGGGAATACCGAATGGAAACCTTGCTCCGGCGCTACGCCGGTAAATGGGAATTTATCGGTTCTTACAATTATATATTTATTGGGGTGCCCTGAAAGGGCTTAATTATATAGCGTAGGGCAACGCCCTACGAAAAAAGCACACCAGCCACAAGCCCTGAAAGGGCGGAACTGTATACAATTATGCCCTTTCAGGGCGCAAATTCAGATTGTCGTTTTTTCGTAGGGCGTTGCCCTACGCTATATAATTAAGCCCTTTCAGGGCACTCCGCAAAATAATCATTTATTGACCTACCTATTTTTATCCTACAATGTTTTATTTCTCAATTTTTAATTCTCAATTCTTAATTTATCATTACCTTTGCCACACTAACTAACATTACGTAATAAAATAAGAAACTTATGGCAACACCTCTGTTTAAGTATCAGCCCATGTTTGAAAAGGGAAAAGATACAACTGAGTATTATCTGCTTACAAAAGACTATGTATCAGTAAGCGAGTTTGAAGGAAATCCCATCCTGAAAATTGAAAAAGAAGGTTTGACTGCGATGGCTAATGCTGCTTTTCGTGATGTATCATTCATGCTTCGTCGTTCGCACAACGAACAAGTTGCTAAGATTCTGAGTGATCCGGAAGCAAGCGAAAACGATAAGTATGTGGCGCTGACTTTCCTGCGCAATGCAGAGGTTGCTTCAAAAGGCGTACTTCCATTCTGCCAGGACACCGGTACTGCTATTATCCACGGTGAAAAGGGACAGCAGGTATGGACTGGATATTCTGACGAAGAAGCGCTTTCACTGGGCGTATATAAAACATACACTGAAGAAAACCTGCGTTATTCACAGAATGCGCCTCTGAATATGTATGATGAGGTAAACACCAAATGTAACCTCCCTGCACAGATTGACATCGAAGCTACCGAAGGTATGGAATATGAATTCCTTTGTGTAACAAAAGGTGGTGGTTCTGCCAACAAGACATATTTGTATCAGGAAACAAAAGCGATCCTGAATCCCGGTACATTGGTTCCGTTCCTGGTTGAAAAGATGAAAACATTGGGGACAGCCGCTTGTCCTCCTTATCACATCGCTTTCGTAATCGGTGGTACTTCTGCTGAAAAGAACCTGTTGACAGTGAAATTGGCTTCTACTCATTTCTATGATAACCTGCCGACTACCGGAAACGAATATGGTCGTGCATTCCGCGATGTCGAACTGGAAAAAGAAGTATTGGCAGAAGCTCACAAGATTGGGTTGGGAGCACAATTCGGAGGTAAATATCTTGCTCACGATGTACGCATCATCCGTCTGCCTCGTCATGGTGCATCTTGTCCGGTAGGTTTGGGCGTATCTTGCTCTGCCGACCGTAACATCAAATGTAAAATCAATAAGGAAGGTATCTGGATTGAGAAACTGGATTCAAATCCGGGTGAACTGATTCCGGCTGAACTGCGTCAGGCAGGTGAAGGTGATGTTGTGAAGATCGACCTGAACCGTCCGATGCCTGAAATCCTGAAAGAACTGACTAAATATCCGGTTGCTACCCGTCTGTCATTGAACGGAACGATTATTGTAGGTCGTGACATCGCTCATGCTAAACTAAAAGAACGTTTGGACCGCGGTGAAGACTTGCCACAATATATTAAGGATCATCCTATTTATTATGCAGGTCCGGCAAAAACTCCGGAAGGCATGGCGTGTGGCTCTATGGGGCCTACTACGGCAGGACGTATGGACTCTTATGTAGAACTGTTCCAAAGTCATGGCGGCAGCATGGTGATGTTGGCAAAAGGTAACCGTAGCCAGCAGGTGACAGATGCTTGTCAGAAATATGGTGGTTTCTATCTTGGTTCTATCGGAGGTCCGGCAGCTATCCTTGCACAGAACAACATCAAGAGCATTGAATGTGTGGAATATCCGGAATTGGGAATGGAAGCTATCTGGAAGATCGAAGTAGAAAACTTCCCTGCATTTATCTTGGTAGATGATAAGGGTAACGACTTCTTCAAACAGTTGAAACCGTGGAATTGCAAAAAATAACCGGTTGATACCTGTTGGGATAAAACTGTAGGAAGAGGCTGTAAATGCCTTGAATTAGGGATATTCAGTAAATGTTCCTCTTTCTAAAAAATCAAGAGAAAAGCTTTGCTTTACGTGAGCTTTTCTCTTGATTTTTTCGTTCAACTCTCCCAGTCTTCTATCTTTTTTGTAGAATATTGTTTACATATTCTTATTTTTTCCTTCCCACCCATGCATTATGTACATGTCTTTTTTAGGGGAAGTTAAAACCTCTCCTGTTTTTCCTGTTATTTTAGTTAGTCGTCCCTTAAAAAGTACTCATCTGCGGGATATTGCAAGAAAACAGTGTCCCGCAGATTTTTTCAACAAGTAGCCAAAGAACCCTCATGGCTCTTTTGAAGTTGTACGCTGCTGCGGCTAAGAGCAGATTGACAACATCCCCGAACACACCTTTATAAAAGTTGCGTCCTAAACGAAAGTCTGATTTCAAATGCCCGATAGTCGGCTCTATTCCTGCACGCTTGCAGAATAGCTTATGTTTCTTCTTGCGTGTGTAATAACTGTCTTTCCTGTTTGGAACATCGGGTATCAGTATCCCGGTGCCGCCCACCTCTTTCTTTCCTCTGTACCCCCTGTCCCCGGCCAACTTCCTGATCTTCTTTCCGGTAATGCGTTCCACCTGCCTGAGGGATTCTTCAATGGTATGCCCGTCATATTCATTCCGGAAAGACTTGGCACCCAGTATGACACCGGTAATTGAGCGGACGATTGAAACCTTGTTGCCGAACTCGTATTTCTTATGTTCTTTCCCCTTGCTGATACACTGCACCTCCGGTTCATGCAGGGAATAGATTTTCCCGGGAGAATTGCGCTTCTGTGAAAGCACCCGCTCAAAGAGGTCGAGCAGGGAGTCGTAGCCGTGGTTTTCTTTCAGGTTGCGCCTCAGTTCCCTGACAAGCCTTCCCGCAATGGTGCGCAGCCGCTTGTCCGCTTTCAGGGCCTTGCCACGGTTCTTGGGGTGGTTACGGAAACGCTGGTCACGGTAGATCTTCTTGAGGACAAAGGTATAGCTCTGGCGCAAAGGAAGCCCTAAGGATTTTACGACAGACAACACTTTGCGGACTATCTTTTTATGCAACTTCGCATCCGTGGGATAAGTCACGTTCTTTTCCTGTACCGTGGAATCGATGAAGGCCGTGCAGTGATGGTCCGGGCCGTCGTCCTCCTGATTGACGCGGATACTTTCTGACAGAATCAGTTCCATGCCATTTTCTCCGACACGCTTACGGAAGTGTACCAGTTCGCTTGCATTGCAGGGATAGGAAGGCGTGAATTCCAACATACCGCAAAAGTACTGGTAATAAGCATTCTCGCTCCATTGTTCAACAACCGATTCATCGGACAGGTTACGCACGTGCTTAAGAATCAGAAGTCCGCACATCAGGCGGATGGGTTTGGCCGGACGACCGTTGACGGCACAGTATAGCGGGGAGAAAGCTTCTTCAAAACGGCGCCAGTCTATCTTATTGGCAAGCAGGTATAAGGGATGCCTGGGATTCAGCTGGTCTGTCAAAGAGCTGAACAAGGAGGGCTGAGGGGTGGTCTTGTTTATCATAATAATCTGCAAGTTTTCAACCATAAAGATACAAAAACTTGCAGATATATCAAAGCAATTTATATATTAATATGTTGATTATTAGGCGTAAAAGCACATTCTAAGGGGCGACTAGTTAGATTATGCTGCCTTTCTTTTTTTCTTTTCGACCTTTTCTATCATACATACCGCATTGGCTGTATGTATCCCAAAGAAAATCCAAAGTACTTCCGTTTTCCTGTTTCTAGCTTTTATCCTGGCCAGTGAGTAATGTTGTTTCTGCGTTCCAAAACTTCCTTCCAGGCGGGTAGCTCTTTCACGGCTGAGTTCCGACCGTAAGATTTTCCGAAGCGGCTCATCTTTGGCAGCTCTGCCCTTACGCTTAAAGGAAGTACTTATATGATATTTTGTACAAAATTTCCGGTTGGCA
>NZ_JH114333.1:154240-203385 GCF_000157095.2 Bacteroides sp. D1
GGGACGACCGTTGACGGCACAGTATAGCGGGGAGAAAGCTTTTTCAAAACGGCGCCAGTCTATCTTATTGGCAAGCAGGTATAAGGGATGCCTGGGATTCAGCTGGTCTGTCAAAGAGCTGAACAAGGAGGGCTGAGGGGTGGTCTTGTTTATCATAATAATCTGCAAGTTTTCAACCATAAAGATACAAAAACTTGCAGATATATCAAAGCAATTTATATATTAATATGTTGATTATTAGGCGTAAAAGCACATTCTAAGGGGCGACTAAGTATTATCTACGCCGACGAAGCTGATATGCTAAATGTAGCGATGTTCGGCATGACAGCTAAGATGTGGCATGAACAGAACCCCGAACTAAAAGGAAATATCCGCGACTATGCCTCTATCAACGAACTCATTTGTCTTTCTAATATGGAAAATCTCAATGCTGTCTTTATTAATCAAAGCATCCCACAAGGTGAACGGCTGGTTAAGCTCAATCAAATTGCCATTCAACAAATGAAGATATTAGAAGGTGACGGAAAGAGGAAACTACTGAAATAAACTTCTTTATTATGTGTTTAGGATGTTCATGAGTAAGACACATATTCTTCCAACTTTATTCGTTTATTCCAACATTTTTATGTAAATTTGCTACAAAACTAAAAATTAGGACAATATGTTTGCCAAAGAAACGTATATGCAGCGAAGAGCCCTGCTAAAAAAGAATTTAGGCTCCGGGGTATTGTTATTTCTCGGAAATGACGAGTGCGGACTGAACTACGAGGATAACACCTTCCGTTATCGTCAGGATTCTACTTTCCTTTATTATTTCGGACTTTCATGCGCCGGCCTTTCGGCTATTATTGATATTGATGAAGACAAAGAAATCATTTTCGGAGATGAACTGTCTATCGATGCAATCGTATGGATGGGATCGCAACCTACATTACACGAAAAATGTGAACGTGTGGGCGTAAAAAATCTGATGCCGTCCGCAGAAATTACAAGCTATCTCCACAAGTACGTCCAGAAAGGGAAAGCGGTTCATTATCTGCCACCTTACCGTCCCGAGCATAAATTGAAACTGATGGATTGGTTGGGTATTCCCCCTACACGTCAGGAAGCTTCTGTTCCATTCATCCGTGCCGTTATCGCCCAACGTAATTACAAATCTGCCGAAGAAATTGTAGAAATAGAGAAGGCTTGCGATGTAACTGCCGATATGCACATCACCGCCATGAAAGTGCTCCGTCCGGGCATGTATGAATACGAAGTGGTAGCGGAAATGAACCGGGTGGCCGAATCTAACAACTGCCAGCTTTCTTTTGCCACCATTGCCACTATCAACGGACAGACTTTACACAACCACTATCATGGAAATAAAGTAAAACCGGGTGATTTATTCCTAATTGATGCAGGCGCAGAAGTAGAATCAGGCTATGCAGGCGATATGTCGTCTACCATTCCTGCCGACAAAAAGTTTACAGCCCGCCAGCGCGAAGTATACGAGATTCAGAATGCGATGCATCTGGAATCTGTAAAAGCCCTCCGTCCGGGTATTCCTTATATGGAGGTATACGAACTGTCTGCCCGTGTCATGGTAGACGGTATGAAGGCACTCGGATTGATGAAAGGAAATACGGAAGATGCGGTCCGCGAAGGTGCTCATGCGTTATTCTATCCTCACGGATTAGGTCACATGATGGGATTGGATGTACACGACATGGAAAATCTAGGAGAGATATGGGTAGGATATAACGGTCAGCCGAAGAGCACACAGTTCGGTCGCAAATCGCAACGTCTCGCCATTCCGTTGGAACCGGGATTTGTACACACGGTAGAACCAGGTATTTATTTTATTCCGGAACTGATTGACATGTGGAAAGGAGAAAAGAAATTTACCGATTTCATCAATTATGATGTAGTGGAAACTTATAAGGACTTCGGTGGTATCCGCAATGAGGAAGATTATCTAATTACAGAAACCGGCGCCCGCCGATTAGGTAAGAAGATTCCTTTGACACCGGAAGAGGTGGAAGCTTTAAGATAAAACAATGAATAACACCATGAAGAGACTACTTTTATCTGTATGGCTATTGTCACTTACCTTGCTATCCGCCGTAGCTGAAAACTATCCTTATAAAAGCGATGTGCTTTGGGTCACCGTACCCAATCATGCCGACTGGCTTTATAAAACGGGAGAAAAAGCAACTGTGGAGGTACAATTCTATAAATACGGTATCCCCAGAGATAACGTAACCGTCACTTATGAAATAGGTGGTGATATGATGCCTGTTGCCGATACCAAAGGAAGTGTAACTTTAAAGAATGGCAGGGGAGTGATTCCTGTGGGCACAATGAAAGAGCCGGGATTCCGCGACTGTCGCCTGAAAGCAACCGTAGATGGAAAGACCTATTCACATCATATCAAAGTAGGATTTTCACCGGAAAAACTTCGTCCGTATACCACCATGCCTTCCGATTTCAAGGAATTTTGGGAAAAGGCAAAAGCAGAACAAAAGGAATTTCCCCTAACGTATACCAAAGAACATGTCGAAAAATATTCCACTGATAAAATAGACTGTTATCTCGTAAAATTGCAACTGAACAAACGTGGGCAATGCGTCTACGGATATTTATTCTATCCGAAAAAAGAAGGAAAGTTTCCGGTTGTCTTGTGCCCTCCGGGAGCAGGTATCAAAACCATCAAAGAACCTCTACGCCATAAATATTATGCGGAACAAGGATGCATCCGTTTTGAATTCGAGATACACGGCCTGAATCCGGAAATGACTGATGAAGAATTTAAAGAAATCAGCAACGCTTTCAATGGCAGAGAAAACGGCTATCTGACCAATGGGCTCGACAGTCGTGATAATTATTATATGAAACGGGTATATCTAGCCTGTGTACGCGGTATCGACTTTCTGACTTCCCTACCGGAATGGGATGGCAAAAATGTAATCGCACAAGGAGGTAGTCAGGGAGGCGCCCTGGCATTAATCACCGCCGGACTGGATGAACGGGTGACAGCTTGTGTCGCCAATCATCCTGCATTAAGCGATATGGCAGGCTATAAAGCCGGACGTGCCGGTGGCTATCCTCATTTCTTTAGAAATTCGGTGGATATGGATACCCCCGAAAAAATAAAGACAATGGCCTATTATGATGTAGTGAACTTTGCTAAATTGATAAAAGCAGACACCTATATAACATGGGGATTCAATGACGATGTATGTCCTCCGACTACCAGCTATATAGTATACAATGTACTAAACTGTCCGAAAGAAGCCCTGATTACTCCTATTAATGAGCATTGGACCTCTAACGATACGGAGTATGGACATCTGCTTTGGATAAAGAAGCATTTGAAATAAAGAATCAATCATTCCATCTGGATACGGGCAACTCTTTTTTCCCGTAACCTTTCTTCCAGGCATACGCTTTTCTCTTTCGGAGATAAAGCGTATCGCCGCTATGCTTTATCGCCTCCCAATTAAATATTGAATGGTGGTAGATGATCTTTTCAAACCAATAAAGGAGGTCATAAGTTATGAATGGTAGTATCATACACCACCATGAAAACAGTAATGACAAAATCAACGCTGGTATCAGAGTCAGAGAAAAGCATTCCCAATATTGCTTTGCATGTATCCGTAACTCCATATCTTCCCAAACTTCCAGATATTTATACCGGGTAAAGAAAAACCAGCCTAACATAAAATAGTGTTTCTTTCCTTTTCCCAAGAACCACTTTGCTAAAAGACTATTATAAAAAATCATATTCACATTTTTTTTGTTGCATGTAGTCCTTTTATAACAGCAAAAGTAACCAAAGGTTCAATATTATAGTTTAGTATAACAGTCATTATACAGTATTCTCCCCTAAAGAATCCTATTCAAATATTGTTTATTTTGTGTTCTCTTGCCTTACTACAACAAAAGGTAATTTATATTTTCTGCAAAGAAAGTACAAATAACGAATATATCCTAATTTTTCTACTTAATATTTAAAGCTACTACCTCCCAAAAATTCACGCAGTAAAGACGTAGGCGGAATCTCCTTATCCTGTACAGGAACAAAATATTTGATAAACTTAAGTAATCGGTATGCTTCGCAATATTCAGGACAGTTGCGCGGGACACCCATCAGAATAGGTTCGGCATGCAAACGGAGTACTGCAAACTCAAAAAGCAACGCTGAATTAAACATTACGTCAGCATTCTCCTGATAGGGAAAAATCCATTTATCTTCACCGGCACGTACACTCGGCCAGCGTGATATCGTTTCACGTGCCGAATATCCCCGATAATTGAAGTCACGGATAATACGACGCAACAGACGGTTGTCAGTTGTCGGAATCCAGTTATGGTCATCCAAAGAGATGGTGGTTAATGCTGAAACATAAATCTTGAATTTCCGTTCAGCCGGTATATGCGGTGTCAGTTCTGGGTTCAGGGCATGAATACCTTCCAGAATCAGAATCGTATTATCTTCTATTTTCAGTTTATCGCCTTTATACTCCTTCTTGCCAAGAGAGAAATTAAAACGAGGCAGTTCGACCTCTTCACCGCGCAAGAGTGCCTGCAACTGTTGGTTGAACAGTTCCAAATCAAGTGCATACAGTGATTCATAATCATAATTTCCGTTTTCATCCAGAGGAGTCTCTTCACGATCTACAAAGTAATTATCCAAAGAGATCGGGAATGGTTTCAGTCCATTGGTCATTAGCTGGATAGAAAGCCGTTTGCTGAAAGTTGTCTTTCCCGAAGAGGATGGTCCGGCAATCAATACCAGTTTTACCCGGTTACCGTTTTCACCACGATGGAATATGGTATCGGCTATCTGGGCTATTTTCTTCTCCTGCAGTGCTTCTGCAACATTTATCAGATCGGTTGCATGCCCCTCTTCACAGGCCAGGTTAAAATCTCCGGCATTGTTAAGCCCCATGATATAACTCCAGTTCAGATATTCTTTAAAGACATCCAGCATTTTTTCCTGCTTCACCACATCTTCAAGCACATTCGGGTTTTCCCGGCTCGGAATCCGGAGAAGCAATCCATCGTAATATTTCACGATATCGAATAATTTAAGATATCCGGTACTGGGTAGCAGATTCCCATAATAATAATCAATGGTATCACCCAATGTATAATAATAGGTATAGAGCGAGCCGGAAGTTTCCAGCAATCTCACTTTATCATTCATTCCCCGTTCACTGAAAACACGCACAGCTTCAGCCGTATGACATTCGATGCGATGATAGGAAATATTCTCCGCGATAATCTCCTGCATCCGTTGCTTGATGCGTGTCACATCTTCCAGTTCAATGGGACGGCCAATCCGCAAATTGCAGAAATAGCCTTTTGAAACAGGATGTTCTACAAACAATTTTCCGTCGGGAAACAGTTCCGTGACGGCCTTAAATAACACAAAGCAGAGCGAACGGACATACGTACGCATACCGGACTGATCTCTCACATCCAAAAACTCTACATCCTTATTATTATAAACTCTGAAGTTAAGTCCTTCGGAGCGATTATTGACCTTGGCACTTACTACTTGATAAGGAAAATTAAGATTAAAACCGTAATAAATATCCAAAAGTGAGCTTCCGATAGGGAATTCTTTGGAAATATTGTTATTTTTGCAACATATTTGTAACATCTGTTTCATCGAGTTCGTTAAAAGGTGAATAATTTGGGACTAATATACTTATAATCAGATAGAGAACAAATAACCATTAAAAATATTATAGATGGAATATTCTTTTTATGATTTTTTAAAGCTCATAGGCTCATTAGGACTCTTCCTTTACGGAATGAAGATTATGAGCGAGGGCTTACAAAAGGTCGCGGGTGACAGATTGCGAAGTATTCTAACGGCAATGACTACCAATCGGGTAACGGGAGTTTTAACAGGAGTGTTGATAACAGCTCTTATCCAGTCTTCTTCAGCAACGACAGTGATGGTCGTAAGTTTCGTAAACGCCGGATTGCTCACACTTGCCGAATCCATCAGCGTCATTATGGGTGCTAATATCGGTACTACCGTGACTGCCTGGATCATTTCAATTTTCGGATTTAAGGTTGATATGGCTGCCTTCGCTCTCCCGCTCTTAGCCATCGCCCTTCCGCTCATCTTCTCCGGCAAAAGCAACCGCAAGTCCATCGGTGAATTCATTTTCGGTTTTTCTTTCCTTTTCATGGGGCTTTCTTATCTGAAAGCAAACGCGCCCGACCTGAACGCCAACCCGGAAATGCTTGCCTTCGTACAGAACTACACGGACATGGGATTCTTCTCCATCATTCTGTTCTTACTCATCGGTACTATATTGACGATGATTGTACAGGCCTCCGCCGCCACCATGGCAATTACATTGATTATGTGCGCCAACGGCTGGATCAGTCTGGAACTGGGAGCAGCACTTGTTTTGGGAGAAAACATCGGAACCACTATCACGGCCAATCTTGCCGCACTTACAGCCAATACACAGGCTAAGCGGGCAGCATTGGCCCATTTTGTTTTTAACGTGTTCGGTGTTATCTGGGTCTTGATTGTCTTCCATCCTTTCATGGAACTGGTAAACTGGGTAGTAGATACCTTTTTCCAAAGTAACAATCCGGAAGTTGCCATCTCCTACAAGTTATCGGCTTTCCACTCAATTTTCAATATCTGTAACGTATGTATTCTGATATGGGCGGTTAAACTGATTGAACGTACCGTATGTGCTCTTATCCACCCCAAAGAAGAGGACGAAGAGCCCCGTTTGCGGTTTATCACCGGTGGTATGCTTTCTACCGCTGAACTTTCTATCCTTCAGGCACGCAAAGAAATCCATCTTTTTGCAGAACGTACACACCGGATGTTCGGCATGGTGCAGGATTTGCTACACACAGAAAAGGATGACGTTTTCAACAAGCTGTTCAGCCGGATCGAGAAGTATGAGAATATCAGCGACAACATGGAACTTGAAATAGCCAACTACCTGAATCAAGTATCTGAAGGTCGGTTAAGTTCTGAAAGTAAATTACAGATACGTGCTATGCTGCGTGAAGTAACGGAAATTGAAAGTATCGGCGACAGCTGTTATAACCTGGCACGTACCATCAACCGGAAACGTCAGACCAACCAAGATTTTACCGAGAAACAATATGAGCATATTCATTTCATGATGAAACTGACGAACGATGCACTTGCTCAAATGATTGTGGTAGTAGAAAAGCCGGAACATCAGAGCATCGATATCAACAAGTCCTTCAACATCGAGAATGAAATTAATAACTACCGTAACCAACTGAAGAATCAGAACATTCTGGACGTAAACAACAAAGAATATGATTATCAGATGGGGGTTTATTACATGGATATTATTGCCGAATGTGAAAAGCTAGGTGACTATGTGGTGAATGTAGTAGAAGCTAGTAGTGATGTAAAAGAGAAAAAAGCTTCTTGATAGAGCAAAATTGAATCCTAAAAAAGGAGAATCAGTCTATCATAGCATTACTGATTCTCCTTTTTAATTTAAATCATCCTCCAGAAAAACAAAAAAGACCGGGCATATATCTATACACCCGGCCATTCTCCTCTTAAATAATTCTCTCTCTCTTGGTTTTATCCTTCGTACGGTTCAAAATCTTCTTTGCCGACTCCGCATAATGGACAAGTCCAATCATCTGGAATGTCTTCAAAGGCTGTTCCTGGTTCAATTCCGCTTTCCGGATCTCCTTGTTCGGGGTCGTAAATATATTCACAGACCGTGCAAATGTACTTTTTCATAACGTTCGTATTTTTAAATGGTTTTCTGAATAATATAACACAAATAGCTGGATATTTGTTCAACACTATTTTCCAAACTAAAGAAAAAAGCTATCTTTGTAGTCATATTATCAAGCTAAAACAACAATATTATACTATGCTTATAGCACTATTGTCAACTTTAATAGTTTTATGCGCAGTCCTACTAATCAGTTTTTTATGGGAACGCAGGAAATGCCTACGGATGCAACAACGATTGTTCCGTGAATCCAGAAAGTTGGAACGTACCAGCCATATCGCCGGTGCCGTTTTAAAGAATGTACATGCTTTTATTCTGCTAATAGATAACGATTTTAAAGTACTGAAGACCAACTATTACCAAAAAACCGGAACCAGAAAAGGAACAGAAGAAAAAAGAGTGGGCGACCTGCTGCAATGCCGTAACGCATTGGCTGCCGAAGGAGGCTGCGGCACACATAGTTTCTGCGGTTCCTGTCCGATACGTACCGCCATACGTCAGGCCTTCGAACAGAGACGGAACTTCACGGACCTCGAAGCAACTTTATCCGTAGTCACATCGGATAATACAACTGTGGAATGTGACGCAGTAATATCCGGCTCCTACTTCCTTCTCAATGAAGAAGAGAATATGGTTATCACCGTACATGACGTCACCCGACGGAAACAGGCCGAAAATGAATTGAGACTAGCCAAAGAAAAAGCTGAAAAAGCGGATATTTCAAAATCTGCCTTTTTAGCTAATATGAGCCATGAGATCCGTACTCCTCTCAACGCTATTACCGGATTTGCAGAAGTGTTAGGCAGCGCAAATACCGAAGAGGAAAAGGCTCAATACCAGGAAATCATAAAAATGAATGCTGATCTTCTGATGCAGTTGGTTAACGACATTCTGGATATGTCTAAAATCGAAGCCGGAACCTTGGAATTTGTACAGACAACGGTGGACGTCAATCTATTGCTTTCAGATTTACAACAACTTTTCCAGATGAGAGTCAATGAAGCCGGAGAAAATATACAAATTATAGCAGAACCGTCTCGTTCTTCGTGCATGATTCAAACGGATCGTAACCGGGTGGCACAGGTGCTTTCCAACTTTGCCGGTAATGCCATTAAATTCACCCATGAAGGTAGTATCCGCATCGGATATGAGGCAAGAGATACCGAACTTTACTTTTATGTAAAAGATACCGGAGCCGGAATTCCGGCAGAGAAATTACCGGATGTCTTCGAGCGCTTTGTGAAACTGAACAAAGATAAGAAAGGAGCCGGACTGGGACTCTCTATTTCTCAAACCATTGTCGCCAAACTAGGCGGTCAGATCGGTGCGGATTCCGTAGAAGGTGAAGGTTCTACATTCTGGTTTACAATTCCTTATCGCACATGTGGTAAACCACGATAACAAATTCGACTTCATAAAAAGTTTTAATTAAACAATTTATCACAATTTTATGTTGTATTTTTGCGGTTCAAACTAAACGCATGTATCTGCATGAGTACAAATAAAAATGACTATTATCATTTAGGACTTACGGATGACGAAGTCCTACAAAGCAGGGAGAAAAATGGTATTAACCTGTTAACACCTCCCAAGCGTCCTTCCCTCTGGAAACTTTATCTGGAAAAATTTGAAGACCCGGTTGTACGCGTACTGTTAGTAGCAGCCGTTTTCTCGTTAATCATTTCCATCATCGAGAACGAATACGCTGAAACAATCGGAATTATAGCAGCTATCTTACTGGCCACCGGAATCGGTTTCTTTTTCGAGTATGATGCCAGCAAAAAGTTTGATCTGCTGAATGCAGTCAATGAAGAAACATTGGTAAAAGTGATCCGAAATGGACGTGTGCAAGAAATTCCCCGCAAAGACATAGTGGTAGGTGATATTGTAATTCTGGAAACGGGTGAAGAAATTCCCGCCGATGGAGAACTGCTGGAAGCCATCTCTTTGCAAGTAAACGAATCTAATCTGACAGGCGAACCCGTTATTAATAAAACAACTGTAGAAGCTGACTTTGATGAAGAGGCAACTTATGCTTCCAATCTGGTGATGCGTGGAACGACAGTGGTAGACGGTCACGGCACCATGCGCGTTCTGCATGTGGGAGATGCTACTGAAATCGGGAAAGTAGCCCGACAGAGCACGGAGGACAACCTCGAACCTACTCCGCTGAACATACAGTTGACCAAACTCGCAAACCTCATCGGAAAAATTGGTTTTACCGTTGCCGGTCTCGCTTTCCTTATTTTCTTTGTCAAAGACGTATTGTTATTCTTTGATTTCGGTTCACTGAACGGATGGCATGAGTGGCTTCCTGTTTTCGAACGGACACTGAAATATTTTATGATGGCAGTTACACTGATTGTAGTAGCTGTGCCTGAAGGATTGCCAATGAGTGTTACGCTTAGTCTGGCATTGAATATGCGCCGCATGCTTTCTACCAACAACCTGGTGCGGAAAATGCACGCTTGCGAAACAATGGGAGCCATCACCGTGATTTGTACGGATAAAACCGGTACACTGACTCAAAACCTCATGCAAGTGCACGAGCCTAATTTTTACGGCATCAAAAATGGCAGTGTTTTGTCCGATGATGATATCAGCACACTCATTGCAGAAGGAATAAGCGCTAACTCAACCGCTTTCCTCGAAGAGTCAACGACCGGTGAGAAGCCGAAAGGAGTAGGAAATCCCACCGAAGTAGCTTTATTGCTTTGGCTTAACAAGCAGGGAAAAAATTATCTGGAACTTCGCGAGAAAGCACATATCCTCGACCAACTCACTTTCTCTACCGAACGGAAATTCATGGCAACCCTTGTTGAGTCGCCACTGATCGGGAAAAAAATACTCTATATAAAAGGAGCCCCGGAAATTGTTTTGGGCAAGTGTAAAGAAGTAGTCCTGGACGGACGACGAGTGGACGCCGTAGAATATCGTTCCACAGTAGAAGCACAACTGTTGGGCTATCAGAATATGGCTATGCGTACACTTGGATTTGCATTCAAGATTGTCGGAGAAAATGAGCCAAACGATTGTACGGAACTGGTTTCAGCCAACGACCTGAATTTCTTGGGAGTAGTTGCCATCTCCGACCCGATTCGTCCGGACGTACCTGCTGCGGTTGCTAAATGCCAGTCCGCAGGTATCGGCATCAAGATCGTGACCGGTGATACTCCGGGAACTGCAACGGAAATCGCACGTCAGATAGGTCTTTGGAACCCCGAAACAGATACCGAACGAAATCGAATCACTGGTGTTGCATTTGCTGAATTGAGCGATGAAGAAGCATTGGATAGAGTGATGGATTTAAAAATCATGTCCCGCGCTCGCCCGACTGACAAGCAACGTCTGGTACAGCTGCTTCAGCAAAAAGGAGCAGTCGTAGCCGTAACCGGAGACGGAACCAACGACGCTCCGGCTTTGAATCATGCCCAAGTAGGTTTATCAATGGGTACAGGTACTTCTGTAGCCAAAGAGGCCAGCGATATTACCCTGCTCGACGACTCCTTCAACAGTATCGGAACTGCCGTTATGTGGGGACGCTCCCTGTATAAGAATATCCAGCGTTTCATTGTTTTCCAGCTGACGATCAACTTCGTAGCACTGCTCATTGTCTTGTTAGGTTCTGTGATCGGTACGGAACTTCCGCTGACTGTCACACAAATGTTATGGGTGAACCTGATTATGGACACTTTTGCCGCTTTGGCCCTTGCTTCCATTCCGCCCAGCGAAACCGTGATGCTTGAGAAACCCCGTCGAAGCACTGATTTTATTATCAGTAAGGCAATGCAGTCTAATATATTAGGTGTAGGCTCCATCTTCCTCATCGTACTGCTCGGAATGATTTATTATTTCGACCACAGCACGGAAGGTATGGATATACACAACCTGACCATTTTCTTCACCTTCTTTGTCATGCTGCAATTCTGGAATCTGTTCAATGCCCGTGTATTCGGCACTACCGATTCGGCATTCAAGGGACTTTCCAAATCGTATGGTATGGAGCTCATTGTACTGGCTATTCTTGCCGGACAATTCCTGATCGTACAGTTCGGTGGAGCTGTATTCCGTACGGAGCCGCTCAACTGGCAAACCTGGCTTCTTATTATAGGCGTTTCGTCCACGGTGTTATGGGTTGGAGAACTTATTCGCCTTGTTCAACGTATTATTCACAAAAAAGACAGAAATGAAAAGTAAAGGAATAAAAAACCTTCTTATTGATTTGGGTGGTGTACTTATCAATCTCGACCGCCAACGTTGCATTGAGAACTTTCAGAAATTAGGGCTCCGGAACGTGGAGGACCTACTGGACATCCATAATCCGAACGGACTCCTGATGCAACAGGAAAAAGGATTGATTACACCCGCCGAATTCCGTGACGGAGTTCGGCAGATGATAGGCAAAGCAGTGAGCGACATACAAATAGATGCAGCCTGGAATAGTTTTTTAGTAGACATACCGACACACAAACTTGATTTATTATTAAAATTACGTGAGAAATATGTCGTCTATTTATTGAGCAATACCAACCAAATCCATTGGGACTGGACATGTATTCACCTGTTTCCCTACCGCACATTTAAGGTGGAAGACTATTTTGAGAAAACATATCTCTCTTTTGAAATGAAAATGGCCAAGCCCGAACCGGAAATCTTCAAGGCAATCATAGAGGATGCCGGTATCGAGCCGCAAGAAACACTCTTCATCGATGATTCCGAGATGAACTGTAAGGCAGCGCAGAATTTAGGAATTTCCACTTACACAGCAAAAGAAGGCGAAGACTGGAGCCATCTTTTCAACAGCAAATAATTTTAGAGATATGCAGATTATACGTGACACATCGGCTATTAACCCGAAACCCAGTGTAGCTACCATCGGTTTTTTTGATGGAGTACATGCAGGACATCGCTATCTGATTCAGCAAGTGAAAGAGATAGCCGCCGCCAAAGGTCTACGCTCTGCATTGGTTACTTTCCCCGTTCATCCCCGCAAAGTGATGAACACGAATTATCGTCCGGAACTTCTGACTACCCCGGAAGAAAAAATAAGGCTGCTGGCAAACATCGGGGTAGATTACTGTCTGATGCTTGATTTCACTCCAGAAATTTCCCGGCTTACTGCCCGGGAGTTCATGACGCAGCTGTTAAAAGAACGTTACCAGGTAAAATACTTGGTTATCGGCTATGACCATCGTTTCGGGCACAACCGCAGCGAAGGTTTCGAAGATTATGTACGCTACGGGAAAGAAATTGGCATAGAAGTGATCCGCGCCAAAGCATATACCAGCAATATAGAAATAGAGAACGTACCCAATGTTCCGGTAAGTTCTTCCCTGATCCGCAAACTTCTTCATCAAGGAGAAGTAGACCTGGCTGCCGACTGCCTGAAATATGAATATTTCCTGGACGGAATAGTAGTAGGCGGCTATCAGGTAGGCCGCAAAATAGGTTTTCCAACGGCCAATTTAAGCGTGGATGATCCTGATAAACTGATCCCCGCGGACGGTGTATATGCCGTATGGGTGACATTCGATAAAAAAACATATATGGGGATGCTGAACATAGGTGTCCGCCCGACGATTGATAATGGCCCTAACCGGACCATTGAGGTGAATATCCTTCACTTCCATTCGGACATATACGATAAATTCATCCGGCTTACTTTTGTAAAACGGACGCGTCCCGAACTGAAATTCTCCAGTATCGACGAGTTAATAGTGCAACTCCATAAAGATGCAGAAGAGACGGAAGCTATTCTTCTTGCCAGCAAGGCAAACAGTAACAGTAGAGAAACAAAATAAATAATACAATAACCGAACAATAATAATTTAAAAATAGATTCTTATGCAAAAGTCATTTATGAGCATCTCTTTGGTGGTAATAGCTATTTCGATGTTAGCTATGTTTATCTATAGTTTCTTTACAACTAACTAAAGACCAATGAAAACGGCTATCAAACTGATATTAATAGACCTTCTCATTGCGCAGATTGTCGCCCCTATCCTGATTATGATTCCCTGTACGATCTATTTGTTAGTCACCACAGGAGATTTGGATAAAGTTGCCCTGACGCAAATGATTATGATTCCGGCCCAATTAGCCGGTCAGATTATGATGGGTATTTATCTATGGAAAGCCGGCTATATCAGTAAAAAGAAAGCGACATGGTCGCCTGTATCAGTGCCATTCCTAATTTGTAGCGGGCTGGCTATTCTCACCGCTGGCTTTCTGGTATCTGCACTTATGGGACTGCTAGACTGGATACCCAACATCATGGAGCAATCTTTCGACATTCTCCAATCCGGTTGGGGCGGTATTCTTGCAATAGCTATCATCGGTCCTGTACTTGAAGAAATCTTGTTTCGCGGAGCAATCACCCGCGCTTTACTTCAACAATACAATCCGACTAAAGCCATTCTGATTTCCGCGCTTCTGTTCGGCGTCTTTCATATAAATCCAGCCCAGATCCTTCCCGCATTTCTGATCGGTATCCTGCTGGCATGGACTTATTACAAAACAGGCAGCCTGATACCTTGTATACTCATGCACGTGCTCAACAACTCGCTATCCGTATATCTTAGCATCAAATATCCCGAAGCCGAGAATATGGATGACCTGATTAACGGTAGCCCGTATCTCGTCACTCTGGCCGGTTCAATCCTGCTACTTATCTGCACCATACTGACCATGAACAATCTGACTTCCAGAAAGCAACCATAAAAAAAGGGAAGTTTTTCACTTCCCCTCTTTTGCTTTGAATGCCAATGCATACATTCGTATTTGTTTCACCATCGACAGCAAACCATTGCTACGCGTTGGCGACAGATGCTCTTTCAGCCCAATCTTGTCTATAAAATAAAGATCTGTATTCAAGATTTCATCAGGAGTATGTCCTGAAAGGACTTTAATCAATAAGGCAATAATTCCTTTGACTATCAAAGCATCACTTTCCGCTTTAAAAACGATTTTACCATCTACATCATCCGCTTGAAGCCACACCCTACTTTGGCATCCCTCAATCAGATTTTGTTCCGTCTTATATTTTTCTTCAAGTGGTTCCTGCTCATTTCCCAAGTCAATAAGTAGTTGATAACGGTCCATCCAATCGTCGAAGTCACTGAATTCTGCAATCACTTCGTCCTGTAATTCATTAATTGACATTATAAATAATTATTTAATCCTGTTATTTCTCATTATAGATCACTTCCAATACCGTCTGGCCTACTGCTTTCAACGTATTCTTATCTATATGCTCCATATTGTCATTGACGGTATGCCATGTTGGAGTAAAGTCACCCTCCTGATTATATGGAATAATATCGATTGTTTTAATACGTGCCAAGCGATTAATGAACAGATGGTCGTCGGTAACAAATCCTCCGTTACCATCCATGAACGTCTTCCCGTTGCCAATCTTCTTCGCCGCTTTCCAGACTTTCTTATTTATATCGGGAGCAAATTCTTCAGAATATCCCTCTTTCATAAACACGCTACCTTCACCGCCCACCATATCGAGCAGGATGCCAAAACGTGCATTGTATCCCTGTACATGAGGATTGCGTGCCCAATACTGTGATCCGAGACACCAGAATTCCTCTTTATGCTGCCCCGTATAGAACTGCGGCGCACCATAATCCTCTGCATCCAGCAAAATAATATCGATACCTAACTCCGGTTGTTGCTGATTGACCAAGCGAGCTATTTCCAATAAAGCCCCTACACCACTGGCACCATCATTGGCACCCAAAATCGGAGTATTATGATTCTTCTCGTCAGGATCGTTATCAGCCCATGGACGTGTATCCCAGTGCGCAAACAGAGCGATTCGTTTTTTGCTTTCCGGCTTATAAGAACCGATAATGTTTCTCGCTTTCAACAGAGTTCCGTCATAAGCAATCAAATCGGCATATTGATTAGTCACTTGAGCACCGAAAGCCTCCAACTGACCGGCAAGGTAATTGCCACAGGCAACATGTTCTTTTGTATTAGGAACACGAGGCCCGAAATCCACCTGATTCTTTACATACAAATAAGCACTATCCGCATCAAATTGAGGTACATTCACTGCTGTCTCTTCGCTTTGTTCACTCGTACTATTTGCCTTATTACCTCCTCCGCAAGAGAATGCTGATAATAACAAAAAGGCACTCATTAATACTATCATAGTTTTCTTTTTCATCGTCCTTTCATCTATTAGGGCTTCAAAATTAGTTATTTTCATCACAGCATCGTTCAGATGGAATGGTTTATTAACATATAAACTTCAGTTCCACATTTTTCTTTCCGACCACAAGTTCCACTTTTGCGCCATTTATAAGCGGCAGATTATGAGTCACGTGTCCTACCGGAAAATTAAAGCAGACCGGATAATCATACTCTTTTACTAAATCCGCCAAAGCTGCATACAATTCCTTACCCAACGAACAGTCTTCTTCATATTCCGTAAATTGGCCGATAATCAGTCCGGACAGTTTTTCAAGCACGCCTCCCAATTTCAAATTATACATCATACGCTCGATGGCATGCGGACGTTCGCTGACATCTTCAATAAACAGTATCGTCCCTTCTGCCGGAATATCGTATGGAGTTCCCCGCAAACCGTATGCTACCGCCATATTACCACCATGCAAAACGCCTTGTGCAGTCCCCTGCTTATTCAGTTTGTGCTTCTCGCACGTATAAGAAGGGATATTCCCAAATAAGATATCCTTCAGATAGTTCGTACAAAGATCATCTTCCGGTTCTACCGTAAGATGACGGGCCATCAACGAATGTAGAGAAGCATATCCATTTTTCTGAAACAGATTGTGCAACGCTGTTATATCGCTAAAACCCAGTAACCATTTCGGATGTTCATGAAAAGCCGTAAAATCAATTTTATCAATCAAATGTACCACCCCGTACCCTCCGCGACTACACAGAATAGCTTTCACCTCAGGGTCGTCCATCGCGTCCTGCAAATCTTTCAGCCGTTGCCTGATTGTTCCGGCATATCTCCCGGATGAACTTCCGGCATATTTTCCCATAGCCACTTTCAAGCCCCATGATTCTATCCGTTTCTTGGCGCCTTTCAGAAATTGTTGGTCTATCTTACTCGAAGGTGATACAATAACCACTTTATCACCTTTCTGCAAAAAGGGAGGAAATTGAATATCCATATATATTCTTATTTAATTGACTTTCGTTGATAAAATACCAGACTGCCCGGATGCATTTGTTTTCATCTGCAAAAATACAGGAAAAAACGGTTCCATGCACATCCAACAGTCAAAACAAATGAAATATAGCAAAATGTTACATAACGGATGCATTTTTTTCGGGTTATAATCGTTATTTTTTCAATCATTTTTCTGATATTTGCTAAAAATCTAACGTTATGGAACCTATTCTAAATTTTGCCCAGCTAACGGCCCATCTCAAAAAACTAAACCATAGAAAACGAATTGCCGTGGTCTGTGCCAACGATCCTAACACAGAGTATGCCATCTCTCGTGCGCTGGAAGAGGGAATTGCAGAATTTCTTATGATTGGAGATTCTACAATTCTGAAGAAATATCCCACGCTCAAACAATATCCCGAATATATAAAAACTATCCATATCGAAAATCCGGACGAAGCGGCACGCGAGGCTGTCCGTATCGTTCGCGAAGGGGGAGCCGATATTTTGATGAAAGGGATTATCAATACAGACAACTTACTGCACGCCATACTTGACAAAGAAAAAGGGTTGTTGCCGAAAGGAAAAATCCTCACGCATTTGGCAGTGATGGAAATTCCTACTTATCATAAACTGCTTTTCTTTTCGGATGCTGCGGTCATTCCGCGTCCCACGCTACAACAACGCATAGAGATGATTTGGTATGCTATCTGTACCTGCCGCCACTTTGGCATCGAGCAGCCGCGTGTCGCCTTGATTCACTGTACGGAAAAAGTGAGTGCCAAGTTCCCTCATTCATTAGATTATGTGAATATCGTAGAGCTTGCCGAAGCGGGAGAATTCGGAAATGTGATTATTGACGGCCCGCTGGATGTACGTACCGCGTGCGAACAGGCAAGTGGTGATATTAAAGGGATTGTATCTCCTATCAACGGACAGGCAGACGTACTGATATTCCCGAACATCGAATCGGGCAATGCATTCTACAAATCTGTCTCCCTGTTTGCAAAAGCAGAGATGGCAGGATTACTGCAAGGACCTATTTGTCCTGTAGTACTTCCGTCGCGTAGCGATTCCGGCTTGTCCAAATATTATAGCATTGCGATGGCATGCTTACAAGTGTCAGGAGATTGCGAGTGCAGAAAACAGGCCAGTCAGGTCACCAACTCATCATTCTAAATTCACCATTTAAAACTCACCATTCATGAAAATACTGGTTATCAACCCCGGCTCAACTTCTACAAAGATTGCGGTTTACGAAAACGAGACTCCGTTATTTATCAGCAATATAAAACATTCCGTAGAAGAGCTGTCTGCTTTTCCCGAGGTAATAGATCAGTTTGAATTCCGCAAAAATCTGGTATTACAAGAATTGGAGAATAACAAGATTCCTTTTTCTTTTGACGCAATCATCGGACGCGGAGGTTTGGTGAAACCGATACCGGGCGGAGTGTATGAGGTGAACGATGCCATGAAACGTGATACAGTGCATGCCATGCGTACCCATGCCTGCAACTTAGGAGGACTGATTGCCAGCGAACTGGCCGCCACCCTACCCGATTGCCCGGCTTTCATCGCTGATCCGGGAGTGGTGGATGAACTGGAAGACATAGCCCGCATTACAGGTTCTCCGTTAATGCCGAAAATTACCATCTGGCACGCCTTGAACCAAAAAGCAATCGCGCGGCGTTTCGCCAAAGAACAAGGGACGCAATACGAAGAGTTGGATTTAATCATCTGCCATTTAGGAGGAGGTATTTCTGTCGCAGTCCATCACCATGGAAGAGCCATCGACGCCAACAATGCGTTGGACGGCGAAGGCCCTTTCTCACCGGAACGCGCCGGCACACTTCCTGCCGGTCAACTGATCGACCTTTGTTTTAGCGGTCAGCATACCAAAGACGAATTGAAGAAACGTATTTCCGGACGTGCCGGATTGACTGCTCATTTAGGTACGACCGATGTGCCTGCCATCATCCAATCGATAGAAGAAGGAGATAAAAAGGCGGAATTAATACTGGACGCCATGATTTATAATGTTGCAAAAGCGATAGGCGCCAGTGCTACTGTACTTTGCGGGAAAGTAGATGCTATCCTCCTGACAGGAGGAATCGCTTATTCGGACTATGTGGTTTCAAGGCTGAAAAAAAGAATCTCTTTCCTGGCTCCCATCTATGTTTATCCGGGAGAGAATGAAATGGAGTCGTTAGCTTTTAATGCCATAGGAGCATTGAAAGGAGAATTGCCGATACAAGTTTATAAGTAACATAAACTATTGATTTATCGGTTTCACCTTATTTTACTTTATACTTTTATCTGTTATCTCCTTATTTATCAGCATTTCAAGAATTAGGTAAAATGGATGAACCGCAAACCTTACAATAACATTTATGGTACTTATTTCTTAAGAAAGAGTTACCTCCTCCAATAAAACAAGCTCCCAGCTACGCCAAACAATAGTAATTAACTTCAGTTCACCTTTCGCCTTGGCTTCTGCCACCAGCTCATCTTCACTATAACGAAGTAACTGTTCGCGCGCCTCATCAGCAAGGGCACGTATTTCTTTTTCCGAAGCACCGGCTTTTGCATATTTCACCTCAAGCAGATAGGTGAAAGGAGGAAGTACGGGAACCGACAGACTAGGTTTGAAGAAGAAATCTGCAAAGCCTTTATTCAATTCGTATTCCGGATAAAGTTGATAATAACGATACATTCCTAAATAAGCAAGCAAGAAGCCTTTAATGTGCGCTTCACCTTCAATATATTCACGAATACGGCTTTGCTCACGAACAGCGTTGGCGATAAAATCGAACAAAGGTTTCCAATCTCCTCTGAAAGCCATATTCTCAAATAAAGCACTCATCTTGTTCATGTCTATTTTAAAGATATCATGCTTGATGTAGCCTTGTATCAAGAAGTTAAAAAGCTGTTCTCTTACAACTAAATTCGGTACATGCAGGATGGGTCTTCCCACCATATCTACACCTTTGATGGAAAGAAGTCCGAAATAGAATAATAAAGACTTGAAATTACTGGGGTCCGTCATCTCCAATGCAGAAAAATGAGTAACAATGTCAGTAATAATCTCTCCTTGCTCGGCTATTTCCTTTATAACAGAAAAATTCTCTCCCAATCCATGATCTAATTTTATCAAGTATGCCAACTTGTTAAAGTCAGTGCGAATGTTAGGGTCTACAATTTCTTTAGGCTTTTTATGATGAAGTACAAAAGATTTCAGAAAATAAAGTGCCATGTCAGAATTAAACATACACTGTTCCAATGTATCTTCACTAAAGCAATAATTGTCATAATTGGGTTTCATCATGGCAACTATTTCATCTATAGATTCTTGAAGTACTCCCTGCTCTTTATAATATTCCAGCATCTCACGCAACTCATTCTCACTGAATCCAACCAAATCATTAAACCATGAATCATTTGTGATATTGGTTCCGATGTTAAAGCCACTAGTTACATCATCCATCGTCACCGGACTCACTCCGGTAATAAACAACCGTTCAAGAGCAGCTCCGGTTCCGGTAGTGGCAGATTTTATCACGTTAAAGAAGCCACGAATAAAACCTTCGCCATGCGTTGCTTTCCTGTAAAACTCCGTACCGTAAGTTGAAAGAATGGTATTGGTGAAATTATCGTATTCATCAATAAGTAAATAAATACGAATATTTTTCTTACGGGTAGCATAGGAATTAACCGCAGACAGAAAAGCACCGGGTTCTTCTTGTATTTTCTCATCAAGAACATCCCAAATTTCTTTTCCTAACAAATCTTCATACTTAAAGACAAAATCTTTAAGTTTGCTACAACAATGTAGCTTAAACGATAGTTCTACTTCGTTGACATTGGAACTCACTTCCGAAAAATTAAATCGCATGATGAGAAACTGATTGTGAAGCTTCGTCGGATGCTGACCTATGTATAGCTGACCAAACAACTCGTCAAACTGTTCAGCATGATTTACGTCATAATAGGCCTCTAACATAGCCAAAGTCAGACTCTTCCCAAATCTACGAGGACGTATCAGAAACAGATAAGGCGGTTGCATCTCTATTTTTTCAATGAACATTGTCTTATCTACATAATAATAATTCTCTTTCTGAATTCGGCTAAAATCAGTTATTCCGTAAGGTATTTGTTTCATCATATTGCGATTCCTTTCAATTTATCTGTCTCTTATTTCTGCAGACTTTTTTCAATATTCTGCAAACGGCGTTCTAATGCTGCATACTTTTCATCCTTTTCTTTTAAAAGACGCTCGTAGAGTTCAGTGATTTTGTCGATAGGATTGAAGTTGTTAACTCGACTATCATTAATACTATCTTCGGTATCAGACTTAACTATACCCATGCTGATGTTTGCCCCACCTGCACTTTGTTCTGAATTATTCACCGTATTATTTTCAAACACCACCGTCTGTGCATCCTCCTCCAAAGTCTTGAGATAATCGAAAGGGACATTCAATGCACGTGCAAAGCGTTGCAACATCTCATCATCAATCACCTTCATCTTCTCATATTTAGAAACAGCAGGTTGTGAGAGATGTACTAATTCACTCAAACCCTCCTGGTTCATATTCTTTTCAATACGGGTACGACGTATATTGCGTCCGTGATGGACTCTCCCAATTGTCAATTCTTCTGTTTCCATTTTTATTTTCTTTCTTTTTAAAATCCAACAAATATACAAATGAAAAGTTTCGCTCGAAGCAAATATACGAAAAAAACGAATAGATGTGATAATATGGATAAAATGAATATTACAACCTGACAAATAGAATAAAATGAATACTTCAAACAGCGCATAATGTGTTAAATTATCACGAACTTTACCGCACGAAAGGGCAACAAAACAAAAGAGCAAGTGAAGATGAAAAGAATATTGACAAGCAAAGAATACAGGTTCATAAAAGGGCTCAAAGAATTGATGACTAAATACAATGCAGTGATCTCTACAGATGCACAAGGAAAAATTGAGATTGTTGTGAATGAAGACGACGAATCATTTGATTTTGAAACAGAAAGCACGATCTATTTAGGAGAATGTTTTTCGGATAATGAGCTAAATGAATTACTGGAAAAGAACTTAGCACACATAATACGAATAAAAGAGGAGTATAAAACAAACTTGTAAACGGATTTATATAATTGAAAAATCATTAATCCAAATTTCTATATAAACACCCCACCAGATTTCTTTAGAACCAACGGCCTCTTCCTTTTAAAGGAAGGGGTCGTTCCTTTAAAAGGAGTGAAGCTTTGGTTTTAAAGCAAGAAAAACGACCTTATTAACTGGTATATTTGCCTGTATCATAAACTTTTTAAATAAAAAAGCTCTTTCAAAGAAATTTTTCTCATATCTTTGCGACGTGTTAAGTTAATAAATTGATTAAGGTCGATTTTTGACTGTTTCGAATCGGGAAGTATGGGGGTACTTTCCGATTCTTTTTTTGGGGAGGATATAATAAGGTGTCTTTCATCTTTTTAAAGGTTTTAATAAACTGAATAAATCTAATATATACTAACTCTATATATAAAACAGTTCAACTCCGGAGGATACTAATAAAAAAGAAGGCTGTTTCAAAATTAAATTTGAAACAGCCTTCATTATATATAGAAGCTATCGCTTTCTTACTTCTTTTCCGGTCTTGGCAACAAAACCTTTCTTGAAAGTTTGAATTTGCCAGTTTTCGGATCGATATCAATCAGTTTTACCTCGATTTCATCACCTTCTTTGATTCCGGCTTCTTCTACTGTTTCCAGACGTTTCCAGTCAATTTCGGAGATGTGCAGCAAACCATCCTTGCCCGGCAAGAATTCGATAAATGCACCATAAGGCATAATAGAACGAACTTTACCTTTATAAACTTCGCCTACTTCAGGAACAGCAACGATTGCTTTAATCATGCGCATTGCATCATCAATACATTTTTTGTTTGTTCCGGAAACTTCGATGCGTCCCATACCATCAATTTCTTCGATAGTAATCACAGCACCAGTTTCTTCCTGCATACCTTGGATGATCTTTCCACCAGGGCCGATCACAGCACCGATGAATTCTTTAGGAATTGTCATCGTTTCGATACGTGGAGCATGTTCTTTCAGGTCGGCACGTGGTTCAGCAATTGTTTCAGTAATCTTATTAAGGATATGCATACGTCCTTCTTTAGCCTGGTTCAAAGCACGTTCCAGAATGTCATAAGACAGACCGTCTACCTTGATATCCATCTGTGTAGCAGTGATACCGTCTTTTGTTCCGGTCACCTTGAAGTCCATATCTCCCAAGTGGTCTTCGTCACCCAGGATATCAGACAATACAGCATATTTTTCTTCGCCCGGGTTCTTAATCAATCCCATAGCGATACCCGATACCGGTTTCTTGATCTTCACACCTGCGTCCATCAATGCCAATGTGCCGGCACATACGGTAGCCATAGAAGAAGAACCGTTAGATTCGAGGATATCTGAAACCACACGTACTACATACGGATAGTCAGCAGGAATCTGTCCTTTCAAAGCACGCCAAGCCAAGTGACCGTGACCGATTTCACGACGGCCTACACCACGTTGTGCTTTTGCTTCGCCTGTAGAGAAAGGAGGGAAGTTATAATGTAACAAGAAACGTTCTTTTCCGTGTTCCAAAACATCGTCGATAATCTTCTCATCCAGTTTTGTACCCAGAGTAACAGAAGTCAATGACTGTGTTTCACCACGAGTAAAGATAGCAGATCCGTGAGGGCCAGGCAGAGGACCTACTTCACACCAGATCGGGCGGATTTCGGTAGTCTTACGACCATCCAGACGCTTACCTTCGTCAAGGATAGAACGGCGCATGGCCTCTTTTTCTACATCGTGGTAGTAACGATCGATCAATGCAGCCTTTTCGTCCAATTCTTCTTCAGAGAATTGAGCTTTGAATTCTTCGCGGATCACTTCGAAAGCAGCAAAACGTTCGTGTTTGTTATTGTTTCCGGAAGCAGCAACTGCGTAAGCCTTGTCGTAACATGCTTCGCGAACAGCCTTGCGCAAGTCTTCGTCGTTTACTTCGTGGTTGTATTCACGTTTTACAGTTTTTCCAACCTCTTCAGTCAACTCCATCTGCGCTTTGCAATGAATCTTGATAGCTTCGTGAGCCACTTTCATTGCTTCCAGCAATTCAGCTTCAGATACTTCATGCATTTCACCTTCTACCATCATGATGTTCTCATAAGTAGCGGCTACCATCAAGTCCATGTCAGCTTTTTCCAGTTGTTCAAAAGTAGGATTGATAACGAACTGACCGTCGATACGTGCTACACGCACTTCAGAGATCGGTCCGTTGAAAGGAATATCTGAAACGGCAAGTGCTGCAGAAGCGGCAAGTCCTGCCAATGCATCCGGCATATCCACACCATCAGCAGAAAAGAGGATGATGTTCACATATACCTCTGCGTGATAATTATCGGGGAATAAAGGACGGAGAGCACGGTCTACAAGACGGCAAGTAAGAATCTCATAATCAGAAGCTCTACCTTCTCGCTTGGTGAAACCACCAGGGAAACGGCCGAATGCCGCAAATTTTTCTTTGTACTCTACCTGTAAAGGCATAAAATCTGTTCCGGGAACTGCATCTTTAGCGGCACAAACAGTAGCTAACAACATGGTGTTGCCCATGCGAAGCATTACAGAACCGTCTGCCTGTTTTGCCAACTTTCCCGTCTCGAGTGTGATGGTTCTTCCATCAGGTAACTCGATTGTCTTAACAATTGGGTTAATCATAAAAATTGTTTTATCTATACTTTTTCTTTCAAAATTCCTGCAAAGATATACATTTATCGTGGTAATCAGGTGGAAATGAGGTAAAAAGTTAGTGGTGAACTGATTTTTTTTCAAAATTAGGATGAAGAACCCGGCAAAATGCTTTGACTAATCTCGAAAAGAAGTATATTTGCATCTCGTTAATAACACACACTATATGAAAAAGGTTACTTTTGCAGCGCTCGCCGCACTTACTATTACTGCTTGTAGTTCCGGTCCTAAATTCCAGGTGAACGGGGATGTATCAGGAGCCGACGGTAAAATGCTTTATCTCGAAGCTTCCGGTCTGGAAGGTATTGTTCCACTCGATTCAGTGAAGCTGAAGGGGGAAGGTACATTCAGTTTCAAGCAGCCTCGTCCCGAATCACCCGAATTTTATCGCTTGCGGATTGACGACAAAATCATCAATTTTTCTGTAGATTCTATCGAAACAATTCAGATCAAAGCGCCGTATGTGGATTTCTCCACTACTTACACGGTGGAAGGTTCGGAAAACAGCAACAAGATAAAAGAGCTGACGCTGAAGCAGATCCGCCTGCAAAAAGAGGTGGACGACTTGCTGGCAGCTTTACGCAGTAACAGAATGGGGCATGATGTATTTGAAGACAGTCTGGCAACGTTGCTCAACAATTACAAGGAAGATGTCAAAGTGAACTATATTTTCGCTGCTCCCAACACGGCAGCCGCTTACTTTGCCCTGTTCCAGAAACTCAATAATTATCTGATATTCGATCCGTTGAACAATAAAGATGATGTGAAATGTTTCGCTGCTGTCGCTACGAGCCTCAACAATGCGTTCCCTCATGCCGTACGTTCCAAGAACCTTTATAATATTGTAATTAAGGGGATGAAGAACACGCGCCAGCCACAGGCGAAAGCATTGGAGATTCCTCAAGAGAAAATTGTGGAAACCGGCATTATCGACATCGCCCTGCGTGACGTGAAAGGAAATGTGCGCAAACTGACCGACCTGAAAGGAAAAGTCGTATTGCTCGATTTCTCTGTATTCCAGTCGCCTGCCGGTTCTCCTCACAACCTGATGCTTCGCGAACTATATAATGAATACGCAAAACAAGGACTGGAAATATACCAAGTATCTCTCGATGCGGACGAACACTACTGGAAAACTGCGGCAGACAACCTTCCCTGGGTTTGTGTACGCGATGGAAACGGAGTATATTCTACCAACGTAGCTGTATATAATGTTCGTCAAGTTCCATCTATCTTTTTGATTAACCGTAACAACGAATTAAAGCTTCGCGGCGAAGATATCAAGGATTTGGAAGCAGCTGTCAAGTCATTGCTCTAAGTTGTTATAATTTAGCATATTTCATTTAAATATGTTACATAGCATCTTTTTTCACTTGACACGTATCACTTAAAAGTCTATCTTTGCAAAGAAATAATGATAAGAGGGTTCCAACATGGCTCATGTTGGAATTCTTTTTTGTTTATATGACCATTTAAAACAATTAAAGGAGGAAAACATCATGGCTTATATGTCAGAAGAAGGTTACAAGAAACTGATGGCGGAACTGAAGGAACTGGAAACAGTGGAACGCCCGAAGATCTCTGCGGCAATAGCCGAAGCCAGAGATAAAGGAGACTTGTCGGAAAATGCAGAATACGATGCCGCCAAAGAGGCGCAGGGTATGCTTGAAATGCGCATCAACAAATTGAAAGCTACCATTGCAGACGCAAAAATCATTGATGAATCTAAGCTGAAAACAGATTCTGTACAGATTTTAAATAAAGTGGAACTGAAGAATGTAAAGAACGGTATGAAGATGACTTATACCATCGTTTCCGAAAGTGAAGCTAACCTGAAGGAAGGAAAGATTTCCGTTAACACCCCGATTGCACAAGGTCTGCTTGGCAAGAAGGTGGGTGATGTAGCCGAAATCACTGTTCCACAAGGCAAAATTGCATTGGAAGTAGTAAACATATCAATTTAACGTAAAGGCAGGTCTCCTTGTGGGGCTTGCCTTCATTTATCAATAAAAGTTATGGCAACAATATTCAGTAGAATCATCGCAGGCGAAATCCCCTGCTACAAGGTGGCGGAAAACGAAAAGTTTTTTGCGTTTCTCGATATCAATCCGTTGGTAAAGGGACATACATTGGTGGTGCCCAAACAGGAAGTAGACTATATTTTCGATTTGAGCGATGAGGACCTGGCTGCTATGCATGTATTTGCAAAGAAAGTGGTCCGTGCCATTGAAAAAGCTTTCCCCTGTAAAAAGGTGGGCGAAGCGGTTATCGGACTGGAAGTTCCTCATGCACATATTCATTTAATTCCTATTCAAAAGGAATCGGATATGTTGTTCTCGAATCCGAAACTGAAATTGTCGGATGAAGAATTCAAGTCCATAGCACAAGCGATCAACTCCTCTCTATAAAACATGATGATGAAATAAGCAAGAGCGTTCTGTGAAGGACGCTCTTTTTTTGTTCCATGCCTTGAAACAAAGTGTTCCTCGGTGTGAAACGAAGTGTTCCTCACCGAGGAACAACCTGTTCCACACGGAGAAACTTTTATCGTTCCTTGCTTTCGGCAACTTCTACCAAATAAACTCCGATACAGATAAAAATAATGGCAAACGTCTGCGTCCAGCTAAAACGGTCTTGTCCCAAAGCAAGGGAGGCAATAGTTGCCACAATCAGAATCAGATAACCATAAATGGCAACCACCGTTGTCTTCAGATATTTCAAACCGACAGGCAACAACATATAACTGATAGTGGTCGGGAAAATCAATACGAACATCAGGATAAGGAAAGGTGTCCAATGGAACGGCATGGAGAATACCGGGGCATCAAATCCCGTAATGAACGTTACTATTATAGCAGATACAGCAGCACCGGAAAAAGTATAGCGCAACATGGTTATTGCTCCGATAGCAGTCAAGATACGCTGACTAAGAATCAGATAGACAGCATATACCACAGAGCTAAGAAGACAAAGCATATTTCCCGTGAAAGCATCGGACGCCAAATCATCACTTTGCTGGGTTAAAATACAAACCAATGCTCCTATCAGACCGATAGAAATTCCTATTATTTTTTTTGTGGTCGCCTTCTCCTTATAAAAGAATATCATCATGAGAAAAACCCAAATAGGCTGGAGACTGGTAAAAATAGAACTGGAAACAGGAGTCGTTTTACTCAATCCGGCCAGGTAAAGAAACATAAAGCCATAAAGTCCCAAGGCCCCCAACAGGAAAAGGAGCCATTTATCTTTGGCGGATGATTTTTCCGGAGGCATAAACCACCCGATTACCCAAAAGGCTGCTGCTGCAAACGTGCAGCGAAGGGTTGCTCCTGTCAGCGGACTCATCCACAAAGGCAGAAGATACTTCAGGGCATTCATATTTAACCCGCTAAAAACTTTCGAGACGGCCATGCTAAGATTGGCTTCCAGTTTCTTATTCTTCATTTTTTATTTCAATTGGTCGTTAAACAAAAAGGTATGACGGCGCCTATATGCCCAGAAAAGAGTGACAACAGTAATCAGCAGATTAAAGATAAACGGAAACTCTTGCGATTGGGTATGGAATACCCACTGGAAAAAATCGACGATAAAGGGATAGAGCAAAATAGCCAGGTAGTTCATCATCATCACAAATGCCAAAGCTAATGTGGTCTTTTGCGGTAATGCGGTCTGCGTGGTCTTGTCATAAAGCATGGGCTGGATAATGCCATACCCTAAACCGACCAGAATACACCCGGGAATAATCAACCACTCTATCGGAGCTATCCAGATTAATAATAGTCCCAATGCCATCGACAACAGGCTATATGCCTTCGTACGTTCTTTAAGCAAGCCTACAATTTTATCCAGACAGAAGCCCGGAGCCGTGATAGCCAGGAAGAAAAGCGAAATCATCAGTCCGGAATTACCACTGGAGAAATGATGCTTTTCCATTAAGAAAGGCAGATTGAAGATCACTACTATTACGATATATGTAATCACCCCATAGAAAAGCATCAGTTCTATCAGATGCTTGATGTGAATACCATATTTACTGCCTCCAATGTCTATGGCAGACTGTCGGGCAGCTTTGCTGTCGTCCGCTGAACTCGTCTCCGGCACAGTCACCGTCGCCGCATTCGCAGTTGCTACATTTGCCGCCGTAGTAGTAGCAGTATCAGACGAAGAAGATGCCGTTAAAGCGGCTTCTCCGGACCGGTCTTCTTTCAAATGTCCCACCAGCAGAATGGAAACCAACGGAAGAAGATAAACAAGAAAAGGCAGGTGCCAACTGACTTCTGCCAGATAGCCTGTCACGGCAGTTGCTATCACTAACGTGAAATTAGTAATGGCCGAACTCAACCCGAACTGTTTCACCCGATAAGTTCCCACAAAATATCTGGAAACCAATCCGGTAGACAAAGGGATAATAAGTCCGGACCCGATGCCGAGCAGAGCACTAACCACAATCAACTGCCACATTCGATTGGATATCAAATACAGAACACCGCTTGCAGCAAAAAGCCAGAGTCCGACTTTCAATACACGGACATAATCGACTTTCTCCGTCAGTTTACCACCCAGCAATATAAAAGGTATGATGAGCAATGATGGCAGTGATGTCAACATCTGTATGTCCAGATCCGTAGCTTTCGGAAATATCTTTGTAAGGTCACCCAATATGGGTGAAACAGCGAGTCCCGGCAATGAAGTCAATGCCGAAATAGACCAAATGGCAATTAAAGTGATAAGAGGAATTGTTCCTCGTCCCGTCTGTATCTTCATAATGCTTATTCGTTAAAAGTTTAGGTTTGAAGAAAACAATAGTCGCTTTATAAAGTTCATTTATTCACCACAGAGGACGCAGAGGACACAGAGGGGAATCTTGTTCATGCCGGTACCGTTTTGAATAAAATAATGGAGTATTCTGAAAACGTTGTGGTAAATCTGAAAAAGATGATTGAGTTTTTAAGATTCCCCGTTATCTTTTTATTATAAGATATGGGTCAAGGGTGAGGGGTGGTGAGGGTAGATTTATAACTTTTTATTTTATTATTTTCTATACTATCTCCTTTTTTTATCTATAAAAAAAATACGAAAGTTATAAATCTACCCTCACCACCCCTCACCCTTGACCCATTCATTAGCGCAACGTTTAACTCGTTTCTATGCAGTTCTTAATTAAATGGGAATTTAGCAGTTAGGCTGAAAGCCTTACAATTATATATTTATTGGGGTGCCCTGAAAGGGCTTAATTACATAGCGTAGGGCAACGCCCTACGAAAAAAACACACCAGCCACAAGCCCTGAAAGGGCGGAACTGTATACAATTATGCCCTTTCAGGGCGCAAATTCAGATTGTCGTTTTTACGTAGGGCGTTGCCCTACGCTATATAATTAAGCCCTTTCAGGGCACTCCGCAAAATTATCATTTAGCTCATTTCTGCACCGAAATGAACAAGATTCACCTTTGTGTCCTCTGCGTCCTCTGTGGTGAATAGGGCCGTTTCAATAAGGACGTCCTCCTCCTTAATAAACGCCAAATAATGTAAAACCCGGAAACTTTCAAAACTATCTGCTGTTGTTGTGGGAAATTCGACGGGGAAAATCCCCATCGCCCTAAACCTTTAAAAAAACAAATTAGTATGGAAGATTTAAATTTCAGAAAAGGTGATGCAAAAACCGATGTATTTGGTTCAGACAGAATGTTACAACCCTCTCCGGTAGAGAAAATACCTGATGGACCTACTACTCCTGAAGTCGCCTATCAAATGGTGAAAGATGAAACATTTGCTCAAACCCAACCACGTTTGAATCTGGCTACTTTCGTTACCACTTATATGGATGAATATGCCACTAAGCTGATGAATGAGGCCATTAACATCAACTACATTGATGAAACAGAATATCCGCGTATCGCAGTGATGAACGGTAAATGTATCAACATCGTTGCCAACTTGTGGAACTCTCCTGAAAAAGATACCTGGAAAACCGGTGCTTTGGCTATCGGTTCTTCAGAAGCATGTATGTTGGGTGGTGTAGCTGCCTGGTTGCGTTGGCGCAAGAAAAGACAAGCACAGGGCAAACCGTTTGATAAACCAAACTTTGTTATTTCTACAGGTTTCCAGGTTGTTTGGGAAAAGTTTGCACAGTTGTGGCAGATTGAAATGCGTGAAGTGCCTTTGACACTCGAAAAAACCACTCTTGACCCCGAAGAAGCTTTGAAAATGTGTGATGAAAACACCATCTGTATCGTGCCTATCCAAGGTGTTACATGGACTGGACTGAATGATGACGTCGAAGCATTGGACAAAGCACTGGATGCTTACAATGCCAAGACCGGTTATGACATTCCTATCCACGTAGATGCCGCCAGTGGTGGTTTCATCCTTCCGTTCCTGTATCCGGAAAAGAAATGGGACTTCCGTTTGAAATGGGTACTTTCTATCAGCGTATCCGGCCATAAGTTTGGTTTGGTATATCCGGGACTCGGATGGGTTTGCTGGAAAGGCAAAGAATATCTGCCCGAAGAAATGTCATTCAGCGTGAATTATCTGGGTGCCAACATTACACAGGTAGGTTTGAACTTCTCCCGTCCGGCTGCACAAATCCTGGGACAATATTATCAATTCATCCGTTTAGGATTCCAAGGATACAAAGAAGTACAGTACAACTCCCTGCAAATTGCTAAATATATCCACAGCGAAATAGCCAAGATGGTTCCGTTTGTCAACTACTCTGAAGATGTTGTGAACCCATTATTCATCTGGTATCTGAAACCGGAATATGCAAAGAACGCCAAATGGACTTTGTACGATTTGCAAGACAAACTGTCTCAACACGGTTGGATGGTTCCTGCTTACACCTTGCCTTCCAAACTGGAAGATTATGTAGTGATGCGTGTCGTTGTCCGCCAGGGATTCAGCCGCGATATGGCAGATATGCTACTGGGCGACATCAACAACGCTATCGCCGAACTGGAAAAACTGGAATATCCTACCCCTACCCGTATGGCTCAAGAAAAGAATCTTCCAGTAGAAGCTAAGATGTTCAACCATGGTGGTCGTCGTAAAACCGTAAAAAAATAAGAAAGATCTATGGATAAAAAAGTAACACTCGCTCAATTGAAAGAAGTGGTACAGGAGGCATACGATCAGGTAAAGACTAACACCGGCGGCAAGAACGCCGACTATATCCCCTACCTGGCAAATGTCAACAAAGATCTCTTTGGAATCAGTGTCTGCCTGCTCAACGGGCAGACCATCCATGTGGGAGATACTGACTACCGCTTCGGTATAGAATCCGTATCCAAAGTACATACGGCTATTCTGGCACTGCGCCAATATGGTGCCAAAGAAATCCTGGACAAGATTGGAGCCGATGCAACAGGCTTACCTTTCAATTCAATTATCGCCATCTTGCTGGAGAACGACCATCCGTCTACTCCGCTGGTAAACGCCGGAGCCATCTCCGCCTGCAGCATGGTGCAGCCCATTGGCGACTCTGCCAAGAAATGGGATGCCATCGTAGGAAACGTGACCGATTTATGCGGCAGCGCCCCACAGTTGATTGATGAATTGTACAAGTCCGAATCGGATACCAACTTCAACAACCGTTCTATCGCATGGTTGCTGAAAAATTATAATCGGATTTATGATGATCCGGATATGTCATTAGACCTCTACACCCGTCAGTGCTCATTAGGAGTGACTGCATTGCAGCTTTCCATTGCAGCCGGCACAATCGCCAACGGTGGTGTAAATCCGGTGACTAAGAAAGAAGTTTTTGATGCCACGCTGGCTCCTAAAATCACTGCCATGATTGCCGCAGTAGGTTTCTATGAACATACCGGCGACTGGATGTACACTTCCGGTATTCCTGCCAAAACAGGTGTAGGCGGTGGTGTGATGGGTGTACTGCCCGGACAGTTCGGTATTGCTGCCTTTGCTCCTCCTTTGGATGGATCGGGCAACTCCGTGAAAGCGCAGTTAGCTATTCAATGCATCATGAACAAGCTGGAATTAAATGTGTTTAGCAACAACCATATCACCGTTGTTGACTAAAACTCTCTCTCGATCTCTTTTATAAGTAGGTAAAGGTTACTATCTCCCGATAGTAACCTTTTTCTATTCCTCCTTATCCCATTGATTTCCCGCTTGATCTCCCACCAGTATTTTCAATACAAACGGTATTAATTATCAAATACAACAAATTAAATTTACCCCTATGCAACTCCAGTAATTAAAATGAGCATATCAGTGTCACTATTATTCACCCGGATAAGGTGGAACTTATTCATTTATAGACAACAACTAACAACTGTTTGCCTCTGTCTCTTTTCTACAAAGATAGAAAGTTATTCCACTTTTCCTCCCCTTTTCCTTCCATGCTTATAAAGAAAAGTAATAATACTATTAAGAAAAGTATTTCTAAGCTGATTTTCAACACATTACAATTACTCTCATTCTATCTGTTTTTATCCGCCACACAAGCATATTATGTATTAACCTTCTGTACGACAGCTTTTTCTGCCGATTCCTTTTGGGCGGAAGCCTTTTTCTGTTGTTCCTCCTCTTCGTAATATTGCTTTCTACGCTTGTTGGATTGTTGAATCAGATTTGTAATATAAACCGTAAAGATAGGAAACATCATCATACCCAAGGCGGCCAGCAAAACGGAAAGCACGCGCCCGGTCACGGTCTGCGCTATAATATTCGACCCCACGGTAGTAACATCCATAAAAGCCCACCACAAGGCATCTCCATAATCATTCACCAATGGATTTACCCGATGCTCGAGCACAAAAAATGCCAGACTGGAGAAATAAACTGTTGCCAGCAACATCGTCAGATAAGAGACAAACAGGCTCGAAGCCCGGTTGTAAGTCAGCCAGCCGACCACAATAGCAAGCGCATATCCTCCTCTTAATAAAGGAATGAAACGAAGCAGGTAGGTAATCTCATCCGAAAACGTCCATCCATAATATGCGATGATATTCTGATAAGGGATAGCCACCAATAAAAAGATAAAGTGTGTCCGCAGATAGCGTCCTTTATGTTTTGCCAAAAAGAACTCCAACACAAAATCGAAAAGAAACCAAAGGCAGATACATAGCTGTACCTTCATGTAAGAAGACTGTGTATAGAACGGAATTCCCTTAAAAGTATCCACCGAGATACTGATAACCAGAAAAAGAGACATTATTAATATAATAATGTGAAGAATACCATAAATCCCCTTTTTCCCGGAAATAAAATCTGAAAACGCTGATTTCATAACTACTTAGTTTATAATAAAATGGTTCACATATAATTTAGATTGTTTAGAAACAATCGAGAAAAGTAATTGTTCCGAAACAGGTAAATCGGGGGTTGCAATATCCCGTTCCGGCGATGTTAATTAACGAACTTTGAAAGAGATTGCGGAAACATCTCGCGCAAAATGTTGTTATAACACTGACTTTAAAATATTTTTCACTTAAAACCTTAACTTATGGCAAATATTAAAAATGCAGTGAAGCTGGGTGTGTTTACCCTTGCTATCATGAATGTTACGGCAGTAGTATCCTTGCGTGGACTACCAGCCGAGGCCGTATACGGAATGAGTTCGGCCTTCTATTATCTTTTTGCAGCTATTGTCTTTCTAATCCCTACATCGCTCGTTGCAGCCGAGTTGGCAGCAATGTTTCAGGATAAGCAGGGTGGTGTATTCCGGTGGGTAGGCGAGGCCTACGGCAAGAAACTGGGATTCCTCGCCATCTGGGTGCAATGGATCGAAAGTACGATCTGGTATCCGACAGTATTGACGTTTGGTGCCGTATCTATCGCTTTCATCGGAATGAATGACGTACATGACATGTCACTGGCAAACAATAAGTATTATACGCTCGTCGTCGTACTTATCATCTATTGGCTGGCCACTTTCATCTCCCTGAAAGGTATGAGCTGGGTAGGTAAAGTAGCCAAAATCGGTGGTATGGTCGGTACCATTATCCCAGCCGGATTGTTGATTATCTTAGGAATCATTTACCTGGCAACGGGCGGACATTCCAATATGGATTTCAACAGCAGCTTCTTCCCCGACTTTACCAACTTCGATAATGTCGTTCTTGCTGCCAGTATCTTCTTGTTTTATGCCGGTATGGAAATGGGCGGTATCCACGTAAAAGACGTAGATAACCCTTCTAAAAACTATCCGAAAGCCGTATTTATCGGTGCACTTATCACAGTGTTGATCTTCGTTTTGGGTACTTTCGCATTAGGTGTGATTATCCCTGCTAAAGACATCAACCTGACTCAAAGCCTGCTCGTCGGTTTCGACAACTATTTCAAATATATTCATGCTTCCTGGTTGTCACCAATCATTGCGGTCGCTCTTGCTTTCGGTGTATTGGCTGGTGTATTGACATGGGTTGCCGGTCCGTCCAAAGGTATATTTGCCGTAGGTAAAGCCGGTTATATGCCTCCGTTCTTCCAGAAAACAAACAAGCTGGGTGTACAGAAGAATATCTTGTTCGTACAGGGTATCGCTGTAACCGTATTAAGTTTGTTGTTTGTTGTTATGCCTTCCGTACAGAGTTTCTATCAAATTCTGTCACAGCTGACAGTTATTCTTTATCTGATTATGTACCTGTTGATGTTCTCCGGAGCTATCGCATTGCGTTATAAGATGAAGAAACTCAACCGTCCGTTCCGTATCGGTAAATCCGGCAACGGCCTGATGTGGTTTGTTGGCGGTCTTGGCTTTTGCGGATCATTACTTGCCTTCATTCTTAGCTTCATCCCGCCCAGCCAGATTTCTACCGGTAGCAACACCGTTTGGTTCTCCGTACTAATTATCGGTGCAATTATCGTTGTCGTTGCTCCGTTTATTATCTACGCTTCCAAGAAACCGTCTTGGGTAGATCCTAATTCCAATTTCGAACCGTTCCATTGGGAAGTTCAGGCTCAACCTGCCACTGCAAATGTTAGTGCAAGTAGCGTTAATGCTCCGCGTCCTGCTAATGCAACTTCTGCACACACAGGAGGAACAACTGGGACAAGCACAGCTACCCCCGGGGCAACCGCTTCTAATGCAGCAACTTCAGGCACAGCATCCTCCGGTTCAGCTTCCTTCGGAAGTTCCTCTGCCAGCAAAGCATCTCCGGGAACCGGAGACAAAGATAAGGATGCACCTAAGTCGTAAAGACTAAACATTCATCCTGTTCATCAAGAAGTTCAAGACAATTCGAAAAGCCTTGAATTTATAAAATCACCCTCACTACAGTCAAGTGAAGCATCTCCAAAAGTCAGATTTAACACTTTTGAGATACACTTTACAACTGTAGTAAGGGCGATTTACTTTATGGCTGTGGCTTAATCAATTCCGGCTTAATCACCCTCGGCAACACAAAGCTGAAAGTAGATCCCCGGTTGACCTTCGAATCGAGTTCGAGGTTTCCACCCAGATTTTGGATAATCGTTTGCGAAAGAGTCAGCCCAAGTCCCGTTCCCTGCATTTCACGGTCGAGTTTTATGAAACGTGAGAATATCTTTTTCTGGTCTTCTTCCGGTATACCAATGCCTGTGTCGGACACAAAAAAGTAAACTTCTTCCATTCCTTCCAAACGGCACCCGAAACGGATTTCACCCGACGCAGTAAATTTCATCGCATTATGTAAGAGGTTAGACAATACCTGAATGATGCGTTCTCGTTCCGAATACATCATAATAGGTTGTACATGCGCCTCACAAATCAATTCCACCGGCGAGTTATTCAATTTCGCCTTAAATATTCCATCCAATTCTCTCAACAAATCATTGGCATCAAACTCCTTATATACAAAATCTACCGTCCCGGATTCTATTTGAGAAAGATCGAAAATATCATTCACCAGGCGCAACAATCGTTCATTATTCTCTGCGATAATATCAGCATACATTTTTCTTTCCTCTTCGCCGGAAGCCGATACCATCAAACCGGAAAACCCGACAATAGCATTGAGCGGCGTACGAACTTCGTGACTCATATTAGCAATGAAGGCAGATTTCAATTTCTCGGCAGAGATGGAATGTTCTTTTTCAATGGCCAGTAACCTTTGCGCATTTTTCAGTTCTGTCACATCATAAACAGTCAACACCATATAATCTTTGCCATGAATATTCAAATAAGTACCCGATACTGATACATCGCAAGGAGTCACTGTCATTTCATCCTCACTCAACAACTTCATCGAGGCTTCCAGATTCTTAAAACTTGCTTTCTTATAAAAAGCCCTACCGATAGACGCACGAATACAACATAGTCTACACTGTTCGTGCTGACCACATTCACCAGCTGCAATCGCGTTTCTACAATGCAACAAATCCCCCACTCTTTTTGTAACTCCACCTACCTGAACAGGCAGACGGTTCAAAGAATAATAATTGGTGTCACAGACTACAAAATCCTTGTCAATCAATAAGAAGTAGGCATTGATGTTCTGCAAAACCAAAGCCAACTTCTTAAGTTCATTCTCTTTATTTTCTTTCGAATGTACCTCTTTTTGAAGTGACTGGCACTTTGCCCACACATAAATGAGGGTAGCTGATAGAACTACTATAATAATAATTGCCAGTGATGACATAGGATTAGAGTGTTTATAATGTTTTGATAGTTTCAGTGCGTAAATTTATAAAATATGCTGCATAAATAGTGAGTTATCTACATATTTATTCTAACACAAATACATTAATATTTTCATCGGTCAGAATTTGGCGAAATTTTCCCGCGAAGTTATTGCGGTATTAAAAAATATACTTATCTTTGCACCCGCAAACGAGAAAGGTGCCATAGCTCAGTTGGTAGAGCAAAGGACTGAAAATCCTTGTGTCCCCGGTTCGATTCCTGGTGGCACCACTTCTTAAGCAATCGGAATGTAGCGCAGTTGGTAGCGCACTACGTTCGGGACGTAGGGGTCGGGCGTTCGAGTCGCCTCATTCCGACAAAATAAAGGGTAGCTTTCTGGATTACAGTAAGTTACCCTTTAATTTTATTTAGTCGCCGGGACGAAATCGGGACGGCTATGCAAGAAAATACCAACCTATTATATCATGAAAAACAGGATTTATCTCTTTACAGTAGCAGTAGCTTCTTTTATGTGCATCAGTTGTACAAAGACTCAAACCACTCTTTCGGAAAATGAAAAGGCAGTCAATCCTCCTATCATGGGATGGAGTTCATGGAATGCGTTTCGTGTAGACATCAGTGAAGACATTATCAAACACCAGGCTGACCTAATGGTGGAAAAAGGCCTGAAAGATGTCGGATATCATTATGTCAATGTTGATGATGGCTATTTCGGAAAACGTGACGACAACGGAATAATGCTTGCAAATGAAAAACGCTTCCCGAACGGCATGAAACCGGTGGCGGATCATATTCACAGCCTGGGAATGAAAGCCGGCCTTTATACCGATGCGGGTAATAGTACATGCGGTTCCATGTGGGACAATGACACTGCAGGTATAGGAGCAGGTATCTACGGGCATGAACCACAAGACGCCCAATTATACTTTGGAGACTGGGGTTTCGACTTTATCAAAATTGACTATTGCGGAGGAGATGCGCTGGGACTTAATGAAAAGGAACGCTACACTTCAATCCGGAACAGTATAGACAAAGTGAACAAAGATGCTTCCATCAATATCTGCCGATGGGCCTTCCCGGGTACTTGGGCCAAAGACGCAGCAACCTCCTGGCGTATCAGCGGTGATATTAACGCACACTGGGGCTCATTAAGATATGTAGTCGGCAAGAATCTTTACCTGTCTGCCTATGCCGGCAACGGACATTACAATGACATGGACATGATGGTTATCGGATTCCGTAACGACAGCAAAGTGGGCGGACAAGGTCTTACCCCGACAGAAGAAGAAGCTCATTTCGGTTTATGGTGTATCATGAGCTCTCCTTTGCTTATCGGATGTAACCTGGAAAACATACCGGAGTCTTCTCTCGAGCTGCTGAAAAACAAAGAATTGATTGCCCTCAACCAAGACCCGCTAGGTTTGCAGGCATACGTAGCGCAACATGAAAATGAAGGTTATGTACTTGTGAAAGATATTGAGCAGAAACGTGGAAACGTACGTGCTGTGGCTCTCTACAATCCTTCCGATACCGTATGCCGTTTCTCCGTCCCGTTCTCTTCATTGGAATTTGGAGGAAATGTAAAAGTACGTGATCTCGTAAAACATAACGATTTAGGCAGCTTCTCCGGCACATTCGAACAAACGCTTCCGGCACACAGTGCCATGTTCCTCCGTATGGAAGGCGAAACCCGTCTGGAACCGACTCTGTACGAAGCAGAATGGGCTTACTTGCCTCTTTTCAACGACCTAGGTAAAAATCCTAAAGGTATTCTTTATGCCAATGACAAAGAAGCTTCCGGCAAAATGAAAGTAGGTTTCCTGGGTGGACAACCGGAGAATTATGCCGAATGGAAGGAAGTGTATAGCGAAGATGGCGGACGCTACAACATGACTATCCATTACTCATACGGTAAAGGACGCCAAATAGAACTGGATGTCAACGGCATTATTACCAAAATAGATTCTTTGGGAGAGGATAATAACCATAACGAAATCACAGTTCCCGTTGAACTAAAAGCAGGATATAACACCATTCGCATGGGTAATAGTTACAACTGGGCACCGGATATCGATTGCTTCACTCTGACAAAAACATTGTAATTTGACGATATAACCCTCAATATTAAAAGGAGCAACAACGGAATAAAGATGTCCCTAAAAGTTTTTCATCTTACTTTTAGGAGACACTTTAAAAGCCATTATTGCTCCTTTTCCAATTTAGATACTGTCTAGTAATTCGTGCAATATTTTATATCTTCATACCTATTTCGCTTCATTCATTCCGGTGTTATTGTAATCTCCGCCTTTTCTTCTATATTCATCTGCAAGCATGCATCTTCTGTCAGAGGAGTCCAGACAACCCGTTTGCATTCTCCTTTTTGCAAATCGTTAGAATGATGACTGCTACCAGTCAAATATTCCGTTCCCACTTCCGTATTCGCAAATGTCCATCTCCACACACCATCTAAATTCAGATAGAAGTTTTCTATTTTACTGTCTTTTGCATGAAATTCCCTCACATTCCCCTGAATATCAAGCGAACGAAGTTGGCAAGAATCAAGTGATACACTATAGCGCCCACGGACAACCAATGAATCCGTTTCAATACCCTTCAAGTTTAATTTCAAACCTTCCGTATCAGTAATTGCGCTAGCCAGCGAGTCCACAGCCAATTTTACGTCAAAACCAGTTGAGTAAATATAATCTTGGTGTTGAAATTTATCAGGAATATTATTCGCACTAAAATCCAGCTTCATGAACAAAGTGTCATCCTTTTGGATTACATTCAAATATTTCCCCTTAGGATACGAAATTTGTTCTTTACCTGACAAAGCGGAAGGAGATTCTATTTGCATTTCTCCGCTCACAAACACACGCCTCTCTTTAAACACTCCATCCTAGCTGACAAATACTTTCACAACATGCACGCCATTCAAGTCCATTGTCACTTGTTCATCACCCAAAAAGGCTCCATTTTCCCAATACGGCTTCCCCGACGTAGATACGAAAATAATAGTTGCCACAACTACAATCAATCCCGAAACGAGGAGGCCTATAAATATATAAGTAGTACGTTTCATAATATTCGTCTTTATTCTATTTCTGCTTTTTTATAAACTCATGATACATTGTCTCTATCTCTTTTATCGGTATATCAAGCGTATACAACTGACGAAAGAAATAGTCCAGTTCTTCCTTTAGAAAGGTATCCTTACGGAGAGAATGAATCAGCTCTTTCGCTCCCGTAGTTACAAAATACCCAATGCCACGTTTATTATAAATAATATTCTGCATCTGAAGATAATCAAAGGAACGCATCACCGTATTAGCATTCACCTCCACAATAGCAGCATACTCTCTGACAGAAGGGATTCGCTCCTCTTCCGGATATTGCCCCAGCAATATCTCATCACAGATTCTATCTGCAATCTGTAAATAAATAGCTTTACTTTCTTTAAAATTCATAGGTTAAGGTATTACATTCGATTAATAATTTCGGACTCTTTAAAGCGGAAATAAGCCAGCGTCCAATTCACCAACGCAAAAAAGATGCCGGCAACAATTATGATCCACCAAATAGTATCTTTGGACTCGAATATGCCTCCCGGATAATATTGACCGTTTTCCAACAGAATCTTACTCATCAAAATGCCGACTAAAAAATACACCATAACTATCACTGTTCCTGCTGCAAATGTTTTCAGGAAAGAGTTCTTTGGCCAAATAGAACTACCCAGTACAAATAAAGATTGAACAAAGAAATAGCCTGACATCAGTGCTCCAAATTGCAACCCAGTGTTGCACAAAGTATAATATTTTTTATCTCCAGCCAAATGCGACAGGGCAACAGGGGCAATGAAGTCTTTTTCCGGATAGGCCAAAGAATAGATAATCAACCGTGTATAATCCGCCAACTTATAAGAAATCAGGAAAACAACCAAATACACTACTGTGAACACAAACCATCGAGAGAAGAATTTCTCGAAAGGAGTTGCCGGAACCATCAACATGGAAGTACGACTTGTTTTCGATTTCATCTTTTCCATTGTAAACGAAGCACTCAAACAGCCGAAGCCCCACAGTCCCCAAATAAAAGCAATCAGAAGAAATATCCACATCGGATCTCTTTCATGACTATAAGTACCTCTATACTCAAAATATCCGTTCCAAACCAATACCACCGCCATCACTCCATACATCAACACCATACGAAGCACATTCGATCTCCAACTCTCTACCATCTCCTTACGGCAAAGATTCATAAAACGAGGCAAACTGAAAAAAGTATCTTTCATCATCGTCTTTTATTTTTGAGTGTGAAACAATCGGGCTATCTCTTCAGGAGCAGCCAACGTAGCATTAAAAAGAAGTTCCAGATTTAATTCCGATTCTTCCTGTTCTTCGTTAGGAAGTATCAGGTAATTCCCCTGGATAGTAGGGATTGCGAAAAGAGCATTTTTCGCCAGTTCCCGATTGTCACTCTCCACAAAGAAGAGTTTGTCGCAAATATTACTTGTAGATTCATCCAGCAACACACGGCTGTCATCCATAATCAATACATGGTCGAGCACCTTATCAATGTCACGAACCTGATGCGTAGAAATTACAATCGTCTTATCATCCGACATGCCCGATGCTATAAACTTACGGAACTGACTTTTACCGGGAATATCCAGTCCGTTGGTCGGCTCGTCCATCAACAAAAGAGAAGTGTTTGTAGCAAGCGCAAAGCTCATGAATACTTTCTTTTTCTGTCCCATAGAAAGTGATCCGAGATCAATATCTATATCCATTTCAAAATAATGGAGATATTTAATCATCTCCTCCTTGCTGAAACGGGGATAAAAAGGACTGTTCAACTCCACATAGCTAACCAGAGAGACTGAAGGTAATTCAAACTCTTCGGGAACTAAAAACATATCCTGCAAAGTAACCGGTAACCGTCGGCGCACATCTGTATCGTGAAACACCACTTTGCCGTTTTTAGGAGTCAATAACCCGGACATCAGATAGAGAAGAGTAGACTTTCCCGCGCCATTCTTTCCCAACAGTCCATATACCCTGCCGGACTCGAACGAAAGCGAAAAATCATGTAATACCGCACGCTTCGATTTACGATAAGTAAATGAAAGATTTTCTACTGTAATCATAGCATTTCTGTTTAATGAACAATGTTTCTTAGTGTATTAGTGTAATGGTACACCACAAATGTAGGCAATCTTTTGAATATTCCAATAGAAAAGGAGAAAAAAGTGCAAAAAAGGAGGAGCTAAGATCACTCTCCACTCCTCCTGTCACGACAAACAACTAAAATTATTCACTATTTGATGCCGTCCAATGCCCTTTTAGCAGTAGCATTAGCGGGGTCTATAGCCAGAATTTTATTCCAGTATTCTATGGATTTATCTTTATTAGCCTTTGCTTCGGCCTTCAATGCCGGATTCTCGATCGCTAACAAATAGTAATATCCAAGATAACTGTAACATTCAACCAAAGCTGAATTGTAATGAGGATCATTTTTGCTTTCCAATAAAGCAGCCACTTCCTCATAGAAAGGTTTCGCAAGTCCTTGAGTGGTTTCAGGGTCCAGTGCTGAATTGGCACGAGCTCTCCAGAAGTTACCCAAGTAGCTATCCGGTGCTGCTTCTGCAATTGCATGGAAAACAGAATCGGCGGACATCAACGCCTGCTTGCGTTCTTCAACAGTGATTGTCAATGAATCAGGTTGCGTACCAGCACCGTAATAAAGTCTACCAACCTGAAACTGTAAGTCCGGAGTCTGTTTTTCTTTATCAAGGGATGAATAATATTTCTGGTAAGCACTGATTGCTTTTTTATAATCATTCTTCTGTTCGTAAGCAGAAGAGATATTTTTATATAAATCCGTCTTTGTCGGATCCATCTTTACCGCTTTCTCATATTGTATTACTGCATCATCATATTTTTTCAGACTTTCCAGCAAGTGTCCATAATACATATAATCCAAATAAGAATAATCGGCTTTTTCACATTCATTGAAGAAGATGTCCGCTGCCTTTATCGCTTCATCAAAACGCTTCAAGTCAGTATAGTTATACATTGCCAAACGGTTGAACGCAGCATGATGGGCATTCTTTTGCAATCCCATATTAGCCACTTCGAGCGATTTCTCAAAATCATGGTTCAAAAATAAAGCAAACGCATACTTCACCAAATCTTCTTCCGTAGCAGTAGGCCCCATTGCAAAATTCGCATAAGCTTCTGCCGCTTTACTAAAATCATTTTTTAAATAATAAATCTCGGCTAGTTTTTTGTCTACGGCTGTGTTGGACGGTTCCAGGGCTTTCAATTGGTTCAGCTTTTCAATAGCAAGACTTGCATTGGCTGATTTATAAACATCTGCATATTTCAGATAAGCTTCCGTACATTTCGGATCGAAATAAATCGCTTCTTCATATTTCTGAGAAGCGAGACCCGCATTTTTCTGCTTCATGGCAATATTTCCTTCCAATACAGAAGCAAGAGCTGATTTACCATTCGCTTTTCTGGCAAGAGTTGCATATTCTTGCGCTTCGGGAAGTTTGTCAGCATCCAGATACGCATTTCCGATAGCTACCAAAAGTTCCACATTCTTTTTATTCTTTCCTTTAATCAGATGCTCGGCTTCTTCAGCAGCCTGTGCAGGATTCGTCTGAATAGTTCCTTTCAATTTGGCAACTTCCGCCTGCCATTCGGCATCGGTTGATTGCGCACAGAGCGACCCTACTGCTATAAACGCTCCAGCTAAAAACATTTGTACTCGTTTCATGATAGTCTCTAATTTTAGTTATTATTCGTCTTTCACGTGGACAATACGCACCGGCTGTGTAGCCGGAACAAGTCCGGATTTTAATATAATCCGCTGCCCCTTGTCGGATATCATAAAAGAAGCAAATCCCCAGGGCAGCCCACTGCGAGGATCGTTCAGTAATGCATAGATGGATCGTGCCAGCGGATAATTACCATAGAACAGATAGGCCTGATAAGGCTTATAGCTGTTCGCAGGAGTTGCCACATCTTCAGCACTGACTGCCATCACTCTGATCTCTTCACGAAAAGAAAGATTGGTCGTATCACTGCGGTTCCCCAGCCAGTTTACTCCAATAACTCCCATGGCATCAGGATTCTTCGCTACATAATCTATCACTTGCTGGTTGGTTTTCAAGGCACTGACATTACCTTCTGCCAACGGTTTTCCACCACAGATTGAGTCTATTGCAAAACGTACGGTACTGGAGTTCTTATTATCAAACACCACCTGAATTCCTTTCAACCGGGAATCCGGATTTACCTCTTTCCAGTTTTTCACCTCACCGGTGAGGATGCGACGGAAATCACGTACACTCAACAAAGAATCCGGATTAGCACGATTCACGATCAATGCCAGACCATCCGTAGCCAATTTTATCTCGCGAGGGAAAAATTTACGGCTGTGGAATGAATTCATTTCTTCCTTAGTCAGTGTCCGGGTTGTAATAGCCAACCGGACACTGTCTTTCAGAAGTAAATTAATCGCTTCCACTTCAGTTGTGTAGCGAGGAACAATCCCGGCCAAAGGGTAAAGGTTTTCAAACACCTCTATCTCTTCTTGTATGATAGGTTCGAAACTCTCATCCGCTGCAATAGATACCACACCGGAAGAATAAGTATCCGTCGGCCCTTTCGATTTTGAGTTACAAGCACTCAACACCACCAACGCTACGAGTCCTATCAGCCTAAATTGTCTCTTCATCATCTTTTATTGTAATCTAAACATTACCGGAACGGTGAATTTCACACGTACCGCTTTTCCATTCTGTTTACCAGGGAGCCATTTCGGCATACTTTTTACCACACGCACAGCTTCCTTATCCAGATAAGGGTCTACGCCACGAGCCACACGCACATCAGTGATAGAACCATCACGTTCAACAACGAACTGTATAATAACGCGACCTTGTGTTCCATTCTCCTGTGCAATAGTCGGATATTTGATGTTCTTACCCAAGTAAGCCATCAATTCCTGTTGACCACCAGGGAAAGTCGGCATCTGTTCTACCATATCGAAAACCTTTTCCGGTTCCGGTGCAGCCTGTGTCACTACCTGCTTAAGATCAGCAATATCTTTACCATTCGCCTCGTCGTTACCTTTTACGTCGGCAATAGAGATGGATACTTTAGTAGCATTCAAATCCTCCTGGCTCTTGATCTCATCATCTTCATGCACCTCTTCATCTTTCTTGATGACAGGAGCAGTAAACTTGATAGAACTCTTCAGTGCAGGGGGAGGAGGCGCCACCGGCTCAACCCGTTTCATCTCTTCCTGTTTGATTTCCGGTTCTGCCAATTTCGACAAGGTAGTCACCTCTGTCATCACTTCTTTCTGCTCCGGAGTTGCCAACTTAAGCAGTGTAGGGATGCTAAATCCGACTGCCGCTATGATTACCACAATCAACATGGCGACATTGTGTCGTTTTGTTGAATTGGCACGCATTCTATATGCTCCGTATGCCTGGTTCTTGCCTTCAAAAATCAGTTGACACCATTCCGAAGAAGCTAAATCTAATTTTGCCATTTTACTTTTCTTTTTTGGGTGTTACATCAATTATCGGCTAAGTTCTGTGACAATCCACCTTTCGCATCGAAATTCTTGATTAAGAATTCATCAGCTTCCGCAATGTCTGTTATCACATATTTACCAATATTACATATCTGCATTTCGTCCAGCGCGTCAATCAGATTCATATAAGAAGCGTCATCCGTAGCTTTAATAATTACGGTCGGGGTATCCTTTCCGCTCTTTATCTCGGAAACCTGCTTCTTAAATTCGTCATCCGTTATCTTAAGATCCAATTTCTGTTGTTTCAATTCTCTTACTTTATTGACAGCAACAGCATTTTTCTGAAGAAGTACGGCACGCAGTCCATTTGCACCGTAGCTAGTTTCTTTCAACGAGGTATAGTCCTTATAATTAGGTTCTCCCTCATAATAATAGAGTTTATTATCAGGCCCCAGCAATAGTGTAATTGCCTGTGAAGCCTTCACCATACTCTTCTGGTTTTCAGTAATATCTTTGTCATTACTCGGCATGCTTATTTCCATCGTCTGAGGTTTGCTCAGTGTGGTACAAAGCATAAAGAAAGTAATCAGCAACATGTTCATGTCCACCATCGGTGTAAAGTCCACCCGGACAGTTATCTTTTTTTGCTTGCTCTTTCCTCTTTTTCCGCCGCTCTCTTGTACTTCAGCACTCATTGTATTTCCTCCTTTTTAATTTTCAGATTCTGCTTTGAGAGAAGTAATCAGATTGTACCGATTTTCCCGCAAATCCTGAAGTGAGTTCATAACGTTCTTTATCACTGAGTATGGAGTCGTAGCGTCTGCCTTGATGGCAATACGTAGATCAGCGTTAGCAGTACGTGCATTACGTACCCACGATTTAAACTGATTATCAACACTATCGCATGGAATACCTTCATTCTTAAGGATCTTATCCCGTTGATCTTCGGGGAGATCAAGATATTTCTGCATACTTCTGATAGGCACTCCAAAAGTAGAAGACAACATAAATCTCTTCTCTTGTTCCGGAGTAAACTTAATGCCATACTCTTCACCCATGCTCTCCAAGACAGCCTGCATATCCTGCTGCTTGTCGAGGCTCATAAATATTTTTCCTTCCGGATCAACCAGAATCTGGAGTACATTAGTCTCCGGAATCTTGATTTCCGATACAGAAGCCGGAGTGGTAACTTGCACTGGTTCCTTCTTCACAAATGTTGATGTCAACATAAAGAAAGTCAGAAGCAATACAGTAACGTCACTCATAGCGGTCATATCTATGAACGTACTTTTCTTTTTAATTTGCGCTCTACCCATGATTAATAATAGATTTTATAAGGGTTCGCAGAATTAGTGAGTAGCTGCAAAAGTTTGCACGATAGAGAATCCGACTTCGTCGAGTCCGTAAGTCAATTTATCAATTTTGTTAGTGTAATAGTTGTAAGAGATAACAGCCAATGCACCAGTCAAGATACCGAAAGCAGTGTTAATCAAAGCTTCAGAGATACCTTGTGACAAAGCCATAGAGTCAGCACCACCACCAGCAGACAAAGCAGCAAATGAACGGATCATACCGATTACAGTACCGAGCAATCCCATCAATGTACCCAGAGTGGTGATGGTAGCGATGATCGGAAGATTTTGTTGCATCATCGGCATTTCCAAAGCAGTAGCTTCTTCAAGTTCTTTCTGGATAGCCAACAGCTTCTGTTCTTTAGGAAGAGATGTGTTCTTTTCCATTTCTTCATACTTACGCAAAGTAGAAGTTACTACGTTAGCAACAGATCCACGTTGTTTGTCACAGATTTCCTGTGCTTTCTTCATGTCACCGGCAGCTAAAGCGTCTTTGATGTTAGCTACAAATTTAGACAATGAACCTTTACCGAAAGCAGAACGAAGAGCGAAATAACGTTCGATGCTCAAAGCAAGTACGGTTAACAACAATGTCTGGATAATAGGCACGATGATACCACCTTTGTAAATAGTACCCAACATGTTCAACGGGTGATTGTTCGGGTCATTGTTCATAAAGTTGGACGGGTTACCTAACAGGAATTGGAAGATACATACAGCTATTACTAAACAGCAGATGATTACGATACCGGCATTTTTTATACCTACAACTTGAGTTTTTTTAGTAGTTTCCATAATAAGTTTTTTGTTAAGAAATTAATTTTAGTTATTTAGGAAGTAAAAATTTCGATTAGGCACACTGCGCTACAGACCCTGCAACTTTTAAAAGGAAAAAGTCACACAGTTCATACAGAGTACGAAAAAAAACGGATAATAGGGGGAAATAAACTAAATAAGGATATGTCTTAGAGCGAACACATAGTAATCGCTACACATAATGGAGTAATGTGGATCCTTATCCGAATAAAAAGATTTACTTTGATCTAATACTAAAGAATTCTCTCTTAACACGAGAAACTTATGCATAACGTCTTTCAAGGAGTCATTGATTTCAATGATTCTACGCAGGCGATAATTATTAGAATTTGATTCAGTTACTAATTTAAATCCTAATTCTACATCAGAAATAGTTAATGACTGCGAGTTATCATAACTAACTGACTGATTATCTACAGAAGAATTACGATTAACATCAGAAGACGATTCTGACAGTTGACAAGAAGCTTCACAGTTTGAAGCATAAGCCGAAAAATTCATAGCATTTCCACCCATGCTAAAAGATAGCATCAGCAGAACAAAAGCTAATATGAATTTCGGCGAAAGTTTCATTGTATTTTTAGTTGTTTAAATCGTTCGTTACAGATTCGGCGACAAATGTAGCAATAAAATGTACACGAGTATCATTGTTCACATCATTTAAGCATAAAAATTTGTCTCTACTATAAGAACAAGTTCTAAAGTGTTTTGTTCTAGGGAACATCATTTTAATTTGTTAAAAAAAGCATCTCTATTGAACAAACTATTATGAGGTTTGTATCTGCTAAAAAGGGCGGTATAAATACCAAAGTACCATTGATAAATCAAAAAACAGAAATTTTGCAAAGTACCCAAAACAGAAAGCCCCTTGATTCGTTGCTGAATCAAGGGGCTTCTCTAAAAACGGCGGCTACCTACTCTCCCACTGTTACGCAGTACCATCGGCGTGACGAGGCTTAACTTCTCTGTTCGGAATGGGAAGAGGTGGAACCCTCGTGCTATAACCACCTGAATAAGGTTATGACATGATGAAAAGTAAAATCTCAAGTTCATTACTAGTATGTTTCTGTTCTCTGTTTCCAGTTTCTGTATCAGTAATCCGCTAAACGTA
>NZ_JH114334.1:0-527 GCF_000157095.2 Bacteroides sp. D1
TTTAAAGATGAGATGGCAATGCGTAATTATTTTTTATTATGTAACAACATACTAGGATTAGGAACGTTTATTTCGTCAGTTATATACAGAACTGAAGCCGTTAAAAATGTAGAAGCGCCTGTAGCTTTGAAAGGTTGTTTTTATATGAGCTTGTTTTTCTATTGGAACTTCTTATCTAAAGGAAAAACATTGATGTACTCAAAAGAATCGTATTTATATGCAATGATGCCCTATGCTTCTCCCTATGCTTCAGGTGTTAAACGTGATGCCATTGATTTTCGAGCAATCTATGAAGTGGGAGACCGACTTCTTCCTGAAAATCTTAAATATGATTTTTATCAAGTATGTAATCGTATGTATAAATACTATTCATATATACCACGAGATCAAAGAAAAGATTTTGATAAGTATCTAAAGCCATATTTATTAAAAATGAAACATCCAATGGCTAATGAAATTATTAGAAATACATCTTCAATGATTTACCTTAAATTATTTATTGCTTCATTATTGTCAAGTAAACAGGT
>NZ_JH114334.1:627-926 GCF_000157095.2 Bacteroides sp. D1
AACAGTAAATGCGGCACGTGGTATCTGTATGCAGGTGATGTCTGTTTTTAGTAGTTTTGCTTCAAATATAGGACTTGCAATATCACCACAAATAACAAAATCTTATAGTCAAGGTGATATTAAACGTAGTATCAGCTTGACTTTCGCTTCTGCTAAAGCACAGGGGTATCTTGTTCTTGTAATGATGATCCCATTTTTATTAGAGTCACATTATATACTTACAATATGGTTGAAATCGTTTCCTGTATACACTCAGGAGTTTGTATGTTGGGGAATACTGATAAGCTTTATACATGCGA
>NZ_JH114334.1:1026-61022 GCF_000157095.2 Bacteroides sp. D1
AAATACTTTTATTTTTTATGAGCTATTTCTATCTTAAAAAAGTGATGAGTTTTCCTTTCTGGCATTTTTTGGGTAGAGTTGTTATGCCTATGCTTTTGGTAGGGATAATTACATTATGTGCTGTTTATTGCGTTAGGATTATATTGAAAGATGAATCTTTTACTCGTTTGATCCTGTCCACCGTAACTTCATTTGTGATCTTCTCTATTTCGGCTTATTTTATAGGAATTGATGATTCAGAGAGAAAAATAGTAAGAGCAGCGTGGGTAAAACGGTTCGGTAAGTATAGGAATAATATAAATAATTTTACTGTATAATGGATGTTGTTGTTATATTTAATGGTTTGGGAAATCAAATGTCTCAGTATGCGTACTATTTAGCTAAGAAGAAAGTAAATCCTAACACAAAAGTAATATTTGATATCATGTCAAAGCATAATCACTATGGATATGATTTAGAACGGGCATTTGGTATAGAGGTGAATAAAACATTGTTGATAAAGGTTTTACAAATTATCTATGTATTAAGTAGAAAATTTAGACTATTCAAGAGTGTTGGTGTTCGAACAATCTATGAACCTCTCAATTATGACTACACGCCGTTATTGATGCAGAAAGGACCTTGGGGGATCAATTACTATGTGGGTGGATGGCATTCCGAAAAAAATTTCATGAATGTACCTGATGAAGTCAAAAAAGCATTTATGTTCCGTGAACAACCTAATGAGGATCGATTTAATGAATGGCTTCAGGTTATTCGTGGTGATAATAGTAGTGTTTCTGTCCATATTCGACGGGGAGATTATATGAATATAGAACCGACTGGTTATTATCAATTGAATGGTGTAGCTACATTGGATTACTACCATGAAGCAATTGATTATATTCGGCAATATGTGGATACTCCTCATTTCTATGTTTTTTCTAATGATTTGGATTGGTGCAAGGAGCAATTCGGAGTAGAGAATTTTTTTTATATTGAGTGTAATCAAGGTGTAAATTCATGGCGTGATATGTATTTGATGAGTGAATGTCATTATCATATTAATGCGAATAGTACATTCTCATGGTGGGGAGCTTGGCTATGTAAATTTGAAGATTCAATTACTGTTTGTCCTGAACGCTTTATAAGAAATGTTGTAACAAAAGATTTCTATCCTGAACGGTGGCATAAAATAAAATCTTGTTGATATGGATAATATTACATCAAGAACTATTGAGCGGTTACGTTTCCCGATGACTGTATTAGTTTTATTTATTCATGTTCTACCATTTGCAGCATCTCAAGGTGGCATAGAATATACATTCCCTTTTAATACCGATTCATGGTCTCATAGGTTTATTTATTTCTTTAATTGGATATTTCCTCGTGTGGCGGTCCCTATGTTTTGTATCATATCTGGCTATTTATTTTTTCAAGGATTGAATACTGTTGATTGTTTTAAGGAAAAGTATAAATTAAAATTAAAATCAAGAGTAAAAACGTTATTGATACCTTATTTATTATGGAATATTATATTTGAAATTTGGAGACTTTTTATGATATCGTCTGATAAGTTGGAACTTCTCCCTAAAAGTTTTTCTTATTGTGCAAAGAGATTTTTAATTCATTTTGGGGTATGTATGCTCCTTCTGATGCACCTCTTTGGTATGTTCGTGATTTGATGGCTGTTATGGTGTTGGCTCCTATCATTTTTTTTGTGATAAATAAATGTGGTAAATATGTTGTTATAGTTTTGACTTTTATCTGGTTATTAGGTTTGTGGCCTAGATTGCCTATTGTGCCTGGTATAGATATTATACTATTTGTTACATGGGGAGCATATTTTGCCATGAAAGGGATAGAGCCCTTTAGAAAAATGGCATCACTTACAGGATATTGGCCTGTTTATATAATTTCGTTATTATGGGCTGTTTGGGAATATGATGAATTAGCATATAACTTTCCAATTAGATTAAGTATCTTATTAGGGCTATCTTTGGTCTCTGCATTATTCTTATATATTGATAAACATGAAATGAATGTTCCAAAGATACTAACTGCAAGTTCTTTTTTACATATTGTCTTCATTGGATTTATGTTGCTCCTTTAACATCATGTGTAGTATTTATGATACAACCAGAAAGTGAAATAACAGTAGTTTTAATTTATTTTGCGTGCATCTTTTTGACGTTAATAATATCTTTATTATCATTCTTAATATTGCGTATTCTTTCTCCACGGCTACTATTATTATTTACAGGTAGCCGAGGATAAATATTCTGTTTGATTTAAAATAGTTACATCATGCTGAAAAATATTATTAAAAAGCTAATCGCTTACATATTTCGTCCAGAATATAAATTTGCTAAGAGAGGAGATAAATGTTTTATAGGCTCGAATTGTATAATCAATTCGGCATCTATGATTGAATTAGGCAATCATGTATCTATTGGTCCTAATGCTGTTTTGTATTGTATTTATAAAAAAATAATTTTTGGAAATAATGTTCTTTTAGGCCCTAATGTTACTATGGTGAATGGGGATCATAATATGAGGAAAATAGGAGTTCCAATAATTGATAATAATGAAAAAGAGGCAAGTGATGATGCTGATATCATAATAGAAGATGATGTGTGGATTGGTGCAAATGTTACGATTCTAAAGGGTGTTACAGTAGGTCGTGGAGCCGTGATAGCTGCCGGTGCAGTTGTCTAGATCAATACCACCTTATTGTGTTTCAGGAGGAATTCCAGCACATGTGTTGAATATAAGATTCACTATAGAACAAGTAAAGCAGCATGAGGGAATTCTTTATAGTGAAAAAGATCGCATGAAGGACGGACAACTACAGCACCTTGCTTCGTTTGCAACAAAGTAATTATGAATATATAAAGAATAAACAGTAGTATATTATGTCAAAACCAAGATTGATCGCATTTTATCTTCCACAATATTACCCTACGAAAGAAAATGATGAATGGTGGGGAAAAGGATTTACGGAGTGGACAAATGTAGGTAGGGCGAAGCCTCTATTTAAAGGGCATTATCAGCCTCGTGTTCCTGCAGATTTGGGATATTATGATTTAAGAGTTCCAGAAGTTCGAATTCAACAAGCGGAAATGGCAAAGAATGCTGGCATTGAAGGGTTTTGCTACTGGCATTATTGGTTTGCCGGTAAACGAATGCTAGATAGAGTTTTTGGAGAAGTAGTAGAAACAGGTAAGCCTGATTTTCCTTTTTGCTTATGCTGGGCTAATCATTCATGGTATGCAAAGACATGGGACCCTAATAAGCCTTCTAAATTATTGATAGAACAAACTTATCCAGGTATTGAAGATTATGAAGAACACTTCTACGCCATGTTGCCTGCATTTAAAGATAGGCGTTATATTAGAATAAATGAAAAAATACTATTTGCCGTCTATGATCCATTGAATATCCCAGAACCGCAATTATTTATTGAGACATGGAATCGGTTGGCTAGAGAAAATGGATTGGAAGGTTTCTATTTTATGGGATTTACTATTAAGGATAGCTTGAAGCAAGAAATCCTTAAGGTAGGCTTTGATAGTGTATTGGTGGATTTTGTATTTGGAGCTAGTGAAAAAAGTGGAACTCTTCCGAATATATATATAAAAAAAATATTAAGGAAATTATTAAGGAAACCAATAACGATTGAGTATAGTCAATATTCTCAATATTTATTAAATAATTACATAGTTAATGAGAATGTTTATCCTTCTATATGCCCTAACTATGATCATTCACCGCGAAGCAAATTTCGTGGAACTATAATCGTTAATAGTACTCCCCAAAAATGGAAGAAACTTTGTCATGAGATGTTTTCAAAAGTATCTGTGCGTTCTGCAGAGGACAATCTGGTTTTCATAAAAGCTTGGAATGAATGGGGGGAAGGAAATTATTTGGAACCAGATTTAAAATATGGGACTCAATTTTTAGATGTGATTAGAGACGTTTTAGAAAAGGTTAAATAGAATCATAAAATTTGTATGTAAGAAAAAGATTGTATAATGCTCTATTCCTGTACACTATTGGGATTGTTAATTCTATGAAAAAGATAATATCAATTATAATTGCTACATATAATGCAGAAAAGACTCTTAAGCGCTGCTTGAATAGCATTGTTTCTCAAAAAAAAGACCAGTTGGAATTATTAATTATCGATGGATGCTCTACAGATCGGACAATGGATATTGTCAGAGAGTTTGCAGAGAGTATTGATGTTATTGTTTCGGAAGTAGATAAAGGGATTTATGATGCGTGGAATAAGGGCATCCGTTTGGCTACGGGGGAATGGATTATGTTTTTGGGTGCTGATGACTATTTATTGGAAGGTGCTATGAATGTATATTGGAATTATCTAAAAAAGCAGACTTTGGATGGTATCGATATAATAACGGCGCAAAGTAAATTAATTGATGCTAAAGGGAAATATAAGAGAGTATTCGGGAATCCATATAATATAAAAGAATTTCGATGTTGTATGAAAATTTCTCATGGTTCGACATTACATAATAGAAAGTTATTTGATGAATTGGGGAATTTTGATATCTCATTTAAAATTTGTGCAGATTACGAATTTTTGCTTCGTAAGAAATTGAATGCTAGGTATATTGAAACACCTACTATAGCCATGCAAGTGGGAGGAGTTAGTAATACAATCAGAGGGCTTTGGGAGAGTTTTAAAGTTAAGCGTTATTGTAAGTCAATTCCTCTTTTGTTGAATGTATATTATTTGACAAAAGGTGTCATTGGATATTACATGCGGAAAATTAAGATAATTAATTAAGATATATTAGTGATGAGAAATAAAATAATAGGATACGTTTCTGCTGAAGACCCTTTCCGAGACAAAAAGGCATGGAGTGGTACGAAATATAAAATAAGGGAAGCTCTCCAAAATGCTGGTTATGAAGTGGTATGGATTTCTTGTAAACCAAGTAAAATATGTTTTATATTTTTGAAAATATTACTTAAAATGCTTTTTGGGAAAAAAGCCATAGTAGAACATAATCGGTATTATTTTAAGCTTTGCGCCAAACATATAAATATGAATAAAGTACGATTGTGCGACTATATTTTCTTTCCTGGTGGGGCGCAAATTAGTGCTTTTGTTAATTTTGAGAAACCGATAATTTATTATACAGATGCAACCTTTCATATTATGATAGATTATTATTGGCATGGTTTGTCCTCATGGTTGATTACTCAAGGGGAACACTATGAAAAAGAAGCGATTAAGAATGCGTTTATTAATATTCGTTCTTCTCAATGGGCAGCAGCTTCTGTTATCAACGATTACGATGGGTGTCTCCAGAGAAATTATGTTCTTGAGTTTGGAGCAAACTTTGATGACAAGGATCTTTTGCATGCTACTCCTTATAAAAGTGGAGCTTTGAATATCTTATTTTCAGGTGTAGACTGGATTCGTAAAGGAGGGGAAGTTGCTGTTAAAACGGTGCAACTTTTAAATAAGCGTGGGATTAACTCTTGTCTGTTCATTGTAGGGCTTTCCGAAATACCTCTAAAATATGCGAATCTTCCATTTGTTCGAATAATGGGATTTCTGGATAAGAATAATCCGGAGCATTACCGAAAGTATGTAGATATAGTGAAGAACTCTCATTTACTTTTATTACCAACTAATGCGGAATGTTCTGCTATTGTTTTTAGTGAGTCCTCTGCATTCGGTTTGCCTATTTTTACTTATGATACGGGAGGGACAGGGAATTATGTAATAGATGGTGTAAATGGTTATAAACTTCCTCTAGCAGCACGCGAACAGGAGTTTGCGGATGCTATTGAAAAGAGCTTGGAATCAAATGAATTTCTTCAATTACATAAGGGAGGAATAACGCTTTTTAATGAAAGACTAAATTGGAGCACTTGGTCAAAGAGATTCAGGAAAATAATGGAAGAAAACAATCTTTAATCCAGAATTATTTACGAATGCATTTAGCCTTGTGTTTAATATGAAAATGCGTCTTTCTATCACATTGAAATTATCGCTTGTTTGGTTTGTGTTGGCAGGAATGGTTCTAGGTCGATATACTGAACCCGCATTTCTAATAATAGCAACTTTATTTATAATGCTCCAACTTAATAAAGTATATGTAAGTACTTCTTGTTTGTTTGTAGGCACTCTTTTTTTCTTTCATTCATTGTCAATGGTTGTGTATAATGGCTATGATACTGGAAAACTATTTCAGCAGATTGTGCTATTGTTTACTTGTGTGTTTTGTTATTATCAGATTTTTCGGTATTGTCAGATACCTGTTTCTGAATGGTTCCGTAGATATGTGAGTTTAGTTTATATTTTGTCCATTATAGGCATTGTTCAATTTGTCATTATGTCAGCGACTCAAATAGATATCTTTCCTTATACATTAGATGGCACGATGACACAGAATACGGGTAGGTTGCATGCAATGTTAATGGAACCAGGATCTTTCACTGCTTTTTCTATACCAGCCGCTGCATATGTTTTTTTGGCTCCGGGATTTATGAAATATAATCGAATGAAGTCTCTAGTCATTGGGATCGCTTTAATACTGACATTGACCACCAGTATGATTGTTGCAGTTGTGATTATCCTATTTCTTAAGTTCTACTACTATTTTAAATATTTAAGAATTGGTCTTGTGGTATGTTTCATTGTGGGTGTGTGTTGGTGTATTAATAATAGGGATATTTTATCATCTTCTGAATATTTCGTGAATCCACAATTAAGAGCTATTCAAGAGAAGATAACACAAACCTTATCTATGGTTGAATATGCGGAGCCTGAAGATTTTGAGCACTTAAATACGAGTTCGTATGTGATATTGACTAATTATTGGATTGCTTTCAATGCTCCCTGTCGCATTTTGGGTACAGGGTTGGGTACACACGCCCAGAATTATGAGCGTATGTATAAATCAGACTTTGGTGGATATGGATTGAATAAAGATGATGCTTATTCGATGTTTGCCCGGCTGTATTCTGAATTTGGAGTGTTAGGACTTTGTCTTTATGCTTTTTTTCTAATAAGGTATTATAATAAGGATAATATTATAAGCCTCTGTCTTATTGTATTTTTTATTTCTTATTTGATAAAAGGCGGTCATTATATGCTCTATGGGACAGCTTTCTTTCATATTGTTTATTATTTTATTTCTCCTTACAAAATAAACTGTTTCAAAAAAATATAGATGCTTAAAAATATAGTAATTGTTAATGATTGTGCACATATAGAGGGAGGGGCTGCAAGTGTTGCCATAAATTCTGCTATTGGGTTAGCGAAACATTATTCTGTATATCTATTTTCTGCCGTTCAGCCTATTGATAGGAGGTTGGAGGAGGTCGGCGTGCGCGTTATATGTATTGGGAAAAAGGACATATTGCATGATGAGAATCGGATTCGTGCAATATCTAAGGGATTGTGGGATAACGAAACAAAGCGAGTGTTTGAACGCCTTTTAGCTACGTTGAGTCCCGTAGAGTCTATTATACATTTTCATACGTGGACAAAAGCGTTAACCGCTTCGCTCTACGCTGTTACAGCCAAAATGGATTTTAAGACGGTGATAACACTTCATGATTTTTTTTGCTTTTGTCCCAATGGAGGGTTTTATGATTATCAACGTAATGAGATTTGCTTTAGGAAACCGATGAGTTATTCATGTTTGACTTGTAACTGCGATGTCCGAAGCTATCCGCAGAAAATATGGCGAAGTATAAGAATGGCGATTCAGAATCATGTAATGGCAAAAAATAAGAAAATATATTTCATATCAATCTCGGCGTTGACTCGAAAGATTTGTATGCAGCTGATGAATGATAGTCGTAAAATATATACGATTGCAGATCCTGTAGAAATAAATGAGAATCAATTACCTAATAAATTATTAAATAACGATGTTTATTTGTTTATGGGCAGATTATCTCCTGAGAAAGGAATTGGGCTGTTTTGTCAAGCTGTAACGGATTTGAATCGGAAAGGAATAGTATTGGGTGAGGGATATTTGAGAAGCGAATTAATGGAAAAATATCCTAATATACAATTTGTTGGGTGGGTTGCAGGTAAAGATAAACAAGCCTACTTTAAAAAAGCAAAAGCTTTGGTCTTCACTTCGTTATGTTATGAAACGTTTGGTTTATCTGTGGCGGAAGCTAGGTCTTATGGAATTCCTTGTATAGTTCCAGATTCTTGTGCTGCAAGTGAACAGGTTATTGATGGAGAAACAGGTTATTTATTCAAAACAGGAAATTTGGATTCTTTAAAAGAGGTGCTTGTCAAATATGAGAATGCTGATATCCAAGTAATGCAAAATAATATTGTAAATAATTTTATTGCAGACGATTGGAGCTTGATATCTCATATAAAGAATCTAGTACAAGTATATAATGAAATAATTACAGAATCGTGAATAAGTTAAAGTCTACTCATTTCTGCTAGGTATATATCATTAAAGGTATAGTGATCGTTTCGGTATTTTTCGTTGTAGGTGTTTTTTCTTAAAAGCAGAAAAACGATTTTCCCCTGTCAGATTTATCAAAGGGAAGATGAATCGCTTTTATCAATTGTTGTTGTACTTTCATATTCTAGTAGTATTGTTACAAAATGTGTGGCTGAATATTGTTTTTTATGATGCAGTGGCTGATTATGGTAGAAAATATATGGAGTATGGGATAGAAAATGGAACAGTAGGTAAGGCATGGGCGTGGTAAGGAGTCATTTTATATTATAGCTTTACACTTTGTTGGCTTTAAACTCTGTACATTGATGCTAAGTGTATTTGATATAAAATTATAGATGTTGAGCCTCATGGCACCAGCTGGTAGAAATATTTTACAAACATTGCTATGTTTATGCTTTGGTATAATTATTCTCTTTAATATTTATTGAGATGGTCAGGAGAGGATAGAAAGCTCTGGGGAGAGCTGTCTATTTATTTAAATAATGTCGAGCTAATAACAATTTCTTATATTATTTTTAATGATAACAGTTTCTATTGTAACTTATAAAACAGACTTGGTAGAACTTGCTAAGTGCTTAACTTCTTTGCTTTCTCCCTTGATATCTAAAGTGTATATAATTGATAATTCAAGCCAGCAGTATATTGCCGATTTTTGTAAAGAATATGCTAATGTAGAATATATCGGCAGTAGAAATGTGGGGTATGGTGCAGGACACAATCAAGCTTTGCGTAAGGTTTTGAAGTCAAAGAGTAAATATCATTTGATACTAAACTCAGATGTCTATTTTGACCCGAGTGTGTTGGAGCAGTTGGCTGATTATATGGATTTAAATGAAGATGTAGCTCAAGTACAACCTAATATTATATATCCCGATGGAAGAATGCAATATACCTGTAGATTATTGCCAACACCAGTTGATCTTATTTTCCGTCGATTTCTACCAAAGAAAATGATAGAAAAAAGAAATAATCGATATATACTTAAGTTTAATGATCATACACAGGCTATGAATATCCCTCATCATCAAGGAAGTTTTATGTTTTTCCGTATTGAATGTTTCAATAAGACTGGTTTGTTTGATGAACGATTCTTTATGTATCTTGAAGATATTGATCTTACTCGAAGAATACATAAGTATTATCGAACAATGTTTTGGCCAGGGGTTACTATTGTTCATGCTCATCGTGCTGCTTCATATAAAAGTAAAAAGATGCTTATAATTCATATTCGGAATGCGATTAAATATTTCAATAAATGGGGATGGGTATTTGATAGCGAACGAAAAAAATGGAACAAGCGGTTATTAAAAGAATTGTTATGAGTGATTAGGTGATATAATTGATGTGTATAAAAATAAGAAATGGTATAAAATAAAATGTTGAGATGTAATAAACACGTGAGTGTTTCGTATGTGAGATGAAAAAAATGTAGGTCCCTAGCTTCATGCTGTAAACAGTATGATTCTCCTACATTGTGGATTGGAAATCGTACGACGGTACATTTCTGATCTACGCCCTGACATCGGAGGTTAAAGCCGATGTGAATTTCCCACTATATCAACTGTCTGTGAAGATCGTTGATATTTTTATTACTCCCATTATACTGGATAATAATATCGGTTTTCTTTGTTTATATGTTGAAATTTTTGTAACTTTATAGCATATAAAACAGTAATAAAGAAACAATGGAACATTCAGACTTTGTAGTGAAATGTTATAATAAACAAGAGTTGGCCCAGATGTATTTTCCTGATTTGACGATTCGTGCTTCAGTCAATAAACTCCGGAGGTGGATGCGGAGATGCAAGCCGCTGATGAATGAGATACTATCTACTGACTTTCATCCGAAGACAAAGGCATTTTCTGTGAGAGAAGTGCGGCTTATTACCTATTACTTGGGAAAGCCGGGGGAACTGTAAATGATATAAACATAAAAAAGAACTACGGGAGACTGCACTTTCGCGAGCTCCCGTAGTTCTTTTTATATATTCATATACTCTTTTCGACTGTCAAAACAGGGACAAGCCTTATGAATCGAAGCACTAAGTTGATAATGTCCCAGGATTTGCGCATCCGGATACTGATGTTTGAGAATCGTCAACAAGTCAAGTAGCGCGAAGCGCTGCGCCTGTGTTCTCGTATCCGCCGGACGACCTTCTTCATCCAACCCACCTTCATAGCAAATTCCAATACTATGCCGGTTGAAACCTCGCACATGCGCACCGGGCTCCGATACCGGGCGACAATGGTGAAGTTCTCCATTACGGGTGATGTAAAAATGATACCCTATGTCCTTGAAACCTCGTTGCAGGTGACATTGTCGAAGCTGCTCTACGGTGAAGGAAACATTGCAGCGCGTCGCGCTGCAATGAATCACCAACAACTTAATCTCACGTGGGAGATAGTTTTCTTCTGAATTTTCCATATCGGTCAGCAGGAGATTAATGTCCCACGCAGGACGTTACACCGATAGCCGAAATGATCGAAGTCGCGATAGTCACGATAAACTGGAGAATGTTTTTCCAAAGTTGCTTTTTCATATAAATTTGAATTAAAGAATAAATACTACTGATACATTATGAACTCAAGAACCAGTCAACAACCGGTTGATTATGCTGCCGGGTCCGGAGCTTCCCCGCTGCCGGAACCTCCCTGATTATCATCACCGCCATCATCAGGAAGCGGATCTTTATCCGAATCAGTGGAAGAATCACTCTTATACAATGTATAATCCAATGTCTTACACAACTTGCGGAGATCACTACCCGGATAGAAGAGCACTTTGCCCTTATCAATGCATGATGCCTTGAATTCCTTTGCCGTATCGGTAGGAGTACCGGTCTTGATACTCATACGGAAATTACCCAGGTCACCCATTTGGACGATATTTCCTTCATCCAGTACATTGACGATTTCGAGTAAAAACTCACCGATACAACCTTCTAGTTCCCCTTTGGAGTAAGAAGAACGTTCAGTGATACGTTTACAAACTTCCTTGACCGTCACTTTACGACCGCTACGCGCCACTGCATAAAATTTCGGAGTTTCACTAGGTTTCAACAGGTTCTTACGAGCCATGAGAGTGTAATTCTGTGCCATAACTTTTAATTTTAAATCATTAATTTTTAATTGTCTAATTGCCTTGTAATCGATTACATGACAAAAGTACTACATCGGGAAAGCGGCATGACGCATAATGACGCACACAGGCGCACAGATAAAAAGAAAAAACATCGGGAGATTTGTATCGAAACTTCCCAATGTTTGATTTCAATCATTGAGATGTTTTTTTCAAATCTCCCGATGTTTTTCCGGACTCTTCAAAAGGACAAAAGGACAAAAGGACAAAAAGGACAGATGTGACTATTGCTCATTCATCTTGGTGTAAGAACCATGAGATATCTTATTGATCTTTACTCCATTAAGCGATTTTAGCAGACGTGTTACCTTACGATGGTTGAAATCATATTTTGCGCCAATCTGAATCGCTTCATCTGTCGTGAAACTATCGGGCAACTCTTGAACGAAATTACGAATAGTGTCCGGATTCTTCAGTGGACGGACCGAAGGAGACGGCATGGATGAGTGCAACAACCGGCTATGCTCGTAACAACATAGAACGATCTGAAGAGAACGCTCAAAATCAGCGTCTGTGCAATAAATCTCGGGAGAAAGATCGGTTACCTCAAATTGCCGGATACGGGTCTGGATCATGCTGATGCGCATCACCAGAAAAGCATAGCGTTTCACTACGGCTTGGAGGTCATCGTTGCCTTCCAATGCCACCTCGGACAGCATACGTGAGAAAATCTCATTCAGACGGTTCCATTGCAGGCGGTTGAAATGAAAAAGAACCGGATGAGCCAGACAGAAGTGATATAATTCGGAGACACGATGCGCAATCGGTTTGAAAGAATCTTCCAGTGAGACGCAGTCGTCGCCCATTTCTTTCCAGTGCGGAGCTTCGCGGAAAGTGTAAATCAGGGTGCGGCTGGGCAATCCGTTTTCGTAGCTGCTCAACAGGCCGTCTATTTGTCCAGGAGTACCCGTCAACAGCAAAGCCAATTTGGGATGGCGTATATAGATCGGAATGAGGCCGTTGGCTTTGTAGGAAGAATCTATATTTTCGTGCTCAAAAGCCTTGCGGAGCATATCGTCGAAATTGCCACAATCCAGATGATTGGCTGTGGATAGCGTTTGTGCCTCCGTGTCGAAAATGATGCTTCCCTGTGGACCGTTGTCCTGCATCTGCATTTGCATGCGGGTATAGCTGGTAGTAGCAGGAATGAATAGCATTTTGAAAGGAGGTCGTTGCGGTTCTTCGGAGCATGCTTCTCCTTTCTTTTTCTGTTTTTGATATTCTGATTGCCAGTTATTATGTACAGTCTGGTAGTTTTTCATCATAGATTCACTGGTAGACAGGATTTCTGAATGTATTTCTTCCAACAGGTATCGTCCGGTTTGGGCGATGCTTTTACCACTGGCGGCAGGCGAAAGTATGACACTGAATATATGCGTGGAGTATTTTTTATGATTATAAATTCCGAAAGTCTGCGGAAGTGCTGCGCTCAAGGCCGTGAGATCGGAAAGGAGAGCGACATCTTGTTCGCGTTCGCTTCCGTCTTCAATGATACAGTCATTTAATAGGTCGGGAAGATTATTGTACAAACTGCGGGGAAATAAAGGAGTTCCTTTTCGGAATTCTTCTCCCAGCCAATAGGCTTCGTCGTCGGTATCGGAATTTTCTGCAGTACTATATTGTCTTTTTGTCCTTATGTCCTTTTGAAAAGAAGGGGCGCTGGCCGGAGAGGAAGCGGGTGCATGTTCATTAACTTGTTTATATCCAGACGATAAAACCTTTGTTAGTTCTTCGGGACGAAAATCCGTGTGCTCGAAAAATACAGTAAGTTCGCGTAATATGCTTTTCTGGGGATAGTGTCGGCGGCAGGCTTCGCAGGCAAGTTTGAAGACGTTGGAATGGCGCTGACCGGCTGTTAGCGGATGAAAGAAAATATAGGACGAAATAAATTGGGCGATTTCTTCTTCAGACACGTTTTCCGGAGTATTATTCTGAAGGGGAAAGGGAGGAAGCACTTCATTTTCAGAGAAAGTGTTTGTTTCTTCTTTTATAAGTGGCTCCAACACAAATGCCTGATAGAGCGCCGCAACATATCCGTTGGGGGAATAACTGAAATAACACAGGCGACTTTCGTCCTTGCATGCCGGGTCACTCTCCAATCCCAGCAGTTGATTGTAGTAGTGGCTCACTAGTTGCTGCCCTTCACGATGGCGGTTTTCGATACCTTCTACATAGGCGAAAACTTTCACTCCGTCGGTAGGGCTTTCTATTGCCGCTACTGTGTGGGGATCTGCCGCACAACGTTGGATGACTTGAAGACGATCTTTTACATGATCGTAATCAAGTCCGACAATATGGCTGGGGAGAAGAAAGTTTTTGATAGCGTGCGCTCCGTCGAATGTGCCTGCCGGAGTGAAGCAGGGGAGTTGGTTTTTCAGCTTCTGTGCCGCGGCATGGTCTCCTTCTGCATAGTACCGCCGAATAGCGTTTATGATGGAGGCATAGATCGGATGAATGCACATAATAATGACTTCAAGGAAAGACATGACTCGGGGCTTTTTTGAATACACATTTTCGTAAACCGAGACTTTGATTTCTTCTAAAACTTTCATATAAAATTGTTTTTGTAAGATTGAGCTACCTGACTATCAGATAACGGGAACAAAGGTCGGGATATTAAAAATAGGGTTGCTTCCCTATGTGGATAGCACTTGATAAAGCAAATAAAAAATGAAATATTATAATTTATTAATCATAGAATGACATGGCAAAAGAAAAACAGGAACCTTATGAGTTTTTAAGCAATTTGGTATTGGCTTTAATGGATATGGATCGTATTTTCAGTAACAGTTTTTTCATAAGCGAATTCGCTATCTCTCCTAAAACATTAGGGGAGATAAGGCGGGGAGAGGATATGTGCATTTATCAGTATGTACGGGTGATCCGGTGTATGACGAAATATCTTCATTTGATTATTCAGCTGGATATGTTGCTGAAGGAGTTAAGAATCGTACTGTCTTCCCATTGTGACTTGGTGGTCGCTACGGTTCCGCATCGTTCTTGCGGAACTTGTCAGCCGACAGAATGGGTGGCAGTGATGCATTGGGATGGAGTGAAATTGTGATTTCTACAGAAAATAGGGCATTTTTTCAATCTTTTTGCCCGATTTCTTTCTTTATTTAATTTTTTTTATATCTTTGCTTTCATATTGAGAAACACGGATAAAAACTCACTTATTTATTCATATAAATTTAATAAATTATGTTCAAAGCTCCTTTCTCATTTGACGGGCGTATTCGTAGAATTGAATATTTCCTGTCGGGCATTATCGGTGGTATAGTTTCCAGTATTGCATGGGCACTTGGTGTAGGTACATTTATTTTGGGTGCTGCCAGCGGATCGGCCGGTGGATCAGTATTTGGTTTATTGATCGGTCTTGCTGCTATGATTGCTTCCATTTGGTTCTCTTTGGCACAGGGTGTGAAACGTCTGCACGACTTAAACAAATCCGGTTGGCTGATTTTGTTGTGCTGTGTGCCTATCATTGGTTGGATTTTTGCATTGTATATGTTGTTTGCAGATGGTACGGTAGGTCCTAATCCTTACGGAGCAGATCCGAAAAACCGTATGCCATATCAGGCACAGCCTGCTTCTGTAAATGTGACTGTAAACGTTTCAAGAGAAGAGGTGAAAGTTGACAAGCCGGTGGAGGATGCTCCCGCACCTGCAGAAGCTCCAGCGGAGGAGAATAAAGAAAAAGCTGAATAATCTTATTAAAGAAGAAATAAGAAAGCCTCTTGCAAAATTCGTTTTGCAGGAGGTTTTTTGTTACTAATCTGTTTGTTATTCAATATTTTGTATAAATTTGTAGAATAAATAATCAATCTATCGAATATGTATATGTTAAGCACAGTAATCTCTCAAACTGGTGAATGCAATGCACAGCACGCGACAGACCCTTGTTTTTTAAATCAATGGGGATATTCTACCCTTTTGTTAATCATTATCGGGATAGGTTTAGTATACCTGCTTTTTAAGAAACGGAAATTCTTAGTGGATAACCTGAAATGGATTGCAGGTACGGTATTTATTGCAGGTTTCCTGATATATTGGTATGCTTTTAATGAGGGAGGGAGTGACAGTAATTCGATAGCGTTGGCGTTTAGGTCTGCTCTGTCTTCTATGGAAATGTTCGCTTCGCATTCCGATCTTTTGGAGGTTCCTGAAGATCTGCATCATGATCCTTTCTACATGACGATATTTTCTGTGATACATTTCCTGGCCGTTATAGTGAGTGCGGTTTTTATCATCAAACTGTTAGGATTCAGATTTATCTCATGGGTGCGGTTATGTATGGCGAATCTTTCAAGAAAGAAGAAATGCCGGCTGTTTATTTTCTGGGGTGTCAATGATAATGCGATATTGCTGGCTAACAGCATAAGAAAAAAAGCGGCAGAGCCCAAGGGGAAGAATGAAGAAGGATGGGAGAATTGTAAGTTCATTTTCGTGAGGTTGCTTTCTGCTAATGAAAGCAGTTCTCATGGCCGGTTCACATTCAGTCATTTCTTTAATTCGTCTCATGACGGAACTGAAAAATTTATAGAAAAGATAGAAGAGCTTGACGGCATACTGGTTAACTCTAAATTTGGAATCACAGGCCGGGTTATAGATAAAGTCAAATCGGAATTTGATTTATACAAATATCTCGGATTGAGGAGATTGGGAAACCTAATCAAGAAGTACCCGCAGGCAACTTTCTATTTCTTGTCTCCCAATGAAGAACTGAATCTGGAGGCGGTGTCTGTTTTTAAGGAAATAGCGAAATGTAAAGAAGATAGAGTCCATAATCAGGTTCAGATTTATTGCCATGCGCGTAAGAACAACCAGAACCAGAAGTTGGAAATATGTGATGGGTTGAAACATCAGATTCATATCATCGACTCGTCTAATCTTGCTGTATTGCAATTAAAAAAGAATGTGAGGAATCACCCCGTGAATTTTGTAGATGTCGATACATCGAAGGCTTGTGTAAAGAAACCTTTTACGTCGATGATTATTGGCTTTGGAGAAACAGGACGTGATGCATTTCGTTTTCTATATGAGTTTGGGGCATTGATCGATGTAAATGGCAATAGGAACCCTCAAAAAATATATGTGGTTGATGAACATATGGATGAATTGAAAGGTGATTTTTTAATGAAAGCACCTGCCTTGAAGGAGAGGAAAAATGAGTTGGAATGGTGTGAAGAAATGTCTATCCATTCCGAACGTTTTTGGGAAAAGCTCTCTGAAATCATTCATGATCTAAACTATATTGTAATTGCTATAGGAAATGATAATGAAGGGATGGCATTGGCGATTGATCTCTACGAATATGCCTATCGATATAGAAAGGATTGTTTCAATGATTTTAGGATTTATCTGCGTGTCAATGGAAGTTGCAACACCATTCAGCTGAAGCAAATAAAAGAGTATTTTAATATTTATGGCAATACCCGGGATGTAATCATAACTTTTGGAGCGCAGGAAGAAATATTCTCGTACGATGTGGTATCGACAGATGTGCTTGAAGTATTGGCAAAGGAATTTTATTATGCATATCAGAAAATTATGATTGACGCAATGCCTGAAACGAATGAGAAGGAAATTGAAGAGAAGAAGAAAGCGAAGGAAAGCCTGAAGCAAACAGCGGAAGAAGAATGGAATGCGCGTAGAGAGGCATTGCAGGACAAGCATAGCTTGGATGCACAAATTAAATTGGCTTATCAGGAAGAGCAGGATAGGGCTAATGTATGGCATATCGATACCAAAAAGTTTTTAGCCGGGGCCATGGGAGAGGATGGCAAAGATAATAAGGAAAGATTGAAAGAGATGGTTGAGCTGACGCAGCGTGATGCCCATACATTGAACTATTCTAAGGTTTGTGACGTTGTTTCCAGTACATTATTTGATAATTTGAGTAAGTGCGAACATTTGCGTTGGAATGCATGTATGGAACTGCAAGGATTTGTAACGTGTGACGGAGATAAAGACTTTCAGCAGAAGAAGCATAAATGCATCGTCGATAATGATATTTTAAGAAGTAAATATCCGGAAACCATCCCTTATGACCAGTGTGTGGTTGAGCTAAGTTTTAGATTGAAAAAGAACTAACTATATGACAGATCAGGAAATAGTCGACGGATTAATCAATCGGGATGAAAAAATCACCGATTGGTTTTTCAACATAAAATATCGTCCGTTGTTTATCAATGTAATTAAGCTGATATTTGATTACCAGGTTGATTACGATGAATGTATCAGCGAACTCTACTATCATCTAATGAAGAATGATGCTGCCGTTCTTCGTAATTTTGAGGGACGTAGCACCATTGGAACATGGATTAAGATTGTGGCAATTCGTTTTTTCTGTTCCCGGAAAAAACGTGAACAGATGATAGAAGACGAGAGTAAAGAGCCTCTTTATGAGCAGAATCATGAAGAAGAAATAGACGACTCTGAATCGAAAATAGCCGCAAAGATTGATTTGGAACGTTTGTTCGATCTGATGTCGAATAAGCGGTATGTGATGGTCATCAGGGAATTAGTACTCAAAGAGGTCGAACCTGAATTTTTAGCATTATCTATGGGAATAACTGTTGCTAATCTGTACAATATTAAAAAGCGTGCGCTGGCAGCATTGGCTCACTTAGCTATGAATGATAAGAAGAAGTATGAAAACAAAAGATAAAAATATGATAACCGAAGAATTGTTGGCTGCTTTTGAAGAAGGTAAGACGAATGCTGAAGAAACAGCTTTGGTACTTGAATATCTGGCGACTGATGAAAGTTTGCAAGAGGAATTTATCTTGTCTCAACAGTTGGATGCCATGATGGGAGCTGATGATGAAGAAACGGACTTCCTGCCAATGGCGCAGATGGCAGCCAAATCGGAAGGTAATCTTTGTGATTTCCAGTGTGAGCAGTTTATTTTGAAACGTAGAAAGATTGAATATAATTCGGATGAACTCTCGGAGGAGGCCAGGAATAACAGTTGGTTGAGGGAGAGGGGAACTCCTTTGCATAGTGTAGGCCGCCTGCTCGAACAACGCGGATTGATTGTGATGCGCAGTTATGGTTCCAGTATTGACAGTGTCATACGTGCCCTCAAGGCCGGACATGATGCGATTGTTGTGGTAAATAGTTGCCGGTTGCCGGAAAATAGCGAGGAGGAAATTGCTTATCATGCAGCAGTAGTGCTTGACGTAAATGAAGAGGAAGTGACGCTTTATGATCCTGCAACAGGAGAGGAAAGTACGGCCTATCCCAAGGATCACTTTATTGCGGCATGGAATGATGCAAAAGCGTATCTTGCGAGAGTGAAAGTGCCTGATCTGGATTATAATCCGCGGCCTATTGATCTGGAAGATGTTGAATTGAGCACTGATTTGATTGAATTGCGTGAAGCCATTGCTGAAAATGCGCACGAAATCTGGGCCGACCAGCGCCAGGAAGAGGGATGGACTTATGGACCGCAGAGGGATGACGAGAAGAAAGAGACTCCGGACATGGTGCCTTATTCCATGCTTCCTTATTCGGAAAAAGAATATGATCGACGTATGGCGTTTGATACGATCAAGCTGATGAAAAAGCTGGGGTATAGTATTATCAAACAGGGCGATACGGCTCTTCATAATGAGCTGATGAGAAAATTGAAGAATGAAAGTGATGCCAAAGTCTGTGAATGTGGTGCGTCTATTTTTATGGACCAAATCTATTGCAGTCATTGTGGTAAAAAGATAGATTGGAAATTGTTCCGCTAATATATAAATAATGAATCATAAAATGAAAGAGTATATTCCCAATCCGGTGGATACAGGACATATCCAACTCCCGAAGGAGTTGGAATATTTGGTAGAAGAGATGGCTAAGAATGTTCATGAAGTCTGGTCGAAAACCAGAATAGAACAAGGTTGGACGTATGGAAAAAAGCGGGATGATGTGTTGAAGCAGCATCCGTGCCTGGTTCCGTATGAAGAATTACCTGAAGAAGAAAAGGTGTACGACAGAAATTCTTCGGTGGAAACCTTGAAACTGATTATGAAACTAGGGTTCAAGATTTCGAAGGATGAGGAATAGGCGATTTGCCTGCATCCAACAAGATAAATGGTGCCCAATATTTACTGTCTGCATATCCGTTCTCACGAAGGTACTGTTGCGCTTTTATAAGAGCCTGTCGTTCGGATAACCCTGAAATGATGTTCTCATAGAATTTAGTCATGAGAAGCATGGAGGCCTGGTCGTCAACAGCTGAAAGTGTCATGAGGATGGTTTGTACTCCTGCATTCTTAAAGCCTCGTTGAAGACCGAAAAGACCATCCGCACCAAGAGTACCTTGACCGGTGTTGCAGGCAGAAAGAACAACCATACGACAACCGCGGAGGTTTAGTGTACTGATTTCATCTGCACGGAGCAGTCCGTCATTATTCTCTTCCGTGGCATTGGCGCCGGACATAATCAGGAAGCAATGCTTCATCGCATCATCGGCTTCACGTTGCTTCAATTCTTTATAGTCTCCGTGAGTAGCTATGTGAATCAACGAAACAGCTTTGCCGTCGAGTGCCCGGAACTGCTTTTCAGTTCCGTTTTCACCTACGAATAGATTGGTTTTAATCTTCTTTTCTTTCAACAGGGAATTTACGTTATTTACTTCATTGAGCGTATATGGTAACTCATGATACCCATTCTGTCCGTTACGGAATTTCCCGGAGTTATGATCTGTAGAAACAATATTGCGAACTTTGGTTGAAGCCATTTCGTAGTCTAATCCTCCGAAAAGTGCGGCTGATGAGTAGTTCAGCGAAGCTCTATCGAGTGCGATTTCTTTTGTTGACGATAAACGATAGACGGCTTTCTGGAATGCTAATGGCAGGTTACCCGCTCCATACGGAAGATATTCTACGGGTAGCTGATGAAGTATCCCGTCAGGTGAAAAATAAATAGTATCTGCTTTGCTGATATATTCATCCAGCGCTCTCCAGAAATGTGCCCCGTTTTCGGTTGTGGTGAAAGCCGTAGGCGATTGCATCTCTTTCGATAGCAATTTCTGACTCATTAACTTGATTGCGGTGGGAGACACGTCACCCGGACGAAGTACGAAAGCGGTCAGGTGTTTGTCCGGAGCTAGTAGTTCATCGTCTATGAGAGCAAATTCTATGGCGATGGAGTTTCCATGCAGATGCTTTTGTACGTCCTGCCATTTGACAGAAAGATAACGGGTATAGTCGCCGAAATCAGTAGATTTTCGCATCAAGTCCAGTTGCAGCTGTTCATACTCCTCTTTCTGGCGGATGATATTTTTCCGTGCTTCCGTCTGATTGGTTGCATTCGGGAGTTCACTTTGCATGGATAAAATTTGTTCCGCCATAAGGGTAGCCTTGTTGTATTGGTCGAGCAGGGATTTATCTCCCGAAGCGCGGATCAGAGACTCCAGTTCAATAGACGAATTGAGCATAATACCTTTTGAAAACAATAATGCATCGTAACCTAACCGGGCAAAACGTTGTTTTTGTTCAGGTGTACCTGTTGCGGCGATATTGGCTGCACGGAGGGGAATACTGTCCAGTGAGGAACGGATATCCTTCCAGAATGCCAGGCGTTCATCGGCTTTCGAGAGACGGAAAAGATTACGCAGCGCGGTTATTTCGCTGGAGAGGAAAGGTTCCATATAGGCTAATGCCTTGTCGGTCTGTCCTTGGGTATAGTAGATGTCAGCGATAGTCCCTAATGCGGAGACATACATCAAACCGTCTTCTCCCCATTGCAGGCGATAAGCGTCCAATTGTTCAAGATTCTCTTTCAATAGCCTGTTTAAAACCGCCATTCGTTGACGTTCGGCATCCTGTTCTGTCTGCCTGGCTGCTGTCTCATTGCCCATCATGGTGTGGCAACGATTCAGACTGCTAAGTGCATCCTGATATTTTACATCACTGCCGGGAAGAATTTTGTAAATGTCTGCAGCCTGTTGGTAGTTTGCTGCTGCTTCTGCATATTGTTTTTGTCGGTATAAGATACTGCCTCTGGAACGCAGAATTTCCCCCATCTTATCTGACTTATCACCCGTCGGAAGCAGTTTTTCGGCTTTTGTGAGTATTTCGAGGGCTTTTCCGTACTCCTTGGTGAATCCGTAGTTACGGCACAATGCAACGGAGGCGTCTACATATTTGTCCAGTTTGTCCGGCAACATCTGTGCATAAACCGACAGTGCCTGGTTGAGCATACGATTGGAGGCCTCATACTTGGCGGCAATGCTATAATTGAGTCCGCCCAGATAAGATTCCAATGCAAATTTAGCCTGTTCGGCAGGATTGTTGCGAAGGATGTCTGCTGCCAGTTCGTAGTATTCGCCGGCAGATGCGTGATCTTGTATTCCGGAAAGAAATTGCGCATAGTTGTGGCGTACTTTAAAAACAATCTCCTTATCAGTATTCACATCGCATTTCTTTAAAGCATCCAGAAAATGTGCCCTTGCCTTATCATTGTTACCTATGCTGGCAAAATACTGGGCACGCTCGGTCAGGCAATCAGGTTCGTCGCAAGGCTTTTCCAATTCTTTTTTATTGTGAGCTTCTACCAATTTCATGTATTCTAATACTTTCGGCTGATTGTTCAGTTCCACGTAGATGGATGATATCCAATCGAGAAGTTGCTCGTATTCTTTTGAATCGTCAGGAAAGATGTTGAAGGCCTGCTCATAATAAGTGACTCCTACATCTTTACGTCCCGACAGGTAGTACAACGAACCTATCTGCTGGAGTTGACGGGCAACTGAAAGGGACTTTTCGCCATACATCTTTTTACTGATGGCTATTTCCTCTTCTACGATGGCACTTGCTTTGTCCATTTCTCCTAAAGCTATGTAGCAGCGGGCGAGATTGATATGAAACATGAATGCCTGTTCAGGACGGGGCTGAATGCGACTGCACAGTTCCCATGTCTTGCCATGAATTTCTGCTGCTTTAGGATAGTCTTTTGCAACAGTCAGGTAGTAGAGTCCTGTGTTGTTCAGGGAGGAAATGTATTTGATATTTGTTTCGCCCAGTATGGTCTTGCGCATATCTGCTGCCATTTGTGTATAGGTTAGTCCTTCGGGACGTTCCAGATTCAGATAACAACGGCCGAGAATGTGCAGGCAGGTAGCGCGTTCCGCACTCTGTGTCTTTCCTGTTTTGACATATAATTCATCCGCTTGTTTCAGTTTGGTAATGGCAGTTGGGTAATCTTGTTTACTTTCTAGTTTTTGAGCTTCTTCAACCAGTAGGTCGGCTTGGCTTGTAGTCTGTGAGTAGGCTGTCAGACATAGACAGGCTAATAGAGATAGAATGAATTGTCGCATATAATAGAGATTTTAGTGGATTAAAATAAGATCAAGGCAAAGCTCCCGTCTCTCTTGCTTTTATTGGTGATCGAGACGATGATTTTATATCGTTCATCCGAGCTAACCTTTTCTTTTCGGAAGGGAAGACCTTTCCGGACGCTGTCATTACATTTGTATTCCCGTTCACTTTTCGATTGATAACCGATTGTCTTTATTTTCCAACTGAAAGAGCGATTCACCTCTGCCACACAGCCTATCTGCGAGGTTCCCGAACAGCTCGGAATCTCGAAAGTACAGGTCTGACCGGCAGCCACCATTTTGGTATCTAATCTTACTTTGTTGGCGGAGTCCTTATCACCTCTCATCCTCGCTTCTGCCGCATACTTGTCCGCAATTTCATAGATTGTTTCATTATCAACGCAGGCTTGAATGAATTCGTAGTCAAATACCAGATGTCCTTTCAGGCTCAAGACATCGCCCTTGGTTTGTTTGACGGTTAATGGGATAGGGGCTGCATCACGCAGCGTTTTGCTTACTGCCAGCAGTTGTTCGCCACTGGCAAAGCCGCCGTCCAATGCTTCACATGCTTTCTTACAGGCGTCGAACACCGTTTCAAAGGGTGTCGTTGTCTGTGCATTGGCACTCATTTGCCCTCCGATGGAAAAAAACAGGAGGATGAATACTCTGAAAATAGTTTTCCTGCTCATTTTTATTCTGCATTCATAGTGTTATTGAATAGGATTAAGTACCACACGAAATCCGATATGTGGTTCTGATGTATCGTAAGTCTGTACGCTACGATGGCGAATGTCCATATCACGTTCGTTGGCCAGGTAGCTGCCTCCTCTCACTATCTTTTTATGGTGTCCGGGATTCTCTGCCGGACCTTGGGGATCTGTGACCCGTGTATTTTCATACCGGCTCATCCAGTCTGTACACCATTCGGCGGCGTTGCCTGACATGTCGTATAAATCGAATCCGTTTTCGCGTTTCTCGCCAACGGGATGCAGGCGTTCATTGGCATTGGAGGCATAGTAGGCTACATCACGAATGTTGTCTGAACCGGCATAAGGATAGCTTTCGCCTCCGGCGGCTGCATACTCCCATTGCGCCTCCGTAGGGAGGGAAAAAGGTAAACCGGTGAGCTTGTTCAGTTTCTTGGTGAAGGCCTCTGCATCATTCCACGTTATATGTGTCATAGGCAGCATGCCTTCTTCCGTAACAATGGAGTCATTCATAATGGCATACCACAACGAACGTGTTACTTCGTATTTACACATATAATAATCGGAACTTAATACAACGGTGTGCTGCGGTGAGTCATATCCTTTTCCCATAGTTTTCCCCATGATGAATTCTTTGTTTTTGGCCGGAATCAGCAGCATATTATTCATCATGTCCACCAGGGAGCGGAGCTGGGGCAGTGTGATTGTGGGATTCCATTTTACGTCTACCCATTCTTTCTCTCTGTCTTTTATATCCCTGTTTCCGGTGTTGTTTACGGAAGCGCGTCCGTCATTCCGGAGTGCATTGAATTCATGCAGGATGGAGTCGCATGTAGATTTCAAAGGACTGTCCGGGTGTTTCTTTATGAAACTACTATAATCGTCATAAGTGCGGCAATCCTTGAATTCCAGTTTTTGTTCTGCCGTTCTTTGGATGGAAGTATAAGTTTTGCTTCCTGCTACTATTAATGATAGAGCAATGAAAGTCATCACAAGCCATTTGGCAGATACATAAGAAGGTTTTGATAACATTTGTTTCAGGAGGTCACCCTTTATATCTTTGAATCGGGCTACTCGTGAGTTGCTGTAAAATACAGCTTGAAAATCTTTTAATCCGCTAATGTCCGGTGGTAGTTGCAGGGTGGCGAAATCATAGCTTTCACTTTCCTGCGGAGCAATCGGAATGATATTTATCTGTTTGGGGTTTCTACTCCGGCGGTGTAACGCACGGCCTAATTCTATCCGGACAAAATCGATTTCTCCGGTATGGCTGATCTGCTTAATTTCCGTTTCAAACTCTTCATAGGTCAAGGATGCCATCCGTTCGTAGAAAGCCACTTCTTCCATGTCCCATGTTGCTTTTTCGCCTGTCTCGACCGCTTCTTCATTGAGCGGGCGGATCGTTGTAAACGTCTCCGGCACCATAAACATAATGAAGTCTTTGCACTCATCAATACGGCGAATCAACTCAACATCAAACCGACCGTTTAAATTGTCTTTATCAAAGCTCACCCTTTTGCGGAATCCGGATTCTTCCAGCATCAGTTGTAGCATTTCAGGCTTGTCGCCCGAACATCTTTTACGGTAACTTATGAATATGTCGTAATTATGCTTGCTCATCAGCTGCTAAGATAATAAAAAGAAACAGATTTGTCAATCTTACTCGAAATTTATTTTTATCTTTGAAATTCGGTAAACAGAAAAAAGAAATATATATGAAAAAAGTAATTTGCAGTGAGAAAGCTCCGGGGGCTATCGGCCCTTATAGTCAGGCGATAGAAGCCAATGGTATGGTATTTGTGTCCGGTCAGTTGCCTATTGATGCCGCTACGGGACAGATGGCTGAAGGGATAGAAGGACAGGCTCGCCAGTCGTTGGAGAATATCAAACACATTCTTGAAGAAGCAGGATTGACAATGGGAAACATTGCCAAAACCACTGTCTTTCTTCAGGATATGTCCCTGTTTGCAGGGATGAACGGTGTGTATGCCACGTATTTTGACGGAGCCTTTCCGACACGTTCGGCGGTTGCCGTAAAAGCTCTGCCAAAGGATGCGTTAGTAGAGATTGAGTGTATCGCGGTTCGCTAACAAATCTGCGACAATGAAACTGCTGCCTCCTACAAAGATCAGATCTTTGGGGGGGCAGTTCTTTTTTGCCGCCTGTACAGCTTCTACAACAGTGGGGTAGGTGGTACCTTTCAATCCGGCTTCTTCTGCCAATGCCAGTAGTTCATTTTCCGGAAGCGCGCGTTTAACGCTTGCTTTGGTAAAATAATAGGTGGCATATTTCGGCAATGCTCGCAGAACCCCCCGGATGTCTTTGTCATTGACCATGCCGAATACAATATGGATCTCCTGATCGAAGGTTTTGTGAATGGCATTGAGCTGTACATGGATATATTCGATTCCATCAACATTATGTCCCGTGTCACAGATAATATCCGGATAGCTGTGTACTTTCTGCCAACGCCCCATCAGACCGGTGAGCTGACATACGTTTGCAAGACCTGCGCGATAGTCCTGGGATCTGATGTTGTAGTTCAGACGGGTCAGTGTCGCAAGGGCTTTTAGGATGGTAAACATATTTTCGAATTGGTAAGCTCCGCTCAACTCTGTGAAAAGTCCGAAAGGAAACATCTCATTGTGGATTTTGATAGCATCTTTTCTTTTGTCGAGTATCTGGTCTAGCGTACGTAGACTGTCTGACAGGTCTAACATGAGTAATGCTTGCCGCATCTGGTTTGCCTCTTCTTCTGATTGTTCGTCCATTGCTTCGATCATTTCGTGCATGCTCTGAATTGTGTTGTCCATCATCGGTCTTATTTCTTGCAATTTCGAATAAGGAACTATTTCCATGTCCCAGTACCGGGCATTTTCACGGGCATATTCGATAGGCGCATTCTTTTCTTTAGCTTTCATGGTAAATACACGTTTCACTGCCCCTTGGGCTCTGCCGATAACGACCGGAACTCCTTCTTTGATAATTCCGGCTTTCTCTTTGGCAATCTTCGTCAGCGTGTCACCCAGATATTGAGTGTGGTCGAGGCCTATGTTGGTGATAACACACAAATCCGGATGGATGATATTCGTACAGTCCAATCTTCCGCCCATGCCTACTTCGATAACTGCTACATCTACTTTCTGGTCGGCAAAATAACGGAATGCCATAGCGGTGGTCAGTTCGAAGAATGAAGGGTGCAGCGGCTCGAAGAAAGAGCGATGCTCTTCTACGAAATTGACTACATACTCTTCCGGTATCATCTCACCGTTGATACGGATACGTTCGCGGAAGTCGATTAAATGAGGGGAGGTGAATAGTCCTACCCGGTAACCGGCGCACTGCAATACGGCTGCGATGGTATGTGAACAGGATCCTTTTCCATTGGTTCCGGCGATATGTATCGTCTTGAATTGTTGATGAGGATGCCCAAAATGTTCATCCAATTTGTGTGTGGTCTCTAAACCCGGCTTATATGCTTTGCCTCCTATTTGTTGAAACATTGGCGCACTCTCATATAAGTACTTTAAAGTGTTCTGATAGTCCATGTTTTATAATATTTAACGTCGGGCAATCTTTATTGCCCACTAATTTGTTTATCTTTAGAACCGTCAATCTGACTATAAATGGGGGATTGGCGAATGAGATTGCAAATATCAACATTTAAATCTAAGAAATCATGGGAACTAAGAAAAATTTTGTGCTAGACACAAATGTTATTCTTCACGACTACAATTGCTTGAAGAATTTTCAGGAAAATGATATTTACCTCCCTCTTGTTGTACTCGAAGAACTGGATAAGTTCAAAAAAGGAAACGAGCAGATAAATTTCAATGCTCGTGAGTTCGTGCGCGAATTGGATGTGCTGACAAGCGACGAGCTTTTCTCCGACGGAGTGAAGCTTGGCGAAGGATTGGGACGTCTGTTTGTCGTGACAAGCAATGTGCCGGCTGCCAAAGTGTGGGAATCGTTTCCTATAAAGAAACCCGATCATTTGATTTTGGCGGCAACCGAATACCTGACCGACAAGTATCCGAAAATGAAATCTATCTTAGTGACCAAAGATGTGAATCTGCGCATGAAAGCCCGTTCAATCGGTCTGCTTTGCGAAGATTATATTACGGATAAGGTGGTAAATGTAGATGTGTTCGAGAAATCTAATGAGATTTTCGAAAATGTAGATCCTGCATTGATTGACCGTATTTATTCTTCAAAAGAAGGTATTGACTTGAGTGAATTCGACTTTAAGGATTTGATTCATCCCAATGAATGTTTTGTATTGAAGAGTGACCGGAATAGTGTATTGGCACGCTATAATCCTTTTACCCATTCTATTATCCGCGTGATGAAGGGTAAGAATTATGGAATTGAACCCCGGAATGCGGAACAGAGTTTTGCTTTTGAGATCCTGAATGATCCGAATATCAAACTGGTAGCTCTGACAGGAAAAGCAGGAACAGGTAAGACTTTGCTGGCTTTGGCTGCTGCTTTGGGCAAGCTGACGGATTACAAACAGATTTTGCTAGCACGTCCTGTTGTGGCGCTTTCCAATAAGGATATCGGTTTCCTTCCGGGAGATGCACAAGAGAAAGTAGCTCCTTATATGCAACCATTATTTGACAATCTGAACGTGATAAAACGTCAGTTTGCAGCAAACTCTACCGAAGTGAAGCGCATAGAAGATATGCAGAAAAGCGAACAGCTGGTGATTGAAGCTCTGGCATTTATCCGTGGTCGTAGTTTGAGCGAAATGTATTGCATCATTGACGAAGCGCAGAATCTGACCCCAAATGAAATAAAGACAATCATCACCCGTGCAGGCGAAGGTACGAAGATGGTATTTACGGGAGATATCCAGCAGATTGACCAACCTTATCTGGATAGTCAGTCCAATGGCTTGGTATATATGATTGATCGTATGAAAGACCAGAATATCTTTGCACACGTCAATTTGCTGAAAGGTGAACGAAGTGAATTGAGTGAACTGGCAAGCAACCTGCTGTAGGAAATGAAGAATGAAAAATGAAGAATGAAGAATTTACTATGCAGCATAATAGCGCAGCTTATTCTTCATTCTTCATTTTTCATTCTTCATTTGCCTTATTCTTTCTTTCCGAAATATTTAAGGAACTGTGTACGTTCAAACGTATTGACGCCTTTAATATCTTTGATATTCAGTTTGCCTTTGAATTGAGCTATATTTTCGAATCCTTTGCGTTCCATCCATGCAGAGAGGAAGCGGTTGGCTTCTCCAATAAATGCGTTTGTATTCAGATAGACTGCGCTACATACTTCTACGGCTGAAGCACCGGCAAGGATCGCTTTCACTACTGATTCAGCATTGGCAACACCACCGGAAGCCGCATAGTCGATCTTATCTACTACTGCAGATGCAATTCCAATCCAGCGGAGCGGATTGGCGAGGTCGGAAGCATTGCTGAATATTTCTCCTGAAATATGCTCCATCTTTTCGATGTTGATGTCCGGTTGATAGAAGCGGTTGAAGAGAACAACTGCGGCTGCACCGTTGGCATACAACTGATCGATTAATACCACAGGATTGGTCAGGTTATCACCCAGCTTCATGATAACGGGAATGTTAACCGTCTGCTTGATGCGGCGGAGAATGTCGATGTGGCGTTGTTCGAATGAACCGTATGTATATTGCAGTTCTGATTGCAAGGCGAGGATATTGATTTCCAATGCGTCGGCACCAGCCTCTTCAATTTTCTTTGCAAAGTCGATCCATTCAGAATCAGTGTAGCAGTTGATGCTGGCAATGATAGGAATGGGGCATACCTTTTTGCTTTCTTTTATTAAAGTCAGGTATTCAGATAACTTGTGCTCACGGATATATTCTTCCAGATAGTCACTGGCTTCGGGATAGAATGCCGGGTCTTTCAGTTGATCTGCTTCCAGCATGATCTGTTCCTCAAACAGTGATTTCAGAACGATAGCACCGGCACCATCTTCGGCCAATTTTTTGTTTTTGCCGACACTGTTGGTCAGCCCTGAGCTACTGATGATGATAGGGTTTCTAAGAGAAAGCCCTGCGAAAGTAGTTTTTAAATCGGTCATAGCAATATGTTTTTTAATACTTAATCAATAATTTCTTTCTCCGAAAATCTTGCTTCCTACTCGTACCAGCGTACTTCCTGCGGCAATGGCTTCGTGATAGTCATGTGACATTCCCATTGATAGTTCGCAGAAGGTATCAGAGTGGGTGAACCAAGTTGTTTTTATCTCGTTAAAGAGTCTATTTAGTGAACAAAATTCCCGGTTGATTTGTTCAATACAATCGGTGTTGCTGGCCATACCCATTAATCCGCAGATGCGCACATGAGTCAGCTCTTTCCATTCTCCGACATTCAGCATCTCTTTACATTCTTCGGGACTGAAACCAAATTTGGTTTCTTCCTGCGCAACGTGAATCTGCAACAGGCAGTTCACAGTACGTCCGGCCTTGACAGCTTGTTTGTTGACTTCGGCCAGTAGTTTATAACTATCAATTCCATGAATCATCGCTACGTATGGTATCATGTATTTGATTTTATTCGTTTGCAGGTGCCCGATAAAATGCCATTCGATATCTTTCGGCAAACTTTCGTATTTAGCTGTCATTTCCTGCACTTTGCTTTCTCCAAAAATACGCTGTCCCGCCTGATATGCTTCTTCTATCGCTTCGTTGGGATGGAATTTTGAGACAGCAACCAGCCGGACTCCTTGAGGGAGTTCGGCCAGCACTTGCTTTAAATTGTCAGCAATACTCATTGTTACTTATGCTTTTGACGGATCAAATTCCGGTTTGTCATTCGGTTCGGCGCTGTAAGGATATACATCCATGAGCGGAGTTTCGGATACCATACCGATCTGATAATCTGCCATGGTTCCTTTCATGCCCTCATCCAGCTTTTTCACTGCATCACGCAAGTCGGCAGCTTGTACCAATACTTGAGTAGAAGTCTTTTTTTCCGCACCGCTTTTTTCATCGAGCGTGATAAAAATAAGTTTGCATTTGAACCAGCGGTCGGCACTTTCTTCGTCACTGGGGAATAATTCGCTATAGTTGGCACGTTTGATGTCCGAAACGGTAAATTCTCCGGAGATAAACGGAGTCATTTCTTCGATAATCCGTGCTTCTGCTTCTGTAAAGCTGAGTGCATCAACAAGATAAGGTTCAGTTACTTTCTTCTGCATTCCGTTTTCCATTACTTTCTCATAACGGATCTTGCACTCAAACCATGTATGCATTGCCATAATTTTCTTCCTTTTTAATTAATTGATTCATGTAAATTGCCTACAAAGATAAACAAAATACCAAAGTAAGTGCCGAAAGATTTTTATTTTCTTTTATGCAGATTTTTTAGTTCAAATGAAAGCATGACACGGAAAAGTCCGATGATGAGGAAAGTAAAAGAAATCATGTAGACTGCGTAGAGTGCTCCTATGGCGGGTTGCCATAATATTAAAAGGGAACACAGAATGGCAAGGATACCGAAAGCCATGTACCAGCCCCAGTCGCGGGTTCCGTAACGTTTCAAGTCGATGGAATAGCCGGTGGAGGAGAAGCCGCGGAACATAAGCCAGAAAGCTATGATAAAAGGAATGACTTCCATGCTGACCATTGGGTAGGCAATCAGGTAGATACCCAGAACAAGGTCGATCAGTCCGCCTACGATATACCATCCCCAGCTCGGGACACCTTTCCGGTTGCTAAAAGCGAAGATAATTTCTAAAATACCGCTTATCAACATCGATACGCTGAAAATGATACTTAAAGCTACATAGGTGCTCACGGGTGAGAACATGAGCCAAAGGGCTACAATGATATACACGATTCCCAAAAGAAGAGAAGTCCACCAATTTTTTACTGAATGTTGAATCTCATTGAATACAGTTTCCATACATTTTATATTTTAAATTGAATACTAGGGTGATTTCGTTGTGGAATAACAAATTCAATTTAGAAAAGGTTTTCCGTGAACATATTTGGGGGAATCGTTGTTTCCTATATAAAGTAAATTTTAAATATAGATGCATTATGGCAACAACAAATTTCAAAGGACAACCGGTGAAACTAATCGGTGAATTTATACAAGTAGGTAAGGTAGCTCCTGACTTCGAGCTGGTAAAAACAGATTTATCTTCTTTCTCTCTGAAAGATTTGAATGGTAAAAATGTGATTTTAAATATTTTCCCCAGTCTGGATACCAGCGTATGTGCAACCTCTGTACGTAAGTTTAATAAGATGGCTGCCGGACTGAAAGATACGGTAGTATTGGCTATCTCTAAGGACCTTCCTTTTGCGCACGGTCGTTTCTGTACAACGGAAGGTATTGAAAATGTAATTCCACTGTCTGATTTCCGCTTCTCTGATTTCGACGAAAGTTACGGAGTGCGTATGGCAGATGGTCCGTTAGCAGGACTTTTGGCCCGTGCGGTAGTTGTGATTGGCAAGGATGGCAAGATTGCTTATACGGAACTTGTTCCTGAAATTACCCAGGAGCCTGACTATGATAAAGCCTTAGCTGCTGTAAAGTAATATAGAATATGGAGTATTAAGTATTAGGTATTAACTATTAGTTGCAGCTAATAAACGAATACGGCTAATACTTAATATTGCTCTTATCTTAAAGATTTTGACCTAATGGGAACTGGTAAAAAGGCTTGGTAAACTGCCAAGGCTCCGTTCTTGTTAGGTTGTGTTTTTTCTACACTAAACCTCAACTATCATGAACAAGATGAAAACTTTATTCATCACCCTGCTATGTATGGGTGCTGGAACCTTGTCGGCTCAAACTGCCGATAGTACACAAACTTCTCCCTGGACAAAAGAAGGATTTGCCGGACTGAAACTGACACAGGTGAGCCTGACTAACTGGGCTGCCGGAGGTGATAACTCTGTTGCCTTTGACTTGCAGGGCACTTATCAGATTAATTATAAGAAAGGAAAACATTTGTGGAATAATCGTATCGAACTGGCTTATGGATTGAATAAGACCGGTGACGACGGAACCAGGAAGGCTAATGATAAGATTTATTTGAATACGAATTATGGCTATGCTATTGCCAAAAGTTGGTATGCCAGCGCATTCGCCACTTTCCAGACGCAGTTCTCTCCCGGATATGACTATTCCGTCAATAAGGATGTTGCTATCTCCGAATTTATGGCTCCCGCTTATTTGACTACCGGTTTGGGCTTTACTTATGATCCCGGTAAGATATTTACCGTTGTATTGTCTCCTGCTGCATGGCGCGGAACATTTGTTCTCAATGACCGTCTCTCGGACGAAGGAGCCTATGGAGTGGATCCGGGCAAACACCTGTTATCCAGCTTCGGTGCTAACTTGAAAGGGGAAGCCAAATATGAATTTTTGAAGAATATGACAGTATATTCGCGTTTGGATTTATATTCCGATTATCTGCATAAACCATTGAACATAGATGTGAACTGGGAAGTGCAAATAAATATGATTATCAATAAATGGTTTTCAACCACGCTCACTACTAACCTGATGTATGACGATGATGTGAAGATTGTACAAAAGGATGGTACCAAAGGATCTCGTGTACAATTTAAAGAGATCTTGGGAGTGGGAGTTCAATTCAATTTCTAAGGATTGGTTTTTAAGTATTAGGTATTAAGTATTAGTCATGGTAATACTTAATACCTAATACTTAATACTTATTTTTTCTTCTTCTTCTTCAGTCCTTTATAAGCCAGGAATCCGATGACCAATACCACCACTGCTATAATGACATAGCCGATTTCGTGGCTGTATGTGGTTGCCATTACATAGACGTCATTAGTGGTTTTGAGGTCTGTAAACCGGTAGATCAGGTATCCGAGTAGAGCCAATATACTGTTCCATATCGCAGCGCCGAGAGTGGTGTAAAGTAGGAAAGGTCCTAATTTCATGCCGGCTAATCCTGCGGGAATACTGATAAGTTGGCGTACAGCCGGAATGAGACGGCCAAAGAAAGTGGAGGCTGCACCGTGCTTTCTGAAATATTCTTCTGCATGGTGTACTTTTTCCTCGTCAATAAGGCACATGTGCCCTAAACGGCTGTTGGCGAATTTATAGACAATAGGACGACCCAGCCAACGCGCCAGGTAATAATTTACTAATGCACCGATATCTGCTCCTATGGTGGCAAATAGGACCACGAGAAAGATATTCATACTGTCGTCTGCCATAGCTTTCCATGCGGCAGGTGGCACTACGGCTTCCGAGGGGAAGGGAATAAAAGAACTTTCGATAGCCATAAAAATGGTGACTACCCAATAGTTCAAATTTTCTAATACCCATTTAAGAAGTTCTGCTACTGATTCCATGTTTTTTGAGGATAGAATTTATTAATCTGATTTATTTTTTCCCTTTCTTCTTTTTCTTATTCTCCTTTTTCATGCGTTCCCACACTTCTTTGAGAGTTCTTTCATCTTCCTCTCTATGTTCGGGACTATTTAACAGATCCAGAATCATATCTTCTTCCAGTGGATGTTCACATTCTTTGTTGTATTTAAAGAAGTTGTCGATTTCACCGTGCATGAGGCAAAGCACACTCAATTTCTCCGTCACATCTTCGTATTTCGGATTCATCTGGTACGCTTTTTCAAAGTATTCTTTGGCTTCTATCAGATAGTCGCTTTCCGAATAAGCAGAGGCGATCATATACCACATTTCTATGTTAGAGTTAATCTCTATCGCTTTTTCGAAAGACAAGGCTGCTTCGTCTTCCAGCTCCTCTGCCAGATATAGTTTTCCCTCTGTCAGATAAATCAATCCTTCATTCGGGTTTATCTCTTTGGCTTTCTCGCAGAGCTGATGTGCTTCTTCATATCTTTCCAGATGAGACAGGGCGAAGGCTTTGCTGGTATATGTGTCTATTAATAGGACAGACTGTCTGTCTCCGTCTTCTTCAAAACGTGCGATTACTTTGTCGTAATAGTCATCGGCTTTCTGCCATTCTTCTTTATTGCCGTAGGATATTCCCATGAACATATAACCCAGTTCAGGGGGGATGGATTTAAGTTCGATCGCTTTTTGGTAATTCTCGATGGCATCATCCGAATTGTTCAGATAGAAAAAACAATGCGCTTTATAAGCGTAGGCTTCTCCACACTGATCGTCGGCTGCCAACGCAAAATCACAGGCTTCGATGGCTTTGTCTATTTGTTCCTGAACAAAGTAACATTTCACCAGCCCCATCCAGTAGGAAGGGTTGAAAGGGGATTTGTCGATGAGTTTGTTGTAATAGATGATGGCCGATTCTACTTGGTGGGTCGATGCCAGATAATCGGCTGTGAGGGCCATATATTCTTCATCTTCGGCATAACGCGATTTACCTCGGTCGAGCCATTCTTTGGCTGCGTCCGGGTATCCCATGTCCAGATAGAGAAATACGACATCAATGATTGTTTCCAGTTCGTCGGCATCCGCTATCGTACTTAATAGCCATTGGGCTTCTTCCAGTTTTCCTCCATTCAGCAATAGTTCGGCTTTCAGCAGTTTCACTTCCGAGTCAAAATCTTCGGTGATGGAATCTGCTACTTTCTTTGCTTTTTGCAGTTTTTGGGTGTCCAGGTAGAGATAGGCTTGTTCGATGAGTAAAGCTGTATTTCCCGGATGTATCTTAAGTCCGTAGGTGATTACTTCTTGTGCTTCTTCAAATTTCCGTTCGGAGGCATACCAGTCGGCGATGTCGGCCAGTTGGTCAGCATCCAGATAAAGTTGTCGGTTTTCTGCTTTTGCTTTTTCGTAGTTTGTGATAAGTGTGGCTAGTTGCTTTTTGGCTGATGGTGAGTTCTTTCTACCCATTTTTATTAATTTTGTTCACCACAGATTACACGGATTAACACAGATTAGAGAAATAAAGAATAAAAATCTGTGTTAATCCGTGTAATCTGTGGTGAAAGGTTATTTATTAATCTTCCCCCACGTATCTTTCAACCCTACTGTGCGGTTGAAAATCAGTTTTTCCGGGGTTGATTCTTTGTCGATATTAAAGTAACCGATCCGTTGGAACTGCAGGTAGGAGAGTGTAGGCAGGGTAGCTGCGAACTTCTCTATGTAGCAGTTGGGCAGAACTTTCAATGAGTCCGGATTGATGATTTCTTTCATGGCTTCCAGTGCTTCGCAATTTTTAGCTTCGCGGATGGCAGCCAGTTCGTCGCGTGGGTTTTCCACTTTCCACAGGCGGTCGTACAAACGTACTTCTGCTTGCAGGCAGTGATTGCAGCTTACCCAATGGAGCGTGCCTTTCACCTTACGGTTTGCGTCCGGCATACCGCTACGGGTATTAGCGTCATATTCGCAATATACCTCTGTTATTACGCCGTTTTCGTCTTTCTTGCAACCGGTGCATTTTACGATATAGGCATTTTTGAGGCGTACTTCCTGTCCCGGTGTCATGCGGAAATACTTCTTGGGAGCGTCTTCCATGAAGTCTTCGCGTTCCATCCACAGTTCACGGCTGAATTCGATCAGGTGGCTTCCTGCTTCCGGGTCTTCCGGGTTGTTGATTGCTTCCAGTTCTTCAACCTGTCCTTCCGGATAGTTGGTGATGATTAGTTTAACCGGGTTGATCACTGCCGATACACGGGTGGCACGGCTGTTCAGGTCGTCCCGAACGGAGCTTTCCAACAGGGCGATGTCGTTCAGGGCATCGTATGTGGTATATCCGATTTTATCAATAAATTTATGAATAGACTCCGGCGAATAACCGCGACGGCGAAAACCACAGATAGTCGGCATACGGGGGTCGTCCCATCCGTTTACTAGTCCTTCTTTCACCAGTGTGAGCAGGTTACGTTTGCTCATCAGGGTGTAGCTTAGGTTCAGTTTGTTGAATTCAGTCTGACGGGGACGGTTGTCGTTCAGGTCTTTTCCTTCTTTCAGCCAGTCGATGAAGAGGTCGTAAAGAGGACGGTGTACCACAAATTCGAGTGTACACAGCGAGTGAGTTACTCCTTCGAAGAAGTCACTCTGTCCGTGAGCGAAGTCATACATCGGATAAGCCTTCCAGGTAGTACCTGTACGGTGGTGCGGGTGTTTCACTACACGATAAATAATCGGATCGCGGAAGTGCATATTCGGGTTAGCCATGTCAATCTTGGCACGGAGCACCATGGCACCTTCTTCGATCTCGCCGCTATTCATTTTCTTAAAAAGTTCGAGGCTTTCTTCGATAGGACGGTTGCGGTAAGGGCTTTCCACACCCGGTTGGGTAGGAGTACCTTTTTGCTGTGCGATTAGTTCGGAGCTTTGTTCGTCAATATATGCTTTTCCCTCCTGAATCAGGCGGATAGCGAAGTCCCATAATTGTTGGAAGTAGTCGGAAGCGTAGTATTCGTTTCCCCACTGGTAGCCCAACCATTGAATATCTTCTTTGATAGCTTCTACATATTCCACATCTTCCTTGGTCGGGTTTGTGTCGTCGAAACGAAGGTTACATACACCGCCGTGTTTTTCTGCGATGCCGAAATCAAGGCAAATAGCTTTGGCATGGCCGATGTGAAGGTAGCCGTTAGGTTCGGGCGGGAAGCGTGTCTGCACTTTTCCACCATTTTTACCTTCTTTCAAGTCTTTCTCTACTGCCTGTTCAATAAAGTTCAAGCTTTTCTTTTCGCCTGCTTCTTCGTTTTTAATATCTGTCATAACGGTTAATGTTATCTGTATTTAGGCTACAAAAGTAGGACATTTTTTTTATTTAACCGGAATATAACCGCTCTTTTTTATAATGTCCTGTCCGTCGGACGAGAGAATAAACTGAATCAGGGGGGAGACTTGTTCCTTATTTTTTACATTGTAGTAGTAATAAAGCGGGCGCACGATGGGGTAGCTCTTATTGGTGGCGTTCTCTACCGTAGGCGTGGCATAGTGGGTGTCGTCGTATGATACGGAAAGCGTTTTGACACGGGGAGATACGTATGCCAGTCCGACATATCCGATGGCTCCTTTGGTCTGACTGACAGACTGGATGATGGCACCCGTTGCCGGCATGGAAAGGCTGCTTGCCATGTAGTTTTTATTTTTCAGTACGCTCTCTTTGAAAAATTCGTAAGTACCGGACGATGTTTCGCGCGAGTAAACCACTATTTTGCGATCGTCTCCGCCTACCTGTTTCCAGTTGTTTATCTTCCCCCGGAAAATGTCTTCCAGTTGTTGGCGGGTCAGCTGCTTTACCGGATTGGAGGGATGCACCACCACGGCAAGAGCATCGTAGGCTACAATCACTTCGTCTACTTCTTCTCCGGCTCCTTTTATTTTCATCTTTTCGCTGAACTTGATCGGGCGGGAAGCCATTGCGATGTCCGTTGTATGATCCATTAAAGCGGAGATACCTACACCGGTTCCGCCACCGGTCACTGTGACACGGGCATCCGGGTGCTGGTTCATAAACCGCTCTGCTGTCTGTTGTGCGACAGGCAGTACTGTATCGCTACCTTTAATACGTTGTGCGTTGGCACCGAGCGAGAGTAAGGAAAGGGCGATTAATAAGTTTCTTCTCACTTTCATATTTCTTCGTTTTATTAACGTTGCAAATTAAGCAATCGGATATTACATTTTCATTTCATCTGGAGTGGAAATGGTACTTGTAACACAAACGTAACATGATTGAAACATTTCCTTCAAACGTTAGTCACACCTCCTTAATAAAGAGACGCTTTCTTTGCATCAGAAATCATAGCAGGTATATGAAAAAGGTATTTGAAAAGATTATAGAAGGAATGTTGACTTGTAGCGGCTTTGTGACAAGTATTACTATTTTGCTGATTGTACTCTTCCTTTTCACTGAAGCTTTCGGGCTGTTCAAGAGTAAAGTGATTGAAGAGGGATATGTGTTGGCGCTGAATAAGAGCAACAAGGTCAGTGTGTTGAGCCCCGCACAGATAAAAAATGTTTTTGACGAAGAGATTACAAACTGGAAGGAACTCGGTGGGGAAGATCTCCCTATCCGGGTTTTTCGTTTGGAAGATATAACGCAGTATTATACGGAAGAGGAGTTGGGACCTGCTTATGAATATGCAGGCGATAAGATTACGGAGCTGGTGGAGAAAACACCCGGCATCGTAGCTTTTGTTCCGCAGAAGTTTATTGTTCATCCGGACGCGGTACATTTCATAGAGGATAACACTATTTCCGTAAAGGATGTATTTGCGGGTGCCGAATGGTTTCCTACGGCTACTCCGGCTGCTCAATTCGGCTTTTTGCCGTTGATTACCGGGACGTTGTGGGTGAGCCTGTTTGCCATCCTTTTTGCTTTGCCGTTCGGGCTGTCGGTTTCTATTTATATGTCTGAAGTGGCAAATCCGAAAGTGCGGAACTGGCTAAAACCGATTATCGAACTGTTGAGTGGTATTCCTTCCGTTGTTTATGGCTTTTTCGGATTAATTGTCATTGTTCCGTTGATTCAGAAATTGTTTGATCTTCCGGTAGGAGAGAGTGGCTTGGCGGGAAGTATCGTACTGGCTATTATGGCATTGCCTACTATTATAACGGTGACGGAAGACGCGATGCGCAACTGTCCGCGTGCAATGCGGGAAGCGAGTCTGGCATTGGGCGCTTCGCAATGGCAGACGATATATAAGGTAGTGATTCCTTATTCTATTTCGGGGATTACATCCGGTGTGGTACTCGGTATCGGACGTGCTATCGGGGAGACGATGGCAGTATTGATGGTGACGGGTAATGCGGCTGTGATTCCGATAACGATCCTTGAGCCTTTGCGTACCATTCCGGCTACGATTGCGGCCGAACTGGGAGAAGCTCCTGCAGGAGGACCTCACTATCAGGCGTTGTTCCTGTTGGGGGTCGTACTGTTCTTCATCACATTGATTATCAACTTTAGTGTGGAATATATTTCCTCTAAAGGATTAAAACGTAGCAAATAAGATGGAAATACGGAGTAATAATAAAGCTAAACACCGTTCGCAGAAAATTGCTTTCGGGATTTTCCGGCTGTTGAGCCTTTGCATTGTACTGATATTGTTTGCAATTCTGGGATTTATCGTCTATAAAGGAATCGGCGCTATCAGTTGGAATTTTATCACTTCGGCTCCTACGGACGGGATGACAGGTGGCGGTATATGGCCGGCTATTGTCGGTACTTTCTATCTGATGGTGGGGAGTGCGCTGTTCGCCTTTCCGATAGGGGTGATGAGCGGAATTTATATGAATGAGTATGCGCCGAAAGGTAAGTTGGTACGCTTTATCCGGGTGATGACCAATAACTTGAGCGGTATTCCTTCCATCGTATTCGGATTGTTCGGTATGGCGCTGTTTGTCAATTATATGGGATTTGGTGATAGTATTTTGGCCGGTTCTTTGACATTAGGTTTGCTTTGCGTACCTTTGGTCATTCGGACAACGGAGGAAGCTCTGAAAGCCATTCCCGACAGTATGCGTGAAGGCAGCCGGGCCTTGGGGGCAACGAAGTTGCAGACGATCTGGCACGTCATTCTGCCGATGGGGATGCCGAACATTATCACAGGGTTGATTCTTGCCTTGGGACGTGTTTCGGGAGAGACGGCGCCGATTCTGTTTACTTGTGCCGCATACTTCCTGCCACAACTGCCAACGGGTATTTTCGATCAGTGTATGGCATTGCCTTACCATTTGTATGTGATTTCCACGAGTGGAACGGATATGGAGGCACAATTGCCGCTGGCTTATGGTACGGCATTGGTGTTGATTATGATTATCCTGTTCGTGAATCTGCTGGCTAATGCATTGAGAAAGTATTTTGAGAAAAGAGTAAAAACAAACTAGATTAGTATATGGATACAGTGAAAATAGATGCGCGTGATGTGAACTTTTGGTATGGAGATTTTCATGCATTGAAGGGTATCAGTATGCAGATTGAGGAAAAGTCGGTTGTCGCTTTTATCGGACCGTCCGGTTGCGGTAAGTCTACTTTCCTCCGGCTTTTCAACCGGATGAATGATTTGATTCCTGCTACCCGTCTGGAGGGAGAAATCCGTATCGACGGACATAATATATATGCGAAAGGGGTGGAAGTGGACGAACTCCGCAAGAATGTAGGAATGGTGTTCCAGCGTCCGAATCCTTTTCCGAAAAGTATATTCGAGAATGTAGCTTACGGACTTCGTGTTAATGGAATAAAAGACAATGCTTTCATTCGCCATCGTGTGGAGGAAACGTTGAAAGGAGCGGCTCTTTGGGATGAGGTGAAAGATAAGTTGAAGGAGTCGGCTTATGCATTGTCCGGCGGACAGCAACAGCGGCTTTGTATCGCCCGTGCGATGGCTGTCTCTCCTTCGGTATTGCTGATGGATGAGCCTGCGTCTGCACTCGACCCTATTTCTACGGCTAAGGTGGAGGAGCTGATCCATGAATTGAAGAAGGATTATACGATTGTAATCGTTACGCATAATATGCAGCAGGCAGCCCGTGTCAGTGATAAGACGGCGTTTTTCTATATGGGCGAAATGGTGGAATTCGATCAGACGAAAAGGATATTCACCAATCCGGAGAAAGAGGCTACCCAGAATTATATAACGGGACGCTTCGGGTAATTCGTGAAATCCGTGCCTGAAAATTATTTCTGAAATGTCATTAGCAAAATATTAATCATTTATATATAATAGACTATGGTAAAGTTTATAGAATCGGAACTTATCCTATTGAAGAAGGAAATTGATGAAATGTGGACCTTGGTGTACAACCAGCTTGACCGTGCCGGAGAGGCTGTGTTGACCCTCGACAAGGAGTTGGCTCAACAAGTGATGGTTCGTGAGCGTCGGGTGAATGCTTTTGAATTGAAGATAGATAGCGATGTGGAAGACATCATTGCATTATATAATCCGGTGGCGATTGACCTCCGTTTTGTATTGGCTATGCTGAAGATCAATACGAATCTGGAACGTTTGGGTGACTTTGCGGAAGGTATTGCCCGCTTTGTACTTCGTTGCAAAGAGCCGGTGTTGGATGCGGAATTATTGAACCGTCTTCGTCTGGCAGAGATGCAGGCAGAAGTGTTGTCGATGCTGGAACTGGCGAAGCGTGCCTTAAATGAAGAAAGCAATGATCTGGCAGCGGGAGTGTTTGCCAAGGATAATTTGCTGGATGAAATCAATGCGGATGCGACAGGTATTCTTTCTGACTATATCATCGAACATCCGGAAGCTGTACATACCTGCGTAGATTTGGTTAGTGTGTTTCGTAAACTGGAACGTTCGGGAGACCATATTACCAATATTGCCGAGGAGATTGTTTTCTTCATTGACGCCAAAGTGTTAAAACATCGTGGCAAAACGGACGAAAACTACCCGGAAAAGTAATTTTTGGCAGATTTTTAAACAGAAATTAGGGCTCCTTAAAAAATTATCCTATATTTGTCACCTATAACGGACAAGTTACAGGAGATTTTGCTTCAAATGATAATAAATCCAAAGAATTTTCAAAAAGATGTTATATGACATGTTTTATAATTTGGATAGTATCGGTAAAACCGCCTATATTTGCACCGTTATCCTGAAAACAATCTTTTTACCTTAAAAAAAACTAATACCTATTGAAAACTGAAAAATGGAGCTTTGTGAAAAGCCCCATTTTTTTTTGCTCTTATTTTTTAAGCTCCTTTCTAATTCGTATCTTTGACCCTTGCATTAAGAGAGTATTCTCAATCTTAAAATAGTAAGTAGTAAATCGTAAAATAGTAAATGAAATTATGTTTTCTGGAATCGTAGAAGAATATGCTACTTTGGTAGCACTGGTGAAAGACCAGGAGAATATACACTTTACATTTAAGTGTTCGTTTGTGAATGAGTTGAAAATCGACCAGAGTATTTCTCACAATGGTGTGTGTCTGACAGTGGTGACTCTGACAGATGATACGTATACGGTGACTGCCATGAAAGAAACATTGGAACGCTCTAATCTCGGTCTGCTGAAAGTGGGGGATAAGGTGAATGTTGAACGTAGCATGATGATGAATGGCCGGTTGGACGGACATATTGTTCAGGGACATGTAGACCAGACTGCTACTTGTATTGATGTTAAGGATGCGGAAGGTAGTTGGTATTTTACCTTCCAATATGCGTTTGATAAGGAAATGGCGAAACGTGGATATATTACGGTGGATAAAGGTTCGGTGACTGTGAACGGTGTTAGCCTGACAGTATGTAATCCGACCGATGATACTTTCCAGGTAGCTATCATTCCTTATACGTATGAGCATACAAACTTCCATACGTTTGAGATTGGCAGTGTGGTAAATATTGAATTCGATATTATCGGTAAGTATATCAGTCGGATGATTCAGTATAAATAGTTGGCTGTCGCGAAAGCGAATTTCAATCGTAAATTGTAAATCATAAAATCGCAATCTTATGGATTTTCTTCAATTGGTACAGGCTCGTCAAAGCGACCGTTCGTATGATAAGCAGCGTCCGGTGGAGCCGGAAAAGTTGGAACGGATACTTGAAGCTGCTCGTTTGGCGCCTTCGGCCTGTAATGCGCAGCCTTGGAAGTTTGTAGTCATCACGGATAAGGAACTGGCCCAAAAAGCGGGGAAAGCTGCTGCTGGTTTGGGGATGAATAAGTTTGCTAAAGATGCTCCCGTGCATATTCTGGTGGTAGAGGAATCTGCTAATATTACCTCTCTGCTTGGTGGAAAGGTGAAAGGCAAGCATTTTCCATTGATCGACATTGGAATAGTTGCTGCTCATATTGCTTTGGCGGCTGAAGCCGAAGGACTGGGCTCTTGTATTCTGGGTTGGTTTGATGAAAAAGAAATGAAACAGCTTGCCGGTATTCCTGCCTCGAAACGTTTATTGTTGGATATTGTCATTGGCTATCCGGCAAAGGAAAAACGCAAAAAGATGAGGAAGCCGAAAGAAAAGGTGATTTCATACAACCGTTATTGATTGAAAAATAATTATATTCTTAGTTCTTTAGGATAAGCATATAACAGAAAGCATCGTTGGTTTTAAAGGAAGAGTACGTTCCTTTTAAACCAACGATGCTTTCCTTTTAAAGGAACGGACTGTTTGTTTAAAACCAAAAGTGTTTCCTCTAAAGTGTTGATATATAACTTATTATTAATGCCGCTGAATAAGCGGCATTAATAATGTAGTATTTATTTCTTTTTTGACAAATCCTTCAGCAAATAGTCTACTGCCGCTTTCAGTTGGGCGTCTTCTCCTTTCAGGCTGGCTTCGGGCTTATTATAGATAAGAATATCAGGTTGTAAAGTCTGATTTTCGAGATCGTTGCACTGCTTGCTTCCTTTTCCTTATAAATCTTTCAGTAATACTTTACTTGCTTTTTTATAGTATTCTTCTCTGGACTCGGTCAGCACTTTCCATTCGTCATTGAATTCTTCGTCTTTATCAATTTTGAAATTCTCGGAACCGTATGTATCCAAACGATCCAATAAGATGGCTACATTCAATTGATTGATATCCATTGATGGCTGATAGCCGATTTCTTCGCTTTTTTCGTCAGTGAATACTTCGTGAATCAATTCTATTTCCTGCAACTGATAAAGTACCTGATTGGTTAGCCGGATGGGAATCTGATGCTCTTCCGAGATTTCTGCAGCCGTATAGGGAGGCTCGTTCTTCTCAAACCGTTTGGCTATGAGTGACATAATCAGGATGGATATAAAGTCCCGGTATCGTCTGCTGATATTCCGGGTGTCCTGGTCAAAACTAAAACTGCGGATGTTCTGCCCGGCATACGTCAATTCGGCTCCGAACAAACAGATTGTCCAAGATATTTGCAGCCAAAGCAGAAATAAAGGAAGTGCGGCAAAACTACCGTAAATGGCGTTGTACTTTGATACCCACAACTGGCTGTTGATATACAGGAATTGAAAAGCCTGATAAGCAGACCCTGCCAGAATGCCTGCAATGAGCGCGTGTTTGAATTTTACTTTCGTATTCGGCATGAAGATATACAGCCCTGTGAACATCAGCCATGTCAGGACGAAAGGGATAAGCCGTATCATGAATTTCATAATAGGAGCAAGCAGGACGAAATCATCCATCTGTTTGAGAATGGTACTCATAAACAGAGAAAGTCCTCCGGACACTACGATTAGAATCGGCATCAATAGGAACATAGAGAAGTAATCCGTAATCTTGCGATACATGGACCGTGCTTTTTTTACTTCCCAAATACGGTTGAAGGTGATTTCAATATTGCTGACCAGATTGATAACCGTCCATAACAACATGACCAAACCAACTCCAATGAAAATACCTCCTTTGGTTTGTGAAAGATAGGAGTTGACAAATGAGAGAATGGCCTCTGTTGTTTCTATATTTCCTCCGAAACCATTGCGGAACTGATGTTCCATCAGGTTGTCGAATCCAAAACCGCGTGCCACGGCAAACAGGATGGCAAGTATCGGTACAATGGCGAGTAATGTGCTATATGTCAGTGCGGAAGCTTTATTAGCCATCCGGTCTTTGGTAAACCGGTTGATACAAAGATAGATGGTCTTTATAATATTGTAGAGTGAGAACTTGGTTCGGGTCACTTCATCTTCCGTAATGCGCCAGATGTCATACGTAAGAAACTTCCATATATCGGTGATTTTCTTCTTCATAGTTCAACGGATAATTAAAAGAAAAAGCAGTCAGCCTATAAGCCGAGTTCTGTACCTTATATAAAACAAGGTGCCTGTCATTTATCTGAGTGGCGTGTCACCACGACACTTTAGCGGTCTACCCTCCGACATGGAGCGAGCAACTCTCATAACGCCGGTTTACATGACCTTACAACTCCTAAGACGTACAGCCCGACATGTCACCATGCGGCTGGTGGGCTCTTACCCCACCTTCTCACCCTTACCTCTCCCCGAAAGGAGCGGCGGTTATTTTCTTCTACGTTACTCTACCCTCACGGACAGCTTTCTGTTAGGAAGTAGGATGCTCTATGTTGCCCGGACTTTCCTCCTGCACGAAACGTGCACGCGACAGACCGGCCAACTGCTTTAGACTGCAAAAATACGTCATTTATTTTGTTTTAGCCAAAGAAAGTACCACAAATAGAAATAATTTCTACCTTTGCTATTATTAAAATGAATTTTAATGAAGAAGAATATCCTCCTTTTCTCTTGTTTTCTGGTGATTGCGGCAGTCAGCCTGAAAGCACAGGAAATACGTCCCATGCCTGCCGATTCAGCTTATGGGGTAGTGCATATCTCTGTTTGCAATTTGCGCGAAGAAGGCAAATTTACTTCCGGCATGAGTACGCAGGCATTGTTGGGGATGCCGGTCAAAGTACTTCAATATACCGGTTGGTACGAGATACAAACGCCGGATGATTATACCGGATGGGTACACCGGATGGTGATTACCCCCATGTCGAAGGAACGTTATGATGAGTGGAACCGGGCGGAAAAGATAGTGGTTACTTCGCATTATGGATTTGCGTATGAAAAACCGGATGAAAGTTCTCAACCTGTGTCCGACGTGGTTGCAGGCAATCGTCTGAAGTGGGAGGGAAGCAAGGGGCATTTCTACAAAGTATCTTATCCCGACGGTCGGAAAGCATACATCTCTAAATCTATTTCTCAACCGGAAACAAAATGGAGGGCTTCATTGAAACAAGATGTTGAAAGTATCATTGCGACTGCTTATTCGATGATGGGAGTCCCTTATCTGTGGGCAGGAACCTCTTCCAAAGGAGTAGATTGTAGCGGCTTGGTACGTACCGTGCTTTTTATGCATGATATTATTATTCCGAGAGATGCGTCTCAACAGGCTTATGTGGGCGAACATATTGAGATTGCTCCTGATTTTGCCAATGTACAACGGGGGGATTTAGTGTTTTTTGGTCGTAAAGCGACTGCGGAGCGTAAAGAAGGAATCTCTCACGTTGGTATTTACCTTGGTAATAAACAGTTTATCCACGCTTTGGGCGATGTACACATCAGTAGTATGAACCCTGTGGATAAGAACTATGACGAGTTCAACACGAAACGTCTGCTTTTTGCCGTTCGCTTCCTACCTTATATTAATAAGGAGAAGGGAATGAATACTACGGATAATAATCCTTATTATAAATAGTCGATAAATGATGGTTGATAGTTACTGTGAGTATTTTGCATAAATATCTATCATCTATTATCTGCCACCTGTCATTTATCACTTATCATTTGTAATTTATCATCTATTAAAGCATGCAGAACAGAAGAGATTTTTTGAAAACAGCGACTTTGGCTGCTTTGGGTTCTGGGTTAGTGGTCCGTCAGACATTAGCCGGAGAATCATCGCTTTCTAACGTCTATATAAATAAGCTCGGTTTGGGAGGAAAGATGAAAATGAGCTTTTTCCCTTATGAATTGAAGTTGAAGCATGTGTTTACGGTTGCCACATATTCACGCACAACGACTCCTGATGTACAGGTGGAAATAGAATATGAAGGGATAACGGGGTACGGAGAGGCCTCTATGCCTCCTTATTTGGGAGAGACGGTAGAATCGGTTATGAGTTTTCTGGGGAAAGTGAATCTGGAACAGTTTAGTGATCCTTTTCAGCTAGATGACATTTTGTCATACGTTGACAGCCTCTCGCCAAAAGACACGGCGGCGAAAGCTGCGGTAGATATCGCCCTTCATGATTTGGTGGGAAAACTGCTGGGTGCTCCCTGGTATAAGATATGGGGATTGAACAAAGAAAAGACGCCTTCTACCACCTTCACGATAGGTATTGATACACCTGATGTGGTAAGGGAGAAAACGAAAGAGTGTGCCGATCAGTTTAATATATTAAAGGTAAAGCTGGGACGGGACAATGATAAGGAGATGATTGAAACCATCCGCTCGGTAACGAATCTACCGATAGCGATAGATGCCAACCAAGGCTGGAAAGACCGTCAATACGCGCTTGATATGATTCATTGGCTGAAAGAAAAAGGTATTGTGATGATAGAACAGCCTATGCCGAAGGAGAAGCTAGACGACATTGCCTGGATAACACAACAAAGTCCATTGCCGATATTTGCAGATGAATCGTTGCAGCGTTTGGGAGATGTAGCTGCTTTGAAAGACGCTTTCACGGGAATTAATATTAAGTTGATGAAGTGTACCGGTATGCGTGAAGCATGGAAGATGGTAACACTGGCTCATGCGCTCGGTATGCGTGTGATGGTGGGTTGTATGACAGAGACCTCGTGTGCTATTTCAGCAGCTTCACAGTTCTCACCATTAGTCGATTTTGCCGACCTGGATGGTAACTTGCTTATTTCTAATGATCGATTTAAAGGGGTAGAAGTGGTGAATGGAAAGATCACCCTGAATGATTTGCCCGGAATCGGTGTCATGAAAATCTGACTTTACTGAATGAATGTCAGAGTGTTAAAGCCATCTGACATACAACGAATGTAAATTTGTCAGGTGCTGTCGTTAACCGCTGTTAAGCTCTAAATATTCTCTGTTAAAAGTGGACAAAAAAGAGTGACAAGTAGAATAAGTGAACGATATTTGTTATTATTTTAACGTCGTAAAAGTTAAAACAATGTCGAATATTAACAATTTAAAGAATTATAAATCATGAAACAGACAACAAAGAACATTCTGGGAGTAGGAGCAATCATTCTTCTTAGCTCAGGAGTTGCAGGATTGACAACTTACAAATTGTTGCAATCTAACGAAGCTGCTAAAGAGACATCTTTTAATGAGATGTTCAAGCAGAATCCCAATGTCAAATTGGCTGCTTTTGACGCTGTGAACGCTCAACCTGTTGACCTGACTCAGGCTGCGGAGAATTCGCTTCATGCTGTCGTACATATAAGGTCTACCCAAGAAGCTAAAACAAGAACTGTTCAGCAAGCGCCGGATATCTTCGATTTCTTTTTTGGTGATGGACGCGGACAGCAGCGTCAGGTACAGTCTCAACCTCGTGTAGGTTTTGGTTCGGGAGTAATCATCTCGAAAGATGGATATATCGTAACGAATAATCACGTGATTGAGGGTGCGGATGAAATCAGTGTGAAACTGAATGATAACCGTGAGTTTAAAGGACGCGTGATCGGTACTGACCCCAGCACCGACCTTGCATTGGTAAAAATAGAAGGTGATGATTTCCCGACTATTCCGGTAGGAGACTCCGAAGCGTTGAAAGTAGGAGAGTGGGTATTGGCGGTAGGTAACCCGTTCAATCTGAACTCTACTGTAACTGCCGGTATCGTAAGTGCGAAAGCCCGTTCTCTGGGTGTATATAATGGTGGTATAGAATCATTCATCCAAACGGATGCTGCTATCAATCAGGGGAATAGTGGCGGTGCGCTGGTAAATGCCAAAGGTGAACTGGTAGGTATCAATTCGGTGCTTTCTTCTCCGACAGGTGCTTATGCAGGATATGGTTTCGCTATTCCGACCAGCATTATGACGAAGGTAATTGCCGACCTGAAACAATACGGAACAGTACAACGTGCATTGCTCGGTATTCGTGGTGGTTCTATCGGTAGCAGTTTGATGGACGACCGTCAACCGATTGATAAATCCGGTAAGACACTGGCAGATAAAGCTAAAGAACTGGGTGTTGTAGAAGGAGTGTGGGTTTCTGAAATCGTAGAGAATGGTTCTGCAGCAGGAGCTGACATTAAAGTGGACGACGTAATTATCGGTGTGGATAATAAGAAAGTATCCAATATGGCCGACTTGCAGGAAGCTCTTGCGAAACATCGTCCGGGTGATAAGGTGAAAGTGAAATTGATGCGCGATAAGAAGGAAAAGACCGTTGAAGTAACGTTGAAGAACGAACAAGGTACTACCAAAATCGTGAAAGATGCAGGCATGGAAATCCTGGGAGCTGCTTTCAAAGAATTGCCGGATGATTTGAAGAAACAATTGAATCTGGGTTACGGTTTGCAAGTGACAGGGGTTTCTTCCGGTAAGATGTCAGATGCAGGAGTTCGTAAAGGTTTCATTATCCTAAAAGCTAATGACCAGCCGATGCGCAAAGTCAGCGATCTGGAAGAAGTGATGAAAGCTGCTGTTAAGTCTCCGAATCAGGTATTGTTCCTGACCGGTGTGTTCCCATCCGGTAAACGCGGATACTTCGCTGTCGATCTTACTCAAGAGTAATATATAAAATAAGGTAAGAAGATTATAGGATAAGCTAATGAAATAGAAAAAGGATGCCGCCAATCAACTTGTCGGCATCTCTTTTTGTTTTATTAGTTGAAAAATATAGTGTAAAAGTTACTTAATTTTGTATGTTAACAAATTATTTGTCGTAACTTTGCACTCCAAATCTGTTTTTAAAGAATGAGACAACTAAAGATTACCAAAAGTATCACTAACAGAGAGAGCGCTTCTCTTGATAAGTATTTGCAGGAAATCGGCCGTGAAGACCTGATTACTGTCGAGGAAGAAGTGGAACTCGCTCAACGCATTCGTAAGGGTGACCGTGTAGCATTGGAAAAATTGACACGTGCCAATCTTCGTTTCGTCGTATCTGTGGCTAAACAGTACCAGAACCAGGGTTTGAGTTTGCCTGACTTGATTAATGAAGGCAATTTAGGACTGATTAAGGCTGCCGAGAAATTTGATGAGACACGTGGATTTAAGTTCATTAGCTACGCTGTATGGTGGATTCGCCAGTCTATTCTGCAAGCATTGGCAGAGCAGTCGCGTATTGTTCGTCTCCCGTTGAATCAGGTAGGTTCGCTGAATAAGATCAGCAAAGCCTTCTCGAAGTTTGAACAGGAAAACGAGCGGCGTCCGTCTCCCGAGGAGTTGGCAGACGAACTGGAAATTCCGGTTGATAAAATCTCTGATACATTGAAGGTATCCGGCCGTCATATTTCGGTGGATGCGCCTTTTGTGGAAGGAGAGGATAACAGCCTGTTGGATGTGTTGGTTAACGATGATTCGCCTATGGCGGACCGCTCTCTGGTTAATGAGTCTCTTGCGAGGGAAATTGATAGAGCTCTTTCTACGTTAACCGATAGAGAAAAAGAAATCATTCAGATGTTTTTCGGTATCGGACAACAAGAAATGACATTAGAAGAAATCGGCGATAAATTTGGCCTCACACGTGAGCGCGTTCGTCAGATTAAAGAAAAAGCAATTAGAAGACTTAGACAAAGTAATCGTAGTAAATTGCTCAAATCTTACTTGGGATAAGTAAGGAATATCAGTTTCTGAAAAAAGAATTTGAGTCGCATAAGTCGCACTTTTCATGTAGAAGAATGTACTTATGCGACTTTTTATATAAGTCCTATTCTATAATTTAATCTTGTGCTATGTGAGTTTTATGAAGAAATCTGTTTTAATATCATTTGTTCTGGTTGTTTTGGGAGCAGGGGTGATGGCATACGCAAGATATGCGACATTATCTTCTGACACGGTGCCTGCTAAACTAGAGCAACGTTTGCGTGAAAAAGCGCAGGCAGGAAAGGCTTATTGTGATAAGAACGGGTATAATACAAATTATTGCTTTCTGGTAGATTTCAGTATTCATTCCGGTAAAAGGCGTTTCTTTGTATGGGATTTCAAGGGAGATTCTGTGAAGTATGCAAGTCTTTGTGCGCATGGATACGGGAAAAACAGTACGCTGTCCAAGCCTGTATTCAGTAATGTGGAAGGTAGTTATTGCTCTTCTTTAGGAAAATATAAAGTAGGGATACGGTCGTATAGCAAGTGGGGGATTAATGTTCATTATAAATTGCATGGATTGGAAGCAACGAATAACAATGCTTTCAAACGGTATATCGTGTTACATTCTTATACTCCGATGCCGGAAACGGAGGTGTATCCTTTGCATCTTCCATTAGGAATCAGTCAAGGGTGTCCTGTGATATCTGATGAGGTGATGAGGAAGGTTGACAGGCTGCTCAAGGCAGAAAAGAAACCTGTATTGTTATGGATTTATGATTAAGAAATGCTATTTATTTGAGATAAATCGAGGTAGTCTCCTCTTTTTTGTTACCTTTGCGAAGTTAAAAATTATATGATATGAAATACGTAAAAATACTATTTGCAATTGCACTTGTGTTTACCATGTGCTCCGCTTTTTCTCTGAAAAAAGACCATTCTAAACCGGTTTATGCTTTTGGAATTTCTGCTTCATTTACGGATACGATAGTCTATTTCACGGATATTCAGATATTAGATAGTGCGAAGGTTAGCAAAGAAGGGTTCTTGGCTCATCGTGAATTATATAGTTATCAGTTGAAAAATTATTTGGAGGATAACCAACTGCAGCAGAATAGTACATGTATGATTTACTTCTCGGAAAACAGAAAGAAGTTGGAAAAAGAAGCAACGAAGATTCTGAATAAATATAAGAAGAATAATAGAATGACGGTATCGCGAATTGATTCAGATAAATTCCGCTTTACGAAACCGGAAGAGTAATAAACAATAACTTAATTGTTAATATAATAAGAGATGCAGGTTTGCATCTCTTATTTTTTTATCTTTGTCCCTATTATAAATGAGGAATATTATGAAAAAGATTAAAATATTATCGCTTTTGTTCTGTGTTGTAATGTTGGTGGCAGCTTGTCACGATGATGAAGAAGGCCCTATTATACCTCAACCACGTGAACAAGTTGGGCGCACTGTGTTGGTATATATTGTAGGTGATAATGGCGTTAATGAATTATCTGATCTCTTTAAAACCAATTTTGAAGATATGAAAGAGGGTATGAAAGAGGTAGATTATTCAAAATGTAATTTAGTTGTTTATAGTGAAATGGTTAATGATGTTCCTCGTCTTGTTTCATTAAAAAAACAGAATGGAAAAGTGGTAGCAGACACTCTTTTTACCTATTCGGAACAGAATCCTTTGGCTAAAGAGGTTATGTCTTCTGTTATTTCTCAAACGGTAAGTTATTTCCCGGCAGATAGTTATGGTTTTGTGTTTTTATCTCATAGTTCTTCATGGGTGCCGGCTACCAATGATGCGAATTCTCGTTCCATCGGGTACTATCGTAGAACTCAAATGAATATTCCGGATTTTCATGATGTATTGTTATCTTCTTTTCCTAGACCTTTGAAATTTATTCTGTTTGATTCATGTTCGATGCAGGCTGTGGAAGTAGCTTATGAACTACGTGATTGTGCTGAATATTTTATTGGTTCACCAACTGAAATTCCTGGTCCTGGGGCTCCTTATAGTGTAGTTGTGCCGGAGATGTTTACAGAGAATAATTTGGCTATAAATATAGCTAGTGCTTATTTCAATTATTATGAAAAGTTTTATACTGGCAAGGTACCATCGGTTAATACAAATTGGACGGGAGGAGTTGCAACATCTGTAATTAATAGTGCTGCTTTGGATAACTTAGCTATGGTTGTTAAAGCTATTATTCCTAAATATATTCAAGATGCGAGAGTGGTACAATGTAATGATATACAGCTTTATGATTTTAGTAGTGATGAAGCAAATTATGATTTTGATAATTTGATTCAAAATTTAACAGGAGGAAAAGATAATGCTGATTATCAGTCGTGGCGTCAAGCTTTTGATGAGGCTGTAATTTATAGGAAAACTACGCCGAAAAATTATTCGGGAATTACTTATAGTATGTTTTCCATGGAAAAGGCGGAAGGGCTGTCCACTTATATACCTCGTGGAAGCTTTGATTCAAAAATAAATAATTTTTATCGAACATTACAATGGTATTCTGCTGCCGGATGGGGTGAGACTGGTTGGTAATTAAAAGTCTGTAATCTACTTGCATAAAGAGGGTATAGATGAACCGAACAAGGAGCATGTATGGGCTCCAATGCTATAACAACTCTTGATTTCAAGGCGGCGAAAGGAGCAATTATACTTCTGTCTCGCTGAAACTGCAGGCGTTCCCCTATGCAAAAAACAAAGTTATGAACAGTGAGGCGGGGACAAAGGGGACAGTAGGGACACCATAATAATTTCTCACACACGTGCGCGCGTACAAATAAGGTGGAAAATAATGAAACGTGGGGAGAAGAAGGAGAGCACGGTGAAGAAGATGCTTCTACTATGACGATGAAGAAGTGTTGCCAGAATATAATCATTCTTTCGCCGACTTTAAGACTGCACTTCAACTTGTGAATCTCTCTACTGCCAAGCCACGCATATTCTGTTATTCCTTGCCCTTACAGAAATTAGCCATCTGATGAATGTTGATGAGAATTTCTTCTTTGGCAAATTGAGAGCAGGTTTCACCCGCACATAGGTATGGCAGTCGGCATGGGATAAAGGAAAATACTGCACTCGCCTGACTGAAACGCCTGCCCCAATGCATAGTGTTTATCAATGTAGATGATGAAGAGACTATTTTAGTACGTGCGCGCGGGTGTGTGTGAAGGGGCTCCCTGAAAAGTGTCCCTTCTGTACCCGCCCGTTATAAACAATGCAGTGATTTGTCAATGCTAAAGCGGTGCTTTACGAGTGCTAAAGCATAGCTTTACGTTCTCTAAAGCTATGCTTTTCTAAGCGCCTCTCTCAATGCTCTACTATTACCCTCACTTCCTTATCCGTCCTCACACTTTCCTAATCCTATCAAAAATATGTTCTACAACATCATTATCTTTCAGCGCTTTAGCAGATTCTTTCAAAAAAACTTCGAAAAAATAGTTTAATATATTTGGATTGTATACCAAAAGGGCGTACTTTTGCACCCGCTTTCCAAGAGAAGAAAGCCTTGCAGAATTGACATAGTGAAAAAGCGAGATTGCGCTTAAAGAAAAGAACAAAAAAAACTTCCAAAAAGTTTTGGAGTATAATAAATAAAGTTCTTATCTTTGCAGTCCGATTCGCAAAGAAAACGGCCTTTGTTTTTTCTTTTATACATTCTTTCCCTTTCGCATAGAGAGCCTGAGAAATGAGTAAAAAGAAAAAAACTTCCGAAAAAGTTTGGTAGTTAAAAATAAAGCCTTTACCTTTGCACCCGCTTTTAAAACGAAAGCAGCAAGTTCTTTGAAATATTGATAAACAATACAAGTAGTACAAGTAAAAAAATAGAACCGTCAATACTTGTCCGAGAGAGTAGCGATACGATTGAAGATAATAGGTATTTGAGTAAGGTCAATAAATTTACGGCATCCTGAACAGAGCAAGAAATCATCTTAACAGATGAAAAGATACTTTTACAATGAAGAGTTTGATCCTGGCTCAGGATGAACGCTAGCTACAGGCTTAACACATGCAAGTCGAGGGGCAGCATTTTAGTTTGCTTGCAAACTAAAGATGGCGACCGGCGCACGGGTGAGTAACACGTATCCAACCTGCCGATAACTCGGGGATAGCCTTTCGAAAGAAAGATTAATATCCGATGGTATATTAAAACCGCATGGTTTTACTATTAAAGAATTTCGGTTATCGATGGGGATGCGTTCCATTAGTTTGTTGGCGGGGTAACGGCCCACCAAGACTACGATGGATAGGGGTTCTGAGAGGAAGGTCCCCCACATTGGAACTGAGACACGGTCCAAACTCCTACGGGAGGCAGCAGTGAGGAATATTGGTCAATGGACGAGAGTCTGAACCAGCCAAGTAGCGTGAAGGATGACTGCCCTATGGGTTGTAAACTTCTTTTATATGGGAATAAAGTATTCCACGTGTGGAATTTTGTATGTACCATATGAATAAGGATCGGCTAACTCCGTGCCAGCAGCCGCGGTAATACGGAGGATCCGAGCGTTATCCGGATTTATTGGGTTTAAAGGGAGCGTAGGTGGATTGTTAAGTCAGTTGTGAAAGTTTGCGGCTCAACCGTAAAATTGCAGTTGAAACTGGCAGTCTTGAGTACAGTAGAGGTGGGCGGAATTCGTGGTGTAGCGGTGAAATGCTTAGATATCACGAAGAACTCCGATTGCGAAGGCAGCTCACTAGACTGCAACTGACACTGATGCTCGAAAGTGTGGGTATCAAACAGGATTAGATACCCTGGTAGTCCACACAGTAAACGATGAATACTCGCTGTTTGCGATATACAGTAAGCGGCCAAGCGAAAGCATTAAGTATTCCACCTGGGGAGTACGCCGGCAACGGTGAAACTCAAAGGAATTGACGGGGGCCCGCACAAGCGGAGGAACATGTGGTTTAATTCGATGATACGCGAGGAACCTTACCCGGGCTTAAATTGCATTTGAATAATCTGGAAACAGGTTAGCCGCAAGGCAAATGTGAAGGTGCTGCATGGTTGTCGTCAGCTCGTGCCGTGAGGTGTCGGCTTAAGTGCCATAACGAGCGCAACCCTTATCTTTAGTTACTAACAGGTCATGCTGAGGACTCTAGAGAGACTGCCGTCGTAAGATGTGAGGAAGGTGGGGATGACGTCAAATCAGCACGGCCCTTACGTCCGGGGCTACACACGTGTTACAATGGGGGGTACAGAAGGCAGCTACCTGGCGACAGGATGCTAATCCCAAAAACCTCTCTCAGTTCGGATCGAAGTCTGCAACCCGACTTCGTGAAGCTGGATTCGCTAGTAATCGCGCATCAGCCATGGCGCGGTGAATACGTTCCCGGGCCTTGTACACACCGCCCGTCAAGCCATGAAAGCCGGGGGTACCTGAAGTACGTAACCGCAAGGAGCGTCCTAGGGTAAAACTGGTAATTGGGGCTAAGTCGTAACAAGGTAGCCGTACCGGAAGGTGCGGCTGGAACACCTCCTTTCTGGAGCGATGTCGTAAGACGATGCAATTGTACATGAATAATGTAAAACGCCCATCGTTAAAAATAATGACTTTAAAGGTTCTGTTTTTGTACTACTGGTACTTGTTTATTTATAATATATAGATCAACCATCTATAGAAGTATAGATAGAGATAAACAAGAGAAAAAAGAAGCCGAGTCTAGACGAAAGGTAGACAAGGTTGAACTAGTCCTATAGCTCAGTTGGTTAGAGCGCTACACTGATAATGTAGAGGTCGGCAGTTCAACTCTGCCTGGGACTACCAAGCTCAAGAATGAGGAACAGCGAAAGCTGAAAGTTAAAAGCTAAAAAACGATATTCTTGAACAACCTCTTGGGGGATTAGCTCAGCTGGCTAGAGCATCTGCCTTGCACGCAGAGGGTCAACGGTTCGAATCCGTTATTCTCCACCATCTCTGAAAAGAGAAACGATCTTTGACATGATGTACAAAAAGTAAAATTAAAAGTAAGAGCTAAAAGTATATATCAAACCGTACGTGTTCGAGTATGCAATATTGACAGCCGGAAGCAATTCCACAATCAATACCAATACGCGAATAAAACGTTTGAAAGAAAGTAAGCAAGGGCGCATGGCGGATGCCTTGGCTCTCGGAGGCGATGAAGGACGTGATAAGCTGCGATAAGCTTCGGGTAGGTGCAAATAACCTTTGATCCGAAGATTTCCGAATGGGACAACCCGTCATTCTGAAGGAATGACATCTTGCATAGCAAGAGGCTAACGCAGGGAACTGAAACATCTTAGTACCTGCAGGAAAAGAAAATAATAATGATTCCCCAAGTAGTGGCGAGCGAACGGGGATTAGCCCAAACCAATGTTGTTACGGCAATATTGGGGTTGTAGGACCACGATGTCGCAAGAACTTTAGTGAGAAGAATTCTTTGGAAAATGAAACCATAGACGGTGATAGTCCGGTATTCGAAGCTAAACGAAGCGTAGTGGTATCCTGAGTAGCGCGGGACACGAGGAATCTTGCGTGAATCTGCCGGGACCATCCGGTAAGGCTAAATACTCCCGAGAGACCGATAGCGAACCAGTACTGTGAAGGAAAGGTGAAAAGCACTTCGAATAGAAGAGTGAAATAGTCCCTGAAACCGTGCGCCTACAAGCGGTCGGAGCAGCGTAAGTTGTGACGGCGTGCCTTTTGCATAATGAACCTACGAGTTACTTTTTCCGGCAAGGTTAAGCATTTCAAAATGTGTAGCCGAAGCGAAAGCGAGTCTGAACAGGGCGATTAGTCGGAAGGAGTAGACGCGAAACCAAGTGATCTACCCTTGGTCAGGTTGAAGGTTAGGTAACACTAACTGGAGGACCGAACCGATAAGCGTTGAAAAGCTTCCGGATGAACTGAGGGTGGGGGTGAAAGGCTAATCAAACTTGGAGATAGCTCGTACTCCCCGAAATGCATTTAGGTGCAGCCTTGGGAATTACTACTGTGAGGTAGAGCGACTGATAAGATGCGAGGGCTTCACCGCCTATCAAGTCTTGATAAACTCCGAATGCGCAGTAGTTCGATCCCAGGAGTGAGGGCATGGGTGCTAAGGTCCATGTCCTAAAGGAGAAGAATCCGGACCATCAGCTAAGGTCCCGAAATAATTGCTAAGTTGAACTAACGAAGTCAGATTGCTAAGACAGCTAGGATGTTGGCTTGGAAGCAGCCATTCATTTAAAGAGTGCGTAACAGCTCACTAGTCGAGGAGTTTGGCGTGGATAATAATCGGGCATTAAGCAATTTACCGAAGCTATGGGATCAGTAATGATCGGTAGGGGAGCATTCCACTCAGCGTCGAAGGTGAAGCGTGAGCTTTGCTGGAGCGTGTGGAAAAGCAAATGTAGGTATAAGTAACGATAAAGGGGGTGAGAAACCCCCTCGCCGAAAGACTAAGGTTTCCTGATCAACGCTAATCGGATCAGGGTTAGTCGGGTCCTAAGGCTCAGCCGAACGGTGAGGCCGATGGCAGAACAGGTTAATATTCCTGTACTACCTTAAGGAGTGACGTGGAGACGGAGCAGTGATAGCGCCGCGGACTGACGGAATAGTCCGTTGAAGGGTGTAGATGTTGATCTTTGCAGGCAAATCCACAAAGAGAGTCGAACCTGATAGTATGGAACGTTCTTCGGAACAATCCAATAGTGCGTGTAAACATACTCCCAAGAAAATCCGCTAAACTTAATCTTTAAGGTACCCGTACCGCAAACGGACACACGTAGTCGGGTTGAATATACTAAGGCGCTTGAGTGATTCACGGTTAAGGAACTAGGCAAATTGACCCTGTAACTTCGGGATAAAGGGTCCCAACGAGAGTTGGGCGCAGAGAATAGGTCCAGGCAACTGTTTAACAAAAACACAGGGCTGTGCTAAATTGAAAGATTACGTATACAGCCTGACACCTGCCCGGTGCTGGAAGGTTAAGAGGAGATGTCATCGCAAGAGAAGCATTGAATTGAAGCCCCAGTAAACGGCGGCCGTAACTATAACGGTCCTAAGGTAGCGAAATTCCTTGTCGGGTAAGTTCCGACCTGCACGAATGGTGTAATGATCTGGACACTGTCTCAACCGTGAGCTCAGTGAAATTGTAGTATCGGTGAAGATGCCGATTACCCGCGATGGGACGAAAAGACCCCGTGAACCTTTACTATAGCTTAACATTGAATTTGGGTAATTGATGTGTAGGATAGGCCGGAGACTTCGAAGCAGGTACGCCAGTATTTGTGGAGTCGCTGTTGAAATACGGCCCTTTGATTATTTGAGTTCTAACTCGTAGATGCGAGGACACTGTTTGGTGGGTAGTTTGACTGGGGTGGTCGCCTCCAAAAGTGTAACGGAGGCTTCTAAAGGTGCCCTCAGGACGATTGGTAACCGTCCGTAGAGTGTAATGGCATAAGGGCGCTTGACTGGGAGACAGACAAGTCGATCAGGTAGGAAACTAGAGCATAGTGATCCGGTGTTTCCGCATGGAAGGGACATCGCTCAAAGGATAAAAGGTACTCCGGGGATAACAGGCTGATCCCTCCCAAGAGCTCATATCGACGGAGGGGTTTGGCACCTCGATGTCGGCTCGTCACATCCTGGGGCTGGAGAAGGTCCCAAGGGTTGGGCTGTTCGCCCATTAAAGTGGCACGCGAGCTGGGTTCAGAACGTCGTGAGACAGTTCGGTCTCTATCTATCGTGGGCGTATGAAATTTGCGTGGCTCTGACACTAGTACGAGAGGACCGTGTTGGACTGACCGCTGGTTTACCAGTTGTGCCGCCAGGTGCATCGCTGGGTATCTAAGTCGGGATTGGATAAGTGCTGAAAGCATCTAAGTACGAAGCCAGCCACAAGATTAGATTTCTTAGGGTCGTTAAAGACGATGACGTTGATAGGATGCAGGTGTAAAGGTGGTAACATCAAAGCCGAGCATTACTAATTGCCCGTTCACTTTCTTTCAAATATGTACCGGTTGGGTATATACGTTTAGCGGATTACTGATACAGAAACTGGAAACAGAGAACAGAAACATACTAGTAATGAACTTGAGATTTTACTTTTCATCATGTCATAACCTTATTCAGGTGGTTATAGCACGAGGGTTCCACCTCTTCCCATTCCGAACAGAGAAGTTAAGCCTCGTCACGCCGATGGTACTGCGTAACAGTGGGAGAGTAGGTAGCCGCCGTTTTTAGAGAAGCCCCTTGATTCAGCAACGAATCAAGGGGCTTTCTGTTTTGGGTACTTTGCAAAATTTCTTGTTTTTTGATTT
>NZ_JH114334.1:61122-78518 GCF_000157095.2 Bacteroides sp. D1
ACATCAAAGCCGAGCATTACTAATTGCCCGTTCACTTTCTTTCAAATATGTACCGGTTGGGTATATACGTTTAGCGGATTACTGATACGGAAACTGGAAACAGAGAACAGAAACATACTAGTAATAACTTGAGATTTTACTTTTCATCATGTCATAACCTTATTCAGGTGGTTATAGCACGAGGGTTCCACCTCTTCCCATTCCGAACAGAGAAGTTAAGCCTCGTCACGCCGATGGTACTGCGTAACAGTGGGAGAGTAGGTAGCCGCCGTTTTAAAGAAGCCTCGCTTGTCTATTGACGGGCGAGGCTTTCTGTTTTTTATTACTTTGGTATTTATACCGCCCTTTTTAGCAGATACAAACCTCATAATACCTATTAAAAAAGTGAATATTTACTGATAATTTGTATGTTATGAGGATATTTATTTGTATCTTTGTCGCCCGAATTGTAAGCTAACGATTTAAAAAAGAGAGAAGCTTTGGGAAAATTTGATAAATACAAAATTGACTTGAAAGGTATGCAAGCAGACTCTGCTAAGTATGAGTTTGTATTGGATAACCTTTACTTCGCTCACATTGATGGTCCTGAAGTTCAGAAAGGAAAGGTCAATGTTACATTGACTGTGAAAAGAACCTCTCGTGCTTTCGAGCTGAGTTTCCAAACTGACGGTATGGTATGGGTACCATGCGACCGTTGCCTGGATGATATGGAGCTACCTATCAGTTCTTCTGATAAACTGATGGTAAAGTTTGGTCATGAATATGCAGAAGAAGGTGACAACCTGATTGTGATTCCCGAGGAAGAAGGGGAAATCAACGTTGCATGGTTCATGTATGAATTTGTTGCGCTGTCTATTCCGATGAAGCATGTACATGCTCCCGGTAAGTGTAATAAAGCGGTAACTAGTAAATTGAACAAGCATTTGAAAACAAATGCGAATGAGGATAGCGATGATACTTTCGACACAGGTGGAGATGACATCGTAATTGAGGAAGAAGTGGAGGAACAAATTGATCCTCGCTGGAATGAATTAAAAAAAATATTAGATAATAATTAAAGTTTTAAGAAAATGGCACATCCTAAGAGAAGACAATCAAGTACGAGACAAGCGAAGAGAAGAACTCATGATAAGGCAGTAGCTCCTACATTGGCTATTTGTCCGAATTGCGGCGAATGGCACGTTTACCACACTGTATGTGGTGCTTGTGGCTATTACAGAGGTAAGCTCGCTATTGAGAAAGAAGCAGCTGTATAATTAGTACAGTTATACTGAAAAACAGCCTGAGGGTAAAGCTCTCCGGCTGCTTTAAGTATTATAGTATTGCTAATTTAAAATAGGTTTGATGGAAAAAATAAATGCAGTAATCACAGGAGTCGGCGGGTACGTTCCCGATTATATCTTAACTAACGACGAGATATCAAAAATGGTGGATACCAACGACGAATGGATTATGACTCGTATCGGAGTAAAGGAGAGACATATTCTGAATGAGGAAGGATTAGGTAGTTCATACATGGCACGCAAAGCTGCCAAACAGTTGATGAAGAAAACTGGTACTAATCCTGATGACATTGATTTGGTTGTTGTCGCTACCACTACTCCTGACTATCACTTCCCTTCTACAGCTTCTATTCTTTGTGATAAACTCGGACTGAAGAATGCATTTGCTTTCGATTTGCAAGCTGCTTGTAGCGGTTTCCTGTATTTAATGGAGACAGCTGCTAATTTCATCCGTTCGGGAAGATATAAGAAAATTATCATTGTCGGTGCCGATAAGATGTCGTCAATGGTTAACTATACAGATCGTGCTACATGCCCTATCTTTGGTGACGGTGCTGCTGCTTTTATGGTGGAACCGACTACGGAAGATTACGGAATCATGGATTCGATACTGAGAACTGATGGCAAAGGATTGCCTTTCCTCCACATGAAAGCTGGTGGTTCGGTTTGTCCTCCGTCTTATTTCACAGTAGACAATAAAATGCACTATTTGCACCAGGAAGGAAGAACAGTGTTTAAATATGCTGTATCCAACATGTCGGATGTATCTGCTGCTATTGCAGAAAAGAATGGTCTGACGAAAGATAATATCAACTGGATTGTTCCGCATCAGGCGAATGTCCGCATTATCGAAGCCGTGGCTCACCGTATGGAGGTGCCAATGGATAAAGTGTTGGTAAATATTGAGCATTACGGTAACACCAGTGCTGCTACTCTTCCTTTGTGTATCTGGGATTATGAAGATAAACTCAAGAAAGGTGATAATATCATTTTCACTGCATTCGGTGCCGGATTTACATGGGGCGCAGTTTACGTGAAATGGGGTTATGACGGAAAAAAGGAATCGTAACGTAAGTTACTGAACTATAACACTCAAAAACGCATCCTATTTCGATTCGATGCGTTTTTTTGTCTCAACCAATAAAATGAAGAGAAATGCATAAAGCAGGTTTTGTAAACATTGTAGGAAATCCGAATGTCGGAAAATCGACATTGATGAATGTCTTGGTGGGCGAACGTATTTCGATTGCTACTTTCAAGGCGCAGACAACTCGTCACCGGATTATGGGAATCTATAATACGGATGAAATGCAGATTGTTTTTTCTGATACTCCGGGAGTATTGAAGCCCAATTATAAACTACAGGAGTCGATGCTGAATTTTTCTACTTCGGCATTGACGGATGCGGATATCTTGCTTTATGTGACTGACGTGGTGGAGACGCCGGATAAGAATAATGAGTTTATGGAGAAGGTACGCCAGATGACGGTGCCTGTGCTCCTGCTCATCAATAAGATAGATCTTACAGATCAGGAAAAACTGGTAAAGCTGGTGGAAGATTGGAAAGAACTGCTTCCCCAAGCCGAAATTATTCCGATTTCTGCTACATCGAAGTTCAATGTGGACTATGTGATGAAGCGAATCAAAGAACTGTTGCCTGATTCTCCTCCTTATTTTGGAAAGGATCAGTGGACGGACAAGCCTGCCCGTTTCTTCGTGAATGAGATTATCCGGGAAAAGATTCTGCTCTACTACGACAAGGAGATTCCTTATTCGGTGGAAGTGGTCGTAGAGGAGTTTAAGGAAGAGCCGAAGAAGATTCATATTCGTGCGGTGATTAACGTGGAACGTGATTCGCAGAAAGGAATTATTATCGGTAAACAGGGCAAGGCGTTGAAGAAGGTAGCTACCGAGGCTCGCCGCGAACTGGAACGTTTCTTTGGAAAGACTATTTTCCTCGAAACGTATGTGAAAGTGGATAAGGATTGGCGTAGTTCGGATAAGGAGCTGCGTAATTTTGGTTATCAGTTAGATTAAGAGTATTCATGCGACTGTGATAGTCGTGAAAAAACAAGGTATTGAACTATGGGTAATTTAGTTGCAATTGTAGGACGCCCGAATGTGGGCAAGTCTACCTTATTTAACCGTCTGACGAAGACTCGTCAGGCTATTGTGAATGAAGAAGCGGGTACAACCCGCGACAGACAATATGGCAAGTCCGAGTGGCTGGGCCGTGAGTTCTCCGTGGTGGATACCGGCGGATGGGTGGTTAATTCGGATGATGTTTTTGAAGAGGAAATCCGCAAGCAGGTATTATTGGCAGTGGATGAAGCGGACGTTATTTTGTTCGTTGTGGATGTGATGAATGGAGTGACCGACCTGGATATGCAGGTAGCGGCTATTCTGCGCCGTGCTAATAGTCCGGTGATTATGGTTGCCAATAAAACGGACAATCATGATTTACAGTATAACGCTCCCGAGTTTTATAAACTGGGATTGGGCGATCCGTATTGTGTTTCTGCCATGACAGGAAGTGGTACGGGTGATTTGATGGATTTGATTGTCAGCAATTTCAAGAAGGAGTCTTCTGAAATCCTGGATGATGATATTCCTCGTTTTGCTGTGGTAGGACGTCCGAATGCAGGAAAGTCTTCCATTGTAAACGCGTTTATTGGGGAAGAACGTAATATCGTGACAGAGATTGCAGGAACTACCCGTGACTCGATCTACACTCGTTACAATAAATTCGGATTTGATTTTTACCTGGTAGATACGGCAGGTATCCGTAAGAAAAACAAGGTAAATGAAGACTTGGAATATTATTCGGTGATTCGTTCGATTCGTGCCATCGAAGGTTCGGATGTTTGTATTCTGATGTTGGATGCAACGAGGGGTGTTGAGAGCCAGGACTTGAATATCTTTTCTCTGATTCAGAAGAACCAGAAAGGATTGGTAGTCGTGATTAATAAATGGGACTTGGTGGAAGATAAATCAGTGAAAGTGCAGAAGACATTTGAGGAAGCTGTCCGTTCACGTTTTGCTCCGTTTGTCGATTTCCCGATCATCTTTGCTTCTGCATTGACCAAACAACGTATTCTGAAAGTGCTGGAAGAAGCACGTAATGTATATGAGAACCGGACGACAAAGATTCCGACAGCTCGTTTGAATGAAGAAATGCTTCCGCTGATCGAGGCTTATCCGCCTCCCTCAAATAAAGGTAAGTATATCAAGATTAAATACATCACACAGTTGCCGAATACGCAAGTGCCTTCATTTGTCTATTTTGCCAACTTGCCGCAGTATGTGAAGGATCCGTACAAACGTTTCCTCGAAAATAAGATGCGTGAGAAATGGAATCTGACAGGTACTCCGGTTAATATTTATATTAGACAGAAGTAAAGTTCACCACAGATTAACACAGATTTTTACAGATATTTCATAAAGAATACGGGCTAATCAAATGATACAAAACTTGTAAATTGATTAGCCCGTTTTTTATTTTTAATCTGTGGAAATCTGTGTTAATCTGTGGTGAATCTATTTCTCTAACTGGAAATCTTTTCTGCGTAAAACGAAGCTGTTACTCAAGTATTTTTCACGCACAATCTGATTCTCCGATAATTCTTCCGGTGTTCCCTGGAAAAGAATCTTTCCTTCGAACAGCAGATAGGCGCGGTCGGTGATACTAAGTGTCTCCTGTACGTTGTGGTCGGTAATCAGGATTCCGATATTCTTATCTTTCAGCTTCCAAACAATTTGCTGGATATCTTCTACGGCAATCGGGTCTACACCGGCAAAAGGTTCGTCAAGCATGATGAATTTGGGGTCGATGGCAAGACAACGGGCAATCTCCGTACGGCGGCGTTCACCTCCGGACAACTGGTTACCTTTGTTTTTGCGTACCTTTTGCAGACGGAATTCTGCTATCAGGCTTTCGAGTTTTTCCTTTTGATATTCTTTGGGCTTGTTAGTCATTTCCAGTACGGCGGCGATATTATCTTCCACACTCATCTGGCGGAAAACGGAAGCTTCCTGTGCAAGGTAGCCGATTCCCGTTTGCGCTCGTTTGTAAACCGGATATTTGGTAATCTCCAGGTCGTCGAGGAAAATACGTCCTTCATTCGGAGTAATCAGCCCTACAGTCATATAGAATGAAGTCGTCTTGCCGGCACCGTTCGGTCCCAGCAAACCTACAATCTCACCTTGCTTCACATTGATGGAAACGTGGCTCACAACGGTTCGTTTACCGTACTTCTTAACCAGGTCTTCCGTGCGGAGCACCATCTTGCTTTCTTCCATATTCTAGTTATTTTGCGGCAAATGTAGTAAAAATAAGCTGAAATAATGTACATTTGCAGACAAATAGTGTGAGTTATGATAAAAGCATTGAGAACCGTCGGGAGATATTTCATGCTGATGGGACGGACTTTTTCCCGTCCTGAACGTATGCGTATGTTCTTCCGGCAATACCTTAACGAGTTGGAGCAACTAGGTGTGAACTCCATCGGTATCGTGCTGTTGATTTCGTTTTTCATCGGCGCGGTTATTACCATCCAAATCAAGTTGAATATCGAAAGTCCGTGGATGCCTCGCTGGACAGTGGGGTATGTGACACGTGAAATTATGTTGCTGGAATTTTCTTCCTCTATCATGTGTTTGATTCTTGCGGGAAAAGTAGGGTCGAATATCGCTTCGGAATTAGGAACAATGCGGGTGACGCAGCAGATTGACGCGCTCGAAATTATGGGTATCAATTCGGCAAACTACCTGATTCTGCCTAAGATTACGGCGATGGTAACTGTGATTCCTATTTTAGTGACGTTCAGTATCTTTGCCGGAATTATCGGTGCCTTTTGCACCTGTTGGTTTGCCGGGGTGATGAATGCGGTCGATCTGGAATATGGATTGCAATATATGTTTGTGGAGTGGTTTATTTGGGCCGGTATCATCAAATCCCTCTTTTTCGCGTTTATTATTGCAAGTGTGTCTGCTTTCTTCGGATATACGGTGGATGGTGGATCGATTGCTGTGGGAAAGGCTTCTACGGATGCCGTAGTATCCAGCAGTGTATTGATTCTGTTTGCGGACTTGATATTAACTAAACTTTTGATGGGATGATTGAGATTAAAGGACTTTATAAATCATTTGATGACAAAACGGTATTGAGCGATATCAATGCTAGTTTTGAAAATGGAAAGACGAATTTGATTATCGGTCAGAGTGGCTCCGGTAAGACGGTATTGATGAAGTGTATTGTAGGATTGCTTACTCCGGAGAAGGGGGAAGTCTTATATGACGGACGTAACCTTGTCTTGATGGGGAAGAAGGAGAAAAAGATGCTTCGCAAGGAGATGGGGATGATTTTCCAGAGTGCGGCTCTGTTTGACTCGATGACGGTGTTGGACAATGTGATGTTTCCGTTGAATATGTTTAGCAATGATACTTTGCGTGAGCGTACCAAACGGGCGATGTTCTGCTTGGATCGTGTGAATCTGGGGGAGGCGAAAGATAAGTTTCCGGGAGAAATCAGTGGGGGGATGCAGAAGCGTGTGGCTATTGCACGTGCGATTGCCCTGAATCCTCAATATTTGTTTTGCGATGAACCGAACTCGGGGCTCGATCCGAAAACGTCATTGGTGATTGATGATCTGATCCATGATATTACGCAGGAATATAACATGACGACCATTATCAATACGCATGATATGAACTCTGTATTGGGAATTGGCGAGAAGGTGATTTATATTTATGAAGGACATAAAGAGTGGGAAGGGACAAAAGATGATATCTTTACCTCTACCAACGAACGACTGAATAACTTTATCTTTGCTTCAGACTTACTCCGTAAGGTGAAGGACGTGGAAGTGCAAGGAATGGAAGGGTAATAAAAAAACTTCTGTCATCGGGGTGACAGAAGTTTCTTTTTTTTCTTAGCTATATTAGCGTCGGCAATTAAGCTCTAGGTCTAGCTTCTTTAACTACCATTGTACGGCCCATGTATTCAGCTCCGTTCAATTCAGCAATAGCTTTTGCAGCTGCAGCGTCGTCTTCCATTTCGATGAAAGCGAATCCTTTGGATTTACCGGTTTCACGGTCCATAACAACTTTAACTGATGATACTGCTCCGTAATCTTCCATCACTTGTTGCAGATCTCCTTCCTTAACACGGTAGTTAAGGTTTCCAACATAAATGTTCATAATGAAAATGATAAAAAATAAATAAATGAATAAAACTCTCTGGACAGATGGTTACTAATAAAAAGATTAAAACGACAGAGAGTTTACAAATGCGTTTCGTAACGGAAGTAAAAACCTTGTAATCAAATCGAGAAACTAATGGTCCATCAATCCGCAGCAAAGAAAAGAATAATTTTTGGATTAACCATCTTTTTGGAAGGTTAATTTGCGGATTATCAGAAAAAAAAGTTCTTTCCTTTTCTCTTGAAAGAAAAGAAAGAACCAAAGAAAAGTTCAAGGCCTACTTTTTTCTCCTACTCGCTTCCTTCACTACGCTAAAGGGCAGAAACTCGCTTCGCTCAAACAGTCTGCCCTTCTTAACGCTTCGTTACGGGCGCTCGCTTGACGGAGAAAAAAGTAGGCCGGGGGACCTGCGGCGTGGTCGTTGCTGATGGTTTATTGTTGTTTATATATGAGGAATTGATGAAATAATTAATAAAAGATGTGTGAAAGATGGGTGGCGTTGCTGAAATAAATCTGCAATGTCTTTTGAAATTTGAAAGATTAGCACTAATTTTGCACCCTCTTTGAGTATAGAACAAAGTATAAATCAAATAAATAATTGTCAGAATGAACGTTTCATTACAAAACATTGACAAAGTAAGCGCAGAGCTTACTGTAAAGCTTGAGAAAGCAGATTATCAGGAGAAAGTAGACAAAGAGTTGAAATCACTCCGTCAGAAGGCACAGATTCCGGGATTCCGTAAAGGTATGGTGCCGACAAGTCTTATTAAAAAGATGTATGGTAAATCGGTGATTGCAGAGGTTGTGAATAAGGCATTGCAAGAAGCTGTTTACAATTATATTAAAGATAATAAGGTGAATATGTTGGGCGAGCCGTTGCCTAATGAAGAAAAGCAGCAGAATATTGATTTCGATACAATGGAAGAGTTCGATTTCGTGTTCGATATCGCTTTGGCACCTGAATTTAAAGCAGAAGTAAGCGCTAAAGACAAAGTAGATTATTATTCTATCGAAGTTTCTGAAGAAATGATCGACAACCAGGTGAAGATGTACACTCAACGCACTGGTAAGTATGATAAGGTAGATGCTTACGAAGATAATGATATGTTGAAAGGTCTGCTGGCACAGTTGGACGAAGAAGGCAATACAAAAGAAGGTGGTATTCAGGTAGAAGCTGCTGTGTTGATGCCTGCTTATATGAAGAATGACGATCAGAAAGCTATTTTTGCTAACGCAAAAGTAAATGATGTATTGGTGTTCAATCCGAATGTTGCTTATGACGGACATGCTGCTGAACTGGGTTCTTTGTTGAAGATCGACAAGGAAATCGCGAAAGACGTTAAGTCTAACTTCAGCTTCCAGGTAGAAGAAATCACTCGTTTTGTTCCGGGTGAATTGACACAGGAAGTGTTCGACCAGGCATTCGGCGAAGGTGTTGTGAAGACTGAAGAGGAATTCCGCGCTAAGATTAAAGAAGAAATTGCAGCAAGATTTGTTGCTGACAGCGATTATAAGTTCCTGATCGATATTCGCAAAGTGATGATGGAAAAAGTAGGTAAGTTGGAATTCTCTGACGCTCTGCTGAAACGTATCATGTTGCTGAACAACGAAGAAAAGGGCGAAGAATATGTTGCTGAAAACTATGATAAGAGCATCGAGGAACTGACTTGGCACCTGATTAAGGAACAGTTGGTTGAAGCAAACGATATCAAAGTAGAACAGGAAGATGTTCTGAAGATGGCTAGAGAAACAACGAAGGCACAGTTTGCTCAATACGGTATGTTGTCTATCCCTGATGATGTGCTTGACAACTATGCACAGGAGATGTTGAAGAAGAAAGAAACTATCAATAATTTGGTAAGTCGTGTTGTAGAAGTGAAGCTGGCTGCTGCTCTGAAAGCGCAGGTTACTTTGGAAAACAAGAACGTTTCAATCGAAGAATTCAATAAGATGTTTGAATAATCATTCGGTTGAATAGAATATAAAGTCACAGAAACACAGAGTTTTTATAAAATTATAACTCTGTGTTTTTTTGTGTCTCTGTATTCTTTTTCGTTTCTTTGTACTTACGTTTATTTTTAATTTATAAGAAAGGAACAATTAACATGGATGATTTTAGAAAATACGCAACCAAGCATTTAGGAATGAATGGCATGGTATTGGATGATGTGATTAAATCGCAGGCCGGGTATTTGAATCCCTATATTCTGGAAGAAAGACAGTTGAACGTTACTCAACTCGACGTTTTCTCCCGTTTGATGATGGACCGCATCATTTTTCTCGGTACACAAGTAGATGACTATACAGCGAATACGCTTCAGGCACAGTTGCTGTATCTGGATTCTGTTGATCCGGGTAAGGATATCTCTATCTATATCAACTCTCCGGGCGGAAGTGTATACGCCGGACTGGGCATTTATGATACGATGCAGTTTATTTCAAGTGATGTTGCTACCATCTGTACAGGTATGGCAGCTTCAATGGCGGCTGTATTGCTTGTTGCCGGTGCTGAAGGCAAACGTTCTGCGTTGCCTCATTCACGTGTGATGATTCACCAGCCGATGGGTGGTGCGCAAGGACAAGCGTCGGACATTGAAATCACAGCTCGTGAGATTCAGAAATTGAAGAAAGAACTTTATACGATCATCGCCGATCATTCGCATACTGATTTTGATAAAGTATGGGCGGACTCTGACCGCGACTACTGGATGACAGCTCAGGAAGCGAAAGAATACGGTATGATTGATGAGGTATTGATTAAGAAATAAAAATGGCTGATTCAAAGACAAAGAAAAGGTGTAGCTTTTGTGGACGGTCGGAGAATGAAGTCGGATTCCTGATTACGGGAATGAACGGCTATATCTGCGACAGTTGTGCTACCCAGGCTTATGAGATCACTCAGGAAGCATTGGGCGAAGGCAAGAAAAGCGCGGGAGCTACCAAACTTAATTTAAAAGAACTGCCCAAACCGGTAGAAATCAAGAAATTCCTCGACCAGTATGTGATCGGACAGGATGACGCAAAACGCTTCCTTTCCGTATCGGTCTATAACCATTATAAACGTCTGTTGCAAAAAGACAGCGGGGATGATGTGGAGATTGAAAAGTCGAACATTATTATGGTAGGTAGTACCGGAACCGGAAAAACGTTGCTTGCACGTACGATTGCCAAGTTGCTGCACGTGCCGTTTACCATTGTAGACGCTACGGTGCTGACAGAAGCCGGTTATGTAGGCGAAGATATCGAAAGTATTTTAACCCGTTTGCTTCAGGTGGCAGATTATAATGTACCTGAAGCGGAACAGGGTATTGTGTTTATCGACGAGATTGACAAGATTGCCCGCAAAGGAGATAACCCTTCCATCACTCGCGATGTGAGCGGTGAAGGTGTACAGCAGGGATTGCTGAAATTACTCGAAGGTTCTGTTGTGAACGTACCTCCCCAGGGTGGTCGTAAGCATCCGGACCAGAAGATGATTCCGGTAAATACCAAAAATATTCTCTTTATCTGTGGCGGCGCTTTCGATGGTATTGAAAAGAAGATCGCCCAACGGTTGAATACACATGTCGTAGGATATACGGCGTCGCAGAAAACAGCGACGGTGGACAAGAATAACATGATGCAGTATATCGCTCCGCAGGATTTGAAGTCATTCGGACTGATTCCCGAAATTATCGGTCGTCTTCCGGTACTGACCTATTTGAATCCGTTGGATCGGGATGCGCTTCGTGCTATCCTCACCGAACCGAAAAACTCTATCATCAAGCAGTACATCAAACTGTTTGAAATGGATGGTATCAAGCTCACATTTGAAGATGCTGTCTTCGAATATATCGTCGACAAGGCGGTAGAATATAAGCTGGGTGCCCGTGGATTGCGCTCTATTGTGGAGACAATCATGATGGATGTCATGTTTGAAATCCCTTCAGAGGACAAAAAAGAGTATAAGGTGACGCTGGATTATGCAAAGATGCAACTGGAAAAAGCGAATATGGCACGACTGCAAACTGCTTAAAATCAAAGAGTAAGACTATAAAAGATGATCGTAACTGTATTTTCTTAAAAATATTAGTCGCATTTTGCTTGGTAATTACGAAGTTGTTTATAACTTTGTTTGGCTCTCTTGAAGGAGGGAGCCTACTAAAGTTAAACCATGAACTGAATAAAACAACCTAAGTTAAGATGGCAAGGAAGATTAATTTAACAGATGAACTGAAGAAGTGTTTCGGATTTAATAAGTTCAAGGGAAACCAGGAAGCGATCATTTACAACTTGCTCGATGGTAAAGATACCTTTGTACTGATGCCTACCGGTGGCGGGAAATCTTTATGCTATCAGCTACCTTCGCTCTTGATGGAAGGTACGGCAATTGTAATTTCTCCGCTTATTGCGTTGATGAAGAATCAAGTGGATGCAATGCGCAATTTCAGTGAAGAAGATGGCGTCGCCCATTTTATCAATTCTTCATTAAACAAAGGCGCGATAGACCAAGTGAGGTCGGACATCCTTGCCGGAAAGACAAAATTGCTATATGTGGCGCCGGAATCGCTGACGAAAGAAGAAAATGTAGAATTTTTGCGTTCGGTGAAAATTTCGTTCTATGCAGTGGACGAAGCTCATTGTATTTCTGAATGGGGACATGACTTCCGACCGGAATACCGGCGGATTCGCCCTATTATCAACGAAATAGGAAAGGCTCCGTTGATTGCGTTGACCGCAACAGCGACACCAAAGGTGCAGCATGATATCCAGAAAAATCTGGGAATGGTAGATGCTCAAGTTTTCAAATCGTCGTTCAACCGTCCGAACCTTTATTATGAGGTACGCGCGAAGACCGCTAATATTGACAGGGATATTATCAAGTTTATCAAAAACAATCCGGAAAAATCGGGCATTATCTATTGCCTTAGCCGGAAAAAAGTAGAGGAACTTGCTGAAATCCTTCAGGCAAACGGTATCAATGCGCGTCCTTATCATGCCGGGATGGATTCGTTGGCGAGGACTAAGAATCAGGATGATTTCCTGATGGAAAAAGTGGACGTTATTGTAGCAACTATCGCTTTCGGTATGGGAATCGACAAGCCGGATGTAAGGTTTGTGATTCACTACGATATTCCAAAGAGTCTGGAAGGGTATTACCAGGAGACCGGACGTGCCGGTAGAGATGGCGGTGAAGGTCAGTGCATAACCTTTTATACAAACAAAGACTTGCAGAAACTGGAGAAGTTCATGCAAGGAAAACCTGTGGCAGAGCAGGAAATTGGCAAGCAGCTTCTGTTGGAAACCGCTGCTTATGCCGAATCTTCCGTATGCCGGCGCAAGACGTTGCTGCATTATTTCGGTGAAGAATATACGGAAGAAAATTGTGGAAATTGTGACAACTGTTTAAACCCTAAAAAACAAGTGGAGGCTCAAGAGTTATTGTGTGCCGTGATTGAAGCGATTATCGCGGTGAAAGAAAATTTTAAGGCAGATTATATTATAGACATACTACAAGGTAAAGAAACTTCCGAAGTACAGGCGCATTTGCATGAAGACCTCGAAGTCTTCGGCTCCGGTATGGGCGAAGAGGATAAAACATGGAACGCAGTGATTCGTCAAGCACTGATCGCAGGTTACTTGAGCAAGGATGTGGAACATTACGGACTCCTGAAAGTGACGGAGGAAGGACACAAGTTCTTGAAGAAGCCGAAGTCATTCAAGATTACCGAAGACAACGACTTTGAAGAGACGGAAGAAGAAGTTCCGGCACGTGGCGGTGGTTCCTGTGCGGTAGACCCTGCTCTTTATTCTATGTTGAAGGACTTGCGGAAGAAACTCTCGAAGAAACTGGAAGTGCCGCCTTATGTGATCTTCCAGGATCCGTCTTTGGAAGCGATGGCTACCATTTATCCGGTGACATTGGATGAATTGCAGAATATACCGGGTGTAGGAGCCGGAAAAGCAAAACGTTACGGTGAAGAGTTCTGTAAATTAATCAAACGCCACTGTGAAGAGAATGAGATAGAACGTCCCGAAGACTTGCGAGTACGTACAGTTGCCAATAAATCAAAGATGAAGGTAGCTATCATTCAGGCTATTGACCGTAAAGTGGCGTTAGATGATATCGCTCTTTCCAAAGGTATCGAATTTGGTGAACTTCTGGACGAGGTAGAAGCTATCGTCTATTCGGGAACCAAACTGAATATCGATTATTTCCTGGAAGAAATCATGGATGAAGATCACATGCTCGATATCTATGATTATTTCAAGGAATCTACCACTGATAAGATTGATGATGCGCTTGATGAATTAGGCGATGACTTCACTGAAGAGGAAGTTCGCTTGGTGCGTATTAAGTTCATCTCTGAAATGGCTAATTAAAAAAGCGAAAAAAATAGGCGTGCAGGTATGCGGTTTTGAATAAAAACCGTATATTTAGATTGGGTACTGTTTATCAGTAACTTACAAAGTTAGTTCCTCAAATTTGTACTTATCTAGCCTTGTTTGAACGACACAAAGATAGGATTAATTATGTATAAGGCATAATTTTGAGATTAGAATTTTAGTCTGCATTTAGATGTGACAATTCATATTTAGATAAAAAAAGCCAGCTATCATCTCGATAACTGGCTTTTAATTTTCAATCATTTATTTGCTTAGTATATCTTCATAATACTCGGCAAAGTTCTCTGCATAGTTCTTAGCTTCTGGACTTCCTTTAGGTTTAGGATAATTTGCATGCCAGACATCTTTATTCATTGCTTCGATTATGACAACCATTTGTTCTATGGTCGGATTCTTGTCCTTGAAGAATTGTTTTAGTCCTTTTGCCAACCTACCATTGTTAAATGTCTTTTCACTCATCTTACTGGCTTTAAATGCCTGTAAAAGTTTGTCGCCCATTGATTGGGTGTCCTCACTCAATCTTAGGTTCTTTGGAAGTCTATCAATGCCAACCTTCAAATCTTTCACTACATTAGCTTTTAACTCTGGTTGTCCCATTGTATAAAGTCCATAAACAAACTCTGGCTTCAAGTCGTAATCACCTATTATCCTTTCAATGTAGTCAATCTGTGCATTACCAGTACTTAGCCCAGACCCATTAAAATCTTTGTAGTTCCAAGGCTTGCCGTTGTTGATTGATGCTGTAAAGAGTGGCAGACTCATCTCTTCTGGGAGTTTAACAATTTCCACCATAGATGATTCGTCAAAAGTAAACTTGCCCTCTGATTCCAAAATCCCCATAGCAATTAACCGGTGCTGTCCATCGACAGGAGATTTTGCTTTTTTCCTTTCTTGCTCATCCGTAACCTCTTCCGTTTCTACCATAAAGTTAGTTATAGATAAAGGCTTATCATTGCGTTTGGGTATTACAGAAACTTTATACAGTTTCTCACCTTTGAGGTCATCACCCTCAACCATCTTGATTTTACCCATTGAAGGTTGAAATCCATACTTTCTAATCATTGAATAGCATTTGACTACATTTTCAGTAACAATATCTCTGTTACTTTCATAGAAATAGAAATCTATCATATTTTTAAATACTGCTCCTGTGGGCAGGGTGAATTGTTAGGTGTTGGTTTCACCATTTATCCAACGCTGCAAAGATAGAGAGAGAATATAAAATAAGGGGATGTTTTGAAAAATGACAAGAGGGGTAAAAACAGCCCAATAATTTACCCCTCCTTGATGAATCATTTATAAAATTTGTTAGCTCTAAGAATTTTATAATCTTTGTAAGATTTTATCTGGTCTTTTATGAAGTTAGGACACTGCTTGTCTTTTTTCTCATCAACTCCAGTATATCGTTTGTCTGTGGATAGCCTAGTCAAATAAACAAGTCTTGAGATTAATAATGTCTTATTCAAAGAAACTGTACTGTATACTTTTGCAGGCTTACTTGTATTTGTTTTGGGCAATAGTTTAAAGAAACTCTTCAATAAATGATAGAACATTGCTACTAGAACAGTGTTAGGTTCTGTATCTTTACCTTTTCTATCTATTTCTTGTGTATCAAATCTTGTTGGCTTATCATTACTGAAATAGTCCTTCCCTGCTTCATATACAAGATAAATGTAAGCTAATGATATAGGGTCGTCGATTTCTATAGAGCGATGTTTTTCCTGTAATTTTAATGTTAGTGTCATTGGTTTTATAAAAGATAATATACAGCCACTATTACCAATATTCTTCCCAAGCTGTTGCATGAGTTTCTCCACTAATACTCTTGAAGTTTCTTTAACCTTAATTCCTTCCAAACAACTTCCATAAATGTAATCAGAAACAAACAATAATAGATACCAGAATTTTTCTCTATCTATATTTAGTGCTTCCAAAGTATTTTGTATATCCTTATACTGTATATATTTCTCAAATGTATAGTGAGCATTAAGCACTTTTGCATTGTACCGTTTCTTAAATTCTTGTGTTACAGTTGTACCCATGAAGACATATTTTGTTTCTTCTTCTTCTTCTGCTGCTGCTTCATTTGTCTCTGCTTTATCCTCTATCTCCTTTTTAACCCTTATGAAATCATAGTCAGGGTGACATTTACAACCCAACATTTCTACATATTCTAGCAAATCATCTTCTTCTTTTACATATTTGTCTAATGTAAACTTATCTATTGGTTTTATATCTTCCATATCTCTAATCTTAAATTATGCCTTAAAGATAGAAAGAATTAGATAAAAAAATAAGGCAGTAAATGAAATTTCACTTACCACCTTATCAATGTATTATATCCTACGTTTCTTATAGTTATATCTACAAACTTTACACAAGTGTAATAATAATTTAACCGTATATGGTCTCAATATTTTAATCTATTGTTCATTGTTGACTATACTTTACATAAAAGGGAAAATATTTTTATCGAAAATAACATGAGGCACTTATTATTTATTTACACCTTAACTAATTCTTCTAAAGCTTGAGTTTTGACATTAAGTTGATGCTCAATAATCATATCATAATCACATTTCTTATCACCTAACTTACTTGTTACAACAAATAATTCTAGTGATATTAGAAAAGCAAATATAATAATGTAAAAAATGAGAGCTTCAATTCTTGTAGAGAGGATTTCTATCATAGCTCGTAATTCAGACAAAAAACCTGTGTTAGATGATAATTCTGTTCTTAAATCCTTTTCTACGTTCATTTTTTTCTGGGTATATTCATCTTGTTGCTTACGTAATCCTTCGAGAGTCATATTATTAGCTTCAACTTGTTTTACACGAGGATTTGCCATAGGTGTCGTAGAAACTGTAGTTTGAGGAATATCTTTATAGCTTCCATCATCTTGGCGCTCTTTGGTGTATGTGGTAGTGGTTGAAACTGTTTTAATTACAGGTTCTCGTACGATTTCATCATTCAATATAATATTTGCTTTATCCAAAGAGTCTATATTAGTTTGTAATTCTGATAATTTTACATCAATAACTTTCAAACGTAAGGGCAACTGTTCAACAACTTGTCGGTCCGTAATTTCTACCATTTTACGATTAATATCTGCTCCAAATATAATCTGGTCTATAATAGAAGAGCCTAAAAAAGCCATAATCACAGCAATAAAAAACGAAAGAATGTATTCCACTTATGAGTTCCTACAGTTAGGATTATTTGTCGTTCAATTTGAATAACAATAACAACAAAAATAATAGATGAGATAATACATCCCCACCATGGAGCTTCTACATACCTTTCTGCAAAACAATATCCAGTAAATCCCCATAGTATAATTAATATTAATAAGGCTGCAGTATATTTCTTTAAATGTTTAAAACTAGCTTCACTACATTGAGATAATATTGAACTATTCCAGCCTGTAAGAAAACAGCCAAATTTAATCCACCACTTCATAATATTATTTATTTTTTAAAGTATCTAAAGATAGGGCAGCCAATCCGCGAAGGAAACCACGTT
>NZ_JH114334.1:78618-123233 GCF_000157095.2 Bacteroides sp. D1
TACGTTTAGCGGATTACTGATACAGAAACTGGAAACAGAGAACAGAAACATACTAGTAATGAACTTGAGATTTTACTTTTCATCATGTCATAACCTTATTCAGGTGGTTATAGCACGAGGGTTCCACCTCTTCCCATTCCGAACAGAGAAGTTAAGCCTCGTCACGCCGATGGTACTGCGTAACAGTGGGAGAGTAGGTAGCCGCCGTTTTAAAGAAGCCCCTTGATTCAGCAACGAATCAAGGGGCTTTCTGTTTTGGGTACTTTGCAAAATTTCTGTTTTTTGATTTATCAATGATACTTTGGTATACTTGTATTTCCTCTTTTACTACTCTTTTTTATTTTCACCTCTCTATTATATTGTTTTTCATAATAGCATAATCCATTTCAAAATGGTAGGGTGTTTTCCGTTTGTTATTCTTTTTAGTTCTTTTTTATTGTTTTGAAAATCAATAGCTTACTTACTTTTCTCTTTTTCTGGCATACCTTTAGCATTACTTATGGCAAATAATTAGGATTATTAATCATTTAAAAGGTAAAAACATGGGAATAACACTATCATTTATTTTCTGCTTGTTAAGCGGTTTCGCTTGTTTCTGGCTATTTTGGAAATGTGTAGACTGGTTTGAGAATATTTAAAGAAAAAGGAGAATTGATTATGTACACAGCATTATTCGTATTAGGTATTGCGATCTTCGGTTATTTGATGTACGTGCTCGTCAAACCCGAAAAGTTTTAAAGTAACACACACAGTTTAAGGTAAAAAGTATATGAATATAGAAATTTTAGGCGTGGTTGTTCAGATAGCCTTGATGGTGATTCTGGCTTATCCACTGGGAAAATACATTGCCAAGGTCTACAGAGGAGAAAAGACTTGGTCTGATTTTATGGCTCCTATCGAAAGAGTCATTTATAAAGTTTGTGGAATCGACCCCAATGAAGAAATGAACTGGAAACAATTCCTGAAAGCATTGTTGATTTTGAATGCTTTCTGGTTTTTCTGGGGAATGGTACTCTTGGTTTCACAAGGATGGTTGCCCTTAAATCCGGACGGCAACGGACCGCAGACTCCGGATCAGGCATTCAATACCTGTATCAGTTTTATGGTGAACTGTAACTTGCAGCACTATAGCGGTGAAAGCGGACTGACTTATTTTACTCAACTGTTCGTCATCATGCTTTTCCAGTTTATTACCGCAGCAACAGGTATGGCTGCTATGGCAGGTATTATGAAGAGTATTGCTGCAAAAACAACCAAAACGATTGGTAACTTCTGGCAATTTCTGGTAATAAGCTGTACACGTATTTTATTGCCTCTTTCTCTGATTGTAGGTTTTATCCTGATTCTCCAGGGAACTCCGATGGGATTTGACGGTAAGATGAAGGTAACTACGATGGAAGGCCAGGAACAAATGGTTTCTCAAGGTCCTACGGCTGCGATTGTTCCTATCAAACAATTGGGTACAAATGGTGGTGGTTATTTTGGTGTAAACTCTTCTCATCCGTTGGAAAACCCGACTTATCTTACTAATATGGTAGAATGTTGGTCTATCCTGATTATCCCGATGGCAATAGTACTTGCGCTGGGATTTTATACCCGCAGAAAGAAGTTGGCTTACAGTATATTCGGAGTAATGCTTTTCGCTTTTCTGGTAGGCGTATGTATTAATGTCAGTCAGGAAATGGGTGGTAATCCACGCATTGATGAATTGGGAATTGCGCAGGATAATGGTGCGATGGAAGGTAAAGAGGTTCGTTTGGGAGCCGGAGCAACAGCATTATGGAGTATTGTAACTACTGTAACCTCTAATGGTTCTGTGAATGGTATGCATGATTCTACTATGCCGCTGTCCGGAATGATGGAGATGCTGAATATGCAGATTAACACTTGGTTTGGCGGTGTAGGTGTAGGATGGATGAATTACTATACATTTATTATCATTACAGTGTTTATCAGCGGTTTGATGGTAGGACGTACGCCGGAATTTCTCGGCAAGAAAGTGGAAGCCCGCGAAATGAAAATCGCTACGATTGTAGCTCTGCTTCATCCGTTTGTCATTTTGGTATTTACAGCACTCTCAAGTTATATTTATGTGTACCATCCTGATTTTGTGGAAAGTGAAGGTGGATGGTTGAACAACTTGGGATTCCACGGTTTAAGTGAGCAACTTTATGAGTACACTTCTTGTGCCGCCAATAACGGTTCCGGTTTTGAAGGTTTGGGAGATAATACTTATTTCTGGAATTATACGTGTGGTATTGTTCTGATTTTGAGCCGTTTTATTCCTATCATCGGGCAGGTTGCCATTGCCGGATTACTGGCACAGAAGAAATTCATTCCGGAAGGTGCCGGCACATTGAAGACCGATACATTGACTTTCGGAGTCATGACATTTGTGGTTATCTTCATTATTGCTGCGCTGTCGTTCTTCCCGGTACATGCATTGAGTACAATTGCTGAACATTTAAGTTTGTAATACTGAATTAGAGAAGATATGAAAGATAATAAATCAGCTTCTTTGTTTCCAAAGGAGCAAGTTATAGAAAGTTTGAAACAGTCATTCGTGAAACTGAACCCGCGGATGATGATAAAGAACCCGATTATGTTTACAGTAGAAGTGGCTACAGTGGTCATGCTACTCGTAACGCTCTACTCCATTGTAAATTCTTCACAAGGTTCGTTTGCTTACAATATTGCTGTGTTTATCATTCTGTTTGTAACCTTGTTGTTTGCCAATTTTGCCGAAGCTATTGCCGAAGCGCGTGGTAAAGCACAGGCCGACAGCTTGCGTAAGACTCGTGAAGAGACACCGGCAAAGAAAGTGGAAGGCAATAAAATTGTTACCGTCAGTTCTTCACTGTTGAAGAAAGGAGATGTGTTTGTTTGTGAGGCCGGAGACGTAATTCCTTCCGATGGTGAGATTATTGAAGGCTTGGCTTCTATTGATGAAAGTGCTATCACCGGCGAGTCTGCTCCGGTTATTCGTGAGGCAGGTGGCGACAAGAGTTCCGTAACGGGTGGCACGAAGGTATTGTCCGATCATATAAAAGTACTGGTGACTGCTCAACCGGGAGAAAGTTTCCTTGATAAGATGATTGCATTGGTGGAAGGTGCTTCCCGTCAGAAAACCCCGAATGAGATTGCGTTGACTATTCTGCTGGCAGGTTTTACGCTTGTTTTCGTCATAGTGTGTGTTACCTTGAAACCGTTTGCCGACTATAGTCATACGGTCATCACCATTGCTTCGCTTATTTCTTTATTTGTGTGTCTGATTCCGACAACTATCGGTGGACTTCTCTCTGCCATCGGTATTGCCGGTATGGACCGCGCGCTCCGTGCCAACGTGATTACTAAATCCGGTAAAGCAGTAGAGACTGCTGGTGATATTGATACGTTGTTGCTGGATAAAACGGGTACTATCACCATCGGTAACCGTAAAGCAACTCATTTCCATACGGCTCCGGGTGTCAATTTGCACGATTTTGTAGAGACTTGTCTGTTGTCTTCCTTGTCCGATGAAACGCCGGAAGGTAAGTCTATCGTAGAACTGGGACGCGAGTCGGGCATCCGTATGCGTAACCTGAATACAACGGGAGCACGAATGATTAAGTTTACGGCTGAAACCAAATGTTCGGGAGTAGACCTGGCAGATGGAACTCAAATTCGTAAAGGTGCTTTCGACGCTATCCGTAAGATGGTGGAAGGTGCAGGAAATGAATTCCCAAAAGAAGTGGAAGAGGTCATCTCTTCTATCTCCAGTAATGGTGGTACGCCGTTGGTAGTATGTGTAAACAAGAAAGTGACCGGTGTCATTGAGTTGCAGGATATTATCAAACCGGGTATTCAGGAACGTTTCGAACGTCTGCGTAAGATGGGAGTGAAGACGGTCATGGTGACAGGAGATAACCCATTAACTGCAAAATATATTGCCGAAAAAGCCGGTGTGGATGATTTTATCGCTGAAGCTAAACCGGAAGATAAGATGGAATATATCAAGAAGGAACAGCAGGCTGGTAAATTGGTTGCAATGATGGGAGACGGAACGAACGATGCTCCTGCTCTGGCACAAGCCAATGTAGGTGTAGCCATGAATAGTGGTACACAGGCTGCGAAGGAAGCCGGTAATATGGTCGATCTGGATAACGATCCGACGAAACTGATCGAGATTGTGGAAATCGGTAAACAATTGCTGATGACACGCGGCACTCTGACCACTTTCTCTATCGCCAATGACGTAGCGAAGTATTTTGCGATCGTTCCGGCCTTGTTTATGATTGCTATTCCTGAACTGGCAGCTCTGAATATCATGCATCTGCATAGTCCTGAAAGCGCCATTCTTTCAGCGGTCATTTTTAATGCGATTATTATTCCGATTCTGATTCCGCTGGCTTTGCGTGGCGTGCAATACAAACCGATAGGTGCAAGTGCTTTACTTCGCCGTAATCTGTTGATCTATGGTTTGGGTGGTGTGATTGTTCCTTTTGTGGGAATCAAGTTGATAGATTTATTGGTAGGTTTATTCTTTTAATTAAAAAACAATAGCAATGAAAACTTTATTGAAGTCATTAAAAATAACACTTGCTTTTTGTGTCTTTTTCTCCGTGTTCTATATCCTTATCTTGTGGTTGTTTGCGCAGGTTGCAGGTCCTAATAAGGGAAATGCCGAGGTAGCTACGCTGGATGGGAAAGTAGTGGGAGCAGCTAATGTGGGCCAGATGTTTACAAAAGATATTTATTTCTGGGGACGCCCGTCTTCTGCCGGTGACGGATATGATGCTACGAGTTCTGCAGGTAGTAATAAAGGTCCTACGAATCAGGAATATCTGGATGAAGTGAAAGCGCGTATTGATACTTTCCTTGTACATCATCCTTATTTAGACCGTGCGGATGTGCCTGCCGAAATGGTTACAGCCAGTGCTTCGGGGCTAGATCCTGATATTACTCCCCAATGTGCATACGTACAAGTGAAGAGAGTGGCACAAGCACGCGGATTAACAGAAGAACAAGTAAGAGCGATTGTTGATAAAAGCATCGAAAAACCGTTCCTGGGATTGTTGGGAACAGAAAAGGTGAATGTGCTGAAATTGAATATAGCTCTTGAAGAAAGTAATAAGTAGATGAAGATCAGGAGCAGCGTTCCTGTCCGAATCGTTTGGGTGATACCAGCGGTTCAAATAAACAGGGGGGGATGGGGCGCTGCTTTTTTACAGGAACATAAAATAGAATTAGATAAGAAGTATGAAAAGTTTTTTTAGTAAAAAGAGTATTTTAGGAACAATGGCTGTAGCGGCCGTATGTATGTTGGGAACTGGCAATGCACAAGCACAAGAGTTTACTATACAAGGTGATTTGGTAAGTTCGTATGTATGGCGTGGTATTTATCAGGGGGGGGCCGCTTCTTTTCAACCGACTTTGGGAGTTAGCGTAGGTAATTTCTCACTTACTGCATGGGGATCAACCAGTTTGAGTGAGAGTAATAAAGAAATTGACCTCACTGCAGCTTATAAGTTTGGTGAAGCAGGACCGACACTTTCAGTAGCCAGTCTTTGGTGGAACGGACAAGCTGATGTAGCTAATGGAGAACTAACAAATGATTATTTCCATTTTAAGAGTGGCGACACCGGACATCATTTTGAAGCAGGATTAGCTTATACGCTTCCTGTTGAAAAATTTCCGTTGTCTATTGCATGGTATACCATGTTTGCCGGTGCTGACAGAAAGATGACTGACAAGGGGGAAGAAAAACAGGCATATTCTTCTTACGTAGAACTGAATTATCCGTTCAGCGTAAAAGGGGTAGACTTGAATGCTACCTGTGGAGTGGTTCCTTATGAAACTCCGCAGTATAATGTGAATGGTTTTGCAGTGACGAACCTTGCTTTGAAAGCAACGAAAGCTATCAATTTTAATGATAAGTTTTCATTGCCTATATTTGTGCAAGCTATATGGAATCCGCGTTTGGAGGATGCCCATCTAGTATTTGGCGTAACTTTAAGGCCATAAAATAAACTCATGAATTTTTGTGAACCCGTGGTGATCGTGATGATTGCTACGGGTTAGGATGTTTAAAATAACAGAGCAACATAATGGATGATAGAGAACAAAGTGTACAGCATTTTCTGGATCTGATAAAGAGATCTCAGCGAGGTAAGTTTAAGGTCTATATCGGTATGATAGCCGGTGTGGGAAAGTCATATCGTATGCTTCAGGAGGCACATGAACTGTTGGAAAATGGTGTGGACGTGAAAATCGGCTATATCGAGACTCATGGACGTGTCGGGACGGAAGGGATGCTACAAGGACTTCCTGTCATTCCGCGACGTAAAATCTTCTATAAGGGAAAGGAATTGGAAGAAATGGATTTAGATTCTATTATTCGCCTTCATCCCGAAATTGTGATAGTGGATGAATTGGCACATACCAATGTGGAAGGAAGTCTGAATGAGAAACGTTGGCAAGATGTAATGACATTGTTGGATGAAGGAATCAATGTGATTTCGGCAATCAATATTCAGCACATCGAAAGCGTGAATGAAGAAGTGCAGGAGATTACGGGGATTGAAGTGAAAGAACGAGTGCCCGACAGTGTGCTTCAGGAAGCGGATGAGGTGGTGAATATTGACTTGACGGCAGAAGAACTGATTGCCCGTTTGAAAGCGGGAAAGATCTATCGTCCGGAAAAGATTCAGACAGCATTGGATAATTTCTTTAGAACCGAGAATATTCTTCAATTGCGTGAGTTGGCTCTGAAGGAAGTGGCGTTGCGGGTAGAAAAAAAGGTGGAGAATGAAGTGATGATGGGAGTAGCCGTCGGACTTCGGCATGAGAAGTTTATGGCTTGTATCAGTAGTCACGAGAAAACACCCCGGCGAATTATCAGAAAGGCGGCAAAGTTGGCAACCCGGTATAATACTACTTTTATAGCTTTGTATGTTCAGACTCCGAGAGAGAGTATGGATCGAATTGATTTGGCCAGTCAACGGTATTTGTTGAATCATTTTAAACTGGTGGCGGAACTTGGGGGAGAAGTTGTCCAGGTGCAGTCGAAAGACATTTTGGGGAGCATCGTCAAGGTTTGTAAAGAGAAACAGATATCGACAGTGTGTATGGGAACTCCTAATTTGAGGTTGCCGTACGCAATTTGTTCTATACTGGGATATAGAAAGTTTTTAAATAATTTGTCGCAAGCTAATGTAGATTTGATTATACTTGCATAATATTAATCGTATGAACGTTATGAATATTAAAACGAAACTGATTCTTGGCATTGGGATGTTGGCAGGAATGATTATTTTGTTGGTAACACTTTCAGTAGTGAATCTTCAAACTCTGACTGCGACAGAGCCTGATAGTCCTGCTGCTATGCCTGCCTTGGAACGTGCATTGCTATGGATCTCCATAACAGGGGGAATCTGTATCTTGACCGGACTGATATTGCTTTATTGGTTACCTCGTTCTATCAGCAAGCCGATTAAGGAACTGAAAGAAGGAATTCTTGAAATAGCCAATCATAACTATGAGAAGCGTCTCGACATGAGTGACAATGAAGAGTTCCGTGAAGTGGCTGACAGTTTCAACCGGATGGCGGAGCGTTTGACTGAATATCGTGCCAGTACTTTGTCGGATATTCTTTCTGCTAAAAAGTTTATAGAAGCTATTGTTAACAGTATTAACGACCCGATTATCGGTCTGAATACAGAACGTGAGGTTTTGTTTATCAATGATGAAGCCTTAAGTATTCTGAATATGAAACGGGAGAATGTGATTCGTAAATCGGCAGAGGAACTTTCTTTGAAGAATGACCTGCTCCGTCGACTAATTCGTGAGTTGGTGACGCCAAGCGATCAGAAAGAGGCTTTAAAAATTTATGCGGATAATAAGGAAAGTTATTTTAAGGTCTCTTATGTCCCGATCATTAATACGGAGGCTGAAAAAGGGGAACCTCGCAAACTGGGTGATGTCATTTTACTTAAGAATATCACGGAATTCAAAGAACTGGATTCTGCCAAGACTACATTTATTTCAACGATCTCTCATGAATTGAAAACTCCGATTGCTGCTATTATGATGAGTCTACAACTGCTTGAGGATAAGCGTGTCGGTGCACTGAATGATGAGCAGGAACAGCTTTCAAAGAGTATCAAGGAGAATAGCGAACGTTTGTTAAGCATCACCGGAGAATTGCTTAACATGACGCAGGTGGAAGCTGGTAAATTACAGTTGATGCCGAAGATCACCAAACCGATTGAATTGATTGAGTATGCGATTAAAGCTAATCAGGTGCAAGCGGATAAGTTTAATATTCAGATAGAAGTGGAGTATCCGGAGGAGAAAATCGGTAAACTGTTTGTCGACAGCGAGAAGATTGCTTGGGTATTGACGAATCTGTTAAGTAACGCTATTCGTTATTCAAAAGAAAACGGGCATGTGGTTATTGGTGCCAAACAGGATGAAAACTGGATTGAATTGTATGTCCAGGACTTTGGCAAAGGCATTGATCCGCGTTATCACAAAAGTATCTTCGACCGTTATTTCCGTGTACCCGGAACGAAAGTGCAAGGTAGTGGCTTGGGGTTATCTATTTCCAAGGATTTTGTGGAAGCTCATGGCGGTACGCTGACGGTAGAGAGCGAATTGGGTAAGGGGAGTCGGTTTGTGATGCGGTTGAAGGCATAGTTTTGAAGGAGTCTATGAAAGAATTAGACTTCCGACAGGCATGAAATCTGCTTGCCGGAAGTTTCTCTGTTCTCTCTTTTTATCGTTTTCTTCTCCTCCAGCATATCCAAATACCACACAGACCAATAATAAATGGGATGCCATAGCAATAGATAATTTTGATAGTAGATAGATCCATAGGAGTCAGGCTGATATCTTTGTCGAGATAAGGGGCTCTGGAAGAAGATACCGGAAATTTATTATAGCATAGCCAACGGAATGAACCGGGAATCATATTGAAGTTGAATGAATAGATACCCGGTCTTGAGCTTTTTTGTAGTTCGGCATTGCTGAAACAGTCTGCATCCCCCAACACAATGATCCGTTGTTTTTTATCTTTGGCTTTAATCTTGCGGGTTAACGCTATTGCCGTGGGATAGGCTCCTAACTTTTCACCTTGAAGAGAGTCTAATGAAAGGGAGTCATTCAAAAAATCTTTTGTTTGATACTCAATCCATGTCTGTTGGGCGTTGCTTTGTAATAAAACTATTGGATGGAATTTTGTTGTATCGACAACTTCCAGAGCAACAGCCGATGGCATGGTGACTGCACTATGCTTCTGCCTGTCAACCATACGTTTGTAGAAGCCTCCTATACTGTCGGCGGCTATCTGGGTAGCTTTCGCGAGAACGAGGTCTCCGGGATTAACATCAGAAGGTTGTGCAATGATTCCCGGCAACAGTTTTAAACCAACTTTCCGGAGTAAAGGATTCATTACTTCCTGACGTCCGACGTCGCCCATAATCATCATATTACCTCCGCGTTCAAGAAAACGGTCTATGATTTCTTGTTCTTTGGAACTCATGGAAGAACGCATTTCAGCAATAAGTAATATATTGATATTACTTGGTATATCATTCATATCCTTTAGATTCAGTTCCACCAAATCAAAACCTTGATTAATCATGGAATAACGAAAGCGTCCATGTGTGGCGAAAAGTGAGTAATCCTGATCTCCCTTTTTAGTGGTGGAACGTTCCTGATGTCCTGTGATGGCGCCTACCTTCACAGGAGTAACAAGCATTTTCTTCAATGCTGCGGAGATTTCTGTTTCAGAAGGGTGATATTCCATATCGTCGAACAAACGAAGGCGGGCTTGTTCACCGGAGCCACGTTCAACAACCCGCACAAATCGATAATTTTCTTTAGCCAAGTCTATTTTTTCTTTCAGTTCTTCGGCGCTTTTAAGCTTTTTAGGATTGAAGTTCTTCTTCTTGGCAACTTCATAAGCTATCTCACGAATGTTTTTATTCGGATATTGGCGATAAAGGGTGCTGTCTTTCGGTGTAGAGTAATAGTAAACATACTCCATTTTTATCTCTGGTTTGAAACGTGTGTACATTTTGAAGCGTGCCATATCCTCTTTTTGCTCTCTTGGAGAAGCGACATCAAATTCTTTATCGAAAATATTGACGTAAGTTGTGATCGTCATAGGTCCGGACAATTGCTCCATTACTTTCTGGCTTTCTTCTGAAAGTGTACGTTGTTTGCTGCGGGTAGCATCATAAAAGCCCATCATTGCCGGACGGGAACTGACAAAGCCGATAACTATAATGGTACATACAGCTAAGGCATAGCGCATTGTTTTTGAAAAGAGTGAGCGACGTGTTTTTTCATTATTCAGTTTAATGACCGATAGCCAGAGGAATAATAAAATTACGGCAAGGAAATAGATAACGTCATCGCTACATATCAATCCTCCAACCATCTCACTGGCACGTCCTTTAATGGATAGCCAATAAGTAATTTCTCTAAAGAATATGGACTCCTGTCCAATTCCTCCCACATAATTGAGAAATGCTAATGCGGAAAGGGTGGCAACAGCTGCCACAACCTGGTAAGATGTGAGTGTGGTCATAAAGAGACCGATAGAACAATAGGTCAGTATCAACAGAAACATGGATAACAATCCCGCCAAGATAAGTGTAATATCGACATGCGGCACGGAGATAAACATTACGATTGTCGGTAGGGCAAGGATGATGACAAAGATTAGGGCAAATACCACCATTGAAACAAACTTGCCGGTAATGATTTGAACACTGCTTACCGGTGATGAATAAAGTAGTTTGATAGAACCTGATGAATATTCACGACTCATTAAATTCATGGTTAATAAAGGAATATACAGATAAATGGTTTCTTGTATTACTTCATATATTCCTTTGAGACCAAGGACAAAACCGGCTGTGACGCTAAAAGTGATCGTGTTGCCCAATGCTTTTATTTTTACTATTTCCGTCAGGATATTCATAAAGTCGAATCCTACCTGGCATGTAAATGCGACCAGCAGCAACCATGCGACCGGTGAGTAAAAGAGTACCGCTAGTTCGGTACGGGCTATTCTAAGTATAAGTCTTAAGTTCATCTTTTTCTCTTATTAATTTCTTCTGCGGAAAAACCAGATGCCAACTCCTATAAGTAAGAGGATAGCTGGTATAATGATTATGAAAATAGTTTTCATTGTACCAATATCTTTCACTCCGATCGAAAGTTTATTGTCGGTACAATGGGGACGGCGTATGTCGATTGGAAATTCTCCTCCGGAAAGCCAGCGGAAGCTTTCGATAATCAGATTAAAGTTTCCTGATCTATATCCTTCGCGTGAAAGAGTCAGTTCGGTGTTGCTTATGCAATCCGCATCACCAGAGATGATAATACGCTGCTCTTTATCTTTCAGTTGGCGTGAAAGGGCATAGGCTGTGATATAGGTTTGTTCTTTCTCTCCTGCCGAAGCATTACATTCTACTGGTGATTCCTGTAAATCTGTTTGTTCTTTTTCAATCCATACACCTTTGGCATTTGTTTCAAGAATCGGAGTATATTGGAAGCCGTAATCGTTGTCGGAGCATGTAAGGGCTACACATCCGGGCATAGAGACACGTAAATCATATTTGGGAAAATCATCTTTGAATCCGAATGTAAGTTTTCCCGATTCACGGGTTGCCTTGGCTAGAATCAGATTAGGAGAGAAATCAGCGGAAGATTGTGCCAGTTGGTATTCTTCCATTTTGATACCGAGTTTGCTTAAAAAAGGATTCATAACTTCTTGCCTGCCTGTATCGGTGAGAATAAATAAATTACCTCCACGAGCCAGGTAAGCCTCCAGTTGATTTTCTCCTTTTTCAGTAAGCGGAGTTCTCATTTCTGCAAGAACCATAATATTGATTAGGGAAGGAATGGTGTCTCCGTGAGAAATGTCGATCTCGCAGACATCAAAGCCTTGATTAATTAAGGCGGCTCTAGAATATTTCTCAATGGAGAAGTTGCTATAATCGCGGTCACCGGATTTGGACACCTCACGTTCACCGTCTCCTTTGATAAAGGCAACAGTGGGAGGAGTTGAAATCATCTTTTTGATGGCTGCTGTAATTTCCGCTTCGGATGGCGTTGCATCCATATCTTCAAAATCACGGATGAAGGTACGTTTTCCATCTTGCGTTTCCATAATGCGAACAAATGTATTTTGTTCTTCACGCAGGTCGATGATTTGGCGGATTTCTGCCGGGGATTTGAATAAATGAGGATTCAAGTTATAAATCATGGTCATATAATCACGCATCTCATCTACTGTTTTGCCTTGAAACTTAGGATTATTTGCAACGCCGTTGGGGGCGAAATCATAATAATAGACATATTTCACTTGCAGGTCCGGTTTAGCGAGACAATAAGGTTCGAAGATTGTTTCATTCGCTTTCTTCATGATAGGGAGGTAGCGATATGATTTGTTATCAAGTAGGTTAACATAATTGGTAATAGTTACCGGTCCTGTCAATTTTGCTAATACGTGTTGGCTATTTTCGGTAAGTGAGTTTAGTCTAGTGCGTGTTGTATCCCATACCTTAATCATTCCCGGACGTGAAGTGAAATAGCCAATTGCCATTGCTGCGACAAAAAATCCCAGATAGCTGATTGCTTGCCGGAAACGACTGATAGTGCACCGGTCGGATGTAAGTTTGAAAGTGGTAAATGTCAGGAAAAGGGTTACTACGACCACGAAATAAATCACATCTTCACTCCGGATTACTCCATTCAGCATATCGATTGTTCTTCCGTTTATTGACAGCCAATAAGTCAGTTCGCGTATAAGATCGTATTCCTGGCCGATACTTCCTACGAAATTCAGTATAGCTAATATAATAAGAGTCCCAACTGCTGCTACTACTTGATAAGTCGTGAGTGAGGACATAAAGAGCCCGATAGCGCAATAGGCGCATATTAATAAATAGAGTCCTAGAAGGGCGACTAGTACAGGAGCCCAATCAAAAGAAGGGATTACCAAACTGCCATAAATAGCACTGGCTATCGGGACAAGCATCAGACAGCAACCAAATCCGATGGCTGCAAGATATTTACCTAATACGATCTGACCACTGGTGACTGGGGATGAATATGCCAGTTTGATTGAACCCGATGCCGTTTCGCGACTGATGAGTCCCATTGTCAACAATGGAATATAGATGTATATGTTTGATACGACGGAGGACAAAAAGCCGTAACTACCTAAGAAGCAGATACCGCTCAAAGATACTTCCTTGCCGCCTGACAGATCATAGTCGGTCACTATATTCTCCATCAATGACGTAAAACTTGCTGTTGTCAGGAATGAGAAAACAATCAATATGAACCATGCAATCGGCGAATAGAATAAAATAGCCAGATCGGTTCGGGCAATACGCATTATAATCTTTAAATCCGTCATGTTAGATATTATTTTTAAGTTTTCCCGATAGTTGTGCAAAGATTATGTCAAGAGAGCAGCGTTCCATCGTGATTTCTTTCAGTCGCCATCCGTTTTGTATGCTTAAGGCTACTACTCGTTCAGTTATGTTTTCATCGTCATCAAAGCGTATCCGGAATGTACCGGGATAGAGTTCTTCTATATTCAACACATGTTCTATCTTTGCTAGTTCTTCTATAGAAGGGGGAAGGGCAAATGTAACGGTGAAACTACTTGGAACCACATAGTTATCAAAGTCTTTCATGCTACCTGAAAATACGACTTTACCATGTTCAATCATGCGAATATCATTGCAGGTAGCTTGCACTTCCGACAGGATATGAGTGGAGAGTAGGACAGAATGATCTTCAGCAATTTCTTTAATCAGATTGCGTATTTCGACAATTTGGTTAGGATCAAGCCCGTTTGTAGGTTCATCAAGTACTACGAATGGAGGATTATGTACAATAGCCTGTGCAATTCCTACTCTTTGTTGATACCCGCCTGAAAGATTCTTTATAAGTCGTTTGCTAAAATGGGCAATAGCGCAACGTTCTTTAGCTATTTCTACAGCTTCACGAATTTTTGATTTCTCCATTCTCCGCAGTGTGGCACAGTGTATGAGATATTCGTCGACAGTCAAGTCCGGATGGAGAGGTGGTTTTTGAGGTAAGAAACCAATATGTTTTTTTGCTTCAACCGGATTTTTTCGTAGATCGATGCCATTGATAAATACATCTCCTTCCGTTTGATTTAAAACTCCACAGATGATATTCATAGTGGTGGACTTACCTGCCCCATTAGACCCTAACAGACCTAATATTCCTGTTTTTTCAATAGAAAAATTGATATCGCGAATGGCCCAATCTACACTATAACGATGAGATAAGTGTTTAACTTCGACAATAGGATTACTCATACTTTTTATTTTAAATGATTAATAGATTTCTTATTCATATTACCATGTAACTCCTCTTGAAATATCCATCCGGTTCGATTTGATCTTTCTGAATTTCCAGGAGAAATTTATGGTAAAATACCGCCCGAAGTTTTCTCGGTCAATATAACTGGTATAGTTATCTTTCATTTGGATAGCTATGAAATTCACATTTTATCTGACATCGGCCTATATTCGCGTATGCTTCCATCGTTTGTAGTACCTTCGTAGTTCGATTTCACTTTACCAAACCGATAAGCAAAATTTATGGTGAAAAACCGTCCATAATAATTTGTCCACGTGTTTTGAATGTAGTTGGAATACATTTGGCTGTTGAAAGTCCGATGACTATTTAGTAGATCATATGCGGCAATACTAATGTCTCCTTTGCGATTTAACACTTTACAGCCTATGTTCAAGTTTAGGGTGTGATTGCGGTTAATCTCTTTATTGATTCCATAATCACGGCTGAAAATGAAATTATAATGACTACTTAGATAGAAGTATTTACATATTTGGCTTATATCAAATGTTGCTCCTGCCGTTTGATAGAATGTTTTACTTGTATAATTTTCAGTATTGATGCTATGTACATAATGAGTATTGGCACTGATTGTTATTTTTAATCTTTTAGTTAGATTACAGAGTAGAAAATGTTCGAGCGATGGATCATAGGTACGTGTTGTAGTCTTATTTTCTCCTATATAATATGGGTTATGTTCGTAGTTGAATCCGGTAGATAAGGCATATTTGGATTTTATACTACGTATAGGAGCCTGCCATATCAGTTTGCCTTTTATGTCCCAATATCCTTCTACGTTTTCAAAACTAATTAGAGAACTGTGTGCAGGTGCTGTGTATTGCAATCCCGGTAGATAAGTTTCGGCATTGTAATAGGTTGTCTTTGCAACAGGAGAGTGCTGGCGGATAGAGGCATTGATAATAACACCTATGGTGTGGTTATGTTTTCCTAACATACGATTGCAATTGAAGAGGAACGAATGTAGATATGATTGTTTTAAGTTGGGATTTCCACTGCGCAGCATGTAAGGATTGCTGTTATCTATTTGTGGGCGTAACTGCACTATGTTTGGTGCAAAATTATGCAGTCTGTAAGCGGCACTCCATGACTTTGTTATATCTGTATGCACAAAAGATATTGCTACTGTTGGAGAGATGAATGTTTTACGGTAGTTGTCCATTTCTTTTTCTTTCCGCTTAAGTGTAGTTTCCTTCAGTCCGGCTGAAATGTCACAACTTGTTTTTTGAAAGGGAAAAAAGTGAAATGAAACTTCCTGTTTTTGTGTCAGGTTATTTATTTTATAACTATATGTATTGGCTTCGTCTGTTTGTGGATTTGTGGGGCTCAACATATTCCAGGCGAATTGGTGTTTCCATCCGTTTTCGTATTTAACGGAATAGTCAAAAGATATTTGGGTGTCATTTTCTGGATTCAGTATATATATTAATTGCGCATTGCCGTTCCACTCCGTATTGCGGAGTTTTGATGGAATAGTCAGATAAGTTTGTGTTGTCGAACTTTCTAATGTGTCTATCCGTAATGAATGATTTTTGCCTTTATTTATATCTACTGAACTTTCTAATGTATATCCGATTCTGTCGGTAATACTGTTGACATAACTGACATCTTCCTTCACATGAAAATTCTTGTTTAGATTATCGTAATGCATCAGGCTTTTCGATGTTTGAAGATTGTTTTCTTCATTATAGATGTAAAGCGATTGCCAATCTTTGTTGTTGTTATATGTTATAAGCTGGTTCCAACGGAATTCTCCCCATTTGTCATTTGAATTGGAGAAAGAAAATTCGGAATAGTGATTTTGTTTTCTGTCACTGTTGCTATTTTGTTCTTCATAAAGGCGCTGCTGATAATTGTTGCCAGGAAAATAATGTTGTTCGGATCGTGTATTTGTATTATCGCGATTATATCCGAAAGTGTAAAATGCTCTAAATGTACCGTATGTTCCATTTTCTGTGTCCCATGAGCGTTCCGTAGCCAGATCTGCATAAGTCGTTTCGTTGTAAGTACTACTAGGATCGGAAATGGAAAGAACATTTTTGATATTATTTGATTTTCGGTTGATATTATTGTGAAATACATTACTTGTGAGTAAAAATTTCTCGGAGAAAAAGTTAGTGGTGAGTCCGAGCCCTTTACGGAACTTTCCTCTGTCGTTCTTTGAGTCCATGTTGCTGCCTGTACTAGCCAATAGGTGTGCTTTCCATGAGCTGATGAGTTTGCTTTTGGTTTCTATGTTGAGCACTCTGGTGAGATCCCCTCTGTACATTTAGTTTTTTTGTTTTCGTATTTTCATATTCATCATAAGCCTTGATTTTTAATACATCTGTTGCAGAAAGATTCTTTAGTGCTGCCATTGGGTCACTTCCGAATATTAGTCTGCCGTCTATATAAGTTTTGGTTACTTGTTTTCCCATGATTTTGACGGAATGGTCGTCAGTCTCTGTTCCGGGAAGTTGCTCGACTATATTCATAGCGACATCCCCTTCTTGTATGTTGACTGCCTTCGGGTTGAATATTAGCGTGTCGCCATTTTGGGTCACAATGGGGATTCTGCCCTTGATGGTGACTTCCTCCAGTTGGATGGATTCATCCAAAATTTCTATGTAAAGATTAGAATTCTTTCCAGCTATTATATTTAATTCTTTTTCAACTTTCCGACACCCTATTGCAGTGATAATGAGTTTTGCTTTTCCTGTTTTTATGGGTTTGAAACGGAATACTCCATTTATGCTTGTTGTTTTCAGTGTGTCTTTTGCATAGATCAAAAAGATATTGGCACCGTCTAATGAACCATTAGACCCATTTTCTTGTTTGTGTATAATAAATCCCGATAGCTCATTTGTTTTATCTTGAGCATTTATCGGTAAAGTAATGTATAACAATAAAAAAATAGAAATAAATTTTTTCATATTGCTGTTTTATAAAAAGTTTAGTGATAGTGTGTGGTTTTATTTGTCTAAGGCTTGTGAACTTTCTTTTAGGAAGAAGTTCACCACCCTACGGCCTCCAATTCTTTCTTGTTTTGTTTCATAACCCAGATAACTTGCTTGGAGAATTTTTTTGTCGGCCTTAGAAATGCCTATACTATATTCTCCATCAATATCAGTTATAGTACCATTAGTACTACCCACTTCGATAACGCTCGCGCCTATTAGTACCTCTTTTCCTCCTTCAGTATAAACAACCCCTGTGATTTTCTGACTGAAAAGGACCATTGGGGAGATCGGAGATTGAAGTTTTTTGTTTTTGAAAAACTCAGTACTTTTATTGTCTCTTGCCTTGATTATTGGAGAGGAGGGGGCTTCTTGTGCAAAAGAACACATCATTATAGTAAATATGAATACAATGAATAAAATAATCTGCTTCATAATATAATTTTTTTTTATTGTTATACATTTTACTATCACTAAACTTTTTATAAACATACACGTTGAATGGTAGAGGAAAGGCTAAATTACCCTGTCAATCATCGCTATCAAATAATCGCATTTTCCACGTTCAATATCATTACTAGCCAAAGAACGAGCTTGTATCAAATAGCGACGTGTACTTTTCAACTTATCATAGCAAATGGCTTCGATATCCGTACCGACATAGAAATTGACAGCAGTCATAGGTTCCATACCCGATTGCTCTTCTGTTGCAGATATAGAGGCAAAAGTTGTCAGCAACCCTAATGATTGTAACTTATGATTAGTTTGCTCGTTGAGAGCAATGGAAGTTACTCTTGTTGATACAGCCTTGTCAATAGCCTTTAATGTCGGACACATTCCTTTTAAAGAACTGATATATACAGACAGTTGTGCAATCATTGGAGCACTTAAAGGTTTCCCATTTAAAGTTTCTTTGAATAATTGTTTCTCTATATCATTCAAATATGCTTCTTGGGTATAAGGTCTAGTTGATTTCTCTACACTCAATCCCATACGCATCAAACGAAACATCAAAGACATCATTGGATACCCGTTATTGTAAATCCATGCTGACATATCAGGATTGACACCACCTAAACGCAAGAAATCCTTATTAGAGTCCAGCCAACTTAAATCATAGAAGGTACTGAATATCTTTTGTAAGACTTTCTTTTGCATATCTGCCGATACCGGTTGATATGAAGGAACATTGCTTTTTTCGTTGGCTTCATTGATATAAATACCTCCGATATAAGAAGATACAGGTGACAATGTTTTATTGATTAATTCAATAATCACAAAATCAGGAAATAGCTCCCGGTAATCATTGGGGATATTATCGTCGTGAAACCAGGCAGGACTATTTTTAACTACATATTTCACATGAGCGATTTGTGCATCTAAAGAGGCTATCGGATCATTACCTAAATCATAGTTTTGGCAACGCGGGTCTGTAGCATAAGCTGGTGAACGCTTTCCATAGAAATAGCGTGGATCTCCATCGTGTTCCATAGCCCATTTCTTCAACATGTCTGATTCATTTTCACTGGTGGCGGCATACAGATATTTGAGCGTAAATGCATCACATACACCCGGTTTGTCGACAATCAATACCACTCCTTTTTCTTTATCACCGGGCTGTGCCAGATAATTGTATAATACGTTGTCCATGACTGAAGCTGTGATACCATATTTTTGAGTAAATTCAGGAGAACGCAGTTCCTCAGGGGAGTATGCTGCAGAACCAGCCAAATTAGTTGCCAATCCCAAACTAAGACCAAATGCTTTTAGCATACGTGCTGTCAGATTCTCACAGATCACCTCATCGGCAATGTAATAAGTCCGGAAGCGCGGATCAATCTCTGCCATTTGGTATACTCCATTACGACGTACGCTGACGGCAAGGTCGCGTGGTACTCCTATCTTGGTACTTAAGATTTCTCCAGTGCGTAAGTCAGTGACATTGTATGCGGTAACTTCCGAGTTGTTGTTATTCAGGAAAGCAATCGTATTTATCATTGGGTTATTAGCACGGAAAGTTGAATCTTTCTCATATGGTTTTATTATGATTGGTTTTCCTATTCCTAAGTCTTCAAATATTATATTCCATTCATCTGCACTTTTTTGGATGGCTTTTACCCAGCTATCTTGAATCAGAGTGTCGATGTAGAAGACAACAGGTTGTTGTGTCGTTATATTACGGCGTGTTACATAGTATCCTTTCTTGAAACGTTTTTCATTACGATAGTCTGTGTATGATATATAACCTGTTCCTACACGTGGGTTGGCTTCGCGGGTGTTCATTTTTTCTTTCGACAGTAGGGCTAGTGTTGTTTGTACCGACATGGTTAATTCCGGTTGCTCTTTGGAGACGAATCCCATGATGCTGATGCTCAACTTTGCAGTACAGTTTTGAGTGATACTGATACAATTGTCGAATGCGTCTGCAGAGTCCACAAAAGATGTTTTACTTTGAGGGGAAGCACTTACAATTGTGAGCATACCTCCATAACTGCGTCCGCTAAGATTGAGTACATCTTTATTGGAACAAGAGAAATAGGAAGTGGCATTAAATACAACAGCCGTTGAATCGCTGGTGTATCCTTCAATTGGAAATGCTTTGTAAATAGCATTACTACGAGATAATGCAAAAGCCGCTTCTTGATTATCGTCCTGTTCGTTGAGGCGAACATTGTATTTCGGATCTCGGAATAATATTAATGAATCGGTTTTATCAATAATCAGATACCTGCTTTGAGCAGCTTTTGTGCCCGCCAGCGAAATGTCACTTGCAGTAGTGATGGCAGAGTTTACTAAAAAATCCCGTCCCATTAATTCAATCGGTAGTTCCAGATAAATCTTATCCTCGTACTGATGAACTGTGATTGTCCCTTTATTGACTGTATGTTTCTTCTTATCTTTGAAAAGCTTGTCGTAGACACTCTTTTTTTTCTTTTGAACACTGTCAGTCTGTTGTTCGGTTTTTGCTTTTCCTTTTTTCTTTTTGGAGCGGGCATTGGCTTCATTTGTTGATCCGATAATCAACAAAATTGGCATCAACCATAAAAATAGTATTTTCATCTTTTGTCCCTCCCTTATTTTAAGTTGATGTCGAGCATCTTTAATAATAATTCATAGTGAGCTTTCGTCTTCCCTGATGCACTGGCTGCCTTTTGTTTCATCAGTTGTTTGGCTTTAGCTATATATGCGTATACATCTGCTTGTGTAACTTTAGCCGTCATAGAAAAACGATTCAACGGTCTCCATTCAAAACCTGCTACAGGGTTGTGTATAACATCCTCTTTGATAGCATGTCCTTGGCAACAAGTATATCCGAACTGGCGGTGATTGATGTCAAGTGGTTTTTCTCCGGCCAATGCTTTCCCAGCTCCTTTGATTGTGAAACCGGCAGTTTGCATCATCATGTATATATATTGTTTCTGGAGATTCATTTGGGATTCTGTTAATGTACATCCGGAAATGGTCGGTTTCCATACAAAATTGTATATCATGTTGAAAGCCTCGGCAGCAGTAAATGAATCTTTTTCTAATCCTTCGTATTGTGATACCTGAAAAGGTACAGGCAGTATATATCTCAACATGAAGTTTTGAATAGTTTGTTTAGGGGAACCGGAAATTGGGAATTTAGTTAACAAGTTTTTGTTGTCAAGCCAATTCAGATCGTTATAAATCTCGAATAGGTAATTCAGGGCTTCTTTTTGTTGTGCCTTTGGGATCTGTGCAAAACGTGGCATTGTGTCCCCTTCTTTAACTTCGTTGACAAAATAGCCGCCTACATTGCCTGCTACATGGGTAACGTACATTGCAAGTTGTTCTACGATACCAATAAATAAATCTTCACGGTATTCGTATGTATCGTCACCTTCGGAAATCCAACTTTCCAGATTATTCATGATATACTTAAGGTTCTTGATGCCATATCGAGTTGCTTTCATAGAGTTGTCACCAATATCTTCCGTTTGTGAACGGGGATCAACAACTCCATATACTTGTTGTTTTCCATATCGGTACACTGGATTCTCTTTAATGGCATCACTGATCCATTTGCCTGTTATAATTGCTTCTTCCTCTGCAGAATTAACATTGAATACTGGAGTATACGTCCATTTAATGAGGTATTTGTCGTATTCACCAAAGCGGGGAGGAGTCAATTTAACGCCACGTTCTTTATCGCCAGGTTGTGCTACATAGTTGAAGCGTGCATAGTCCATGATGGAAGGAGTGGTACCATACTTCTGTGTGAATTCCGGTGAACGTAAAGAATCTACCGGGAAGGTGGAAGAAGCTCCCATGTTATGCATAAACCCTAAACAGTGCCCGATTTCATGTGAAAGTACATAGCGCAACGCATCTCCAACCATTTCATCCGGAATATTGACTGTGCGTACATCTTTATCGGCTTGTGCTGTTTGCACGAACAACCAGTTGCTGATAAGTTTGATGACATTGTGATATAGATATACGGAGGCATTCAGGATTTCTCCGCTTCGCGGGTCTACCCATGATGGTCCCATTGCATTTTCAATGCTTGATGGAGCATAGCGGACACATGAATATTTGATATTGTCGGGATCGAATTCCGGATCATCTGTCGGGAAATCTTTGGCTGCTACAACATCTTTGAATCCAATCTGTTCAAATAATTCATTCCATTGGGTGACTCCTTCCCGCAGATATGGTTTCCATTTCTCTGGGAAAGTATTATCGATGTAGAAGACAATCTGTTTAGTGGGTTTCACTTTCTCTCCACGTAAGTAGGCGGCGGTGTCGGACGGTTGTATATCCCATCGATTGGCATAGTAAACGGGTACGGTCGTTTTAGCTCCTTCGCCTAGTTGTTCGCGTCCGGTAAAAAATACACCGATCCGGTAATCTGCCATACGTGGACGATAAGGCTTTTCTTTTAACAGCATGATGGAACGTGTCATTTCTGCGGTGAATGGACGGTCTTTTATGAGTGATGTTCCTTGTGAATTGCTGACAGAGAATGTATATGACAGACAGCTTTTAATAGAAACATTATCTTTGAAAGCCTTGATTTGTGAAATGTACGAGCAGTCGGATTGATAATTCTCTGTACGATTGTACATTCCATAAATAGAATTTTTGTCGAAGGGACTCATCTTTTTATTGTCGCCCAGGAAGACGCTGCTCATATCAAAAACGATAGCAGTAGAGTCATTATTGTATGCTTGAATCTTTTGGTTGCTTAAAATTGCTCCCAGTGTACTTTTGCGTAAAGCTTCATCAATTTGTGTGTTACCAGTAATATAGTCAGTGTTTACCTGACGTAACTGTACATGTGTTTTATTGCGTGTGAATACTACGTGAAGAAGATCGGTCGGCTTGGAACCAACTACTGCATTACCATTATCAGAGATACTGGTAACGGTGGAACCAATAAGCATATCTTTATTAATTAAATCCACAGGAAGTTCAAAATATACTTTTCCATCCAGCAGATGGAGAGTAATCAGTCCTTTGGCTATTTCATGCTTTTTCTTGAATAGTTTGTCATATTCACTTTCTTTTTTAGCAGGAGTTGTTTGTTCTGTTTTTGCCTTCTTTTTTTTCCAGAAGAATGGAAATTTACGCTGTGCGTCAATGGTGGTAGACGAAGCTACCACCATTGCTGCAAGTAAGAGGATTTTCTTTTTCATATCAGTTCTTTAATGTATTTTTATGAAATTAGATTAATATCCGGTTGTTGTTACATCTAGGATTTTACCAAAACCATCATAGATTAGGGCTTTAGAAATATCCAAGGTTCCTGCACCGGCCTGTTTCATCGGAACAATTGAGACTTTTCCGTTAAATTCTGCGGATTGGGTCACAATAATGAGGGCTTTGTTATTCCATGCATTTGGGGCAATAGTTGGTGGATTACCAGTCATTACATTAATTTGATTGGTATATTGCCCTTGTTGATATAACTTGGCCTTTGTAATTTTTTCTCCGTTACTGGGGGTAAACTGTGAGGTGGTGGAGACAGATACTTCATTTCCCATACCGTAAGTAAATGAGTATATAGCTGCATCTGTTACTACATATAATACATTATTTGTATGTCCGAAGAAAATAGATACAGCTTTGTCTAGTAAGGTTTTTCCTGTCGTTGGAATAATATATTTGTTTTTTGCTGCTGCTGGTTGTTCTGGTGAAGTCACAATCCATCCCTCCCAATTATCAGGATCTTCATAGTAGCCTTCTTCTGCTTTATATTGGCTTAAAGTGTAAATAGCATAATTTCCACTATTATCGTCTTTAAGTAAGAAAGTGGCCAATGAGCCATCTTGAGAACTTGTTGCGGCAATAGCTGTTTGACTCCCCATGTCATTAGGATCGAAATCCGGATTTGAGATATACGGAGTACATGTGTTATAACTCGTGCCATTTAAGGAATAAAAGGCACCTTTGGGTTTATCTAACCATACTAAATGGTTGTCTCCAATACTATATGAAGAATTTGCTGCATATACATTGTTATTGATTTCAAATCCATTAAAAACAGAATTAGGCATAGAGAATTTGTTACCTGCTACGTTTAAGAATGAATATAGTCCATTATTTGTATAAGCGATGAAAAGTTGTGAAGAACGAATATAAGATTTTACTTGAAAATCGGTGGGGCAATATAAAAATATTTTTTCATCTTCCCATGTCCCGTTTATTGAATAGTCCTTACAGTTGAAACGAATGCTTTTTCCTGTGGAAGAAATAGCCCAAATCTGATTTAAGTGAGAACTACCAAGTATTGCTGTGTTCCCCATCACCTCATAGGTTAATGAAGTCAATAATTCATCATATGCTGCTCCATTAGCAGTTTCTAGTATGTGACGGAATATTCTTTCTTCTTTTGTATATTGATTTGTTATTTGAGAATTGTTAATCAAAGTAAAATCTGTTGTTGTTCCGTTTTCACTATCTGCGATCAACAATCCGTCTAGGAAGCTACTTTGTACATATAATTCCCAAGAATAAATATATTGTAAGTTATCATTTGCTACATCTGTTACAGTCAATTTTAACGTATAGGCTCCATTTGATATAGGACGATTTATAATACCATGAAAGTCTTTTTCTGTACCAATAATTTCATAAACAGGATTATTAGTTGAGGGTTCCTCGGTTACAGCCCATTCATAGCGCAAATTAGAACCATCAAAACCATCTTGGGTAATAGATGGTACAATATCGACAGGAGATTGATAACCTACGTATATTGAATTTTCTTGATTTTTATCGTTTATACTAATTTGTACTTCTGGAATAAGGTTTGTTACAAATGAACTTTTATCCTCATAACAAGAAGTAAACCAGAGAATATTAGGCAGCAGTAATATTATTAATTGAGTTATATTATTTTTCTTCATAATTTTATAGAATTATATAAATTAATATGTTCTGGCTTCTATAATTTGTCCTTTCAAATTACCTTCGTTATGAACTAGGGGGGTATCGGGATGTTCTTTCTGATACTTTTTTAGATAATCCGCTAATTTTGCAGCATAAGCTTCATATGATTTGTCTGTTACGAATAATCTATAATTGGCGAGATATTTATATGTAAAATATGTTGGTCTCTGTGGTTGGTCAGGATGCGCAGTCATATCGTCCCAATCATCCCAGTCTAAAGCTGTTACAATTGTTTTTAAAGCATTGGAACTATAAGCTGTTGTAGAATAAGAGGTTGGAGCTAGGGATGATTTTATTAGTGAATTATATGTCATCCATACATATCGTTCAGTCGCTGGAGGGGCAATGATATTGTTGTTCCAACTTACTGTTGCTGTGATATATTCTTTAGGGCCTAACCCTAGAGTTGATGACTCCTTTAGCTGGATATAAAGTTTATATGATGCTCCATTTTGTATTTCATCAGTATTAAACAGCCTTATTTTTATTGTTCCTTTTAAACTATTTGCGGGAATCACTGCAGCAGTTATTTCATAACTGTTTTCGGGGGCAGTGGTTTCCTCCGCATTGATTACATAATTCACAGTACGGTCTTCTGTCGATACATTTCCGACCAAAACTAAAGGCAATTCATATTCACCATATTCATCAAAGGGATTCTCCAGAAAAGAATAATTCCCTTTAAATATGTCGGTTTCTGCATCGTACTCATTCGTAGAATTGAATCTGACAGCATTATATTGACTGTCAAAATATGGTATTTCTTCCTTGCCGCAACTAATGAGGCATAAAGAGAAACAGCTTATCGCTAAGACTGATTTTATAATTATTTTTTTCATATTAATATTGTTTATTGTACACGACCGGATTGTATTTCGAAGGTAGGATAAGGCAATAAATATTGCGTATCTGTCATCTCTTCACTATAATTAGGAATAGATTTACACCCTGTTCGCTTATAGTAATAGAACATGACACCTTCGGAAATGAATTCTTTGTGATATTCTTTTTGTATTTCTTTTATGATTTGATCTGCATTTAGATTTTCAAGAGGGGTGCTGATACCTCTGTTTTCGCGAATCTTATTTAGCCTTTGTAATGCCATGTCAAGATTTGGGGTTGCACTTGTTGCATAGCATTCTGCAGCAATATAGAATATTTCAGGCAAGCGTATTAGAGACAAGCGGTTCTTATTGAATTCGTCTAAACTTGCTTGATGAATTTTCATAGGGACATATCCTCTGGAATCACTTTGGGTTTGATCTAACATTCGTGTGAAACGAACATCTGAATTTATGCCTTCATATATATTTTCAACATCTGTTGGAGATATATACATAGCTGTATAGTCTGTGTTGACGAAGTTGGGTATTATATATGAGGTAATTTTGGACGTAACGTCTGAAACATTTAGGCTAAATAAAGCTTCGGATGCTAGAGAACGGTTAGATTGAGAAATTTCTGGTAACAGGTAGGAGTAAGTGTACATATCGTCCATAACAATTCCATTATCACCGATAGCTGTGATTATCTCTTCAGTAGCATTTAAAGCTTTGTCTATGCTTTCTTTACTGCCTTCCCATAAATATACACGTGCTTCCAATGCTTTGACTGCATAATAATTGAGTCGTAAAGTTCTATCTTTGAAGAAACCATCTGCATCTATACTTGTGTAATAAGAAGCCGGATGTTTTTTTGTGATCGGGTCGTATTCCTTTAATAATTTTTCTGCGGCTTCCAAATCGTTGATAATCATTTGAAGTGTCTCTTTTCCTGTGCGTTGAGGAGTTGGGATCGATGATAAAGTTGTTACATATGGAATCGTTTTTTTAGAGTTTAGTTCTGCGGAACGGTTTTTCCAATCACCATATCCATATAGGCGCAACAGATCAAAATGTATATATGCACGAATGGCAAGAAGTTCTCCTTTGATAACATGATAATAGACTTCGTTCAGACTTGACTCCTGTCCTTCCATATTAGTTAATGCTTCATTGGCATTGGCTATTACAGAATATGCTTTAGCCCAGATATTTTCGATGTCCGAGAATATTTGTGTGTGGTCGTAATTGAATTTTTCATATTCTTGCATTTCTCTACTATTACTTGAATTGGAAGTCACAGGATTAAATTGATGACCTAATATTTCAATTGCATACCAGGATAATTCTTTACCATAAAGGGCATTGTCTGTCATGCTAATATAACAACCTATTAAAGATTGTTGGAATCCGGCTAGAGTGCTATAATGATCTTTTTCTCGAATTTCAGACCCTGAAGTAACATCGAACCAGTCGCTGCAAGAGGATAATGTTACTACGGACGTTAATAGGATTAATATGTATTTTTTCATCTTTATAAAATTTAGAGAGTGGCTGTTAATGAGAACGACATATTTCTTGCGAAAGGATAATTTAAACCTCGTTCTATTTTTATAGAAGAGAACGTTGCAATATCATTTAAATAGAATGATAAACGCAGACGTTGCATACTTAATTTCCTATAAATGGAACTGGGAAACTCATAATATGCACTGATGGAAGAAAGTGATAATTCACGCCGATCCTGTACAAAGCGAGTGGTAGCACGTGTAGTTGTTTCAGAATTAAATTTCTTGTATGGTGTTACTTGTCCGGGAGTAGTCCAACGACCAATTAGCAATCGGCGATCCACATTGTAAGCAATATTTGCATTTTCTACCCGACTGACGAGGGTTGAATTATACATTTGACAACCAGCAAGATAACTTATAGTAGCGCTTAATCCGATACCTTTATACTCGGCTGTGAAACCGCCTGTACCACGATACTTAGGATCGGAGTTACCAGCAGCGACCATATCATTGGCTGAATAAGTATAGGTGTAGGTACCATCTTTTTTAATGTATATTTCTTGTCCGGTTTGCGGATCAATACCGGCTGAAGGAACTGCCCATATTGTTTTCATAGATAATCCGTCTTGATACATTAATACAGGTGCAGAGGTATTATTATCTTCTGCTTGTTTCATCATTTTTTCATTGTAAGCCCGCATACTCTCTGACAAACGAATTATTTTATTTCGGTTATAGGCAAATGTTCCATATACATTTACAAAACCTTCTTTTCCTTGCCATATTGTATAATTAGCTTTAGCTTCAACTCCAGAATTACGTACCAATCCTAAATTATCTTTTACTATTGCGAACCCTGTAGAAGTTGGGATTGTTACATCGGTTAACATATTCTTGGTATCTGCTGAGTAATAGTCAACAGAAAGGGATAATCCGGCAACTCTCATATCAATTCCTATATTATGATCCTTTTTCTGTTCCCATTTTAATTTGGAGTTAGGCATAGATGCTAAATAAGCTCCTGTAAATTTGCCAGCTAAGCCTCCATATACGACGCCTGTGTAATAATTATATGTAGCAATTGCTGCGTTGGTATCAAAGTTTTGATTTCCAGTCAAACCAATCGAGGCCCGAAGTTTTAACTGTTTAATCCATCCAACACCTTTCAAGATGGCTTCATTGTGCAGGTTCCATCCAATACCAAAAGACCAGCTATTGGCCCAACGGTTATCTGAACCGTATAAGGAAGATGCGCTTTCCCGAACAGTTGCATCGGCTAAATAACGATTGTCATAATCATACGAAGCGGCTAATAGGAAGCTGGCTTCACGGTTAATTGTGGAATAACCAGTAGGGGTACTGTTTTCTGCATATTGTTTTGCGAATGAAATATCTGCCTTCTGATTATTGGGGAAACCTTCTGCCGTGTGTCGATATGCTGATGATTTTTCTCCGGAGATAAAGGCACCGGCATTTCCAAAGATAGTATGTTTACCAAATTGATTATTATAGTTTATATTCAAGTCTCCGGAAATAGAACTGGATTTACCATTTTCCATAATATACTTACCACGCTTAAGTATATCATTAACATTTGCAAAAATGGAATGTGAGGCGGGATAGAAATCATCCATATCATTTCGTTTTTCAGAGACTCCTATACGTGCTGTTGCTTTCCAGTTTTTATCAACTTGCCATTCTGCATAAAAATTATTGGTGAATTGTAAATAACTGGAAGTAAAGCTGGTTCCGATAATAGAATTATACATAGGGTTAGCTACTTTGCTTGATGTTGAGCCAATTTGTTCTACCCATTGAACTATATTCCCATTTTCATCAGTTGCTTGCCAATATGGATTCATTCTGGAATATTCGCTAAATTCTCCATAAGGGGACTCATTACTTTTGTTAGATATGATTGATAGGATATTCTTTAGTAATAGTTTGTTATGTCTGTATGATAAATTTATATCACCCGATATATTGCGGCGGTCAGATCCCTTCATAACCCCAGTAATCTGATTATAAGTAAGGTCTAAGATTGCACGTAAATTTTGGGAATCGCCTAATTCTATATTTAGGTTATGTTTATGTCCTATGCCAGTGTGAAGTGGCTTGGATAACCAGTAGGTATCTAATCCTTCTAATGCAAGTTTTCGTCGTCCATTATATAATTGATCTAATTGGATTTGTGTATTGGCGCTACTACTTGTATATACTCCGTCTAAACGTTCTGCTTCCAATTTTTCAAATGCATTACAAAGGTCATAACTGGTTAAATCCGGCATTTCCAAAGAAATACTACCATTATACGTAATACGCTGTTGATTTCCGGTTAAACGTTTTGTTTCAATAACAATTACACCATTGGCTGCTTTAGAACCGTAGAGAGCTTTTGCTGAGGCGTCTTTTAAAATTGTAATGCTTTCAATTCGGTTCATGTCCATGTCCATTATTGTCTCAGCAGTTGTTTCAAAACCATCAAGAATGAATAAAGGTTGATTGGGTTGATTTTGATAGTTGCTGCGCAAAGAACTGCTTTCTGTCGTTGGAAAACTGGAAGTTCCACGCATTGACATATCCGGAACACTATTGGGATTGGAGCCCATATCAAAATTATCTGCAATGTATATTGTAGGATCCAGATTTTTCAAACTCTGGAACACATTCTGATTTCCGACACGCATCAGATCTTTGCTCGAAATAGTAGTTGCTGCTCCAGTAAAACTTTCTGCTTTACGAGTATAAATTCCAGTAACGATAACTTCATCTAATTTAGTATCACTTTTTAGAGTAATATTTTTTCGTACATCATTCCGACCACTATTAATCATTACTTGCTGAGTAGACATTCCGATATATGAAAAGGTGATAGTACATGCGGTATTAGCTGGAATCTCTATATTATATTTACCATTATTATCTGTTATGGCAAAGCGTTGAAGATCACTAATCACAACATTAACACCGGGCAAAGGATATCCTTCTTCATCCGAAACGATACCTGTTGCGATACGTTTGCTTCCTTGTTGTTCCACTTTAGAGATAGTGACAATATCTCTTTCCATGCTGTAAGTGAGACCCGTGCCATTGAGTACGGTACGTAGTACGTTATCCACAGTTTCATCTTTTACATGGATAGTGATGGGTTTCAGTGACTTTGTCTGTTCTGTATTGTAGACAAAGCTTAATCCGGTTTGTTGTCTTAAAGCATCGAAAAAATCTTTGACAGTGACAGATTCCAGATTTAAAGTTACTTTTTTGCCACTTTCTGGAATGGCAAGCATCATTGTGGGTAATAGTAATAATACTACTACCAGAGAAAGTATTCGGATTCTTTCTCTACTTTTTGTCTTTCTCATTCTTTCTTCTTGTTTAATTAGTAATTAATTGTCTGTGATTAAAATTTCTCTTCCTTCTATTTTTATTTGTAAATTCGTAGTACGTGCTATTGCTTTTAATATCGGGCTGATTGTGGCATAACGATCCATATTACCAGTAAATCGCAGTTGTTTAAGCTCGGAAGTGCCAAAGGAAATATTAACATTATACCAATGTTCTAGAATTTCGACAATATTTTCTAAAGTACGATTTTCGAAAATAAGTCGTCCTTCATTCCATGCTATGTAGGGAGTGAGGTCTACATTGTATATAGATATATTGTTACCTTTCTGTTCAATGTGTGCCAATTGGCCCGGCTCTATGAGTTGTTCCTGTGTACTTCCTTGAGGAATAATACTGATACTCCCTTTCACTAATGCGACTTCTGTTCGTCCAGAGGTGAATGTATTAACATTAAATTCTGTACCATACTGTTTGATTATTCCTTGGTCAGTGACAACGTAGAAAGGACGAGCATCTTTGGCTATTTTAAAATAGGCTTCCCCTTTTAGATAAACCGTGCGTTTAGTCTTACTAAACTTTACAGGATACCGTATTTCTGTATTATAATTGAGGTGTACGGTTGTTCCATCTTCAAAGGTTACTCTGAATTCGTTTCCCTGTTCAGTTGTTAATGTGTTTTTTTCTACTATTTCAGGCTGCTGTTTTTGAGATATATCTATATTTATATTGGGTGTTGATGGATAGATGAGCGCACCATTTTGAGCTATAGCAGTTGTGGAATGATTAACCTTAACTGGTGTTGGATATGTTGGAGTAAGCGATTGTTTGTCATTCCCGGCTAAAATTAATGTAGCTTTAGGAATTCCTGGCTGTATGGCATCTCCTAAGGCTAGATTGTCAGATATTTGTTTTTCGGAAGCAATATAAAAGTACCATCCTCCTGCTGCTATTATTATAGGTAATATTAAAATAGCTGCATATTTCAGGAGAATTGATGTGACTGATACTTGGCAATATTTCTTTTTGAAATGTTTCCATGCCTGATGTGAGTTAATCTGTGTATATGCCTCGTAGCGCTTACGAAATGATGCGCTTGTTCGTAAACGATTGAAAAACTCTTCGTGTTGTGGAGAGGTCTTGATCCAATTGTCAAGTTGTTTTTTCTCGTGCTCTGTAATATCACCGAAGAGATATTTGGCTATTAATTCTTCTGTACCAGATTTTATTTTCATATATTTATTGTCTTATCATTTGTTAATAAGACAACATGAAGATTAAAAAGAGGTACAAACTTTCTAAAAAAGATTATTTTGGTTACGAAAAAAACTTGGAACTATACAAAATGTCACATAAGGGGAGCAAAAAATAGCATGTGCCCATCTGTTCTTTGATAGATTGTATAGCTCTTTTCTTTTGTGTTTTTACTGTTTCAATCGAAATTCCTAGTGCAGTAGCTATTTCTTCATTCTTTTTTCCATCCATATGTAATAAGAATATTTCCCGGCAGCGTGTTGGCAATTTATCGATAGCACGGAATAGTAGTCGGTATACTTCTTCTTCATTGGTATCTTCTTCTTCTGTGATTTCTCGATAAGTGCTTGCCAAGCGTTCAAGATAGAGAGATTCTACATTCTGATGTTTTAAATAATTAAGAGAGGCATTTCGTATAGAATTATAAAGATAAGTTCGGAAAGAAGGCAATGATAAGAATCTCATTTTCTTTTCCCACATAGTTGCAAAAAGATCCTGTACAATATCTTCGGCAGCTTGTTGGGAAGAGAGAAAGTTGATGGCATACAACACCAATGCTTTATAATATTCATTATAAAGCTGATGATAAGCGGCTGGGTGTTGCTCATTTATACCTTTTATAAAGGAACTTTTCTCTTCGTTCATGGTGAAATATTATGTTTTATGCAGCAAATGTATAAAATATCTAGGATAAAAGAAGTCTTTCAAACTCTATAGTGTTTGTGAATGCTTCTTTTTTTATTTTTGCTTGTCTGTATAACTTCATTTTTTTCTTTGGAATAATATAACAGCAAAAAAACGCGACTCTGTTCTGAAACTTTAGAGAATCAATGTATTATAGTCTCTCTAAAAATCTTTATATTTGCAGACCGTTTGGAAACGATAGTGAATAATAAACAATACAATAACTTAAAAAACAACCAAAATCAGATGAAGCAGGATATGATTGTTATCCTTGACTTGGGTAGTCATGAGAATACGGTGTTGGCTCGCGCCATCCGTGCATTAGGAGTTTATAGTGAGATTTATCCTCACGATATCACAGTGGAAGAACTGAAAGCATTGCCCAATGTAAAGGGTATTATAATTAATGGTGGACCGAATAATGTAATTGATGGCGTTGCTATTGATGTAAATCCGGCTATCTATACTTTGGGGATTCCCGTCATGGCTGCAGGTCACGATAAAGCAACTTGTGAAGTGAAGTTGGCAGAATTTGCGGATGATATTGAGGCTATAAAGGCGGCAGTGAAATCATTTGTTTTCGATGTTTGTAAAGCTGAAGCTAACTGGAACATGAAGAACTTTGTCAATGATCAGATAGAGTTGATTAAGCGTCAGGTGGGCGATAAGAAAGTATTGTTGGCTCTGTCGGGTGGAGTTGATAGCTCTGTGGTAGCAGCTTTACTTCTGAAGGCAATTGGTAACAATCTGGTTTGCGTACATGTTAATCATGGTTTGATGCGTAAGGGAGAGTCTGAAGATGTGGTTGAGGTATTCAGCAACCAGTTGAAAGCAAATCTTATTTATGTAGATGTAACCGATCGTTTCTTGAATAAACTGGCAGGTGTGGAAGATCCGGAACAGAAACGTAAAATTATTGGTGGTGAGTTTATTCGTGTGTTCGAAGAAGAAGCACGTAAGCTGAATGGTATTGACTTCTTGGGGCAAGGGACTATTTATCCGGATATTGTGGAAAGTGGAACGAAAACTGCTAAAATGGTGAAGTCTCACCATAATGTAGGTGGGCTGCCTGAAGACCTTAAGTTCGAGCTTGTGGAGCCGTTGCGCCAATTATTTAAAGATGAAGTTCGTGCTTGTGGCTTGGAGTTGGGATTGCCTTATGAGATGGTTTACCGTCAACCTTTCCCTGGTCCAGGTTTGGGCGTACGTTGTTTAGGTGCTATAACGCGTGACCGTTTGGAGGCTGTACGTGAGTCCGATGCTATTTTGCGTGAAGAGTTTCAGATTGCCGGATTGGATAAAAAGGTATGGCAATACTTTACAGTAGTACCCGATTTTAAATCTGTTGGTGTACGTGATAATGCCCGTTCTTTTGATTGGCCGGTGATTATTCGCGCTGTCAACACGGTAGATGCTATGACGGCTACTATCGAACCGATAGAATGGCCTATCCTGATGAAGATAACAGACCGTATACTGAAAGAAGTGAAGAATGTAAATCGCGTTTGTTATGATATGTCTCCGAAACCTAATGCGACTATAGAATGGGAATAGAGAGACTTTTTAAGTGATATTTCGATAGCCTCAATTTTTTGTAAGTTGAGGCTATTTTTTTAATATGTTGAACCTTGCCACATTGAATTTGACGGATGTTTAATCTGATTGATATATGATTTGCGTTGGTGTAAACCGGCACCAATTGATGTATAAAAGAAAAAGGCACCCAGAAGTGGAAGCCTCCCAAATGCCTTATTCTTATCAAGTAGCGGGACCCGGGATTGAACCGGGGACCTCATGATTATGAATCATGCGCTCTAACCAGCTGAGCTATCCCGCCATCGTTTCTCGATTGCGGGTGCAAAGATAGATGATTTTTTATAATCTCCAAAACAATTCATAACTTTTTTGTGTTTTTTCTTTAAGAAAGGGTTTGATTTTCCCTATAAACAGGAAGTTTGAAGCTCGATAATGAAAGAATAATTAAATAAAGTGTCTGATTTATGCGGCGTATTTAGAAAAAAGTATTTATCTTGGCACACGTAAAAACAATTCGAAATTGCTATGAAAAAGGAAAAGATTCATTTGGAGTATTTGTTGAATGCAACGTCTAAAAATATTCTTTGGGGAGCTATTAGTACACCGACCGGGTTGGAGGACTGGTTTGCCGACAAAGTTATTTCTGACGATAAAATAGTAGAGTTCCATTGGGGGAAGACAGAGCTGAGGAAAGCAGAGATTATTGCCATTCGCTCTTTCTCTTTTATCCGCTTCCGTTGGCAGGATGATGAAAACGAACGCGATTATTTTGAAATCAAGATGACTTATAATGAGCTGACTAGTGACTATGTGTTGGAAATTACCGATTTCGCAGAGCCGGATGAAGTAGCCGATATGAAAGAATTGTGGGAGTCGCAAGTAGCTAAATTAAGAAGAACTTGTGGTTTTTAGTTAACTTTCAACTAAAAATTTTCGATGCTCCTTTTTTTGTGCTAATTTTGCATCCTAATTGCACGAACCTATTAAGATGCTACGCATAAAGAAATTAGATATATTCATCGTAAAGAGTTTTTTGATGCTCTTTATTGGTACATTCTTCATCTGTCTGTTCATATTCATGATGCAGTTCCTGTGGAGATATGTAGACGAATTGGTCGGAAAGGGATTGGAGATGAGCGTAATGGCTCAATTCTTCTTTTATTCCGCGTTAACATTAGTGCCGGTATCGTTGCCATTGGCAGTGCTACTGGCTTCTTTGATTACTTTCGGTAACTTTGGCGAGCGTTATGAATTGCTTGCGATGAAAGCCGCAGGTATTTCTCTCCTTAAAATCATGCGTCCGCTTGCTTTCTTCGTTTGCGGGCTTGTCGGTGTCTCATTCTATTTCCAAAATGTAGTAGGTCCTATTGCCCAGGCTAAATTGGGAACCCTGATTCTTTCGATGAAACAAAAATCTCCGGAGTTGGACATTCCGGAAGGAGTTTTCTATTCTGAAATCAAGGACTATAATTTAAAGGTAGCTAAGAAGAACCGGAAGACCGGTATGCTATATGATGTGCTGATTTATAGTATGAAAGATGGCTTTGAGAAAGCACGTATTATATATGCTGATTCCGGGCGTTTGGAGATGACTGCGGATAAACAGCATCTTTGGCTGCATTTGTATAGCGGAGATTTATTTGAGAATCTGAAAGCTCAAAGTATGAAATCGGAGAATGTACCTTACCGACGTGAGGAATTCAGGGAAAAACATACCATTATTGAGTTTAATTCCGATTTCAATATGGTTGACGGTGAGATTATGGGTAAGCAGTCCAGTGCTAAGGACATGGCGCAGTTGCAGAGTTCCATTGACTCGATGACGGTTGTGGGAGATAGTATCGGACGACAGTATTACAGGGAAGTGGCAGAAGGAAATTTCCGTCCTTCTTATGGATTGACAAAAGAAGATACGGTCAAAATAGAAAAGGCGGATATTCATGAATATAATGTAGACAGCCTTTACGAAGTAGCCTCTTTAACGCAGAAACAGAAGGTGATTTCTTCCGCTGTCAGTCGTGCGGAGAACGTGGCTAACGATCTTGGGTTCAAGAAATTCACGATGGAGAACAATGATTATAGTATTCGAAAACATAAGACGGAATGGCATAAGAAGATAACGATTTCACTTTCTTGTCTGCTGTTCTTCTTTATCGGAGCTCCGTTGGGCGGTATTATCCGTAAAGGAGGTCTGGGAATGCCGGTCATCGTATCAGTGTTGGTGTTTATCATTTATTATATCATTGATAATACAGGATATAAAATGGCCCGCGACGGTAAGTGGATTGTTTGGATGGGGATGTGGACAAGTAGCGCAGTCCTTGCCCCGTTAGGAATCTTCCTTACTTATAAATCGAATAAAGACTCTGTGGTGCTTAATGCAGATGCCTATATCAACTGGTTTAAAAAGATTGTGGGAATTCGTAGTGTGCGCCATATATTTAAGAAAGAAGTGATTATTCATGATCCTGATTACGTACGTCTGACGGGTGATTTGGAACAACTTTCGGCAGAGTGTAAAGCGTATGCCGCCAGGAAACGATTGGAAAAAGCGCCGAATTACTTTAAGTTGTGGATGGCGAGTGAGGATGATAACGAGGTGATGGCAATCAATGAAAAGCTGGAAGCGTTGGTTGAAGAAATGTCCAATACGAAATCTGCCACTTTGATCGGTGCATTAAACAATTATCCGGTTATTTCCGTTTCTGCTCATGTGCGCCCGTTCCATATATATTGGTTGAATCTGGTAGCCGGAGTCATTTTCCCTATCGGTTTATTTTTCTATTTCCGCATCTGGGCGTTCCGCGTTCATCTGGCTAAGGATATGGAACGGATTATAAAGAACAATGAACAAATTCAATTCATCATACAGAAAATCAATAAATAAGTGTTATGAAAGAGACTATTAAAATGGATAGAATAGAAGATGCGATTGCCGACTTCAAAGAAGGCAAGTTTGTCATAGTAGTGGATGATGAAGACCGCGAAAACGAAGGCGACTTGATTATTGCAGCTGAAAAGATAACTCCCGAAAAAGTAAATTTCATGTTGAAACATGCACGTGGCGTACTTTGTGCACCTGTCACAGTGTCTCGTTGCAAGGAGTTGGATTTACCGCATCAGGTAAGTGATAATACTTCCGTGTTGGGAACTCCTTTTACGGTTACTATTGACAAATTGGAGGGCTGTACAACAGGTGTTTCCGCTTCCGACCGTGCCGCTACTATTCAGGCGTTGGCCGATCCGACTTCTACACCGGCTACTTTCGGGCGTCCCGGACACATCAATCCGTTGTATGCGCAAGAAAAAGGAGTACTTCGCCGTGCCGGACATACAGAAGCTACGATTGATATGGCTCGTCTGGCAGGACTTTACCCCGCAGGTGCCTTGATGGAAATCATGAGTGAAGACGGAACAATGGCACGTTTGCCCGAACTCCGTCAGATGGCAGACGAACACGGACTGAAACTGATTTCTATCCATGACCTGATCGTTTATCGCCTGAAACAGGAATCCATTGTAGAAAAAGGAGTAGAAGTAAATATGCCTACCGAACACGGAAAGTTCCGTCTGATTCCTTTCCGCCAGAAATCAAACGGATTGGAGCACATGGCTATATTTAAAGGAACATGGAGTGAAGACGAACCGATCTTGGTACGTGTCCATTCCTCTTGCGCTACTGGGGATATCCTTGGCTCACAACGTTGTGACTGTGGAGAGCAGCTGCATAAAGCGATGGAAATGATCGAAAAAGAAGGAAAAGGCGTGGTGGTTTACCTCAATCAGGAAGGACGTGGCATCGGTCTGATGGAAAAGATGAAAGCATATAAGTTGCAGGAAGACGGTATGGATACCGTTGACGCGAATATTTGTTTGGGACACCTTGCCGATGAGCGTGATTACGGAGTAGGCGCACAAATCCTTCGTGAACTGGGAGTACACAAAATGAGACTTTTGACAAATAATCCGGTGAAACGTGTTGGTTTGGAAGCATACGGATTGGAGATAGTAGAAAATGTACCTGTTGAAACAGTTCCTAATCCGTATAATGAACGATACTTGAGAACAAAGAAAGAAAGAATGGGGCATACTTTACATTTTAATAAGTAAATTGCCAATTTGTTTTCATATATCAAATATTATCGCTTATTTTGCAACGATTTTCACTCAACAACAATAAAATAGATACAAAATGAATCAATTATCAGATCGTTTGAACAGCTTGTCGCCATCGGCGACGCTTGCCATGTCGCAAAAGAGCAACGAGCTCAAGGCACAGGGTGTTGATGTTATTAACTTAAGTGTAGGAGAACCGGATTTTAATACTCCTGACCACATCAAAGAAGCTGCGAAAAAAGCCATAGATGATAACTTTTCTCGTTACTCTCCGGTACCGGGTTATCCGGCTTTGCGCAATGCTATTGTTGAGAAACTGAAAAAAGAAAACGGTCTGGAATATACAGCCGCTCAAATTTCGTGTGCCAATGGTGCCAAACAATCTGTTTGTAATACCATCCTTGTATTGGTAAATCCGGGTGACGAAGTCATCGTGCCGGCTCCTTACTGGGTAAGCTACCCGGAAATGGTGAAAATGGCAGAAGGTACTCCCGTAATTGTTTCGGCAGGTATCGAACAAGATTTCAAGATTACTCCGGAACAGCTGGAAGCAGCTATTACTCCGAAGACCAAAGCATTGATTCTTTGTTCTCCGTCTAATCCGACAGGTTCTGTATATACAAAAGAAGAATTGGCCGGATTGTCAGCAGTATTGGCTAAACATCCGCAGGTGATAGTAATCGCTGACGAGATTTATGAACATATCAATTATATTGGTGCACATCAGAGTATCGCTCAATTCCCAGAAATGAAGGAACGTACAGTGATTGTAAACGGTGTATCCAAGGCTTACGCTATGACAGGATGGAGAATCGGTTTCATTGCCGGTCCGGAATGGATTGTAAAAGCTTGCAACAAGTTGCAAGGTCAGTACACTTCAGGTCCTTGTTCTGTTTCTCAAAAAGCTGCTGAAGTGGCATATACAGGAACACAAGAACCGGTAAAAGAAATGCAGAAAGCATTCCAACGCCGTCGTGACCTGATTGTGAAGTTGGCTAAGGAAGTTCCGGGATTTGAGGTAAACGTTCCGCAAGGTGCTTTCTATCTGTTCCCGAAATGCGATGCTTTCTTTGGAAAGAGCAACGGCGAACGTAAGATTGCAGATTCGGATGATTTGGCAATGTACTTGCTTGAAGAAGCTCACGTGGCTTGTGTAGGTGGTGCCTCTTTCGGTGCTCCTGAATGTATCCGTATGAGTTATGCTACAAGCGATGAAAATATCGTAGAGGCTATCCGTCGTATCAAAGAAGCATTGGCTAAGTTGAAATAAGAGTTCACCACAGATTACACAGATTGACACAGATTGAAAAGAGATTGTCTGTCTGAAAAATATTAGATTAATAAAATCATCCTTACTACAGTATGCAGTAAGGGTGATTTTTTGTTTAAGGAACTTCTTTGTATTTTTCTATCCGTGTGATTGTGAATTAATCTGTGTTAATCTGTGTAATCTGTGGTGAAGAAAGAGGAATAAAAAAAGGCTGCCTTCCATAGAAAGCAGCCTATACTCTTTTTGTAACTTGTATTATTCAGCCGGGTGAATTGCTTCAGACGGACAAACGTCTGCACAAGTACCACAGTCAGTACATACATCTGGGTTGATAGAATAGATATCACCTTCAGAGATAGCTTCTACCGGACACTCGTCAATGCAAGTTCCGCAAGCAATACAATCGTCACTAATTACGTATGCCATTTTTCTAAGATTTAAATTATTAGTACTAATTTCTCCGGCAAAAATAAGGCTTTTATTGATTGGTTGTTATGCTTCTATGTTTAAATTGACTTAATTTGTACGTCTTCTAAATAAGCTACCTCCCTATAATCTGCTATATTTTTCGTATTTTTGCACTCAAATTACTAATATATAGCGATTATGCCTTTAAATTTACCCGATAAACTACCTGCGATAGAGCTTTTGAAGGAAGAGAATATTTTTGTGATCGACACTTCCCGCGCTACGCAACAGGATATTCGTCCGCTACGGATTGTGATTCTGAATCTGATGCCGTTGAAAATTACAACGGAAACAGACTTGGTGCGCTTACTCTCCAATACACCTCTTCAGGTGGAGATTTCATTTATGAAGATCAAGAGCCACACGTCAAAGAATACGCCGATAGAACACATGAAAACGTTCTATACGGATTTCGACCAGATGCGTCACGAGAAGTATGATGGTATGATTATCACCGGAGCTCCTGTAGAACAGATGGACTTCGAGGAGGTGACCTATTGGGATGAGATTACGGAAATCTTTGATTGGGCACGTACGCATGTCACTTCTACCTTATATATATGCTGGGCTGCGCAGGCCGGATTGTATCATCATTATGGAGTTCCTAAATATCCGTTGAAAGAGAAGATGTTCGGTATCTTTGAACATCGGGTATTGGAACCTTTCCACTCCATCTTCCGTGGTTTTGATGATTGTTTCTATGTGCCGCATAGCCGTCATACAGAAGTACGCAGGGAAGACATTCTGAAAGTTCCGGAATTGACGTTGCTTTCCGAATCGGAAGATGCCGGTGTCTATATGGCAATGGCACGGGGCGGTCGTGAATTCTTTGTCACGGGACACTCCGAATATTCTCCGCTGACACTGGACACGGAATACCGTCGCGATCTCGATAAAGGCTTGCCGATAGAGATGCCCCGCAATTATTATATAGACAATGATCCTGAAAAAGGCCCGTTGGTACGTTGGCGTGCTCATGCTAATTTGTTGTTCTCCAATTGGCTGAACTACTTCGTTTATCAGGAAACACCTTACAACATCAACGATATTCAATGATAAAGCAGCGTAAAATAGAACTTCTCGCTCCGGCGAAAAACCTGGAATGTGGCATTGAAGCTATCAATCATGGGGCAGATGCTGTATATATCGGTGCTCCGAAGTTCGGTGCCCGTGCGGCGGCTGTGAACTCATTGGAAGATATTGAAGCATTGGTGCAGCATGCCCATTTGTATCATGCACGTATTTATGTCACGGTCAATACGATTCTGAAAGAAGAAGAATTGAAAGAGACGGAGGAGATGATTCATGCACTTTATCGGATTGGCGTAGACGCACTGATTGTGCAGGATATGGGGATCACGAAGTTGAATCTTCCTCCGATACCGCTTCATGCCAGTACACAAATGGATAACCGTACACCGGAAAAAGTAAAATTCCTTTGGGAGGCGGGTTTCCGGCAAGTAGTCCTGGCGCGGGAACTATCGTTGCGTGAAATAAAGAAGATACACGAAAATTGTCCGGAAGTGCCTTTAGAGGTATTCGTACATGGGGCACTTTGTGTCAGCTATAGCGGGCAGTGCTACGTCAGCCAAGCCTGTTTCGGTCGCAGTGCCAATCGGGGGGAATGTGCGCAATTCTGCCGGTTACCTTTTAGTCTGGTAGACGCGGACGGGAAAGTGATTGTCAAAGACAAACATCTGCTTTCCTTGAAAGATATGAATCAAAGTGACGAACTGGAGCAATTGCTGGATGCCGGAGCTTCCTCGTTCAAGATAGAAGGGCGACTGAAAGACGTTTCTTACGTGAAGAATGTAACGGCCGCTTATCGTCAGAAGCTGGATGCCATCTTTGCCCGTCGTCCGGAATATGTAAGGGCTTCTTCGGGTACGTGCAATTTCGAGTTTAAGCCGCAACTGGATAAGAGTTTCAGCCGTGGATTCACACATTATTTCCTGCATGGACGTGACAAAGAGATTTTCTCTTTCGACACTCCCAAGTCGTTGGGCGAGGAGATGGGGACTGTGAAGGAGATTCGCGGCAATTATCTGACGGTTGCGGGACTTAAATCCTTTAACAATGGAGACGGTGTTTGTTATATCGACGAACAGGGACGTTTACAGGGATTCCGCATCAACCGGGTGGACAGCAACAAACTATATCCACAGGAAATGCCTCGCATCAAGCCTCGTACCACATTATATCGTAATTTCGACCAAGAATTTGAACGAGTGCTTTCCCGTAAGTCTGCCGAAAGGAAAATCGCAGTGCGAATGTTGCTTGCCGACCATCATTCCGGTTTCTCTTTGACATTGACTGACGAAGATGATAATAGCGTCACAATCACCCTTCCACGTGAGAAAGAGCCGGCTCGGACTCCACAAACGGACAACCTGAAAACGCAACTGTCCAAATTGGGGAATACGCCTTTCGAAGCAAAAGAAATAGAAATCTCTTTTACCGACAACTGGTTTCTGCCGGCTTCGGTATTAGCCGATTTCCGCCGACAGGCAATCGACCGGTTAATAACTGCCCGTCGAATCAATTACCGTCAAGAATTGTCGGTATGGAAGTCAACCAATCATGCTTTTCCACAAACGACACTAACCTATTTGGGGAATGTCATGAATACTCGTGCAGCCTCTTTCTATCAGGAGCATGGGGTTCAACAGGTAGCAGCGGCTTACGAAAAAGAAGCGGTGGAAGATGCGGTACTGATGTTCTGCAAACATTGTTTGCGTTACAGTATGGGATGGTGTCCCATCCATCAACGGGTACGTTCACCTTATAAAGAACCCTATTACCTGGTGTCAAATGACGGCAAACGTTTTCGTCTGGAATTTGATTGTAAGAATTGTCAAATGAAAGTAAAAGCGGCTCAATGAGAATCATTATTCACAATTTTCACCACAGTTTTCACCACAGAGGACGCAGAGGACACAGAGGATATAGTGGAGGTAACATCTTCACTCATTCTTCTGATACAGACTGTTTGAGTGTTTTTTGGAAAAAGTGTAGAAAGTTTTTCTCTTTACCTTCTTTACCTTCTTTCCCCTTTTTACCCTCTTTATCCTTTTTATCCTCTGTGTCCTCTGCGTCCTCTGTGGTGAAAACAGTGATGAAAACAGTGATGAACCTACTACTATGTTTACTTTTGCTCTCATCTTGTTATTATAAAGCACCGGCTTTGGATTCGGAAGAACTGTCGAAGAAGACGAAAGACTCGTTGACTTACTTGTACGAACGGCATTATACATGGAATACAAACTTGGAAGTAGTCGATGATTCCATCTCTTTGGAATGTCTTCCGATAAAAGATACTTTTATTCAGTTGAATAAAGGGGATAGGGTAGTGGTGGCAGAGTTTGCGGTTCACCCTGCCGATAGTGTAGACAGTGTTTGGGTGAAGCTGGCTCATACGCAGGATGAACAGGGCTGGATACGTGAAAAAGAACTCAAGAAGTCATTTGTGCCGACTGATAGTATTTCGCAGGCCATTCATCTTTTCAGTGATACGCATGCTTCTTATTTCATTATCATCTTCGCTTTATTCGTCGGTGTATATCTGTTTCGCGCTTTTCGTCGAAAGCAGTTGCAGATGGTCTATTTTAATGATATAGATAGTGTTTATCCGTTATTTCTTTGTTTGTTGATGGCTTTCAGTGCAACGATTTACGAATCGATGCAGGTCTTTGTGCCTGAAACGTGGGAGCATTTTTATTTCAATCCTACTTTGTCGCCGTTCAAAGTTCCTTTTATTCTCTCTGTCTTCTTGTTGAGTATTTGGCTGTTTTTGATAGTCGCTTTGGCGGTGCTGGATGATTTGTTCCGACAGTTAACTCCCGCTGCAGCTATCTTTTATCTGCTGGGGTTGATGTCTTGCTGTATTTTCTGCTATTTCTTCTTTATCCTGATGACACATATTTATATCGGTTATCTGTTCCTTGCCTTTTTTATGCTGGTTTTTGCGAAGAAAGTCCATCGGAACATTGGGTATAAGTATCGTTGTGGGCGTTGTGGGGAAAAGTTGAAGCAAAAAGGTGTATGCCCCCATTGTGGAGCTATCAATGAGTAATTTTATTATCTGTTTTATTCTTGAATAACTTTTCAAATGATGGAAATCAGATCTACCGAAATAAAAGATCTCCCTTTAGTGATGGAGATTTATGACTATGCCCGTGCCTTTATGCGTGCAACCGGAAATACTACTCAATGGATTGACGGTTATCCTTCTGAAGTATTGATTCGTCAGGAAATTGAAGATGGACATAGCTTTGTCTGCATAGATGAACAGGGAGAAATTTTGGGGACTTTTTGTTTTATCTTGGGAGACGACCCTACTTATCAACAGATTTATGAAGGAACATGGCTCAATAATGAACCTTATGGAGTGATTCATCGGCTGGCAACGAACGGAAAACAGAAGGGGGTATCGGAAACCTGCTTGAACTGGTGTTTCGAACGTTGGCCCAATCTCCGGGTAGATACTCATCGGGACAATAAAGTCATGCAGCATATATTGACGAAGTATGGCTTTCAACGTTGTGGTATCATTTATGTAAAGAACGGTACAGAGCGTATCGCTTATCAAATGACGCGTGTGTCTGATGGAACAGAGAAACTTGCTTAATCGTGGTGGAGTGTAGTTGAAGTGTATTAGATGTAGACAAGATAATCTTAGATATAAGCAAACCAATAGGAAACTGTAGGTAAAGTAATGCCAGGACACCGGTATAGTTCCGTTAAGATGCCGGTATAGTTGTGTGAAGGTACGTAAGCATTCGGCCTCGCCCGTATTTCTCTCCAAGCTATAATAAAGTCAAAAGCCAGACGAAGCATGTCTGGCTTTTGA
>NZ_JH114335.1:0-43236 GCF_000157095.2 Bacteroides sp. D1
CGATACAACGAGTTTAGCTATCTTACGTTGCAGGTACAGCCGAATACCGCTTGGACTATCATTTAATCAGTATGGATTTTATCCTTTGTCTATCATTTCATCCTACCATTCAGTCGCAACTTGATAGCTAATTGACTCATGGCTTTTCCTACATGCTACACTCCCCATCGTCTTTCGTTGAATGGATAAGTAGGTGGATGATAGGTCATTTCAATGTACTCTTGCCTAATTCCTTGCTAAAGGAATAGTTATTTATGCAGCCTTGACGGGCGCACCCTTAATTTCGTCAATTTCAAATACCACAAAACGCTTGTTCAAGAGGTCGAGCTGCTCGTCGGAGTTCAGCAGATAATCGTACTCTCCACCACGATAATAAGGAGCCAATACATTCAGAAAGTTAGTGAGATCGAAATCCTTCTCGCGGTAATGCTTCTCCTCCAGTATTCCACGGAACTCTCCCTGTACGAACTCGTAGAAAGTATTAAAGGAAGGAACCAGCTCATTGTCCTCCTTTATCTTTTCAAGGAACAGGTTAACCGCCATTGAGAGTGCTACTTCCTCGGCACGGGTAATGACTTCCGTATCCCTTTTCCAGAGCGACATGATCAGCGTTTTAATGGACTCTTTCTTTTCCAGGTCAAAGACCTTGTCTTCGGTGAAAAATGGATTAAAAGCTATCGGATGTTTTTCACTATACGTATAATATATGCCATCCTCACCGTTTGTGCGCTGGTGAATCAGGTCACATAATCCCTTGTAACTGTTACCGATGTCGATCAATATAATGTGGGTATTCTGTTCCCAATACTGTCTCACAAGATGGTTCATAAAAAATGACTTGCCCGAACCGGAAGGCCCGATGACCAGCTTGTTACGGTTGGTTGTAATACCACGACGCATCGGTTCGTCCGAAATATCCAGATGCAGGGGCTTCCCGTTTGTCCGGTCTGCCATCTTGATACCGAATGGCGACAGGGAATCCGCATAGTTCGTCTCTTCCGTAAAGAAGCAGACTCCCTGTTCGACGAAAGTGAAAAAGGACTCCTCGGAAGGGAAATCGCCCTCGCCTCCCGGAATACCTGCCCAATACAAGGCAGGTGCGTCAATGGTATTATAACGGGGCTTGCATCCCATCAGGGCCAGAGCAGAACCGGTATCGTTCTTTATCACCTTGAGCTTCTCCCGGCTGTCCGACCATGCCATGACATTGCAATGGCAACGGATGGCGGTCAGCCCGAAGGAATGCGCCTCGTCCAGGTAGGCATCAATCCACTGCTTGTTAAGTTGGTTGGCTCGGCTGTATTTGGAAAGCGAGTGCATGTTGCGTGCCGTCTTCTCAAAGCGTTGCAGGATTTCTGCCGAATCATCGATGAACAGGAACTGGTTGTAAATATGGTTACAGGAGAGCATTAGCCCCACCGGAGCGGCAAAACTTAGACGGCAGTCGCTGCGGTCGGTGGAGTATTTCTCATACCGGGTATCCGTCTGGACGGAACCGGGAAGATCATCCACATCGGAAAGCGTATGTACGCAGAGGATATCATCCCCGATGCGCATCTCCGACGCGCTCATCTGTATATCCTTCAGTGTGGTCGTGTCCTGCTGCGAAAGAGAAAAATACTTTTCAATCAATCCGGCCTGCTGCGGTGTGCCGACTATCTCATCGGTGGTCAACCGCTCCAGACGGATAAAGGCCGAGTCATTCAGGATGCGCTCGAACTGGTCGACACTCTCCAAAAACAGGCTGACCGTTTCTTTGTCCCGGACTTCCTTCGGAATTATATTCCCCCGGCAGAGGATGGAGAAATTGCTCTGGCTGCGGCTGCGTTCCTTAGTCGTCTTGGTGATAAACAGGTAAGAGAAATGATTTAGGAAAGGCCGTTCATTAAAATGAAGTTCGAAAGAACGGTCCAAAAAACTCATCCCGTCTTTCTGCGTGTCGGCCTTGTAATTTTCTTTCAGAAACCAGTCCTGGCGGTGTACTATCGTATAATTCGGCAGTACCTTGACTGCCTTTGTTCATGTGCCGTGCATGGATGCATAATCTGCGGAAGTGACCGTGAACAGCTCCGGAAGAAAGACCTTGAAGCCGATGGTCACGTCCGCGTCTTTGGAGAGAATGCACCCTTCCTCCACGGACAGGATTGGAAACTTACTTTCCAGCGTTGCGGCTTTTAATATATTTCTCATGAATGCGTTTTTTAAATAAGGAAGATATACGTTTGCGATTGATGATATAGGACGGGTGGTACTTGACTGCGGCCAGCTTCATCAAGCCGTTGGGACCATACTTCTTGTTCAGGTGGAACACCCCGAAGATCAGAGAGAAAGCGGAGAGGACACCGAAACCGATACAGAACCACCGGTCAATACCTATCATATAGAAGATGACGAACAGCAGGAAAATGGCCAGCAAGCCCCCGACAAAAAAGTACAGGTATTGTGCCTGCAAGCCGTTGAATTCCACGTTGCGTCCGATTCCCTTGTTGATATTGTATTCCATAGCCTGCTATATTACAGGAAGAAGGAACGAAGGACTGTCGCCGCGACGATGAGGAAGACGCAGGCTCCAAACCAGCTCCCGGCGGTTTTACCGGTGTCGGGGTCGCCGCTACTGAACTTCGAATATACCTTAATGGCACCTATCAGCCCCACAATAGCCCCTGCCGCATATATCAACTTGGTGGCGGGGTCAAAATAACCGGTAAGCATGGATGTGGCCTTTGTTATACCGGCACTTCCGTCCCCTTCGGCATAGGCACTCAGGGTGGAAACAGCTATTCATGCGATAAGAGCAACCGTCTTTTTAAAATGTCTTTTCATATACAATCTAATTTTTTAATGTGAATAAAAACCTTGTTTCAAACAAACCGCAGGAAGTTTCCTGCCTGCGGATTTGTCCTTGCAACCACGATGTCTTTTTAGGATCAACCTGAGTCATAGTAACCAATCATAGATACCTCCGTTTTTAAGGGGTTAATCACTCTTTTAATGTTCGCTCCGGTAAAGGGTAAGGATCAACCGGAATCATAGAAGCCTCTCATATATCTATATCTTCCTTTTAACAGGTTATACACTACGTTTCAAGAACCCGTCCTGCCCGGATCAACCGGAGTCAAAGAAATCTATCATGCTTTTTCGTCTTTTTAGGTTATACATTCTGTTTTAAAACTCGCTGCACCCGGATCAACCGGAATCATAATACTGTCTCATATTCCTTACTTGTTCTATTTTATTGGGGCACATGCTCCGTAATATCAAATTCCCGGAGAATGTCGTCCCTATTCTTTCCAGTCAATAAATGGGGTTCACCCCGGTCTACATACAAACGCATATAGCGTTTCAGTTTATCGCTGCTTCCCAAGACGCTCGCCTGCAGTACCCTTTCCATGTTCGTGCCTTCCAGCTTTTGGAAAGTCTGCCGGGCCTGTTCCTGTTCCGCTTCCGTAAGTTCGTCCGATGCCATTGCTTTCTCAATCATATCCATATCGTCAAAGGTGACACCGGTTGCCCGGTGGGGATTGCTCCGCTGTACGTATCCCGTAATCTCGTAGCGTTCGGGAATCTCCTCTTTTTCTTCACCGGAAGAAGGAGAGGGCTCCTGCATATAATCAATTTCAGGATAATTCAGTTTTTGAAAAAGAGCCGGAACTTCCGGGAATTTCGTATTCTTATCAAGGGGTTCGTGTACTCGGAGAACCGGCTCTGTTTTCTTTTCGGGAGTAAAGGTATCACTCTTTTCTATGCCTGATTCAGGCTGTCCGCTATTGTCATCTATTGTCAGTGAATGTCGCATTTGGTATCGGCTTTTGCCTATTATTCCCGCCTGAGACGGAGCAATTGCCGGATGGATGGCGGCAGGTGCAGTCCGACGTTCCTTCTTGTCCTTTCTGCCTCTCCATGTGAAAATGCTGCCTGTATGCACATACTTTTCAATGCTCAGGTAAGAGGCATAGATGAACAGGATAATAAAAAGGTATTCCATGTCCTTATGATTTTAGTGATTGGTAATACTTCTCCAGCACAGCGTTTATCAATCCGCCGTTCTCTTCGAAATGATGTGCCAGCACCTGGTTTACAAAACCGGCTACGGTCACCTCGCCACGTCCCACCGCCCATACCAAGGAAGAGATGCGGCGATGCAGGTTGGCATCGATATGCAATGATTTACGGGATTTGGTCCTGACCGTATTCAGGAAGGATGCCCTGTAAGCGTCGATTTCCCCGGTGGTAAAGACCGGAGCTTCGCTACTCCCGGCAATCTCCTCTGCCGTATCCTCCGGCTTAGGGGATACACTCGTTGCAGGGGAGTCCGGTCGTATCGTCCCTTTCCTGGCGACAATATCCAATATGGCCTTCTCATCAATGCTCCGAGGGTCAAATTTCTTTTTTCCGCTGTCCATAATTCCTTTTATTATAAGGTATGGGAGGCATCCAGATGTGTTACGGCACATAACTCCTCTATCAGTTCACAGAGACCCGAACCTTTTATCTGGCGGTTGTCGGGAGGGAACAGTGTGGAACGGAAGATACTGTTCTTCAGGGAGCTCAACTCCTTGTTATAGCGTTTGGTATCCGGTATCCGTGACTCCAGCAGGTGTAACTCCGCTTTTTGTATGACACGGTTCCAGGACTCGTAGCTTTCTGTCCGTTCACGCTTGTCGACCATGTTCCAGAAAAGATAGATGCCTTTCAGGTTACAGTTGTGCCTGGCAATCAGTTCTTCCTCCACCACCTCGGCAAACTGGAGGGAACTCTGCATGACGACATTATCGGCCTTTAGGGGGATGAAAATGTAATCTATTGCGGAAATGGTATGGACAACCCCTTCGCTGCGGAGGGTTCCCGGAAGGTCGAACAGTACGACATCAAAGACGGCATCCTGCTCTTCGATGTAGCGGTACAGGTCTTCTATCGCTTTCTCCGGATTGCTTTTGATTACCGGATAGGAACGTTTCCGGATTTGTTCATGCTGCCGGTAGAGGACCACTTTGAGAAAATCACTTTCCTGCACGCTTTCTATGTCCCGGTCACGCATCCGGGAGATGCTGTGCTGGGGGGAGTCGCAATCCACGACACCCACCTTCAAACCTTTCTGGTAGTGAAGGATACTGGCCACCAGAACTGTGAAGGCAGACTTTCCGACTCCTCCTTTCTGGCTGGCAAAGGCAATTAATAACGGTTCTTTTTTCATACGCTTTCTTTATATAATCAGATAAAAATATAATGCTGTAAAACTGTAATGCTTATAATTGTATATCGTTCTACACTGCAAAAGAAAGGAATGCCGGGAAAAGATGAAATACCCTGTCACGGATAGTCATGGATAGTCAGGAATTGACAGGAGGAAACGCCGTCAGGCAGACAGGAAAGGTTGCAATGAAAAAAGAAAAATCCCTGCCTCATCTTTGAAGCAGGGACTAATAATAAAGGAGCGATACCGGTTACCGGACGTAACCGGCGGCTTGCAAGTCCGTCAGGAAATGTTCAGGGGTATCGGTGGCAACTGACACGCCATGCAGCTCCCCGTAACGCCGGGCAAAGTTCTCCATATACTCCTGATCCGTGCAATCATAGTCGAACCGGCTCCCCTCACGGAGCAGCCGGACGAACTCTTCCGGGCTGGCGGCGGTTATCTGACCGCCATCCAGCAAATGATAAGTCTGTATCATACCGCTAACTTTTTAGTTCTAAGTTTAAAAAATAATTTCTGTTTCCCGTCCAGGAAGGGTAACTCCTCCAATGTCATCCGGCTGGGAAGGCTGGATCTTTTCGCAAAGGTAATTAATCCGTTCAAGAACCGGATCCAATTCTCCATCTTTGTGAAATTGGTCGTACCGGAATGCTGGCGGAACTCAACGGTCCGGTGCCTGGAATAAGCCTCAAAATTGACCTTGTGGTACCGGTCATTATTAAAGACCTCCCGCAGGCCGTCTATCGTCCTTACCGATTTGATTCTCTCGTCGGAAACACCGGAGAGGGTTTTGCAGTAGGTATTGTTCCGGCGTGTCCTTGGCATAAAGGCATCAATCAGGTGTTCGAGATGCTTGTAGGTCAAAGTCAGATTCTTCCAGGTGTCCAGATTGAAACCAGCCGCATCCATATGGACATGGAACCCGCAACTGTCATTCACTTTTGCATTACAGATGTCAAGCACCCAGCATACCGTTTCCAGCTCTTTCAGGCCATTCTCACCCACCAGTATCGGGCTGACCAGCTCGAAAGTATTATTTCCCTGCAGGCTGCTGTCCGTCACCAGCTTCCAATGATCCCTGGTCGTGTGGTTATAACCCTCAACGGCAACATGGATACCGGCCTCCCTCAATTCGCGTGCCAGTCTTTCCATATTACAGTTATAGGCTTCAATCTCAATACCGAACTTGTGGGTGAAGGTGTAATCCATCAGGGTGGTTGCTGCCCTGTTCAGCAAGACTCCACCTTCTCTTTCAAGCATTTTCTTCTCAACATTATATACAAAACCATAGTTGCCACGTGTCACCAAATCGGCAATTTCCCTGCGCGTCAGGCCCAGACGGAGCAGCTGCTCAATCTTGCTCGTCTTGGTGGTACTCTGTTCTAAGATATTTCTAACTTGTTCGTTCATAGCTTTTTATCCTTTATTATTATACCACTAAGGTAGCATAATAAACCCACATGTCATAGTATTAGAAGCCTTATTGTCAGACTGTTAGCTTAGTTTAGCTAAGGCTAAATACCCTTATTTTATGTATCCGATTATAACATTGCAGCAATCTACAAGGACAGCAATACAGCAATCTACAGTTCAGGGAACCTGTCTTTTTTTCTCATCGTTTCCCCGGTTAGGGAGATTAGATAATTATGCTTATTTTTGTGCTGCAAAAACTTAACCCGTAACGAATAGATTATGATGAAATACCTGATTGTGTCCGACATACATGGCTCGTTACCGGCACTGGAACAAGTGCTGGCATTTTACAGGGAGCAGCAATGCGGAATGCTTTGTATTTTGGGAGATATCCTGAATTATGGTCCCCGGAACGGGATACCTCAAGGACTTGACCCGAAAGGGATCGCAGAACGTCTCAATGCGATGGCCGGTGAGATTGTCGCCATCCGTGGAAACTGTGATTCGGAGGTGGACCAGATGCTGCTGGACTTTCCCATCCTGTCCGATTACACCCTGTTGGTGGATAATGGAAAACGTTTCTTTCTCACCCACGGACATATCTACAATGAGGACAGACTGCCGAAGGGAAGGTTCGATTGTCTTTTTTATGGTCACACCCACCGGTGGAAACTTGAACGGACTGAGCATACAGCGGTCTGCAATACCGGCTCCATCACTTTCCCGAAGGACGGGAACATGCCAACATTCGCTATTTACTGTGACGGTACGGTATCCGTTCACCGGCTGGACGGCAGCAGGCTCAAGGAACTTTCTCTCTGATGGGGAATGTATAATAACAGCCTATTATAATTGTAGCCTTTTATAATTGCTTATCCATTATACAAATATAGCAATATCCAAAACGCCAATTATTCAGTTGTCACTGTGTAACATTCCAAGAGACTACAGATATAATAGTATTCGGATTATCCGATTATCAAAATATTCAGTTCTCTGAATATTCAATTATCACGAAAAAGAAGCCATCTGATGTGTCGGATAATCGTAGAATGCTCTACTATTACAGGAAGCTACAGCCTATTCCGCCTCCGGAATATTGGTAAAAAACGCCAACTTTCCTGAAGAAGCAGACCGAAATCGGGAGAGGTTGCCATCGGGAGGGAGGCACCAGTCGGGGCAATCTACAGTTCTACTTAAAAACGTTGTCCCCGTAGAGGGGACAGCAAGTTGTGTTTTCGTTTAACGAAAACCGGACGGTTTAACGGCATATTCCGCCGCCAAACCGTTCCTCAGAATATAGCTCCAGAGTCGCAAATTCAGCCAGAAAGAAACTGCATGTTGCAAGAGTTATTTATTGATATCTTCCTTTAAAGACTTGATTCTTTTATTATTAATCATTCTTCCCGGCTTGATTGAACTAAAAATAAAAAATAACTGTTACCCCAATTCCAATTGCAATGAATTTGGTTTTGGCATTTATCATCTTTAGTAGCTGTAATACATCCTTCTAAACTCTTCCCCTTGGTCTTGTTGGTCTGGTAACATGTTTGGATGGTCCCTACCAGAACTTATAGTTAAAGTAAAAACGGAATTGTTTTTTGTAATATCCCTTACAAAAAATAGGAAGTCCCAAATTAGATTCTGAATAATTAATTTTAAAGGCATTCTTTATGTCATCTAAAGAATTAAAAAATAGATTGCTATCTCCTTTTGTATCATCAGAAATAAGATATAATGTGATAATTGATTTTTGTAATATTTCTGTGTCTTTAGGGGAAAAACTTTGAAGACTTAACTATATCCTGTATTTTACAGGAAAGTATAAATTTGGACTGTGAACTAGAAATAAATTAGGGGATCTTTTTATTGGGGAGAACGTATGAACTGGTATATATTGGTATTGATAATTGACGTACCAGCTGTGCATCTGTCCATTTTCTATCTCGGTAGCGATATACAAGGTTGGAAGATGAATACAGAAGGGGTTGCACAAATGAGAAGAATTTAGTGGCTATACTGTTTTCGCTGTGCTGTATGCTGGCGGGAAGGATACTCCTTTTGGGAAAGTAGAAAGATAAAAGGCAGTCGGGCACTAGAGATAAAAAGTGAGAGGAGCTCCATAGAACGGAAGCTCTCCTCTTTTATTTTTTTATTTTGTACTAAGTTATAAGATTCCGGCTTGTCACAAGCAAGAATAATATAAGCAGATTCCTGTTTCACAACAGATATCTATGCCGCAAAGATACATGAAATATATATTAACACAATGATTTAACGGGTTTTGTTGGGGAAGCTGTCTGTGACGGGGGAATGGACGCTAAGGTGCTTGACATACTGGAGAACTGCTTCGAGTGGAACAGGGACAGGAAACTGATACGGAAAATAAGGAAAGAGGTGGAGGACTTCGAGCGTTGGACGGAAATGAAGGCGGCAGAAATGCTGCGTGCCAAGAGGCAGCAAAAATAAATCTCATTTATATCATATTATGCAATATACAAAGCTGATAAAATATTCAAAAAAAAATATTTTATCAGCTTTCAAATAATGAATTACTACATAACCTACATTAAGAAGTGCATTAGTATATAGAAAGTAGTGAATATACACTAGTTACGATAAGCCGAGTTTTTTTTACTAAAGATGGTGGCGAAGATTCTTGTTTCATTACTTCTCTGTCATCGAAATATGAAGTTAAAAACATAATTGTCAAAATCAACAAACGTGTATACTGTTTTATAATTAATATAATTAAGGTTAATACTGAATACGTTAAAAGTCAAAAGTGCCATGTTTATAAGAGGACCGGGAAGGTTTATAATAATCCTCACCCGGGGTCTGGGGTTGTATAAAATCTTGTCTGAATATTTCTGTAGGATTATCTGTAATTAAATCTGCATCATGGGTATATATGTTAAAATAGCACTCTGGATCTGTTTTTTGGTTATATGGTCCTTCTCCCACAAAAGAAAATTTGTAAAAACCAATTTTTTCTCCGTCTTTTCTGACTGTAAGGAACCAGACATTACCACTACTTATCGTTTTAAATCTCAATCCGTTTAATGATGAATAAGTTTCCTCTATAAACTGGCCATTCAAATATGTCTGTTTTTTACAAGTAAAAGGTGACTCAAATCTACCACCTTCAGCTGGTAGAATAAAAGGATTCTGTTCCGAATGGATTTTATACACAAATGTCAACTTTCCTTTATCTATAATTAGTGGAATTTTTTCTACTTTTATGCCATTAATAGTAGAGTAAGAAATCTGTAAATCAGCATTCAAAATTTTATCTTCTTTATTAATATTTGAGGTTATATTTAATACTACCTGATCGCCCTCCACTTTTGTTTCTATATCAGAAAAAAGAGTTTTATCAAATTCTACCGAAACATCCCTGGGAATAATCGGAACCTCTGAACTTAAAACATCATCTATTAATGTTTTTTTTATAATCGTAATCGTAATAATACGTTTCTCTCCAAGACAGCTAAACGGTTTGGATGCGTCCTTACTTGTTAATACTTGATACTCTGTTTTTCTATTGTTTTCCTCTTTTTGACAGGATAACAATGCTAAAGAAATAAACAAAAGAATAAATACCTTTCTCATATTAATGCAAATTAGTTACTATAAATAAAAGTAATATTTAATATTGTTGAAACCTCAACATCTGATACAAACTCTTTTGCGGAATCAACAAATTCATTTTTACTATTATAAGATAATTGAACAACAAGTATTTTGTTTTGAGAGCTTTATTTTGACCATTATCTTTTTTATCTTATTGGTATGATTATAAAACATATACTACAATTCTGGAAGAAGAATTGAATGTCCTTATAATGCAAAAGCTTTTTTACTAGATAAAATCAATAATATCATATTGTAAATATAAGGCTAAATCTGTATTTTACAGTTATAAAAAAAAACTTTAAATCTAACAAATAAATTTATATATGTATTATAATCAAATTCTTAAGATTAAAGTATCCGGAATTATCTAACATAAAACTAACATTTATATTTTAAAATAGAATCAGCTCACAAGCTATTTCTAGCTAAGCATTTCCGGTACCGTGAATGATGATTTCGGTCTGGTTACCGGTGCGTCAGTCTTCGTAAAAGGTACAAGCAACGGTTGTATCACCGACTGCATTAGCTAATGTATCTTCCGAAGAAACCTTGGTCATTTCATTCATTGGTTATCAAACACAAGAAGTTCCGGTAAACAATTAGCGGAAGTTTTTCATCAACTTAAGAGAGGGCTCACAACAACTGCAAGAAGTAGTGGTAATGGCAATGGGTTATGGTGATGTCCGCTGCAAACACCTAACAGGTTCTATCGTTAAAGCAGACATCAAGTTATTTGGGGATATTCCTAAAAAAATAAAATGTAAGAGGGTGCACTTCATCTTGAACAAGTATATGACATGCTCGATAAAGCATTTGATAAGTGTGATAACCTTGACGGACTCGTACTTCATTCTGATCAAGGTTAGCAATACCAACACTTCGGATATCGGAAAAGGCTTGAAGAGCATCATATAATTCAAAGTATGTCGAGAAAGGGAAACTGTCTGGACAACTCTATGATGGAGAATTTTTTCAGAATTATGAAATCTGAACTTCTATACGCTGAAAAGTTCGAGTCTCCGGAAGACTTCACAAAGGCTTTGGAAGGATATATAGATTATTATAATAATAAAAGAATTAAGTCCCGGTTAAAAGGAAAGAGTCCAGTACAATACCGAACTCTTTCTATAACTGGATAGTGTTTAACCAGTCCAAATTTTTGGGGTCACTTCATCAGTCGGACACCCTCTTTATTTTTGGAAGGAGGCTATCCCGAACTCGCGTTATAAGTTTAGTTGCCGAACCACTCTATAGCCATGGGATTTCCTATGGTGGTTATCATAGGAATAGGATTAATCTTATCTGTCTGAGGATTGAGATAATAGATGCCTTTTGTTGTCGTTGAAGCATTGGCGATTGCCAAACCGTCTTTATATTTAGACACTAACACGCCATAGCCATTGGACAAATCCAATCCTTCTATTTTCTTCATCTTCTGATTGTATAAATCAAAGACTACAGCTCGGCTCGCTATAGCGCCATGTCCCGTTTCTCCTGGTTTGTAATAACCGGGAATATCAATGTATCCGTAGGCTTTGCCATTGGCTGCATAACAAATTGAAGCGGCAAAACCAGCTACTTTCTCTTCTCCTTCGATAGAAGCTCCGGTTATCGTCCAATGGTATGTTGGATCAAAGTCTGTTTCTCCTTTCTTAATCCGAAGTATGCCGGCCTTATGACCTGCCACCATTCCGAAGTTCCCGAGACAAGAAATGTATATATCGCCTTTTTCATCCATGAATAAAGACTTGGGGTCGATCGGACGTGTGGCTTGAGAAAAACCACTGGTTTTCTCTGAAATCATCTTGACCAACTTGTCCGTCTTGGTGTCAATGACGGCTACATCTGCTTGTTTGTAATTCTCAGGGCTTGTCCAACCTCCCACCATCTGGCTTAGACCAGCAAACACATATCCGTCACGCTCAATCATGATTCCGATGTCCGGATTATTATCTTGAATACCCAAAGAGGTCAGGTTGATCTCTCCTGTCTTCTGCATCGTTTCGGGATTAAATATGTAAATCAGTCCTAGTCCGGCAAGCGATAGATAGGCTTTTGTGGAAGATAGTTTGACAAGATTGTTGGCACTGTTATTGGCAGGCAATTGCAAGCTTCCCTCTCTTTGTAAAATTCCATTCGTGCGACGGTATTTAATCAGTTCGTTTTTGTCCATTGTCAAATGATAGCTTGGGAAGACATAGACTTCCTGACCTATTATCATAGGATAAGAACTGCCAAAGGGAACATTTATACCATTGTTGTTATTGGTAGCCATCGTCTTGCCTAATACAGGCTCATCAATGAGTTGCATATAAACCGTTCCATCCATACCTGTTGCATTGGGTAGGGCTGTTGTTAGGAGAATCTTTCCCGAACCTCCTGCAATAGGATTGTCCGGATCATTCTTGTCACATGAGTTAAGGCACAATGCAGCGAATATCGCTGCTACAAAAAATACATTCTTTTTCATTTCTTTTTTTTTGTTTAATGATTGTTAATTTGTTACTTAAATACGTATCTGAATCTGATAGTGAAGCTACGTCCGGGTAAAGGACGGTTAAACTCGCTGATCATTTTTGTATCGGTCAGGTTGTTTATTTTTCCCATAATGAAGTAGCGCCCATTGCCAAAGCTTTGCTCAAAGCCTATATTGCACGAGAGGGCTCGAGGTATGCGATGCTGCTGGAATTGGCTTTGTTCGAAGTCGTACAGATATTCTTCCACAAATGAAGCATCGGTGAATATGCGCGTATTCATCCCGCTGCCTCCGAACAGATTTTCTTTGTGAAACTCCAATCCTGCGTTTGCCATCAGATAGGGTATATTGGGCATACGGCTACCTTTGGTAGGGTTGGCAACAGTTGTATTTTGTTCATACTTACGCACATCTCGCAGATCTTGGTAAGTGGCGTTCACATAGCCATAGAGCCACCGTGTCATGTCGGCTTTCACCTCTGCTTCCATACCAAGAGTCCGCATCTCGCCGAAGTTCTGATACTGCGACTGCAAGAATCCGCCCGTAAAGCGAATCATGTCTTTGAGATGCATATAGTATCCGTTCAGTTCAATCTGTAAGTTAGGGGAGGCTTTTCCAGTTAAATCGAATAACATTCCTATGTTGACACTTATATTGCGTTCGGGAGTGAGATTGCCGGCAGGAGCTATCACGTATCCATCACCCAACAGTTCCTCTTCCGATGGAAGCCTTACATCATATCCGAACGAAGCTTTTGCCATCAGACTGGGTGTGATGCGGTAGCGAAGTGCATTGCTGATGCCGAAATCATTCTTGTGTGTGTCTATATCCTCTGCTGTCTTTACCAGGACACTTGCCATCCGCGTTTTCATCGAGTAGTAGTAATACTTGACGTTGAAAGAGTTAAGGAACTTATCGTTCGAGGTGCGATAGTCGTAATTCAAGCCTGCCACCCAACTGAACATATTGCTTGGAAAGTCGGTACGATAACCTATGACCTTGTCCTTCATCCCATCACGAGGGTTGGCATGAGCGTATTTCAGCAAAGAGTTGAAGTTTACCGAATGGTTCTCATTGACAAGATAGTTGAGATTCAATTTGTGCTGCAATTGATGCTTTTCATTCGTCAATAATGAAGCCCATTTGCCGATTTCGCCGCCGAATTCGGAAACTGCCGGATAATGCGTTCCATCCCAATGTGTGCGGTGCGAGGCGGTATCGGCAAAATGATAGTCGGTATAGATATACCCCAGCTGCCAGTCCAAGTCCAGGCCGTCTAAGAGGAAGTTTTCTTTCTCCATCTTATTGGCGAAAATAAAGGCGTTGGAATGGCTGTGTGCATGCCGGATGTTCGATTCTATCCCCTGTATATCTTTGTAAGTATGTATGAAAACGGGTTCAAACTCCACCAAGTCAAACCACCACTTCCGTGCCTTAAAGCTACCGCCGATGACTGTTTTTTTAAACTTGTCGTGATCGCGGGTTATAGTAAGCCCCTCTTGAAAAGGAGACTTCATCTTGTAGTCGTTGTCGGCATAGGTATAAAAACCTCCCAGCCCGAACTCGATTCCTTTTGGGGCAATGTTCATCTTGCTCACAACGGATGCATTGTGCGTATTGAAACTGCCGTAAGAATAGTTCACGTCCAAATATTTAGGCGGATACTCTTTGATGACAATATTGACCGCACCACCTACGGCAGAACCTCCGAACTTGGCAGGGACAACTCCTTTGTATATCTCGATGCGGTCGATCATTTCGACCGGAATATCATTGATGTCGATAAAATCGGAATTGTCGTTCATCGGATTCCCGTCAATGAAAAGCCCGATGCGTTTGCCTTCCAGTCCGCGCACCGATATGCGAGAGGTACTGCCCGTTCCACCCGTGGCACGCACGGTGATTCCGGCAGTTTTTGCCAGAATGTCTTGTACATTGTTAACCGTTCCTTGTATCTGGTTCATGCTGATAACGGATATGGGCATGGCCTGCTCCCGTAACTTACGGGCTTCGCTCTTACCCATCACTACCACCTCGTCCAACGATTTTGCTTCGGCTTTCAGGCGGATGATGATTTTTTTCCCTCTCTCTTTACCCACCGTGAGCTTGCGGGTTTGCGTGTGGTAGCCTATAAACCTTACAGTAAGCGTATAAGTGGCTGCGGGAACATCGGAAAGTAAGAACTCGCCATGCCCGTCTGTCACAATGCCCTTTTTCAGCTCTTCGATGAAGATGGTTGCGCCGGGCAGTGGTTCTTCGCCTGCATTGTCGATGACCACGCCTGCAATCCGTCCTCCACCTGTTTGGGCGGACACGCTGATACCTGTGAGCATCAGCGTGAAAAAGAAAAATAATACTTGCTGCTTCATTGTTTCTTGTTATGAATATTAAAGAGCAGAATCGGGTGCTTCGGGCAAATTTCCGGGATTCGGACTCGGTTTAGCCGATCCGGCCTCGCTTTCACGTATCACCACATGCTGTACGTTTTTTGCCTGATTGCGCATTTCGAGTTTGGGAAAAAACTGAATGCGTGGTGTTTTGAGAGTTTCGGCGGTAACGGCTTTTTCCGTTTCCACGCGTTTCCCGTTGGATACAACCTTAAATGACCCGAGGTTGGCCAGGTCAACGGTTCTGCCGCTGAGCATCTCTTCACGTACGATTTTCGCCAAGGCGGTGATGGCTGACCGCACGTCGGCACGGCTCAGGGCTGTGGCATTGACAATCCGATCCTCTAGCTGCTTGGTGGTAATCTTGTCTTGTGCAATGGGAGAGGCGTAATACATGGTTTTGCCCTTGTGTTTACCGATGCGCATCTCTTCTTTTTTTACGTTGTATAGTAACATGACTTTTGATGTTTTTGATGGTTATACTTTGAATAATTTTGCTGTTCTACTTAAACAGCTTCAGTAAACGGCTTTGATCGCTCCATTGGAACGTCTTTCACCGTTTAACTTAAACGATTCCGATTGCTTAAGTCCGCATTCTCTTTAACTGCTGTCGTATGTCTTCTTCATAATCTTTTCAAATTTTGTTTATGGTTATTAAAATGGTGTGGATCTCAAAAGCAGTATTTAGCCTTTGCCCATACTTCCGAATTGTGCTTATACGGGCCGAACATACCCTCGCTTCCTCCGAACCAGTCGTAGCCTGCCAAGAGGTGGATGTGGTCGTTCAGGGCATAGTCAGCCGTGAAACGGCTGAACCAGCCCTTGTGGTTGAGGTCGAAATAGGTGAAGTCGGAAAGCTGTAAGTTGCTGTCCAGTAACTTCTTCGACACGCAGAGCGTAAGGAGCGAATTATGGCGGGGCTGTGCGACGTAGCTTTCGTACTTGAAAATACTCTCGGAAGAGAACTGAGCCATCACTGTCCATTCATGAGGGGCATACCAGTCGGCCCCCACCAACCAATTGATGGTGTTGAATCCTTTTTGAGGGGTGGAGGCGGCTTGCTGTATGTAGCTGAAATGCTTCCCGAGGTTGAAGGCCGCTTCGCCGCGCAGCACGAACTGTCCCAAGGGCTTTGAGACATCGCCTCCGACGAATCCCATGCGGTAGTATCGGGGCGAAACCGTAAGTTGGGAGCCCGATGGTTTGTACTCGATGACGGGCATCTTGTTCCACGTATGCAGCGCGGCAAGCGAGAAGTCTACCCCCGGCAGGGCGAAAGAGAGCCTGCCCCCGTATTCTACGTTGGAGAGGCGTAGCTCGGGGCGGCTTCCCTCCGCGTCCCAGACAAGGGACCGGGGTGTTTCTTTAGGCAACACGCTCCACGGATTGGCGGCATCGGTGGGCAGCTTGTATCCTTCGAAAGTGGGAACGGCAAGCAGTTCGAGCTTTATCTTGTCGTTGAAGACGAAGAACCGCAGGGCATTGACGGGCATGCGGATGTCGTCGTAGTCTTGCGCCAAGAACTCGGTCATATCCATGGGTGAGACGAGGTCGGTGATACGTACGCCGTCGGCCGCACCCCAGATGACAAGTTGTCGCCCGAGACGAAAGCCCCAGTGCTCCTGCCGATGGTCAAGGTATGCTTCCCGCAGTTCAAAGCCGGTGCGCTCTTTCAGCAAGGCGTTGTAGGTAGCGTTGAACGAGACGAAGAGCGAAGAGCCTGCGAAGTTTTTGCCGACCTCGCCCCTGAGTCGGGTACGGGAAGACATCCAATCGTTCGGCTTTTCGGAGCGGAAGGCGTGGTAGGTGTCGACAAGGCCTTTGAGCTGCCACGACGATTCGCCCGCTCCTTGTCCCCAAACTCCATGCACGGGGCAAAACAGAAAGACCGAGAGGCAAAGCCCCGCGGAAAGACGATTGAACGCTTTCATCAGAACCTGCCTTTCTCTAACGTGGTCACGTTAAACTTGCTCTCCTCCATGGGAATGTTGTACGTCGGATTCTTGATTTCGAGAACCGTCTGATGCTCGGTTTGCACGTTGGTCATGTGCATCTTCCGGGCTACCCAGAAGCCCTCTACCTTGGCAATATCCGACATCTCGAGACGACGGTGCAGCTTGCCCATCTTGTCGTAATATTCCACCCTGACAGGTATCAGACAGTCCTGACGTATCAGGGCCGTTTTCCTGGAGTAAATATCACGCTTGTCCTTAGGCAAGGATTCCAGTTTCCAGCACTTCTGTCCGTCGACGGTTTCTTCGCCCAGGAGCGTGTGCGTATCCTCGTCCACGTTGCGGCTGCCCATGTCGTCGTAGGTAAAGTCGCTACCCATAAAGTAGTCTTGCTTGGCAGACGAACCGCTGATACGGCGCGTTTTCTTTATGGCGGGCAGATAGAGCCATTTGTCATCGTCCTTGTTTAGCTCATCATAATCCCACGTCAAGAAGCCCGTCCCCTTTACATCACCGGGATATTGGAAGAACATTATGCTCTTGCGGTCTTTCTTTTCTTTGCCCACATCGATGGAGTAGGAAATGAGCTTGCGTTCGCGCACCGCTCCGCGTTTGTTGATTAACGTCATAACCATTTCAGACCGACGGGTATCGCCGTCGGGACGGTCTTTTACCTTTTGGGCAATCTCTCTGCCCGTTTGTGCGCATGTTGTGGCAGCGAACCCCACCACAAGCATGGCTACTACTGCGATTGATCTCTTCATTTGTCCTTTTTCTTTATAATTGATTCTGATTGATTCGATTTATATTCCGGTCTCCTTCTGCCGTGCTACCATGCGGGCAAATTCGCCGTTTCGGGCAAGCAGTTCGTCGGGTGCTCCTTGTTCTGCGACGGTTCCGTCTTTCAGCACCACGATATGATGAGCGTTGGCAACGGTGCGCATACGGTGTGCGATGATGACGACGGTCTTGTTCTTGATCAACTCCGATATACCGGCCTGTATCAACGTTTCGTTCTCTACGTCCAGACTTGCCGTTGCTTCGTCCAAGAGGATGACAGGAGCATCTTTGAGAAGCGCACGGGCAATGGATATGCGTTGGCGTTCGCCTCCCGATAGCGATTCTCCGTTTTCGCCTATCAAGGTGTCGTAACCGTTGGGCAGCCGGGCGATGAACTCATCGCAACGGGCAAGACGTGCTACCGCTTTCACCTCTTCCTCGGTAGCGTCTTTCTTCCCGATTTTGATGTTGTCCATGACGGAAGCGTTGAAAAGCAACACGTCCTGAAAGACTACGGCATAGTTTTTCAAGAGCATTTCGGGATCTATTTTTGAGATGTCCCGTCCGCCAAGTGTGATCTTTCCGCCATGAATATCCCAAAAGCGGGCAGCTAATTTTGCCGAAGTGCTTTTGCCTCCCCCCGAAGGTCCCACAAGTGCCGTTACTTTGCCTTGCTTGGCAGTGAAAGAGACGTTGCGCAGCACCTGCTTGCTTGTCTCGTAAGCAAAATCGACCTTGTCAAAACAGATGTCGTAACCCTCTACCGTGCAATCCTCATCGCCTTGCTGTGCGGGCATGTCGTTCATCTCACGTATGCGGTCGATACGCACATCGAGTAGTATCAGTGTCGCCATATGGTTGAACACGTCCATGATGGGGTTGTAGATGCTGGCTACAACGAGCAGGAAGACCAAGTAAGTGAACATGTCGATGCTGCCCAAACCAAGTAAATAAGCTCCCGCAATGATAACGCTTGCCAAACCAAGTTTCAGGATAGACTGTGCACTGCCCACAAGCCCCGCTCCGAGAAATTCGCCTCGCTGCAGAGTGGCTTCATATATCTCGAGCTGTTTGTCTAAACGGTCGCAATAGGCTGCCTCTCCGTTGTACGATTTAATCTCCTGCGCCGCTTCAAGCCCTTCCTGTATCTGCTCGGTCGTATCACGCCTTACGTGATAGTACTCCTTATTAGCTTTATCCATAAGCCTTTTTCCTAAGAAGATGACCGTTGTCGCTACCGGTACGACCCCAAAGAGAGCAAGGGCCAGTTGCCAGTTGTAGAAGAACATCCCGGTGGCAATCAAGATAATGCTGATGACAGAGGCGAAGAGTTGTGGAACTGTGTGAGAGAAGAGGGTTTCCAACATGTTACAATCCTCCATCATCGTAGCGGTGAGATCCGAAAGATTCTTTTCTCCGAAGAAAGCCAAAGGCAATTTACGCAGCTTCTCGGCAATGCCAATACGACGGTTGGCACTCTCGGTATAGATTTTCGTGTAGGTGCTCTTGTACTGTATCATCGCAATCACAAAGAGTACCGTCATAAAACAGAGAGCCGTCAGCACGTAGTACCAGAGCCCGTGCGTCGTGCTGTTCCCGGCTTGGATAACAGGGTGCAGGTAATCGGTGATGAATAGAAAGATGAAGATTACCGGCAGCATCAGTGCCAGGTTGAGAAAAAGAGAAGCTATAACCCCTTTTATAAAGGTCTTTGCCCCGTCTTCCGATAAGGTGAATCTGTGTTGAAAATATTTACTAATATTCATAATGTTGTCTCCTGAGGTTTATACCGTCCATGTCACGGTTCGTTGATATTCATTCCACATGCTGTTATAGATGCCGTTTCGGGCTATCAACTCGCTGTGTGTGCCTTCTTCGGCAATCTTGCCTTGTGCTATCACCAGTATCTTGTCGGCATCCTGTACGCTAGTCAGATGATGGGCGATCATCAACACTGTCTTTCCTTTTCTCAGCTCGTGCAGGGCTTTTTGTATCAGGTGTTCGTTTTCGGGGTCGGCAAAAGCTGTTGCTTCGTCCAGGACAACAATCGGCGCATCTTTCAAGATGGCCCGGGCCAAGACAATGCGTTGCTGTTCCCCTCCCGAAAGGAATGTTCCATCTACTCCTATCTTCGTGTTCAATCCGTTGGGTAGCCGGTCGATGATCTCCCGACTTTGGGAAAGGTCTATGGCACGTTGCACGGCTTCATCACTCGCTGCCGGATTACCGTATTTGATGTTCTCCAGCAAAGAGGTCTTGAAGAGTTTTGTATTCTGGAAGACGAAAGCGATGTGGTTCATCAGGTTGTCTTTGGCAATGTTTTTCACATTTATTCCGCCAATCGTCACACTACCTGCTGATACGTCCCAAAAGCGGGGAATGAGTTGGGCAATGGTGGTCTTCCCTCCTCCCGATTGCCCCACAAGGGCAAAAGTCTTCCCTTCGGGGAGGTGGAAGCTGATACCGTCTACGGCATTTTGACCGGCATTGGGATAGGCAAACGAAACGTTCTCGAATGTCACATCGCAAGCGGTGATTTTCTCCGGATTTTCGGCTATTGGGAGTGGTTCACTACTCGTCAGGTTTTCCACCCGGCTTATGGCTTGATCTGCCAGAAACATATCTTGTTGCAGATACATCACTTTCATCACATTGGTTGCTATCACCGGAGTAATCAGCACATACAGGAACATATCGGTGATGATGGGGGCAATGTTTTCGCTTTTGTTGCCGATAAGCAATATGACTACGGGGACAAGTAGGAAAGCAAAGCTATTGATGGCCACCGTGTAGAGTGACATCGGCTTTTGCCAACCCAGCGTGTATTTGGTAACTAAATCCCGGTAGGCGATGATGCTGTCGTAAAAACGTTTGAAAGAGAATATCGTTTGCTGGAACACTTTCACCACCGAAATACCACGTACGTATTCCACCGCTTCGCTGCTCATATGCTCTTGTGCTCCGAGGTATTCATTTTGGAACGCCTTCTGAGCAGTTGTATTCATCCGTGTCATGATGAAGACAGCCGCCGTGAGGGGGATCAGGCACGCCAGACCAAGTTGCCAGTTGAAGACGAAGATCAATATTATAACCGACAGCGGGGCTATAAAACTCCCCGCCAGGTCGGGCAAGAGATGTGCGACAAACGTGTGGGTTTCAGAAGCATTTTCATCAATAATCTTACGCATCTGTCCGCTGGTATTCCGGTCGAAGAAGCCAAGCGGCATCTGCATGATTTTTCTCATAGCCGTACGTCGCATATTGGTTTCTACCCGGAACGCCGCTAAGTGCAAAAGCATCAGCCCGGCAAAGTAAATGACAAGGCCGGCAACGGCTGTGCCTACCGCCCACCATGCATAGACGTTGATAGGGATTCCTGAGGCAACGCTGCCAGTCAATAGTAGCGAGCGTACGATAAGCCAAATGAAGATGAACGGTATAAGCGAGAGCAGACCGCTTAATCCCGACAGTGTCAGGGCTATGGGCATAAGCACCTTGCGTTTGCCCATGTAAAATTGAAGTTTCTTTAATGTATTCATATTAATTGATTGTTTCATTGGTTTCTATCTCTTTCCCGAATAACCGGAACTTTTGGAATAACACGGGTGTAACGCAGAGGTCGGCCACGAGTGCCGATACGATACCCGCTACGGAGAGCAGACCCATGTGTATAAAAGAGAGGCCTTCGGAAGTCATGTAAATAGCGAAGTTCGCACATATCACGACACTGGTCAGAATGATTGGTGTCCCGATCGTACGGAACGAGCGGAGAATGGCATCCCGATAATTACCTCGACGGTCGAACTCCAAATGCCCGTGGTTGATGAAGTGAATGGTGTCGTCGACAGCCAAACCGAGGATCATCGGCATAATGGTTGCGGTCATCATATCCAACGGGTAGCCCAGCCATCCCATCAGTCCGCCGACCACCAAAGCCGGAGTGATATTGGGTATCAAACCGATAAGCCCGATGCGTACACTGCCAAAGACCAACATCATTAGGATGCCGATAATAAGGAGAGAGATGGCAAATGAAACCATCTGCCCGCGAGCCACGTACTGCATCATCACGGTAAATTGCGGAATACTACCCACTGTAGTGACAGAAGCTTCGGGGAAGAGCCTGGCGGCATTGGCTGCAATATCGTTCAACTCTCGTTCTACCTCGCCGGAGTCAAAACTGCTGATCTCCACCATCAGGCGCAAACGTCGATAGTCGTAATCGATCCAATATTCCGCTTCGCTACCGCCTGCATTCTCGTAAAGGAGCAGCAGTTGTGCCACCTCTTCCGGATTCGTCGGAATACGATAATAAGCCGCATCTCCTTCGTGCAGGGTTTGATTCAGGTCTTTTAGGATATTCAGCACTGTAGTCGTTCGCTTGGTTAGCTTATAGCCTTCGGCCTTTTGTGCCAGAGAGTCTAAGCGTACAAGCATTGCCGGCGATTTTGTCAAGCCGTCTTCGGGCAGGTCTATCATGACGTCGTAGGTGTAGATGGATCCCAGTTCGCTTTCACCTACTTCCAGCAGATTGTTTACATAGGCTATTTTACGTCCCATGGTGCGTTCTATGTCAAAGGCGGTCTCTATCTTGGTGAATTGATAAATGAGTGCTGCGGTAAGCAGCCCTGCAATCCATAGGATCAATGTGCCATGCCGGAGTACGCTTTCTCCCAAACGCCCCAGTTGATGGTCGAGCCACCGTCCGCCGGTTTCCTGCACTTTGGGATGAGGTTTGCCGTTCTTGCCAAAACTCAACAGCACGGGCATCAGTGTAATGGCAATGAAGAAAGCCAGCATCACGCACGAGGAGGTAGCGATACCAATGAACCGCATGGGCTGCATCGGAATAGCGAGAAACGACAGCAGGGCGGCAAAGGTGGTGAGTGCACTGAACAACACAGGCCAGCCCATTTCACCCACGGTCTCTTCTACGGCTCGTCGACGTTCTCCGTGTAGAAGGAATTGCCGTTTGAAATAGGAAAAGATATGTATGTTATAGGCTATCGAGACGGCAAACGCCAACAGCATAGGTATCATCATCATACCGCTGTCTATCGTCATGCCGACATATCCCAACAGTCCATACACAATCACAATTGAGCCTGCCGCCGTGATAAGTGGAACGACAACGCCCCGTAGGGAGCGTGTTATGAGTAACAAAATAAGAATGGAAACGAGTGCGGCAATGCCCATCACACGGGGCATCTCTTTGCCAATCCATTTCATCTTCATGGCGGTAACGTAGGGCAAGCCTGTGCCTTTGGGATGGAGCTTTTGGTATTTGTCTTTAGTGATGATATGCTCCAGCTCATTCCCCGTTAGCACTTCAGGAGAAACGGCATTCTTACCTTTATTCCACACTGAATCTTTAGGAAAGGTACGCAACTTGAGAATAATCCACGAGAGCGTACCATCTTTGGAGACAAGCCGCTCGGCAATATGTGGCTTCATATAGGCTTTGCGACGTATCGTTTCCAGACTTGCCGCATCAGTGGGAATAAGGTCAGGCACTATCTGCTCGATAGTCATTCCTTCTTCATTCCCTACCATAAATTCGATGTCAGTGAGCGAAGTGATTTTGTCGGCGTATGAAATGCTATCCATCATTTCGTTCGTGAGTTCGCGGATGAGCTCTAAGTTCTCTTTCATAAACGAATTGTCGCATTGGGTCAGTACGGCGGCAAAATTGTCATTGCCGAATATATCCTTGAATTCTTTGGTCTTGACAAGCATCGGGTCGTCTTCGAGGAAGTAGTTTTCCCACGAAGCACTCACCTTGAAATATCTTAACCCTGTAAATCCTATGGCGAAGACGAGGATAAACAAGCTTAGTACAAGCCATCGTTTTTGTACCATCCATCTGCCCTGACGGGCAAACCAGTCATTGATTCTTTCTATTTTCATATCGTTTGTTATTGGTAAGTTCATTCATTTCAACACATTCAGCAGCGTGACGAGAAATAGCTTTCCACTTTGGGGCTACATATGATAATGGTGACAATGTGCGTGGACACAAGAATGCTCTTTGTGGGCATCATGCACGTGACAACGGCAGGAGTGAGAAGTGTTCATATTCTTTCTTTTTTTTACTTATGTTTTTTATATTACTTAGTCTTGCTAACACAACATCAGCAGGTTGAGTGCCATAACCGCCATGCCTGCTACCAAACCATAGATAGTATGATGGTGCTTACCGTATTCTTCGGCAGCGGGTAGTAACTCATCAAGCGAGATAAATACCATGATACCGGCAATCATCCCGAAAATAACGCCGAAAACATGGTCATTGAGGAATGGTGCCAAGATAAGATAGCCGATGACGGCTCCTACCGGCTCGGCCAATCCCGATAGAAATGAAAGCCAAAAGGCCCGTTTACGATTACCTGTAGCATAATAGATCGGAACGGAGACGGAAATGCCTTCGGGTATATTATGTATGGCGATGGCACAGGCAATAGGTATAGCAATGTTTATATCCTTCAATGCTGCAAGAAACGTAACCATACCTTCCGGGAAATTGTGTATTGCCAGCACCAAGGCTGTCACTACATCGACGCGTAATAATTGAGGCTTTATTTCAGTCTTTCGTTCTTCCTTTAAGCTCATTTCTTCCACCCGATGCATTTCGTGTGGATTTTCGTAGTGAGGAATTAGCTTATCAATAAGTAGAATCAATACGATTCCCCCGAAAAAAGAAAGTGTGGAATGAAGAGTTCCGTCGTCCTTGCCATGTATATTGGCAAGAGTCTGCAAAGAAGAGGCAAACAGATTGGCGAAAGACATATAAATCATTACTGCTGTTGAAAATCCCAATGAAAGAGAAAGGAATGAAGTATTGGTGCGCTTAGCAAAAAATGCAATCGCACTGCCTATCCCTGTGGATATACCGGCAAACGATGTTAGGAAAAATGCTATAAGTACTGGTTGAGACATGGCTATGATGGATTGGAAGTTAGTGCGTCAAAAGAGAACAAAAGTTTGTTTTGTTCAGAAGCAAAGCGAGCCGCTCTTTGCAGGCGGCTCGCTCGGTAGGAGAAACAGTTAGATTTAGAAATAAGACGTTTCATGCTTTTGGCAACTAAGTTTAGTTCGGTCAGTCTGCGGATGTACGATGTTGGTACTTTGATCTTTCGTCCCAATAATTTCTTTGGGCAAAACCTTTCCGATACGGGAGACTGCCCTGCTTTGCGTAACCCATGACTCCTCGCAGAAGAAAAGCCCGTTGACTCCTTGTACGAGTGTTAATTCGTCGTTGCTGATGATGTTGATGATACTCATATGCTGATTATTATTTAGTGATTCTTCTGGAATGACTCGGCGTTCCAACTCCTGCATCAAACGAAACGCTGCCTGACAAGATTGCAGCATCTGTCCATGCAGGCTATAGGTGTGGAGTCGAGCAGAAGGTAGCTGATGCCTATTGTCTCGGAATCAAATACAAAAGAGATTCGATTGTTTACAATCGTACAATCATTTCCGCAAGGCTTGCATTGCAGACAAGACGAGAAACGGATGTTTTGATTAGTTATCTCTTGACAGACAGGATGTTTCAATAGTTCTGCCTTCATCTTTCATTCTTTACATTCATGAGTTTCTTCCATCCTCCCGTGCTAAAGCGAATATACTCACTGATGAAACACTCTATCTCTTCGCAGGAAAGTTCCTTATGTTGCACCACCTCTTTCATCATATTAATCCACCAAGAGCAGGTGAAGTGCATGAAGAACGGAGAAATATCGGTATGTAGTTCCGGATGGAGTCTTCTCATCTTTTCCATATATTCCATCCCTATTGTGGCACTCTTCTCAATCCACTCTTCCAAATAATCTTTGAGGCGAGAATGCTGCGTAGAGAAAAACAGTAAATTTAATTCACTTCGGTAACGAGTTATAATGCCCATAAGCTCCTGCAAAGATGCACGATGATATTCATCTGAGATAAATATGTCAAGGGAGAAATTCTCCGGTCGGTTGTGATCTTCCAGCATCCTGTACATAGCAGCCAAAAGAGGACGCAACACATCAACCAGTAAATCGTCCTTACAGGGATAGTAATTGTATATATTGCTCAGACCAATGCCCGACAACTTAGAAATCTCACGCATAGACACCGACTTGAAGCCCTTTTCGAAAAAAGCTTTCTGCGCTGTTTCCAGCAATAGCTTACGTATATAATCCTTCGTTGTTTGCATAGGTCAGAACATAATTCTTTATTTTATAACGCAAAATTAGTCACATATTTTTTCGGTTGCAATACCTTAAAATGATGATTTTTTTACTTACCATTCCCCATTTATGGTAATTCAGCAAATGAAATTTATAACTTTCAATATGCTACTCCTAATCATATCAAAGCTACAAATACTCACTTATTTACAATCTCTAGCACTCACTTTTTTTTGTTTACTTTTGTCTGTAAACCGCTACTGACGTCATTAAATACATAGTAATATGAGCAAAAAAATCAAAGACCAAGAAGTTCTTTTGGTCAAAGATCAGAAGGACGATAGCCTCCGAGCCGTAGTCGGAGCAGATGGGAAAAGCGGACTGAAGTTGCATTCTTTCAAAGTCTCCTTTGAGAGTGTCGTTGCCAGCGTGCATGTATACCAATAGACGATTACTCACTACCAATATAAGGAAAAGTTGCATGCAAATGAAATTTATCATACGCCATGCAACTTTGGAGCCAATTCATAAGAAGAGGAGCTAACGGAGAAAAAGAACTTTTTCAGTGCCCTCAGATTTCGGGCTTCCTTTTTTATTTACCTTCAACAACTCCAAATATTCTTATTACATCAATCTTCGATAGTACATACACTTACACGGTTCCAATCCGGTTCGGTAAACATGTCACCTACTCCCTGATCTTCGGCAGTAATACGAGACGTATTAATCTTGTATTTATTAACAAGGATTGTTTTTACAGCTTCTGCACGTGCGGTAGCAATTTTTGCGTTGATCTCAACATTGCCTTCTGGAGAAGCGTACCCTTTAATAATGACTTTTGAATCGGGATATTTCTTCATGTAGGAGGCTACACGTTCCACATTCGGTAGCTGTGATGCATCCACTGATGAGCGACCTTGTCTGAAAGTAATGATAGATTCCGGAACGCGGGCAGTCTTGACTACTGTTTCAATGGGAACGACCTTTGTACGACATTCTTCCAACTCTTTATGCAAACCGCTAATTCTTTGGTTAGCATTGTTTAGTTCTCTGTCACGACTGCCCACCTGTTCGCGAAGTGCATTAATAGCAACATTCAAATCATCAATTTCGCTCTGATTGTAGACTTTTACTTTAGTAAAGTAATGATTCCCAGTACTCATCTTGAAGTGATAAGTCAATCCGGCAGTCAGTTCAAATGTTGCATTGTTTGCATTGAAACGACTCTTTGCCTGATTAAAATCACCTTGCATATCATATACGATAGCGGGCTTAATTCCCAATGTCCATGCTTTTGTTTCACCGAGGTTGAAATTAAGATTCAATCCGAGACGGGTAGACCATGAATTGTCATCTCCTTTACCATTTACATAATAATGCAACCACCCCATTCCGGCAATAGCTTCTATCTCAAACAAACGAGGTTTGCCCCGATAGCTTGCAAATAGATTTATTAAGTTAATTTTACTTAACAAGCTGACATCTAAAACATCAAAAGCTGTTTTACTCGGAGTTGTATTGATATATCCCATTCCCTGAAATTCCAAACCGAAAACTAGGAGTTAATTGTTTGGATATTCCAACTCCGAAACCGGGACGCATCCCTTTAAAGAAAGAGGCGTGAGTGAGAGGGGTAACTGCTCCTGCATTCACTCCTACAGACCAATTGTCCATAAACTTTGTTCCTTCTACAACTGATTGGGCATTTACAATAAATGTTCCCAAAGTAAAAACTAATAAAATAGCAATTTTCTTCATAATCTATTGTTTTATTTTTTTCGAATGCAAAAGTAAAAAGATTGCAGAGCTTTTTAGTTGTAGGACAAAAGAATAAATCTAATACATTGATTTTTATTTTACTTATAATCAGTAGTTTGCAAAAATGGTTCAATTAATAATCTAACACATATCTAACACCCTTGATAAAATTCAAAAAAGCACTTACACTTACACCTTTAGGGTAGTCAAGTTTATTTTTTAACAACAACGAGTGAACTGATACTTTTACTCTGAATAGCAATAACTTACTGCTATTTTGTACTATTACGATTATACATATTATATAATATGCTAATAAGCAATTATATATTGTTAGGCCCAATAAAAAATATATATAAATAGCGAGCGATAATCATATAAGTTAAAGAATAATTTATATTGGTAAAATATTCCTAATCGCCCATGCAAAAAATAAAACACATTATTATATTCGCAATATGAAATGTAAGATTATAATTGGACTATCAGCTATTCTCTATTTTACAGGTTGTTATAACAGGGAACAGACCCCTCGCCTTAGTGAGGCTGAAAAGCTAATGCAGAACAACCCGGATAGTGCATTAGCAATACTACAAAAACTCAAACCAGAAGGCAACCGGGCTGAACAGGCCAGATATGCATTGCTCTATTCCGAAGCTTTAGGAAAAAAAACAAATGAAAGTTACTGACGATTCATTGATCCGCCAGGCTTGGCAATATTATAAACATTACCCCAAAGATTTACGTCACCAGTGTAAAACTCTATATTATTGGGGAAGAATTAAATTACGCACAGGTGATAAACCGGGAGCATTACGTCTTTTTCTCAAAATAGAAGAGAAACTGACAGATACCGATGAATCTTATTACAAAGGGCTTTTATACAGACAGATCGGTGAAGTATATTATAAACAAATGAACTACAGCCGGGCATATCATTATTTCCACGAAGCCAGAAATAATTTCCGCCAATCGGGTGATATCCAGGAGGAGACAAAGGTAACCCTTGACATGGCAGCCGCTACTTTTCACTCAAAAGATATAGAAAAAGCAATAAGGCTGTATTCGGCGGCTCTTGACTTGGCCGATGAACATAATAACAGTAATCTGATAGAAGTCAGCCTTACTAATCTTGCATCACTATATGTGATATCCAAACGGCATATATCCAATGACCTGTTACAGCGAATCGAACTTTCCGCCCGACAGGATACGGTATATGGATATCACACATTGACAGATGTAAGTCTTTTGAAGAATCATATAGACAGTGCACGGTATTATCTGGAGCTTGCAAAGGCGCACACTACTGATATTTGCGACATGGCAGAACTACAATACACTGCATACCATATCGAAGCGCAGGCTAAAAATTTTGAAAAAGCAACGGACAATGTACATCGCTATATCTACTTGAACGATTCAATAATGCGCTCAAACATGCAATTCTCCGCCGGTATGGTCGAGCGGGACTATTTTAAAGAGCGAACAAAATTCGCCCAATACAGAATGAAAAACCGGACTGTCTGGGAAATAGCTATAGCAGCCGCTACCTTTTTTATTATTGGAATTGCCTGGTATATCGTCCGCCAACGTTTACGCATGCAACGTGATCGTACCAACCATTATTTGTTATTGACAGAGAAAGCCAATTCCGAGTACAAGGCTCTTACTGAACGCGTGAAAAAACAGCAGACTACGGAAAGTTATTTAAGAGGATTGGCTGCTTCACGCTTTGACATTGTCGATAAACTTGGAAAGACCTACTATGAACGTGAAAATACAACATCGCAACAGTCAGTCATATTTAATGAAGTAAAGCAGATAATTACAGATTTTGCAGAAAGCAATGAAATACTGCAAGAATTGGAAAAAATCGTAAACACTTGTCATGACAATGCCATGTACAAGCTCAAGGAAGATTTTCCGACCATGAAAACTTCTGACATCAGGCTGTTATGCTATATTTTTGTAGGATTCTCACCACAAGTAATTAGCTTATTCATGAAGGATACGGTGGCTAACGTATATGCTCGAAAATCACGGCTCAAATCACGTATCAAATCTGCAAAAATAGTAAATAAAGAACTGTTTTTAAATCTTTTGGGATAAAACGGTACATTATTTACAGTAATATATTTTTGACAGGTAAAGGCGCATTTCAGTAATTATATGGATAAAACAAGGAATATGCTTGGCGAGATGAAATAACTATACACAATCCATCTTATAAGTTGTGATCAAGAAAAACAATATCAAAACAGATTTGAACAGTCTTCTTAAAAAGGCAAACAATCTACTTTTGCTTATATATTTGGAGAAGTAGCTAATTTGAAACATAATGCTTTAAATATATCTGACGGATACAATTCAGGAACAGATAACAGTTTATTTTTTTATTATATAAGAACATGCAAAAAAAGAATTTATTCGGAATACTTATTTTAATTGCTTATTTCGCTTCCTGTAATCAAATACATAAAACCCACTATGAGAATGGATGGTATCACATCCTATCACAGCAAAAAGACAGTATTGCTAAAGAGTCTATTGTAACAGTAAAAGATTTTGTTTCGTTACGAATGGATTCTGATGAAAATGGGACATGCGTAATTGTGGGGCAAATAAGCAAGCATAAACTAAAAAAATGGGCAAAAGAAACAGAAAAGGCGATTGGCAAACATATAGCTTTTGTACTTGACGATACGGTAATCACAAATCCAAAGGTGAATGCAAGAATTGAAAACGGTGTTTTTCAAATATCGTTACCTCATGGCTACGATTTAAAAAACATATATAATAAAATTAGGAAAGAGAAAATAGATTCTATTGAAAGTATATTCAAAGGTTGGGAGAAAGATTCCATCTATTACTCATCCAAAGAGAAAGCCGATTCAATTGTGTTTGCGATAGACTACTGGGAGGCTTCTGAATGGGTGGATATGTCGGTCAATCCCGAAGATCATTATTGGTGGGGAGATTTAGATACTGCCACCTACAGCAAATTAGAATCTGCCTTATGCGAAGAAATTGCCAAGCCAAATTTCAGCAGCCGTGCAGAAGATTATATGAAGTTGGATACATATAAGAGGTACAAGGCGTATCTTTGCGAAAATGCAGACTATATTAATCTCATGTTTCAAGGTTTCTTGTTTACAGAACCGGCTACCGGACTATGCGGGTTTCTAGTGGATGATATAGTGAGAAGCCGATATCCCACTGCCCCAAGTATTCGGGTAATGACCTTAAAGATAGATAACCAAGATGACGAGATGTTCGCCAAGTTGAAATATCAGAAAGCTATTTGGCGGTTGATGAATAAAGAAAGAGATGCGAAGAGTAACAAGCAATGAGAATGGTAGCTATGAGTAATTTGAAAAACAAAGTATTAACAGCAATGGGTATCATAAAATGCTCATTTGGTTTCTGACGATTATTCCTGTCGGTATTCCTTTATGTGCTATTATTGGGCTTATGTATGGTATTAAAAATAAAGATACAATATTTACCAAATGCTCTGCCGTAGCTTTATTTGTTGGAATAGCTTGTATTGTTTATACTCTATTAGTTATAAAATCTACGTAGATTGAAATATTTACCAAATATGTGAATAAAAGATTATCAATAAATATAGGGAAACAAACCAAAGGTGTATGGATATAAATAAGGTTATTAATGATGTCTTCAAAATTGTACTAAATATTTTATTTGTATTTACAAAGAGTTATTTGACAACATAGCACCGCAAATCGCTGAAATTTGCACGGTTGCTAATTCGTTACCTCTATTTCTCAAATACTCTGCTAAAAGTTTATTCTTCAATCGGTTAAATCCAACCGATGAAAATCTAAAATAAAAATACACGATAAAGATATAAAAGAAATCGTGTTTTGTTTAGGTAGATTTTACACCGCTCGATATGCTTAAAAATTATCGTCAAAGTTGTAACGAATAAATCAGCAGCTTCCATACTCTGTTCACTTTCTTGGGAATAACCCAACAGATGCTTGACATCCTCTCCTTTTTTTTGGGGGGGTAAAAGTTATTTTTTTCTCCTGAAAATAAAATGGCCTTGGTAGTCTTGAAGTCCTATATCAACTTTTCATATTCATAACTGATTAAATATTTAACTAGTAATATTCGTTACCAGTTATTTAGTGGTGTTCAGATTGCCCCTCTTCATTCACTAACCAATCCTAAATCGTTAATGTGATTCGTCAGTAATTAGCAAATTTCCTTAATATTTAGTCCCTCCAGACTATTATTAAGGCAAGAAAAAACAAATCCGTTTAATTCGGAGGCAAAGTCAACAGTATACAGATAGATGAAATCTCCTTTATAGAACATATCTCCTTTACGGCTTTTAACGAAGTAATACATTTGAAAGACTGTATTCATTTACAACAACTGATCAAAGTTAGGATTAAGGTACTTGCTGCGGATTCAAGCTACACTAATAATATCAATTTAAAAAGTTTTACAAAACACTTCTTTAAGTACAAGGTCTGAGCTATCTAAATTGCTCCATTTCGTAAGATTTGATGGTCAGAACTCAGCCATGAAAGTGCTACCAGATTGAAAGGAAGTTTTAAAATGTAGAAATAATATTATTTACAGACCAGAATAAAAAGCCAGAAACAGGGAAGTGGAAATATTTTGGATTTTCTTTGGAGTACATACGTTCAATGCGGTATGTATGATTGAAAAGGTCACGAAGAAAAAAAAAGAAACGGCAGCATAATCTGACTAAAATAAGAGGAGAGAGTGGGTGAACTTCACCTAAAAATGAGGTATATAATGCATGGATGGAAAAAATAGGAATATGTAAATGATATTCTATAAAAAATGGAAGACTGGGGCTTTTCGAAAAAATGAAGAGAAAAAAAATTATATAAAGTGTTTTTTTTTATTAACTTATAGGAAAGAACATCTTATGAAAGAGAATCAATTTATTTTTCAAATCATTCGTATTTGTTTGTGTCATAAAAAGTCTTAAAACATAGTTTATTTGAATATTAGATACTCATTATATCTTTGTGCCTTCAAACAAAGAGTACATTAAATCAGAACAAACAGCCGTTTGCACGAGCATTGAATTTAACTTTATAATAAATCTAGCTGTGTGGTGAGAGATGAGACTGCTAGCGAGATAATCTATTTATTAGAACTTAAGTGCCCCTATTGCATGAGTGAATGTTCAAGAGTATGGCCTGAATGATATCAAATGAGTACAGAAAGCGACTCGAAACGATATGGAAGATAGCTATATGATACCCTCTAAAAGTAAATCTATCAAGAGACGTCAGACGTTTATGACAATGTTTTTTTAACAATACGATGTCACAACACATAGCTTTTGTAGATGAGTTATTTTAAGATAATATTGGTGACAACAACCGACTTTTGTATGGTACCTCATTTCAATATCCTTAAGTTCGTCAGTATCCCCTCGGAAAACGTTTTGTCGTGGACTTGCGAGTACCTATCTCTTGCTGTTCAAGAAATCTTGTGCTATAGAAGATTTATTGTGTATGGTTTGAACACACGTTTTTGATCATCCACAATTATAGTTGAGTGATACCACCTTCAACTTGTAAAAAGAATGTTCCGTTTGTTGGATAAAATACTTTTTGAATTGGCCATCCTTTCTTGATTTTTATAGAATATGCTAAAAATACATTCAATTTTTACTTTGAATGGCTCATTCACTAATTAAGAATAATATTATAGGGAATATATGGTATTTGTGAAATATCATAAAAAGGGTCTTTTTCAAACACTGTTAGGGATACTGTAACAGTCGGTGTTATAATAGTGTATCACTCTATTATGAAGATTGACCATATAATCAGAATTAGCAATGTGAAACATATTTTTTTAAGTTTGATATTGGAATAATATTGTTTTTTTATGCTTTTCGAACAGATGTTAGTTCAATGTGAGATAAAATAATGTTTCATAACACTAAGGTGTTGATTGTTAGATGTATATGAATTGAGGTGTTAGATTTTTAAAATCATTTTATAATTCAAATACAATTTCGCTTTATTATTTTTGCTGGCAAAGAAAAAGTAAGAAAAATCTGACTTTTTTATTTATGAGTACTCATTAGCATTTTATCTATTAATTTAAATTTATCAAAAATGAAAACTAAACCTTTTTTAAAATCGATGGCATTAGTGATTTGTTGCTTAACTTCTTTTGTATTGGTATCATGTGATAAGGATGATGATAAGCCCAATTTAAAAATCAGTCCTAATAAAGTAGAAGTTGCAGTTGGTAAAACGGTTACTGTGTCTGTTAGTAATGGTACTGCACCATATACGACGAAATCAAGTGATGCAAAAATCGCAGTTGCGAAATCAGATAAAAATGCGATTGTAATTACCGGTGTAAAAGATGGTTCAGCAATGATAACTATTACGGACCGGAAGGGAGTTACAGGAAAAGTTGCTGTAACTGTAAGAACTGTAAAAGAGACCCCAAAAACTCCAAAAGGACTGGATTTTGATAAACAATCTATTACTGTGAGTGTTGGAAAAGATGGTATAGTAACAGTAAAAGGTGGTGCACAGCCATATTCTGCCGTTGCGAAAGATGTCAATATTGCTACGGTATCAGTCAAGGAAAATAAAGTCAACATAAGAGGAGTTAAGGCAGGAAAAACTACTATTACAGTTACAGATAAGGATAAGAAAACGGGAACTATCAATGTGACGGTTAAATAGTTTTCTTTTTTTTCTAATTTTATTGTAATGCATAGCGAGTGAGACGAAGATAATTTCGTTATATACTGCTATGCATTTACAATAAGTCTTTGTATATAATGATCTTGCGAGTTATAATTAACCTCAAATTATATGTTAAATATTTTAAATTATGAAATTGATTAAATTGCATTTATTGGTAGCAGCCATGATAATAGTAACATCAGGCTGTGTTGGATCTGGGAAGAAATATAAACAACAAGAAAATAGTGCTGCCGGAGTAGTGGATAGCAAAAACAAAGATTGTTATGGCACCTATGAAGGCATATTACCTTGTGCCGACTGTGGTGGCATCAAAACGACATTGAAAATTAATAGTGATGCAACTTATGATTTGCGGAGTGAGTATCTGGGTGAGGAGAATGGTATTTTTGAAGAGAGCGGTGTATATAATATGATAGGCGAAAACATCATTGAACTGGTTACTCCTTCATCGGGTGCCAAAACATATTATAAAGTTCTCGACGACGCAGTGGTCTTGTCTGACAGTACGGAAATCTTCAACAATAGCGGGCGGCTCGCAGCACAATATATATTGAAAAGACAGTAATGTTTATGTGTGATAGGACATGTGATTTGTTTAAGGTAGGAAATTTTAACATAAAAAGGTGCCTATTATTTCTTGTCTGTATAATGTTATTAGTTGCTTGTGGTGAGAATGATCCGATTGAATCCCGGAATCGACATCCCAGGCAACAGGAAGAATCTCATAGTGAACAATCCGGATCAGTTCCCGCTGTGGCTAAAGAGGATGTTGCAGCTTATTTTAGATTTGATATGTCTAGAGATATAAATGTTGCGTTAGGACTTGTTGAAGCACAGAAAGAGACGCTGCAGATAAACGGGAAAATGATAAAAATAACTGAGGCTGTAGTGAAAAGGAAAGATTATCAAAAAGGCTCATTTGTGCTATATGTTACAGGCACGGTAAATGGTTCACCTTTTAAGAATGAATTCACTTTTACCGGCTTTGTGAGCAAACCTGACGATTATCAAATGGTTAATGGTGCACAAGCTGAGTGGAAAGCAAATGCTGATTATTATGCAAAGCTTGATTTTGATAGCTTTTACAGATTACATAAAGTGAACATGTTTACAATTGAGAATTTAGGCCGGTTAGTGGACTTTTATTCTATAAATGTAGGGGGAGAAAAATATCTTTTTACTCTGGAAGATCTTGAGAAGACGGTTCTTGAAGATATAAAATATGAGCAAAATCAGCTTTCTTTCTATCTTAGGTACAATAATAGTAGGTCTAAAAAAAGAATATCACTTCTGTTTGACAAGAATAAATATTATGAAGGAAAGGTTACTGTAAATACAGATTTTATAAAACAGAAGTATATGAGAGGGATATATGAAAATCCATCTCTATTTAATGGTCACATTTTTTCATATGATGAAAGTGCGTATGCTGTGGAAATCAGTACAACTCTGAAAGAAAAAAGCGACACAGGCAACATGCTTACACTACATTTAAGCATGTATGCAAAGGGTAATGGTGGCTTGTTGCTTGCAGAATTTGATAAAATATTCACCGGTTTTAAACCCTTAAGTGAATTGAAGAATGAGTTGATAGCCTACTCAACACCGGATTTGCATGAGTTTGTGAAAAATAAACTTAAGAATAGTAATTATGGTGATGTGAAAAATAAGTTTTCCAATTCTATAGATAGATGGATACAGTATGTGGAATTTGTAATTAAGGATCATGATTCATTGCAATGGGAAAAGAATAAATGGAGCAAGAACGTCTTGAATGGTCTCTTTTCTTCTGTAAAGGATATATATTTGGATAATGTAAGATTTGAACTTAACTCCGCCCAATTAAAGGAGATTGGCGGAAAGCGTTTTTTGTATATTGTTTTTCAAATGATTGGTGCTAATGATTTGGTATTGACGAGTGACGCTATTCTTTTTAATATGTCCATACACATACCTTCTTCGTTATAAAATGATTTGTGACAAATTGATCCGGTCCAATATTGTGTTTATATTTAAATTGAAATTCACAATGATATCTAAGACAAAAATATTCCTTTTTTTTCTTGCAAGAGCTTTATTTATTAATGCACAACAATAAGAAAAAAAGAGGAAGTAAAAAATGATTCCGTTTACTAACTTCAGGAGGGTAGTAGTAGCCTCTCTTGACCAATAAATATAAAAAAATCTTTCTATTGGAATGAAGACAAGATAAAAGCTGGCATATCTGTACAAGGAAATTGGCGTAACCAAAACTTTCCAGGTACACTTCCGCAAAGAAAGAATATGGTAACCGGAACATTTGAACGCGATTTCGACATCAATCCTTTCTCTTATGCTTTGGGAATGAGCCGTACTTTGCGTCCTCGAAATATCAACGTGAACTGAAGTATTATCGTAACAATTGGACACCGTTCAATTTTAAACGAATTTAAAAACAATTATATGAGAATCGAAGTACTTGATTTTAAAATAATAATGCTCATCGGTCAAAACTTATCAAGAGATCATTACTGAATATTTTCTGGGAGAAGAATCATTTTGGTTTTAGGGGGTATCTTACACAGGCCCTCCAATATGAACAGGAATAAAAATAGGAAGATTTATTATAGCCTGTTATCATACAGCCGGTAACGATGTGTCGATTTATTTGATTCCCATATCAAAATAATCGGGACAATATATTTAATCGTACTTGATCGTAAAATCATCATTTATAGGTATTGCGTACAATTATGCAATCTGCTATCTTTACAACCTAATGGATAATGCAAGAAAAAAGCGGAAATACAGAGCCATAGTGGCATGCTTATTGTTGCTGACTATGATGCCTTTCTTCTTTGTGAAAGCCTTTCATGTTCACAAAGAAGATTTATGTATATCTCATGATGAGCAACAATCTTCCCATCATGATTCTGCCGATAAATGTGCTATCTGCCTGTTCACTTTATCTTCATTTACCGAAGCCGAGAGCTTTGAGTACAATTGCGTTCAGACAGAGAACCCCGTTGAATATCTTATCCAAAAGGAGAAGGACATTACTGTTACTTTTCCCCTATTGTCTCTCCGCGCTCCTCCTGTCCAACTATTACAATCCCTCTCATGGGTTGCATGCATTATAAGATGACATGTGAAAGAGGGATGCTGTGCCCTTTGGTTATCTTAAACAATTTATAACTTCATTACAATTTTCGTAAAGTATGACATTTCATGCATATTTCCAATATGTGTGTCTATTCATTGTCTGGCTGTGTGCAATATCTCCTACAAGGATGTATGCACAGAAATACCGACAGCAATCAGATACACATAGGACACTGTTGGTTGTAGATAAGGAAACCGGACGTCCGATTGAAGGAGCTTACATCTTATTGGAGAATCAACCCCTTGCCAGTTCAACCGGAGGAAGAATCATTATCCCTTGGAAGACAAATTCCAAGGATACAGTTCTTGTACAGAGTTTGGGCTACAAATCTCAATATATATATTTGAGTGAGGCATTCAAAAAGGTGAATATTCAAACAGTATATCTTTATCCGGAGATAAAAATTCTGGAAGAAGTCATTATTACCGGTGAGTGCTCCGGAGTGACTCGGAATACGGTAAGCAACAACCTTACTTCCTTCGCAATCAATCGCGCATTGGGAACTTCTCTCACCTCTCTGCTTGAACAGGTCAGTGGCGTAAGTTCCATCAGTACGGGGACGACAGTTGCCAAACCTGTCATCCAAGGAATGTATGGCAACCGGATATTAATCATAAACAATGGTTCCCGCCAGACAGGCCAACAATGGGGAGTTGATCATGCTCCTGAAGTGGATATGAACGGAAACGCTTCCATTCGGGTGATAAAAGGTTCTGACGCGGTACGATATGGTTCAGAAGCTTTGGGAGGAATTATTGTCATGGAACAGGCTCCCTTACCCTTCCGGAAGAAGGCCTTGAAAGGAAAGACTTCCATACTTTATGGAAGTAATGGTCACCGTTATGTGCTGACCGGACAGTTGGAAGGCACTTTCCCTTTTCTCCGTGACCTTGCCTGGCGAGTACAGGGGACATATTCAAATTCCGGAGACCGTTCCACCGCAAACTATCTTCTAAATAACACTGGAGCCAGAGAACATCATACCTCCGCTTTACTCGGCTATGACCGTGGACGTTTAAGAATAGAAGGATTCTACAGTCACTTTTACAACCGGACGGGAGTAATGTTCAGTGCCCAGATGGGAAGTGAAGATCTGCTGGCAGAACGTATCCGATTGGGACGTCCCCTGTACACAGATCCTTTCACGCGAAGTATCGCATACCCATATCAAAAAGTTACCCATCAGACAGCCATTGGTAAAATGAAGTTCAGTATGCGGAACGCAGGAAATCTTTACTGGCAAAGTTCCTGGCAGAAGGACGACCGACAGGAAAACCGCATCCGGCGTCTGGGTTCCGACATTCCAGCTGTTTCCCTGCACTTAAACTCATTACAAAACTCTCTCTGCTGGAAATTGAATTATAATTCATGGCAAACAGAGGTTGGGGGACAAATTATGTTCATTGATAATCACAGTCAGGCAGGAACAGGTATTGTTCCCGTTATTCCCAACTATACGGAGACACAGATGGGAATATATGGTATCGGGAAGTATAATTACAGTAAAGGAGGAATTGAAGCAGGTATTCGTTTTGACGGACAGGAAACCCGTGCCAGTGGTTATGACTGGACAGGAAGTCTCTATGGAGGAACAAGAAAGTTCAATAACGTATCATACAGTCTGGGAGGTCATCATCATTTCTCTGACCAATGGAAGCTCACCACTAATTTCGGGCTGGCCTGGAGAGCTCCTCACGTGTATGAATTATATAGCAACGGAAATGAACTCGGATCCGGAATGTTTGTCAAAGGAGATTCTACCATGCACTCCGAAAGGAGCTATAAATGGATATCTTCCATCAGTTACAGCAATAAGGTATTCAGTGCCCGAATGGACGGTTACCTGCAATGGATAAGCGGCTATATCTATGATGAACCGAAGAAAGAAACCATCACTGTTATTTCGGGGGTATACCCTGTATTCCAATACAAACAGACCCCGGCTTTCTTTCGCGGAATGGATTTTGACTTTCACTTCATGCCCATAAATTCATGGGATTATCACCTGATTGCTTCTTTTATACGGGCAAATGAACAGACGACAGGAAATTACCTTCCTTATATCCCCTCTTCCCGTTTCAGCCATGACCTCTCATGGCTTCACGAAACCAAATCGCATTCCAAATTACGTTTGAGTATCAGACATCGATTCGTGGCAAAACAGACCCGGTTTGACTCGAATACGGATCTTATTCCCTATACCCCTCCGGCATACCACCTCTTGGGGTTCGCTGCTAGCTTTGAGTGTCCTGTAAAATACGGATACAAACTACAATTCATGATAGCGGCAGACAATATCTTGAACAAAGAATATAAAGAATACACTAACCGTTCACGCTACTATGCACATGACATGGGATCTGATGTACGTTGTGTAGTGAACTGGAGTTTTTGATTTATAACAATTATTATTAACCAAATAAATAAAAAATGAAAACAAATGTATGTAAAATCGCATTGATGTTCCTGATAGGAACAGCTCTTTCGTTGTTGTTCAATTCATGCAGTAAAGATCCTGTAATTCCTGAAAATGAGACAGATAATAAATTGCATGAAGATCCTTCCAAAATGACTATCCGTCTTGTGGAATGTCACCTGCATGCAGACTGGAATGAAATACAGAAAGTCGGTGGACCTCACCAGAATCCGGAATCTCCGGCCAAGCACATGAAACGTATTCAGGAAATAACTTATGAGCTGAAAGCCGGCAAGGGTTGGAGGCTTGCCGAAGGCAGTCAAAGCAAGTTCTACGTGCAGAAAAATGGAGACTACTATACTTATGGGAAATACACCCCGGCTCCCGTTTATTTGATGTTCATCTATTACTATAACGCCAAAGGAGATTTGATGAACAGCCAGTTTATAGAAAACGGGCAGGATAATATTCATCAACATTTCTTCACGCCTGAAAATGTAAAACCCACATTTGACGGTCAGCCGGAAGCCGATGACAATGAACCGCAGAAATTGGTGGATTATCTTTATGTGGACACTACCCCCTGGGACAAGACCAAACATAGCAAGGAAGCTGAAATAACAGGAGACAGTAACCCGATAGGTTTGAAAGGAGTTATCCGTTTTTTGAAAGACCGTAAGGAATTCGACCTGAAAATTCGTCTTTATCACGGCTACAAATCCAAGGGCAATCCGGAAACAGGTACTTTTGATCCGTTCTATAAACCTTCCGGAATATTGATCCAGCGTGGTACATGGGATATCAACCTAAACATTCCGGTAGTGGTGTTCTGGAGCCGTGAAGAGACTGTGGGGGTAGACGAAGACACGAACCCCGAAGGGGTGGAAGAAGACGGGCTTGATGAAAAAAGTAATCGTGCCATACATTCAATTATGGGAACCTTCAATCTTACATGGAAAGAAGCGCTTGAAGAGTTTATAATTTACACTTATAAGTCAGGGGATGTGGAAGCCGGAGCGATTTGGCTTTGAAAATCGGTTTGGACTGCCATAAGTAACCATAAAACTGCCTGTTGTGACATTGGTGCCGGTATTGTTTCAACAGGCAGTTGTTCCTGTTAAACCGTTTCATCTTTTTTTGCAAGAATGAAACGGAAACAAGTGCCATTCGGCAGTGTCTCCAATGAGAACTGCCATAGGGCATTGAAAAGAAAATCATCTCGTGTTATAAACGATTAAATTCATGCTGTTTATTAGAATATTCAATATATTGTGAGATAATGAGTCATAATATTGTAAGATTATAAGAGGATTTGATTCTATGAATATCAGGAAATGGTTATTTACAATTCACATTTAAGATAAAATAGAGATTTTACAATGGAAGGCTATAATAAAAAAGTAATAATGAGTTATTGGACAATTTGCAGGATGAAAACAACGAAAAAAATCTACGTAAAGGTTAGCATTATCTTTTTATTGGGAGGAATTTTACTTTTTTCTTCATGCGAGAAGGAGGAAAATCAAAAGATAGAAGCCAACCGGAAAACATTATTCATGTATTTGCCATGGTCCTCAAATTTGACGAACTATTTTTATAATAACATATCTGACCTGGAAAAATGTATAACGAAAATAGGGCTGAACAATGAGAAAGTAATTGTTTTTATTTCTACCGGTAGTACGGAGGCCATGATGTTTGAAATTGTGTCTTCTCACGGGAGATGTAAACGTGAAATACTTAAAAAATATAAGTCTCCGCCTTTTACGACAATCGATGGGATAACAGCAATTTTAAATGATGTAAAGGCATTTGCTCCGGCTTCTGTTTATACCATGATTATAGGATGTCACGGTATGGGATGGCTTCCTGTTTATGAGATGAAAGTGCGTTCCGCACCTCACATGAAAATGCATTGGGAATATCAGGGTGTTCCATTGACACGTTATTTTGGAGGACTGACCGCCGAATACCAAACAGATATAAAATCTCTAGCCTCCGGTATTGCTAATGCAGGCATGAAAATGGAATATATTCTATTTGATGACTGTTATATGTCATCTATAGAGGTTGCCTATGAATTAAAGGATGTTACAAAATATTTGATTGGTTCTACCAGTGAGATGATGGCATACGGAATGCCTTATGCCGCTATTGGGGAATATTTACTGGGGAATCCCGATTATCAATCGGGATGTGAAGAATTTTACAATTTTTATTCAACCTATGAAATAATGCCTTGTGGGACATTAGCAGTAACGGACTGTTCAGAACTGGAGAATATGGCAGCCATCATAAAAAGTATCAATAGTAAATATTCTTTTGACAAATCCCTGAGGGGAACAATCCAACGTTTAGATGGTTATACTCCTGTAATATTTTATGATTTTGCAGATTATATAACCTCACTCTGTAACGATCCTATATTATTAAACCAATTTAGAGAGCAGCTAAATCATCTTGTTCCATATAAAACCCATACAAAAAATTTCTACACTATGGCCAAAGGTATTATTCCTATCAATACATTTTCCGGTATAACAACATCCGATCCGAGTGACAATCCTATGACTGTGCTGAAAGAAAATACATTATGGTATAAAGCAGCGCATAATTAAAGTTGATAATAAGATGAAGAATACTAAACTCCCAAGCCTGCATATTTTATAACTTTTTGGTTATTGTCTGTTTTTGGAAATGGTATATATAGGAATTGAGAACTATCATGCAGGGAATCATGCAAAAAAAGTATTTATGGTTTCTGTTGAGATACAAAGAATGTAATAATAATTATATTTCTTCTAATAAAAGCTTTCCGCATCGAAATGTGTTTGTTACTCCTAATATTCGCAATATGAAATATAAAATTATAATTGGACTATCAGCTATTCTCTATTTTACAGGTTGTTATAACAGGGAACAGACCCCTCGCCTTAGTGAGGCTGAAAAGCTAATGCAGAACAACCCGGATAGTGCATTAGCAATACTACAAAAACTCAAACCAGAAGGCAACCGGGCTGAACAGGCCAGATATGCATTGCTCTATTCCGAGGCTTTAGGAAAAAAAACAAATGAAAGTTACTGACGATTCATTGATCCGCCAGGCTTGGCAATATTATAAACATTACCCCAAAGATTTACGTCACCAGTGTAAAACTCTAT
>NZ_JH114335.1:43336-57478 GCF_000157095.2 Bacteroides sp. D1
TTTTATTATTGGAATTGCCTGGTATATCGTCCGCCAACGTTTACGCATGCAACGTGATCGTACCAACCATTATTTGTTATTGACAGAGAAAGCCAATTCCGAGTACAAGGCTCTTACTGAACGCGTGAAAAAACAGCAGACTACGGAAAGTTATTTAAGAGGATTGGCTGCTTCACGCTTTGACATTGTCGATAAACTTGGAAAGACCTACTATGAACGTGAAAATACAACATCGCAACAGTCAGTCATATTTAATGAAGTAAAGCAGATAATTACAGATTTTGCAGAAAACAATGGCATACTGCAAGAATTGGAAAAAATCGTAAACACTTGTCATGACAATGCCATGTACAAGCTCAAGGAAGATTTTCCAACTATGAAAGCTTCCGACACCAGGTTATTATGCTATATTTTTGTAGGATTTTCACCGCAAGTAATTAGCTTATTCATGAAGGATACGGTGGCTAATGTATACGCTCGCAAGTCACGGCTCAAATCACGTATTAAATCTACGGAAACAGCTAATAAAGAATTATTCTTAAGCCTTCTGGGATAGGTATTTCAACTTTATACTAGGTTCCAATGACTAATGCATCATCCGGTAATTAAATCTAGAATATGTTCAGATTGTTTTTGCCATAATACCGGAATGATGTAATTGTAGAATGGTTTTGTCATGGAGGTAAGCCATAACAGGTTTAATTCTCCTAGGAGGTATGTCCGGAAAGTATGAAGATGCTTTCATTATAATATCTGTTACTATTCCAGTCAATTGTCAGAAACTTATTGATTGCCCTATATTTTTTAAGGTTGTAAATCATCTGTTAGCGTCGTGTTAGAAAAATAAGAAGAACGAAGTCTTTATGTTTCTGTATTATAATGTTTTATGCAATGCGGACGTTAGATTTGTGGTTTCATTTTGTAACTCGTGATTTATGTGTTATTACTTTTGCAACCAGGAAAAACAAAACAGATGTGATAATATAAAACTGTTTCTTGTTCATTAAAATACTTCATTTTTACAGGTTGCACGTAGAATAAGAACAGTCTTATTATGATGACACAGCTTTTCATCCGTTTACTTTGGGTGCATGTTTTGTTTATCCACTTAAAGTTTGAGTTATCCTAGTTTGAATTATGAATTTGAATAGAAAAAAGTACTTTTTATGTTTTGCCTGTGTCTTGGCCTGCCTTGTGTATTCAGACAAGGTTTCCGCGCAGTTTTATTCTGTCAGAACCAATCTGGTGGGTTTAGGTACGGGGAATCTGAATGTGGAGGGTTCCATGGCTTTTTCCACGCATTGGTCCGCCCATCTTCCCGTACAGTACAATCCTTTCCGTCTTTGGGATGACGGCAAGCTTAAAAACTTCACAGTCCAGCCTGGTGTGCGTTATTGGATGCGCGAAACTTACGGAAGGGGTTGTTTTATCGGGCTCCACGGTGTGTTCTCCATATATAATGCGGGTGGTCTGTTCGGACATCGCTACCGTTACGAAGGCACAGCTTTCGGCGGCGGGCTTTCTGCGGGGCTGGTGCGCCCCCTTTCGCGTCGCTGGAATCTGGAGTTCGAACTGGGTCTCGGTGTTGTCTGGGCCGACTGGGAACGTTACCGTTGCGTGAACTGCGGTAAGCGTACCGGCAAGGGCTCCGGTGTCTATGTGACACCCACACGTACCGCCGTTAATCTGGTTTATCTTTTCTGAAACCATCTTATCTGTTGAAACAAGATATAAAAAGTTGAATGATGAATAAGTATCTCAAATCCCACATAACGGCCGCCGCTTTCTGCGCGGGAGTGTTACTGGCCGTGTCCTGTTCCACTTCCCGCGAACCGCGGACTATGCGGCTGTTTATGCAGTCCGGCCGTCCTAATATTTTTCTTCCCCACGAGGAGAGCGCACCTTCCGGAGTGCTTGCCGAACAGGTGGGGTTCACCACTTCTTCGGACACTCTTCCCGGTGAGTTCGAAGAGGTCTCCGACAGTACGGATGACGTATGGAAAACCATACACCTGGGCGGTGTTGACATCGTCGCTGCACGCACGGTCGTCAAGCAGGTCACCATGCGGGAAGGTTCCGTGCGTTTGGAATTCAATATCCATGTCCCTTCCCTCCTGATTGACAGTTGCTGGCGTGTCACACTCACCCCGATGCTCTGCACCTCTGACAGTTCAGGCTTCCCGCTACCACCTGTTGTGCTTTCCGGTTCTTCCTTTACCCGCATGCAGGAAGCGGACTATAAGGCGTACAGGCTGTTTCTTAATGGAATTGTCGATCCTTCGGCTTATGATAGTGTGTATCTTGACCGTAAAGGCATCAATAAGGATATCGCCTGCCGGCAGAGGTTCTTCTATGAACTTTACGGCAAGGAGCGCGACCGTCAGCTTGCCTACGAGAAGTGGAAACGCCTTGCCCTTGAACGCCAGAATTTCTGGAACACGCGTACGCAGGCCAACCGTGCGACACTCCGTCACCGCCTGGAACGCAAGCGGATCGAAGAAAGCGTACGGCGCTATGTGGCTGGTCGTGACACGCTCGGGTTGTGGGCCTCCTATGACCGTAAATATCATCGTACGGCCTCCTTTTGGCCGATGTACCGGCTGGAACGCGAGCTTACCGCCGATCGTGTACCTTCGAAATTCCGTGACCTTTATAACGGGGGGGCGCAGCCTGTCCAACATACACAACTATGTCCTCACCGCCACCGATTCGATGGACATCTCCCGCCACCGTTATTTCTACGACCGGATTGCCGAAAATGAGATGAATGACCGTAACCGTGATGAAATCCGCCGGCGTATGATTCCCTTCCCCTATATCGACTCCGTGATGGTCCGCCAGAATTCGGATTCAGTTTCCGGACATGATTATATCTACAACTATGTATATTCTCTGCCCGTCACCGATGGAATGAAAAAGCTCCGTGTGCGGCTAGAGTCTATCGTGGAAGCCACCGACCGCAGCACATGGCGGCCTGCCGCCTCGGACACGCTGCTCTTCATTGTGGCCTCGCTTAGCGACCTGGTTGACCGTTCCGCTCTGGACCAATATGTCATAGCTTCTGCGGAGACAGACTCTCTTGCGGCAAGCGGTCCCGTATATACTCCGCAGGGAGAAGAGTATGCCGAAGCCTTGCGGCTCCTTTCAGAGCGACAATACCGGCAAGCCTTGCCGATATTGGAAAAACGGCCTGACTATAACACCGCCCTTTGCCTGACACAGCTCGGTTATCATAAAGAGGCTTCCGCTCTTTTAGACCAGTTACCCGTAGATTCCCGCAAGGAATACCTGCATGCTGTGGTAAGCGCCCGGCAGGGCGATGATTACTTAGCAGTGGAACATATGCTTGCGGCCTGCCGCATGAATCCCAATCTTGTCCTGCGTATTCCCCTGGATCCGGAACTGTCGGACCTCATTCCCAAGTTCTTCGGGCTCCGTATGGAACTGGACAGGATAGCGGAAGGGAAATAGTAAAAAGTAGAAAGAACAAAACAGGAAAAAAAGTATAAGTACGAATTAAATATTAACAAGTGTTTTATTAGTGTTTATTTTTTTATTAACAATTTAATTACAATGATTATGAAAAAAAGTTTGTTAAGCGTGTTTACAATGGTTGCTATGGCTGCAGCATTCACCGCGTGCAGTAACGATGACATCGAAGTGCCTGACGTAAAGAACGGGGAAGCGAGAAGCGTATTCATGAAGCTGGAGTTGCCGACGCTGACGAGATCGACCGAGCCTCCTGTAGCCTCGGGAACGGTTGCTACGGTAAGTAATCTGCATGTATACTTCCATGACGGGACCAGCATTCTGAAATATGTGAACGCGACTACAACCACTCCCATCACGATTGCGAATCTGACTACCGGTACCCAAATAACGGATGTACCCGCGGCGGCTACCACTGTAACGGTATGTGGTAATATTCCTGCCGGAACTTCATTGCCTACAGGTGGAACCGTAGCTGCATTGAAAGCTGTACAACTGGAAATCACAAGCCAGTCTGCAGTTGCGGATGTGGTGTTGAGCGGCGATGACAAACCCCTGCAGACATGGACTACCGGTAGTCCGGCCCTGCCTTATGCCCCTGGAATAACGGACGGTGACAAGTATGCCGAAGTGGAAATCGGTCCTGCCGTGGCACGTGTCGAAATCGAAGGTCTGGCGACTACGGCCTCCAGTGCGGTGGATGGTTTTACGCTGGAAGGAATCTATGTGAATAACTTCTTTGAAAAGTTCAACCTGGCCGGTACCGTTGTGGGAACGAAAGTACAATATGGTGCTACTCCTGCTGCCTATGCTCAAGGACAGGGGCTTTACACCCCTGCTAACGCTGGAAAACTCTTTGACCAGTCTGCCGTCGCTGCTACAGGTATCCCAAAGGAAGTCATTCCGCCAACTGCAGGGCAACGTTGGGCATATCAGGTTGTTCCTAACGGTAACAGTACTGACGCGAACGAGCAACTCCAGCTCGTATTTAAGTTGAGTAATTTGGCTGCTAAGGCCGGCAGCAGCGTGAATTTCGGCACAGGTGACCAGTTTATCACCGTGAGAGGATTCAAAGATGGCAGTGGCAATATTGTAGAACTGGAAAAAGGAAAGATTTATACTATCTCGAAAGCCGACTTTACATTTGACGAGAGCAACCTTTCCACAATACCTAATACCAGTGCTGTCAGCGTTTGGTTGAAGGTGACGGTAAAAGCCTGGACGGTCGTTCCTGTCAAGCCTAATCTCTAACTGTCATACCATCAAGGTATATTGTATTTGTTTGTTTCTTTTACAAGTCCGTTTGCGTAGAGGAGATTTTTAGCTCATTTTACTAGTTCACCAGTTCCTCTCGCACGGCGGAATGTAAGCAGGTCGTGGGTGTCTTTTGCCCTGACCTCACGACCTGTATTTCTATAACCTGTTAAATCATAACACGTATATTCATATAAAGTCATAACCACAGTTATTCACCTAAAAGATACTACGTATGAAATTGTATAAAGCTATACGCTTCCTGATGCTTTCCGGTATTTTAACCTTAGTCTTGTCGAGGTGCATCAGGGAGTCCCTGGAGGGCTGCCCTCTGGATACCCTGTTACGATTTACCTACAAGCCTCGCGGCTCTGCCGCTGACCTTTTCGGAGAGCGTGTTCAGAGGGTGAGGCTGTGTGTGTACCGTCCCGATGGCAGTATTGAGCATATGCAGACGCTGGAGAAGAGTGAACTTGACCGTTTGCAGGGTGTTGAGATGTATCTGCCGCAGGGAAACTACACTGTCGTGCTCTGGGCGAATGCTTCGGATGCACAGACCAAGCTCGGCGGCTTTTCCGAAGGAGAAACCATAAGGAACCTTTCCGCCTCACACCCGCATGCGGAGACTTCCGCTTCCATCCCCACGCTTGATCGGCTTCTTTTCGCTGTCACGCCACTTACGGTCAGTGAGCACGAGACTGGAGACCATACTGTCAATTTCAGCCCCGGCACTATCCGTGTAAGTCTTCACCTTGATGGTGTGAGCGTGCAGCCTGTGGTACACATCACGGGCATGGAGTCAGCCTTGCGACCGGTGTTCGACGAAACCTCGGGCACATGGCGTCTCCAGTCCGTAAGCCGGAACAAGACATTCCAGCCTGCCGTAGCATATGATGTCACCAACCGCCATGCTAATGCCACGACTGACATCCCCCGTTTCAAGGCCGATACCCCCGGCATGGTGGAAATTATCGATCCCACCACGGGAAACCATATCGTGCCCCCGATTTCGTTGGCAGGGCTTATTGCCCGCTACCACATACCGATGGAGGAAGATATTGAAGTAACCATTCCTATCGAGATTACCTTTACAAACGGTCATGCGAAAATAACGATCAGGAATTGGGAAAATCAGAATGTAAAACCCGGAGGAGTGTAAAAAACGCACCGGTCAATCATGAAATGCAAATCATAAAACAATATATTATGCCAAGTAGTTCAATCATCATACCGTTCCGCAACCTGCTGTCGGTCCTGTTATTACTGCCGCTCGTACTTTCGTGCCGGCAAGACGAACTCATTCTTCCTGTTCCGCCCGTGTCCGGCAAAGGTGAGACGGCCGAAGTGACACTTTCTGTCAGGATTCCCGATTTCCGGGCGGCGAATACTCGTGGTGTAGACGAGAAAGGGATAACAGAGATTACCGTACTGATGTTTGCCGATGAAGGCGGTACGGAGAAAGTCAAGGTGAAATATGATATTCCGGGCAGCTCGTTGCATACACTTTCAGGCTCTTCGGATACGAAATACTTCTCTGTGCCCGTTATTGCGGGCAGATACAAACGTATAGCTCTCATAGCTAATGCCCAAACAGAACTGGCAAATATAACAGCCGGTTCCACCTATGACGCTCTTAAGCAAGTGGAAGTCGTGGGTAGGTTCGGACAAGAAGGTACGGGCACATACATACCCATGTACGGCGAGCATGCCCCGGTGGGAGGCTTTGAACTGAAAGCCGGTGTGTCGCAAACCATTGCGCAGGAAATACCGCTTATCCGCATGCTGGCGAAGGTGGATATCATCAATCCTACAACTTCGGGAGCCACGACAGCTGCGGGAAAGGTTTACTTCGTCAATTCCGTAGGCAACGGACGCGTTTGGGTAGATCTTGCTACATACAATACCACCGCTTCACAATCGGGATACATGACTCCCACACTGCCTGCCACATCGCAGCCAGCAGTCAGTGGCGGGCACCCGCTTGAGGGAACTGCAAACACCGCATCTCCGAATGTCATCACTTATTATTTGAATGAACAGTCGGCTATCTCCGGCGGCAGCCGTCCTTGTATAGTTATAAATCTTGCCTATCAAGGAAGAGAATGCTACTACTGAATGGATTATACATGGGACGGTATCAAGGGCGGTGGCACGAGTCCTTACGAAAAGGGTAAATACATGCCCATTCTGCGCAACCACCGCTATATTTTCACCATCAAGGAAGTGAAAGGGCCGGGGTTTGCCACTTTGAACGAGGCTGTAACCAGCCCGGACAACTTTACCAACCATAACATCGTAGTAGTGCCCATCGTGATAGACGCATTCACAGATATAACGTTCAATGAATCGGGGCATTTCTTGGCAGTGACCCGAACGGCGATGACACTTCAAGGCAAGCACGATGCCACAAGCACACAGAACAAATTTTCTGTGCGCACCAATTACCCCAGTGGGTGGAAGGTCGGTGCCTATAATGCCGACGGAACAACAATTTCAGTTTCTAATTCATGGCTGAAACCCAGTCAAAACAGTGGGGCGGCTGGCGCCACTCTCACCAATCCGGTTACGGAGGAATTGCAGGCCATCACGAATGGCAAGGGATTCAAGGATGGTTATCTGTAGATACGGGCTGGACGACTTTATACTAAAATCAATATTAAGCAGATCGGTACGCCTTTGGATTATGTTGCCGAATATAACCTCGCCGGTGGCTCTATCTATAATTCTCCTTTCATTTCTTCCGTTCCTCCGGGTATTTCTCCCACTGCAGCCCAGACTGACCCTAATCTTCATTGGGCTTCGAGCCATAGCAATGACCAATCCGGTTATTATAATTGGTACGTGCTCACAGGAGAGAATAATGATACTTACAATCCAAATGCCAAGAAGCTCTTTGATGATGTCTTTTTTAAACTGGGGCATCCCGGTTATGGTTACCACCTGCCTTCCCGCTGGGAGTTGACGGGCGTTTTCTCCTACAGCGGTAATACCCAATATGATTCCCCTACTAATACTTCTAATGTCAACGAGGCTATTGAGTTCGGTGGCATCAAAAAAACTTTCGCCAACGATTATTTCTCTTCGGGTAACGGTGTTTGTTACGCTCTGCGTTTCAAACAAGGTACCGGTAATCCTATCGATGATTCTTCCCTATCCGATTTCCCTCTTGCTACTGATAATAATATGGTTTGTGCTTACCGTTACACCCGCGTGGGTTCGTTTGCCAACCATGACTTTACTTCCCTATTGAAAGTGGATTGTGTTTACTTGGGCAGCGCATTTACAGGAAACATTAGCACTATCAATAATGATTCTTGGTGGGATAGCCATACTTCCGAGGCTGTCGTTCGTATTTTTCCGGCTGCCGGTTATATCTCCTTCCCAACGTTCATTTCGAGTGGTTTGCTCGAAGCCCGAGGCGAATATGGTCGGTATTGGTCGAGCACGGAGTTTCCCAGCCTCCTCGGCAATGCTTGGAACGTGTCTTTCTACTCGTACTCTGCGTTCGCGAACTACAGAGACGTTAAACACCACGGGTTTTCCGTTCGTCTGTTCGCCGATAAATAAGTAAGACGGTATATGACCGATGCAATTTAGTTTGTAAGAAAGTTGATATAAAAAATAGATATATTACTAAAAAAAGAAGAAAAATGAATATAGGATTTCAGACTTCCGGTTTATCCGGTTTCACCCGTGTGGCATATCTGTGGAGGCGACATGCCTCAGCTGTGCTGTGGATTGCAATGGCGGCGCTCCTTCCGACCGCTTGCAGTGATGATGCGGAGCAGTCGGTGCCGCAAGCGAACGGACATACAGCCGTTATTTACCTGAACTTTAAAACCGGTGCTTCAAAACAGGCTGCTGAAATGAACACCTCGCAAAGTTCCGAAACGCGTGCGCCGCTGACACGTGCTATAGATGAAAATGGAATCAATACTGTAGATGTACTTTCATTCAAGGTTGATCCTGCAGATCCTACGAATATAAAGAAAGGTACATTCTTCTACCGTGCACAGGGTACATACGATATCGGCACACAAACCGTACGTGTACAGCTGATGGGAGCTCCCGAACATCAGACACTCGTGGTGCTTGCCAATGTCCGTGAGCAGGTGAATACCCTTGCTGCTGCATTCGGAGAACAGAAAGAGGGGGTAATGAACCGCCTGGCATTCGATGTCGGAACGGATGCCGCACCCGACTTTACGAATGGCATACCCATGTGGGGCGAGCTTCCCAACCAAGCGGTGGGCGAAGGTTTCTCTCCCTCTGGCGCTCCCCAAGAGGTGACGATGATACGTGCGGTAGCTAAGTTCACGCTTATCAATCCTCTTGAATCCGACCTAAAAGGCTTTTTCTATTATTACAACGATCTGCGGCTGTACAATTACCGGGCAAAAGGACGCATTGCACCGGACAACTATAATGTGACGGGCAAGCAAGTGAATACTCCCACCGTACCCGTCGGGGCACGGCAGACACGGGGTACATTCACCTCATTGAACAGCGATGTGTCACCCGGGAATATCGGTATTTTCAACGGCTCACAAAAGACGTTCTACCTGTGCGAGGTGGACAACAAGAACCGCCCCTCGGGCGGGAATGCGCTGGACGACCTTTGTCTGGTTATGCACGTGAAGCCGTATCTCACCGGCTCTAAGCCGTCGGTAGACGGTTACTACCGCCTCGACTTCAAGGACTACGGTTCGGGAGTGCCGATGGATATTCTGCGTAATCATGAATATAAAGTACAAGTGGAAAGTGTGGACGGGTTGCCGGCCCAAACTCCCGAGGAAGCTTTCAAAGGAAACCATACCCTTAAATGCCGTATCGTGCCGTGGAACGAGGTACAAGAAGAAGTAATAGTACGAGGGAACAAACGGCTGACGGTGGACAAACGGGTGTTCGCTTTTGACGGTGATATCCAAATAGGTGTCGCTTCATTACCCGTAAATATAACTACAGAGAATACCAATTGGCAAATAACCGGAAAACCTTCATGGATTTCACTCAGCCAAACCTCGGGTACAGCGGGAGTACCAGCCACGGTTACTATTTCGGCAAACAGTAAGAACTTTACCCAGAATATGCGTAGTGCTGTCCTTTCCATACGAACAGGAAATTCTGCTAACGAATTGGAATATCGTTTGCATGTAAGCCAGCAACCGGCTTGTGGTTTCGGAAATTCCATGAAACTTATGCGTATCGGTGGCAGTAACTATCAGACTACCCGTATGGGTAATGGTGGTGTTTGTTGGATGATAGACGCCAGTAGGGAAGGAGGTCCTAATATGGCTGCTCGTCCTCGTTCATATTCTTTGGCACCAGCTATGGTCGGACCCATTTATTATGGCAGTATTCCCCAACGTGCCTGCCCCGATGGCTGGCGACTCCCTACGGCTTGGGAGGTTATTAATCTGATACAGTCTATAACAGGCTCTTATCCTGTTGTATTTACTCGATTGATAGAAAGCGGTGCGGGAATAGCTAAGTCTTTTCCAGCCATATCTGCCCCCGATGGTGGATATGAAGAAGGCGTTTTAGCTATCTGGACACAAACTCCAATGATATATTCATCACCTCAACGACATTCTCCTGCCTCTGTATTACATACAGGAATATATTGGAATCCTGATATCGGAGCTGGAAAAACAGCGCCCACATATAGGGTTAATCGTAATAGATGGGCCTTAATGCATGGTGCCGGTAATGACATTCATAGTCCGGCCGGGTTACCTGCAGGGTTTAATGAATATTATGGTTATCATTATCTGCTGGGCGGTAGTGTCCGTTGTGTGCATGACCAGTAATTTAACCATTAAACAAACAGCACCATGAAACGATCAACTGTTTTAGTCTTTTTGTTTGGACTGTTTTTGGGGGGCTGTGGCAGTTCCCGTCAGGGCGGTGAAGAGGCGGAAGTTGTGCGACATTACGAATGTCTGCTGCGCGCCCTTGCAACAGATGATTCATAACTCTGGCGTTATTTTCATCTATTACATCTTGATATTCACTTCTTTCTATTACTCTGCCATTTTGATTTTGAGTACATTTTTCTCTTATTGAGCAATTTACACAAGCTGATGTTTTATATACTTTTGATCTATAATTGGGACGGATTCTCCATTTCCCTGTTGTTGTCATTTGTTCTCCACAAGGGCAGATATAATAATCTCCGTCATTTATATAATGAAATTCAGCCAGTGGTATGGAATTCGAATTAGGTGATGTTGATGGCATAGGCGATGAATAAGTACATATTCCTGAATATTTACAGGCTTGTAGTTGGTCGCCGCTAGTATAACCGGCATCGCTAAGTGTGTTGAACGAATCTAATTGTAGTAGTTCCTGGACGGTCAATGCCGCTGTTGATAGTTCTCTTTTATCAGTTGATGCTCCAATATGAGAGTGAACCAATAATTTGTGTTTACTATCAAAGGCTGCTTGAACCGCATATTCAACTCCTGATACATTATTGGTTAACATTAATGCTCTTGAATCTTTGTCTGTTAGACTTATTTGAGTATCATTACTATTCTTCAATTCCGTATCAAGAGTTTCGTATTTCTTACGCCTGTCTTGTTGTAATTTAATCTTAGATTTAAGAAGTTCTTTTTCTTCTTCTTTATCAGTCTTATCTAAAGCTACTTCAAATTCTTCAATACGGTTATCTATATATTCAAGATGTCTGTCTATCTTCTTTTGTGTATAATTGTTTCTGAGACTATTTTGGGCAAATATCTTGAAAGAATCTATACCTATGGTTTCGCCTTCTATCAGACCCATATCCTTTAGCATAAGGGCAAACTGCCTAAAGACTTTTCTAAAAGCCTCCGCATTATTTTTTTTTAAATAAGCAATTGTCCGAAAAGAGGGCATTAAGCCTCCTAATAGCCACCATAATTCCACATTTACTTTACAGGAAGTGTTCCAACTTTCTTGATGATCTTATTGAGTGCTTATAACCATATAAATACAATTTTAGTAATGTTGCAGGATTATACGGTGGTCTCCCTTCTGATTGAAGTTTGACATGTTTAAACCCAAGCTCATCTATAGGCAAGATATCCACAAATAAATCGATAAGCCTGCTCATCACCAAGAATGTTTTTCTCATAATCCAATAACTTTAGAAATTATTAATATCAACGTAACAAATCATTCATCTTTCAGATCGACAGTCGGCAAGTTAAAAACTTTTTCGATGCCAATCCAGCTTTCTGCCGCATCATCAAATAGCGTTTCATATTGATCATGGAATCCAAAAAGGTCACTAAAGAAATATGTTTTCAGTGTTGGATACATGCTTACTTTCCATTCGTTGTCAGCTCCATCAGGTACAGAAATAATAAAATCTGTGGACAAGCTACAAGTGGTTATCCCGGCCTTAGCACCTCCATTGACAGCACTCGACGCGTAACAAAACATATTAAAATGTGAAGAAGGTTCGCGTAAATTAAACTACCACCTAAGCTGTGGGCTTCCTTGGGCCGGATTGGTTCTATTGATAACTTCAATATCATTTATTGTTTCCGTATGGCTATTGGAAATGCTTATTCCTCCTGAAATCTCTGGTCCAGTGACACTGACACTTCCTCCTAACTCGAAAGAGACACTGCTGGTATAAGAGCTCTGGCGTTCCGTAGTTTGCGGGGAATGTGCATGAATAATGGCACCATTCGGGTGAACCGGAGCGAATTCCAAATTTACGTCAGTCAGGCAAAAGCCATACCCTTTCATTTTCAGAGTACTGACCTTGGTATGCCATTCTCCATAAAAAGAAGGTTCTACATAGGCTATAAAACCCAGATTTACCAAATAAAAATGTTCTTTCCGGTCTTTGCTATAAGCGGTCCATATCTTAGCTTCTACTTGAAAATTATCGGTTGTCCCTTTACCTTCATGTCCATGAACAGGAGGTGCGGTATAGCTATTTTGACCGATAACGATATAGGCAGATATCAAGTTTTTCAAATCCGACGAACCGTTTGACGGAGCTTTCGGTTCCAGGGCTCTTTGTAAACTTTGACTTGTCATGTCGCAATGAAATCCCTGCCCGTATTCATTAATCGTCTGTACAGATTCTTTGCCATCAGCTCCGGTAGCAGTACTGAGCGCATTGAGCTTGGAATAGAATCCGCTCGCCGACGGAAGCGGTCCAGAAAATACCCACAGCGGCAGTTCGTCCGAATAAGACTCATCTTCCTTCGCATAAGGATTATAGCAATCCAGCAACGTGCAGACGGTATTAAAATCCTCGTTCGTTCCTCCCTCCATCATCATCACGATGCTCCGCTTATGGAACATATCCTTGATGTCAGCCAGCAAATCGGTATCCGACTGAATCCGGTCAATGTCCTGCCGGGTAAAGAAGAACGCGTCGCCAACCTCCATCTTCTTTCCCGGAGCATAAGGAACCGCCTCCTTGTAACGGTTTATCATGTTCTCGGATATCATATGGTCTTCTTTGCTCCAGAACGAAAGGTAATAAAGCGTGTTGTTGTGTGTTACGCCTAACTGGTCGGTAGTAGGCAAAGGATCAGTTAGTTTCTCGGGATCATTTACATTGTCGGGGGCGTAGTCATCCTCGTCATCGCCGCACGATGTAGCTACCGCAAGAACCATGTAGCACAACAATAAGTAATGAAGTAAATGAATCTTTTTCATGACTTTTTAAAGGAGAATCCTATTGTTTGTATTATTCAAATTCAAGCTGTAGAACTCATTTGCCGCTTGAAATAGAGTTGTCTTTATTTGAAGTTATTTGGGTAGCATTTTCTTTTACACACGTTAAAATCACCCATAAAACCCTGTTTTACTCTTTTTGGAGATGACGCAGGCTCAACCGACAAGTGCAAAATAAGCGAAAAGATTTAAATTCAGCCCGATTCTTGCCTATAAAAATTGTCTCAATTGTCAGAATCGCACATCTTTGTGGTTTAGAACATTTTAGTTTTGTAGTTTAGGCTATTTTTTGTCGTTTGGGCTATTCCTCCATCCATAACACACCGTATTATTCCGCCTCTGTTTTCCTCCATTTAGGGGTACAGCCCGCATTTTCCTTGAACAGCCTTATAAAATGGCTTGGTGACAAAAAAACGGATTTCTCGGAGATGTCGGCAACCGTCAACCTCGGATATCGCGCAAGCAGACGTTTCGCATATTCTATACGAAGTCCGATAATCCAATCGCGGAACGACATGTCATACGTAGTTTTGATGTACCCGGACAGGTAGGTACGGTTGGTATGAAGCACATCTGAAAGCTCCTTTATGGTAAGGCCGGGCCGGATATAACCGTCCGCATCGATACAACCTTTGATTTTTTTCGCTATTTCGGCATGGAAAAAAGGAGTATCCTGCCTCTGTGCCTGTTCCCGGTTTGTGGTGTCACACAGGT
>NZ_JH114336.1:0-13970 GCF_000157095.2 Bacteroides sp. D1
ACCGTAATGATGAAGGCGAACAGCCGCCCTGCCCCAGTATTGAGGCTCGTGCCTGATAGGGATAGTAGAAATAATAGTGTTCGTCCAACAGCCCGCCTGCGAGCGGTGTCGGACTTTCAGTTTTCCATACGAGACCGCCCGTGTCGGCATCCCTCTCGGCTGTCAGTTTCACGTTGGAATAGACTGTTTGAGTGCCCCGCACCACGTATAGGCCGCAGGCCCCGCTTTCGGAAAACTTGGTTTGGCAGCCATTCTCCACAGTACGGGTGGTTTTGCGAACAGCCGACGTATATCCAGCTTTTCAGATAAGCTGCGTTTTCAGTGCGTATATGTTCGGCTATCCCGAAAAACATTCCTGCCAGGGCTGCGGCGAACTCGGCCGTTAATTCCTCCTTGCCGTATTCCTCTGATCCGAACGGGTGCGCAAGATCCCGGTTCAATCGGGTGGGGTGTCCCGTGGAATGTCCCATTTCATGCAGAAGCGTTTCGTAAAAGCTCTGCATATCGACGAACTGCGAGCGAAGCGGCACTACGATATAATCGGCTAAAGGAGAATAGAAAGCCCTGTCGCCTTGCTGCTCCCGTATCGGGCAAAACCAGCTTTTCGCCTCCAGCATGGCGTCTATTTCGGGCTGCTCTGCCTGTCCCCCTCTGAACTTCTCCCTTAACGCTTCCCATTCTTCCGGCCTCACGTCCGAAAAATTGGTCTGATCCAAGTTAAAGACCGAGTAATATTTATAGGTCGGTATAACGTTGTATTCCTGTTGCTGCTCCCGGCTTAACGCCTTGTATTCCTCAAAGGTTATTTTCTTGCGTGTTTCCTTGTGGTACACGTAGAAAAGGAAGTAATAGACCGGAAACGATTTCGATCCTTTCAGCACGGAGATCCCGGCCTCTTTCGCCTGGTTGAATGTCATAAATACGGGTGTCTGGTACTGGAATTTCTCGCAAAGGAAAAGGAGTAAAAAGGCGTTGCCTCCGGTGTACCTGCGTCCTGTGAGGTTCTGCGGAAAGAAATTGCGTGTATTCGCCGCAATGGTGATCCAGGGCTTTTGCCAATTGTCCTCTACTTGCTGGATCTTCTCGATCATTTATGTCTGACATCAAATTTGCAAACTGTTGCGCTGCCTTGTCGAAATAATCAGTTTTCATAACTACGTCCCCCGTTCTTTATCCTGGTGGGTGAGCCAGTTCTAAAGGTTGTTATCTCTTTTTCTATACCTCTAAGATAGCACTTTTATTTGAGAGATGCAAGTATTTAAACAACGTTTAACTAACTATTTATAAGATAATTATATGCAAAAGTAGTATTTTAGTATATACTAAATTTAGTATTTACTACCTGATTTTTTCCGATAGTAAACTCCCCACCTCGCACCCTCCCCCACCAAACCTTGCGGATGCCTAAGATTCCGATGTTTTTGTATCAAGACAACCTCATTTTGGTTTTTCGGGGCTGTCGGTGTGGTCGTCTTGCGTTTACCTTGAGTTCCGAGAGGTTTTTGTATGAGAACACCCCAAACGTTTTTTTCCATAGCACAAGTTTTTTAGGAAAAATGCTACCTGGCTTTAGCCAGGCTGGAGATTTTTTCTAAAAGCCGCTTGCGGCTCAACTTGGGATATGGAAAAAGCCGTTTGACCTTTGCAGACAAAACCCCCGGTCAAGGTAAACGCAAGGCGGCCACGCCGGAAAAACTAAAATACCTCTCTCCCCTGAAAGGGGGGTTAAAACCGGGTTCGACAATCGGCTACCGGAGTTCCCGACAAGGAATGTTCCTTGCCCCGCCGACGAGTGCCTGCGCTCATCAGCCGGGCAAGGATCATTCCGGGTACTCCTTTCCGGATTGTGCCGATCAGTGAAAAGTCAGGCGCTTTTATCCGGCTGGCTTCACCGAACGAATCTATCCGGAAATAGCCTACCTTAGCCGGGTGGGTGGGGGGGTGTATTTATGCGTTAGGGATTGCAGTGGAAAGCCCACAGCCTTCAGGCGAGGACTTGGAGGCGGAAAGCCCGACCGTTTACGGGAACGCCCAAATCCTCCAAAAGAAAAGCGTACTAATACACTAAAATACTAAAAGTAGTAAATACCCTTAATTCCGCAACACTATTACAAATTAAACTTTTAAAGTACCTGAGCAACAAAAAGTTGCCCATGATTTTGCCATGTCAGAATTTTTACTTATCCTAGTGTTGCAAAAAAACAAGCAAAACTCTGATATGACATGGTGAAGATACAAATTAAACGAGATATACTCCCTATATTCGCGTAGTAATCCCCTATTGTCCCTGTCGCAAGACAAACTCCAGAGTTTTGTTTTTATATACTCCCCCCCTATACGGTAGCGTATGGATCTTTTTCCTGAATCACCTTTTTAATCTTGAACAGCCGTTCTTTGGTTAGCGGCTTTATAGTTTCCGGATCCTCACCGTCGAATGTTTCCCCGAAGATCAGATCGTCCACCTCCAGGCCATGATTAAAATTCTCCCTGATACAGTCCCTTAGCAACCAAAGGTTTTTGAGGTTCACCCAATCGGCCGTTATGTTCCTGATCCTTCTAAACATGATTATCGCAGTACGAAAATAATGCCCCACATGATCGTAATCATGGCAAACCCGTTTATCCAGATAATAAACATCTATTTCCTGGTTTTCTTCATCCTCCGCGATCCGGCAAAGGCAGAACGGGATCTGCTCCAGTTTATCCCATTCGATATATTCCGTTGATTTCATATTGTCATTATTATAAATATCATTACTTGACCAGCGAGGCTATCACTTTGGCAAATTCGGAAATATCCCCCTCCACGCTGGCCTTTTCCAACGCTTTCATATATTCTTTTCTACGCTCCACCGGAACAACCGTCCAGTTATAGCCTCCAGACGCAAGCATGGCGTTCAAGACGAACCGTCCCATTCTCCCGTTCCCGTCCATATAGGGGTGAATATACACGAAAAAGAAGTGTCCCAAGACAGCCCTTACCGCCGGGTGCGGCTCATTCTTCAAGAGATCGAAAAGGACGGGTATAGCGTCCCTGACCGCTTTCGGGTTCAACGGGATATGTTGCGATCCCCGTATATAGACCTGCCCGGTACGATAACCCACAAGATCCTCCCTTTGCAAGATCCCCACCGTAACGAACGGCATCCACATCTGCATATACCAGAGGGGATGATCCGCCCTTACCGCTTCCCCTGCGTTCTTTCCTTTCAGTATATCGGAGATCGTCCCCCTGACAGCCTGGAACGCCTGGTAATACCCACGTGCCACCAGCGCGTTTTTATGCTCCTTGTCTTCTTCCTCCGGCTTCCAGTTCCCGACACGCACTTTCTCGATCAGTTCCGGGGAAACCCTATATCCCTCGATCGAGAGAGAATGATAAGCGTCCTCCGAATACTTTTCATCGACGGATCTCAAATACCCCTCCACGTCATCAATCTTTCCAGGGGCTTCGGGAAACAGTTCTACAACCTTATCCCTCATGTTCTCCCACATCAGGCGCAAGCGTGTGACGTAAGGCGACACTTCATAAACAAGGGGCGTTCGTGGCTGATCCTCGAACGGATCTTCTTCTCTCACGTCATACCCGAACCCCCGCATCGTGGAAACGATGCTGTCGGCGATTTCGCTGTTCCCGATGTTCCGGAACGCCCCGGCTATTCTTCCGGCACGGAGCGAAGCCCCGTTTCTCGCCAGTACCTTTAATATATCGGCAGCGTCCCGTATCATGGCCAGGCAGGTACAGGCCGCGATCCTCTCCACCTGGAAATATCTCGGCGTGGCATATACCAGGGCTTCGGCAAGCGGATAGAGATTAAGGCCGTATTCCGGCTCTTTATATACCTGATCCGGGATCTCGCTTTGAAACACCAAAAGCGAGGTATCATACATCAGCTTTTGCGTGTTGTTATGGCCTTTCGGCGACTTGATAATCACCTGCACGGGCACGGTCGTTTTCCCCGAATACAGATCCAGCGACTGGTCGGCCGTCAAGCACCATTGTTCCCCCAGCCGGACGGCCGCGTATTTCGCGATAAAATACCAGAATGAGGTGTACCAGACCGTCGTGTCCCCCTCTGTTCCCGGCCTGGCCGCAATATACCAGCCTTTCATTACTTCCTGCAACCAGCCGTTATCCAACAGCCGGGTTAAATGCGTCCTCCCTATCTCGGCCGTCCCTTGCAGGACGACACAGCGGTCTTTCTCCTGGAGCTTTCTTAATTCCTCCAGTGAAGCCGCCATTTTCTCCGCCATTGTTGCCATAACCGTTTTTATTTAGATTCTGATTATTTTCGTGCAAATACTCGTTTTTAGACACGTGTAAATACTCGTTTTTAATTATGTGCATTTACTCGTATTTGTTGCAAAAATACAATATTTGTTCCGATAATCAGCTACTAATGAAGTCTTTTTTTACTTGTTGTATCGTCGAAACGGCCTTTCCCGTGAGCTTCGCCACGTTCCGGATCGAGTAGCCTTTCTTTAACAAGGCGATCGCCTCCCGGTATTCCTCTTTCCTCTGTTCGGCCGTTTTCCGGCTTCCCGGCTTCCGTCCCAGCCTGCCCCCTTTCTGGATGTACAACTCCCGTCCGCTATTAAGGCGGTCGATGATCCCCTGGCGTTCGATCGCGGCCAGTTCCCCCAACAGGGTAGTGATCAGAGAGGACAAGGGGTTTACCGTCTTGTCCGGCCGTAACGTTTCCAGGTTCAGGTTTTGAATATACACGCATATTTTATGCGTGTGCAGCGTATCGAGTGACTTTAGGATCTCCAGGGTTGAACGCCCCAGGCGTGAGATCTCGGTCAGCAACAACATATCCACCCGGTTCTGCGGATCTGTGCAGTATTCCAGGCAACGGCTTAAAACCGGGCGTTCGATATTGGCCTTTCGTCCGCTTATCTTTTCCTCAAAGACCGCCGTCACCTCGTACCCCCGTCCGGCTGCGAACCTCTCCAGATCGACAACCTGCCGTTCGGTCGATTGCCTGGCCGACTGCGAGCTTACACGTGAATAAATAACCACATTCATCCCTTTTGCTTTTGTTCTTCCTTATCTATTGTTTTAATCACCTTATCCACCTCTTTCAAGGAGGCATTATTTCCGGATCTATCCAAAAAAGAAATTCGCTAATTAACCTATAATTACTATCTTTGCATTGTAATGCTTGGTAAAGCCTCTGTTATCAAAACACGTAACCAAGTCAAGGATATACCCGTTCATCAAGAACGGGTTTTTCTTTTGCGACAGCCCATTCATAAGACAAAGGATATTATAACAGGTCAGTAATCACAGCCGCCGGAATATCCAGCTTTGAGAAAGCGAACATCTTTTTCCCCAGATCCTTTAACGAGGCTCCGATATGGTACACGTCCGTTTCATCAACGATCAGGAAACGGTCGTGACTGTCCCGGTACGTCCTGATGTCGATAGGTGGGTACTGGCTGTTATGCCTGTCAAGATCAAGTTGGAGTTGCTGCGTGATACGCTGGGTGTAAATGGTGGCCGAGACACCGACGCTGCGTTTACTCAACATGAGCAAGACCGTTTCGTCCACATAGTTGTCGATAAGCACGATCGAACGCCTGGCCGACTTTACCAGATCGGTAGCGAACTTGTACGCATCGAAAATCTGGCCGTTATAAAAAATGCCTTCGACCGGGGGCAAGGCAGTACGCACAAAAAAATCTATCTTCTCGGTATGTTGAGCGACAGTCCTTTCAAGTTCTGACAAACGTTTATTAATGGAATACCCTTTTAAAAGATAGTCCTTTAAAACCTTATTCGCCCATTGTCTAAATAAAATACCTCTTTTACTATTGACACGAAACCCAATGGATATGATCGCATCCAAATTGTAATAAGTCAGATTGCGCATCACTTGCCGTTTGCCTTCCTGTCGAACTGTTCGGAAATCCCGAACAGTTGAACTTTCCTCTAATTCTTTCTGATCATATATGTTTTTTATATGCTCGCTTATATTTGCTTTGCTGGATTGAAAAAGATCCACAATTTGCGCCTGTGTCAGCCAAACGGTTTCATCTTCCAGCCTCACTTCCAACTTGACCGCTTCATCCGGCTGGTATAATATGATTTCTCCCTGTTCCATTGCTTACTTACCTTTTCTTAATTCATCAAGCCTCTGCATCGCACCGCTGAACTTCTCACCAAACATCATATCATCGGGCAAAACAAACCAGGTGGGAATACCTCTCGACTGTGGATTACCTATACATTCATCTTGCCCGTTCTGTTTGCGGTAATCGTCCCATTCACTATAAGCGATGTTCCAACGAATACCTAATTTATAGGTATTTTCCCATTTAATAATAGCCAGTGAATAGGCCGGATCATCTTTGCCGTCATAAATCACTTCTACAACTTCAACCACCCCTTTAGGGGAATTTATAAACTTCGGATTTTTATACGAATAAGTGCTCATGTCTTTTATTTTTTATTTATAGCACACAAAGATACTCAAAAACAAATATATACATATATACATACGTATGATTAACGTATAAAAACATTTATGGTTATTCTAATCTTTGATTAATTCCGGTACAGAAACGAAACGTACCGAAAGGTGGAAACCGGATTTATTTCGGTACGCTTCCCCGATCGGCACAAAAAACACGCAAAAAACGAAAAAATACTACTTTTAGTATTTTAGTATATTAGTATTTTAACTATATTTGCGGACATGACAACCATTTAAAAAACTGAATTTATGAGCAAAGCAAAAGTAATCTCCGTATTGAATCACAAGGGGGGAGTAGGAAAGACCACAACCACGATCAACCTGGGCGGTGCGTTACGTCAAAAAGGGTACAAGGTTCTTTTGATCGACCTTGACGGGCAGGCCAACCTGACCGAATCGCTGGGCTTCTCTGCGGAGCTTCCCCAAACGATCTACGGTGCGATGAAAGGCGAATACGACCTGCCGATCTACGAGCATAAGGACGGCCTTAGCGTCGTTCCCTCCTGCCTGGATCTCTCGGCCGTTGAAACGGAGTTAATCAACGAGGCCGGACGGGAGCTTATCTTAGCCCACCTTATCAAAGGCCAAAAGGAGAAATTCGATTATATCCTGATCGACTGTCCCCCCTCGCTGTCGCTGCTCACGCTTAACGCACTGACGGCCTCGGATCGGTTGATTATCCCGGTTCAGGCTCAATTCCTGGCAATGCGTGGAATGGCTAAACTTATGCAGGTAGTCCACAAGGTGCAGCAACGTTTGAACTCGGATCTTTCGATAGCCGGGGTTCTGATAACCCAGTACGACGGAAGAAAGAACCTGAACAAGAGCGTTTCGGAACTGGTACAGGAAACATTCCAGGGCAAAGTGTTCAGCACCCATATACGCAACGCCATTACGCTGGCCGAAGCCCCGACACAAGGGCAGGATATTTTTCACTATGCCCCAAAATCTGCCGGGGCAGAGGACTACGAGAAGGTATGTAACGAACTGCTAACAGAAATAAAGTAACCATATGGCAAAGAAGAACGATTTAAAAAACAGTATGTCGGCCGGGCTGACCGGGGGATTAGACAGCCTGATCCAATCCACGGCCGGGCAAAAAGAGGCTCAAAAGCCGAAGAAAGCGAAAACCGTGCATTGTAATTTTGTCATGGACGAAACCTATCACCAGAACTTAAAGCTGATCGCGATCCGCAAAGGCGATTCGCTAAAATCGGTATTGCAAGAGGCTATATCTGACTACTTGGATAAAAACAGTTCCCTGCTATAACAGCGTATCGGGAATATACAGGGCAAACACTCCACAAAAGAAATTCTCCAGGAAAAAGGTATGCAAAAAGCACCCCTACACATCAAAAAGTATATTGAAAATGCGATTCCCTATAAAAAACCCGTTGGCAGGGTTAATCTTGCGTATGTTTAACCTGCCAACGGGTACGATATTAATAAACGTTTGGATTAAGGTTGGACGTTTACGTCTTTATTATCTGCATCAACCCAGCCTGTTGTCTCTGCATCAAACCGGATCGGATTCAACACAGCCTCTCCCTGATCATCATAACCACCACCGAAAATCAACGTGTAGATATGACGCTTGCCCGCTACCCATGTATCTCCGAACGGAACATAAATTGTTTTGTATTCGCTTGCTGAACCCAACAGATAAGCTCCGGACTGCCGGATTTTGCAGGAGATCTCCAGGTAACATTGCTTCGCATTATCGGCCTCCAACTTGCTTTTGTTGGGTGCGGAAACAGTCCAAGCAGTCAGCGTCTGTGGTATATTCAGCATAGGAGTATTTGTGGAAATATCGGTAGCTGCGGTATTACTATTGACCGTGATATTTGCGTTTTTCACTACGGTAAATGCGTGTGGAAATGCTAAATCAGACGAACTCCAACTTCCCGTTTCTTCGGCTGTCGCAGGCAATGTGAAGGCGCCGGCAAATTTGAAATTATGAATCTTGATCATGTCGATGTCCACCTGCATGTTATCGTATTGGGTCTTTGCTTTGAATACGACCTGTGACAGAATATGCTTGAAGTTAAATTTCACTACTCCGTTGTTCATGTCTTTTGTCTGGTCTTTGGCCATGGCATACATCACGTCGTAGTTTGCATGAGTACCGGCTCCATACTCATCAATGCAGGTATAACTTATCTTTTGGACAGTCCCGGAGGCTTCCCACATATAAAACGTCAACATGTCGTCACTAACCGTTCCGGGATTGAACGCGTAAAAGTCCAAAGCCTCGGAAGGCCAATAACGAAGGTCGTTCGCATCGTCATAATCCCACTTACCATCTTTGTACACGATCTTCACTCCGTCATGTTCAAAATCCGTGTCGACCTTTCCCATGAAGGCAGTACCATCCGCCGTAAAAGCGAACACGTCGAAATCGGTGCTCGTCAAGTTGGAGGGGGTAGTAGGGGTAGCCCTCGTTTCCGCCGCATTACTTAACACGTTAAAACCAATCGCATTCCGCGAGGAGGTTTCCACATTCGCAATCTCCTCGTCTGAGCAACCCATGAGTAGCGCTCCAAAGATTGCCCAAAGCATTACTGTACTTTTTTTCATAAATAAAAACAAATCAAATTGATACATATAATTAATAAACTCAATTACTTAATAGTTGACATAGCGTTTACCCGGCATCCAATCCGCACTGAAAACTCAAATATCCGTTTACAACACTATATCCACATTCACATCATCCCAATCATCAACGTCCACATCAAATCCCGGACCGCCATTTCCCGGCTCGGATGGTACCTCATAATCAAAATTCAACACCAGATGCACATCACCGATATGCCCCGCTACCGGGACATCATGCACTTGGTCGCTCACGTCCTGTTCCAATACAGACATGCTGCCGGAACGGTTCTTGAGATACAGCCGGAAAACATTGGGCTCTCCTTCAAGTGCGGAATGTCCAAACGTATAGAATCCGCCTATAATCTGATTCCGTGAAACCATTCCATCAAAGAGCAGGCTCTCCGAAAGATCGGCGGGCAAACTGTCGCCGGACATGTTAAGCGAGCCGGACATGCCGGAAAGAGCGGCCCGCAAATCCGCCACCCTATCCAGTCCCCGAAGACCGTTCACCTCATACGTGTAGTGACATACCATGTTTACGGGAGTTAGCCGTACTATCTCCGCGCTTCCTCCCGGAATGTCCTTGAGGATAACTCCGTCTATATGGTCGCCACACAGCCAGGGTGGGGTGACAGCCATTGTCCGGTTATCCGGTGACTGAACATCACGCGTATCGGCAGTAAAAAGCGTGTAACTGCCGTTTTCTTTCCAAACCATCCCGTCGGTATCGTAGTTGAAGCAAATTACCCGGTAATCATTCTCGGGGAGCTCCACTTCCCCATCCTCTCCTCCGGGGAAATCAAATATCCACGTGTTGCTTTCATCATCGGTCGGATAAAATACGACCCTCATGCCTTCAGGCTTGTCATGATTGGAAATCTTGGTCCAGTCGAATACTACCCGCACCGTGGCAAAGTGCGGATGATCGTAACATAAATCCTTATGCTCACAAGCCGTCAGTCCCATCCATAAAAATATGAACACCAGACTAAAGCGTATCAGTATCACTGCCTGCCTCCTTTCTTCCGGCTATAATTCCCCCGCCCGATCAACCACACCAAAGAGATACCCGCCTTGGTCGGGCCGAACCAGCGGCGTTTTTTAGTGGTCTGCCATACATAGTGACCGTCCAAAGGGATGTACTCCTTGTACAATCCTCCAAGGTAGCCGATTCCCAACGTGAAATCCACATTGAACCGATGTCCCACAGGTAACGAGTAGCCGTAAGCCACGCCTCCCCCGTAACTCCATTTATCCCCCAAGTAACCTTTCCCACCCAATTCGAAATCATAGGTGACGATCTGCCCGTACAATCCGACATGATGCCCGGAAAACGGTTTTTCCACCGCTCTCCGACCGAACCAGCGGCGCAACTCCACATCTCCCCCATAGATACGCCAATAATTATGCTTCCGATCACTTTTCCACCAGGCATACATCCAATTCCCGGCCACAGACCAGTTCTTCCCCAAACAGAACTCAACCCCGATGTCAGGTATCAAAACAGCGTCATAAAGCAAGTTTGTTTTCACCGCCATGCAAAACGGCCGTTTCTTTACCGGAGCTATGACGGTAACGGTATCACGGATGCACAACGTATCACGTGTATGTATATATACCGTATCTCTGACGGGATTTATCGGATCACTATCATAGCATATTTTCACCATCGACGAACGAAGTTTCGGAAAATGGAATTTATACAAATATGAGTATGGCCTCCCCCCTTTCAGTCTTTTCAGTTCTCCCCCCAAATAAGGGCTGTCCTGGTTTTCCAAACGGACGATCTTCTCCAACAAACGAAGGACATCCTCCCTCTCCGGAACATTCACATCCGCTCTCACCATCGTTATAAGTCCGTTCCAATCACTTCCCGAAAAATGAAAATCCTTCTCCAATACCGGAATCTTTATATAAGGTGATATATACCGCCACAAAACCTCTGCTCGTTTTTCAGACAGCCTTCCATTCAATAGCTCCCCTCCTTCCGGGGAAGCTCCTCCTATTATTTGAATTTTCCTGATAAGACGGACGGAGTCGTTCAATGCGGAACAGATTTTAGCAAACCGCTCCATCTCGTTCCCATTGTCAAGTAAACATGTATCTATATTTACCTTTCCTTGATGAAAATAGATCCTTACCGAATCACGCTTCTCCTGAGCGGATATTTCTCCGCTTATACTCAACACGAGCACGAACAATACACATAATATAAAAAAAAATCTTTTCATCATTTGTTAATAGGACAATCCAAACCCAGGCTTTTACACCCCTTGAATTTCGACCGCAAAGATATGTACTTATAAACCAACCTCCAAAGCAAAAAAACAAGCATTTTAAACTTATAAATACTTAAAAAGACAACCACACAACAGCTACAACACTTACCACAGCAGCCAATCACACTTACACAACAATTAAAAGCACTTAACATCATAAAGAAAAGTACTTAAACATACAAAAAAAAAAAAAAAAAAAACAGTTATTTTTGCAGGAAACATTATACTTAATAACACTTAAAACAATAAAATACATGAAATTCAGCACAAAAGCCGCTACTTTTCTAAGTTCAATAAAAACTCAAACTTACGACAAAAAAGAAAGCGAAATGATAATAACGTATCAACAAAAACGTGTCTTTCATCTATCCCTGCTCATGCTGGCCTTATGCGCACCCATATACATATATTCAGTTCCATTTCCCAATGAACAGTTTTATTATATTAACAGCGTATTATTCCTGTTTATCATTATGTGCACTCTCGCTTATTTTAAAAAGAGAGTAAATCTGACCACGACCTTTTCCATTATACTGATAGCCATACATATCGAGATTTTTATCGAGATAATTTATTGCTCAATATGTAGCGGATATGAATATAGTTATCAAAGAGCATTGATAATGAGTAACATTACTATCTCTCTCTTATTTACCATGCTTTCCATCTGTGCCTATATGAGTAATATCTCCATCCTATTGTCCTCCCTTATCATAGCTTCCTATACAATCTGCACACTTATCACCGACGAACCGTTCCTATACAGTTATCTGCCTTTGGTCATCATCATATACACCATGATCCCCTTATTAGGAAGATCCTTACACAGTAATATCAGCAGCTTGCTAAAAAGTAGCAACTTGCTAAAAGAGGAAGAGGAAATGCTTTTGAAACGTCTCCAAATGAAAAGGGAAGAACTATTCGCGTTCGCCGAGTTGTTAAGCGAGAATAACCCGGAAGAAAAGACAAACTCCCTGTTAGACATAATAGGGGAACAATCCAAAGAAAATCTTTTTACAGCCCTTGCCGCACACCAGAAAAAGGAAAAAAGTAAACTTGATACGATCAGAAGAATATATCCCTATTTATCCCCGTCCGAATTAAACATCTGCCGTTTAATACTGCAAGACAAGACCGTCAGCCAAATATGCGAATTATTACATCGGAGTAGCGGAAACATAACCAGCCAACGAGCGAACATACGTGCCAAACTCGGACTGAAAAAGAGCGACAATTTAAAAGAAGCATTACAAGAACGCATGAGGCTGTATGAAGAAGAACACCGGCAAGAGGACTTTTCAGCCATGCGTTAGGGATTGCAGAGTAAAGCCCACAGCCTTTAGGCGAGGACTTGGAGCGTAAAGCCCGACCGTCCCACGGGAACGCCCAAAAGAAAAAGAATCCCCCGAACATTCATCCGGGGGACATCCAAGCCGTCACATCAATTATAATACAGATTCAGATCATCCGTGCCAATCTCCTTTCCGTCCCGGAAAACAAGGCGTAAATCAATCCTCTCTCTGTTTTCATTGCCACAAAGATAGACATACCGGCCAACATACGCATCATACTTATCAATCAGTTCTAACGGTATGACCGGCATGGGAAAAGGATACACCTATATTGCATATAGCGGAAAATTTGTAAGATTACCCTGTACTTTATAAGGCAACATAGAAAATCTCTCCGCATGCAATTCCGGTCTTTTTCCCAGTAATGCTGTCAACGAATTGGCCCGGACATTCCCTTCGGCCTTCACTTCTATCGGCACCATTTGGGCATTACGTTGAATAACAAAATCCAACTCAAGACGCGAATTGTCTGTGTTATGGTAATAAATCGGTGACACGCCCTTACTTTTCATCTGCTGCAATACATACTGTTCAGTCATTCCTCCCTTGTATTCCTTAAATATGTCGTTTTTAATCAAGACTTGGGCCGGATCTGTCTTGACCATAGCACCCATAAGCCCCAAATCAACCATATAGAGTTTGAAAGCCGACAGGTCTTCATAAATATCAAGCGGAAGCTCCGGTTTGGTACATCGAGGCACTTTATACAACAACCCGGCATTTACAAGCCATTGAATGGCCATCTCAAAATCATTGGCTCTGGCACCTTTTCGCAAAGCTCCGTAAATGAATTTCTTGTTTTCTTTAAATAATTGGGAAGGAATGCTGTTCCATACCATTCGGACACGCGGAACCTGTTCTTTGGGCGCATGTTTTGAGAAGTCAAGATCATAGCCTTGCAAAATCTCCGACTGTATTCTTCTGACTTCCAGCAAGGAATCCGTTTCTACATATTTGAGTACAACTTCCGGCATACCACCTACATAATAATATTGCCGAAGGAGATCCGTATATTTGTCATGCAGGAGGCTTATCGTTTCAAAATCCCCACTCATAAGCAATTTACAAGCTTCTTCTTCTCCCTTGGCGACAAGAAACTCTTCAAAGTTCATAGGAAATATATTGATGACATTTACCTTCCCTACGGGATAAGACACATCCTGATGAAGGGATATCCCCAAAAGTGAACCTGCCACAGCTATATGATACTCCGGAACCTCCTCTTTAAAATACTTCAAAGATTCCAGTGCTTCCGGGATATT
>NZ_JH114336.1:14070-17160 GCF_000157095.2 Bacteroides sp. D1
ATTAGGAAATCAGTATTTTCTAGATTGGAAAATGAGAATTTCCAATATGGAAAATGCCCTATATTGTGTATCAAGTACTTAACTTATTCTATTTCTTCTATTCTTAATATACCCCCAAAACAGCACAAAATCAGTCACTTAAAAATCATCGGTCGGGGAGCGCCCAGCGGCAAGGGGCGGGACCACCCGTCCCGACGAGCGCCACACCATAAACTTTTTTTAGAATAAGCACACAACCGTTTTCCGAACCCTGCAAAATTTCTTCCGAATCCGAACGACGTAACACTCCATTGAGAGAGGCTGCCGTTTGGTCGCTCCCCCTTTGGGGGCGGGGGGGGGTTACATACCCATACCGAAACCTCTGCTTCTGGTGATTTGCTTGAGTAGGTCTTTCCCCTCTTCCATAGCTTTTGATATGTTTGGGAAATGATGCCTTAAAGCCTCCAGTTGTTCGGAATTGAACAAGTCTTTCATCTTACCAAGTTCTTTTTTCAATTCCTTGGTTTCGGTCTTTAGTTCTTGGTTCTCCGTCCTTAATCGGTTACTGGTTGTCCTTGCGTTGTCCATTTGTTGTCTATAATACTCCTTGTCATTCTCGGCTTTGAATGCCTTTGTGCCGTTTTGCTCTTTTTCAAGTATAGCCTTTCCCAGTCTATCGGATAGCTGTTCATTTTCCCCCTCTAAAGCCTTTACTTTGGCTTTTAAGGCATCCTTTTCCCTATCGTTGACTGTTTTTCCAATCAAGCCGTAAAACTTCTCTGAAGCCTTAGAAATGAGTTTTTGGACGTTCTTCTTTGTTTCAATGGAACGTAGTTCTTTCTGAAGCTGAAGAAGCTGGTTTTGTACGTCCTTGTGTTTGTCTAATGCACTGGATATATCGTTTGATAGTTCCTGAAGCTGTTCTTTCGCACATTCGGTCTTGTACTGCATAGCCGATAAGTGTTTGCGGTCAGAAGAAACGCCACGTTCCATGCCCAGTGTTTCAGATGCTATGGTTTGGAGTTCTGCCATGTCATCACGCGATAAACGCACACTTTTCCCATTCGGCTGCGTCCAATCGAAAACTACATGGGCATGAAGGTTAGGTGTCCATTGCTTTGCGTTCATGTATCCTTCGTCCTTGTGTATATGGATTTGAAATGCTTCGATACCGAAACGTTCTTTGCAGACCGTGGCAAACTGCTGGAGTTCCTGCATGGTGGTTTCTTGTTTGATTACTATTACTCCCTCTCGTATGGGTGCGGCTTTAGCCTGCATCTTCTGCCCAACCGTATCGAGATATCTTTGTTTCGCACTTTCCAGCCGATGGGAGATGCTATCTCCAACCCAGCTTTCATTCAAATGACTAAGTTCGGGACGAACATAGTCCAACTCTTTTTCCCTAAAGTTGTGAATCTCACTCCCCGGCTTCACTGCTTGTACATGAATACTTGTTGCTCCCATAAGTTAACATTTTTGTGACAATCGATAACAGCCGGTGACAGCCGGCTGACAGGGGGTTAAGGGGGCTTGTCCCCTTACACACGCACCCTTTAGGGTGCTAGTGTGCTATCACCATACTGCATAGGTGCGAAGTTAGCAAATGTTCTGTAAATGCACAAATAAAGGGGAAAACATTTGGATTTGCGACAATAAAGTACTACCTTTGTTGCTGACCAAACGGTAGCCGACCGATACGGGAGAGTTACCAAAATACAAGCCGCTGGAGTTAATTGACGGACATCCGACATCTCCAGCGGCTTTATTTTTGCCTATCTGCTTCGTCTAGGCATACCAGTACCTCTACTAAAAATGTACTTCAAAGATACTTATTTTCTACCGACTTGATAGTTTTTACCCCATATTCTTGGACATTTTTCCCCCATGAGGTTATCTTTGTAGGGTGAAAGAGAAACCCATAAACGGGGATAGATTGAATGCTGGGAAGCATAAACAATCGGGGTAAGGTTAGCGAACCTTGCCTTTCATCCCCCATTATAACTTTACATAGAGGAACTTTATCTATCCCCCCCCCCCGCCCCCAAAGGGGGAGCGACCAAACGGCAGCTTCACTCAATGGAGTGTTACTGTTCATCAAAGCCAAGTGATAATTGTCGTTTCTCTGCTTCTTCTTTCTTTTGGGCAGCTAAAGTCTTTTTCCGAACGTATGTTTTAGCAAATGTCACTCGGTCACCATTGAATACTATCAGAGGATTAATAAACCAAAGATTATCGGCTGGTCCTCGGGCTATGATTTCAGCTTTTACAAGTTCTGCAAGTCCTTTATAAACGGCTTTGTCTGTTTTGTATTTGGTATATTCTAGGCATTTTTTTCTATTGAAGATGATTAAATCATTTTTGGGTTTCATGCAGGTCATAAAGTAACCAAAAACCCGAATAGCTGCTTGTGATAGGTCAAAGAATGCAGCAAAGTTAGAAAGATACAATTTAGTGAATTGTTCTTCATCTACTTCTATTTGACGGATAAACGAAGTCTTAAACACTTCTCCAGTTTCAGTGTCGGCTAAAGCTACTACGGCTCTCTTATCGCCACCACTATTACTCTTATACTTTTTAACAACATGATTTTCAATACCTTCTATAGCTTGTTTCATAAAAGGATTTTCTTCGTTCTTTTGAAAATCGGTTAACTTAACTGCTTTTTTATTTTCCATTTTGATGTGTTTTTGGGAAATATTATTCTCCACAAAGTAAACTATTATTTTCCATAAAAACAATATTAAGGGAAATATTATTTTCCTGTTTAGTATTATATTAGGAAATCAGTATTTTCTAGATTGGAAAATGAGAATTTCCAATATGGAAAATGCCCTATATTGTGTATCAAGTACTTAACTTATTCTATTTCTTCTATTCTTAATATACCCCCAAAACAGCACAAAATCAGTCACTTAAAAATCATCGGTCGGGGAGCGCCCAGCGGCAAGGGGCGGGACCACCCGTCCCGACGAGCGCCACACCATAAACTTTTTTTAGAATAAGCACACAACCGTTTTCCGAACCCTGCAAAATTTCTTCCGAATCCGAACGACGTAACACTCCATTGAGAGAGGCTGCCGTTTGGTCGCTCCCCCTTTGGGGGCGGGGGGG
>NZ_JH114336.1:17260-48908 GCF_000157095.2 Bacteroides sp. D1
CCTACATAATAATATTGCCGAAGGAGATCCGTATATTTGTCATGCAGGAGGCTTATCGTTTCAAAATCCCCACTCATAAGCAATTTACAAGCTTCTTCTTCTCCCTTGGCGACAAGAAACTCTTCAAAGTTCATAGGAAATATATTGATGACATTTACCTTCCCTACGGGATAAGACACATCCTGATGAAGGGATATCCCCAAAAGTGAACCTGCCACAGCTATATGATACTCCGGAACCTCCTCTTTAAAATACTTCAAAGATTCCAGTGCTTCCGGGATATCTTGTATCTCATCAAGGATAATAAGCGTATCACCCGGAGTAATGTCAACGGAAGTCATCGCACGCAGCCCCCGTAAAATTCTGTCAACATTGAAATCCTGAGAAAAAAGCTGGCGTGCAAGGTTATTCTTACGGCATACCACATAAGCCTCTTTTTTGTATTCAAGTTTGGCAAACTCATGGAGCAGCCATGTTTTCCCAACTTGTCGGGCACCATTTAAAATCAGAGGTTTTCTATCCTCACGGTTTTTCCATTCTATAAGTTGTTGCAAAACAAATCTTTTCATCTACAAACAGCATTTTTATACATGTAAAAACAGCGTATAATACATTTATCCGCACTTATTTAAAGCACAAATATACTAAAATAAGCAGATAATAGAAGCAATCTTATACATTTTTCCGCACTTTAATCAACTCCAATGGAAAGCAGTAGCCAATTTAGGATTGCCTTCTCCACGCTCGATGGCCACCAGCGTATTGATGCCCACGCCCGCCAGTTCGGAGAAGTTCCAGCTGATTGACCTTCAAACTCTTCCTGCACTCTTTAATCATCTTTCCTAGCTCTTTCATATTCACAACACATTGTGATTTTAGTCAGTTTTCATCCTAGTTCAAAGAAAAAAACAGCCGATAAAGCAACTATAATCATTGTATTCATATAGATTAACATCATATATTCAAGTTAATCTATATATTTACATGGATTATTTGTATATTTGCAAAAAAGGAACAACCATGTGGAATGAAATGAGCAATCCAGCTGTGCTGATGAGAATCGGCCAGCGCATCAAAGAGACACGTATCAGGCAGCATATCACGCAGGAAGAACTGGCAACGGCTTCCGGTGTAAGCCCCTTGACCGTTGCGAACATCGAGAAGGGCAAATCGGTATCGCTGCTGTTGTTCATCAGCGTACTCCGCTCGCTCGGCCTGCTGGAGAACCTGGAGCAACTGGTACCGGAAATCCGGGTCAGCCCGATAGAGCTCAAAAAACTGCAAGGAAAGAAACGCTACCGTGTACGCCATTTAAAACAAGATAACCATGAATGATTTGATAGTAGATGTAAAGCTATGGGGAGAAAGCGTAGGCTCTCTCTATTGGGAAAAGGAAAGCAATGCCGCCTTGTTCGACTATGAACGGAAGTTCATCCGCTCCGGTCTTGACATTTCTCCCATCATCATGCCCATCAGCCAGTACAGGAACACCCCCTACCGGTTCCTTGAAAACCGTACCGACTGTTTCAAGGGGTTGCCCGGCCTGTTTGCCGATTCACTGCCGGACACTTTCGGAAACCAGATCATCAATGAATGGTTTGCCAGCAAGGGATTGTCTGGAGAAGAGATTACCCCTTTAGACAGGCTTTGCTATGTAGGCAAACGTGGCATGGGCGCACTGGAGTTTGAGCCGTCCTCGCCAATCAACGGCATGAACGAATCATCAGTGCTCCATATCGAGGAACTGACGGAGCTTGCCAAATCCGTATTCACGGACAGAATGGCTTTTCAGGTCCAACTGCGCCAGGAAGGAAGAAACATTCTGGATATACTGAAAGTGGGAACATCTGCCGGAGGTGCCAAGCCCAAGGCCATCATCGCCTACAACGATATTACCGGAGAGGTACGCTCCGGACAGGTAAAAGCTCCTGAAGGATTCGGATATTGGCTGTTGAAATTTGATGGCGGCAAATACAGCGAACACACGCAGATAACGGACAATCCACAAGGAATAGGAAATATCGAATATGCCTATCACCGGATGGCAAAAGCCTGCGGTATCGATATGATGGAATGCCGGTTACTTCAGGAAAAAGAGTCATATCACTTTATGACACGCCGTTTTGACCGTATGAAAGACGGAGAGAAAATCCATGTACAGACATTGGCCGGGCTTGCCCACTATGACCGTGACCAGCGCCATTCATACGAAGAGATATTCCGTATCATGCGGCAGATGAACCTCCCTTATCCAGATCAGGAGGAACTATACCGAAGAATGGTGTTCAACGTCATGAGCCGTAACCATGATGACCATAGCAAGAACTTCTCTTTCCTGATGGATAGACAAGGGAAATGGAAACTGGCCCCGGCATACGACCTCTGCTACTCATACACACCGGGCGGCAAATGGACGAACCGCCACCAACTGTCACTCAACGGCAAACAAGACAATTTCACGATGGAAGATCTGCAAAAGGTAGGTGAGAACATGGGCATCCGGGAACACAAACAGATTATCGAAAAGGTACAGGAAACCGTATCGTATTGGCATGAGACTGCCAAGGATTGCGGGGTCAAGCCGGAACACGCCGATTTTATCGGAAAAAACCTGCTCTTGTTCGGCAAGCAACTGCATACCATCCAAATGCCGGACATTGCCAACGAACAAGAGCAGGCTTTCATGAAGGCTATGCGAAATGATGACTTCAACGCCATCCTGGAACTGAAGATGAGAGGATATCAGCCATCGGAGAACGTACTGAAAAGCCTCCAGCCGGATATATCCGCCACCAACTTCATCGCTGCCGCCAAAATCTTCCAAATGGAAGGGATGCTAAAAAGCCTTCAGGACATAAAGCCTGTGCAAAGCCCGATTATAGGCGGCAATAAGCGTAGCATGGAATTGGGGGATTAACACACAAACGGCATCCTGTACCATTCAATATAATAGTAAATATATTAATTGTTATCTATCATATTTTGATTTAACAGTTAATATATTTACCTTTGCGATATGACAACGAATCACATCACCCAAGCCATGGCCAATCCGGAAATCATAGCGGAACTGGGCAGGCGATTTAAGGAATACAGGCTAACCTATAGGTTCACACGTGTCCACTAAAAATCATTAACACTTCCCTTAACTAATAGTTCTATAGCTATTTGCAGCTATTGCCCCATCTGAGTTTATGAGCCTTTTTTTTACGGCACACAACAAGAAGGAAGGAGGGATTGAGAAAAGTTTTGGACGACAAAAAATGTTGGGGACAGTGAAGCCGTCCGGCGTTATTTTTTTCGGTACAAAGGGCGAAGACCGGAACTCTTTCATATCCATCCACCGAAATAAATTTGCCGTTCAAAAACAAAGGGTCTCAGATGGAGCTATGAAAAAGCACACAAGGGGAGGCAGAAAACAAGGAAAAGGGAAGAACGGAAATAAAAAAAAGTAAAATCCAACAGACAGAACAATAAACAAAAGCATAAATATTAGGCAAAATTGTCCCGATAAAAGAATTATAACATGACTATTGAAGATGAAATCCTCCAATACCTGCACTATCATCCTCTATCAAACAGGGTTGAGATAACGCTTGGGATAACCAATCCTCCCAGTGGCAGGATTGTAAAAAGACTACTGGCCGATGCCGTAACCAAAGGAATGATAGAAGTACTCTAACAATAGTAGTGCCACTATATTATAAGCAGCACTGCAATTGTTCCTTACCCCAGCAAATGCACCTCCTGTAACCTCACCAATCCCAAATACATCTTCAAGAACACCTCCTGATACACCTTCAGATCCGGGAAATAGACGAAAGACTTCCGGGAAAAAGAGAGACATGTGAATGGCCGTTCATTTGGAACCTCCATTTCCGGATAGCGTTTCTTCGCCTGGTCAACCGCCATCTTGTTAAGTGAAGCCACGAAGTTGGCCTGGCGTATCGGATTCCATTTCGGGGTTTCAAGAATCATCATCCCATCTTTCCGCTCAGGAATAACCAAATATTCATCCTGCACGTTACGGGCGTAATAGCACACAAAAGACAAGGCCTCATAGACATTATCCCCTACATGAATACCGATAACCCGTTCTTCAGCCGGTGTACCAGCAAAGCATTCCGCAATCTGCTTCATGGCATACCCATGCAACAAGGCAGCATTAGAAGCCAACAGATAAGCCGGTGCGGTACGCTCTCCTCCCCTATCGATGGCAGCAAAGAGAGAAGGACTCCAACAGAGATGGATGATCTTTCCTTTCTCTTTCTCACGAAGGGAAGCGACACATAACCGGTTGTCAAAGACCAAACGGGCTTTTTTCGTTTCCGGATGGAACTGGAACACGTTCCGTACCCTGTCCGGCTTATGGATATCCATCATCAGATAGCCTTGCCACCCGGACACATGTTTTGTCTTTAAAGTTGTTTCGCTTTCCTCCACATCAAAGAGATAAGACAAGAGCTTTTCCCGCTTGCAACATACGGAAAGAGAAAACTCATCCTGTTCTTTCATCTGCTGCATATCCAATGAAAGGAGAAAAGCCAATTGCCAAGGAGTAAGCTCGGAAAAGCCATGTAATTCGATACAAGAGAACGAACCTTTCTCCGGTGAATAAATGGCATACCCTCGGTCATCAATCTCATATTTCAACATGAAATCCCCTTGTTCGACGGGAAGATAATTCTGTAAAACGGTCTGATAATTCATAAAGAAATATATTATATTAAGTTAGTATTCATAAAGAGAAATCGGGGCCACTCTTGCGTTTCCGTTTCTTTTTGGACGGTATGAGATCATCCTCTTGCGACTTCTTCCCGCTGCCGGTAATGTCAAGATCCGGAATGGCCGTAACTCCCCTACCCTGCATATAGAAAGCCTCACGATCCACCCGCTCACGGAACTCCCCTACCCTATTAATATGTGACGAGAGACCGACTGCCACGCCATCGAAAAGCTTCTGTATATTCTGATAAGTGAGCTTACGGGAAAGATCCGCACCTTTAAAGAGATGAGCATTTTCCACGTTTTCCATATAGAGAGAAATCCCATATGCGCCTTTGCCGTTTACATGCTCCGTCACCCGAATCGATTCTTCCGCCAAGTTCTTCTTGAAATCCTCATATCCGGAAGAAGCGTTCAAAGCCTTAAACACGTGGTCATAGAGATAATGCTTCTGTTCATCGGCACTCATGCCATGCCCATCAAAACGGATATTACCGAAGCGATATTTCTGAGGAAGCGAAACGTCCTTCAGGTAAAAGCCTGAATCCTTGATGCCATAGACATAATAGGATTTGTCCTTCTTGGTGACCAGACGCATATACAATCCTTCTTGTTCCAGGTTCCTTCGGAAATCGGATGTACTTTCGGAAAAAGAGTAGATGCGGTCAAGCTGTTGTAACAGTTCATCCTTGAACAAGGGGTTGAAAAAACCTCCTTTTTCCAGCAATGCGAAAAGGTTGTCATAGCTTTCATCCCCCAACAGGACACGCCATTCTTCATTGGCCAGTTTTATTTCTTGCAAGGGTTTATCCAAAGACCAGTATGTATCGGATTGTTCTAGGACAGCCGATACCTTATCCTTGTAATTATAACTACGCATGGCTTTCTTCAAGGCCGCATCGAAATAATAGTTACGGTATTGCGCCTCTCCCAACGTGGTTCTCTTGCCTCCTTCCCTTTCCAAAGGCAACAGACCGTACTTCTGCTCCAGTTCCCTTGAGATCTTTTCGGAACGGCTGTAATTATTCCCGGAAGGAATGCTTTTGCCTTCTTCATCAATCGTGGTCAGCAGCACATGCACATGGCTGTGTGCCTTGTCGGTATTCAGGACAACGGCATAACAGGACTTTCCGTACCCCATCCTCTCGATATATTCCCCGGCAAGAGAAAGCCACTGTTCATCGGAAAGGCTTTCTCCCGGATAGAGGCTCAGAATAAATTCCGCATAAGGTAGTTTCACCCGGTCATTCAACTGGGAGATAAGTTCCATGTAGGCTGGCATGGCGGCCAGTTCGTCACCGGTGGAGGTGCAAAGCACTTTTCCGTTTCCTTCCTTGACCTTGGAAAGCTGGTATTCGATTTTCCGGCTCATGGACAGGTGGGATGAGAAAGAAGGCTGTATCTCGGCTATCATAACAATTTCCGGTTAATGGTTTCTACATCCGAAAGGTATTGGTTAATCCGATCCAATGAATACAATATATTTTCATCGGACGGAAGCGTATTGATATGTTTGGCAAGCTGGTTGATATTGGCTCCTATTTTACGAAGTTCATATATCATTTGCACATCGGTTTTCGACATGCTTCTGCCTTTCAAGGCAGACTCTCTGATAAAGGAAGAAAGGGATTTTCCCTCTTCCTTTGAACGTTGAAGAAGCTGTTCTTTCTCGGCTTCCGTCAAGCGGATCTTTATACTTATATCTCGATTCTCTTTCATATATACAGAGTATGTGAGTGTAACGAACATTGGTCGGCAGCTCGGCTGTCGCAAGGGTTTTTGTACCCACAAAAACATACCTTGCATTAGCAAAGATATACAATAATACTCAGCTGTGAAATAAAACCAAACAAAAGTCTTGATTTCTTAATCCTGATTAACCGCGCACTTTGTTACAAAGCAACTACGCACATTGTAACAAGCAAACGAAAAGCCATTAGTTACAAAATACATAATTACTAATTATATTATTACAAAGTATGAACATACATACTTAACTATAATATTAATTACATACATAATTATATTCATATTTATATGTGTAAATACTTATATAATTAAGTAAATAAGTGTGTAATAAATTAATTATAAAAGTATGCAATTATTTAATTTATTATTTATATATTTGCGCACATACTTAAAAACGTACATTATGGGACAAATATTACCAGGAGTAGTCGTAGCTTTTGAGAATCCCAAGGGCGGGGTAGGAAAGTCCACATTGACAGCTTTGTTTGCAGGTTATATTCATTCGCAGTCAAACGAAGAGGGTGGCTTATCCATTGCCGTGGTGGATATCGACGACATGCAGAACACTATCGGAAAATTACGTGAGGACGAAGCCGAGGACGGAATCATGAAAAAGGAAGAAGAATATGAGGTTATCAATATCTCTTCCTCAGAGTTCATCAACCAACTGGATTTCCTTCAGGACAATTACGACATTATACTTGTCGATTTTCCGGGTAACCTGAAACAAAACGGTGTAGTTGAAACGCTGCACTTCGTTGACGTGATCATCATTCCCTTCGAACCGAACCAGACCGATTTAAGACCTACATTGACCTTTTACTATAACATCTATGAAGGGATTATTGAAAGCCGTCGAAAGATTGGTAAAAAGACTACCATGCGTGGTGTTATGAACCGTGTTCTTCCGAATGTGCTGGAGTTCAAAGAAATTTTGAAAAATAAAAAAACCTTGCCTTTCGAGTTGATGCAAAACTACATCAAGGATTCAAGGGTTGACTATCAACGCAATTTAAGTACGCTGAGTAAAGCGTACCATCATCCCTGTGATGCGTTCTGTGAAGAGGTATTGGAATTAATCTGTAACCATATAGGAGAATAAAGCTATGGCAACCAACAAAGAAAGGACATCATCAGCCGCCATGAGAAAACTCTTGCTGCAAAGCGCCAGTAAGAAAGAGCAGGAAATCCAGCAGATCGGAAGTGTTGCGGAAAGCACCATTCCCCAACCTGCGATTGAGCAGCCCATCCATGAAGAGGTGAAAGAATCGGCTCCGGTCACAGAAACCGTCCAAGAACCTCAGCCGGAACAAATGGAAAAGCCGGAATCCAAACCTTCCGTGCAGTCTTCTCCAAAAACAGAAGAAAGCAAAGTCTGCGGAAAAAAATTCTCGGAATATCTGGAAGAGCGAAAATTAAAGAATACCGAAGTAATCCGGATATCCAGCGAAACCCACAGAAAGCTGAAGCAGATTGCTATGGCCACGGGATTAGGAATGCACAATATCGCCAACAACATTCTTGAAGACGTATTAACCAGCCATAACAAGGAGATTCAAGCGATACTGAAGAAGTATATGAGCATCTGATTCTACTTTCGGAAAAATATATATACGCCTGTTCGACTGCATTTGTCGGGCAGGCGTTATTTTTGCACGCCATTTTAGTGAAGGCCGGCATTGAACCGGGACACTTTTACACAACTGCGGAAAAATCCCTTTGCCTATTATCCTGGACAATATGTTAAAGAATTCAAACTTCTACTTGTTTCCACCTCAAAATTTTTTCCGAAAGTAAGAATACGGTAACAAAATCATTTCTTCGTTTTATTTAGGTTTTTAGGGATTTAAGTATTTGTGGGACACTTTTACACAACTAATAAGGGAGGTTTTCCGTATAATCAACTATATTATTGCAAGTTAGCACTTACTGGCATCTTCTCGTAACCGGGACACTTCTGCACAACTAACCGACTATTCGGGACACTTCTGCACAACTGAACAGGAAAGTCGGGATACTTTTACACAACTAGAATCTGCATTCGGGACACTTTTACACAACTAAATCAGGAATCCGGGACACTTCTGCACAACTAAACCGGCCATTCGGGACACTTTTACACAACTGGGGGATCGGAAACAGCCGTAGTCGGGACACTTTTACACAACTAAATCAAGAAACAGCACGAAAAAAATGCTTTGGAATCTTCATTTATAGGGAGTTAGATTCACTATCTCCGTAAAAAAACGTATCTTTGCATCAGTAAACAACAAGTGTCCGCCTATGAAGGAAAGTAATACACAAAAAGAGTTGAGCAGAGTCCCCAGGACTCTCAGCGAGTCTTCCAACACGAAAGTATTGGAAGTTCTATTTGATGCAGGCGGCACTGTCATGTCTGACATTATCATTTACGTGGCATCTTCACAAATGAAAGATCTGTTCGGCGACTGCTGGTTCTCCATCAACGATTTTTGTGAGGTCATGGGGTATGAACGAACCAAGTTGCAACGAAAACTGACCGAGAAGCAGCTTGATTTCCTGTTCAGCAACCAACGTCCGGTATATATCACCGAACAGAACGGCCAAAAGATAGAGCATCCGATAGAGAACACCTTTGAAGCGGCGTTATACCGTTTAGGGACATCCAACCTCAGTGTAGCATACGCCATGAACGGCAAGACGCAATATAAGTTCATTCAAATACTGGACCGCTTTGAGATAAAGGATAACTTCGGCACGAAAAAGCGCACCAAGCGGAATTACAACGTGCATCTGAGCAAAGATCTGATGAATACTTTGCTTACCGAATACAATCTGCTGGAACTGAAAGACTACCGTAACCTGCCCAACCGCAAAGGCTACCGCAAGTTTTATCTGAACCTGGCGAAAATGATTTACCTGATCAAGTATAAGATTGACCAAGGACAAGCACCTTATTTCACCGTTACGGTTGACCAACTTGCCAAGGAATTTGATGTAACGGTAAAGGACAACCATGACCGGAAGAAGAAGGTGACCAGCATCTTAAACGGTATCAACAAAAAGCTGGAGAGAACCAAATTCCAATACCAGTACATCAAAGGAAAAGGGGAGAAGTGGCCCTACACCGTACAGTTTTTCTTTGACCAGGAAACATTGGAATATTTCGACGAAAAGATAAAGGCGATACTGACCTCGCAATATCACGATGCGCTTAAATCATGCTTCTTGTTAAACAAGAAAGGCATTCCCGTGAGCAGACATTATCAATATAAGGATTTCTTTAAATTGGGAACCGGCGAATATTATCATGAATTTACCGCATGGCTTTATTCTGAAGAGGACAAGGAGATTAAGGAGAACATCTACCGGGATATCTATATAAAGGTAGTAGGCATTCGTCCAGAAGACCTTGCCGTCAACTTAAATCCCTAAAAGTTGGAACAAAAACCATAAAATAGTATCTTTGCAGCGGATTGTCAGAAAATTGGCAGCCCGCTTTTTACATACGTCCGTCTGTCTAACAAAAGAGTGGCATCTATCGTTAAGGAATTAACAACAACAGGCGCATGCCTGTACCAGTATGAAACTGGTACGGGGCGTGCCTTTGTTGTTGGAACGCCACGTCCATGTTAGAGGGTACGTTTCCGTACCCTTATATAAACATAAAACAAATTCAATGGTTCAAACAATTGCCACCCTGATAGATGAGACGCTCATGGTAATGGGCGCCCATCTTCACGTGCGGATGACAGACGAAGAAAAGGCGTATCTTGATGCTCATTTCGAGCTTATCCATATCAAAAAGGGAGAACACCTCGTCACCAGGGGCGAGGAAGTATGCTACCTCTATTATCTGGAATCCGGCATCGTCCGGTTATGGTTTCCGGACAAAGAGAATAGAGAGATTTCAGCACGGTTTATCCAAGCCAAAGAGTTCATCAATTTTTTCCTTTCACATGAAGAACACCATGCCCACTACAATATCAAGGCATTGGAGCCATGCAAGATCTGGAGATTGCCCAAAAAAGATCTTCATCAGCTATATGAGTTATCCATCAATTTCAACAAGCTGGCCAGAATACATTTGGTAAGATCCATCAACCGCAAAATAATAAGGGAAGAGGAGTTTTACACACTGGATGCCGAAGCGCGTTACAAAGCGCTTTTGGCCAATGAAAAATGGCTGTTACGTTCAATACCCTTAAAAGACATAGCAAGTTATATCGGCATCACGCCACAAGCATTGAGCAACATCCGAAAGCGCATATAAACCAAACCCTATAAGCCGGGCAGGACAGTTTTACACAACTAATCCTATCCGGCTTTTTTCTGTAGAATTATTCCACACCTGCCGGTTTACGGCACATGTATTTTTTAATGCACATTAAATAAACACGAAAGGCCCTTTAAAAGCCCTTCATAAAATTTGTCCTCCCGTATATAATCTATATGTTTGGAGCGAAAACAACGCGATAAGCACCTTGATTCGGTTCTGCCGACAGGAATCCGCGTAAATTGGAAACACCGTATGAGACAAATAGAAAAATATATAACATTAATAACCTAAAGAGTAATTCCCATGGAACACATCAGACTGACTGCTATCAGCCTTAGCCTGCTGTTATGCACCGTAAGCGCTTTTGCGCAACGCCATTATGAGAACATCCCGGCACTTGAATTGAACTACGGCACTAACCTGTTCGGCAATGCAGGCAACTATTACAACCTGTCCTTTTCCAGATACATCAACCGGACAAGCTATTGGAAAGCCGGGTTTAGCTATTTTGAGAAACCTTACGAATACACAGCCAACCTACCGCAAGTCTCTACCTTGAACCCGGAAGAAACGATTCCCGAAACGATACATGACAAGGGTAAGGACTTTTTTGTGGACGGCGGTTATTACAGAACCCTGGCCTGCAACCTGAAATCCGTTTACTGGGGCATCGGCCTGGGAGGATTCATCGGTACAGAATACGTCCGCCACCCCGATAAGGAATACAACTTCATCATCGGCCCGAAACTGGAAACGGAACTGGAAGTATTCATCCTGCCCCGAACGGCATTGCTTGCCCGCATACAACAACATTGGAATCCCCTATCCATTGACAAGTGGAACACTGTCTGGAACGTAGGAATAAAGATACTGCTCTACTAACCGACAAATCATATCACCATGCTTATTATCATATTGTTAGCCGATACAAATGTATCCGGCCTGATCTCCTTATACCGTGAAATAGGCGCCATGCTGATAGGGGTAGGCTTTCTATGTGCCGGACTAGCGGTACTTAAAAAGCTGATAAGCAACCACGAGCGCACCAAAGAGGCCATCATCACCTATATCACGGCATTGGTCACTTGGCTCATTATCTGGCAACTCTTATGAACGTAGTGGATTTGATACTGGTTGCCATACTCGCCTGTGTCACGCTTCACTTTTACTTTCGGAAAAAGAAGAAAGCACTTTCTTCCGGAAAGGAGAAAGAGAAGCCGATAAGGGAGGCGGTGCGCAAGGAAGGGCAGGAGAGAGCCTGTCCGGTCATCTGCGTGGTATTTCAGCCTGAGCTGGAAGAAGAGGAATTGGCTGCCGAGATAGCCGATATGTACCTGCATGGAAGAGCCTACTACTACTCAGGCAAACCACTGCCGGAACAGCCGAAAGAAGAGCCCATATCCATCAAGTATAAGGATGTGCAATGGGAGAGACTGAAAACGATTCATGTTTAATTAAAAAATAGGAACAAAATGAAAGCAATCGAAAATGTAAGAGAAAAAGCGAACCAAGTCATTAACCGCTATGGAAAGGTTATCTTCACCTTTCTCATATTCTTCACGCTGTTGGGAACGGCACAAGTGGCGGAGGCACAAAGCGGCCTGAAGATTAACAGCCTATCCGAAGTGACAGACAAAGCCAAAGAGGGTGCGGACACCATTCTGGACGTAGCCAAATACATTTTGGCGGCGGTACTCGGCATCGCCCTGGTCTTTGTCATCTATTCGCTTGCCACGAACAATCCCCATGCCAAGGAATACCTGCTCGGCTGGATCATCGCCGTGGTAGTCATCATGGTGGCCTTCCTGATTATCTAAAAACGAAGAGCCATGAGAACCATGCGTAAAATCAACAAGCCGATCAAGTTCTTCGGTCTGTCATCGGGACAGTTCGCCATCTTCATGCTGCTGACGGCCATCATCATCATCGTGAGCATATTTAAGCAGCTGCACCCGATACTCATCATCGGAATCATTTCCGCCATTCTGTTTCTATCCGGTCTGCTGTTCCAAACCTTGAAAAAGGAACACAAGGCCGGTAACCCGGACTACCTGACCGGCCTCCGGATCAAGAACGCCACCCCCCGGCAGATAACGGACAAACGGCAGATTTTCAAATTCATCCTAAAACAGCAACCATGATAGGAATCATCATACTCATATCACTGCTAATCTGTGCGCTGTGCCTGCTGATTGCTCTGCTGTATATCCGGCAGACAGAGATAGAGGTGAAGGACAAATCCGTGGATCTGGAAAGTGTCTTGCCTATCCAGACCATCACGGAGAACGCCGTCATCAACGGGAACGGTGACATCACCGTCGGCTACCGGCTGCTTCTGCCCGAAGTGTTCACCTTGTCGGAAAGCGAGGCGCAATACATCCACGAGCGGTTGGAGGCTCTTTTGAAGATGCTTCCGGCAGGCACGGTCATCCATCAGCAGAATTTCTACTATACGGGGCGATACCATCATGCAGAATACTCTTCCAATGCCCTGATAGCGGAGAACAACCGTCATTTCAACGGCAAGGAGATACTGAACAGCTACACCAACCTGTATGTGACGTTCACGAACGGCAGCCGAAACGGTAAGATACGCAAAAGCGCATCGGGCACCTCGCTGATGCGAAAGCTGCACTACCCGTTCAAGCAACCTTATAAGGAATATCAGCAACGGCTGACAGAAATGGAAGCCTTTCTGATGAACTTTGAGAACGGTTTGTCGTCCATCCAGCAGTTTGAGATACGCAAGATGGATGATACGGAACTGAACAACGCCATCTACGACTACGTCAACCTCTCTTACGAGACACCGGAAAACGATGCCACGCAGAAGAGCGTCAACCCTATGGCCGTCAGTGAAAGCGGAAGCATGAAAATAGGGCAGCAGCACGTTTCCATCCTTTCGCTGACCAACGAAGGCGAGCATCTTCAGGAACTGGCCGTGCCGCACACCGGCAAGTCGAAGGCATACGGGGGAAACATAGAGATACCGGACAGCATACGGAGCAAATGCTCGATGCTGTACCCCGTAGGACTTGGCCTGCCGTTCAACCACATCGTAAACATCGTGATAGAGATAACCGATCCAGATGCCACCGTAACGGCCATCGGTGCGGAGAAAGACGCGCTGAACTACATCACCAACTTCTACCCTCCGGCGGCAGAGAAGCAACGCGAGCAGGCAGCCTTCTGCGATGAGATTACCCAGTTCGACTACCAGACCGCCTATACCGCCTTCAATGTCGTGCTGAACGATACAGACCGCACCTCGCTCATGCGGAAAACCGCACTGGTACAGCAAGGCTTCAGCTTTATGAACCAAAGTTCGTGCTATGTGGAGAACGCCGAGCTGTGCAACCTGTTCTTCTGCAACATACCCGGCAATGCCAGGGCCAATTACCGGGGCTTCGTCAACACGACCAAGCAGGCCATCTGCTATCTGCAAAAAGAGGGGATGTACCTTTCGGACGAGAAAGGGCATATCTACCATGACCGTTTCGGTACTCCCGCCAAGATAAACCTCTGGGATTATCCGGCGCTGAACAACAAGAACCGCATCGTTATCGGCCCGTCCGGTTCCGGTAAGTCTTTCTGGCTGAACAATTACATCCTGCAAAGCTATGAGCTGGGCCGGGATATGATGATCATCGACATCGGCGGCTCTTACCGCTCGATGATAGCCTTGAACCGGGGCAAATACTTCGACTCTACCGAGCAGAAGAAATTTGCGTTCAACCCCTTCTTGTGTGACCGTGACAAGAACGGCAAATACCTGTACATCGACACCACGGATGCCGAGTCCGCCGATGACCAGATAAAAACCATCGTCGCCATTATCAGCTACATTTGGAAGGTACGTGAACCCATGCTGCCTGCCGAGAACGCCATTCTCAGGAAATCCGTCATCGGATTTTATGACTATGTGAACAACTCTTCAATAGGAGAGAAGCATGAGCGTATCTTCCCGACGCTGATAACTTACCGGGCTTATCTGAAGGAAGTGTTCAGCAAACGGATGACCGAGTTTGAGAAACAGAAATTCGAGATAGAGGAGCTGTTGCTTTTGCTGGAACCCTATACAGACGGAGAGCTGTCATTCCTGCTGAACGCCACCGAGAACGTGGATATCGTGCATGACCGGCTGATAGCCTTCGATATGGAAGATGCCTCTAAGAAAGAGTACTTTCCGCTCGTTGCCATCATCACCCTGCAAATGATCGTGGATAAAATCAAGAAACGCCAGGGATTTGCCAAAGAACTGATCATCGACGAAGCGCTCGACTTCCTGCAAGACGAGAAATTCGGAGACTTCATCGCCTACCTGTACCGTACCTTCCGTAAAAAGGAGGGAAGCATCACGCTGGCCGCACAGAACATCCTGTTTTTGAAAAACATGCCGTCCAGTATCAAGGACTCCATCATCATCAACTGCGCGACCAAGATTATCCTCGACCATTCGGAACACCGGCAGAACCTGCCGGAAGTGAAAGCCGTGCTTTCCATCACGGACGAAGAGGCCTATATGATCGAGTCGTTGCAACGCACGGAACGCTGGAGAGAGTTTTTCATCAAGATGTCGAACGATGCCTTCATCTTCCGCAACGAAGTGTCCGACTTCGCCGCCGTAGCCTTCGATTCGCGCCAGGCGACGGTAGTACGGCTGAAGCAGTTGTTCAACGAAAGCGGCTCGACCTATACGGCCATCAACCGCTATCTGGAGGAAAGGAGGAAAAAGTATGGATGACGCCACCCAAGGGCTGACCGCCCTTCTAAGCTGGTCAACCGACTTCAACGGCAGTGCATACAATCTTGCCGGAAGCATTGCCGCCGCACTTTTGGGCGTTGCGCTCATTTTCGTGGTATGGGCACTCGCCACGAAAAAGGAAAATGCCAAGAGCTATCTGACAGCCTGGCTGGTATGTGCCATATTCACCTTATTATTCATCACCAACAAATAACCGTCATGAAAAGAATCATTCTCATACTCGGACTTGCCGCCTCGATGGGGCTGACGGGAACCGGCAGTGTTCATGCCCAGTTCGTCGTGCATGATCCCGGCCACACCCTGCTGAACTCAACGGAATGGATCGCCAATGTCAAGAAATGGGTTACACAAATCAATGAAATGATCGATGCCCAGGAACTGCGGCTCGGCCTGCAAAAGATCGACCAGTTGAAGGAACTCAAATCACTGAAAGAGCTTGCCGACCTGCTGGACGACGTAGCCTGCCTGAGCAGCGACTACAGCTTTTACCTGAACGTAGGATCGAATTACCACTGCCTGAAATTTCTCAACTTTCAGCGTGTGACCGTCAATCTGAGCCTGAGTACCGACCTGCTGTTCAAGGTGGCCACCGTGACCAGTTACTTCTCAATGAACTCGGAAGGGCGCATGTCCTTTATCGAGCAGGTGAAGGAATCGGTGGAAAAAGCCGCCGAAGAGATGCGTGAGTTTAACGAATCCGTGCGTTCCACGGTCATTTACAAATCCATGAAGGGGCATAACCGGAAGACCTATTACCAGGGACGGTTGGCCGCTTTCACACGACACACCAATTAAACGTTATGAATCAAGATAATTTTCTCTGGGGACTTCAGATCACGGACGGTCTGACGATGGAACTCGTTTCGCAAATGACGGTCATCGCCTTCGGTGTTGGTGTCATCTGCTTTATCTGCAACCTGGCATACAACTATCTCTATCACGGAGCCAGCCAGCTGTTAAGCCCGAATGAGGACAAATTTCCCGACATGATGGAAATCGCCCGTTGCCTGGTACTGTTCTTCTGCCTAAGCATGTACACCCCCATCGCCCAAACCATCGTAGGCACGATGGAAGTAATCAACGAAGCCACCTCGCTGACCTCCGAGCGTGCGCAGGAATTTGCCCAGTTCATGGCACAATCAGCCACCGAACAAGGAGAGATGATTGTCGAATACGACAAACACAGCCTCCAGTCGGAGGTAGCAGCCGGAGAAGACAACACCGGCGCCATGCAGCACGAACTGGATAAAAAGATGGAAGAGGACGAAATGACCGGTGTACGCTCCAGCGTGGAGAAGATTGTGCAGCTGCTCAACCCCGCCAACCTCGCCACCCTTGTACTTCATGGCATTTCCGCCCTATTGGTAGGAATCATACAAGTAGTCATCTTGGGTATCGGCGTGGTCATTGTCAAGCTATTGGTCATTCTCGGCCCGTTTGTCTTTGCCGTAAGCATGCTGCCGGTCTTTCAGAAACAGTTGAGTATCTGGTTCGGTACGCTCTGCTCCGCCTGTATGGTATTCACCGTCATCAATATCCTGAATCAAATCATGTGGCAGACCTTCAAGGCCATCTATACGGAAAGTGCCGACATGGTAGACGCAGCTACGCAGCAGATACAATATTTAGGAATGGATCTCGCCTTAATCGGTGCTTATTGCAGCTGTTTCTGGCTATCCTCCAAAATCGTAGGACACAGCGATGCCGGGAAAATCATTTCGAAAACCGTGTCAATCGTCACCACGGCGGCCACCATCGCCCTGATGGGAGGCGCAGCGGCAGGCGGCAAGCTGACCAACGTAGGCGGTGCCGCCTCTATCGGGGCAAGTTTCATAAACGACAACAATAAAAAATAGAACTATGAATCTGATGAAATTCAAAGGAGCAGATGATGCGGTCAAGCTGACTATCCGGCTTTCAGCCGGGTACTGCATCATCCTGACTATCGCTTTTGCCAGCAGTATCATCTTCCTTATCAACAAAATAGAAAAAGCATACGGCCAGGCTCTCGTCATCGACAGGCAGGGAGAAGTCTATGAGGCAAGCAGCCTGTCTGCCAGCGATATGCGGCAATACGAATACATGAACCATGTAAAGACCTTCGTAACCCACTGGTATGCCTTTGACGAAAGCAGCTACGAGAAGAACATTTCGCTTGCGCTCAACCTCATAGGCAACAAGGGGAAGGAGCTGTTGAACGAGTACAACGATGTGAATATGCTGAACTCACTCATACAAAAGAATATCCGTTACGGGGTACGCATCAAGGATGTAGAGATTAACACCCAAACGATACCCGTTTCCGGAAAGATAATCTTCACGCAGACCGGGTACCGGGCACGGGGAAGCATCTCACGTAATATCGAAGCGGAGTTCACCATCTATGATATGCTGTCCCGCAGCGAGGAAAATGCGCACGGAGCCAAGATAGAAGATTGGATTGTCCGCTATTCCGAACCCGTGGAAAGCAACGGCGCCAACACATCGCAGGCAGCTTCTCCGGGCAAGAATGAAAACCAGTCAGAAACCTCTAAACCAACCGACCATGGAACCGAATAAACTTATCAAAGACAAGAACAAGCTGTTGATGGCCATCCCGGTAATCCTGGGCATCCTCTTCCTTTATGTATTCTTCATCCGTGAGGACGGGAACGTGCCGTCAGGGAGTGACAGACAGACCGCCTCGCAAGCCTTTCTGGAACCACAGTCGGAAATGGCCGACAAGGTGAACGACAAGATGGAAGCCTATAAGCAGGACAAACTGGAAGAGCAGGAGAAGGCACGCATCCTGAAAGAGTCTCAAGTCAAAGGATCTGATTTTTACTTCGAGCTGCAAAACCAGCAGGAACGGTATGACCGTGCCACACTGGAGCGCATCCGCCGTATGCAGAACGATCCGTACAGCGAAGTCATGGCAGAATACGGAGGTGGCCGGAACGGACGCTTCTCTCATCAGCTGGAAAGCCAACTGGACGGACTGGAGGACGAGCAGGCGCTCAACGAGATTATCCGGGAAGCCAAGAAGAACTCACGCATCCGCAAGGAACTGGAAGAATCCGACAAATACCGCAAGCGCATGTATGAACGGATTGTCAATTATGACCAAGAGGGAAAAACGGAGAAAGCCGCTGCCAACCCTTCCGGCCATCCATCCGCCGACAGCCTGATGCAAAAAGGCCCGATCTACCGTGCCGAAAACGGCAAGCGGGTACGCCGCCAACCGACCTCCACACCGGGAAACAGCAACCTCTTCAGGGCTTGCATCCACGGCGACCAGACCGTAGTCACGGGCAGTACGGTACGGATGCGGTTGCTTCAGGACGTAACCCTATCCGGCATGAAGATACCGGCCAACACGCTGTTTTACGGTGTCGCCACTTTGGGAGCCAACCGCCTCGATGTGGTGGTCAGCAACCTGAAGGTAGGAGACAACCTCAATCCCGTATCGGTGGTTGTCTTCGACAATGATGCCATGGAAGGTTTGAACCTGCCCAATAACCTGAAAGCCAGTGCAGCCAAGCGTATGGAACAAGGTCTTGTACAGAACATCGACATGCCGCTCTCTTCCATCGGCACGATGGCCAGCGAAGTGACCAGCGTAGTCAACGCCACCACCCAGGTAGCCAAGCAAATCTTGAACATGAGCCTCTCACAAGTGAAGGTACATCTCAAGTCCAACTACGAAATGTATATCCAGGAAGAGAGTCAGGAATCGAAGTTGCGCAGGCAAGCCGTGCAAGCGGAGTTACAGAAGCTCTATGAGCAAATGGAACAAGAGAAAACGAACAAGAAAAATCATCCCCTTCAAACATTGATAGACAAATTATGATAGACATTCTCAATTACCTGCTTGCGCTGTCAGCGGTCTTTTTCGGCTATCGGATCTACGTATCACGCCGGAACGGACGAGCCTTTAAAGAAATCCGTCCGCTGACCGTTTCTTTCGGCATTACCCTGCTTCTTCTATGGGGCATTACCGTATTCACCGCCTTTTTTTCAAGAACCGTTTAACATATCGACAACATGAAGAAATATATTTATCTACTGTTTTACTGCTTTGTGTGCAGTCTGCCGCTCTTCGCTCAGGAAAACGGCACTCCCCGGCAACAAGCCATCAGCCAAAAAGACATCTTTATCTCTTTCGACTGTGTGAAACACCTGGTATTCCCTGTGCAAGTATCTGATATCGCCATCGGCGAACAGGAGCTTGTCATGGCCAGCCGGGTAGAAGAGGCGCCCCATATCGTCAGGCTCTCGGCGCAAGCGGAAGGATTCACCGAAGAGACCAACCTGACCGTAGTCTGCATCGACGGAAGCGTTTACACCTATCACATCCGCTACCTTCCCGAAAGCGGCACGGATTCGCACCCGAACATTTACGAGGACAACGGGAAATGGCAGCACCATGACTATCAGGCAGAAGTCAGCGACCTCCATCTGGCCGAGTTCTTCTTTCCGGAGGACATCGCTTACGGAACGCCCGGCAACGAGGTGTCCTTCACTCTGGCCGCCTACAACAACCAGTTGAAAGTATCAACCGCCAAAGATGCCGTGGCATATTCCAACCTGTTTGTGGTGGATAAGGCCATGAACACTTACCACATCACCATCAAACGGGGCAATACCTCCGTATTCACCTACAATTTCGATGACCAGCGCAAATATACCGCCCATGTGGATGTGAACAGCGAGGAAATGGAAAGATGCATCCAAGAGCTGCGCACCAAGAAGCGCAACATCTACAGCCTGGGGGTCATCGAGAACAAGTTTGAGTTGTCAATGGCCAATCTGTATGTGCATGAGGACTTCATGTTTTTCATCTTTGACCTGAAAAACAAATCATACATCGACTACGACATCGAGTTTGTCAAATGTTTCCAGCGTGACCAGAAGAAGAGCAAGAACGCCATCCAGCAAGAAACGACCATCGAACCTATTTATCAGAAAGATTTTGATACGAAAATCAAGGGCAAGAGCCGGAACCGGCTGATACTTGGTTTCGACAAATTCACGATACCCGATGATAAGGTATTCGAGATCGAGATTTACGAGCGAAACGGCGGGCGGCACATCAAGCTGGCCGTGTTGAACGAATACATCCTTTCCGCAGAACCCTTATACAAGCCACAGCCATGAAACTGAGAGAAGCATTAGACACCTATATGTTCGACAACGTGGGACAGTTCGGCGGCATCGCCGAATCACTGGGCTATCAGACCGAATACCGGGACGGATATTTCCGGTTCCGCAAAGACGGGGAAGAGCTGAGCATGAGCGTAAGCGAAATCAGGGAAAAAGCCGGAGCAAAGTACGATGAAAGCCTTCGTGACCAATCAAAAGAACGTGTATCCGCCCTTTTTAACAAGGAACGTGCCAATGATCCTAAATATGTCGCCGAGCTGGAGAAGGAGGGCATCAGCATCAAGCGGTGGGAGAACCTGAAGGGACATGACAAGGACGGCTTTACCGTCATCGACCATCGCCTGAAGGTATGCTACACCGGACAGTCGCTCTATGAATACGCCTACAAGCAAGGGAACATCCTCGACGGGAAAGGCACCAAGCTGGAAAAGGGTATCATGTCTGATTTGATGGAGATACACGGCAAACCGGGGAAGCTCCGTTTAAACGATGACGGAATCTCCGTATTCTACCGCAAAGAGGCGTTGGTTATCCCGGACAAGGTGCTGGGAAAGAAGTTGGGCAAGAAAGAGAAAGAACAGCTGCTTGCCGGTGACATCGTACCCATCACCGTAAATAAGAAGGACATCCTGCTGCAAGTTGACCGGGATCTGAACTCCGTCATCCTGCGCACCAACCAGGAAATCAAGATTCCCGATATCATCGGGCAGACCAGCGAATATGGCGGCTACAAGTTAACCAAAGCCGACAAATACCTGCTCGCCAACGGCCATGCACTGGAGAACAAGCTGCTGCACAGTCCGGAAGGCTACTTCATTGCCGACATCCAACTGACGGATGACAGGAAAGGAGTCATGATACAGAACATACAGAGTATCACTCCCGGCAAGGCACAAGAGCTGATCAAGGCCATGACCCCCAAACTGGAAGCCCATGCGGCCAACATAGAGGCTGCAAAAGAGCAAAAACACGAAGAGGGGCGCAATATGGAAGCCGAGTTTAAGGAAGCGGTGGGCAAACATGACTTTGAAAAAATCGGGAAGCTCAAAGAGGAAGGATATAAACCCAGTGAAGAGTTTATCAAAGGAATCGGTAAGGAACACGGTCTGGATGAAAGGCAAACCCATGAAGTCATCCAGCTGTTCGGCACCAAGCCGGAAGAACAGGGCGAACATGAAAGGCAGGCCGCACGTCTGTTGGATGCCGCACAGACCGACAACTTTCATGTCATCCAAGAGATACAGAAAGAAGGGTACCGGCTCACCCAACAAGACCTTACCCGGATGCGTGAAACGGGTGTGCAAGCCAACACGCTGATAGCCGTACAAAAGATTTTCGGGATGGAAGGCAGCACAAAGACACTGGGAGATGTCAAACTGGCCAGCACACCCAAACCCGACAACAGCAAGGAAATGGCCCGTCCGATAGCCAGCACCATCAACCGGGCTTTCAATGACTTATAACCTAAAAAATCAGGAATTATGGATTACGATGAATTAGTACAGAAAAACATTGCAGGAGAAATCTGTGACTTAGAGTTTCTACTTGCACAGGAAGAGCTTGCACAAGCCTATCAAGAAGAGATGGCTGCCAAGCAGCAAGAGATAAACAACCAAACGGCCAGAGAATGGCTGCTTGATTACGAGAACAGAAATCTATACCAATAAATCATGGATACAGCAAGTGACAAAGCATTACAGCGTTTCGCCGAACTGATGATCGAAAAGATAAAGCAGGTGGAAGACAACTGGCAGAAGCCTTGGTTCGGGATAAAGGGTGGGGGACTTCCGCAAAATATCGAGGGAAGAACCTACAACGGAGTAAATTCCTTCATGTTGTTTCTACTTTCGGAAAAAGAGCAGTACAGCCTGCCGGTCTATATGACCTTCATGCAAGCCAAAGACAGCGGCCTTAACATACTGAAAGGAGAAAAGTCATTCCCGGTCATTTACTGGAATTTCTCAGTAAGAGACAAGAACGGAAAGAAAATACCTTTCGACGTATATAAGAACCTGGATAAAAACGAGCAGCAGGAATATAAGGTCACGCCGTTTCTGAAGACATACAATGTGTTCAACGTACAGCAGACCAATCTTCAGGAAACGAAACCGGAGAAATGGGAAGCATTGAAGGAGCAATTCAAGATACCGGCCATCAAGGACGAGCAAGGGATGCTCACCGTGCCTCTGATTGATGCGATGGTACGGGAACAGCAATGGATCTGCCCCATTTATTCCAAGGAAGGAAATAGTGCTTACCATGCAAGGGGAGAAGATAACCATATCGTCGTACCCCTGAAGGGGCAGTTTAAGGACGGAGAGAATTTCTACTCCACACTACTTCATGAGATGGCGCACTCGACTGGGGAGCCTGAGCATCTGAACCGGGAAAAAGGCGTGATTTTCGGAGACAAGCAATATGCCAAAGAGGAACTGGTTGCCGAACTCACCTCCGCTACCGTCGGGCAAAGCCTGGGCATATCCACCTATATCCGGGAAGAGAATGCCATGTATCTAAAGAACTGGCTGGGAGCCTTGAAAGAAGATCCCAAATTCATCTATAACATCCTTGCCGATGTAGGCAAAGCCAGTAATATGATTCAGGAACACGCCTCACGGATGGAACAGTACCTCACACCGGAGGAACGGTTTACGCTGGCCGTCCTGCAAGACAACCGTCCGGTATTGGAGCAGATGAAGAATGAAGGTTTTATTCCTTCATCCCGACAATTGGAAAACCTCGCCGCCAACCATCCCACGGCAAGCAACCTTGAAACACTATACGGCACTTTCGGCATTTCGCTGCCTGTCATGGAAGCGGAACCGGCCATGAAAAATACGAATGAGCCACAGCTCGGATTATAAACTTTTAAAAACCATCATTATGTTTACAGGACAAATTATCGGTTATGTCGGTGCGGATGCCCGGCAGAACAAGAACGGAAAAGGATTCAACTTCCATGTATCCACCAAGTACAAGAACGTGAACAACGAGGAACAGACCCTATGGGTATGCTGCTTCGTAAATTACGAGAGTAAGGTCTTTGAGTATCTGAAAAAAGGGACACAGGTATATGTCTGCGGCGATGTGTATGCCGATGTATTCCAGAAGGATGACGGTAGCCACATCCCATCCGTCAGCCTGACCGTCTCACGCATTGAGCTACTGGGAAAGGCTGAGAAAAAAGAGAACGGTGACGGAACGGCAACCGGACAACCCCAATAATTGCAACGGCCATGGAAAGAGAAAAGAAAGACCTGTCATTCATCCTGATCCTGCTATCCACGCTCATCGGGACAGCCGTACTGTTTCAGTGGGCTATCGTTACGGGATTATACGCTCCACTACGTAATCCGGCCATGTGGGAAAGGCTGATGGAAAAGGATGCCCTATTCCGGTTTCTCTACGTCATCCTGATCGGCGGTCTTGCTTTTCTCTTCCCGGTAGGCAAGGTGAAAGACGAAAACAAGAAATGGGTTTACACCAGTATGACATTGGTTTCGGCATCCATGCTGGTTATCGGATTCAGCCGGTTATCAGCGTGGTATAACCTATTTGTGTTTCCTACTGTGTTTGTGGCGTACACGCTGCTTGTCATCAAGACTCTGCCTTATTTCATCCGGCGCCATGCCCAATCCGATGACAGCATTTTCGGGTTAAGCCGGGAAGAATCAGCTTTCTACTTCCGCTTTGAGACCACCTCCGGGCCGTTGGTCATCCATAAGCCGCAGCAGAATGTCTATATTGACGGCGGTCCGGGAAGCGGTAAATCGGAAAGCTGGATCAAGGGAATCATCTACCAGTGCGCCGAGCGCAACTATGCCGGATTCGTGTACGACTGGGAGGGTGATCCCACCAAGGACAAGTCACCCATCCTCTCACGTATCGCCTACGGAAGCATTGAATACTTCCGGGCTAAAGGAGTGGAGACACCCCGTTTCGCCTATATCAATTTCGTGGATATGTCACGCACGGTCAGGGTAAACGTACTCTCTCCGAAATATATGTCAAAGGGCAACGAATCGCTATTCATCCGTAACATCATCATCACGCTGATGAAAAATCTGGAAGCCAGTTGGAAAGAAAAAACAGACTTTTGGGCCAACAATGCCATTAACTACGTCTATTCAATCGCCTACAAATGTTTCAAGGAGAGGGAGCTTGGCATCTGTACGTTGCCCCATGTGATAGCCCTTGCCCTTTCGGACAGCAACCTGGTATTCCATTGGCTGTCGGAAGATCCTGAAATCGCATTGAACATGTCCTCGATGCTGACTGCCTGGAAGTTGGGCGCACAACAGCAGACAGCCGGAGCCGTATCATCCGCACAGACTCCGCTGGTACTCCTGAACAACAAATACATCTTCTGGGTGTTGTCACCACTTCCCGAAGAAGAGTTCTCTTTGGATATAACCAACAAGGAACACCCAACGCTGTTATGCGTAGGCAATGCGCCCACCATCAAGGAGGCCGTATCTCCCGCCATTTCCTGCATCGGCAGCGTACTGATGTCGCAGATGAACAATCCCGGCAAAGCAACCAGCGTATTCATGGTAGATGAATTTCCGACCATCCTGTTACAAGGCATCGACACCTTCATCGGTACCGCCCGAAAACACAATGTCGCCACCATCCTTGCCGTCCAGGACTTCAACCAAGCGGTCAGGGACTATGGAGAGAAGAGTGCCAACATCCTGAAAGCCTCTTGCGGAACACAAGCCTACGGCATGACCGGAAACGAGAAGACGGCCAAGGACATTGAGAACCTGCTTGGCGAGAAAAAAGAGGCACAGGAATCCTATTCCCACCAGACAAGTGGAAGCGGCAGCGTAACGGAAAGCCTGCAAAAAGAAAAGGTCTTAAAGGCAAGGGACATTGCCGGGCAAGCAGCCGGGCACTTCATCGGCAAGATTGCCGGAGGCAAGCCGCCATTCTTCAACGTGCAGATGGATATGTGCCGTTTTGAAGAGAAGGAGATACCCCGTTTCTCCTTGCCGGTCAGACTAGGCAACGGCAAAGAAGAGATGGAACTGGAAATCCTGGAAGAGATTATCCAGCAGAACTACATTAAAATCATTGAAGATGTCAACGCTATCCTTAAAAAGATAGAGGACAAATTAAAAGAAAAGTCAGCAGTTCCGGCAGCCGGGACACATAAGACAGAACAAAAAATCATCCGATAACATTCAACAAAAGAATCCTACCATGAGAAAAATCCATTCATTATTAGTGGCAGCCTGCTTATTGGCGGCTTCATGCAACAGAGAGGAAATCCAACCGGAAACAGACAAAGCCGGTATGTATCACATCACCGTAGCCGTAACCGGCACCTCACCCAAAGGCAGTGTACATATATATAATCTTGACGGCGTGAAATTCAGGAACGAACGCACCGGCACCTCCGCATTTTCCGTAGATGAGACCTTCACCGATAAAGTGGAATACAGTACGGAAAAGCCGGTCAGCCAAATTACCGTGCAAGGCATCCTCTATTCAAAAGAGAACGCAACCATCACCCTGCAAATAAAGAAAGACGGTGAAAGCGTGTTCAACCAGAGTAAACAGTTAGAGGCCGTTCCCGGTATAGACACTACTGTTGATTTGGTTTACAGTACCATAAAATAAAAAGCAACCATATTCAAAAATCAGGTATTTTCTCTTTTACACTTGAACGGATTTTATTATCTTTGTGAAAGATAATCTTTCTCACTTATAATATAAAACTAACACAGATGAAGTTCAACCAATTTATAGACAGACAGGATTCTTTGAAGAGATTGCGCAATGCTCTTTTAAGAACAACACCCCAGTTTCTTGTCATATACGGCAGAAGACGTATCGGTAAATCCACGCTCATTAAAGAGATCATGCAAGACAAGGATGTATATTTTCTGAGTGACCAAACGAATGAGGCCAACCAACGAGCCTTGTTTGCCAAAGCTATCGCCTACAGCATACCTCGATTTGATAAGGTCGTTTATCCTGATTGGGAAACACTACTATTGGAACTAAACGACAGGCTATCTGAACGTATAACCGTTTGTCTGGACGAATTTCCTTATATGGTTAAAAGTTGTGCTTCATTACCTTCTGTTATCCAGAAGTTGCTTAATGGAAAGACGCTCAAATATGACCTGATTATTTGCGGATCATCGCAACAACTCATGCAAGGATATGTATTGGACAAAAGAGAGCCTCTATACGGATTGGCAGATGAAATTATCAAACTGCCTCCAATTCCTGTGTCCTACATCGGCCAAGCTTTAAATGTAAACACAATTGCCGCAGTAGAAGAATATTCCATCTGGGGTGGCATTCCTCGTTACTGGGAGTTACGTGCAGATTATCCAGATATGGACACTGCCATACGGGAATTGGCTTTAGATACCAAAGGCATATTGGCCGAAGAACCGCAACGACTTCTTCGGGACGATTTACGAGATACAATACAAACCTCCACCATCCTTTCCATCATCGGAAATGGGGTCAACCGCATAACTGAAATTGCATCAAGAGCGGGAAAAGAAGCAACTCAGATATCCGAGCCTCTGAGTAAACTACGAGAATTAGGTTATATAAGACGTGAGATACCTTTCGGCGAAAGTGAGAAAAAGAGTAAAAAAGGTATCTATCGCATCAATGACAATATGTTACAGTTCTATTATCGTTTCATCGCTCCACACCGTTCTATCTTGGAATTAAGGCGTATCGATACCGTCATGCACCTCATTAACGCACAATTTACCCAACATGTAGGTGACTGTTGGGAGCATCTTTGCCGACAATATATAAGTGGCAACGAGATTGACGGTATTGTCTATAATATCGCCTCCAGATGGTGGGGAAAAATATTTCCTGAAGGCAACAAAGAGGGGACAATGATAGAATTGGATGTTGTTGCAGAATCATTCGACAAGAAACATATACTCATTGGAGAATGTAAATGGACGAACAAAGAAGATGCTCAACGATTAGCCCGGACTCTATCAGAAAAAGCTGCCCATCTTCCGTTTATCAAAGACGGTCAAGAAGTACATCTCGTCCTTTTTCTAAAGCAAGAACCAGAACATCAGGAATCAATCCGGTACTTTCTTCCAGAAGATATTATAGAAACCATCTAACCATCAATCGTATGAAAGTCGATTTCAATCAGATAAAAACAACCATTTCTCTGCCCGATTTCCTGCTGGAGCTGGGATGGAAAATCGTGGAAGGCTCTTCCAACTCCTGTCCCAAAATGAGCAACGGAACGCATACCATCGTCATCAAGCGGAACTCGCAGAACCAATATACTTATTGGGACGTGCATAGCGACAGCGTGCGTGGCCGCAGTATCATGGATCTGATGCAGGAACATCTATTTGAAACAACCGGAAAAATGCCGACCTTGCGCGAGGTGGGGGAGATCCTTCAGAACTACATCAACACCAACCGCATCACGACACCCGAAAAAAGCCGATATGAAGTAGGTAACACAAGCATGAGAGCGGACGAACTTCAATTCTACTTGAGCCAGCTACAACCCTACAAGGGCAATTATCTCCAAAAAAGAGGTATCCTGAAAGAAAGCATTGAAAGCCGGTTCTTCAAAGACACTTTATTTATTCGTGAGGTAAAGAACAAAGGGAGTGTTTACCGCAACGTGTGCATCAAGATGTACAATGAAAACGGTGTGCAAGCCATTTCTCAACGAAATGAAACATTCAAAGGGATTATCGGTGGCAAGTTCGACTGTCTGGCAACCAGCAACCATGACAAAAGCCGCCCGATAGACATCCTCTACATCGGGGAGTCATTTATAGACTGTATCTCCCACTATCAATTACGCCATTCCGGGAGCGACCTCAATCTTGTATATGTATCTACGGAAGGGACATTCACGGAAGGACAAATGAGGCTATTACGCCTGATTCTTGACAAGAACCAGGTAAAGGAGCTCCGGAGCATCTTTGACAACGACAAACAAGGGCACAAGTACACCCTATGGCTGCATCGTTACTTTCATGGCGATACGACTGATGTCGAGAGCCTGAGTAACGATGAACTCCGCAACAAGGTACGGGAACTGAAGAACGTCGAACTTTCGGAAAACAAGGATTGGAACGATGATCTGAAAATCTCGTGTGGCATCTGTTCCTCCACGGAGGACGGCCAGTAACCTCATAGATTTGCTCCATCACATAATACGACAACCTATAAAATCAGATCAATATGAATATCAAGCATTTATTTTTTTGTATGCTGCTCATTACCTTTTCCTCATGCAGCAAACCCGGCTATGAGAAGGCCATTGCGGAATGGGTTCAGACAGATTCTCACGGCACCTGGACGGATTTAAAGTTCGAACTACTGGAAGTGTTGGAAACAGAAGACGTCACCGTATCGGACAGCCTGCGCTACCTGAACAACAAAAGCGCACAATTATCCGCTGTCATACAGAAAGCGGAAAGCCCCCGTGCCTTATTCAAACCGTCCTTTTCCGCCTATATGGAAGCCGAAAAAAGCCTGAAAGCAACGGATGCCATGAAAGCCATGTACCTGCACCGTGACAGTACGGAAGTTATCGGCAAGATATTAAAATGCAGGTATGCCATCGTCCAGCCACACTCAGGGGTGCAGCAGAAAAAGACGGCTTCTTTCCTATTGTCTCCCGACATGGAAAAATGTATCGGCAAACTAAAGCCGGCAAGCAAATAATCCGAGCGTAACGATGTGTAGCGACAACGTTTTTTGGGGTTCTTTTTTGGGCGTATTCCAAAAAAGAACTCCCACACATTTAGATGTGTGGGCTATTCATTACACTACCATCCTTTCCCTTATCAATGGTATATTATCCCGTACCAAATTCAGAATCCGGTCATGATAGGCTGATAATTGGTTAGACTTTCCACGACACTGGCACACCTCCATCCTGCTAAGTGAAAACTCCACCGTTTCCATGCGCCTTCCATCCACCGTTGCCGACATTATCAACGAATCTTCTCTCTTATAATAGGCGTTGCTGAATACACAATGATGCAACAACTTTCCCTCTTTGTAAAAGTCCGAAAGGCTTTCCAATACCCGAACCATAATATTTCCATCCGCAAACGAAAGATTAAAGAAACGTGATTTGGCAGCAATATAGTCTTTTTCATCCTTTTCAGAATATTTCTTCTTACATTTCCCCATCACCCAATCATGCGCTTCTTCTACATTCAACGGACACAAATAATGAGGATTTCTCGCATCCAATTTATTTTCTATCAGCATATCCACATAGTCCAGCCACAAGTCCGCATCATGTATCACATAGTCATGTCTTAAACAGATTTTTACATACGTCCAATACTTATCCATACCGTATTTTCTCTCTAAAAATCTCAAGAACAAATTCATTTGCCCTGCCTTATATAATATCTCCATCCGATTATCAGTTAATAATGTCATAAAGAAGGAACTCGGACAAATATCATAAAAGACACCCTTAAATCCATTCCTCGTAAGTTCGGGTATCACTTTCATTCTCGGATAGATAACTGCCGGACAAATATCATAAATACGGTCATGATGCACATTCCGCTTACGCAATTCCAAAGAACTTCCATATATCCATGCATCGTAATAAAATATAGACATGCCCCGCAGCAAAGACAGCGTTTCTGTCTTGCCCTCTTTATTCATCCAACACTGTACCGCCTCAATTATAAAGTAATTAGCCGGAGACCCTTTTTTCAGTCGGCAGTCCACCATAAAAAAACGGATAACTTGATATTGCTTGTATGTAGTAATCACACAAAAATATTCTTTATATATAGCCGTCCTTTTCCTGCTATTCTCCAATTTCAGATTCATACCGCAATGAGGACATTTACAGTTTTTCTTATCTTCCTTATCCCGCCATGTATGCCCACAATCCAAACAAAAGCAATTCCCCTTTGCATCACGCTTGAAATAATGCACAAAGCAATGTTTATAGGCATAACGCTTTTGGGCCTCTGAAACGGGAGCTAACTTCCTGCTCCCATTCACGATTTCCATTTGTAATTTTGTCTTGGGTTTCATATCAAAAAAGAGTTAACTGGGTTTGTACTTCGGTGTTGTTCTCACGTTTGGCTTGTTGACGCTTCTTCAACTTTGCCAATTCTTCCTCCTGCAATTTTTTGATAGCAGCCTCACGAGCCGCTTTCTTTTCTTCCTCTGACAATTCAACATGATGATTTACGACTACATTACATTTCAATGGGCTACCCACCTCAATATTATCTTCCTGATAATAGTGCAACGCCATACCAAAAATTTCATCATCACTAAAACCACAGCAACCGCTTTTCTTCACTTGGTTTAAAATATAGGTAATGCAATTATCTATATTCTTTGTAGGTTTTTGATAGACTGGAGCAAACAGACTATCCACCGCTGCCATATTATCAAGGTATGCCTTGATGGTACTTTTAAATTGTTCTGACACTTTCATAGTATATCATTTTTAGATTTCATTTCACAATAAGCCAATTTCACGAGAAACAAGGAGAATAGGCAAATAAGAGCCAACAACGTAACCGACACAACCTTTATCGGACTTAGCGTTATTACCGCTCCGACAAACATAGCCACTGCACAAAGAGCGATGATGACCGAAAAAACAAATTGAATGATTTGCATATACTTCTGTTAATTAGTTTGTTAAACTTCTAATTTTATGCTTCAGCTAGATTTAAAGACCTTTTTTTAAAACCCCTTTCTGGGATGGCCTTTTCTTTCTGCCGACTTTTTTTTGAGCTTTCATGCCCCATCTGAGTTTATGAGCCTTTTTTTTACGGCACGCATCAATAAGGAAGGAGGGATTTAGAAAAGTTTTGGACGACAAAAAATGTTGGGGACAGCGAAGCCGTCCGGCGTTATTTTTTTCGGTACAAAGGGCGAAGACCGGAACTCTTTCGTATCCATCCACCGAAATAAATTTGCCGTTCAAAAACAAAGGGTCTCAGATGGAGCTATGAAAAACGCACATTAAGGGAGGCAGAAAA
>NZ_JH114336.1:49008-49412 GCF_000157095.2 Bacteroides sp. D1
GTTTGTTAAACTTTTAATTTTATGCTTCAGCTAGATTTAAAGACCTTTTTTTAAAACCCCTTTCTGGGATGGCCTTTTCTTTCTGCCGACTTTTTTTTGAGCTTTCATGCCCCATCTGAGTTTATGAGCCTTTTTTTTACGGCACGCATCAATAAGGAAGGAGGGATTTAGAAAAGTTTTGGACGACAAAAAATGTTGGGGACAGCGAAGCCGTCCGGCGTTATTTTTTTCGGTACAAAGGGCGAAGACCGGAACTCTTTCGTATCCATCCACCGAAATAAATTTGCCGTTCAAAAACAAAGGGTCTCAGATGGAGCTATGAAAAACGCACATTAAGGGAGGCAGAAAACAAGGAAAAGGGCAGTACGGAAAGTAAAACAAACCATACGGTTTTGCTTGCAAAA
>NZ_JH114336.1:49512-53210 GCF_000157095.2 Bacteroides sp. D1
TTCTGGGATGGCCTTTTCTTTCTGCCGACTTTTTTTTGAGCTTTCATGCCCCATCTGAGTTTATGAGCCTTTTTTTTACGGCACGCATCAATAAGGAAGGAGGGATTTAGAAAAGTTTTGGACGACAAAAAATGTTGGGGACAGCGAAGCCGTCCGGCGTTATTTTTTTCGGTACAAAGGGCGAAGACCGGAACTCTTTCGTATCCATCCACCGAAATAAATTTGCCGTTCAAAAACAAAGGGTCTCAGATGGAGCTATGAAAAACGCACATTAAGGGAGGCAGAAAACAAGGAAAAGGGCAGTACGGAAAGTAAAACAAACCATACGGTTTTGCTTGCAAAACCGTATTCCTATCTCCCTGCCACAAGTGGCAGGGGGGAACGGGTTAGCAACGGACTGCCGGGACAAACGGTAAAAGGAAGGGACTGCAATACGAAAGAAGGAGGTTGTTTCGGCAATGCCGAAGCTCCGGATGATGACCATTGCAATCCCGCCCACGTTTGGAACTTCTCTTTTCTGGTTTACCCATAATCAGCCGCATAGCGGATGACTACGGGTAAACCAGAAAAGAGAACAGTCATTCAAATAAAGGGGAGGGTGGGAAAGAATACTGCGTGAACGCAAAAACGCTCTCGGATATATAGCAAAAAAAAGCGGCACAAGGCCGCTTCAATTATTTGCTTGCTTTTTTCTTTTTAGAGACAGCCTTCTGTTTAGGCTGATCCGGTTTTTCTTCTTCTTTTTCCGGAGCCGGATAAAACTTGGTGGCTACCATCACAATGCGGTTACGCTTCTCTCCACTTTTAGAATCCGTCCATTCTTCCGGCTTAAAGTAGCCTTCAACGGTTATCAGCTCACCTTTTTTCAATACATCGAAGGAATCCAGTGCTTCATTCTTTCTCCAGGCTTCAATCCCCATGAAAGCGGAAACATAAGAGGTTTCTTCACCTGTCTTGTCTGCACGGCTGACCGCGATAGAAAAGCGTGCTACGCTTGCTGTTTCAAAACTACGGATTTCTGCATCCTTACCGATAAAACCTGTTACTGCGAATGAATTTTCAATCTTTTTCATATCTCTGATTTTTTAGAAGTTAATTAATCAATTTTACAGTGCAATAACTGATTGTTGGCTTTGGGGGACACCATGAAAAAAGATATAAATACGCTTTTTATGCTAGCCGGAAAAAGGAAGATTTGTAACTTTTTTATTGGTGAAGATGGCAGCAAATAATTCGGGTTAAATACGCTTTTTGTGCAGGGCAAAAAAAGGAAGATTTCAGCCGAATAACAACGTGGTGTTTGTGAATCGCCCCCTTATCCCCGTAACCGGGGTTAGCAACAATCTATATTTGCAACGGAAAATGATTTGACTTCACTAAAAAATGATATGAAAAAGACAAAACTTGAAAATCAGCAACAGGTTTGGAAAGGATGCAAAAAAACAACCGGTCAGACAGAAAGCATGGCACATTCCGAAAATATGGTCTGCCGCCTATCGACACACCGGAAGAAACCTCTGCAATTCCTTTTAAAAAAATGAAGCCGAAGAATGAAGCATACAATATTCCACGTATCGGAAGAAGTGGCTCCTCGATAAAACAAAAACCTACTACGGAAGAACAGACTTACGGATTCTGTGGGGAGAACATAACCATACAGGCACACAGCCACTACAACTGTTTCCGGAAAAAGAAGATTATACTACCGGAAAAACAGAAAGGCATCCACTCGGAGAAAAGCAAACGATTGAAGCGGACTGCCAATCTGGTGGCGAAATATCCGACTACCTATCTACAGCCCTAAAAGGCTGGGGCATATGGGTAAGCAACAGACTGCCGGGCAAATAAAAGGAGAGTGGCATAGCCGCCGGAAAGAAGTTGTTTCGGCGTGGCCGAAACTCCGAAAGCAGACCGGATATGCCTCTCTCCTTTGCCTTCCCCATTTCTGGATTTCACACAATCACATTAAGTAAAATTCATCTATCACTGCTTTTCATATTTATTGTGTCTCTCTCTTTTGCACCGGAAATATTAGCACTTACAGCAACCAGACGGTATGACATCGCCACGTTTGATCATACCGCTGGAGAACAGTGATATACAATCTGAATCAAAACAGATTGTGTATCACCAATTTCTTTTTTTGTGCCTTGTTAAACGTATAAGAAGTTCCTCCGGCAGATTTTCCATCCCAATAAGCAATCAGCCTACAGGCGTGTGAAATCATGTAATCATTACGGTGGGCATAGCATTGAGCATAATAATATTCGGATAGAACTACCACCTTGTCGGCTTGGCGCAAAATATCAGCATACCTCTGTTTGTCCTCTTTGTTGAAATACACATCTTGCCCGACATAAGGAACAACCGCCACCAAAACCATATCGGGATATTGTTTCCTTTGTTCAAGTATGGTATGAGCAGCCATCATGTCAAATCCAACCGCACAACCAATATAGAAAAAACGGATTCCATTCTCATAGCAGAAACGTACCTCTTCATTCAACGATACGGACAAAGCATATTTATTTGTTCGTATCGTTCTATGACCGGTAAAAGCAACGGACATCATTTTCATCCATTTATCACGTGCCTTTCTACATATATCCAACGAACCTGCCGAAGTTTCATACACCATTCCATTCACCTCATAACGATAAGTGAACCAAGTAGTATCTCCAAAGATACCCTTCTGCTTCTCTATATAACTCTCTTTTTCTTTCATCTTATAACATACGGACAACTGTTTTACCTAAAAAGAAACCTCCCAAAACCTCACCTCCTATTTTTTCCAACTGACATGCGAAACGAGCATACGAAAACCCTTTCGTTAAAATATCGTCAAATACCAAGATTTTCTTACCCCGAAAAAAGTCCTTGTCAAATTCTATCACTTGTACTTTTTGAAGCGACTTGCTATCAAATTTCTCATGAATAGCCAAACGATCTCCACTGGCACGTATATGTTCATACGCATTGATAGCACCTGAAAACTTACACACAGCCGAAGCAAACCCCTTATAACGAAGTTCATTCTTATCAGCGGAAGAAGCCGGGACACAAGCAAAAACAATATTCTTAACATCATCACCAAAAACTTGATGTAACTTATTCGCTATCATCCAAGCTACATTCAAATAAGATTTTCCATCCTTAAAACTCCATATCATCTTACGAATTTGCCATTCTCTTTCCGTTGCCTGCCGATATTGCATAGGAAGATATTCAAAAAAAGAAAACATCATCTTATGTCATTGTCTGTCTAAACTAGGATATTTACTCTGATGTGCCATAGTCTTTTATCTATTAAAATTAAACTTATGCTTCAGCTAGATTTAAAGACCTTTTTTTAAAACCCCTTTCCGGAATGGCCTTTTCTTTCTGCCGACTTTTTTTTTGAGCTTTCATGCCCCATCTGAGTTTATGAGCCTTTTTTTACGGCACACAACAAGAAGGAAGGAGGGATTGAGAAAAGTTTTGGACGACAAAAAATGTTGGGGACAGCGAAGCCGTCCGGCGTTATTTTTTCAGGACAAAGGGCGAAGACCAGAACTCTTTCGTATCCATCCACCGACATAAATTTGCCGTTCAAAAACAAAGGGTCCCAGATGGAGCTATGAAAAACGCACATTAGGGGAGGCAGAAAACAAGGAAAAGGGCAGTACGGAAAGTAAAACAAACCATACGGTTTTTGCCTG
>NZ_JH114336.1:53310-83696 GCF_000157095.2 Bacteroides sp. D1
GCCTTTTCTTTCTGCCGACTTTTTTTTTGAGCTTTCATGCCCCATCTGAGTTTATGAGCCTTTTTTTACGGCACACAACAAGAAGGAAGGAGGGATTGAGAAAAGTTTTGGACGACAAAAAATGTTGGGGACAGCGAAGCCGTCCGGCGTTATTTTTTCAGGACAAAGGGCGAAGACCAGAACTCTTTCGTATCCATCCACCGACATAAATTTGCCGTTCAAAAACAAAGGGTCCCAGATGGAGCTATGAAAAACGCACATTAGGGGAGGCAGAAAACAAGGAAAAGGGCAGTACGGAAAGTAAAACAAACCATACGGTTTTGCCTGCAAAACCGTATTCCTATCTCCCTGTCACAGGTGGCAGGGGGGAACGGGTTAGCAACGGACTGCCGGGACAAACGGTAAAAGGAAGGGACTGCAATACGGAAGAAGGAGGTTGTTTCGGCAATGCCGAAGCTCCGGATGATGACCATTGCAATCCCGCCCACGTTTGGAACTTCTCTTTTCTGGTTTACCCATAATCAGCCGCATAGCGGATGACTACGGGCAAGCCGGGAATGAGGACAGCCATTCCGATGAAGGGGAGGGTGGGAAAAAATCTGCGTGAACGCAAATTAATGGGATTACCAGTAACTCCAAGCGTTTTTTGCTACTTTTTTTGGGGCGCTTGCCAAAAAGTAGCGGACAGCGAAATGCTCTCCCTTCCCTAATCCAAAAGAAGGGAGAATGTATTTCATTGAAGGTATATAGGTTCCGTTCCCTGATTATAACAATACATAGTGTTATTTCTGAAACCATCAAAGCATATATGAAAATCATCGAAATCCTGTTCCGTGGCCAAACGAACCTTATCACTCAACAAAACCATGCATTGTTTATTGACAGATGTGGCCAAAGAGGTAGTACGTCCCGGCTTTATCTCCAATGCCACCACATAAGAAGTCCTTCGTGGATAGATATACCCTATAATTTCCTCATTGAGTACAACCAAACGAATAACATCTTCATTCAAAACGGGAATATTATTAATTTTGCCCATCATTGTTATAATATAAATCAGTTTATAATCATTAAAATACAATATCATCACAAATGATACCTATAATTTTTATAGGTAAACTTTTCCACCGAGACCACCTCATAAAGATAGTCTTCATGGCAAGAAGCCATTATACAGTTCTCACATTCAAGAATAGGATTTATAACTACACGGAATTTAATAGTGCCGTCCACCAGAACAAACTCCACCCGATTAAAGAACCCTTGTAGAGAATGCCCTTCCTTATCTATCAGACGCACTACTTCACCTGTAAAAACAGCCAATTCCTTAGCCTGCCGTTTCGCTTTACGCAAACAACTGTTCGCCGCTTTGACGTTCTCATTCACCTCTTTTGTTCTTATTGCTTTCATACCAAAATCCTTTTTACATATTTATCTTGTCAAAAATCAAAAGTCAGCTGCGTAGCCCTTGCGTTGCTCTGAATCGACCTCTTCAATTCAGAATTATCCTCCATTGCATTTTCAAGTTTCCTAACAAAAGAAGTATCACCTGCTTCCGTTATCTTTAAAATAGGTAACCATACTCCGGCTATCAACTGTAAATCTATATGATAACTTCTCCAATGCTGCATTGTCAATGTATTCATCCATGCGACTTCACCGGGTACGCTATTCATCATCAGATTGACAACAGTCATCTTTACACAAATCAAATCTATGTCCGAGCCATAACAAAAAAGCCTTCCTCCATCATTCTCTTCCGCACATTTTTTTACAGCGGAAAGTAGCATCCTGCCGGAACCACAGCACGAATCACAGACCGACTGTTTAGGTTTCAGCCTATTTTCCCCCATACATGCCATCAAATCAGCAACGTGTATCGGGGTAAAGAACTGTCCGTTATTCCCATGACTGACACACTCCATGAACATATCTCCCAAGACATCGCAAAATCCTTCCGAATATTCAGACACCCTATAAAACATTTGAACAAAAAGTTCCATTTCATATGGCTTATATCTTTTTTCCACTCTACGGTAATCCTCTGCCAACATCCCGACAGACAAATAGTAAAGACAAACATCCAAAAAATCCCGAAAGGCTTCTTCATATCCCCGACTGAAAGCAAGCTTTTCATAAAGTTTCATTATCTCCTTTGGTATCATACTATTCTGATTTCATTATTCACAACATTCTATATTCCTTGTGCCATAGATTTTATCAAAAGCCGCTTTTATCTCCGAGCGATATTTACAGTCCTTCTCAAAACAAAGTTGTTTTGTCCAAAAATCGAAATCAAAACCATCGGTATTATCAATCGTTACAGAAACATAATCAGTCGTACCACTCTGACATACAACCGTATGCCGATTTACACAAAAGCGGTCATTTAAAGCTGTTTCTTTTCGGGTAATGCGTTCTACCATCTTATCTATCCATTTCATACTTATAATATTTTATGTAACTGCCCCATTCCAAGAGGCAGTTACGGTTATACTCATTAAAAATCGTTCTCGTTCAAAAACACCACATCGCCTTTCATCACCATCCAATTAATCTCACTCAGATGATAGCCACAATGCTCACTCAGAAAAATCTCAATCTCTTCAGCGGTCTGTAATCGCCTGTCTGGGCTTATCACAGCAACATTACCGGAATTACAATCCAATACAGCCAGTTTCTCATAAGCCCACTCGCCAAACTGGCAGAACTCGATAAAATTGGCATAAGTTATCCGTATGCTATTGTTCGCATCAAATTCAAGGGGTGACTTTGTTATGAACGAACCTGCATGATTCACCACCACAGAGGGGCAAATCTCTGCCAATGAAGATAAGCTGTCATCCCATCTAATCTCATAAAGGAAAAATCCTTTTGGCAATGAATTGCGGTCTATACGATAACTGGAAAAAAGACCGTCTATCGTTTCATTAATAACCAACTGTTCATAATCTCCTTCTAAATAGTGTACTCGTGACATAACTCGTTTTTTTTAGTTTGTTAAACTTTTAATTTTATGCTTCAGCTAGATTTAAAGACCTTTTTTTAAAACCCCTTTCTGGGATGGCCTTTTCTTTCTGCCGACTTTTTTTTGAGCTTTCATGCCCCATCTGAGTTTATGAGCTTTTTTTTTACGGTCACGCATCAATAAGGAAGGAGGGATTTAGAAAAGTTTTGGACGACAAAAAATGTTGGGGACAGCGAAGCCGTCCGGCGTTATTTTTTTCGGTACAAAGGGCGAAGACCGGAACTCTTTCGTATCCATCCACCGAAATAAATTTGCCGTTCAAAAACAAAGGGTCTCAGATGGAGCTATGAAAAATGCACATTAGGGGAGGCAGAAAACAAGGAAAAGGGCAGTACGGAAAGTAAAACAAACCATACGGTTTTGCTTGCAAAATCGTATTCCTATCTCCCTGCCACCTGTGACAGGGGGGAACGGGTTAGCAACGGACTGCCGGGACAAACGGTAAAAGGAAGGGACTGCAATACGGAAGAAGGAGGTTGTTTCGGCAATGCCGAAGCTCCGGATGATGACCATTGCAATCCCGCCCACGTTTGGAACTTCTCTTTTCTGGTTTACCCATAATCAGCCGCATAGCGGATGACTACGGGAAAGCCGGGAATGAGAACAGCCATTCCGATGAAGGGGAGGGTGGGAAAGAATACTGCGTGAACGCAAAAACACAGTATGCCATCTTAAAACAATATCTTTAAAAAGTTTTTCAGAAGAAATGCTTACCAATATCCTAATAATTATTACTTTTGATAACATAATACAACGATATGGAAAAGAAAAAGATTACAATAGAGGTAGAACCAGCTACAGCCGTAGCTACCGTCGGTTTATTGCGTGGGATATTTCCCAGTATCATCGAACAACTGGAAAGGCAAGCCGCAACAAACGGCAGCCCCTTAAAATTCAATAAAGTAGAAAATATGCAAGAAGTATTGGATGAGATTTATGAAAAGTGCATTGCCGAAACGAACCTCCGGGAGTTTGCCCAGGCGCACTTAAATAGTGACGGATTACCTAACTGATACAGAAATACGGAATCTGCCAGCCATCCTTATTCCAAATAACAAATGGTACAGAATTACACACCTGTCATGTGGGATGACAAAGCATTTGCCTTTGTCCCCTACGAAGCATTCGGTGATTTGCCACATTATCCCAAAGAAAAATGTGAGCAAATTTGCAAAGAGCTGAACAGCCTTATAAGACTATGTACTTATAGACCGAAAAAGGAAGATATTTATTTTCATCCGGTAAGTTATGTATGTCGTTCCGGAGGTTTCATAGTTACGGATAATCAGGCATCCTTTGAGGAATGCCCCTATCCTGCTTGCGCAGACCGTCATAGCTGCCAAAAAATATGTGATTTGATGAACCGTATCATTGAAGAGTCTTAATTATATAAGATACCATGGAACATCCAAACTCCAAATGCAGAATAGCGCAAGCTGAATATTTAAGTCGGCTACCTGAAGAAGAACGGGAAAATAAGGCCAGAGATATTAGAATCGGAAACGCCAGCTATATTTATCACCAACAAGCGGTTCCAATCCAAGAAAACAGATTGATAATGTATTATAAAGAGTGGTTGGAAGATCTTCCTCCCAATATTTCACGCCATATGAGAATGCTCGGATTTGAAGCATGTAAGACAATGATTCCGTTTACGAGATATGTGAACGAAAGAAACGATATTGGTATGCGTGACTGGATGCAAGAGCATCTTTCACCGGGTGACTTCAACTATTGGCAGGAACTTTCGAAAAAAGCAGGTTCGCCAACATTTTAATCCCATCCCGTTCAATACGCTGCCTGAAGAATAAAAGGTGCGTATTAAACGAGAATATTTTTTAGCGTTTAGTCATCTCTTCCCGCACCAGTTCCGTTTCTGTTGGGGAGAGTTTCGGCAATTTGACAGTTGCCGGACTTTCTAACTGGTAAGCCTTCACCTCATTGATAAGCAGCTGCCAGTCAAAAAGAAATTCTTCGGAACAACCATGTTTACGATAAATTTCTTTTGCTGCCTCCAAGATCTCAGGAGCGCAAAAATCGTCTCCCTGAAAGACAACTGCCGGACGATCATTATTGATACAGTCTCTCAATAATCGTAACTGATCTTTCATTGTTTACCCATTTTTACCATTGTCAAAAATTCGTCAGACGGTTTAAATGCCGGTATGTTATGAGCCGGAATAATCATAGTAGTATTCTTAGAGATATTCCGGGCTGTCTTTTGCGCTCTCTTCTTCACTATGAAACTACCGAATCCACGAAGATAGACATTTTCCTCCTTGCCCAACGAAGTCTTTACCTCGTTCATGAATCCTTCCACAACAGCAAGCACCGCTTTGCCGTCGATGCCGGTTCTGGCAGATATTTCCTTTACGATTTCCGATTTAGTCATTTCTTTATAATTTGAAAATTAGCGTGCAAAGATAATTAATCCAATGGATTATTTAAAGTCTGGCATCCGCAGCAAGCCCTGCCCTCGCCCAATGGAGTGTTACTTTACATTAAAGTATTCTATAAACATATCCTTTAAAGAGATGATTCGGTTTGCTCCATGGTCAAAATCTCCATGAAGCTGGCACAGATCATCAAAGATATCCTGGTACTCTCCATCACTGTTAGTCAGTTCCTGGCTCCCATGCTTGGCATAGGCTTCGGCACATTTTTTAAGATACTCCGCAAAATCCTTACAAGTAGGTTTATTCTCTTTCTCTTCCATCATTCACAAAACATTTGTCGAAACACTTCTTTCAGTTCCTCTATTTCCCTGTTGTTAAGTTCTCCAATTTTTCGTTTTATACGGCTTTTATCCACCGTGCGAATTTGATCAGTGGCTATCTCTCCTTCACGCCCGGCTACAGAACACAGAACCCGGTAAGGATAGTTCCTTATCGTGGAGGTTATCGGAACAATGACTACTGTTGTAAGGTACATATTCAAATCTGAAGGAGTGACAACAACACATGGCCGTGTCTTTGCCATTTCACCCCCACGGGTAGGGTCTAACTCTACCCAATACACTCCATACTGTTCTACCATGTCCAATCCTCAAACTTTTCATCCTCAAACACATCAGGGATAAGCAACTCATCATCCCCATTCTCATGGGCACGTTTGGCAGCTTCCGCCCATCCCTGCCGTGGTTGTGCCTTTATCACAATATTGTTCCCGTCCAAAGAAACGCTCACAGTCGATTTCAAGGACAAACGCAACTGTTTCAATATTTCGGAAGGAAGTATTATCCCCTTGCTGTTTCCAATCTGAATAATATTCGTTACCATAATGTTATAACTTTATAAGTTGATTATCACGATACAAATATAGATAAAGTTATAACAACACCAAAAGAAAAACTAACTTTTTCCCATTTTCACCGATAACCCGGCCAACGGCTTCACTCGTCGAGAGTGCTGGTGTATCCCCTTGCCGTACGGCGCTCCCCGACATATGATTCTTATCATGTCTTGTGTCCTTTTCTCCGGCTTCTAACAAACAAACGTGCATTAAAATGTTTCCATTTGAATTTTAGTTATTTGATACCCCAACTATGAACAACAAGACAGCAGAATGTTTCTGTTTTATTAAAATAAAAAGGGAACAAATTTTTAAGGTAATACTTACGGAAAAAACAGACTTTATAACGTTTCTTTTTCGTACATTTGCAACAATATAATAAAAGCGAAACATATAATGGAGAAGCAAGGAGAAATCATACTATACCAACCGGATGAAGCTGTAAGGTTGGAAGTACGTTTAGAAGATGAAACCGTTTGGCTCACACAAGCGCAGATAGCAGAACTTTTTCAACGTGACAGAACCGTTATTACCAAACATATAAATAATGTTTTTAAGGAAAAGGAATTGGAAGAGAAAAGCAATGTGCATTTTTTGCACATTGCTAATTCCGATAAGCCTGTCAAGTTCTTTAGTCTAGACGTAATAATTTCAGTTGGATACAGAGTTAAAAGCGTAAGAGGTACGCAATTCAGGCAATGGGCAAATAAAATTTTAAAAGAATATTTATTGAAAGGTTATTCTATAAACCAACGGCTCAATGACATGGAATATAGAATGAACAATAGATTCTTCCAAATAGAGAAAACCATTGCTGAACATGATGCAAAGATAGACTTCTTTGTACGCACCTCATTGCCTCCGGTGGAAGGTATATTCTTTGACGGTCAGATATTCGATGCGTATAAGTTTGCTACAGATTTAATAAAGTCTGCCAAATGCTCACTTGTGCTTATCGACAACTATGTAGATGAATCCGTGTTACTCATGTTGAGCAAACGAAACAGTGGAGTATCAGCTACTATTTATACACAAAATAAACGCACAGCTCCAACTTGATTTAAACAAACACAATGACCAATATCCTCCCATTGAAGCTAGAACCTACAAAAGTAGTCATGACCGCTTCTTAATCATTGATAATACGGAAGTATATCATATTGGGGCATCGCTAAAGGATTTGGGCAAGAAAATGTTTGCTTTCTCCAAACTGGAACTTCCTGCCCATACGATAATTGATGTATTATGAAATAAGCTAATCACCCATGCGAGAAGCGGAAGAGAATATAAAATTCAAGATGGAAATTGACGTATTGGTTCCCATTCCACGTACTGTCACCCGTGATTTCACCAGTTTGAAGCACCTGCGTCAATGGCAGAAACGGAATGACATCGATGGTTCTCTTTACTGTTTTGCACACCGGGAATACCTGCTCAACGAAAAGGGAGAATGGGAACAATTTACCGTTATCGGCAAACAGGTAGTGACTATCGGAGAACTGGAAAGGCTTCTTTTGGCAATGAAGCAAAAGGGGTTCAACCAATACAGCCGTGAGGAATATGAAGAATTAATGTCTTCATATTTGAAAAAGTGAAGAATTAAAACCTTCATTACACATTTAAATACGAAAACAGGATGAAAATAGGATATGCCCGTGTTTCCACCAAGGAACAACATCTGGATATGCAACTGGAAGCGTTGAAGGCTGCCGGATGCGAGAAAATCTTCTCTGAGAAAATGACCGGACGTCAACAAAACCGCCCGGAACTGGATGCCTGCCTGAGCTTTCTCCGGGAAGGCGACACACTTGTCGTATATAAGCTGGACCGGCTTGGCCGTTCGCTGAAGAATATCCTTACGCTATTGGAAGATTTCAAGAATAGGGGCATCCAATTCACCTCACTGCAAGACAACATCAGTACGGAAGGCGCAATCGGCCAACTGATGAACAACATTCTCGGTGCTTTCGCTCAGTTTGAAAGAGACCTTATCTATGAGAGAACCCAAGAAGGCAGAAGAATCGCCAAGGAAAAAGGTGTCAAATTCGGCAGAAAGACACTTATCAACAAAAACAACATCGCCAAGCAGAAAAGCTGCATCCAACTCTATGAATCCGGAACGCCGGTAAGGGAGATACAGAAAATATTAAACATAGGCAGTAGCGGAACAGTATATCGCCTATTAAGAAGGAATGGAATTGCGCTGAAATCCGAGAACAAAAATAACAAATAACGAATAAACCTCTGCCCATCCTTCAAAGATGATTCTCAAAGATCGTCTGCAATTCCACCTCTCAGCAAGATTATAGGAAAGTCCCCTTCACGGGGACTGATTTTTTTTAATTTTAATACAATAACTCCATGCACTCCTGTACCGCTTTTTCCAATGCTTCTTCCAAACAACAAAAAGCGTCCGCATTACTTTCGGAGTCATACAACACATAATCTCCAGCCCTCACAACCACATGCCAGACCGCCACGTTTTGTTCTGTTTGAAACGTATATTCACGAGTCTGTATCATCCATTGGATACATGCTGCCAGTGTCGGGCACTCGCACATATACATCGGGGTATTCCTTCCCTCAATATCGGTGCGTAGCCTATCCTGTTTGTCATACCAATACTCACAAGGCACGTAATAGTATAATTCCTTCATCATAAGAGCTGTGTCGCTATTAACCAATCTCTCTTTGTTGATTTGTGTAATCAAATTTTCCATATTAGCATTATTTAAGTTGAACATCTGATTTATTCTTCAGCTAGATTCAAGACCTTTTCATTTTTTGTATCGGGAAGGTCTTTGGTCAGCCGACCTTTTTTTTGATGTCATTCCCCATCTGAGTTCTGAGCCTTTTTTCGGCATATCAAGGTCTGGATTGCAAGCAATAAGCCAAGTTTCACTTATGGAAAATGTCGGGAAGACACTTCTTCATCGTTATTTTCCATACAGTAAAGGCGCATGGCCGTAACTTGCCATTTGCGGAATCCCGAAACCTTTGCCGAGCAAAAAGCCGGACTCGGATCGGAGGAAAGAAGCCGGGGGAGGCAGCCCACAGAAAGGGCAATCCGATACAATCAAGAAATTAACCTGCTATACCCTTGTGCGAGTGAAATAATCCATCATAGACACTACATACCTAAGTAGTGGTATCAATACACCGATCACATATATCATAGCGTAGCCCAAAAGGACAAAAGGTAATGTTTTACGATAAAGACATGCAACAGCGAGCAATATAAACGAAAAAGAAAAGCCATAAACCCCATATTGAAAACCGGGTATCAACTCATAAACAGGTACGGGTTCCGGATGAAGCATGGCTCCGGCCACAATAGAATAAAGGCTGGTCAATAATATAAGCAGCGTATATAAGCAACTCTTAAGAATCCTGGGATCATTCCTTTTACAATAGAGAATCGTTCGGATATCACTTCTAAGAAACTCAATGCCCAGTAAGAGAGCCACCATAACGCCTGTATCAAAAGTAGAAAATACATTCATTCCGATCACCTTTGGCGCGAAGATATGTATTTATTCTGAAAAGCCACGTCTTTGCGTATTTTACGATGTCGCATCCGATAGTCCGGGAAGCATTTTTTTTGGTTCTTTTTTGGGGTGACTGCCAAAAAAGAACCCCGAAGCCGAAATCCCGGGCAGACGGGATTTCTCCCGTCCACCTTACCTATTTTGCAATCTTCCCTCGTCCGCATAGCTATAATAGTTATTGCCTGCCACAATCACATGGTCAACCAAACGGATGTCTAATGTTTCAGCGGCTTTTTTAACTGCTTCCGTCAAGCGGTCATCCGCACTGCTGGGCTTGCGTGCTCCTGATGGGTGGTTATGTACCATGATAAAAGATACGGCGTTATAATACAATGCCTGCTTCATGATAACCCGTATATCCACAGGGGCGGTATTTATCCCGCCGCATGAGATACGGACTTTACGGATGAGTTTGGACGAACTGTTCAGCAACAGCACCCACATCTCTTCAGTAGCTATATCGCACAAAACAGGATGCATCATTTTATAAACATTATTGCTGGATAAAAGCGCAGGACTTTCAACTTGCCCTTCTTTCAGCCGTTTATATAGCTCAATCGCCGCATAAGCGACTTTTTTACGGCTGGGTGTTAGTGTTTCCAGTACATCAGACAAGCACAATCCTTCTATTTCCATCTGTTCATACTTATATTCTTCACGTTTCAGTTTCTCACTGTTCGTCAAGGTATAAATCAACTCGCTGTTTTCCATCACCCGATAAACGTCATTCACTTCAAATACGGTTCTCTTCGTTTTCATACTGCCAAAAATTAAAAGATTAATACTCGCAAACATCGCTTGTCGCCCCAACCATAAATTTTTCCTCAACTGATTGGGAACAGTGCATTGAAGAGAAAGCGGGAAAGACGGATCAGAACGGGATTGAACTGGTAAATACTACCTCCCGGAATGGGAGGATGGAGATTTGGCTTTTCAATATCGGGCGTTCCGGCCACGCCTACCTTCGCAATGTTCCTATCAGTTCAGGAAAAAATCATCATGCCTCTCTTCCGGCATAGCCGGAGCGTAGAGCGTTAGGGATAGCAGGGAAAAGCCTGGAGGGTAACGAGGACTTGCAACGAATAGCCCGGTCAGAAGGGAACGCCCTGAAAAACTAATTCGGATACAGAAGATGAACAGAACCGCCTTCCAATCATATAAAAAAACGTGAAAATCAACACATACTTCCGAAAAATCTTTTTCCGAAAGTACGTATAGGGCATGTGAAGGGAAAATTTATTTTCCCAGTCATTTCTATGTTATCGCTTTGGGGATATTTAAAGGGGTTAGGAGTTTAGGTCTTTATTATGTATTTTGGTGGATGGTTTTACACAGCCGATACCTTTTATTTAAAAATTTCTCTCTTTTATTTCACTGATATACCGACATATAAAAAAAACAGGGATTACCTATTCCCTTCATTAACGGGTGGACGGTTTTACACAGCTGACAAGTGAAACCGGACGCTTTTACACAACTAAAGCAAAAGGAGTGGACGGTTCTACACAACTAGAAGCAACAAACGGGACACTTCTACACAACTAAAACAGGCAAAGCGGATGACTCCACACATCTAATCACCCCAATAGGGACACTTCTACACAACTAATTCTATAAAAAACCGTGAAACGTGGACGGTTCTACACAGCTGGATCGTCCATGTTCACCGCCCCGTCCGTCTCCGGAGATATGAACTCTTCAGGAGCAGGAGCAACTTCCGTTCCATTGGCACTCTCCAACTCTTCCTGTGCCCATCCTTCCGGAAACCTGCCGAATACAGCCACGAAATCACTGATATATATCTGTTTTTTCTTTTCTACGCTTTCCGGGGAGTTTGCCCATAAAAGGAACTCTTTATACAGTCCGGCATCTTCCTCCACCTCTTTGATCTTCTTCCTCCTGACAGCCATATCCGTGTCCGGGTAGGCAATCTCGACATACAGCCCAAGCAGGTTCTTATAGAATTTCTTCACCACGACAGCATATTGTCCTTCATCAAAATAGTGCAGCGTATGCCTAGGAAACGAGAACAACACGGTATATGCCCATCTCTCATGATCGCCTTTCACAAAAGAGAAATTGAAATTGGTATATTTCAGGTAAGTATTCATCTTTTTCAGTATCGAGGCGACCTTCTTTTTCCGGTCTTTGGGTTCGGCAATCTCTATGCCGAGCTTTTTAGCCAGCTGATCGACTGTCAGCACATAAAAAGGAGCCTCATTCTTGGTGGTCTTATACTTGATCAGGTAAACCATCTTGGAAAGTTCCAGATAGAAATAGCGGTAACGGCTGGGCAGGCTACGGTAATCCTGAAGTTCCAAGAGGTTATAGAGCGAGAACATGAAATTCTTTATCTCCGGGCTTACCACTGCCGAGTACAGCCTTTTCGTTGACTTCTTCGTCTTGAAATCGGTCATTATGTCGAAACGTTTCAAGATCTGCACGAAATTATAGGATGTACGGCCATCCTCGCCAATGGTCGGATAGCAGAGGTTCTCCAATCCCAGTTTATAGAGAGCCGCCTCAAAAACCGTCTCGATAGGATGGCTGATTCTCTGTCCTGCCGTGTCGGTACATACATATTCCGGCTGCATATTCTTTCCGAACATGGCCGCGAGCTGCCGGCTATCCAGCTTGCGCTGCAAGTTGGTACGGTCATACCCCATCTTACGGCAGAAGTCTTCTACGGAGAACCAGGAAGTCCCGAACAAGTCTTTGAGGTGATAGCTGCCCAGGTATATGATCAGATCGAGCATGACATTTCCACCTGCCTCATACAACCGTTCAATCAGCACGGAATTATAGCTTTCCCCAAGCACCCTAGGGACACGAATCAGTTCTTTTGCCATGATAATACTTACAAAATCAATCCTTTCTCTGTTTTCATTGCCACAAAGATAGGCATACCGGCCAACATACGCGTCATAATTATCAATCAGTTTTAACGGTATGACCGGTATGGGAAAAGGAGAAGTACTTTCCTGAAGAATGCTTTATCCGCCCTTCATCAGAAAGAAAGCATCTTACACCTGTACCCCATAGACATCCTATATTACTTTTTCAGTTCTTCCGATAAAAAGGAACGGTCTATCAATACTTGCACCAATGGTTTCTCTTTGACAAACTCATCAAGCTCACGCTTTATCAATTTATTGCCCAACCCTATGCGTCGTCCAAATTCCTCGAAATCCTTCCGCCCTACCTGATGAGCAATTTGACTCCACATTGTCATCTGTAATCGACTCAACCCTCGGTCTAAGGTGTAGATCGTTAGGTTATCAGTACAGCGAAATCATCCGTTCTCTCATGAGTATCTACTTCTGTGGTGGCTCATGTATTGAGGATGTCACTACTCATTTGATGAACCATCTCTCGCTTCATCCGACACTTCATACTTGTAGTTCTGATACTATCCTCAGAGCGATAAAGGAACTGACGCAAGAAAACATCTCATACACATCAGATACGGGTAAGAACTACGATTTCAACACGGCTGACACTCTCAATACTTTACTGCTCAATTGTATGTTTGCATCTGACCAACTGAAAGAGGGTGAGAAGTATGATGCAAAGCCTACATACAAGAAGTTCTCTGGTTATCGCCCTGGCGTGGCGGTTATTGGTGACTTGATTGTTGGCATTGAGAATAGCGATGGTAACACAAAAGTTCCATTTCATGGCACGTTTTCTCGCCATGGCAGAGCTTAAGTAAACTTAGCTCTGCTCATCTGGCTTAACGAAAACCTTCGTTTTCATCAGAAGGACACGCTGAAGAGGTTCTTTGAGAGATTTGAACAGAACAGGCTCACTATCAATCGTTTCAGAGCTGATTGCGGATCATGTTCCGAGGAAATCGTGGAGGAAATAGAGAAACACTGCAAGTCCTTCTATATCCGCACTAACCGCTGCAGTTCGCTCTACAATGACATATTTGCTCTCAGAGGCTGGAAGACTGAGGAAATCAATGGCATTGAGTTTGAATTGAACTCTATCCTTGTTGAGAAGTGGAAGGGTAAAGCATACCGACTTGTGATTCAAAGACAGAAACGGATGGATGGTGTGCAGGATCTTTGGGAAGGAGAATACACATACCGTTGTATCCTGACTAACGACTATGAATCTTCCGTAAGAGAAATTGTCGAGTTCTATAACCTTCGTGGAGGAAAGGAACGTATCTTTGATGATATGAACAATGGTTTCGGGTGGGACAGATTGCCCAAATCCTTCATGGCCGAGAACACTGTGTTCCTTCTTCTTACAGCACTTATCCGTAACTTCTACAAGGCCATTATCCAAAGACTTGACGTAAAGAGGTTCGGACTCAATGCAACAAGTCGCATAAAAGCGTTTGTCTTCAGGTTTATCTCTGTACCAGCCAAGTGGATCAGGACATCAAGGCGGTATGTGCTGAATATCTATACCTGTAACAATGCTTACGCAGATATTTTTCAGACTGATTTTGGATAACGCCTACAACTTATGGGTATGATACTGCGTATTGTCTCAAGTCGCATTGTGGGGTAAGGGGATGTTGTAGGCAGAAGTGGGTGTTTCTGCCTCAATTTATCTGATAATTCAGTAATGAGAGGACGTGTACACGCAAGAAGGACGTTGAAGGGCTTAGTTGCGGATTTGAGGCAGGTAAGAAAATACAAAGAATTAACAGTAAACGTAAGATGGTATGAAGAAAGAGCCAATTATAGTGAATGTATATCTGTGGGGAACTTGTATTGGCAAATTGAATTGGGACTTTGAAAAGCATTGTTCTGTATTCCAATTTACGGATGAGTATAGGAAACAAGATTATGATATATGTCCTTCCACACATCCTAAGAGAACCCCTTTGTTTGCGTCTTTCTATGGGAATAAAGATAAATTATATCAAGGGCTTCCGGAATTTCTTGCAGATGCGCTTCCTGACAAATGGGGGGCTTCCCTATTTGACCAATGGCTCACGGATAACAATATAAAGGTTACGGAATCATTGCCCCTATTGAAGCTCTCTTATATTGGCAAGAGGGCTATGGGAGCATTGGAATTTGAACCGGAATTTAATGATGATGCCATCCATGAATCAGTAAACATGTCATCATTGGCAACTTTGGCTTCTAAAATATATAATGATCGAGATGCTGCTGTCATATCACCGGAGGATAGCCTCACGATGAAGAAGTTAATATATCTCGGAACTTCTGCCGGTGGCATGCGCCCGAAGGCGGTGGTTGCCTATAACCTCGAAACGGAAGAGTTCCGTTCCGGTCAGGAGGATTTGCCTGAAAATTTTAAGCAGTATATCATAAAATTTAAAGAAGCAGATGACTCTCCTACCACAGAGATAGAAATGGTATATAGCGAAATGGCAAAGGCGGCAGGAATCAACATGGTGTCATGCTTTCTGAAAGAGATTGATGGAAGAAATCATTTCGTAACGGAAAGATTTGATCGCAAGGATGGAGACAAGATTCTTAGCCAGCCCCTTGCGGCCATTATGCCAGGTGCAGATGATTATATGAAGCTATGTTGGCTGGCAGAGACTCTGAAACTTCCCCAGGAAGACAAAGATCAGATATTTATCAGAATGGTATTTAATTATGTCGCAGGTATATCTGATGACTATAATAAGAACATATCGTTTATCATGGATAAGACAGGGAGGTGGCGTTTATCACCTGCATATGATGTAATGTTCACGGCAAATACATGGGAAAATTCTTCTGCACATATTCATTCTATGGGTGTGATGGGCAAGAGATCGGCCTTGACCACAAGTGATTTTGTCAATTTCGCCGAGGATTTTGTGGAAAATCCTGAAAAGAAGATATTACAGGTGTTCGATGCTGTAAGCAAATTTCAATCATTGTGCGTCACGTATGGCATAGATAAGGCCATATCTGATAAAATTCAACATGTATTGGATGGATTGGTTACTGATGATTTGAACTTGTTGCAATTAACTTAAAGAACAGCAGATGGTGAAAGTCGTTCCAGTCTTTTCTTGAGCCACTTGTAAGCATGATATTCTGCCAGTTCGTCGACTACGTGCCATTGCGTGAAATCAGCAACGGCCTGCATTCAGCCAACGGCAACTTGAACCACTTGGGCATCCCATGTGCTCCCTCCAAGTCGAACCTCTCGTACCAAAACGAGAAACGCTCCTGTGAGTTCTTCTGCGACTGTTATTATGCACTGCTGAATTATTTCGGACAGCTTCCTTTATGAACGTATAGAAGAACGTAAGCGGTTGAGCAAATACATCTTGTACATTTGATTTTTCCCAAGAGAAATCACTCTGCTTGAGTTATGTATATGTGCAGTGGTAAGACTTATCGGTTCGTCAGAGTTTCAGGTTGCGTGTACAGTTTGTCTATGGACAGTCCTGGGATTGTCCATAGACATTCCCGTGACTGTCGGGAGAGTGTCGTGGCTTTGTCGGTATCCACCCCATCTGTCAGGAAGGAGCTCGGTGAGTTTTTTCTCTGACTTGGGAGTAAGATAATAGGGAAGTTTGCTGATTACATCATTCAGCCACTCACGTGGATTGACTCCACATTCCTTACAGGAACCGAGTAACGAGCAGATGACAGCCGTGTTTTCAGCCGCTTGCTGATTTCCACAGAACAGCATATTCTTTCTGGTCAAAACCATAGGTCTAAGTGCGTTCTCCGCCCTGTTGTTATCTATAAAAATTCTTCCATCGTACAGATAATGCCTCATTCTTGGTATGAGAGGATAAGCGTAGGCTATAGCCTTCCCCATCAGACTGCGCTTAAGCACTTTGGGGTATGTGTTTTGAAGCCAGAGCTCGAAGGCGTCAAGTAGCGGACCGGCCAGACGTTGCCGTAGCGCTGCACGTTCCTCATAGGAGAGTTGCCGCTCATCAGCCATATACTCCACGTTATACAGATCTTGTATAAATTTAAGTCCTTGCATGGCATATTCCCGGTTCTCTTCCCTGCATGACTCTATGTGGCGTCTGATATGTGCGAGACATCCGCACAGGCGCACGTCCTTCCGGTTCTCAAAAGCGTCATAAGCGGAGTAGCCGTCACACTGGAGGTATCCTTTGAACGTTTTCAAAAGATCGACCGCCACCTTTTGAGAACGCGATCCGTTGGCATAATGGAAGAAGAGCAGGCGCGGCACCGCCGCTCGTACTATCCAGATATACTCCTTTGCCGCCTTATGCCTGTCATGGTCTATGACCGGGAGAGTGGTTTCATCCACCTGTATGTAGTCAGAGGAGAGGACTTTCTTTTTGAGTTCAAGGTAAAGAGGTCTTAAAAGTTCACAGACCGGCTTGAACCAGCCATTCAACGTGTTTCTCGACAGTTTCACTCCCAGGTGTTCCGGTTGCTTGACCTGCCGGTAAAACGGAACGTGATACTCGTATTTCTGTAAAAGTATCTCCGCGAGCATGGAAGCCCCGGGCATACCTTTATATATGGGCATCAACGGCAAAGGAGCGGTAACTACCATCCGCTTCCCGTTTTCAACTGCCTCCGTTTCGTCTTTGATTGCATACGTGGGGCGTACCGTGTCTTTTACATAGAGATACCCGGGTTTCATCTCAAGGGTTCTGGTGTGTTCCTCGCCTATCTTGACGTATTTGCCAAGGTCGAGGTCTTCCGGCTCGATGACAACCGTCACGACCGGAAGGTCGTCCATGATGATCCGGTTGCGGCGTGGAGTTTTACCGGCGACTTGGGGTTTGGGGGTGATAATCTGCGCCGCCTTGTTTCTGGCCGCTTCGATTTCCGCCTCTATCTGTCCCAAGTCGCCGTAATCAAAAGGGAGCATGGGGTCCCCGTTGTTTATAGGATTGCATTTCTCACTCATCTTCCCGAACACTTTCCTTTTCAACCATGCAAGGGAAGCGTTCAGTTCAACTATCGTGGCACGGAGCTCCTCTATGGTCTTGGCCTGGGACTCGATGATCTCACTTTGCTTCCGGTTTGTCTCCATCAGCAAGGCAAGCTGTTCCAGCATGGGGTCCGTCACCCGCTTCGGCATATCTTCTTTCGTTGTCATTCAATATCCTGTTTGATTGTATAAAGGTAGTGAAAAACAACCGGAAAAGCAAGCCGGCAAGCTATTTGTTTACAGATATTTGCCAGTGTCTTTTCTGATCGGAGAGCCGTCTTTGCCTTCCCTTTCGTTTGTCCTCGTTGATGCCTTCCACCATGATGACAAGATCACTCCATGTCATGGGGTACGAGTGGGTTTCAGGATCATAAGCGGGGATTTTAAAAGTTCCTTCCTCAAGCAGTTTCTCGTACATCACCAGACCTCCCGTTTCTGCGTGCAGAAGCTTTATACGGTTTTTCAGCCTGTTGATAAAAATGTACACATCTCCATTCCGGACATCCCCGTTCATTTTTTCCCGGATCAGACCGCTCAAGCTGAACATGCCCTTACGCATGTCGGTACTGCCGGGGCATAAAAAGTAACGCGTGGAGTCGTTCAGGCAAAACATGTTCCACACAGTTTAGTGAGCAGGCTCAAAGCGGCTTTACAGCCACCCGTGCCCTTAAATTTCATTTTAATCCCGTTGGGAAGCTCCAGGGATATTTCCGAGTTGTCAGTACATTTACCGGAAGTTTTCTCTGTCTTTTGCGGACACAAGGCAGGTTGGGACTGAAACGTTGGTGCAGATACATTGTTGTTGTCTATGCTTATCGGAACAAAACCATCCATGCCAGCTGTGGGAACACTTCCGGATTTAAGCTCCTCGTCCGAGATATTGAAACGTGAGCGCCAGTCGTAAAACTGGGAACGGTTATATCCTTCATTCGCACAAAAGTCCTTTACCGTTAAGTTGCTTTGGCGTTGTCGAAGAAGAATATGGAAAAACTCCTCCCTTGTCATATATTTTGCCATAAATCCTTTTTGCACACAAAGATAAGCGGGAAAGGATATTATGACAAGATGTATTTGCTCAACCGCTTACATTGGTTTGAACACTGTCCGGCTCATCGTCATTATTTTTCTTGCCTCTGTGAAAAAGTCCCATGTTTTTTATTTAATTACTTGATTTGTTGTCTTTAATGAGCACCAATCTTGACAATGTCCGGCTTACAGCTTCCATATTTACACTGGAGTCTATATTATTATTGACAATGCCTTGATGCCAAAACCAATATGGTGGATTCTCCGTGTGTTCCATCACGTCCTCCTTTTTTTATTGGGGTTATACTTCGGTTAATGTTTGTTGCGGGCGGAACTTTTCCGCCCGCAACGGCTTACTGCTTCCTCAAGGTGGGCAATGCTCCTTTAAGTTCGTAACGCCACCTTGAGCCTGCGTTCTGCAAGGCGGTGTTCATGGCATCGACGGCTTTCTGCCAGGTAACGACAGAGCCGTCCACCTTCGTGGCTCCGGTGCTTTCCCTATTGTAGCCGATGCCTTGTTCATGATTGTTCTTCCAATAGCCGGCGGTCACGGTGGTGTAGTTATTTCCCAAAAAGCCGCCGATATGTACTTTGCCAGTGCTACTACCCGTACTGGTTACGTTGCCCGTGGCATAGCAGGCAAGGAGGCTGCTTCCTGCGTTCATTCCCACCAGACTGCCGCCAGCGATATTCTTTGCGGGGTTTATTTCTATGGTCACGTTGCCCGTGGCATAGCAAGCGGTCAGGGTGGCACTCGAATTCGTCTGACCTGCCACGCCGCCGACATCGACCGTTCCCTTCACTGTGGCAGAGGAACTGCATCCGGTGATGGAACCGCCTATTTGAGCACCCACCACACCGCCGACATACACCGTGCCGCTGACGCTGCCCGACACCGAGCAGTTTTCAATGGTGCCCCAGCTATATCCTACCACGCCGCCAATACTGCCGCCATATATTTGATTGCTTGTTATCTGTACGCCCTCCATCACCACGTTCTTCACCGTACCAGCTCTATTGAGCCAGCCGAACAGACCCGCATATTCGTCATTTGTCGTAAAGGTCAGCCCCGTAATGGTATGGCCGCCACCGTCGAAGGTGCCTTTGTATGAGTTGTCGTAGTCTGTGCCTATCGGTGTCCAGTCTTTGCCTGTGAGGTCAATGTCAGTGTCGAGGGTAATGTTAATGTCGCTCTTACCTCCGTTCACTAATTCGGCTATATTCATCAGGCCATCAGCGGAGGTCACCGTGTAGCTGCCGTTGCTCTCTATGGTATAGCCCAGGTCTTTTGCCGCAGCGAGGGAGACGGTGTAGGTATATTCACCGCCCGCCTGCCAGTCGGTAGCATTCTTCATCTTATAAACGAAGGTCTTGCCGTTAGTGAAGGTGCACGTAATGAAGGTCGTGCCAGCTGCCACACTTTGCGGGGCTATGAGGGCGATGTAGGTGTTGCTGCCCTTGTCATACGGGGTGATTTCGGCTGGGTTGTCATTCTCGGTGGAGAGACCCGTCAGTCGCACGGATGCCAGTCCCTCGGTGTAGTCCGTCAGAACGATGGTCACTCGCGCCGTGCGGTGGGTGAAGCGGAGCGTGGGGCTGCCGTAGGTCACCGTCTGCCCGTCGGCTACGATGAGGTCGCTGCCCTCAAAGTCTTTCTGGGTACTTTGGTTGGCTTTTACCTTTACCGCAGGCGGGGTTGTCTCGCCAGCGGTGTAGGGCCACCACGCTGTGACGGTGATGTTGTTGTGGTTGGTCCAGTAGTACGGGTCGGTGGAAGTCAGCGTGGCGCTGGTGGGGTCGGCGGTGGAGGGCGTCACGTTGTACGTCTTCACCGTGCCGTCCATCAGGACTGCCACGCTCTGCACACCCGTCCAATTGCCATCCACGGGGGCACGGGTGCCGGCGGTGGCTGTCGCGGCGGGATTCAGCCCCGTGGCGGTGAAGACGATGGGTGTGCCTTCCTCCCCTTCCGGTAGGAAGCCCGCTTCGTCCTGCGTGCAGGCGGCAAGGCCGAGCAGCAGGGCGATGGCTGCGAATATATGGATGGTTGTTAGTTTCATGATGCGTGTTGTTTAGGGTTCGTTATTGTTTCTTTTGCAGTACGGGCAGGCCGCCGGTGCCGAGTGCCCACTGGTAGTCGTTGCCGGTGAGGGCGGTGTTCATGCCGTCGACGGCTGTCTGCCATTTCACGGTCGCGCCGTCCACCTTCGTGGCAACTACCGTTCCTCCTTCATTACGGAGTACTCCTTGCCCGGTATTGCCTCCCCAATAGCAGGAAGTTATATTCTTGTAGTTGAAACGCACTATAGTTCCACAGCCAGACTCATCTTTCAATGTGCCGTTGAACCAGCAAGCGATGATATCGCCATAATTTGCATTGGCTATACCACCACTATGTACAGTAAGTTTTCCCGTCACAGAGCAGGCAATGATTTGGCCATGATTTCGGTCCACCATTCCAGCAGCTCCTCCACTACTGCCATCCAGATTCACATCTATGAGTTGTAGGTTCTTTATCACTCCACTTACATTTAAAAAATAAAAAAGTCCAAAACTCGCTGCTGAAAAGTTTAATCCCGTAATGCGGTGTCCCTGCCCATTAAAGACGCCGGAGTAGCCTGGCCATGTGTCTAAACGTGTCCATTTCTTACCCGTCAGGTCGATGTCGGCGGTGAGGGTGCAATTTATCGATTCATCTTTTTGTATGGCTTTGTTCCATGCCAATAGGCCGTCGGCGTTATAGACCGTGTAGGTATTGGTGTTGCTGTCGTAGATGTAGCCCAAATCCTTGGCCTCGCCGCTCTCGCCGCCGCCGTCAACCCAGCTGCCGATGGTGCAACCCTCTAACGTCAGGCCGGTGGCGTTCACCTTAACGGTATATTTATAGCGGCTGCCCGCTTCTAATACGACGTTGTTCTGCGGGCGGAAGTAGAAGGTGCCGCCGCCGAGTTCCACCTTGACGAACGGCTTGCCTGCCGCAACGGTCTGCGGGGCAGTCAGTGCCTCGTAGGTGTTGCCGCTTGCGTTGTAGCTCTTGATGGCGGTCGGGTTGCCGTTATCGGCGGACAGGCTCACGAGGCTCACCGTGGCACCGGCGACGCTCGTGAATCCCGTGCCGGGCTTCAGTTCGATTGTCACGCGTGCCGTGCGGTGGGTAAATTCAAGTTTCGGGTTGTTAAATTCCACCTTCCGATTCTCAGCAGAGATGAAGTCGCTGTTCTGGAAGTCAGCCAATTTGCTTTGGTCTTCGGCCACCTTCACGGCAGGCATCTGTGTGATGTCGGCATTGTTGAAGGGCCACCATGCCGATACGGTAATCGGGTCGCGGCTGGTCCAGTAGTACGGGTCGTTCTCGCGTGAAAGCGTGGCACTCTTGAAATCGGTAGAAGCCGTTACGGTGTATTCCTTTACCGCATCGCCCATCTTGAGTGCCACGGAAGTGACGCCCTGCCAGTCGCCGTCCACAGCGGCACGGGTGGAAGGGGCTGCCAGCGGCGTTGCTTCTACGGACAATCCGGTGGCACGGATGACGACGGGGTATTCACCTTCGGGCAGACGGTTATCGCCAGCAAGTTCGTCCTGCGTGCAGGCGGCGAGGGCGAACAGCAGCGCGGTGGCTGCGGGGATAAATAATCTATGTCTCATAATTCTTCATTCTAATCGATTAATTATTAAAATCCTACAGGTCAGCACCCACATCTCCACCGTCTATATCGTTCCACTTTGCAATGGTGGCTTCGCTGACTTTAAGGACTTTGTTGCGTACCTTGACGGTATAGGTATAGTTGTTGCCCGCCAGCAGTGCGCCTTCGGGCACGGTGAGTGTGGCATGATATTCCTGACCTTTGTAATTCACAACCAACGGCAGGGATGCAACTGTCTGCGGGAAGAGGATGATCGATGACGTGAGAACGCCGTCTGCCAAATTCATGGCCAGTTCTCCGGTCTGTGCCCCGTTGTCTGCGGTGGCAATACCGTCGGCCGTGTTGAACGTACCGGTGAGTAACAATCCGTCCAGCGTGTAACGTTCAGGCTTGACCACGCTGAAATTCACGCCGTCGCCCGCCTCGAAGGTAAGGGTTATCTGGCTCATGCGGTGGTGGAAGGAGTTGTCTTCACCGCCTTTGGCGGTTTTGTCGGTGAAGCTTACTACCGGGTTGTTTTTGTCTCCCGTGGCTCCTGAAGCAAAGAGGAAGTCGATGGCAGGCTGGTTCTGCTGCGCCGTGGCATCGGTCGTGGCTGCGAGGATGCCTCCCGCCGCGTAGTACGGATAGTAGGCGCGGAAAGTATGGGTCTTTGTATCTTCGATATAGATGACCTTTCCTTCTGCCTCAAATTTCCCGTTCTTCAGTATGAAAGGCACGTTGCCGTACTGGGTATCGTTGCCGATGTCGGTGATGCCGATACGGTCACCGTTGTCCCAAGTGGTTCCGCCGGCGCGGGTGGCGGGGGCGATGTCGGCGGTAAACCGGGCGGCCACGGGGGCACCGTTCAGGTTCTCGTTGTCGTTGTTGCAGGCCGCCAGTGCGAGGGCGAGCGTCGCAAGTGCAAAAAATCTTGTCTTCATTATATCTGTCATTATATTAGTTAAATTCCATTTCAATAATTGCTGCACCTCAGCAAAATCAAAGCAAGCTTTGCTTCTGCGTTCGGTTTGCTAATTATTTACAAATCGGCATTTACATCATCACCTTTCACTTCTTCCCAGCCGTTGATTTCGGCTCCGTCCACTTCCATGCCTTCGGGAGTCTCAACCAGTGTTCCGCCGAGGGTCAGCGATTCGCCCTTTCCGGTGTTGAACTCCTTGAGGGCTTCCGTGAGGTCGCTTTTCAGCGTCGTGGGGGTCGGGTTGCCGTCCGCATAGCGGATTTCACCCGTCAGCAGTTGTTCCGTGCCGGTCACACCCAACAGCCGCACCGTGGCTTTCCACTTGCCGGCATCGTCACCTTCGGTAATCTTGGTGAAGAGCAGCACGACGTTCGAAGCGGCTCCGTAGGTATCGGTAGCGAAGTCGAGTGTTCCGGCTGCACCCGTCAGATGGGCAACAATCTCCGTGATGCGTCCGGCGGCATCACCAGTAGGTTCGACGACAAGCGTCAGTTCGCGTACCTGCTGCTTCATTGCGGCGGTCAGCGGATAGTCCTTGTCTTTCTCGATGGTCACCTGTTCCGTATAGGTGAAGAACCATCCCGGGGCATTGTTCACAAAGGTATCCGTGCCTGCCCGGGTTCCCGTGGCTGCGGCAATGGTGGCTGTGGTGCCGTTCACCGTGATTCCTTCAGCCGGGTTCCACACCGCAAGGGTGTAGCTGCCCGGAGCAAACAGATGGTCGGGGGTATGGGTGGCGGAAGTCTCCGTACCCGTATAGTCACCCATGGTGACCGTCCATGTGGCAGGTATGTCGATACCTTCACCGCGGGCCGACCAGTCGGCTGTCACCGCAATCTTCCCGTAGTCGGGATGCGGCGTGTCATAAAGCGTGTCCTTCACGCAGGAAGAGAGCAGCACGGCGGCTGCCATTCCCATCATATTTATATATTGTCTTGCTTTCATATTCTATTCCTCCGTGTTAGAATAACTTCCATACCAATGTCACACCGGCATTGATGGGACCACACCAATCTTTTGTCTCGTTGCCGCGGCGTACACGTACACCGTCGATGACTTCATATTTTTCGAAATCGGCATTCAGGTAGCCCAAACCGAGGTTGAAATCAAGAGCCAGTGCCTTGTTCAGCCGCAGCTGATAGCCGGCGGTGATGCCGCCACCCATCAGGTCGCCCTGCTTGCCTGTTTCGGAGAGCTTGTAGTTGAACTGTCCGGCCTTGAACATCGCGCCCAGATACCAGGCTTTCTTCTCACCCATATAGTAACGCACTTCCGGAGCCACTTCCCAGAGTGCATAGCGGTGGTCCTTGTCGCTCCACGTCCATGAAGTCCACGAGCCGTTTACGGCAATGCCCCACGATGGGCAGATGCGCCATTCCACGCCAAGATCTGGTGTCAGGGTAGCCCAGCGCAGCAGGTTGGCACGCAGGGAGAGATGATAATCAGTTGTGATTTTGGTTTCCGACGGCGTGTCGGCAAGTGTATTTTGTTGAGCGGCTTTCTCGGCTTCTGCCTTTTCAGCGGCAAGTCGGGCTTCTTCCGCCTTGCGCTGCTCTTCGGCAAGCCGTTCCTGTTCGGCACGCTTCTCGGCTTCCAGTCGTTCGGTTTCCGCCTTGCGTCGTGCTTCCGCATCCGTCGCGGCAGTTCCCTTTACCGGTACCGTCAGGCGCACGGTGACAAAATCACCCTCAGTCGCATGGTTGCGGGTAATGAAATTCTCCTCTTTTATTTCCGCACGGATAATCAGTTCGGATTTCACACGGTTGGCACGGATCTTCGCCGTGGCAAGGTTCTCGGCTTCACTGCCCAGTGAATTACAGTAGCCGTCAACCAATAGCGGCAGCTTGCCGTCAAGAATTGTGGTTTTGTTGTTTTCGATACATTCCAACAGACGGGCAAGTTCCGTGTCATTGCCATTCCAAGGCACGTAGAACATGTCCTTCTGCGGAACGAACCGGAAGGTGTAGGTCGTGTCTGCTTTCTGCTGCGCAAAAGCCGGAAAAGCTGCCGATGCCAGCCACGAAAACAAAATGAAGAATAGGATTCTTTTGCTCATTTTTTATATGCTTTTTAAATTTCCAATCCAGACTTAACATACAAAATAAGCGAAAAGATTTAAATTCAGCCCGATTCTTGCCTATAAAAAATGTCTCAATTGTCAGAATCGCACATCTTTGTGATTTAGAACATTTTGGTTTTGTCGTTCAGACTATTTTTTTGTCGTTTGGTCTATTTTCCCCATCCACACACACCGTATTATTCCGCCTCTGTTTTCCTCCATTTGACAGGGGTACAGCCTGCATTTTCCTTGAACAGCCTTATAAAATGGCTTGGTGACAAAAAACCGGATTTCTCGGAGATGTCGGCTATCGTCAACCTCGGATATCGCGCAAGGAGACGTTTCGCATATTCTATACGAAGTCCGATAATCCAATCGCGGAACGACATGTCATACGTAGTTTTGATGTACCCGGACAGGTAGGTACGGTTGGTATGAAGCACATCTGAAAGCTCCTTTATGGTAAGGCCGGGCCGGATATAACCGTCCGCATCGATCCAACCTTTGATTTTTTTCGCTATTTCGGCATGGAAAAAAGGAGTATCCTGCCTCTGTGCCTGTTCCCGGTTTGTGGTGTCACACAGGTCTTCCTCTTCAGAAGTCATGCCATCTTCCATCGCGTTTTCCACCTGTTCGTAAAACAGCAGATAGTTCAGATAGCAAAGGAAGAGATAAATGTAAAACGGTACCGATGACAGAATCCAGATATAGACGTATTCATCAGGCAGGAATGTCAGCAGTCCGCATCCCACCCCGAATGTGACAGCCCAGTAGGTGAAAATGGAAAGCCATTTGATATAGGCACCGATGTCGTCCGCACGGGTGTCATCGAAAATGCGGATGACCCTGTGATAGGCCCGGAGAAGCCTACGGGTCAGGAACAGCCCATAGATAACCAACCATGCGGCCAAGGCAAACATCACCGTTGTCTGTAAACCACCTTTTGGTAACAACAGCAGAACGATGCCGGAAAGGATGGAAAACAGTATCCATAGACAGATATGCGTCCGTAACCGACATTTGGTGATATAAAAGCGGTCAAGCAGAGTGGTGAGGGCCGAACTGAACAACCAGTAGCACAAAAAATAGGTGGACAGGTTCATCAGGATGGCGGCATCGGTATTCTTGAACCTGATTCCAAAAAAGAAATGTACCGAATAGTTGGCGGCAAGTAACAGTATGGCTACCCCCATAATTCGCCGGGAACGCAGATAATTATTGAAAATGGCTTTTTCCGGGGTTGGAGCCAACAAAAAATAAAAGCCGAAGAACAACATCAACGGTAGCGCAATACAAAGTGAATAACTGTATATAGATGGTTCCATTTTATTATGCCTAACTATTTTGAATGCAAAATTAGCGAAAATACTGAATATATGGCGGATTTGCCATGACGATTTACTTTCAACACCCTATTTTGATATAATCGAGGGCTTGTTGTATGGTATCCTTGCCATTATGTCATATTGATGGAAAAAGGCAGGAAAAGGAATGGTATGTTCCCAATCCTGCCATATATATCCGCACACTCGTTCACATTTTTATACCTTTCGGTTTGCACTCGTCACGGACGTTGAATCCCGGCCGCCCGATGATGATATGGTCGGCAATAAAATTGCCAGACGGACTGCGTTCATTCACCGGGCTGCGTATCTGCGGCACATCTTCGGTGTGTTGTGGAGATACGTTTCGTACACCTTCCGCATCCGGTTTGACCTCCTGTCCGTCATTCTCCTTTTCGGCGACTTCGGGCGTAGGCGGCTCAAGCTCCAACTGTATCTTTCGGTCGAGTGCTGCAAGTTCGGACTTCAACTGTTTCAGTTCGTCCTCCTTCTTCCATACCTTCCCGGCTATCTCCTACAACTGTGGGACCTCCTTTTCCTGCACCTCGTTCTTCGCCTTGTACTGGTCAATGATGGACGGAATCCTCTCCTATGCGTTCAGGAAATTGCGTGCGGCGGCTACCGGGTCAGCCATCGCCAACATGCAGCCTATGTCATACAAGGATACTGATACTACGGGAGAACCTGTCGAGCATGTGACAGAACCGGACAAGCAAATTGCGCATTCGGCTCTCGGTGACTACGGACCATTCAGTGTGAAATATGCCACGAAGGACTTTCTCAGCTACGGGAACAAAAAGTTCCGCATATAGATTCTGATTTTGCTTGTTACAGATGGAAGCAACGGCAATATGCCAGAGGAGGCCGGGCTATACAAAAAAATAAGGGGCTGTACACATGCGTCAGCTCCTTGTTTTTAAGGGGTAAGCGACTGCTCAACTACATCTTGTGCATTCAATTTTTCAGTGGGATGCACTCCATTGTAAGTGCATCTCAATTTCCATATACCAACTTATCTCAGGGTTGTCATTGAGTGTCAGTCTCGCTTTTTCCCGTTTTTTCCTGCATTTTCCCGGAACTGTCCTGATTATTTTCTCCATACATCCGGTAGCAGTTCCTTCAGGTCTCTGTCTGATTTGGGAGCCAGATAATAGGGGAGTTTACTGATCACATCATTCAGCCACTCTCTGGGGTTGACACCACGTTCCTTACATGAGCCAAGCAAGGAACAGATTATAGCCGTATTCTCAGCCGCTTCGTGGTTTCCGCAGAACAGCATGTTCTTTCTTGATATGACCAGTGGCCTCAGGGCATTCTCACAGCGATTGTTGTCAATGAAAATTCTTCCGTCATGGAGATACGGTTTCATTCTTGGCAGCAGGGAGTAGGCATAGGCTATGGCTTTTCCCATAAGACTTCGTTTTAGAACTTTAGGGTATGTGTTTTTAAGCCAGAGTTCAAAGCTGTCAAGCATCGGCTTGGATAGACGTTGGCGTAATTCAGCACGTCCTTCATACGGGAGTTCCTGTTTATCCGCCATGTATTCCACATTATACATATCCTGGATAAATTTGAGTCCCTGCATGGCATATTCCAGATTTTCTTCCTTGCACAGCTCTATATGTCTGCGGATATGCGCGAGACACCCACACAGACATACGTCCTCCCCATCCTCAAAGGCGTCATAAATGGGATGGCCGTCACTTTGGAGATATCCTTTGAAGTTTTTCAAAAGCCTGACCGCAACTTTTTGTGAACGCGATCCGTTGTCGTAATGGAAGAAGGCAGACGCGGCACAGCCGCTCGGACTATCCAGATGTATTCTTTTACGGCTTTATGCCTGTCGTGGTTTATAACCGGAAGCGTGGTCTCGTCAACCTGGAAGTAATCTGCGGCCAGTACTTTCTTCCTGAGTTCCAGATAAAGTGGCCTGAGAAGCTCGCAGACCGGTCTGAACCAGCCGTCCAATGTGTTTTTGGACAGTTTCACACCCAGATGTTCCAGCTGTTTCACTTGTCGGTAGAACGGGACATGATATTCGTATTTCTGTAAAAGGACCTCAGCGAGCATGGAAGCCCCTGGCATACCTTTATATATGGGCATCAGTGGCATGGGAGCGGTTATTACAGCCTTTTCTCCGTTATCAACGGCCTCCATTTCATTTTTCAGGGCGTATGTGGGACGTACCGTGTCTTTCACATAGAGGTAGCCGGGTTTCATCTCAAGGGTCCTGGTATGTTCCTCGCCTATCTTGACGTATCTGCTTAAATCGACATTCTCCGGTTCGATGACGACTGTTACAACCGGAAGGTTATCCATGACGACCCGGTTACGGCGCGGCGTTTTATTGGCGGCCCGGGACTTGGGGACGGTAATCTGTTCAGCCGCCCTGCTCCGGGCATCTTCGATTTCCGCCTCTATCTGTTCCAGGTCGCCATAGTCAAAAGGGAGCTTCGGGTCTCCGTTATCGACAGGCTTGCATTTCTCACTCATCTTTCCGAACACCTTCCTCTTCAGCCATGCCAGGGAGGCGTTCAACTCAACTATCGTACCCCGGAGTTCTTCTATGGTCCTTGCCTGGGCTGAGATGATCTCACTCTGTTTACGGTTGATATCCAGCAGCTGCTCCATTGAGGGTTCCACAGCTTGTCCGGTTGCATCTTCTTTTGCCATTCAATATCTTTTTTTTGATGATATAAAGATAGTCAAAAACAACAAGAAAAACAAGCCTTCAAGCTGTTTGTTTACAACTGTTTTACCAATGCTTTTTCAAATTGGAAAGCCGTCTTTGCCTGCCTTTGCTGACATCTTCATTGATGCCTTCCACCATAACGACCAGGTCACTCCAGGTCATGGGGTAAGAACGGGTGGCAGGATTATAGGCGGGTATCTTGAAGGTGCCTTCTTCAAGCAGTTTCTCATAAAGGACCAGACCGCCCGGTTCGGCATGGAGCAATTTTATCTTGGTCCGGAAACGGTTGTAGAAAATGAATACCTCCCCACTTCTGATGTCGCCTCCCATCCTCTCATGCACAAGGCCGCAAAGAGTGAACATACCTTTCCTCATGTCCGTATAACCGGGGCACAGGAAATATCTCATGCTGTCATTTAGGCAGAACATTGGCATTATATATTTTAGAGATCAGATTCAGGGCAGCTTCACAGCCGGAAGACCCTTTAAACTTCAACTTCAATCCGTTGGGTAATTCCAAGGATATTTCAGAGCTGTCCTTTCCTTTCAAGGGAAAGGGGACGCTAGGCTGGGGAGATGGCAGGGGAGCCTCGTGAGATATACCGGGGGATGGCGTGTCGCCATTGATTACTATGGGGACAAAGCTGTCTTTAACCCCTAAGCGGGAGGCTTCTGCCAATAACTCCCGCTCCGTTATACCGTATTTTTGTTTCCAAAGATAGAATCTACTACGGCTATAACCTTCATTCTCACAAAAATCAGCAATGGACAAACCACTCTGCTGCTGACGGAAAAGAACGGAGATAAATTTTTCTCTGCTCATCATGTGTTTACGTCGCTGCATCATAGGATATTATTTTTTTTGCAGCAAAAGTAAGGAGGGAAAATGAACTGTAGAAGATGTACTTACTCAGGCGCTTACTTTAAGGGG
>NZ_JH114336.1:83796-125405 GCF_000157095.2 Bacteroides sp. D1
TACAAGGATACTGATACTACGGGAGAACCTGTCGAGCATGTGACAGAACCGGACAAGCAAATTGCGCATTCGGCTCTCGGTGACTACGGACCATTCAGTGTGAAATACGCCACGAAGGAATTTCTCAGCTACGGGAACAAAAAGTTCCGCATATAGATTCTGATTTTGCTTGTTACAGATGGAAGCAACGGCAATATGCCAGAGGAGGCCGGGCTATACAAAAAAATAAGGGGCTGTACACATGCGTCAGCTCCTTGTTTTTAAGGGGATATTCGACTTTTAGCCCCCCAAAAGATCAATATTGTTATGTACAACCGTCCAACCTGCGGGTAAAGTGCGCAACTCGGACCTGGACAGCAAGCTGAAAAGAGGCACAAGTATGTAGGCAACCCTGTTATAGCACCGGAATCTGCTGTGTCGCATGAATCAACCGTAGTCCCCGTGAAAGGCATGGCTATACCGCCAAGGGCTGTGGATGAAGTCGCAATGCGGAAAGCCGTCCTTTCCCAGGCAGTTCTCAGGAAGTCTTAAGAAAGAGGGGATAAACATCTGATACGGACAACTCGCAATACGATACGCAACGATGAAAGTGGTGAACAAATCTGGCACTAACGGATGCGCCTCTTTTATATGATTATAATATTAACAAGAAATGCCCGCCATTGTTCTTAAATGCGAATTATAACTTCTTACTGTTGGAAGATTATCTATAAATCGGGCATGAGGGTAAGAGTGCTTACAAACAATTCGGCCCGCTTTATTGGGGGCTGCCAAACCTCGACCGGCACCTGTACCACCCGCGGATATAAATTCGGACCGGAGGTATGGATGGTATTCCGCACACCGGACCAACGTACCCTTGCGGACAGTCCCGAGCCCGGCAAGCCATAATTCCGTCGGGTCAATTGAACAACCGCCTCTCGGAATATGTTCATATCATGGGCCGGTCCCGTATGCAGCTATTTTCCGGGGTACATGACATTGAGGACATACCGCCTGATGCCGACATCCGAGGTTATGTTTAAATTTGTATATTAATTTATATTTTTATATATTTGCAACAGTTGTTGTCTAATTTACATCAGAATGACACGTGTTCGGAATATGGGAAGAATACTGTCCGCATTCCTCATGCTGGGAATTTCCTCCATGTGCGGAGCCCAGATATATAAATACTTGGGAATAGAGGACGGATTGAGTAACCGGAGGATTTACCGTATCCAAAAAGACGGGAGGGGATACATGTGGTTCCTCACCCAGGAGGGGATGGACCGTTATGACGGCAAGCGGATCAGGCATTACACTGTTCTTGACGGCAATCTGAAGGTGGCCCCGCAAGTCAATCTGAACTGGCTCTACACCGACACGGAGAACACGCTGTGGGTTGTGGGAAGGAAAGGTCGTATTTTCCATTACGACACCCTCCATGACCGTTTCCGGATGGTATACAGGATACCCGGTCTTCAGGATGACTTCGCCACGGGCATGCTCTGTTACGCCTATATGGACCGTGGGGACCGCATATGGCTCTGTCAGGGTGACCATATCATCCGCTATGACACCCGCACAGGCATTGCGCAGCGGCTGGTCTCCCGTTTAAGAGGTGATATAACCGCTATCAGCGAGACGGACGGTACAAACCTTTTCATCGGTACCGTGAACGGACTTTTTCCGGTACGGGAAAGGGACGGTGTCCTTGAGGCGCTTGCGGACACGGACAGCATCCGGACGCCGGTCAGCGAACTCTACTACCACCCCGGTTCGAAGAAACTGTTCGTGGGAACCTTCAGGAAGGGCATACTTGTATACGGAGTGTCCGCAGGCAGTACGCTGCGGAATGTGGCCGTCAACCGGATCACCCCTCTCAATGACCGGGAGCTGCTGATAGCCACGGGCGGAAGGGGGGTATACAGGATGGATGTGGACTCGCTAGTGCCCAAACCCTATATAACCGCCGACTACGCCAGCCACAACGGCATGAACGGAGACAATATCAATGACATTTATGTGGATGGCGGGGACCGTATCTGGCTTGCCAACTACCCCGCCGGAGTCACAATCCGGAATAACCGCTACCAGAGCTATGAATGGTTCCGGCACTCACCGGGCAACAGCCGGTCGCTGGTTAACGACCAGGTGCACGATGTCATCGAAGACAGCGAAGGCGACTTGTGGTTCGCCACCAGCAACGGGATCAGCCTGCTGCAGCCTGCGGTAGGACGGTGGCGCTCCTTTCTCAGCCGGTCCGATGGGATACAGGATGGCGGGAACCATATCTTCCTGACGCTCTGCGAGGTCTCGCCGGGTGTCATCTGCGCCGGCGGGTACGCTTCGGGCCTGTACAGGATCGAAAAGAAAACCGGGAGGGTGGAATACTTTCCCCCCTCCTTTGCAGCAGAGGGGCGTCCAGACCAGTATATCAATGACATCGGAAAAGATTCCGGAGGATGTATATGGACAGGGGGCTGCCACAATCTCAAACGTTTCGATCCCCATGACGGCACAGTACGCCTGTACCCGGTCCCGGGCCCCATCACCGCCATACTGGAGAAGGCTCCGGAATGGATGTGGATCGGTACCGGCATGGGGTTGTACCTGCTTGACGGGCACGGGGGGACCTGCAGACATATCGCCTTTCCAGTCGAGGCGGTTCATGTCTATGCACTGTACCAGGCACCGGACGGGCTCCTGTATATCGGCACCGGCGGGGCGGGACTTCTCGTCTATGACAGCGTGGAGGACAGGTTCGTCCGCCAATACCAGACCGAGAACTGCGCCCTGATATCCAATAACATCCATACCATTGTCCCCCGTGCGGACGGCACCCTGCTACTGGGGACCGAAAACAGCGTGGCCCTGTTCCGGCGTGAGAGCGGCACTTTCAGAAACTGGACGGCAGAACAAGGGCTGGCAAGCGTATGCCTCAATGCCGGGGTATCCACTTTCCGGCACGGGGAAAGCTTCGTGTTCGGGAGTAACACCGGAGCCGTCATGTTCCCCTCCGACATGAGGATACCCGCCCCGCATTTTTCTCGGATGCTCCTGCGGGATTTCATGATCTCCTACCGCCCCGTCTATCCCGGGGACAAGGGATCCCCCTTGAGGGAGGATATTGACAATACCGTCAGGCTGGAACTTGCATATGACCAGAATACCTTCTCCCTGGAAGCTGTCTCCATCAACTACGACTATCCCTCGAACATCCTATATTCATGGAAATTGGAGGGGCTCTACGAGGGCTGGAGCCATCCGGTCCAGAGCGGGCGGATACAGTTCACGAGCCTGCCCCCAGGCAACTACACCCTGCGTATCCGTGCCGTCTCCAATGAGGAGAAATACAAGGTGTATGAGGAAAGAAGCCTCGGTCTGAGTGTCGCCCGGCCGCTGTGGGCGGGTACATGGGCCATTGCCGGATATGCGTCATTGTGTGTGTTGGCTGGGGTGGTGTCTTTTCGCGTTGCCATGTTGCGCAGGCAGAAAAGGATATCAGACGAAAAGACGTGCTTCTTCATACATACTGCCCATGATGTCCGTACTCCGCTTACGCTGATCAAGGCTCCGCTGGAAGAGGTGGTGGAGAAAGACATGGTGAAGGCGGAGGGGATGGACAATGTACGGATGGCCCTGAAAAGCGTGGACGGACTTCTGGGATTGGTCACCAGCCTGATAGCTTTCGAGAGTACGGACAACTACACCTTGAGACTTCATGTCTCGGAATATGAGCTCAACAGTTATCTGGAGACGACCTGTGAGGCATTCCGCACATATGCCTCCATCAGGGACATCGATATCACCCGTGAGAGCGGCTTCCCTTACCTGAATGTCCGGTTTGACAAGGACAAAATGGACTCTATATTGAAGAATATACTGTCCAACGCACTGAAGTACACTCCACGGGGCGGGAGTATCCAGGTCCGTGCCTTCGCGGACCGGCATGTATGGGGTGTGGAAGTGGAAGACACGGGGATTGGCATTCCACCTGAGGAACGGAAGAAACTGTTCAGGAACCATTTCAGGGGCAGTAATGCCGTCAATCTGCAAGTGGCGGGAAACGGTGTCGGACTGATGATGGTACATAGGCTGGTAAGGCTGCACGGAGGCAGGGTCCGCGTTACCAGTACCGAGGGGAAGGGGACCATGGTATGTGTTATTTTTCCCCTGAGGAGCAGACGCCTTGACAAGGCATGCCCCGTTGCTTCGCCCAGGAAACAGGATACCGGGGAAACCCGCATGGGACCGGATTGCGGCCCCATGCGTGAGATCCTTCCAACAATGACCGGCGGGGACCGGCAGCGTATTCTTATTGTGGAGGACAATGACGATTTGCGGACCTACCTTGAGGGGCTGCTGAAAGAGGAATACCTGGTCCAAACCTGTTCCAACGGACGGGACGCGCTGCTTGTGGCGAGAGAATACAATCCGGACCTGATACTTTCGGACGTTATGATGCCTGAAATGGGAGGGGACGAACTTTGCGCGTCCGTCAAATCCGATATTGAGACATCCCATATCCCGGTCATGCTGCTGACCGCCTTGGGAGATGAGAAGGACATGCTGGAGGGGCTGGAAAACGGAGCTGACGCCTATATCACCAAACCGTTTAGCATAAACGTGCTCAGGGCGAATATCAGGAACATACTGGCAAACCGGGCACTGCTCAGACGGGCATACGCCGGTCTTGAGGACGGAGTCGGACAGGTTCCGCCGGACTGCCACAATACCCGGGACTGGAAATTCATGGCCTCCGTAAGGGAATGCGTCATGAAGAATATCGACAACCCCGGTTTCTGTGTGGACATGCTCTGTGGCATGCAGAACATGAGCCGCACCGGATTTTTCAACAAGTTGAAGGCGCTCACCGGCCATGCCCCGGCTGACTATATCCGCTCCATGCGGCTGCAATATGCGGCACAACTGCTCAGGGAAAAAGACTGTTCGATAACGGAAATCTCGGATGACTCGGGGTTCTCCGATGTCAGATATTTCAGGGAGGTGTTCAGGAAGTACTATGGAATGAGCCCGAGTGAGTACAGGAATTCGATGAGAGGATAACATCACGGGCAGACAGACTCCAGGATATGGCAGGCCTTATTGTCGGAGATGGTGTATGTTTCGCTCCGCACCGACAAGCCGGGCACGGTTAACTCGTTCACCGTAATGATGAAGGCGAACAGCCGCCCTGCCCCAGTATTGAGGCTCGTGCCTGATAGGGATAGTAGAAATAATAGTGTTCGTCCAACAGCCCGCCTGTGAGCGGTGTCGGACTTTCAGTTTTCCATACGAGACCGCCCGTGTCGGCATCCCTCTCGGCTGTCAGTTTCACGTTGGAATAGACTGTTTGAGTGCCCCGCACCACGTATAGGCCGCAGGCCCCGCCTTCGGAAAACTTGGTTTGGCAGCCATTCTCCACAGTACGGGTGGTTTTGCGAACAGCCGACGTATATCCACCATCGGTAACGGAGAAAGTAAGTTGCTGCGCCTTGTCTTGGTTGCCCGGGAGCTCTTCTTGCGTACAGGCGGCAAGCGATAGGAGCACCGCCGCCGGAATCGAATGTAGAATGCTTTGCTACAGTTTCTTTCTTTAATGTGATTAAAAAGCGCACACGGCCAGAAACCTAACTTTATAAGTACTTATCATTACTTTCCAGAGTGGCATCTGGAAAGTGTATGGCATATGCATTGTTAGGGCTATAATATGCCTCCGTAGACGACCAGTAAGAGGTGGTATAAATTGGCGTCGGACCGCCGGCAGCGACGAGGGATGGGTTGACTATATAATTCCAAATTTCGGCATTCGGAAAATCTTTCATCATAATCTTATCATCAGTAAGTCGGGCTGGGGTTAGTCTGCCTGTGGGGTCAGTGTCTTTCGGTATACAGAAGACGACACCGGCGACCGTCTTGCCCGCTACGGATTGCGGCTTCGGGTCTGCGATGACCTGAGCTTTCCCATTGGGATAGCGTTTGCGCAGTCCGCCGTCCGAAGTGCTCCTGCCCGAATAGATGTAGTCCCCAGCCTTCACTTCATCGGCAGTGTAGTGTATTGTTTTGGCTACCGCCACATTCTCCTCGCCGCCATCAATCCAGGTGTTGCCCGGCACCGTCTGCACCACGTCTATTTCATTCGTTTTTCCTCCGTGACACCTTCGCCCGCCATGAGCGTGAACTCTACTTTTGCCATGCGGTGGTTGAAACGGAGGCTGACGGCTTGGTCATAACCTCCCACTACGGTGACGTATAGAAGGCCGAAGCCGGCATACCCGCCACTTTGGTCGATATCGGCATTCGGAGTCCGTGCCGTGACACATGTCTCGGTAGTGCTCTTCCGGTAAATGGTGTTTTCAGCATCCTTTGGGACAGTATTGCCCGAGGCGTCCATTACGTACCTTTGGAGGCTGAGCATGCCATCCAGCATCACTCCTATCTCCTTGCCGCCGGCACGGGGGTGCGGTTGCGCCACCTCCGCTGTCAGTCGCAATGGGTACTTGCCATCGGGTAAACGTGTAGTAGATTCTCCCGTTTCCATCTTGCCGCAAGAGACGAGTAGCCCGCCCGCGAGCATCAACATCGGCTACCAGCCGCTGATGCGCATCCATCGTCCGGAATATCCTGTTCCTTTCACATCGTTATTTTTCTTTGTTTTATGTGGTTAGAAAGCGCACACGGCACGCACATTGAGTGCGCCGTCCTTTTCGCTGAGCTGTGCGAAGGCATTGTAGAAATACACGCTAAAAGCGCCATTCTTATTACTGGGGCTCTCCGAAGAAGACCAGAAACGTTTATGGTTATTGCGCGGTGACAATGCGTCACCGCCAACGGCGGAGATGGAGACTTCGACTATATCCCTCGTCTCTGTGTTGTCCCGTGTGTACGCAATATTATCGACATCCTTATAACATAGCATGTGCAGTTCCTTTACCGACGGCAAGAACCATCCGGTGCTGTTTGCCGGGGCTGGATTATTTGCGATAAATGTTTTCAGGACCTCAGCAGGATTGACCAAGGCATCGGTTTTGCCGTTTGTCTTGCAATATCCGTTATACGCCCACAGCACTTTCGTGTTCTGGTAACCGAGTATCCTGTTTATGTTGCCGGTCGCATCGAAACCAGTGGCAATGTTTACGTACTCATCCTTATCGACAGGATTGAAATCTGTTCCTCTTTGAAAATCCGCCACCCAGTCGTTAACGTTTTGCCACGAGACGTTGCCCGGAGCATCTTTAATCGACACGGCAAGGCCATGGGTGCAATTGGGATGTTCTTTCACCATAATCTTGTCGAAATCCAGAGACGCCGGCGTGATCCGTCCTTCAGGATTGGTCTCTGCCGGTGTCCAGAAGACGATGGGCGCCACGCTTGCCTTCTGCTCCTCGGTCAGGGTAGTACCCTTAGGCAGCAGGTTGCCGTCGGCGAGCAGGTAATCTCCCCGTTGCATCGTGTAGTCCTTTACAGTTGTCACCGCGCCGTCCACCTTGTATCTCTTGTAACTGCCGGTAGAAAGGCCGGACGGGGTTATGGTGAACTCCTTGCTTCCCTCGTCATAATGTCCTTCGATAGTCGGTGCGGGAGTCGCGTGATTCACCAAGTAGCGGTATGTACCATCGTTCACGCGCAGCGGCTGGGCAATGCCAGAGAATGTAGTGGCGGGTGACACGGCGTAATCAGGAATCCTCTCGTCGGTAAACTTGTATTTAACGGTATTCGGCATCTCGATGACGGCCAATGCCATACGATGGTTCATGGTGAAAGAGAGGTGGAGGGTGTTGTCTTCCCCTGTCGTTGCGGAGCCTTCGGCAGTCATCAAGTCGGAGGCGGTATATGCCGCATGAGTACTTTGGTCGTCCTGAGGCTGCCAAGCGGAAACCAACGGGGCGAAGAATTCCGTGTCGGTCAAGGCTGAGCCTGTGGGAGTGGCAGTCTTTCCGCTCATATCCGTTTAGTAGGGATAGTAGAGGTAGTAGTGCTCATCCGACAATCCCCCCACAAGTGTCGTGTTGTCCTTGGACTTCCACACGAGGTCGCCCGTGGCGGCATCCCTCTCTGCGGTCAGTTTCACGTTGGAATAGAGGGTTTGAATGCCGTGCGTCACGTATCGCCGTCAGGCATGTTTTTCCTGCCGCTATGAACAACGGCGGGGGTATATGGTTATCCGGATGTTGCCGATGGAAAAAATCGGCTGGAAGAAGAAATAAATTTCTCGCAACGTTTCACAACAGCTTTGACCTGATGCTTTTCAACACACGCCACACCGTCATGCCTGAGAGCTTTATTCTCTTCCTAAGCAGATAGTTGGCAATCCGTTGCGCTCCCCATCTTCTTGTCTCACGCACAGATTAAGGATAATGGTTTCAATTTCAGGTGTTATCTTCATATTGGCAAGTCTTGATGAACGTTTAGACTTATCGGACAATTCCGACTTGCCTTGTTCTTTCTCGCAATTTATCCAACGGTATAACGTGGAACGGGTAATCCCGCACCGAAGGGCAGTTTTTGTCACAGAACCCGTTTCGACGTATAGCTCAAGCCATTTTTGGCGCATCCGTATATCTTCTTTCATGCAACGAAGATACGGATTAAGATTTGCCAACGAAAAGAAAAAGTGTAGCGTATCTATTGATACTTTGCAATTAAATACTACTCCGCTTTTCAGCCATCTCCTTAATACCAGCCTGTCAATCTACACATTGTTGAGAAGCCATTCATGATTAATATGATCAAAACAACCCTTAATGTCACCTTCCAGTATCCATTGTGGTAAACAGTCTCTACTCAACCATCTATGAAGTGCGTCTATTGCATCCGCAGTACTTCTAAACTTTCTGAACCCATATGAGTTCGCATCCGCTTCACTTTCAGTTATAAGTTCTAAAGCCATAAGATATATCCTGCACGGCTCTGTCCTTCATGGTTGGTATTCCCAAAGATCTTGTCTTGCCATTTGCTTTGGCTATGTTGACCTTCCTCAGCGGGAAGGCCTTATATCCTCTCCTTTTCAATAAACATATAGCTTCTATTTTCTTGGCATCAGTGTCCCACTTCATATGGTCAACCCCTGCCGTACGTTTACCTTTATTGGAAGTTACTTTCCTTATCGCCAATGCCTTGGCTTCGTAGGAAGTGGCAAGTAGGTACCGTAAGGCCTTTACCTTGTTGTACCTCTTTTCTTTGTGGGCCTTTGCTATTCGGACCTGCAGTTTTCTCACTTTACGCTCATATTTGGAAGAATCGATATCTTTTCATGTCGTGTTTCGTACGGTTAAAGATGCACACTCGGCTTTTGCCTTGCTCATTTGCAGTTTCTTCATTTTATTAAAGTTCTACAATCGTTTCACAAAGAATTACCCTGCGGAAGTCTGCCTGATTTCGCATGGGGTGATGTTTAAACCTCTATCCTCCGCATTACACAGAATCATTCACTTTCTCCGCAATCCTTTACCCGCACCACATTCGGCTTTTCTTGCAATTGGCTTACCTGCCTGACATAGACAGGAGAAATACGGGTTTACCAAGTTCCGTACAAGTAACTGACGCCCGACTTAGAGCCCGCCCCTCCACCGCCAGTATGATGTCCGTGTAGCCTTACATTCCCAAAAGACTATCCTGACTACCCACCTTTTGGCTATAGCTTATAAATATCCGTAAGCTATTTCTTTATTACGATGGTGTAGCGATTCACATATGTTACTCATATCAGTCAGCCTAACAGCCTATACATTGGATATTTCTGTAAAGGACTGCATTGTCAAGAGGGCTTCGCACTAAACCATGACTGGTAAAGCACGCCTCTTTAGACTACTATTGACAGAACAATAGGTTCAGGCACAGTGCTGAACAATTACTTGTACGACTTCTTGTCGCACGGAATACCTAAAGATACAAAAAGGCCAACTAATTCGCAATAATTTGGCTATGAATTAGTTGGCTAATTTTATATTATTTAATAAATACCCCTATTCAGTTCGATTAATGGAGCTGAACTATAAATTTGGACGTTTGCCTTCTTATACAAGATTGACATTCATTGTTTCCGCTATTGTTTTGTTTTCAATCAGCATTCAACTGTATCAACATGAACAGTCGTTTGAAAACTTGAAACTCATTTTCCAAAAACATAAATAATCAACAGATTATTAAAGGTAATCAGTTGGACTATACATTATCTCAGAAAATATATCTATTTGACCTTCATTATATCTTTCAACAGTCCCAACGGCTCATCTGTAGTGATAAAGTCGACTTTATCCCAAAAGTATTGCATGTCCTCTTTTTTATTAACCGTCCATACATTCACTTTTAGCCCCAAGGCATGGCAACTTTCAATCCAATCGGTATAACGGTAAAATTCAGAGAAGTGATAATCCGGTCCGGCACTACCCAATTCTTTCAGTTGTTGTGGAGATAAGTCCCCTTTCAGATAATATACAGGAGTGCTTGTGGGAGCCTGACGGATCAGTTCCTTTAATGCGTGAGACGAAAAGGTGATATATATCATCCGGGGTTCGAGTCCCATCTTCTTTATCATCGAAACGATCTCTTCAACAGCTTTTATCTCCCGTTCGGGTTTACTATGAGCTTTCAACTCCAGCACCAGCTTCAAAGATGTTTTCCGCTTAGCTGTTTCCAGAAGCTCTTTTAAGGAGGGTACGCATTCTCCATTCGCTAACCATAACCCGGTTAATTCCTTCAGAGTGGACTCTTCAACCTTATGCCCTTGAATAATCCCATCATGGCTAACCACCAAACCATTATCTTTTGTCAGCCAGACATCAAACTCCGAACCATAACATCCTATAGAATCCGCTTTCAACAAAGATGTAATGCTATTCTGTGCTGATCCTTGGGTTTTCCAGAAACCACGATGGGCAATCACCCGTGTTTGTGCCGAAGTATTGGCAATCATAAACATAATTGCCAATAAACACATTACCTTTTTCATTTTGTCCTTTCCTCTAATTGTTAGTTATATAAGAGCTGATTCTCTAGTATCCCGGATTCTGCACTAGATTGGGATTTACTTCTATCTGATCTTGTGGAATAGCAAGCCAATAGTTCTTGGGAGCGGTAAAATTACGAACGCCGGTTTCTTTCATGTCCGTAAGTTTATAAAAACTATCAGCGGTTTTTCCGGATAATGTCCAGGATTTCTGATAACGCATCATTTCAGTATGGGCAATTTTCCAACGGCGCATATCATGGAAACGTCTGCCTTCCATAGCCAATTCAATGGAGCGTTCATCATGTAATATTTCGCGCAACTTCTCTCCTGAAGGAATACCACCGGCTTTTGCCCATGAATCTGCAAAGGTAGGTAATCCGCAACGTTCACGTACTTTATTCAAATAGGACAGACTGGCAGTACTCAGTGTGCCGCTATATTCGAAATCCGCTTCTGCATAACTCAGATAGAGTTCGGCCAGACGCATATAAGGAAAGCACCAACGGTTGTAGGTTATTTGATCGGTAGTCCTATTATAGGTATCATATTTAGACACCCATTTCTGACAATAATAACCGTTGTCCGTTTGATACTCATCCTTGGCATTGCCATTATTCTGCTGCATTTCACCACGTCTGCATTTGAGCACTATTGTCTTTCCCTGCACGTCATAATTTCCACGATCAAAGCCAATAGAGGCATAAAAGCGCGGATCACGATTCCTGTGAAAACGTACCGTACTATCACCTGGTGCAATGGAATACGGATCAAGCTTCTTAGTCTCGGGGTCATCTGCCCAAGGTAGACCGTTCTTGGTATAATACCTACTCACACAATCCCACGTCGGGAATAAGGACCCTCTAAAACCTTTGGTCGAATAACTTGTAAATTCAACACGAGGAGCCATATTCTTGATACAGTAGGAAATAGTTCCCTGTTCAGCAAAGCCAAACAGGACTTCATTCCAGTTAAATCCGCTACCACTGATCCCATCACCGACAAAGGCTTCATGATAGTTTTTCTTCCCTTGCTCCAAGTCATTGGTCGAATTTCCATAAAGTTTGTAACCGTTCTCTTCGCAAAGGTCTATGGCCTCTTTGGCAGCATCCATCGCTCTCTTCCACTTTTCCCGGTCATAAGTCTGGTTAATCAGAAAAGTGCCGTCGGGGTTTTTAAAGTCGGAATAAAACTCACTATTCCCATTGACTAACGGCGAGGCGGCATAAAGCAACAGCCGAGCCTTGAAAGCCAAGGCAGCAGAAGAGGTAGCCCTGTTTCTCTTACTTGAATCCCATACGCCAGGAAGTAATCTAGCTGCTTCCGAATATTTATTGGCAATGAAATCGACACATGTATCATAAGGAGAACGGGAGGTCATCATCTCGGCCGGAGAACTTTCCATTGGTATTTCCTTGTCAATAATAACTATCGGTCCATAGTACTCCAGCATGATCTGATGATAATACCCGATCAAAAACAGCACTTCACCTTTCCACCAGCTCAGGTTTTCGGGGGTAATGTCCGATACCCTATCCAGATTATTAAGCACATTATAGCAATTGCGGATACTTTCCCATACTGCTTTCTTCACAGCACCCTGCGGATAAGATTTTGCTGTATTGCTCCATAATGAGTAATAAGTCGTTGTTGGGGATTCTTCCCCATAAACCAGACTGCGGAAATGAAACCAGCGCGTTGTTCCTCCTTTGCTCGTTATGATTTCGTTTCCTCCGGTAAAATCAGGAAATTGTTGGGGATGGAAATAGTTAGGGATATTCGCGTAGCAAGACAGTACCATTCCTTCAGCCTGATATTGTGTCCGGTAGATATCATCCACGGTAGCAGTACCTTGCGGAACCACATCAAGAAAATCACATGATGCCATCATTAAACAGCCGATTGCCGACAGGCATAACTTTGTATATATATTTTTCATAACTTATTCTGTTCTTAATTAATAATGAAACTGAATCCCGATCTTGACCGTGCGCTGTAGCGGATATTTCAAACCATTCCCACTTCCCATTTCAGGATCCCAGGTACTGAACGGAGAGAATGTCAGCAAATTAGTACCTGCTGCATACACACGCAGCCACGGGAAGAAGGAATAGCCCAGTTCGGCATTCTTCAGGCGCAGGAAAGCTGCGTTACGTAGGTAATAAGTGCTGGTTTGCGCATTGTTCGTGATAAATTCGGGTGATAATCGGGGATAGGCGGCACCGGCTACATTATTGCTTTCCGACCAGTGGTCATCAACGATATACTGTGCAATGTTATATCCTTTATGGCCCGCTTCGCTGAACGGATGAATATCGCTCATCATTAAACTGACTTTGGCCACTCCCTGGAAAAACAGAGACAAATCCCACTTTTTATACTTCAACGTTCCTCCAAAACCATAGATAATCTCCGGAATTTCAGGATTGCCGATAATCGTCCTGTCATAACCATTCACCACGTTATCACCATTCAGATCTTTATATTTAATATCTCCCACCGTATAATTTCCGAACGACTGTTTGGGAGATCTGTCTATTTCCTCCTGAGAAGTAAACAATCCGTCAGACACATATCCCATAATACTGTTTATCGGGTGTCCGATTCTTGAAGAATAGGGTTCTACATTCACCGGTTCGTCTATCTCCGTAATCTCATTATGTGCATAGGTCAGACTACCGTTCAGGCGGAGCACCCAATCTTTGCCAATTACTTTGCTGTATGCTACACTCATATCCACACCCTTATTCTTTACCGAGCCAATGTTGGCATAAGGCAGCATACCTGTCACTCCCATTGTTGAAGGGACGGACGAACGTTGCATAAAAATTCCACTACGGTCTTCCTTGAAATAATCAATGGTTATATCCATAGATTCAAGAAGGGTCATATCGACACCTAAATTCAGCTTTTTCGATTTCTCCCATGTAGCGTTCGCATTACCATAAATATTTACAAGCGGCCCATTCACGCGGGTACCGCTACCAGTCCACCAATCCAAATTATTATTCATACTGACTTCTGTTACATAGGGAAAGCGAGTGGCAAGCGCATCATTTCCGGTCAATCCATAAGTAGCTCGGATTTTCAGAGTGGAAACTGTTTTTTTTAACGGTTGGAAAAACTTTTCATTAGAAATAGTCCATCCTAGGGCAATCGCAGGGAAGAATCCGAAACGATGCCCGCTTCTGAAATTCTCCGAGCCATTATAACCAAAGGTAGCCTCAAGCAGGTAACGCTGACCAAAACTGTAGGTCAGACGTCCGGCCATCCCTTGCTCACGGTAAGGAAGAAGATCTTTTTCAGCTCCGCCGTCCTTCACTTTCTTGGTTTCTTTCATGTGGTAAACAAGGGTAGCTCCCACATCATGTCCACCAAACTGGCGTGAGTAGTCCAGCGCTCCCTGTAAAGACCAGACACTCTCTGTCGGATCACGCCCGGAATTGCTCTTCAGATAAGGTTCTCCCGGCTCACCGATAGTCGAAGTCTTATAAAGGTAGTTTCCCTGATCATCCATCGTATAGTCATCAGATACTTTATAGTAGAAAGGTACAATCCAATGATCCAGCCAGTTAAAACTGTAATTATAGAAAGATGCCAGTCCGGTGAGTTTTAACCCTGGTGTGACAAACTTCAAGTCCTGTTCGAGATTGAAAGCGGTCGTCATATAGACATAATTTCGTTCCGTATAACCTTCACTCAATTTGGCGTAAGGATTCGGCTCTGATTTTCCCACATCCCACGGATCATTGCTACCGTAGCGGATGTATGTATCCCCTGGTTCAGCAGGAAGTGTAGCAGGAAAACGTACGGGATTCCCATGCATGGAATAGGCGAACAAATTCCGGGTACTTGTTTTGGGGGCATGGTGGTAGAACAACTGCGTATTCATATTTAGCCCCACTTTCGTCGTAGAGGTAACACGGGCTGTCACATTACTCTGAAACAGGTATTTCTTGTTGCGCATACCCACATCAAGCTTATCTTCCTTGGGTTGCCGGATGATACCATTTTCATAGAAGATTCCAGCATTCAGGAAGTAATCCACATTTTTGCTTCCGCCCTTGATGGAGATATTCAAATTCTGATTAACGGTGAAGTCTTTGAACAACATACTGTACCAGTCATTGTTTGGGAACAGGTAGGGATTTGCATTGGCACGTGTTTTATCTATCTTATCCCGGCTATAGAAAGGCTCATACTCTTGGTTATTGGAAATAGCCTGATTATAAACGGCTTCATTATACATATCCATGTAAGTCGGGCCATCTGCCATTTTCTGCACATAGGTAGGCATGGAGAAAGTATTATCAAAGCGGATATCTACAGACATTTTCTCGGAAAGCTGTCCTTGCTTGGTAGTAACGATGATAACTCCGTTAGCCCCCCGTGAGCCGTATAGGGACGTTGCCGTAGCATCTTTCAGCACAGAAAACGACGCGATAGATTCTGGAGGAATATTGTTCATCATCGTAGCGTTGATTTCCACACCGTCAAGTATGATCAGCGGTGAGGTATTCGAACCAAAAGTTGATATACCACGTATATAGAATTTCGCCTCATCAGAGCCTGGTTCACCCTGTGTTTGTACGGCGATGATACCTGGAACGTTCCCGGCAAATGAAGTACTAAGATTACTGGATGTCATCTTCAGGTCTTCCGGCTTCACTGCCTGCACAGCTCCCACGAGGGATTCTTTCTTTTGTTTGCCAAAACCGACCACGACCACTTCATCCAGCATCATACTCCTGTCCGGAGTCAAATTAACGGAAATGAACTTCTTATCTTTTACCACTACCGTTTTCTTCTGGTACCCAACATATGAAATGGTCAATGATGCGTTCTTTGCCAACTGTATAGTGAATATACCGTCCACATCTGTTATAACCCCGTTCTGCGTTCCACTTTCCAATACGGTAGCTCCAATAACAGGCTCTCCGTTTTCGTCTCCCACATATCCTTTCGTTTCTGCTTTTACTTCTTTTTGCTGGCTCTCGTCGATCTTTCTATTATCTGCCGCCGTTACAACGGAAACGGGAAATAATGTGAAGGCTAACCATAACAGGATGCAACAGCTTTCGCTGGTAAGGCATCCTTGTTTTACTTTACAGTTCATATATCAATAGATTTTTTGATTAGTAGTGTAGATTTTTCTCTGAAATACAGGGAGGTGTGTCGTAATGCACGATGTACCCTCTTTTTTATTCATTACTATACAACTCTGTTCATTTTCTTTTCTATTATTCATTGTGTGTGCAATTTATTTTATAATTATTTCTTTGACTTTATATAAATTACAGTACAAATTCTCAAACTAAGAATCGTTTATATATACGATAGGAAAACAACTCTCTCTTCCGCCCGAAGGCTGGCTGGCAAAAAAAAGTAAATACCTTGTCATACATCAAATTTAGTTGTTAATATATTTGCAAAATTACCCGGAACAACTCGGATAAAATATCAGAAAATGACCTGATATTATAAAATTTAAAGCAAAATACATATTACTAGTGCGATATGAAATCTTTAGGCAGTACTCCGAACTGTTTTTTAAAACAGCTTGAAAAATAGGAGGGGGTACTGAACCCTACCATGTAAGAGACTTCCACCACTCCATAGGTTCCTTCTTTCAGTATGGAAGCTGCCTGCTTCAAACGGAAAAGGCGGAGATATTCGTTCGGACTCATATTTAGGATTCCTTTCAATTTCCGGTAAAAGTTGGAACGTCCCATATTCATTGCATCCGCTATATCATCAATTTGCAGGTCCGTATTATCAAGATGGCGTAATACATACTCATTTAACTTGCTAATAAACATCTCATCGGCCTTTGTCTGCGCCATTGCATCTGCTTTGATAAAAGGAAATTCAATAAAGTGACGGCGTAATCTTTCCCGATTACTCAACAGATTTGCTACATTGGCACGAAGATACTCCATAGAAAACGGCTTTTCAATATACGCATCCGCCCCTTCTTCAAGTCCTTCGATTCTTGATTCCAGATTAGTTTTAGCTGTCAATAATATTACAGGAATATGACTATAGTCCAGATTTTGTTTCAGATGCTTGCATAATTCAACCCCGTCCATCAGAGGCATCATAATGTCACTTATTATCAGATCCACAGATTTCTGTTCAAGAACGTCCAACGCCTCGACCCCATTTTCCGCAATCAGTACATGATACAATGAAGACAATTGCCTGAACACAAAAGCAAGCATATCCTTATTATCTTCTACAACCAATATGGAAGCAACCTCTCTTTTATCTTTATCAGAAACTTCACGATCTTCATCATCATACCCAGGTTTCTTATGTTGTTCTTCCGAATCATCCGGAAGTGTCTGGTGTAATATTGGAATGGAAAGAATGAAACGGTTACAATCTAGCTCCCGGTCCATCACCAGCATACCTTGATGCAACTCTGCCAAGTAACGAGCCATAGCTAATCCGATGCCTGTGCCCGAGACAATATCTTTCCCGTCCCGGTATTGGACAAAGGCTTTAAAAATATTTTCACGCATTTCGATAGGGACTATATTCCCATCATTACTCATAGAGATAGTGAACACCTCATTCTTCTCATCAACAGACAAATGGAGATAAACGTATGTCCGGGCATATTTCAATGCATTAGCAAACAGATTACTGAGAATTTTGGTCAAAGCCTCTTTGTCAACAGAAGCCAACAATTCTTCCTCTGGAACTTCTACTTCAAGTTTAATTCCCCTTTGCTTTGCCAAAGTGGTGAAATACTTATAAACAGAGTGGACGATAGTACCGATATTATATTCTTTCGGATTCAATTTAAAACCTTTATTTTCCGCTTTACGGAAATCAAGTAATTGGTTTATCAGGTTCAGTAACCTCTCCACGTTCTGATCCATAATTTCCAATTCCATCCTTACATTTTCGGAGAGTTCCCTATCAGCAAGTACATTCTCCAATGGGCACTTTATCAGTGTTAAAGGAGTACGGATTTCGTGTGCCACATTTGTAAAGAAATCTATCTTAGTGGTGTAGAGTTCCTGCTCCTTTTCCTGTTCGAACTTCTCCATCTCTTTACGCTGCTTTTCAATAGTACGCTTCCTTAAATAAAAGAAGAGGGCGAAAAATGTACCGAGTATCAATAGGATATAAATCAGGTATGCCCATACGGATAAATAAAACGGGGGCAATATCCTGATCCCCAATGTGCGTACATCTGGATTCCATACACCATCACTATTCGCACCTTTCACGCGTAACATGTATGTCCCATAAGGTAAATTGGAATACGTAATAGGGCCCTTACCCGCTGTATGCCATTCGGAATCATACCCTTCCAGTCTATATAGCAGTGTATTCATGCTCGGTGACTGATAACTTATCGCAGCTATCCTGAAGGAGAACGAATTCTGATTTGACTGAAGTTCGATATGGTTTGACAAAGTGATACTTTGTTTCAATGGAGAGCCTTTTTCTCCGACTACCACCTTTTTATTAAAGAGCATAAAATCGGTAATCAAAACAGAGGGTAAAAAATCATTATCAATAAAGGAGGAGGGGGCAAAGGAGATGAAACCGTTAATACAGCCAAAATAAATCCGTCCATTCTTATCCTTATAGCTGGACTGGTAATTAAACTGGTTACTCAGCAACCCATTAGCAACTGTATACACTTTAAAACTGGAATTCTTCGGGTTAAAATGCACCAGCCCTTTATTGGTTGAAACCCAGAACAATCCCTTTTCATCTTCTTCAATCCGATAAATGACGTTGCTTGGCAGACCGATACCGTCATAACGGACAAAGGTGTTGGCGGAAGGCACAAAGCGGCAGAAGCCACCTCCTTGTGTGGTAAACCATAGCTGATTTTGACTGTCTTCAAAAATACTCAGCACCTTATTGGATGGAAGGGTGGACGAGTCTGCTTCCTCATGTACGAAATGTTCCCAACCACCTGTACGGACATTCTTTTTATAGACGCCATCGGCATAAGTTGCCAGCCATAAATTCCCCTGCTTATCCTCCTTTATATAATAAACAAACGTCCACCCAAGTTCGGGGACGCGTTTAAAACGTTCCGTATCTGGGTTGTACCGAAACAATCCTATTGTTGTTCCAAGATACAGATCGCCCGCAGTTATCCGGCAGATAGAAAAGATATCACTTGCAATATTATCATAGTGCTTTACAGCGTATGTCCTCAAATCAATACGCTTCAATCCTTTTGCAAAATTCCCAACCCACAGATAATCTCCGTCCAAATACAATCCGTGAACATTATGATAAATATCCGGATGAATGAACGGTTCGATTTTTCCAGTACTAGGATAATAATGGAAAAGCCCCTTATCTTCTGTACCTATCCAGAGTGTGCCGTCATGGGCGGCACAAAACTCCCGCACCCTTTTTCCCATTTTGTTTGATTCTTTCTGGGGATAGACTTTATCAAAGTAGGTATATTGCCGGGGGTAATAATTCACACCCCCAAAATAAGTCCCTATCCACATTCCGCCTTCACGGTCTTTGAGAATCGAATAGATGGCATTGTCAGAGATTGAATAGGGATCACCGTTGACGTTCTGCAAGTGGATGATTTTTGCCGTGTGCAGATTATAGATATAAAGTCCCGATTCGGTTCCTATCCATAATTCGTCATCTGAATAAAATGCAAGTTCCCTGATATAAATATCACCTCCCAATTCATCCTTGGAAAGAAGGGTACGGATAGTCTTATTAGTTAGGTTCACTTCTTTCAGTCCGAATACAGTTCCCACATACATGCAATTATAGGGTCCGGGGAGCAATTTATAGATGTATTCATCTCTGAAAGACACTTTTGAATCTTCTGGAAAAATCGGAGTTAAAGTTTTAAGCTTGTCTTTTGAATAATACAGATTTCCATCACGTATGTCCAACCAGCAGACATCGTCCGAATCAAAATAGAGTTGGCCGGAAGTTTTAAGGTTCAGAGTACCGGACCCGTCCGACTGATAATTAACCAACTGGCTATCCTGGGGATTGTAATAGAAGATTCCCCGCGTCTGAGTTACAACCCAGATACCTCCTTTCTGGTCCCCAGTTATCAGATTGACCGTACAGTCTATATCTATGTTTGGATTACTTATCAGAGTAAAATGCCTGACCTTTTCCATTTGTGGGCAATAGACATATAGGCCTACGTCTGTCCCAATCCATATTTGCCCAAGATTGTCTTCATACAAAGAAGTGATGAAATTATTGCCCAAGGTTCCGGATTCTTTCATGAAAGTCCGAAAAGAGATACCATCATACCGGTCAAGACCATCCTTCGTCCCAAACCACATAAATCCTTGTTTATCCTGAAGGATGGCATGGACCGTATTCTGGGATAATCCATTATTGATATCAAGTGAACGGAATGCATATTGTCCTTCATTCAGAACGGCAAGGGAATAAAGAGGCATCAAAGAAAGAAGTGTTAATATAACTAAAATACGTAGTCTCTGCATTGTCTTAATTGTTAGTTTCATTAATTAACATACAACAGGATATAAGAATATCCTGAAAAGTGGATATCAGAGCTATTTCAACAGTATATTCTCAGTACGTCCCGGTGTCAGCAATTCCCAAAGGGATGCTACCGTCCAACCGGGAGCAAACATGTCATTATAATATCCTTTTCCATTCCTTCCATAATCCCAGTTGGTGTGCTGGATCACTTCCGGATAATAACCAACTTTTATCACTCCACACATATGTCCTTTATAAGGAAGTAACTGGCACATGGAAGTAGAAATGACTTCAGCAAAATCAGAGAAACGAGGTTCATTATACTCTTTGGAAAGCCAACGGAGCACATCGGCAAATTCAAAAATAAATACATCAATATGATTATTCTCCACCGAGACATTTCCCCAGCCGCGAGTTTTCAGACCGATATCACCCAACATCTGCCCGGGAGCAAACGGAACGTCCCAGACGTAATACCAGGACAAGGCAAAATAAGCCGCTTTTCGTGTCAGAGAGGCATAGTGGTTATGTTCCGTACCATTTGTTATCAATGATAAATAGTAAGTTGCCGTAGCGGTATAGAGGGAAGCTTCCTTATCCTCACAGTTTGCATCCAGCGTAGAGGAGAAATAGTCAGCCTTTGATATAAGCTCTTTTTCCAGATATTCCGCAGTACGCCGGGCAGCGGACAGATAGCGTTTGTCCTTAAAATATTTATATCCCATAACCAGAGGTAATGTAGCGGATGGAGTACTTCCTCCACTTCCGTCAACAACTGTAAAGTCATCATGGAATTTACGTGGAAAACTTCCATCTGGATTTTGCAGTTGCAAGAACATATCGAGCATTTTCTTTAAGCGTTGTTCCCAATCAGGATGGTGACGTTTATACTTCTGTTCATAATTCAGATAATGAAACATGGCATAAATTCCTTCCGACTGACGACGTATGCTATGCACTGGGCGTTCTTCTTTCACATCACTATCATTTTCCAGATTTACCCATTCACGCAAATAACCGGTTTCCGTAAAGCCATTTTCTAAGTAACTATCAAATATCTTTTTACTGCTAGCTGCAAGGTCATCACGTCCATTCTCATTGCCAAACTCCCATGCATTGAAAGCGTTTAGAAGTACGCGACCGACAAAACCTATCTCTGCTACATTCATGTTGGCACAGGCTGCCACTTTCATTTCAGGGCTGGAGTAATAGGCAAGAGCTTTGTCCCCAACAAAACTTTCCACAAAATAATTGCTCAGCACTCCTTTTATCTCTTCTGGAGAAAAAGGTATTTTCACAGGTTGGGGACGGTATGTATCATAACAATATTCCCAAGTATGGCAAATAAAATCTGAGTAGTCTGTAGCCTGCCCCTCGATAAATTCCCAGGTCAGGAGTACTGTTTCTCCTTTTTTTAGATATTGGAAAGATGTAACCTCCGGAGCCAGCGTCAACTTACGAATATAGGTTTTAGGAGCTTCTCGGTAAGGAAATCCAAAAGATAGTGTTGATGTTCCGTCATGGCTCTCAAAGCCGGTGAACCCTAGGGACGTTTTGCCCGAGAGGATGATTTCGCCTGTTTGGTGGGTAGCAAGGGCATCCCATTGAAAATCGTCCTTGCGTGCCACAGTCATATAACGTCCATCTTTCTGATTGAAGATACCGGTAAGGGGTGAGCTCAGACGATCCTCACGTACCAGCCAACTCTCTGATATATGAAATGAAGGAGCACCTTTAGGAGAACGTAAATTGCGACTATACCAGAATCCTGGTAGATAAAACATACAGTCATTATGTCGGAAGCCTGTTTTCAACTGTTGTTGATAATTAAAGTACACGTCTTCCAATGCCGTAATACTTACTACCATTACACATTTAACATTGTCACGTTCTATTCTCTCTGTAATGATTAATGGTATTTTTTCTTCAGACTCTAACAGATAGATTCCCTTATCATCAACGGCTCCTTGAAAAGCAAGGGAATAGTTTCGTGATTGATTACCGGGAACCTTCAAGGAGACTTGTGCAGATATTCTTTTATATATATCATTAACAGTCCTAGCATCAATAGTAATAGTACAGATCATCAGGCAACAAAGCATACATCTTAATTTTGTCATATAAATCAGATAATTTAGTTTATTAATATTCTTTTAATTTGCGTTCCAAAATTAGGATATTACGTATACAAAGAATGTGATTTTTTGAGCAATTATTATAAGATTTCAGTAGAATTCATAAGAAACAGCCCATTAAGTATTTATTTTTTAATCCTCTATTAAGATCCCATTACAATATACACTTATATTTTTATTGGGATATTTAATACTACAAATGTAAATGTGTCAGAATGCGGGCACAACCTCAGGTCCCTAGCCTTTGTATTGACGAGACTTCTTTAAGCTGCGGAGAATTATATACTGTTGTCACTAATCGTGCGGGACGTGGTGGCAGAGGTACACTTGTGACCATGATACGTGGCACGAAGTCTGAAGACGTCATAAAGGTGCTTGAAATGATTCATGTCTCCAAGCGCAAGACAGCCAAAGAGGTCACTTTAGATCTTTTGCCGACCATGATGCGGATCGTCTGAACGGCTTTTCCCAATGCCACTATGACAGGTTATCGGTTTCATGTACCTTAATTCCGCAATACTATTGTAAATTAAATCTTTTAAGTAGAGGTTGTGTCAAAACGCTGACACACCTCTTTTAAATGCTATTTAATGCGAAATTACAAAAATACGCATTTAGATGGAGGCAAACTGTTTGCGCCATTGGCTAGGTGACATGCCCGTTTTTTGTTTGAATATACGATAAATCCATGTGTGGGATGAGAAACCGCACTCTGTGGAAATAGCGTCAATGCTATATTCGGGGTTGGCTTTCATCATGCGAACAGCCTCATTAAAACGAATGTCGCTAAGCCAGGTTCTAAAATTGGTGTATTCTGACTGATTGAAGTATTCTGTCAGTTCGTTTTTCTTGTATCCCAACTTGGTAGCTAGCGAATAGATGTTAACTTCATAGTCCTTATAAAATCCCTCTTCACACCATTTCTTGAGGGCTAATTCTATTTCCATCTTTCTATTAGCTGTCAAGATATTTGTGCCATGAGTGTTCTTGCCGTCTTTCATGTCTTCTGCTTCCGTGACTTTTGCTTCTGCGTCATTTTCCTCAGGAATGACTTCTTTGGGTGTGATGTAATAGCCCATAGCAATGAAAGTGTGGACGAAAAAGATGACAGAGAGTAATATCAAGGGACCTATTATATATAATAAGGTATTGAAGAGGATTGCTACAGGAAGGAGTCCAGCAGCAAAGTATAGCAAAATGATGCTGGCTTGCGAATAGCGCACGTATGGAATCAAGTCGATTCCGAAATTCTCCATGAGCTTCTGCTTTCGGGCTTTTGTTTCTTTGCGAATGATAAGAATAAAATATGCCATGCTAGCCACAAAAAGACCGAGCATCACATAGAGCATATTGCCAATGTGTAAACTTTGACTTTTGAACATGCCAATGACGAAAACTATGGCGATGAGTATGTATGCCATCATACCACGTAAACAATACCGTCGCACTTTGTTGCCTGTGCTCTCTATGTTGATTATGGAGAGAGTGATGGCAAATGCCACTGGAGTATAGAACAATATGTTGAATGCTGCGCCCACATCGGTACCTTGTGCACGGAGTCCATGAATCATCTGTAAGAGGTAGTGGACGGAGAAGAATAGCATGGATGCAACGAGAATCCATCTTGATATTTCGTAGCGCCACACCTTCCATCTCACCTGCAAACTTGCCATGGCTAATTGCAATGCTAGCATGGCTGTAATGACGCAACATACAAGTTGTAATATGAATAACGATTTCATAGTATTGTTATTACCTTAATTCCGCAACACTATAAATTTTAACTTTTATAATATCCTGAACAACAAAAAGTTCTTGGACAAGCCAAGCGGCAAAGCCGAGCGGCTCAGGATTTTGTCATGTCAAAGGATTCACTTAACTTAGTGTTGCAAAAATAGTCAAACAAAACCTCATCAAGCATGGTAAAAGTACAAATAAAATCCGAGAAACTCACATCTTTTGGTGGTATATTTCCAATTATGGAGAAATTCGACAGGATGTTGTCTTGTACAATAGACTCTACTTTAGGTTTGCGTAGCAAAGTGTATGGCTATCAATATAGCGAGATAATACGTTCTCTGATGTGCGTATATTTCTGTGGAGGGTCATGTGTCGAAGACGTGACCTCACACCTTATGGAAGCACTTTGCTTGCATCCACCCCTCCGTACATGCAGCGCAGACACAATACTTAGGGCCATTCGTGAATTGACCACACCGAATCTGACCTACAGGTCTGATTCGGGCAAAAGCTACGACTTCAACGTGGCTTCCGACCTTAACAATCTGCTTGTCAATGCATTGCTGGCAACTGGACAGTTGCTGCCAGACAATGAATATGACTTTGATTTTGACCACCAGTTCATTGAGACGGAGAAATTTGACGCAAAAATAACCTACAAGAAGTTTACCGGTTACAGTCCAGGAATAGCAACGGTCGGCGATGTCATCGTCGGGATAGAGAACCGCGACGGCAATACCAATGTCCGTTTCCATCAGGAAGACACTCTAAAACGTATTTTTGAGCGTTTGGAGAATGCCAGAATACATATAAACCGTGCGAGGATGGATTGTGGCTCATGCTCTGAGGCTATGGTGGAAATGGTGGAGAAGCACAGTCGGCATTTTTATATCCGCGCAAACAGGTGTGTATCGTTGTATGACGATATCTTTGCCTTGCGCGGATGGAAGACCGAATACATAAACGGTCACGAGTTTGAGATATGCTCCATCATTGCAGAGAAATGGGTCGGCAAAGCGTACCGCCTTGTCATACAGCGGCAAAGAAGCATCAACAAGGAACTCGACCTGTGGGAAGGGGAATATACATACAGATGCATACTGACAAATGACTATACTTCGACAGACCGTGACATCGTGGAGTATTACAACAAGCGTGGCGGTGCTGAGCGTGTATTGGACGACATGAACAACGGCTTTGGCTGGAAACGGCTGCCAAAATCGTTCATGGCGGAAAACACGGTGTTCCTGCTTCTGACCGCTTTAATACGAAACTTTTACAGACACCTCATATCTGACGCAAACATGAAGAGCTTTGGACTTAAACGCACAAGCAGAATCAAAACTTTTGTATTCAAGTATGTTTCTGTCCCTGCAAAATGGATTAAGACTGCAAGACAGCACATACTGAACATATACACAAGCAATGATGCATACATGATGGCCTTCAAATTTGATTTTGGGTAGCCTCAAATCTTCGTGGCCTTTTGCGTATTGCCTCAAGTCGCATCATGGGGTAAGGGGATTTTGTCTCTTGCGACTGCACCATTAGGGTTCTTTACGAAAACGAGTCGTTTTAGAGAGGTATCTGCAACCCCAGATATCAAAAATATTACAGGTTGCGGATTTTAGGATGTACAAAAGCTCTTTTATGAGGCAATTGATGAACTCAGGATTACTTATCGCTGAAGGGCACGGGATTTGGAGAGCGGAGAGCGATGAAATTCAGTGGCGCAGAGAGTAAAATAATAAAAAAGTTGGATTTTTATTGACGCGAATCAATTCTTTTAGTATTTTTGCCTTGTCTTTTACCAAAAAAGATTAATAACAGTAAGCGTTAGGCATTATCCATGTTCAGGAAATCCCCAATTTCAAGACAACAATTGGATAATACATCAGGTGTCCCTATGCACTATTATATCTTGTTAGCATATATAGGCGTGGGGCTTTGTGTATTATATGTTGTTGAGTATGGGGATACTTCTGAACGGTAATACCAAAGTTCCCACGCTTAACTTTATATAAACACAACTTCAGGGAACAGAGTTGTCATATAATCGCATTATGAAAGCAATTTGTTTCAAAACCGGACAGGTCCTGCCTTCCGTTTTCATTCCTCTGTCTGTTACTGTCTTTAGTGGAATTCTCTGCCTTTTTGTTTCCATTCCTGCCCCTTTTCGGGACTTGCGGCTATTATTACACAAATTACATGCCAAACAGTTTCTCTGAATCCATTTATGGCATTCAATAATCCCCCTGGACATACAGAAGAGGAACTTTGGCAACAAATACTCTCCCTGTCAAGGGAATTGCAGGAATGCAGGGCCTGCCTGCACTATCATAATACGCTGGATTACATATACGACAAGATCAACATGATAGAGAAAGAACTGGATATCTTGTTGAGAATGTTGTAGGGATCTTGTGACAAAAAGGCATGATAATTATACATTTTTATGACTATTTGTCTCGCAAGCATTAAAATTCATTTTACAACTCCATAAGAGTCCGATTTACAGATGCTATCACATAAATTCATGATTATTGCAGGATATGAATTACGATTTATTTTGTCTAATTTCAAATATCAGAACAGCCATGGATAAACGAATTGAATATGCGATGAACACATTGATCAATACAGAAATCTGGTCAACTAACCTGTACCTGTCATTGCAGGTCTATTTTGAGGGGCAGCAACTTCCGATATTGGCCTCATGGCTAAGTGCACAGGCACAGGACAATATGGGCAAGGTCTATCAGATGATGAACCGCATCTATCATGAAGGAGGTGCTGTAACCATCCATGAAATCAGGCGCGACATCCGGCAATGGCCGACACCGCTGGCTGCCTTGAACACCCTGCTTGAACATGAACAATATATATCCCGTCAGATATCCGAACTTCACGTACTATGCCAGAATACGGATTCATCCATCCATTCTTTCATCAAGGGGCTGTACACAAAACGGATATATGTAAGTACGGCGTTTATGGAATTGTTGCGTATCCTGGCCATGGAATATGAACGCAGGCTGCCCTGCTTCATATGATGTGTCAAATCGTGTAACCTGACCGGAGTTTATTGTTCACAGAGAAAATAATGGTCTAAAAATAAAACAAGTATCATCCTATGGATATATTCGCATACTCAATGTTGTGTTTCACTTCGTTGTTCACATTGATGGACCCCCTCGGAGTGATGCCGGTTTTCCTGCAGATGACCGAGGGCATGAGTGCCGGAGAACGCCGGAGCATCGCCTTAAAATCCTGCGCCCTCACGTTCGTCATACTGGTACTTTTCACCTTGTGCGGCAGGTTCCTGTTCCATTTTTTCGGGATCTCGACCAATGGTTTCCGGATTGCGGGAGGTATCATCATCTTTAAAATCGGATATGACATGCTGCAGGCACACTTCACCCATGTGAAACTGAACGAGAACGAGAAAAAAGAATATTCCAGGAACATCACCGTCACGCCTCTTGCCGTTCCGATGCTGTGCGGTCCGGGTGTAATTTCAAGCGGCATAACACTGATGGAAGATGCCCCTGAGCATATTTTCAAAATTGCACTGGTTTGCGTGATCGCCCTAGTCTGTCTCCTCTCTTTCATTATCCTTTGCGTGTCAACGCGGCTTTTGAAAATTCTTGGAGAAACCGGAAATAATGTGATGATGAGACTGATGGGGCTTATTCTGATGGTCATCGCCGTGGAATGTTTCATAAACGGGATGCAACCTGTCCTGACAGATATTTTGAGACAAGCACACGCTTGCCCCTGAATATGAAAAATAAAAAATAGTACCAACATTAAAAATTAGATTCATTATGACCGAGAATTTACAAAAGGCCCTGAACGGGCAGATTACTGCGGAATTATGGTCCGCCAACCTGTATCTTTCAATGTCCTTCTATCTGGAAAAGGAAGGTTTTTCCGGCATGGCCCGCTGGATGCGCAAGCAATCGGCGGAAGAGACAGGACACGCATGTGCCATCGCCGAATATATGGCCAAACGTGAGGCGGAGGCAAAAGTGGACAAGGTCGATGTGGTTCCACAGGGTTGGGGCAGTCCCACCGAAGTCTTTGAACATGCCTTGGAACACGAGAGACATGTTTCCAGATTGATTGACGAACTGGTACATCTGGCTTCCGAGGAGAAAGACAATGCCACCCGTGATTTTCTTTGGGGATTTGTCAGGGAGCAGGTGGAGGAAGAGGCGAATTTCCTGAACATCGTAAACCTGATGAAGAAAGCCGGAGAGAGCGGCATCCTTTTCATGGATGCAAAACTGGGGGAACGCCAGTCCTGATTTGGAATAAAAAAACGACTGACATGAGCACGATTATTGATTTGTTGGGAACGCAGGCAGGATACTACCTGGACCATGTATGCAAGACAATAGACAAGAAACTCATCCATATCCCCGAGCCGAATATGATAGACAAGGCATGGGTGGATTCCGACAGGAATATACGCACCTTGGAGAGCCTGCAAGCCCTGTACGGGCACGGGCGTCTGGCCAATACCGGGTATGTCTCCATCCTGCCGGTGGATCAGGGGATAGAACATTCTGCCGGAGCATCCTTTGCACCCAATCCTCTTTACTTCGATCCCGGGAACATTGTGAAACTCGCTATCGAGGGAGGATGCAACGCCGTGGCATCCACATTCGGAGTTCTGGGAGCTGTGGCACGTAAGTACGCCCATAAGATTCCTTTCATCGTGAAGTTGAACCATAACGAGCTGCTGACTTATCCGAACAGTTATGACCAGGTCATGTTCGGTACAGTGAAGGAGGCATGGAACATGGGTGCCGTTGCCGTGGGGGCAACTATCTATTTCGGTTCGGAACAAAGCCGCCGCCAGATTGTGGAGGTCTCACAGGCGTTTGAATATGCCCATGAGTTGGGGATGGCCACGGTATTGTGGTGTTATCTGAGAAACAGCAGTTTTAAGAAAGACGGGATTGACTATCATGCGGCAGCAGATCTGACAGGGCAGGCCAACCATATCGGGGTCACCATCAAGGCTGATATCGTGAAGCAGAAGCTGCCGTCCAACAATGGAGGTTTTAAAGCCATCGGATTCGGTAAGACCGACGGGCGTATGTATACGGAACTGGTCTCCGACCATCCGATAGACCTCTGCCGCTACCAGGTGGCCAACGGGTATATGGGAAGGGTTGGCCTGATCAATTCGGGGGGCGAGTCCCATGGGACATCTGACCTGCATGATGCCGTCGTAACCGCAGTGGTGAACAAACGTGCCGGAGGTATGGGACTTATCTGTGGGAGAAAAGCCTTCCAGAAGACGATGAAAGACGGGGTCTCGCTTCTGAACACCATTCAGGATGTCTATCTGGATCCTTCGATAACCGTTGCATAAAAACTATATGGCATGAAAAGGATCGTATTGTTGAGACATGGCGAGAGCCTATGGAACAAGGAAAACCGCTTTACCGGTTGGACCGATGTAGACCTGAGTGATAAGGGGATCGCAGAAGCCTGTAAAGCCGGTGATATGCTGAAAGAAGCGGGATTCTCTTTTGAGGCGGCTTACACATCCTATCTGAAACGGGCTGTGAAAACGTTGAATTGTGTTCTGGACCGTCTCAATGAAGACTGGATCCCGGTGGAGAAAAGCTGGAGGTTGAACGAGAAACACTACGGCATACTTCAGGGACTTAACAAAAGGGAGACAGCAGACAAATATGGCGAGGAACAAGTCCATATCTGGCGGAGAAGTTACGGCGTGTCGCCCGAGCCGGTGAAGGAAGACGATCCCCGCTATCCGGGGAACGACACCCGTTACGCCGGTGTTCCCGAAATGGAACTGCCACGGACTGAATCCCTGAAGGATGCCGTCATGCGTGTCATGCCCTATTGGGAATGTGTCATCCTACCCACATTGATGCATAGGGACAACCTGCTTGTCGTTGCCCATGGAAACAGTCTGCGCGGGATAGTCAAGCATCTCAAGAATATTTCCGATACGGACATATCCCTCTTGAACCTGCCCACGGCAGTACCTTATGTATTCGAATTTGATGAACGGCCGGTGCTTGTCAGGGACTATTTCCTCGGAGACCAGGAGGAGATACGGAGACGGACGGAGGCTGTAGCCGAACAAGGTATGATCAGACGATAAGAGTCAGTCAATCAGACTGATTTGTATTGTCTTTTTGAATATTTTATTTATTAACAATTTAAAAAAGGAGGTAAAAATGGTACCTGTAAAAACAAATTCAAACTGGTTGCCGAGTATTTTTAACGATTTCTTCGAGAATGAGTGGCTGGCAAAAACGGGAGTTACGGCTCCTGCCATCAATGTCATTGAGAATGACAAGGACTACAAGGTTGAAATGGCGGCTCCCGGAATGACGAAGGATGATTTCAAGGTGAATGTTGACGAAAACAACAACCTGACAATCTGCATGGAAAAGAAAGAAGAGAAGAAGGAGGAGAAGAAAGACAAGAAGTATCTCCGCCGCGAATTCTCTTATTCCAAGTTCCAGCAGACCATCCTGCTACCTGAAAACGTGGAGAAGGATAAGATTTCCGCAAAAGTCGAACACGGGATCCTGTCCATTGAAATCCCGAAAGTGAAGGAGGAAGAAAAACAAAAAACTTCCAAGGCTATCGAGGTTAAATAATTCCATATCTGGAATGGTGTAAGGCCGGACAGGCTTTTCCTGTCCGGAGAGCCGTCCGGCCTTTAACAGGCACTTCCGGAACAGGGAACCGGCACAACCGATGAAGGAATTCAATTTTGAAAAAGAGCTGCTTAGCGTACAGGACGAACTGTTCCGTTTCGCGTACAAACTGACAGCGGACAGGGAGAAGGCGGAAGATCTGCTGCAGGATACCCTGCTCAAGGCAATGCTTCACAAAGAAAGTTACAACAAGAACACAAATTTCAAAGGGTGGCTGTTTATCATCATGCGTAACACGTTTATCAACGGTTACCGGGCGGAGGTCGGTCATACCCGTCTGTACATATCCTCCGATCCTGCATATTATTCGCGGATCATGGACGAGTCCCGTACAGAGGAGGTGGACAGGAACTATGACCTGGAAAAGATACGTAATGCCATCAAAAGTATACCGGAGTCGCATTTCATACCTTTTGAGATGTACCTGTCAGGGTTCAAATACCGTGAGATAGCGGAAAGAACCGGTGTGAGTTTGGGAACCATAAAGAGCCGTATTTTTCACTGCCGGAAAAAACTGAAAGCTATATTGGCAGAATGAAACAAAACAAGAACTGAGATAGATGAAAAAAGATGAATATATAGGAATCCTTACTTCCGGAGGGGACGCTTCCGGAATGAATGCGGCAATCCGTGCCGTGACCCGTACCGCCATTTTCAACGGCTTCAAAGTCAAAGGAATTTACAGAGGGTACGAAGGCCTGATAGCGGGCGAGTCCAGGGAACTTACGACCGAGGATGTGAGCAGCATCATCCAGCGTGGGGGAACCATCCTGAAAACGGCACGTTCCGAAGCGTTCACCACCCCGGAAGGACGCAGAGAGGCATACGATACCATGAGGAAAGAAAAAATCGGGGCGCTGGTAGTCATCGGGGGCGACGGCTCACTGACTGGAGCCCGCATATTTGCCGAGGAATACCCTGTCACGTGCATAGGACTGCCCGGTACCATCGACAATGACCTGTACGGTACCGATTTTACAATCGGATATGATACGGCCCTGAACACCATTGTGGAGTGTGTGGACAAAATCCGGGATACAGCCACCTCGCACGACCGAATTTTCTTTGTCGAGGTGATGGGACGCGACGCCGGTTTCCTCGCCCAGAACAGCGCAATAGCCTCGGGAGCCGAGGCCGCCATTATTCCGGAAGACCGGACGGATGCGGATCAGCTGGAGACTTTTATCGGACGCGGATTCCGGAAGACCAAGAACAGCAGCATCGTCATCGTGACGGAAAGCCCGGGCAATAAGAATGGCGGAGCCATGCACTATGCCGACCGGGTAAAAAGGGAATACCCCGGATATGATGTCAGGGTCTCTATCCTAGGACATCTACAACGGGGAGGAGCGCCAAGTGCCAACGACCGCATATTGGCCAGCCGGCTGGGTGAGGCCGCCATACAGGCCCTGATGGAGGACCAGCACAATATCATGGTAGGCATACATAACAATGAGATTGTCTATGTTCCTTTTGACCAGGCTATCAAGAACGACAAGCCCATTGACAAAAACCTGATCCGTGTCCTTAACGAGTTGTCCATATAAAATGTTACTCCTATGTCGGAAGTTGCCCCTTTAATATCAGACCTTGCCACTATCTTGATTATAGCCGGTATCATAACCGTCATTTTCAAATGGCTGGGACAGCCGGTCATAGTGGGATATATTGTGGCCGGTATTATGGCAGGTCCTTCCATTTCCCTATTCCCGACTGTTTCCGACCAGGCCAATATCAAGATATGGGCGGATATCGGTGTTATTTTCCTCCTGTTCGCCATAGGACTGGATTTCTCGTTCAGAAAGCTGATAAGTGTGGGAGCCTCGGCCATATTCTCCACTGTTATCATCGTCTGCGGCATGATGTTCCTGGGATATACGGCAGGCAATGCGATGGGCTTCTCACACACGAGCTGTATCTTTCTGGGCGGAATGCTGTCCATGTCCTCCACCGCCATCGTATTCAAAGCATTCAGTGACATGGGGCTTCTCGATCAGAAATTTACCGGTATTGTCCTGGGGATACTAATCATTGAGGACGTGGTGGCGGTAATCATGATGGTGGTCCTCTCCACATTGGCTGTAGGCAAGCATTTTGAAGGCTTCGAAATGCTGGAGAGCATATTGAAACTTGCGGCCTTTCTTATTTTCTGGTCAGCATTGGGAATCTATCTGATTCCTACCCTTCTGAAAAGATTGAACCGCTTTATTAGCAATGAAATACTGTTGACAACCTCCCTGGGACTATGCCTGGGAATGGTGATGATAGCGACAAAGGCGGGATTCTCCGCCGCGCTGGGTGCGTTCGTCATGGGATCCCTGCTGGCAGAAACAGATAAAGCGGAAGAAATCGCACATATCGTGCAACCGGTAAAGGACCTGTTCGCCTCCGTTTTCTTCGTATCAGTGGGAATGATGATCGACCCTGCCATGATATGGGAATATGCCGTTCCTGTTTTTATCCTGACGGCACTGGTCCTATGCGGGCAGGTCCTGTTCGGGAGTTTCGGCGTGTTGCTTTCCGGACAACCGCTAAAGATTGCGATACAAGCCGGCTTTTCCCTGGCACAAGTGGGTGAGTTTGCGTTCATCATCGCTTCGTTAGGAATCAGTCTGAATGTAATGGACAAATACCTTTATCCGGTCATAGTGGCAGTATCGGTCATCACCACTTTCCTTACTCCTTATATGATAAGACTGTCGGATCCCGTCTACTGTTTTGCAGACAGGCACTTGCCACAATTCCTGAAAGATTACCTGACGCATTATTCTTCTGGAACAATGACCACAAGACATCAAGGCTCCTGGCACAAGCTCATCAGGTCCATGTTGGTATCCGTCACCCTTTATCTGGTGGTATGCCTGTTTTTCATAGCGCTGTTCTTCTCCTATGCGTATCCTCTGGTAATGGGACGTATTCCGGGGATGAAAGGAAGCCTGCTGAGCTTCGTTCTTGTCCTCCTTATCATATCCCCGTTTTTGTGCGCCATCATCATGAAGAAAAACAATTCCGTCGAATTCCGCAAACTTTGGGCGGACAACAGGTTCAACAGGGGGCTGCTGGTATCAATGATAGTGATCAAGGTGTTGATCTGTATCATTATCGTAATGGGTATCATCATCCGTCTTTTCAATGTCGCTTTGGGGTCAGGACTGATATTATCTTTCCTGATCATTGTCGTTATCTATTTTTCCAAGCGGATACGGAAACGATCGCTAAGTATGGAAAAACAGTTCCTCGAGAATTTCCAGGGTACAGCCGGGACATTTCCACAGGAAGAACCGGAAACAGGAGAAACCTCCACAGAAAAAAATCATGAACTATCAAATAAGTAAAATGTTATGGAATATTCAAGTTATCATGTAAACGTCCCACAATGGAGGGAGATTACAGTCGGTTCACACCTTCCGGCAGAATTGCGGAGATTTGCGGAGATGGCACATAATCTTTGGTGGACCTGGAACGAGGATGCGAAGAGTTTATATAGTGGTTTGAACCCGGAACTATGGGAAGAGGCGGAACAGAATCCGGTACTGTTTCTGGAACGGATGGATTATGAAGAGCTGGAGGCACTGACACATGACGGAAACTTCATGCGTAAGATGGAAAACGTATATTCCACTTTTAAGGCGTATCTTGATGTGGAGCCGGACCACAGCCGTCCGTCAGTTGCCTATTTCAGCATGGAATATGGTCTGGACAGGGTTCTTAAAATCTATTCCGGCGGTCTGGGCATATTGGCAGGTGACTATCTGAAGGAAGCTTCGGACAGTAACGTAGACCTCTGCGCTGTAGGGCTTTTATATCGTTATGGCTATTTTGACCAGGCTCTGGCGATGGACGGGCAGCAACAGGTTCATTATGACCCACAGAATTTCGGGCAGCTTCCGATAGAGAAAGTGATGCAGCCTGACGGGCGACAACTGGTAATCCATGTTCCCTATGCCGACAGTTTCACGGTCCATGCCAATGTATGGAAGGCCAATGTGGGACGTGTTTCCCTCTACCTGCTGGATACGGACAATGAACTGAACAGCGAGTTCGACCGTCCGATTACCCATCACCTGTATGGCGGTGACTGGGAAAACCGGCTCAAGCAGGAAATACTGCTCGGCATCGGAGGAATGATGACATTAAAAGTATTGGGCATCGAGAAAGATGTATATCACTGCAACGAGGGGCATGCCGCACTGATCAATATCCAGCGGTTATGCGACTATATATCCGAAGGCCTGGACTTCGGACAAGCCATGGAACTGGTTAGGGCTTCCTCGCTTTACACTGTGCATACACCTGTGCCTGCCGGCCATGACTATTTCGATGAGGGGCTTTTCAATAAATATATGAAAGGATATCCTGATAAGCTGGGCATTACGTGGGACGAGTTGATGAACCTCGGACGGCAAACTCCGGGCAACAAGGGAGAACGTTTCTGCATGTCGGTATTCGCCTGCAAAACCAGCCAGGCGGTAAACGGTGTCAGCAAGCTGCACAAGTCCGTTTCACAGCAGATGTTCGCGCCTCTCTGGAAAGGCTATTTCCCGGAAGAGAACCATGTGGGCTATGTGACGAATGGCGTACACTTTCCCACTTGGTGTACGGCGGAGTGGAAAAAGCTGTTTAAGGACAATTTCGATGAGAATTTCATGAACGACCAGTCCAATCAGGAAATATGGAAAGGCGTTTATAATATACCCGATGAAGAGATATGGAACATGCGGAAAAGGTTGAAAACCAAACTGATATCCTACATCAAGTGGAAATGCGGCCGGGACTGGCTCAAAAGCCAGGTTGACCCGGCATTGGGTGTCTCCATTTTCGAGAAGTTTAATCCGAATGCTCTTCTTGTCGGCTTCGGAAGGCGCTTTGCAACTTACAAAAGAGCTCATCTTTTGTTTACCGATTTGGATCGTCTGGCGCGGATTGTGAACAATCAGGAACATCCCATACAGTTTGTCTTTGCAGGAAAAGCCCATCCAAACGACACTGCCGGGCAAGGGCTCATCAAGCAGATTGTGGAGATATCCCGCCGTCCTGAATTCTTGGGTAAAATCATCTTCCTTGAGAATTATGACATGGACCTGGCACGGCATCTTATTTCTGGGGTTGACATCTGGATGAATACTCCCACCCGTCTTGCGGAGGCTTCCGGAACTTCCGGTGAGAAGGCTCTGATGAACGGCGTACTCAACTTCTCCGTGCTGGACGGTTGGTGGTACGAAGGCTACCGCAAGGAGGCGGGATGGGCCATCACCGACAAGGCCACCTATCAGGATGAACAGTACCAGAACCAACTGGATGCGGAAACAATTTATTTCCTGCTGGAACATAATATCCTGCCGTTATATTATGAACGGAAAGAAAAAGACTATCCGGAAACCTGGGTCAAGTACATCAAGAACTCGGTTGCGCAAATAGCTCCCCGCTTCACGATGAAAAGACAGCTGGATGACTACTATGACGGATTTTACAACAAGTTGTCGGAACACTTTCATGTTTTGGCGGCGGACAATTATGCAAAGGCGAAAACGCTTGCCGGCTGGAAGGCAGCTGTCGACAGCAGATGGAATGCCGTGGAAATCGTTTCCGTGAATGCGGGAAAAGGATTGGACGCCACGGTGGAGGCTGGTAAGGAATACGAGATGACGGTCGTCATTGACGAGAAAGGGCTGGACAACGCGATCGGATTGGAATCGGTCATTATACGGCATGAGGAGAATGAGGATCGCATCCATGAGGTCATTCCTTTTTCTTTGACATCCAAAGACGGAAACCTATACACTTTCAAGGCAATAACCAGAATGTTCAGCGCTGGAAGCTTCAAACAGGCATTCAGAATGTATCCCAACCATCCCCTGTTACCTCACCGGCAAGATTTTTGTTATGTACGATGGTTCTGAACGGACATGAATAAGCAAGAGTTACTGACAAATGGACGGTGTAAGAAGAAGGCGGACCGAGAAACCGTCTGGCCGGTTGTCATCATGAACTTCACCGGTGTGTATGCCCATGAGGTATTTGCACGGAACAATCAGTTCATTTGGCTAGACTGCCGTCACCTTTCTGGAACGAGAGGTTACTGTGACAAGGAGGGGATACGAAAATTGAAGCGGGTGATTGCCGGTTATCCAGCGGAAGGTATCCATTTCATTGATTCGGGCAATTATCATTACCTGACCAAATTATGGACAGACAAACTTCGAGTTCCGTTCTCTCTGATTGTATTCGACCATCACCCCGACATGCAGCCTCCCTTGTTCAAGGGCATGCTTTCTTGTGGGAGCTGGGTAAAAGACATGTTAGACTGGAATATGCTTTGCAAGAAAGTGGTGATAGTCGGTGCATCGGACAAACTGATACGCACCGTACCGGAAGAATACGGACAACGAGTCAGTTTTTATAGCGAAGCGACGTTAGCTCACGAGAAGGGCTGGCGCAATTTCTCCTCTGCGTATATTGAAGGACCGGTTTACTTGTCCATAGACAAGGATGTCCTGAACCCGGCATCCGCAGTAACAGACTGGGATCAAGGGTCTTTCAGCCTGCAGGAACTGGAGGAATTACTGGCAATTGTCCTTCGAAAGGAACGTGTAGTCGGCATTGATATCTGCGGGGAATGCTCCGCAACGCTTACTTTGTTTGAGGAGAGGCGGGAAGCCACCGTGGACAGCCGGGCGAACAAGGAGCTGCTCAAACTCATACAGTCATTCTCCTGTTTTTTATAAAGCTGTTGGATATTGTTAATTATATTATCACATAAACCATATTTTATTATTATGATGAAAACAATTGTTCGTAAAATCGGTCTGGTTGCACACGATGCAATGAAAAAGGACATGATAGAATGGGTTCTTTGGAACTCGGAACGTCTGATAGGGCATAAGTTCTATTGTACGGGAACCACCGGTACACTCATTAAAAAAGCGCTCGAAGAGAAACATCCTGAAACAGAATGGGATATCACGATTCTGAAATCCGGTCCTTTAGGTGGTGACCAGTAAATGGGCTCACGTATTGTGGAAGGAGAGATTGATTATTTGTTCTTTTTCACGGATCCGATGACATTGCAGCCACATGACACGGATGTAAAGGCACTGACCCGGCTGGCGGGAGTTGAAAATATAGTTTTCTGTTGTAACCGTTCGACAGCGGACCATATTATTTCCAGTCCTTTGTTTCTTGACCCGACCTACAAACGGATTCATCCAGACTATACCAATTATACACAACGCTTTGAAAACAAAGAAATTGTATCGGAAGCAGTAGAACGGGTGAAGAAACGGATGAGCCGAAATGAAAACAATATGATCGAATGAGAATGTAATGTCCAATAAAGGGGATGTGATATGTTTCAGTCATAAAAAGCAGGTTCCTATCCTTTCTGTGAGTATAAAAAAAGATTAAAAGATCAACTGTGTGATAGCAAACTTGCGAGGTATCCTCAAATGGTTTGAAACAGTAATAAACTTTTATCATAAGTTTCTATTATTCCCTTTTATATGAGCGAACACGCCTTTTTGTAGGATTCCAATATAAGAATGAAGACTTCCATGTGGTTGAAACTTAAAATCCTTTTAGGATATGTCATACTGCTTCTCCTGCTCGTCCTGACCATTCATATCTTCCGCAAGGAACAGACGAGGCGGAACAGCCTGCGACAGGATGAGCATGAACTGGCCTGTATCCGGCATCTGGCCGGAGAAACATACGCGGGCTTGCTGGGACTGGCCACTTACGGTGAAACAGCCAGCGTCTGGGATGAAAGCGACCTTGGACTCTACCACACAAAAAAAGACAGTGTCTGTAACATGTTGCAGACACTGAAAAGGTATGTGAAGTCTCCCGAACAACAGTCGCGCATAGATTCGTTATGCCTGCTGCTGGAAAGAAAGGAACTGTTGTTAGACACGGTCATGGACACGTTCGGGCGTCTGCGCAAGACCGGCGAGATCGTGAACAGCAAGATTCCGGCAATCGTGTCCCATATCCAGCAGGCGGATGTCCTTCCTGCCGAGAAAAAGAAGGAGGAGGAAACTCCGAAGAAGGGTTTCTGGTCATTCATCAGGCCCGGGAGGAAAAAATCGGCCTATCTGCAGCAGAAGGAACAGCTGGAACGCCAGCGACAGTCCATTGGTAAACATCAGGGTACCACATCTGTCACGAGCATGCTGCACTCCCTTGACAGGGAGGTGACCGACATGCAGAAAGCCGAACGGGAAAGGCTGCTGGAACAGATGGACCTCCTGTACAGTAACAACACGGACCTGAACCACAGGCTACACCGGATTGTCAGGGACTTTGAGGCGGATGCTGGAATACGGCTTGATGAGCGTTACAGGCAATTCATTTCCACACGCGACCGCTCGTTCCATACGGTCTCTCTGCTGGCTGTCCTCATCTCGTTGCTGACCGTCCTCCTGTATCTTATCATCCACCGGGATCTGAACAGGATAAACCAGTATCAGCGTCAGCTGGAAGCCTCCAATCGTGAGAACACGGAGCTCCTACAATCCAGAAAACGCATGATGCTCACCATCGCTCATGACCTTCGTGCGCCACTGGCTACTATCAAAGGATGCGCCGAACTGCTCCCCGGGGAAGAAAAGAAGAGCCGCAAGGACGAGTATGCGGAAAATATACTCCATTCTTCCGATTACATGATCGGGCTGGTCAATACGCTGATCGGATTCTACCTGCTGGATACCGGCAGGAACAAACCCATCCTTTCGATTTTCCGGCTGGGGACCCTTTTCAGCGAAACAGCCCGGAACTACGGTTCGCTGGCCAAAAAGAAAAAGCTGCGGCTGACAACCGCCTTTTCCGGTCTGGATGTGGTAGTAAGCGGTGACCGTTCCCAGCTCCAGCAAATCCTGAACAATCTGCTTTCCAACGCCATTAAATTCACCCGGCAAGGTGAAATCCGCCTGCAAGCGGAATACCGGAATAAAGAATTGCATTTCTCGGTACAGGACACCGGTACCGGGATGACGGAGGAAGAAACAACCCGGATATTCACAGCTTTTGAACGGTTGGACAATGCCCGTAATGTTCCCGGTTTCGGATTGGGGCTGGCCATTGCAAGCAGGCTGGTCTCCGGGATGCAGGGAAGCCTTACCGTAAAAAGCAAACCGGGTGAAGGCAGCACGTTTACCGCATTCCTGCCACTCCTTGAGGCGGATGAATCCACCCAGATGGATGAGACACGCATCGCTACTGATTATCATCTGGATGGAATCAACGTACTGGTCATTGATGACGACCGGATGCAACTGAACATTACCAAAGAGATGTTTAACCGTAACGGAGTGCGGTGCGACTGCTGCCAGACCAGCCGTGAACTGGTTACCCGGCTACGGTCACAAAGATATGACCTGCTGCTGACGGATATACAGATGCCTGAAACGGACGGCTACGGAATACTTGAACTGCTCCGGGCATCCAATATGGAGAACGCAAAGACAATCCCCGTCATAGCGGTAACGGCACGGGTGGATGATGACAACGAGTATCTGTCGGGCGGCTTTTCGGGCTGCATCCATAAACCATTCTCTATGGAAGAACTGATAAATACAGTGGCACAAGTGATAGGAGAAAAAGACAGAAAGGAGTATGCTCCCGATTTCTCACTCATCCTTTCAGGAGAGGACAACAGGGAGGAAATGCTCGCCCTGTTTATCGAAGAGAGCCGGAAAGACCTTGCCGCATTAACCGCTGCCTTAGACCGACAAGACAAGGAGGCCGCCGCCTCCATCCTGCATAAGAACCTGCCCCTATGGGAAACCGTCCGTCTGGATTTCCCCTTGTCTCATTTACGGGAACTGGTGACAGAACCTGCGACAGAGTGGACCAATAGACAATCCATGGAAATGCGGGACATCATCCGGGCAGTGGAAAAACTGATAGTATACGCTGAAAAATACGGGAGGAAAGCCTATGAAAACAATCCTGATTATTGAAGATGATATTGTGTTCAGCCGTAGCATCAGCAACTGGCTGGTGAAAAAAGGGATGAAAACCGAATGCGTGGCAACCCTTGCGAATGCCCGTAAAGCCATCGGGCAAAAGGAGTTCGACCTAATACTGGCAGACCTGCGCCTGCCGGACGGAAATAGCACCTCGCTCCTGAAATGGATGAATGAGAAGTACTACTCTATCCCTTTTCTGATCATGACCAACTATGGACAGGTGGAGAATGCGGTGACAACCATGCAACTGGGAGCCATCAACTACCTGTGTAAGCCTGTGCAGCCAGACAATCTCCTGGCTCTGATAACGGAGATACTGGATAAAAACGATAACGAACAGGAGTTCTACCGAGGTGAAAGCCCCAAAGCCCATGAGATGTACCGTCTGATACAGGGTCGACGCATTATATTTTTTACTATCTTACAACTTGTATTTTATTTTTATATTATTGACTATTAGTGTATTATCTATTGTATATGTCGATTATTTTCCTTATCTTTATAAGATATTATAAAACATAAACTAACATGAAAATTGGCATAATTGACCTTTGTAAACAAATAGAAGATCCTAGGATGAACCGCAAAAAAGTACATAAAATGGAAACTATTATCTATATATCCATTGCTGCTGTAATCTGTGGCG
>NZ_JH114337.1:0-263 GCF_000157095.2 Bacteroides sp. D1
GCATACGAGTCTGTGATTTCCTGCGTTTACGCAGTTTGCTATAAGCAAGATAGGCACGGCGTACATCAAGATACTTGTTACGGGGACGTTGTATGTGCAAGGTCTGGCAATGTTTGCACAGATGACGATGAAGCCATACAATACCTTCCCATAAGAGTTTGGTATCAGTAGGGAAACGCAGATGACTTTCATAACAGGTGGCATCGGTCATACAGACATGAAGGTTCTCAAGATAAGGTGTCCAATGCTCGGCAAGAATGAGC
>NZ_JH114337.1:363-126072 GCF_000157095.2 Bacteroides sp. D1
AACTTTTACGCCCAAAAGGAGAGGACTTCAAATGCATTTGTCGGGCCAGTTCCGAGAAAGGGAACAGAGAATGGAGGCGACCTAATTCACTCGTTGCAAAACTTTGACGATATTTTTTAAGCATATCGAACTCGGTAAAACCTAAACAAGGTTCGATTTCTGAGATTTTTTGTATCTTTACCATGTGTTTTTATTTTTAATTACCCCCGTTTTGGCCGTCAAACCGTTTTTTGGGGGGAATGCTTAAAGATACAAAAAAGGCAACTAACTCGCAATGAATTAGTTGCCTTAAATTTTATTATTTTAGGAATATCCCTAGTTAAATATCAGTGCGATAAACAATAGAAATTTGTTTGTCGCACTGGTGTTTTATACTCTTTGATGGTGTAGTTTATTTGTCTAAAGTTCCATATCTTTGTTTCTCCTCAAGAATATTGGTAAAAGGAATTCTAAGACTTGGTAAGTCTTTTCTCCTTTTTTATTGCAAATTCCTTGTCGGCTATCGCTGCATACTGTTTCTTTGAAAGGAAACCCGCCATTGATGTGAGGTTTATCAATGACGGGCAACTGACTATTTTTTCCACATTTCAGGTATTCCTTCATAAGTCACATATACTCCTTTTTCCATGGGGAGAGGAGCGAGTTTTTCCAGAACGTTTTTCCATGACTCTTCTGGAGGTAAGCCAAGGCGTTCTCTCCATTTTGGGTTTAAACTGAAATTCTTTATTCATACAACTGTAGTTTCTCATTAATTGGAAACTATACAGTTGTAAATAATGGAAGAATGAAGCACCGGGGGCATTAGAGAACCCTATATATTGCTTCCGCTATCTTCTTCATGCCTTCGTCGTCGGGATGTGCGATGATGAAATCCTTGGTTACAGTATATGGCTTTCCGTGTATGTCATAAAGAGTGTCTCCGACTTTCGGACGTGAATTATACAAGCGGTCTATCCAGTCAATCGGAATGAAAGTGAGTCCATGCATATGCGCAGCGTTGATGATGGCACGTTCTTTTTCCTCATCCTTCCAGAAACAACCGGTGATGACTACTTTGTCTGCTTTCCGCTTGCAATATTCCACCAATCGGAGGATACCTGATTTGAATGCTTCCTTATCTTGTACGTTTTCTCCCAAGCGGATAACAATCACATCCTTGTCCGTAACATGAGTGCCAATCAGCGAGTCGATATTGCAATTCAGGTTACGTTCCCAATAAGCGATGTTCAGCGGGGTAACCACTGTGCCGGGACGGTTTTGCGAGAGCATCTTCTCCAATTGATGGCAATAGTCGTTTTCTTCTTTGGATGCTGCCATGCCCCATTCGGAGAACCATTCGATGTCCGCTTTATATTCGTGGCGGGTGATAGAGTTGCCTAAGCAAAGAACACGTAACGGAGGGCGTTGTTCTATCCGGTTGTCGGAAAATGAGGGAGTTACTTTCTCCAGATAAAGCACGCGGCTGGCATATTCGTTTTGTTTCGAAGGTTCCACTCTGTGGGTAGAGGGAATTTCCAGTCCGTTGTCATTCAGATATGCACCGCTGAAACTTTTACCTTCAAATTTCAAAGGTTCAGTGTCGATGCGGTTCAGCTCATGCACCTTATAATATTTGTCCGGAGCAAGTCCTGCCATCTTCACCCGTGGCAAGTGCCGGTTGCAGAAATGTTCCGTTTTCCACCAGTAGAATACGGCTTTGTCCTTTTCTGGCGATACATACATCAGCGAAGCTGCGCCCTGTTTGTCATACGGAGAAAGTAAACGGTAAATATCTCCGAACTGTACGACGGGACGTATCGTCTTGTATTCGGCAATAGCGTTTCTGCACAATGCCTTTTCCTCTTCCGTCATATTCTTGGGCTGTATTTCCATACCTAATCGTCCGCTCATCGCTACATCAATACGGAACTTCAACGGAACGGAACGCGATGTCTGATGGTTGGGGCTTGCGCTGATATGCGCCCCCATGCCGATGGCGGGGAAGAAATAGGAAGTTCCCCATTGGATGTAGATACGCTGAAGTGCATCCGTATTGTCGCTTGTCCAGAATTCGTCGAAGTAGGGAAGTACGCCGTAGTTGACACGTCCGCCGCCGCTGGCGCAAGCTTGTATCGTCAGTTGCGGATAGCTGGCGCGAATGCGTCGGCACACGTTCTCAAAACCCCGGTGGTATTCGATGTTCAGGTGGCTTTGATTGTCTTTGGTCAGGTATTGCGAACCTTGGGTGATGATGGACATATTGGCGTCCCACTTGATATAATCAATGTCGGGATAGGAATTCATCAGTTCGTCCACCGTCTGTACGATAAAATCCTGCACTTGCGGGTTGGAGAGGTCGAGCACGACTTGTGTGCCGCCGCGGGCGCATACCACTTCCCGTTCGGGTGCCTTGATAATCCATTCGGGGTGCTTTTCGTACAGTTCGCTTTTGGTATTAGCCATTTCCGGTTCCAGCCAGATGCCGAACCGTATGCCGTGTTTCCGGGCGTTGTCAAGTAATGATTGCAGTCCGCCGGGGAGTTTGGTCTTGTCTACGGTCCAGTCGCCTAAGGCATAAGAGTCGTTTTCGCGCGGATATTTGTCGCCGAACCAACCGTCGTCCATTACAAACAGTTCGCCTCCCATGGCAGCGATATCACCCATCATCTGGTCCATGCCTTGTTCGTTGATGTCGAAATAGACGCCTTCCCAACTGTTCAGCAGAATTTTGCGGGGAGTGTTCCCGTTGGCGAGTTTATGCAGGCGTGCCCATTGGTGGAATTTCCGGCTGCATCCGCTCATCCCTTCATCGCTGTAGGTTAGTGCCAATGCGGGGGTGCGGAACACTTCTTCTTTTTTCAGGTTGTACCAGGAGTTTTCTTCGTTGATGCCGGCGAGGAAATGGTGCCAGTCGTCTTCTTGCGTGTCAATACGCAGTTTGTAGTTGCCGCTGTAGCAAAGCGCTGCGCCGATGACGCGTCCCGTGTTCTCCTGCGGTTTGCCGTCGAGCGAGAACATCACTTCTGCATGTGCCGATTGGGAGTTGCGTACCCCGTCCGTGTTTTTGATGACTTTCATACCCGGTTGCAACGCTTCCTGGCAGAGTTGTCCTTCGTTTGCCCAGGCACCGGAAAGATGTGACAGCCAGACATTGCCGCGGCGGACAGGCAAGTAGGCAGAAGCAAACTGCTGAAGTTGGACAGGCTTCTTCTCTTCGTGACGGATTTCAGTCCATGTCTCGATGACATCCGCATCCTGCCATGCTTTGTAGCAGATGTTGACGAAGAAAGGATACACTTTGTCTTTCAGTTCTATCACCGTCAAAGTGGCATTTTCTTTTGTAAGGCGTGTTTCTTTTACGCCTATGACTGCCATTTGAAGTGTCAGGTTGCCGTCGGCATGGCGGACAGACAATGCCGTTTCGCATGGATACCCCATTCCATAGACGGGATAAGCATTTCTTCTGCATGCTGTTTCACAAATGCTTCGGATATCCGCATCGGAGGTGCGTGAGCCGTAATACAGTTGTTCCGGTGTACCGCCGTTTGGTACCGAGAGGAGCAACTGTGTCTGGGGAGTAGATATGGTGACATTCTGCGCTGACAGAAGTGTAGACAACAGCCAGACGGAAATTAGGAAAAACAGATTTCTTTTGTTAATAATTATCATAATAGCAAATTACGTGTTTTCTATGTTTACTAATGGAAACTTTTTGTATAAAGTGGATTCTCACATGAAGGCCAATCAAGAAAGCGACCTTCATTATCATTGAATTTTTCAAGTCCGTCTTCTCCAATTCTCGTCATTATAAGTTGCAACAAGTCACATAGATGGCCTTTTTGTTCTTTCAAATAATCCAAGTTGCCTTGATAAAGATACCAGTCTCTCTGAATCAATATCCACCAAAGAGAATACGTACACATTGTCATCCATTGGGGAAGTGGTGTAGAGTCACGGATCAAGTCGAGGCTTTTGGGGATCACTTCATTATACCCAAAAACCGTATTGACTGTCATCACTTCGGGATGCAAGTCTCTAATCCAAACCAAGCGGTCACGTTTTATCCCATCCCAGATATAATCTTGCATATTCAAATGCACCGTATAAGCTCCAGTTTGCCATATCTGATTCAAGCGTTCGTCATTACATCGGAACGAACCTTTGTAAGGGATATCTTGAAAAATAGAAATAGCCCGTATCTCTTTGAGGTGCAATTCTGCAGAATCGTCCAAAAGGTCAATCCGGGCAAACCGGAAACCGGAATTCCCGACTTCCAAGACCCCAAGCCAAGGTACACTAATAACAAAATCACGCATAGCATGATCGTTTGTCGCTCCATTCACTTCGTCTATGTCACACATAGCTTCGCTTACCGACTCTCCTAAGCGAACACGAATAGTAACAGGAGCATGTGAGGCTGGCATACCGGTGACAATTTGTAAGCCGCCTTGCAATTCCTTTCCGAAATCGAAAAGAATAGCAGGATGTTGCTGCCCGGTACTCGAAAGTTTACAGAGTTCATTATTCACAAGATTTGCTTGTCCATGCCCTGATCGGAGTAAATATTCTGCTCCTTGTATTAGTTGACTCTCCTGTTGCCAAACAATGTGTATCGGAGAAAGATACTCCCGTACACGGCTATCACGTTGTTGAGCAAATGATGTGACAACATGGAATAGAAAAATAGGAATGAGTACTATTATCTGACATTTTTTATACAGCATCAATTTTTCCATTATTTAGTAATTCGCATTTTTAGGGCTTGTAATCATATTCACCATTCATTACCCGTTTTACGGCATTCAAGTAACCATAACCATGCTTCATATCGGGCAAGAGATAACTTCCTTCCACCCATTCGTTCCACGAGTTGATTGTAATCAGTTTGGGGCGGTCGGGGCGTTGGTCTACATATTCTTTCGTCTTCTGCAAGAAAGCTGCAAAACTTTCTGGCGAGTCATTGTAATGAACCACTTCTTTGGCTGTTTTATTCGGGAAACGCGGGGTGTCATCCCATCCTATTGATGCATTTGGGAAGAATGGCACACCCAATGAATCCAGTTTCGCTGTCCATTGATCGCGACGTTGCATGGCTTTTGTACCCCATGCCAGATAATCTTCTTCGTATGGCCATCCCCAATTGTATTTTGTCACACTGTTTACTTCTGCCTTTACAACAAGTTCTATAAACTTGTCGGTGGGAGACCCGTCACCGATGAGTTGCAAGTGCAAATCAGGGAATCCTGCCTTTTTCACTTCGCTACGGAAATAATCCATAGCCTTCTTCACACCGTCTGCATTACCGAAACTTTCCAACAGTTCATGAAAACCAAATATGGAAAATACCGGACAATTGTCTATCTTGTAATAGTTGGGCTTGTGAAAGTATTGGCGTATCACTCGTTCTACAATGATTTTAAAGTTGGCCCAGTCTACCACACCGGTCCACAGACGCGAGTTGTTGTCCTTGTAACGGTGTACATTCCAATAGTTGTGTGCCACGTTATGGTTGGCCCACATCAGGTAAAACTTCATTTTTTTATTATTCTTGGCTTTCAGAAATCCATTGTTTACGGTGCTTTCTAAAAAAGGCTGTCCGTTGAACCAGTACCAATCGAAGATAAACGTATTGATGCCGTGAGCGGTTGCCACGTCAATCCATTTCTCCATCACCTGCGTGTCATCGTCCATTTCGTATCCCCACAAAGGAACCTTTGGCTGATAGTGTCCTTCGAAACGGGGATTACCTTTTTTGATAATTTCCCATTCGCCTGTACCTTCACTCCACAGTGTGTCGCGTCCCATCGGATCATTGTGACACGACGGCCAAATATAAGCTGCCACATCATATTCATCTTGTTCTTTCAACTGTCCGCTTCTTTGGGGTGTAGAGACACAGGAGCAGATTGTTGTGATAGCAACCATTAAAAGAAGAGTAAGTAAACTCCATAAATAAGTCAGTGTTCTTAAATAATGCATATCTTTTTTTATTTTAAATAGTGAATAATTTAATCTGTTCATTAAAGTAGAAGGTACACCTTGATTTCATTTAAAGGTAACGTCGCGCTGATTTCTTCCGAGTTGCAGAACTTTCCTCATAACAAAATCATAGTGTCGGCAACAATATCTTCGGCTTGTACTATGTCATGAGTGCAAGCTCGTGCGATTATAATAAGTACTCCCTACAATACAACTTTTATCAGGTGTTACTTTATTCTGCTTGGAAACTTTTAGTTTGTACATCACGGGAGTTCGGCCCTACCATAACATCAAATTCTCCGGGTTCGTAAACATAGTGTAATTCGGAATTATAGAATTTCAAGTCATCTTTCGTAATAACAAACTTAACATCACGACTTTCCCCGCTTTTCAGGAAAATGCGTTCAAAACCTTTCAACTCTTTCATTGGACGGGCGACCTCCGCGTAAATATCACGAAGGTACAGTTGTACCGTTTCATAACCATCATAGTTCCCCTTGTTTGTTACAGTGACAGACACAGTCAACTCACCATTTTTAGGCAAGGTTTCCGAGCTAATCTGCAACTCACCATAAACAAAGTCCGTATAACTCAAACCATATCCGAACGGATACAGAGGTTCATTGCTCTCATCCAGATAATTGCTGGCATAGCGGTTGAATATATGACTGTCGGGATCAGGACGACCTGTATTCAAATGATTGTAGAATAATGGCAGCTGTCCCACCGAACGCGGGAAGGTAGTTGTCAGTTTGCCACTTGGAGTGATCTTGCCAAACAATACATCGGCAACCGCGTCCCCTGTTTCGCTACCGCCAAACCAGACATTCAATATGGAATGAACATTCGCATCCTCCCAGTTTAAGACTAAAGGACGTCCCGTGAACAGAAGAAGTACGACAGGTTTGCCCGTCTTCACTAAAGCCTTCAATAAATCCTGTTGTGCATCGGGTATCTCAAGACTGGTGCGTGAAGCCGATTCACCGCTCATTTCCGCACATTCACCCAAAGCGGCAACAATGATGTCTGAACGGGAAGCCACGCGTAAAGCCTCGTCCAACAGTTCCCGGTTGTCTCCACGTTCCAGCGGGCGAATGCCCGTAGCTGCTTTTTCTGTTTCCGCATCATAATATATGTTGCTGCCTTTCGCATATAGAATTTCAGCCTTGTCACCCGCTGCCGCACGAATTCCTTCCAACAATGTTCTGTGACGAGACGGCGTACATGTCATGCTCCACATACCGCACATATTATTACGTGCGTCTGCCATTGGACCGATCAGGGCAATCCTGCCTTTTTGTTCAAGTGGAAGCAGGTTGTTGTCATTCTTCAACAGAACAAATGTTTCAGCTGCAATCGCACGTGCAGCAGAACGGTGTTCAGGCGTATAAAGTTTCTCTTTGGCACGCAGGGCATCGCAATATTTATACGGATTGGAGAACAGTCCCAGTTTATATTTGGCTTCCAATACACGGCGACAAGCCATATTAATCTGCTCTTCCGTTACCTTCGCTTCTTTCAGGGATTCCTCCAATGTATTGAGGAACCCGCATGAAACCATATCCATATCCGTTCCTGCCTGTAAAGCGCGAATGGAGGCTTCCTTCAGAGGGGCGACACCATGGGAGGACATTTCGGCTATCGAATTGTAATCTGTTACCAATAGTCCTCCGAAGCCCCATTCATTCCGGAGCAGGTCGGTCAGTAACCATTTGTTGGCTGTGGCTGGAATACCGTCAACGATATTAAACGAGCTCATGATGCTGCCTACACCAGCGTCAACGGCAGCTTTATAAGGAGCCAGATATTCGTTATACATACGTAGTCGGCTCATATCCACTGTATTGTAATCGCGTCCCGATTCGGACGCTCCATAAAGTGCGAAATGTTTCACGCAGGCAAGAATTTCATCGTTGCCTTGCATATTGTTTCCCTGATAACCACGCACATACGCTTTTGCCATTAAAGAACCCAGGTAAGGATCTTCTCCGTTCCCTTCTGCGATACGTCCCCAACGGCCATCACGACAAATATCGACCATCGGGCTGAATGTCCAGTTAATACCGTCTGCGCTGGCCTCAATGGCGGAGATGCGTGCCATACGTTCGACGGCCAGCGTATCCCAACTACAGGATAGTGCCAATGGGATTGGAAAAATAGTTTCGTAACCGTGGATAACGTCTGCACCTACAAGTAGAGGTATTTTCAACCGGCTTTCTTCTACCGCAAGGTGTTGCAGGGCATTAATTTTCTGGATCCCCTTGACATTGAAGAAGCCGCCTATTTCCTGTTTGCGAATCATATCGCTAAGTTCACCGTTCATCACCGAACCCGTCACGAGATCACCGCCCGAAGGCAGGTTTAATTGTCCGAGTTTCTCACGGAGAGTCATCCGGTCCATTAAGTCGGTAATGAAACGGTCCATTTCCCTATCTTTCCCTCCCCCGGATGGTGAGCAGGCAAAGAGAGTAAGCCCGCAAAGGGCGCAAGATATAAGATTTCTTATCTTCATTTTTCTTGTTATTGGGTTATTTATACTTGTTGTCCGATTTTTCTTTCCACACCACTACTCCCGCAGGTTCAAGGCGTGCACTGCCAATCAGTACTTCTGCCTCATCGGGAATGACTATTTCCTGAATGTCCGACGTATAATTCAAGGCGATGTAAAAACCGTCACGCCATTCCTTCACCACTCCGTACGGTAAATCTTCAGTCGGTACGCCGGCTTCCGTATATACACGACGTACTACTTCTTTCTCCAATTTGCCGTCATCGGTATCCGTTCCGATATAGGTGACCGTTCCTTTACCCAGCCTACGGTGTATCACGGAAGCAGCTCCCTTATAAAACTGGTCCGCATACACAGCCCACACATCTGTTCCGGCAGCCGGGGTTAGTACGTCCGCCCAATTGTTCCAGGCGTATTCCTCACTGCCGAAATCTACTTTTCCGTAGAGACTGTGAGGCAGATGGTCATAGTACAGGCTGTTTATTCCGGCCAGTTGATGAATAGGAGCAGCCAAAGGAGCCTCCCACAATTTGGCGTCACGGTCTTTCTGACCGGTACGGCAGGTCAGAATCAGATGTCCCCCATTCTTCACGTATTCAGTCCAACGTTTTACCAAATTGTTATCAAGCAACTGATAAGCCGGCGCAATCAGGAAGGGATAATCTGAAAAATCCTCCTTCTCCGAGATCACATCGACGGGAGCGGCGAAGGACTTTAGCAGGTTGTAATACTTATGTATGTGCGGCATCGTCCGCCACTGGTCTGTCTGACGCTGGAACTCCATTTCCCAATAGTTGTTCATATCGAAAAGCAGTCCAATGCGTCGGGAAGCCAGCTGTTTGGGCATACGGCTTTTCTTATCGTAGGCGGCACGAAGCTTTTTCATCTCCTGCGTAATACGTACATATTCTTCACCGCCCGGAGAAAGAGTCACCCCATCGGTCATTATCATGCCGTAATGGTATTGCTCACTGCCTTTCAGAGGTTGACGGAAACGGTAATTGCACACAAACTTCCCACCACCTGCAAAAACGTGATACACCCACATACGCACAGCGCCGGGTAAGGGTTGAGGGTTATACACTCCCCAGTTTACTTGACCGGGCTGTAGTTCCATCACTCCGAATGTTTTGCCGACACGGTTACGAAACTGGTCATTTGAAAATCCGAGATCTTCGGGAATCCCCATCCGGAAACCTTGGCTACCTATTCCCTGATTATGTCCAGTCACCAGATAGCGGGTGTAGGTCAGGAAGTCCGTATGATCGATCCGTACCGGATCAACCGGATTGAAAACAGGAATCAGGTTGGTAGTGATCCATTGGTCTTTGTGGATATGCCGCCGGAGGATGTCTGCCTGCATATTAACAAAGCCCGCCAATTCGTCCGCCATAAAACGGTTCAGGTCGAGCATGGCATGAGGATTGGGCTTTTCAGGTACCTCCTGCTGGTTGGGAAGGCGAACCTGCTCGAAGTTCTGATAGGTTTCGCTCCAGAAAGAGGTGCCCCATGTATCATTCAGTTTGTCGATGGTGCCGTATTTCTTCTGTAACCAGACACGGAATTTTATTTGTGCATTTTCACTGTAATCCACTACTCCGTAATGTCCCGGCTCGTTGTCAATCTGCCAGCCGATAACAGCAGGGTGATTGCCATAACGCATTGCCAGACGGGAAACAATGTTTTCTACATAACGACGGTAACGGTCGCTACTCCAGGAAGCATGCTGACGCCGTCCGTGTTGAATAGAAACTCCATTATCCCGCTGAATCAGTATGTCGGGGTACTTTTTTGACAGCCAGACGGGAGGTGTGGGAGTAGGAGTACACATAATTACCTTCAGACCATATTTCTCTGCTAAAGAGACGGCACGATCCAGCCACTCAAAATCATACTTTCCTTCTTCCGGCTCCATCATGGCCCAGGCGAACTCCGCAAAATGGGTGAACTTGATTCCCATCTCCGACATTTTCTTCAAATCACGTTCCCATTGGGAGGAATCCCATTGCTCGGGGTAATAGTAAGATCCTAGAGCAAACAACTCTTCCGGAGGAAAAGATTTATCGACCGGAGATTGAGCAAAGGATACCAATGAAAACAATAAAGCTAAGACTAATAAGGACTTTTTCATGGATATTATTTTAAGTTTCATCGCTATAATAAATAACAGGTTAGCGCAGTGGTCTGGCTTTTATTCCGCCGGAGGTCATTTTTACAGGTTTGATAGTACCGTTTTTATTAAAATACATTCGGTCAATGCAAGTAATGCGGTAGTTCCCATCGGTTTCACCCAAAGGGCGGCGATGATAGACAATATACCATTCATCCTTTCCCGGACCTTTGATAATGGAATGATGTCCGGCACCATTAGCTATTTTAGTGTCCTGCTCCAAAATCTTTCCGACTCTTTTGAACGGACCAAAAGGCGAATCCGCAATGGCATACGCTACACAATAATCGGGTCCTGTCCAGTCGCCTTCTGACCACATGAAATAATATTTGCCATTGTGTTTAAGCATAAAAGGTCCTTCTATATAATTTTCCGGAGTCACTTCTTTATAAGTTGTTCCGTCTTCAAAAGGTACGATACTGATTAGATCAGATCCCATCTTCACCATATTGCAATGTCCCCAACCGCCGTAATACATATAATACTGACCGTCATCGTCCTTGAAAACAAACTGGTCAATAGGTTGCGCTCCGTTCACGATCTTGCCAATCAGCGGCTTTCCGAGCGCATCCTTGAAAGGACCTTCCGGACGATCGGCTACAGCCACACCTATACCTCCCACTTCACTCTCATGATATATGTTGTTTGCTCCAAAATAGAAATAATATTTCCCATTTGCTTCTATCACGGCAGGTGCCCATAAAGCATTCCTTAACCAGCTGATATTTTCGACAGAAAGGACTTTCGGGTGTTTTCTCCAGTGTACCAAATCTGGGGAAGAAAAGGCATCCATGTACAATTGTTGTTCGAAAGGAGCTGAATAAGTCGGATAAATCCAGTATTTATCACCGAAAACGACTCCTTCGGGATCTGCATACCAACCGTCAAAAACCGGATTAGTACTTGTCTGTTTTTTGCCCGTATTTGTTTGAGCAAATAAGGTTACTGAACAGCAACACATAATCATGAAAAAGAATACTATTTTGGAATTCATGTCTATAAATATTAAAGTTATGCCACAAAAATGATGAAAAATCAATGAAATAAAGGTTGATTATTTGCCAATAAATAGCGAGAATCAACCAAATTGCCGGAAAAATAATTATTTCATATATTGCTGCTTGTAAAGGGCTGTTTTGATTTGTTTTTTCACTTTCTTTGTTTGCAGATTCAACACTTTTGTTATATATTGCCGTCCCATTTTCGTTGTATCTGTCTTGAATTTCTTAATTGGTCATTTAACAGGCTATTATTTATATATATTATAAGTATTACTATGCGAATTTTATTGTATTTTCTCCTTATTCTTTTAGTGGGTTGCTCATCCGGTCAGAATAAAAAAACACATGAGCGGGTAGACCTCGATTCCGTACCTGTTTATACGAATCCGCTTTTGTCAAGAGGAGGAGACCCATGGGCGGTATTCCATAACGGAATATATTATTATACCCAAAGTATGAGCGACCGCATCACTTTATGGGCAACAGATGATATAACCCGGTTGGCGGAAGCATCCCAGAAAGATGTGTGGGTACCTCAAAATTCGTCAAACGCATTTCATCTTTGGGGACCTGAAATACATTACATTAATAATAAATGGTATATTTATTGTTGTGCGGATGATGGAAATATTGATAATCGTCAGATTTATGTGCTTGAGAATGAGTCTGCTGACCCGATGAAAGGGGAATTTGTCATGAAGGGAAGAATATCAACTGATGAAGATAATAATTGGGCAATTCATGCCAGTACTTTTGAACATGGAGGAAAGCGTTATTTAATCTGGTGTGGATGGCAGAAACGTAGAGTTTATCAGGAAAATCAATGTATTTATATTGCCGAAATGGAGAACCCATGGACACTGGCTTCTGACCGTATTTTGATTTCCGAACCAGAATATGAATGGGAATGTCAGTGGATCAGTATAGATGGTAATAAAACTGCCTATCCGATTCGTGTCAATGAAGCACCGCAATTCTTCTATTCTTTGAAGAAAGATAAGTTATTGATTTATTATTCGGCAAGTGGTAATTGGACTCCTTACTACTGTGTAGGACTGCTGACTGCCGATACTGACAGCGATCTGCTGAATCCGGCTTCTTGGAAAAAGGCACCGGAGCCTGTGTTTAAGCAAGCACCGGAAAATCATGTATATGGACCCGGTAGTATCTGTTTTATTCCTTCACCTGACGGTAAGGAATGGTATATGCTTTATCACGCCCGCAAGAGTTTGTATGATATGCTTGTTTTGGATAGCCGGACGCCGCGTATGCAGAAAATAGAGTGGGATAAGGAAGGAATCCCTGTTTTAGGAATTCCGCAGAAAGAAGGATTCCCGCTTCGCAAACCGTCAGGCACTCCTGAACGCAAATGAAAATAGGGGGCGTACTTTTTGCAATACGCCCGTTTTATTCAAAAAGAGCCCGTTTCTTTCTTTTCTTATTCAAATGGTCTTCTTTTTCACGAAAAGAAAAATTCTCATCTTTTATTGAATGTTTTTTTTCCTTTTTTTTAGTGCGTATTACTTATGTTTGCAACGTAATCTATTAAATAAATCAACTAATGTAAAACGCGCAATGAGAAATGAAAATCTATTGTCCTTTCTTCTTATAAAGAGAAGAATTTTAAAATTACTGGCTATAAAATATGCATACAGTTTAATTGTTTTATGCGGAATTAGTTTTATGGCATGTTCAGATGATGATCCCGTAAAAAAGAATCCTTATCTGCAAACGAGCACCCGTGCTATGCTGAAAGAGGTAGTGGAAGTGGTGTTTAACAATATCGATAGTAATACTGACATTACTGTCGACTTTGGTGACGGAACGGTCAAGGAAGGGAAAGCTGCTACGCCTATCACTCATGCTTATACACAAAGTGGTGACTACACGATGTTAGTGACAGCGGGTGAGCGCGTAGTACAGAAAAGGATCCGTATTTACGACCTATTGGCGCTGACAGAAGCCATGAAGCAATTCAGGGATGCAGATAACAAAATGGTATGGGCTATGACGCATCGCTCTCATACAACAGACAAGACTATTCCCGAAAATTCGGTATCTGCTGTAGAAGCTGCCATCAATGCAGGAGCGGATGTGATTGAATGTGACACTCATCTCACAAGCGATGGAGTAGTTATGGTGTGCCATGACCAGACAATCAATGCTACGACTAACGGCACAGGGGATATTACGAAAATGACTTATGCTGAAATTCAGCAATATAATCTGTTGGACCGGAATGGAAGGGTGACCGATGAGAAGATGCCCACATTGGAAGAGTTTCTGAAAGCAGGGCGTGGAAAAATATATTTCAATCTGGATTATTCTCCACGTACAGCCTCTACCCAAGAAGTGATGAATGTTGTCAAGGAACTGGATATGATGGAACAAGTCTTTTTCTATTGTAACAGTAGCCAGAAAGCAGAAGAAGTGTTGTCTATTTCTAAAAAGGCACACGTGTACACATGGGCACAAAGCGCTTACAAACCTCTGGTTGGGCTTCCGGGCAATTACTTCGTGCAATATTCTTATGCTCCCGACGGGCAAAGTACTCCTATAGGAACTGCCGTCAGTGAGGGAATGATTCCTACAGTCAATATGCTTCATGTATTATCCGGATTGATACCTGAATATGATATAAATACGACTTATCTGGATGAGCTTCTTCAGATTTATCCTGAAGTACGTATGATACAGACAGATGCACCGGAAGTATTAATCTCCGCTTTACAAGCAAGAGGATTGCGTTAACTTTATCATCTAACATAAAATCATTTATTTATGAAGAATATTCATTTCAAAACGTGTACCTGTCTGTTAGGTATACTGCTGATACTGTTTTCCGGTATACAGGTAAAGGGAGCTTCTTTGGAAGTTCAGCAGGAAAGTAAGGTGTCAGGTACGGTGACGGACGAAAAGGGCGAACCAGTTATTGGCGCTTCCGTAGTAGTCGTAGAATCGAAGCAGGGTACTATTACAGATATAGACGGTAAATTTCTGGTGAACGTACCTAAGAATGGACACCTGAAAGTGTCTTATATCGGTTATGAAACACAAGAAGTGGCTGTTAAAAACGGCCAGTTATTGAAGATCGTATTGAAAGAAGAATCGACCGCTTTGAATGAAGTGGTAGTGGTGGGTTACGGTACGATGAAACGGAAAGAAATGACTTCGGCTATTTCGCATATAGGTGCGAAAGATCTGAATCAGATATCCAGCCTCGATGCCTCCATGCTTTTGCAGGGGAAAGTTTCCAGCGTTTCGGTTTCTAACACAGCTCTGGCCGATCCGAACAATCAAGGAAGTATTCAGATTCGTGGTGTCTCTTCCCGTAATGCAGGTTTAGGACCGTTAATTGTGGTAGACGGAGTGCCGGGAGGTGATATGACGAATATTAACCCTGCCGATATTGAATCGATTGATGTATTGAAAGACGGTGCTGCTTCTGCGATCTATGGTACGCGGGGTAGTAACGGGGTTATCCTGATTAATCTAAAGAAAGGGACCAAAGATGGACAGGTTCATACAACCTATAGTACTTCCGTTACTTTTAATAAAGCTAAAAAAGAACTCGACATCATGAATGCGGAAGAATACCGTGCTTATCGCACAGTGTCTAATCCGCTTTCCGATATGGGAGCTGATTCAGACTGGTTTGATGCCGTTACTCAATTGGGGGTGACTCACATGCATACATTGACATTTTCCGGCGGTAATGCGAGAACCAACTATCGGGTGACCGCCGACTATCGTAATGCCCGTGGTATTGATTTGCGTTCCGACCGTCGTGAATATGGAGCACGTGCCAATATTAACCATACAACCAAAGACGGGCTATTCACGTTTTCTGCTAATATAACTCCTCGTGTTATCGACCGGAACAAATCAGCCAATGTATATAGCAATGCTATTAAAAACAATCCGACAATGCCTATTTATGATTCGGAATCGGCTAATGGGTACTATCGTTTTCCCAGTGGAACGGAAGGTTCTAATATCGTAGAGCAATTGAATGAAGAAGAGAATGGTACGGAAATTAAGTTGCTGGAATGGAATGCTACGGCTGCCGTTAATCTGCTGCCTCTGTTTAATCCGAAGAATCCGGACATGGTATTGAAGTCGCAGGTCACTATTTCTCAATATCAAGTTGATAAATTTAACGGATGGTTTACACCGTCTACTTATGGTTCTAACGTAAATGATGGTGTCACCGGAAAAGCCAGCCGTGACTTCGACAAAAGTACGACTAACAATCTGGAATGGGTAACAAATTTCTCTACACGTATCAAGAATCATCAGATCCGTGCAATGGTGGGGTATAGCTATAATTATGGTGTAAATTCCGGAATGTCTGCTGAAAACTGGAATTTCTCTTCGGATGGATTGACGTATAATAATCTGGGTTCCGGGCTGGAAGCGGCAAAAGATGGAAAAACAATGATGGGCTCCTATAAGAATGACCATAAGTTAATCAGCTTCTTCGGACGTGTTAATTATGATTGGAAAGAGCGCTACCTGTTTACTTTTTCTTTACGCCACGAAGGGTCTTCCCGCTTTGGCGAGAATCATAAATGGGGCAATTTCCCGGCTGTATCTGTCGGTTGGCGTATCTCGGATGAGAAGTTTATGAAAGGACTTTCATGGATTGATGACTTGAAAGTACGTTATGACTATGGGGTGACAGGTAATCAGGAAATAGGAAATTATAATTCTCTGGCTACTTACCGGGCTTTCGGTTGGTATCAATACAATGGTAACCGTTTTCATGTATGGGGACCGAGCAAAAATACGAACTCGGAATTGCGCTGGGAGAAAGGACATAATCAGAATGTGGGTTTGGACTTCTCACTCTTCTCACACAAAGTGACCGGTTCATTTAACTATTTCCATCGTAAACAAAGTGATTTGCTCGGAGATTATTCTGTACCGGTACCACCTAACTTGTTCTCCACCATCTATACCAATGTAGGTACATTGCGTAATACCGGTTTCGAACTTGATGTTACAGTAAATGCTGTCCGGACAAAGGATTTCACTTATAGTTTCACATTAGTGGGGGCTACTAATAACAATAAGTTTGTCAGTTTTTCCAACGATATATATAAAGGACAAAAATATTACTCTACCTGTAGCATGGCGAATCCGAATAATCCGGGATATTTGCAGCGGATTGAAGAGGGGGAACGTATTGGTAACTACTTTACATATCGTTATGCAGGAGTGGATAAAAAAGGTGACTGGCTGATTTATGATAAAAAGGGGAATGTGATTCCTGTAGCCCAAGGTACGGAAGAGGATAAGTCTGTGACCGGAAACGGTTTGCCGAAATTCACCGGCTCTATGACGCATAACTTCACTTATAAGAACTTTGATTTGTCTGTTGCCCTCCGTGGTGCTGCCGGGTTTGACATATTCAACGTGCATGATTTCTATTTCGGATTGCAGAGCATGACTACCAACCAGTTGACGACCGCTTATTCGAAGAATGCACATATCACGACAGGTAAGAATGTGATTACCGACTACTTCATTGAACCGGGTGATTATCTGAAGATAGACAACGTCACTTTAGGATATACCATGAACCTGAATAAGAAATATATTGAAAAGATACGTTTGTTCGGTACGGCCAACAATCTTTATACGTTTACGAAGTTTACCGGTGTAGATCCTTCTACCTACGAAGTGAACGGACTGACACCGGGTACTTTCGGAGGAGGATATAACTATTATCCGTCTGCTTTTCAGTTTATTTTAGGATTACAAGTAAGTTTCTAATAAAAGACGATTATGAAAATAACAAAATATATCATTGGATTAGGGATAATGGCAGGTACAGTCATTAGTTTGCCATCCTGTACAGATCTGTCGGAAACGGTGTATGATCAGGTCATGTCTCAAAACTATTATAATACCAAACAGGATGTTATCAACGCCGTTTTTCGTCCGTTTGAGCATATCTATGAATCCATTGTCAGACGTCATGAACACGAAGAACTGACAGGGGATCAGTTGATAACGCCTACTCGGGGAACTTGGTGGTATGATGGCGGTAAATGGGAAAAATATCATTATCATCAATACGATGACATTAATCAGGAAGACTGGACAAATGAGTGGGAAGGCATGTATGGCGGTATCGGTCAATGCAATCTGGTGTTGGATGATTTGTCTCAATTGAATCCTTCTAAATTTAATTTAAGTGACAGTGAGTTTGATAGTTTTAAAGCGCAACTACGTTGTATGAGAGCTTACTGTTATCTTCGCCTGCTTAATAGTTACCGTAATTGTATCTTAACTACGACTTCTGACCAAGCGGTCAATGAACAGCCGGAAAACCGGAAGCAGGTATCTCCACAGGTTATGTTTGATTTTATCGAAAGTGAGTTGAGAGATGTCTGTCTGGTAGCTTTACCTTCCAAAATCGGACAATCTGGTAATGGCGGTCAACAAGGACAATTTACTAAAGCGGGGGCTGCTGCATTGCTGGTACGTCTTTATTTAAATGCGGAAAAGTGGATTGGACAGCCTAAATGGCAGGAATGTATTGATATGTGTGAGCGTATTACCGGAGGAGAATTCGGCTATTATGCAATCGCTGATAACTGGTACGAACCTTTTGACTGGAATAATGAAATGTGTAATGAAGTAATCCTCGGTTTTCCCGGTTCTTATGGACTGACTAGCTGGCATCTGAAAAATGATAAGAGAACAGTTTACGGGCGGGCCCTTCCTTATGGTTGTGAGAAATATCTGAAAATTGAAGGAGATGGCAGCCGAAATCCCAAATATGCACTTTCGCCAAGTTATAATAACCAGCAACCACGTGCATTGTTTGATTATGAATTGGGCATGGTTACGCAGAAATTCGCCAAGTATGCGGGCGATAAACGTTATAAACAATATGTAAATACGAGTAATAATACACGGGAAGGTATGTTCTTCATGGAAGGGAAAATAGCTAATTCCAGTATTAGTGGGGGATATGCCAAGAATCCGGATAATCAATATGTCCTTTACCTACTTGATCAAGTGGGACGTTTTGAAGGTAACGCAGAATCCGGTTATATTGCCAACCCGAATTATCAGGAGTCTAAACTGGGAAACGGAGATTTCAACTCGGGGCTTTACTGTGTGAAGTATCCTTTCTATCCGTTTGATGGAGGATATTTTATAGAGTCGGATTATACGGAAATCCGTTTGGCGGAGATTATTTATTCGCAGGCGGAATGCCTTCTTCGTCTCGGACAGGCAGGCGAGGCCGGCAAGCTGTTGAACAGCGTGCGTAAACGCAACTATGAAAACTTTACTGCAGATATCGCTTATCAGCCGGAAGGTAACGTGGTACTTGATCTAAAAGAAATGCTTGATGAATGGGGGCGGGAATTTCTTGCGGAGAGCCGTCGTCGTACGGATTTGATCCGCTTCGGAAGATTTCAGGATGCATGGTGGGACAAGAAACGGGATGCAGATACTCATTATGAATTGTTCCCGTTTTCACAGACCCAATTGGAGCAGAATGAATATCTGAAACAGAATCCCGGTTATCCGGATATTGCCCGTTAAGCGGTGAACTGTAATTATTTCAATTTAGTGTACAAGTTTAAAATGAAGAAAAATGAAAAATAAGTTGCTCACAATATCAAAGATTGGGCTTTTGGCCTTCACTATTTTAGTGAGCCAGGCGTGTCAGGAAGATTATGAGATGGTTGATCCTCCGATGATTACTGATTATGATGATGATCTGGATGAAGAAGTTGTCTTGCAAAAAGGACTGGAAAGTTATTTTGTAACTCAATTCGGTGAAGGGGACATGGATGGTACTTCATGGGATCAGGCAATGGATGTAGCTGGTTTTCGCAAATTATTGAGTGGATCTATCGATCTGTCCAAGAGTACTATTTACATGAGCCAGGGAAAATATGTGATGTCCGAGACCGGAGGACTCGGGGTGATTATCCGCAAAGACATTAAAGCGATCAAAGGAGGATATAGTTTGTTGAGCGAAGGGACAGATCTGACTAATCGTCGTATTGATACGTATAAGACAGTGATCAGCGGAGATGTAAACGGTAATAATCAGGCTGATTCCGGTGATTGCGGACTATTGTTGGTGAAAGGAGGGATTATTGGGATTGAAGGAGTTACTTTTCAATATGGGTACCTTTCTAATAATGATGCCAAGTCTAACGAGTGTGGTAGCGGAATTTATATCAATGGTAACGTCAATAGCACCTCTGTCGAATTAACGGATTGTATTATCAGGGATTGTAAAACGGAAGCTGTCAACGGGCAAGGAGGAGTAGCGGGAGGTACAGCTATTCTTATTGCTTCCGGGAGCTCGAAACTGAACAATGTGAAGTTTCTGGATAATGCGGCGGATAGCCGTGGCGGAGCAATACGGTGTAACAGCAATAAGGCTGTTGTGTTTATGAATAATTGCCTGATAACTGGCAATTCAGTAAGAGAACTTTTTGGGGTCGGTATTCAGATATCATCGGGACATATTTGTATGAATAACACAACCATTGTCGGAAATCCGGGAAAAGGTGCTGCTTTAAACGGGGGAGGTAGTTTCATGCTCGCTAATAGTACGATTGTAGGGCATGATATTGATCAGGAGTATGGCGCCTTTCGATGTGAAACCTCTATTGATGGTGATACTAAGTTTATTAATAACCTGTTGATTTCCGAGAATTCTACCGCTCCAAGCTTCATTTTGAATGGAGCGAATAAAGAAGCTTACTCCATGGGATATAACTTGTATCAGCGAGTTAATAATTTCACAATGGACGTTTCTGATACTGCTTATCCTACCCTTGTGAATGGCAACCTGACGGAAGAGGGTGTTTATAAGTGGAATATTGACCAGATCGGACAGGTGACTGGCTATGCTACCAAACAAGCTGTGGTTAATGCTGTGAAAAGTTTCAATCCTGCTGCTTCTCCTGTGGTTAATTTAGGTGAAGTCTTTGTGGAATGGATGGGTGAAGATGCTTTCGGATTGGATCAGCGTGGCGTGACACGCAATCCTGATAAGATGCAAATGGGAGCTTATGATGCTGTATTGTCCAACTGAATCTTTAAAAAGTAATTGTGATATGAAAAACAAATTTTATATAATGACCGCTTTGATCATCAGTCTGACAGGATGTTCAAGCATTGAAGACGGAACACTGCCGACCGTTAACTTTCCCGAAGATCATATAATCCGTGTTGTAACAGAAGTGAAGGCTCCTGTGTCGCGTGCCGGATATGATGCAAGTAATCTGGAGAGTTTCGGACTGATCATTCATAACAGTGAAAACATTGCTTATGATTATAATTCGCAAATGGTAAAATCTGATAATGACTGGAATACGGTGGACGGGCAACAAATGCTTTGGGATAATGCAAGAACTCCGGTAACAGTAATAGCGTATGCTCCTTACATTTCGGAAGCTGGTTTAGATACTCCGTTAGCTATCAACATACAAAGCAACCAAACTACCGAGGAAAATGTGATTGCTTCTGATTTCCTGTTGACTAAATCAATGGTTGATCCGAAACAGGATCTCACCGCAGATGGTAGATTGAAAGTTACTTTGGATCATGCCATGAGCAAGCTGATTATAAAAGTGACGGTAAATAATGGTATGGAAGATGCGGCGATCAGTAAACTGGGCGATATGGCTGTAAATGGTACAATAGTGGGTGGTATTTGTGATTTGTCAGTGCCGGAACCGGTAGTCATTCCACGGGAAGATGCTGTAGCTACAACTATCGCCCCCTATAAGGGTACGGATGGGTATGAATGCATTCTTCTCCCGCAAACAATAATAGAAGGCTTTTCTGTCAATTTCAGTTATGACGGAAAATTGTATATATGGACTGCCGAAGAGCCCATTGAGTTGCAAAAGGGAGTAGAGCATACGCTGACATTGAATGTAAATGAAACGGCACGGTTGGCTACCATGCAAATGAAATATCGGGCAACCGGTCAGATTATCGATCAGAAATAAAAAGGAGGAGATGAGTTATGAAAATTACTAAACATATATTGACTGCATGTATATTAACGGGTATGGCAGCTTGTGATACGGATAAAGAGATAGCCGTGTTCAATGAAGACTCCGGTGCAATCAAGATCAATGCTGTTATTGATGCTGCATATACCCGTAGTAATCCTACAGGAACAAATGAACAGCAAATGCAATTTAATAATGGAGACCAGATTCTGTTGAGTTGCGAAGATGGTAGTGTGACTTATATGTTGTCTGGAGGGCAATGGGCTCCTACGGATAACTATTATCTTAGGTGGGGAAATGAACCTGTTACTTATTCTGCCTTTTATCCGGTGACTGAAGGAACAAGCGTAGCCAACTTCTCTCTTCCTATTAATCAGCAGAGTTTGGAAAATCTGGCGAGCGCAGACTACATGACTTGCACAGTAGAAGATGCTATAAATGAGGGATCAGGTGTCCTTCATCTGAATATGAACCGGAGAATGGCGAAAGTTATCATGACATTGGACGATATAGACTCACAAAGTAAAGCTCTAGGAGTTAAAATCGGTTCCTATCAGGGATATACGGACGGAAATGTTTCATCGGGAACTGCACTTGTTTCACCGTATGTCACCATTCCTGAAGGAGGGAAAGCCGGACAAAGCGGATGTAAATATACGGCGATCGTAGCTCCGGGAACTGCAAATCCTAATAGTACTTTCGTTTCTTTAAATTACAAGGGGGAAGATCTGGTATTGCCGGGCATTCCTGCAATAAAGGCCGGATTTTGTTATGAATTTACTTTGAAAGTAGAAGGTTCGGTCATTAGATTGAGTGAACCGATTGTCACTCCATGGGAGACTGGTACAATCAATGGGGGAGATGCAACGGAATTGCAATTGGACGCTTATTATGTGAAAGAGCATGCTACAGGGAATGCTACCGGTATGGATTGGGATAATGCAATGGGAGTAGACGGGTTACGCAATCTATTGAGAACTAACACTAACAGTGCGATCACGACTGCGAATGCTAAGAAATTGGATGGTAAGAATATCTATGTGGCAGGCGGTACCTATTTGATAGCAGATCAGGAAGCCGGTCTGAAAATAGAGTATAGCGGATATAGTAAACAAGTCGAAATAAAGGTTGTGTGTGGATATGATCCTCAAAGTACCCGGAAGGATTTAAGCAAGCGTGATCCTGTCCGGTATCTGACTACTTTCACAGGAGATGCAAATAATAACGGCATTGCGGATGCGGGTGATTATTCCTTGTTTACATTAGGAAACCAGATAGATATTACATTTGAAGGTTGTACGTTCTCTTGCGGTTATCATCCCAATGAGAAAATAAATGGCTATAGTGGTGGATTCCTGATTGCGAATGGTAGCAGTGGCAATGCAACATTACAGTTGAATCATTGTATCATTGAAAAGTGCTATAATGCGGGAGTAAATGGTTCAGGTGAGGCTGGTGGTTCCGGTATATTCATGTATAAGGGGACAGCCAAACTAAATCATGTGCAGTTGAGAAACAACAAGGCATCTTCGCGTGGAGGCGCAATTCGTGTCAATGACAGTGGGAGTATTCTTTTTATGAATAATTGCTCCATTACAGGCAATGAAGGCGGACAGTTCGGTTATGCTATTCAAATGTCAAACGGTCATTTATGTATGAATAATACAACTGTTACCAATAATAGTGGTAGAGATGGAACCATTAACGGCGCGGGGAGTATGTTGATTGTAAACTCTACCATTATCGAGGATGGTGCTCAAAATAGCGGGGCTGTTATTCGTTGTGAATCCTGGCCGGCCCGGCAATCATTCTTGATGAATAATATCATCCTGAATAAAAATGCAGCTAATCCGGTTGTTGAAATGTCCGGTGATGATACTCGCCATTTGACATCCAAAGGGTATAATCTGATGGGCGGTACGATCATGCCTGCATCAACCAACAAGTTTACAACATCAGAGTTTGATAAGTATAACAGTACGATTAGCTCTTTAAATGTCGTATGGGATGCCAATCGTTCTGTCTATACTTGGGACGGGAATGTGAATGAGTTTACCCGGACTGCTGCCGACGCTGTTAAGAATGCGATCACAACCGGCTTTAAACCGGATAGTTGTCCTTTCCAGAATTTAGGTGAGGAGTTTGGAAAATGGTTGGATGAGATGGATGCTTTTTCCACTGACCAGTTGGGGAATCCGCGTGATAAAAATGCGATGTGGCCGGGAGCTTATCAAGAATAATGATACAATTTATTTAAACGAATGACAATGAAAAACTACAAACTGATATGGTTAGGGATATTCTGTTGTTTGCAACCTCTTATATTGTTTGCGCAACGGGGAGAAATGATCCGTAAGGCATTTTTAGATCCGAAGTCCGATCAGGTGTTAGTCGTGGCACACCGGGGGAACTGGCGGAGTGCACCGGAAAATTCCGTAGCGGCAATTGATAGTGCCATACAAATGGGAGTGGATATTGTGGAGATTGATATTCACAAGACTAAAGACGGACAATTAATATTGATGCACGATGACCGTGTAGACCGGACAACCAATGGTAAAGGATTGATTAAGGATTATACATTGGCAGAAATCAAGAAGTTGAAACTGAAAGATAAGGATGGAAATCTGACAGAACATATTGTTCCAACATTGGAAGAGGCATTGTTGGCAGGCAAAGGTCAGATTATGTTTAACTTGGATAAGGCGTATTCTGTGTTTGACGAGGTATACGCTGTGCTCGAGAAAACCGGAACTGCCAGTTTGGTGATAATGAAAGGAGGCCAGCCGGTGGAAACTGTCAAAAGTGAGTTTGGAGATTATCTGGATAAAGTGATTTACATACCGGTGATAGGACTTGACGGAAAGGATGGCGAAAAGAAGGTCAGGGACTATATGACACAGCTGCATCCTGCTGCCTTCGAATTGGTTTATTCGGATTCTTCCAGTCCTTTGCCTCGAAAAGTGAAATCGATTATTCTGGGAAAGAGTCGGATTTGGTACAATACGTTGTGGGCTTCTCTTGCGGGAGGACATGAAGACGATCAGGCTTTAAAAGATCCGGATGGAAACTATGGATATCTGATTGAAGAGCTAGGGGCACGGATTCTCCAGACTGATCGTCCGGGATTCATGCTGGATTATTTGAGAAAAAAGGGATTGCATGATTAATCGTCTGAAGACAATGAGGTAAATGTATTGTTTGGCACACAGATAACGTCGATGAGATCAATAGACGTTATCTGTGTTGTTTTTATCTATTCTCCAAGTGAAAATAATTTTGAGATTTGGCTTGGGTTACTAAAATAGCTATATTTGACTCGCTGAATCGACATGGGTATATAATATGAAAAAAGCAATAATAGCATTTATCAGTCTTATTATTTTTTGTATTGAGCCATTAATGGCATCTGCAGAGTTTTCTTTTAAGAAATATCAAGTAGAAAACGGATTGTCTCATAACACAACTTGGTGTGCAATTCAAGATAGTTATGGCTTTTTATGGATAGGTACGAGTAATGGGTTGAACTGCTATTATGGTAGCGGAAATAAAATTTATCGGAATGTTCTAAATGACAAATATTCTTTAGGGAACAACTTTGTCGGTTCTTTGATGGAAGAGGGTGAAGACCTTTGGATAGGAACAAGTTCCGGGCTATACATTTATGATCGCTCTGACGATCATTTCTTGTATTTTGATAAGACAACTAAATATGGAGTATTCATTAGTTGCGAAGTCAAGAAAATCGTAAAAACTAAAAATGGTTTGATTTGGATAGCTACTTTGGGACAAGGCATCTTTATTTATGATCCGGTAAAAGACGTTCTGACTCAAAATAGTATCCGGACTTTTTTTGCCTGGGATATTTGCCAAGGTACGGATTCTCTTGTCTATGTCTCTTCTATGCAGGAGGGATTATTGTGCTTTGATGAACAAGGAACTTTTCTGCAAAGTTATCCGGTTTCATTCGAATTGAATATTGGCAATCAGAGGATTAACTGTCTCCATAGTATTGATCATGAAATTTGGTGCGGTGTGGGGACGAATTCGTTAGGGTGCTATCAGGAAGGAAGTCAGGAATTAAAAATATATAATACGTCTGCAGAGAGTTTCAGTTCTATTCTTTGTCTGATGGACTATAACGGGAAAGAAATGCTGGTTGGTACAGACAATGGCATTTATTTATTTGACCGTGAGCGTAAGACATTTCGTAGGGGAGACTCTCCGTTTGGTTTATGGGCTTTGAGCGATCCGACTGTACACGCGATGATGCGGGATAATGAAGGTACACTTTGGGTAATGACTAATTCCGGTGGAATAAATTACATGTCTAAACAGTCGAAGCGTTTTTCTACTTATTCTCTGTCTTTGACGGGGATGGAAAAAGCAGATAAGGAGATAGGACCTTTCTGTGAAGATCGGGAGAAGAATGTTTGGGTGGGAACCCGGAATGGATTGTGGTTTTTCAATTCACAAACTCATTCTTTTCATGAGTATTTTTTGAAGAAATCAAATATAAAATACGATATACGTAGTTTGTTGTTGGAGGGCGATAATCTTTGGGTAGGAACTTATGCTGAAGGATTGCATGTGTTAAATCTGAAGACAGGGAATATTAAAAGTTATACTTATTCCCGTGATATTCCGAATACACTTTGCAGTAATGATGTATTAAGCCTTTTTAAAGATCGTAAAGGAGAAATCTTTGTCGGAACAAGCTGGGGATTATGTCGTTATAATCCACAATCGGATAATTTTATAACTGTGATAAATGTCGGTGCTATGGCTTCTGTAACTGACATCTATGAGGATATGTACAATAATCTTTGGATTGCGACTTCAAATCGCGGCGTTTTCTGTTATAATACAGTTGGTGAAGAGTGGAAACATTTTGAACATATCCGGGAGGACCTGACTACTATTACGAGTAACTCCGTGATAACATTATTTGAAGATAGGAAAGGTACGATGTGGTTTGGGACCAATGGTGGAGGATTATGCTCTTTTTCCAAAGAAACAGAAACTTTTGTTGATTTTGATCCGGAAAATATATGGTTACCGGATAAGGTTATTTATTCGATAGAGCAGGATCTGGCCGGCAACTTTTGGATTTCCTGTAATTCCGGGTTATATCAGTTTAATCCTGCAGATAAGAATAAGAACTGTCTTTTTACTATAAATGACGGTTTGCAGGGGAATCAGTTCACAGCGCAATCTTCATTAGCTTCATCGACTGGAAAGATGTATTTTGGAGGAGTGAACGGATTTAATGTTTTTGAACCGAAAGAATTTACAGATAACACCTATCTTCCTCCTGTTTATGTTATAAATATCAGTTTCCCTAATTTGAATAATGAGCGGGAAGTGAGGCGGTTGCTCCGGTTGGATAAGCCTTTTTATACTGTTGATAAAATAAAATTACCTTATGAGAATAACAGTTTTACAATTCGTTTTGCGATACTTAGCTATGAAGATCCTCTTAGAAATCGTTATGCGTATATCTTGAACGGAGTAGATAAGGAATGGATTAACAACTCTTCTAATAATACAGCTTCCTATACCAACCTTCCTCCGGGAGAATATGAGTTTTTGGTTCGTGGTTCAAATAATGACCATTATTGGACTGAAAAGGCAATTTCTTTATGGATTGTGGTTACTCCTCCCTGGTGGCGGACTACTATTGCTTATGTGGTATATGCATTGTTGTTACTTGCTGCTATCGTATTTCTTGGTTGGCGTTGGAATTTGTATGTCAGGCGTAAGTATAAACGTCGGATGGAGGAGTATCAGACTACCAAAGAAAAAGAAATGTATAAATCGAAAATCAATTTCTTTATTAATTTGGTACATGAAATACGAACTCCGCTAAGTTTGATTCGTTTGCCGTTGGAGAAATTGAGAGAAGAGGAAATCAAAGGGAAAGAGAATAAGTATATTTCTGTAATAGAAAAGAATGTAGATTATCTATTGGGAATCATCAATCAGTTACTTGATTTTCAGAAGTTGGAAAGTAGTGCTTTGCAGTTGAATTTGAAGAAATGCAATGTTAATGCATTGGTCAGTGATATTTTTAATCAATTCTGCGGTTCTGCGGAGTTGAGAGGACTGACATTACATCTTTGTTTGCCTCATGAAGAGATTAACATGATGATTGATTCGGAAAAGATGAGTAAGATTCTGGTAAATTTGATAGGGAATGCGATGAAATATGCGAAATCCAGAATTGAATTGAAGGTATTATCAGTAGATGACGAGGTGAGGATAGAGGTCACTGATGATGGTCCCGGTATTCCGGAGGACCAACGCGATAAAATATTTCAAGCTTTTTATCAATTGCCTGATGATCCTGTGGCATCATCTAAGGGTACTGGGATTGGTTTGGCATTTGCAAGGTCTTTGGCAGAAGCCCATCATGGAAGTTTGTTTCTGGAAAATAGTTCCGAGGGCGGTGCTTCATTTGTATTATCTTTACCATTGGGAACTGTAGAAACAGAAGATGTATCTGATGAATTGACTGAAACGGATGCTGTAGATGTTGGAGAAGAGGTGACTTCTGTTTCTGAATTTGCTAATAGGAGATTCACTGTTTTATTGGTGGAGGATAATCTTGAATTGTTAAATCTAACTCGGGAAGCTTTAAGTACTTGGTTTAGGGTGATACGTGCCGGTAATGGAAAAGAAGCATTGGAAATACTCACACGCCAGAGTGTGGATGTTATTGTCAGTGATGTTATGATGCCTGAAATGGATGGACTTGAACTTTGTAATCATGTAAAATCCGATATGGCTTATTCTCATATTCCTGTTATTTTGCTGACTGCAAAAACGACATTGGAATCTAAAGTGGAAGGACTTGAAAGTGGTGCTGATGTATATCTTGAGAAACCGTTTTCTGTTAAGCAGCTCTATAAACAGATCGAGAATTTATTAAAACTGCGATTGGCGTTTCATAAACAGATGACGGACATCACAATTGGTTCATCTTCTTCACTTTCGGATTTTGCTATTTCTCAAAAAGATGTAGAATTTATAGACAAGATCAATGCAATTTTATCGGAGCAGGTTATTAATGAAAATTATTCAATTGATATATTGGCAGATCAAATGAATATGAGTCATTCTAATCTTTACCGGAAGATGAAAGGTTTGTTTGGTATGCCTCCTAATAACTATGTGAAGAACTTCCGCTTAAACAAAGCAGCTGAATTAATTGCAAATGGTGTTCGCATAGCTGAGGCAGCAGAACGGTTAGGCTTTGCTTCTTCTTCCCATTTTGCAAAATGTTTTAAAGAGAAGTTCGGAATGTTGCCAAAAGATTATAAATAACAAGTCTTTTCATGATGGGAAAAATGATGGGAGGGTAGATGAAGTTTAAAAATGCAAGAAGTATACCGTAGTAATATTTTTTATCCATTCGTTTTATATTCTTGACTCCGGGAAAATCGTAATTGCACATAAACCAGTCACTTTCGCCCCTCGAATTTGCAGCGTTTTTGAATCTCCCGCATCTAAACTAACGTGAGTTCGATATAATTTAGAACATTACAAATTGTCCATAGTTCTTTGTATATATTATAGAACAATGATTACTAAAAAGCGTTAAAGGATTCTTTATGATGTCATCTGGTTTATTGATCGTTTGCCCCTCTTGTGCTAAACGCAAGACTGAATCTTTGTCTTTGCTGAGAGCCAAACGCTCATACAGGCTTGAATTATATTGCCGCTGCAATTGACGTACACTCCAATTTTGTTTCTGAGACTCAATTTCGTAAAATCTGCGTTCTTCATCAGATTCAATGCGCATTAATATCAAATAGTGAGACCATGAAAGCGTAAACGGATATTCCCTAGTTGATTTTATGGGGCTTTCGGTGAGTTTTTGAATTTGGTCAACGCTGTTGTTCCAATCTCTTTTGTCGAGTATGTTGAGAAAAATTTGCGACATCTTTTCAATGTTTTGTGTATTGGGTCAAAAAGAAGTTGTATATTTGTTCATCAATATCTAGTCTCAATATAGGTAATCTATGGAATTCATCACATCAACACATTTGAAGCAATGGGCTGACACAAAAGAATGTCAGTCTCTCTTGCCAGAATTGATGAGACGGCTTATCTGTGCTTCCGTGAAGCAGTTGAATAGACTGTCTTTCCCCAGTGGGGATGCTGTGCATATGTCTGAATGGGCCGGAGCAGATACCTGGGTTCTGATTTAAAAAGACCGAACATATAAGAATACCCGATAACTGTTGTAAGAAGCTATCGGGTATTTTTTTATTGTCAGCCCGGTTTCTTGCTTTAGAATTAGAATACAGGCATCTGCCAGATAAATCCTACAGAAATACGGTTAGTACTATAATTCTCCTGTCCCAGCACCTTGGCGCGGGAAGTGAAATCATACGAACGTCCCACGTAGGTAACAAAGAAGTGCAGATTGGTTTCCATCGGGTAATATTCGATACCGCCCAGATATCCCCAGGAAGTACGATAATTTCCCTTCTCTATTCCCTCGGACGCCTTGCCTACGGAAGCCGTCTCGTACATACCCTTCACAAAAACATTCCATTTCGGAAGAAAGCGGTAATTACATTTGGCAACAACCGAAAGATAGTTAGCATCAAAAGCGTTATGCCCGCCCGGACGGCCTACGATACTGGTAATAATACCTTTGCGGTCAATGTCCTCTTTTGAATACATGAAATCGACAAAAGCATTCCATTTGCCGAGATTCAATTCGTTACCTAAAGCATAATAATACATATTGTGACTTTTGGCCTCGTTCATGACAGAAGCCGACCAACGGGTCTTGAAGACATTGTTGAAATTACCGTTCCAGTTCAAGGTGTAAACCAGCGGCATTTTGCCGGATTTCAGATCGGGAAGATTTCCTTCGGCATCTTCCGTGATTCCGTAAGTGCTGTCGAACGAACTGTTGCGGCTGTTCAGTATTTGCAGGTTAAGTTGCTGTTCGGGAGTAATGTTATAGCCTACATTCAGTCCGGTCATAAAGTTACTCATATAGTCGATCATATCGCTGTACTGATAGATGTCGATTGGGTTGAGGTCGAACTCGATACCACCGTATGCGGCACATTGCTTTCCTGCGAAGAGGCTGAACTGGTCATTCAGTTTGATACCGATTCCGGCATAGTCGATGGAAGTAGGCAGATTGTCAATCATGCCGTTTGCATCGTTCGAGCGGTTGAGGCGCTGGCGATAGCGGTAAGAAAGCCAGTTGTTGATATTTCCTTTGGCTTCGATACGGAGCTGGTGCATGTTGAAGTCACCTTCCTGAAAACCATTTTGGAAATGAGCGTCAAAGCTTCCTTGCATATTCAGATAAAGATTGAACTTATCTGTCTTCTTTTTCACGTCTGTCAGTTCTTCAAACAGGGGAGTGTTCGGGTTGAATTTATCCTTCTTCTCCGTTTTTTGAGCATATACTCCCTGTATGCTGCCCGCGAGGAGCAACATAAATATCCATTTTTTCATAAGTAGGTCAGGCTTTTAGTATTCGTTAAAATATTGCTGAATTTGTTTCCAGTCAGTTGTTTTGGTTAGTGCAAGCATTAACAAAACGCGTGATTTCTGCGGATTCAGTTCCTGTGAAGCCACAAACTGATATTTGGCGTCGTCTACCTCTGCATCCAGTGTGGTAGGACCTGTCGGGACACGGGAAGAACGAACCACAAGGATTCCTTTTTGGCGGGCGTCTGTCAGTACCGGGAAGATATTCTGATGGATATTTCCATTTCCTACTCCTGCATGGATAATGCCTTTGTAGCCGTTGTTGAGCATCGGAGTTACCATATCTGCTTCAATGTTCGAATAGCTGTATACGATACCTACTTTAGGCAGTGCGTTCAGATGAGTAACATCGAAAACGGATTGGGTGGTATGTTTTTTTAGCGTCACCTGATTATAGAATACTTTTCCGTTCAACACATACCCTAGCGCGCCGGAGTTGGGAGCTTGGAAAGTTTGCACGTCGACCGTATTCATTTTAACTGTACTCTGTGCTCCAAGGATCAGTCCGTTCATGGCAACCAGTACTCCTTTGTCTTTGGATTCCTTTGCAGCGGCGGTAACTACGGCGTTATAAAGATTCAACGGGCCGTCGGCACTTAGAGCAGTAGACGGACGCATGGCACCTACCAGTACCACCGGTTTGTTACTTTTAACGGTCAGGTTCAGGAAATAGGCCGTTTCTTCCATCGTATCGGTTCCGTGAGTAATCACAATGCCGTCGATGTCCGGGCGTTTCAATAGTTCATTTATTTTTTTGGCAAGCGTCAGCCAAACTTGGTCGTTCATGTCCTGCGAACCGATTTTGACAATCTGTTCTCCGGTCACGTTGGCGATGTCCTTAATTTCGGGCACGGCATCGAGTAGTGCGCCGATGGCAACTTGTCCTGCTGTGTAGCTGGTTCCGGTAGCTGAACTTCCTGTGCCTGCAATCGTTCCTCCGGTGGCAAGGATATGAATGTTCGGTTTTGCGGCAAATGCCATTGTTACAGAAAATAGTAGTGTGACTACTACCAGTCCAAAGCTTTTGAATTGTTTCATAACTGAATGATGTTTAGGTTAATAATATATGTATATTAAAATATTTGTATAAAGAGCAGTCCCAGGGCAATGGCAACAATCGTCGATACCAAGCCGGGCATCATGAACGAATGATTCAACACATACTTGCCGATTTTTGTTGTCCCGGTACGGTCGAAATTAATGGCAGCCACTACGGTAGGGTAATTCGGAATAAAGAAATATCCGTTCACTGCCGGAAACAAGGCGATCAGCATATAAGGCGAAATCCCCAACGCAATGCCCAGAGGCACAAGTGCCCGAACTGTGGCAGCCTGGCTGTATAGTAGAATAGACATCACAAACAGCGCGACACCAAACAGCCACGGCATTTGTTGCACGATCCCTTCAATAGAAAGAGTTAGCTGTCCCATATTTCCCTGAAGGAAGGTATCTCCCATCCAGGCAATACCGAAGATGGCAATCACCGCCTGCATGCCTGCCGGAAATACGGAACCTTGCGTTGCTTTGATTCCGTCGGTCTTGGTTACTAACAGGATGATGGCAGCAGCCGATAACATCACGATTTCGATGATGGAAGACATTCCTAATGTAACTATTTCCCCGTCGATCAGGAAACTGGGGCGCATTCCTTCAAAAGAACCGAAGAGTACGATAAACGCAGTTGCCAATATAAAGATAAGGACGGAAATCATAGCGGAACGTTTGTTCTTCACATCTTTAATCTCTATCTTTTTATTGTTGAATAATCCTTCTTTCAGACGTTTCTGATATTCGGGGTCTTCCACCAATTCTTTACCGACTTTCATCGAGAACAAAGCACCGACCAACACGCCGACAATGGTAGCGGGAATCGTAATCTTGAGAATGTCGAATAGGGTAATATCGAATCCGGCTAAGAGTCCGAGAAGTGCTACGGTAGCCGCGGAAATCGGACTGGCTGTAATGGCCTGTTGGGAAGCAATGACAGCAATACCTAGCGGACGTTCCGGACGGATTTTTGTTTCGGTGGCAACCTCCGCGATGACCGGCAACACAGAATAGGCGACGTGTCCCGTTCCGGCTACAAAAGTAAACAGGTAAGTCACCAGCGGACTAAGCAAGGTGACGTGTGAAGGATTCTTACGAAGCAAATGTTCTGCCAGTTTTACCATATAGTCCAGTCCGCCGGCTGCTTGCATACAGGAGGCAGCCGAAATCACTGCGGCAATCATTAACATAACGTCGATAGGAGGCGCGGTGGGTTGTAAACCAAAAACGAACGTAAGTATAGCCAACCCAACTCCTCCCATCACGCCGAGGCCGATACCTCCCAAGCGTGCGCCAATAATAATAGCTGTCAGAACAAATGCTAATTGTAATATCATAGAATGCTGTTTTAAGTTCCCAACAAAGATACGTGATTTCTCTCTTTGTATTTTCTTTTTCTTGTATTAACAACAAAAAAGTCTTTGAATAGTTTTTGCATATTTATTAAAACAATAACTAAACTCATTGGTTATTATAAGAACTAACGAAACTGTTATTATTATAAAACAACCGATATGGAACAAAATTTATCAAAAAAAACTCGTACGGAGAGTGACCTGATAGGTAGTCGTGAAGTGCCGGAAAGTGCACTGTACGGAGTACAGACGCTCCGCGGTATCGAAAACTTTCGCATCAGTAAGTTTCATTTAAATGAGTACCCTTTGTTTATCCAGGCATTGGCTATCACAAAAATGGGAGCCGCCGTTGCCAACCGCGAACTGGACTTATTAACCGAAGAACAAACGGATGCTATCTTGAGAGCTTGTAAAGAAATACTTGAAGGAAAGCATCACGAACAGTTCCCCGTAGATATGATTCAGGGGGGAGCGGGTACTACCACGAACATGAATATCAATGAAGTGGTTGCCAACCGGGCATTGGAATTGATGGGGCATCAGCGCGGAGAGTATCAATACTGTTCGCCTAACGATCATGTCAACCGCTCGCAATCTACCAACGATGCTTATCCCACCGCCATCCACATTGGACTCTATTACACTCATTTGAAATTGGTTAAGCATTTCGAAGTGTTGATAGAGGCTTTCCGGAAGAAAGGACGTGAGTTTGCGCATATCATCAAAATGGGACGTACCCAACTGGAAGATGCCGTACCGATGACTCTCGGACAGACCTTCAACGGGTTTGCGAGTATTCTTGAACATGAAGTGAAGAATCTTGATTTTGCCGCGCAGGACTTTCTGACAGTCAACATGGGAGCCACGGCCATCGGAACCGGAATCACCGCCGAACCGGAATATGCGGAAAAGTGTATTGCCGCTTTGCGCAAGATTACGGGACTGGATATAAAGCTTGCCGATGATTTGGTAGGAGCCACTTCGGACACTTCCTGCATGGTAGGTTATTCGGGAGCGATGAGGCGTATAGCTGTCAAAATGAATAAGATATGTAATGACTTGCGATTGCTGGCTTCCGGTCCGCGTTGCGGATTGGGCGAAATCAATCTGCCGGCTATGCAACCGGGCTCATCCATCATGCCGGGAAAAGTGAACCCGGTGATTCCTGAAGTGATGAATCAGGTGGCTTATAAGGTGATAGGAAATGATCTTTGTGTGGCTATGAGTGGCGAAGCCGCTCAAATGGAGCTGAATGCAATGGAGCCGGTGATGGCGCAATGCTGTTTCGAGTCTGCCGACTTGTTGATGAATGGCTTCGATACCTTACGTACGTTATGTATCGACGGCATAACAGCCAATGAAGAAAAATGCCGGAGAGATGTGCACAACAGCATTGGTGTAGTGACAGCCCTGAATCCGGTGATTGGTTATAAAAATTCTACCAAGATAGCTAAAGAAGCATTGGAAACAGGAAAGGGAGTGTATGAACTTGTTTTGGAACATAATATCCTTTCCAAGAAAGATTTGGATACCATTCTGGAACCTGAAAATATGATAAAACCAGTCAAACTGGATATTCATCCCAACCGTTGATAGATAGTAAGTGGGAATCGATTCAATAGGGAAATCGCCGGGCAGGTCACTGATCTGCTCCGGCGATTTTGATTATTTGTTACTTTTATTCTATATGGGAATAATTGCTAACTTATCCGGTAAAATGGTTATTGTTCATTCTTTCAAAAACAGTGAACTTTGCAACATCATTAGTTATGAACTTAACAAGTAAATTTAGAACCAATTAAAACTATATGGATATGAATGCATTTGACGTTATTATTATCGGTTTTGGCAAGGGAGGGAAGACCCTTGCGGCAGAGTTTGCAAAGCGTGGGCGAAAAGTTGCCATTGTTGAACGTTCGGATAAAATGTATGGAGGAACGTGTATTAATATTGGCTGTATTCCGACCAAGACATTGGTTCATCAGGCTAAAATTGCTTCCGGTATGAAAGATGCTACATTTGAAGAAAGGAGTGAGTTCTATCGCAATGCCATTTCTGTGAAAGAAGCTGTGACAAGTGCATTGAGAAATAAGAATTACCATAATCTGGCAGATAATCCCAATGTAACAGTCTATACAGGTGTGGGCTCTTTTGTCTCTTCCGATGTGGTTTCTGTCCGTACATCTACTGAAGAAATAATGCTGACATCGAAGCAAATTATTATCAATACGGGAGCAGAAACAGTTATTCCTCCCATTGAGGGAGTTGTGGGTAATCCGTTGGTTTATACAAGTACCTCAATCATGGAATTGACAGAGCTTCCCCGCCGACTGGTTATTATCGGTGGCGGTTACATCGGTTTGGAGTTTGCGTCTATGTATGCTTCGTTCGGTTCACAGGTGACCGTACTCGAAAGTTATCCTGAACTGATTGTGCGTGAAGACCGGGATATTGCTGCAAGTGTAAAAGAAACATTAGAGAAAAAAGGCATTGTTTTTCGAATGAATGCAAAGGTTCAATCTGTGAAACATATCGAAGATGGAGCAGTCGTTGTTTTTTCTGATTCACAAACTGGTGAGGTGGTGGAACTTGAAGCTGATGCTGTATTGCTGGCTACAGGACGCCGACCGAACACGAAAGATCTGAATTTGGAAGTTGCCGGAGTGGAGACGGATGCACGCGGAGCGATCATTGTGGATGAATACCTGAAAACAACCCAACCGAATATACGTGCCGTTGGTGATGTGAAAGGTGGTTTGCAGTTCACTTATATTTCATTGGATGATTACCGGATTATCCGGGAGGATCTGTTTGGCGATAAAGAACGGACAACCAATGATCGCAATCCGGTTAGCTACTCTGTTTTTATTGATCCTCCATTAGCACGTATCGGATTGAATGAAGAAGAGGCTCGTAAACAGAATTTGGATATTATTATCAAGAAATTGCCCGTTATGGCGATACCAAGAGCGAAAACATTGGGAGAAACGGATGGCCTTTTGAAAGCTGTTATTGATAAGAATACGGGAAAAATATTGGGCTGTATGCTGTTTGCGCCTGATTCCAGCGAAGTAATCAATACAGTTGCTGTTGCAATGAAGACAGGTCAGGATTATACTTTCCTGCGTGACTTCATTTTTACTCATCCTAGTATGAGCGAGGCGTTAAATGATTTGTTTTCATAGTAGTAAGAATGAGTATAATCTTCCTCCATAAAGTTTAAAAAACATCAAAGTATCTGCCACCTGCAACAAAACGCTTGTAATGTATTAGTAAATAGGCAGTTGGAGCGTTGCAGATACCTGTTGCAGATACGTTGCAGATAAAGTATCTGCAACGTATAATATAACTAAAGAAAAGTCCTTGATTTCTTTATGCAAAGCTATGGGAGGTTCATGGTATCCCTATAAGGAGACTGCAGTATCTACGTACAGAAACTGCGGTATCCATACATGGACACTGTCGTTTCCTGCCTTGGAAACTGCGGTTTCCCGCCTCGGAACTGTAGTTTCCTACGCTGGAAACCGACGTTTGCTTGGATGAGAGTAAAAGTTACTCTCATCTTACTATCATACTTACTCTCATACCTGTAACTCCGATGAATAAAGGCTTTTCAAACGATTGATGAGAGTATGAGAGTAAAATTGCTTATTTATTTTTATTGGTGACGGATTTCGGTAATCAGAAATAAGAAACAGGATTATATTTTATCAAATTCATTTTAATACGTAACTTCCTATATTTATTCCCATATTTCTACTACGTTTCAAAAAAAACATATATCTTTGTCGTACGCTTTCAGCCCATCAGCGTGATGAAATAGGCAGAAAGCGGTTTATATTTCTTAAATGAAGTATGGATGTATTATCTCTCACATCTGAAAAATTAGCAATTTTCGCGCAGAGAGATGATACGGCAGATACTTCACGTGAATGGTTATATGTCAAACATATCACTTGATGATGTGTTATATATAGACGATTGACGTGGGTGTCTGTTGTTATCATTATCTTGCGCAAGGGTCTTGCTAAGCCTCAGATGTGGATAATGGTACAGCAGCATCTGCGTCTTTCTTGTATTCGGCCGGTTATCAATTACCCCACAATTTAACCTAGCCAATCTCCATCCGGCGGACTGCAAAAAGAGTGGATGCTCGTTGTGCTAATATACATGAATAAAACATTATTCATCCCTTATTGTATCACACATAAAAGAACAAACGCTATGGCACAATGGATTAGTATAGAAGAAGCGGCTGCAAAGTACGGATTCGAGACAGAATATATCTGGGTCTTGATAGAGATAAGAGAAATCACCGTGGACTACCAAAGAACCGACATCGACATCATCGACGATGAAAGTATTCAGGATTTTATCAACCGGAATAAAAAGGGGATTACATTGATGTATATCGAAAAGTTGGAACGATATTGCATGGATAAATCTCAAGTTTGTTCAATATACGCATCACTTTTAGGCAAACAAGATAAGGAAATCACCATATATAAAGGAGCTAAATTTTTGTATGATGCACTGCAGAGCAAATGGTTGAAGCAATGTGACCGGGTGCGGCATTTAGAAAAAGAACTTGCATTGGAGCAGACCACTTGCCGTACGTGTTGGCTGAAAAGGTTATGTATGATAATTAGGAAGTAAATTTGATTAACTATCATTTTTCCAATATTTATAGATGATAAATAGGATGAAAATTGAACTAATAAGAACTTCTTATTAGTCTGTGAGTGTTAGATGAAACTGATGCTCTATTGTAAGTTCAATCTTCAAAAGAGCAAATATAAAGGTATGGGCGTCGGATTAAGTGAACAACAGCGACTTTGAGCGAACAAAAAACCGATAAATTGTGTTTATTTATTCTAATTATATATCTTTGTCCCGAATTATAAACACGTAAATTTATGAAAAAGATTTTTGGTGCTTTAATGATTGCCGTATGTATCGGTATGGCGATGCCTGCCCAGGCGCAAATACACTTTGGTGTAAAAGGAGGTTTGAACTTGTCGAAGGCGAGTTTCTCTAATGTAGGCGATAACTTTAAGAAGGATAATTTTACCGGTTTCTTTATTGGTCCGATGGCCGAGTTTAATATTCCAATCGTAGGGTTGGGAGTAGATGCTGCCTTGCTTTTTGCTCAAAGAGGTATAAAGGTTTCTGAAGGAAACGAGGATTTGACTATCAAGCAAAACGGTATTGATATTCCTGTAAACCTGAAATATACAATCGGTTTGGGAAGTATGGCCGGTATTTATCTTGCTGCAGGTCCTGATTTTTATTTCGATTTTGAAAAGAAATCGGGAATTGATAAGAAGAAAGCGCAAGTAGGTATTAATGTGGGTGCCGGTTTGAAGTTGCTGAACCATCTGCAGGTAGGTGCTAACTACAATATCCCATTGGGCGACACTGCGGATATTGAAGGAACAGACGCTTCTTATAAGACTAAGACTTGGCAGGTATCTGTTGCCTATATTTTTTAAATAGTCTGTCATTTTACATCGTATATAAAAAAGAGTTTCCGGTGAACGGGAACTCTTTTTTTTGTTCGGAGGCTGCCCTGTTGCAGCCTCGAAACTGTTTCTGCCCAATCCTGCCTTAAGAAGCGTTTTTCTTTTGAGTGTTCTCTCTTCCTTCTTTTTCATTCCCCATTTTTTTTATTGTATTTTTGTACCTGCAATGAAAAAATATGTAGATGTCATATTACCGCTTCCGCTTCCGAAGAGTTTCACTTACTCTTTGCCGGACGAATGTGCGGAAGATGTGAAGATAGGCTGCCGTGTGGTAGTTCCTTTCGGGCGAAAGAAGTTTTATACGGCTATCGTCCTTAACGTTCATTATTGTGCTCCAACGGAGTACGAAGTGAAAGATATATCTGCATTGCTGGATGCTTCTCCCATTTTACTACCCGTTCAGTTCAAATTTTGGGAATGGATAGCCGATTACTATCTCTGTACACAGGGAGATGTGTATAAAGCGGCACTTCCTTCCGGCCTGAAGCTGGAGAGTGAAACGATTGTTGAATATAATCTCGATTTTGAGGCGGATGCGCCATTGCCGGAACGGGAACAACGCATTTTGGATTTACTTGCCGTAGATGCGCAGCAGTCCGTCACTAAACTGGAGAAAGACAGCGGCATAAAAAATATTCTTACCGCCATCAAGTCCCTGCTCGATAAAGAAGCCATTTTTGTAAAGGAAGAATTGAAACGTACTTATAAGCCTAAGACAGAGGCACGGGTGCGGCTTGCGGGTACAGCAGATGAAAAGCAACTCCATATCTTGTTTGATATTCTGTCTCGTGCTCCGAAGCAACTGGCGTTGCTCATGAAGTATGTAGAGTATTCAGGTATTTTAGGAACCGGAACTCCGAAAGAAGTCTCCAAGAAAGAATTGTTGCAACGGGCTAATGTGGCTCCTTCGGTACTGAACGGACTGGTGGATAAGAAGATTTTCGAAATCTACTATCACGAAATCGGACGGTTGAATAAACAGGAGAAAGAAGTAGTCGAGCTGAACGCCTTGAACGAATTTCAGCAACGGGCACATGATGAAATCGTTCAGTCTTTTCAGGAGAAAAACGTGTGTCTGCTTCATGGAGTAACGTCCAGTGGGAAGACGGAAGTATATATTCATCTAATCGAAGAAACGATTCGTCAGGGAAAGCAAGTCTTATATTTGTTGCCGGAGATTGCCTTGACTACTCAAATTACAGAGCGTCTGCAACGGGTCTTCGGTGCTCGCCTGGGGATCTACCATTCTAAATTCCCCGATGCCGAACGGGTTGAAATCTGGCGGAAACAACTGGGAGAGAACGGATACGATATTATCCTGGGTGTTCGCTCTTCCGTGTTTCTTCCTTTCCGGAATCTGGGACTGGTGATTGTGGACGAAGAGCACGAAAATACGTATAAGCAACAAGATCCCGCCCCCCGTTATCATGCCCGTAGCGCAGCGATTGTGCTGGCTGCCATGTACGGAGCTAAAACCCTGTTGGGAACGGCTACTCCTTCCATTGAGTCGTGGCAGAATGCAGGGGAGGGGAAATATGGTTTTGTACAACTAAAAGAACGATATAAAGAAATTCAATTGCCGGAGATTATTCCGGTAGATATAAAGGAATTGCATCGCAAAAAGAGGATGGTGGGACAATTCTCACCGCTGTTGATACAATACATGAAAGAGGCTTTGGAACAAGAAGAGCAAGTGATTCTCTTTCAGAACCGTCGCGGGTTTGCTCCGATGGTGGAGTGTCGTACTTGCGGTTGGGTGCCCAAGTGTAAGAATTGCGACGTGAGCCTTACCTATCATAAAGGAATCAATCAGCTAACCTGTCATTATTGCGGTTATACCTACCAACTGCCGAAATCCTGTCCTGCCTGCGAAGGTACGGAACTGGTGAACCGTGGCTTTGGTACGGAAAAGATTGAAGATGACATTAAAATCCTTTTTCCCGAAGCGGCAGTGGCACGAATGGACTTGGATACCACACGCACCCGCTCTGCTTATGAAAAGATTATTGCGGATTTCGAACAGGGAAAGACGGATATATTGATCGGTACGCAAATGGTTTCAAAAGGATTGGATTTCGATCATGTCAGTATTGTAGGTATACTGAATGCCGATACGATGCTGAATTATCCGGATTTTCGTTCCTATGAACGGGCTTTCCAGTTGATGGCGCAAGTAGCGGGACGTGCCGGACGTAAGAACAAGCGGGGTAGGGTGGTGCTGCAAACCAAGAGCATCGAGCATCCTATCATTCATCAGGTCATTGCCAATGATTATGAAGACATGGTAGGCGGGCAGTTGGCGGAACGGCAGATGTTCCATTATCCTCCTTATTACCGGTTGGTATATGTTTATCTAAAAAATCATAATGAAGCGTTGCTGGATCAGATGGCGGCAGTGATGGCGGATAAGCTGCGGGCGGTATTTGGCAATCGGGTGTTGGGGCCGGATAAACCTCCTGTTGCCCGTATCCAAACGTTGTTTATTAAAAAGATTGTCGTAAAGATTGAGCAGAATGCTCCGATGGGACGTGCCCGGGAGTTGCTGTTGCGCATCCAACGGGAGATGTTGGAAGATGAACGCTATAAATCTTTGATTGTCTACTATGATGTAGACCCTATGTGATTGAATATTTTTCCCCCTAATAAAAAACTTTAATCATTTAATTAACTAACCATGAAACGACTTACTATTTTTTCCCTGACTTGTCTCTTTAGCGTAGGCGCAGTTTTTGCCCAGCAAGGAGTCACTCAATGTGGCGTTCCGACAGGACAACCGAAGTTCCCTTTACTGACTTATCAGGAATTGCCCGACCCTGCTGCGCCGTCTGATAAAGAATGGGCGGCAGTGACAACAACACAAGTGTCTTGGGGTACAACAGACGTCCGGTACGCAAAACACGGGCTTCCCCGGTTGAAGAACCAGCAAACGGTTGCTTTGAAAGGCTGGCGTGGTGAACGTGTGAACGCGCAAGCGGTTGTATGGACAGGTGTAGAACTGAAAGACCTGAATTTTAGCTTTGGTGATTTCAAAGACAAGAAAGGAAATGTTCTTCCCCAAGATGCATTCACCGGCGGTTTTGTCCGTTATGTGATGACGGATGAATTGAACAAAGACGGTCGAGGTGCCTGCGGACACCGGAAAGCGGTGGATTATGATTCATTATTGGTGGCCGACCCTATTGATACCAGTCTGAAAGCAATGGCTTTGCCTGCCCGCACAGTTCAACCTGTCTGGGTGCAATGTTGGATTCCTCAATCGGCTGTTCCCGGAACGTATAAAGGGGAGTTGCTAATCAACGACGGCTCTCGTCTGTTGCAACGCCTGAATCTGGAAATTACGGTTTCTTCCCGCGAACTTCCGGCGCCTTCGGAGTGGGCCTACCACTTGGATTTGTGGCAAAGTCCTTATGCAGTGGCACGTTACTATCAGGTTCCTTTATGGAGTCAGGAGCATTTAGACGCCATGCGTCCTTTGATGAAAATGCTGGCAGACGCCGGACAAAAGATTATCACGGCTACTTTGATGCACAAACCTTGGAACGGTCAGACGGAAGATTATTTTGATACAATGGTTACCTGGATGAAACGGGCGGACGGCACATGGTCTTTTGACTATACCATTTTCGACCGTTGGGTAGAATTTATGATGAGTGTGGGCATTGACAAACAGATCAACTGTTATTCAATGGTTCCCTGGGAGTTGTCATTCCAGTATTACGACCAGGCAACCAACTCGCTGAAATTTGTGAAAACAGCACCGGGCGAGGAGGCTTACGAAGAGATGTGGGTAGCAATGCTTTCGTCTTTCTCCAAGCACCTGAAAGAAAAAGGATGGTTCGATATCTGTGCTATTGCAATGGATGAACGTCCGATGGAAGTGATGCAGAAGACCTTGAAGGTGATTCGTAAGGCCGATCCGGATTTCAAAGTTTCGTTGGCAGGAAATTACCATGCGGAGATTGAGCCCGATTTGTATGATTACTGCATTGTAATCGGACAGAACTTCCCCGAAGAAGTACGCCTCCGCCGTGTGGCAGAAAACAAGCGTACCAACTATTACACCTGCTGTACGGAAGCTCACCCCAATACATTTACTTTCTCCGATCCTGCAGAAGCTGTCTGGATAAGTTATTATTCTTCTAAGAAACACCTGGACGGTTATTTGCGTTGGGCATACAACAGCTGGCCATTGGAACCGCTGCTCGATTCCCGTTTCCGCAGTTGGGCAGGTGGAGATACGTATCTTGTATATCCGGGAGCGCGTAGCTGTATCCGTTTCGAACGCTTGATTGAAGGAATTCAGGCGCACGAGAAGATAAATATCCTCCGTCAGGAATTTGAGAAAAAGGGAAATAAAGCCGGATTAAAGAAAATAGAGAAAATGCTTGCTCCGTTCAACTTGGGTAGTATGCCGGAAACCCCGGCAGCAGTAACCGTGAACCGGGCAAATCAAATATTGAACTCATTGTAAATGATTGTTCGTTAAATGGGAATTTAGGGGCGTAGCGCCCCAACAAGGTTTCCATTCGGCATGTTATCGTTTTAGACATACCCTAAAGGGCGGAACTGTATACAATTATGCCCTTTCAGGGCGCAAATTCAGATTACCGTTTTTTCGTAGGGCGTTGCCCTACGCTATATAATTAAGCCCTTTCAGGGCACTCCGCAAAATTATCATTTGACTTATTCTTGAATCTGTTAAAACTGAAATTATGAAAAAGATATTGTTTGTCTGCCTTGGAAATATCTGCCGTAGCTCTACGGCTGAAGGCGTGATGCTTCATTTGATAAAAGAAGCGGGATTGGAAAAAGAGTTTGTGATAGATTCCGCCGGAATCTTGTCTTATCATCAGGGCGAACTGCCGGACAGCCGGATGCGTGCTCACGCGGCTCGTCGCGGTTATCAACTGGTGCATCGTTCGCGCCCCGTCCGTATAGAAGATTTCTATCATTTTGATTTGATAATCGGTATGGACGACCGGAATATAGATGATCTGAAAGACAAAGCACCTTCTCCCGAAGAATGGAAAAAGATTCATCGCATGACAGAGTACTGCACCCGTATTCCTGCAGATCATGTCCCCGACCCCTATTATGGAGGGGCCGAAGGATTTGAATATGTACTCGATGTGTTGGAAGACGCTTGTGCCGGCCTGCTTACTTCTTTAACTCCGGATAGCTGATCCGGGTATGATAAGCAATCTTTAGTTTTTCCTTGAATACAGCTTTCACAGTTGCTATATCCTTGAAAGTGATAGGACATTCTTTAAAGTAACCTTCAGTAACCTGCGAGTCGATAATTTTGTCGACCAGGTTGCTGATGGTTTCTTCCGTGTATTCCGGAAGACTGCGTGAGGCAGCTTCCACAGCATCCGCCATCATCAGGATAGCCTGCTCTTTGGTAAACGGATTCGGTCCGGGATAAGTGAACAATTCTTCATTCGGCTCTTCGTCCGGATGCTCGTTCTTCCAGGAAATATAGAAATATTTTGTTTTTCCCCGTCCATGATGGGTGCTGATAAAATCTTTGACCGCTTTAGGCAGATTGTGTTTATCCGCCAGCTTCAATCCATCCGTCACATGGCTGATAACGACCTGTGCACTTTGTTCGTAATTCAAATTCTTATGCGGATTAACCCCTCCCGACTGATTCTCCGTAAAGAAAGCCGGATTTTCCATCTTCCCGATATCGTGATACAAAGCCCCCGTACGTACTAACTGGCTTTTTGCTCCAATGCGGATAGCGGCTTCTGCTGCCAGATTAGCCACCTGCATGGAATGTTGGAAGGTTCCGGGAACCGTTTCAGACATCTGCCGCAAAAGATCGTTATTGATATTCGAAAGTTCCACCAAAGTAACATTGGAAGTAAATCCGAAAGTCTTTTCCAATAAGAATAATAAAGGATAAGTGAATAATAGCAGGATTCCGTTAATGATAAAGTGAGTGTACATGCGTATGTTCAACTTAGAGAAGTCGGTGGAAAGACCATTCTCCGTCATCAGTTCGAAAGCAAAATAAATGGCTGCATAAGTCAGTATCACTAATAAGGCCGTTCGGAAAAGCTGGGATCTCTGCGATAGTTCCCTTAGGCTGAATATCGCCACTAATCCCGCTGCCAACTGCGTCAGAATAAACTCATGAGGGAAGCGCAAGGAGATGGAGCATATCAATATAGTGATGACATGCGTCAGAAAAGCGGTTCTCGAATCAAGAAAGACACGGATGATAATCGGCAGCATCGCGTATGGGATGATGTACACATTAAATATATTATGTGTCACCATGAAAGCCGTTATGACGCTGTAGAACACAATCAGGGTGAATAGTAACGACAGACTGCCTTTCCGTTGATAATAGTCTTTCCGGAATAAATCGAGATAGAGCATGAAACAAAGCATCAGCATACCCACAAATAAAACCTGGCCACCGAGAATCAAACGGTTTTGTCCCATAGACTCGTTGCGTTTGATGGATTCTTTGCGCAATGATTCGAGGATATTATAGGTATGCGGACTAACGATCTCTCCACGGTCGATAATCTTTTGCCCGCTGACTACCAGCCCGTTTGCCCAGGAATAATTATTTAATATCTCCTCTTTGGCGGCCAGGGTGCGCTCCTCGTCAAAAGTGAGGTTGGGAGTAATGTATTCGTTCAGCGCGCATTGCCTTAATACTTCCCGGTTGAAATGGGTCGAGTCTGCTGTCAGCAGGTGTTCATACGCTTTCTTTACCGTGTAAATGTTTCCGGTAGCCTGCGGGTTGGCAAGTTTATCGTCAATCACCATGACGGATGAAGTGCTGTCTTTTTGAAGCTGTTGTATATTCTCTGTCGATACGATACCTGCCTGATAGATTTCTTTTAAGGTACGCTCGATATACCGCAAGTAATCGATGGAAGGAAGAATTCCTTTCAGATTGGTGTGATAATTCTCTTTCAGCTTGGCGATTGCATTTTTTTCGATGTCTTTATCCAATTGGTAATAAGGCTGGAAGAAAGCCATCAGACTGTCTTGCTCTCTTTTTACTACCGCATCCTCTTTATAAATAGGAAAGTCGAAAGTAGCGATCAGCTGCCCATATTTCCAGGGCTTATTGATGTCAAACTGGTAATTGAATTTTCCGTCACGTGGCAGGAAATAGACAATCAACGTCACAGTGCTCACAAATAGCAGTGATTTATATAGTAAATCTCTCCATGAAAAACTTTTTTTCTTCTTCAAATGTTCCATATCCACTGAAATTTTTGCGAAAAGTAACAAAAAAAAACAATAGTGTGGAAAAAAAGGTTTAATTTTGCCACGATTTACCTATACTAACCCAAATTATGGCAGAAAGAAAAGTAAGAGTTCGTTTTGCTCCAAGTCCTACGGGAGCACTGCACATCGGTGGTGTGCGTACAGCTTTGTATAATTATCTATTTGCGCGTCAACACGGCGGAGACTTGATATTTCGTATTGAAGATACTGATTCTAACCGGTTTGTTCCGGGAGCGGAAGAGTATATACTCGAATCTTTTAAGTGGTTGGGTATCCACTTTGATGAAGGAGTGAGCTTCGGTGGTGAATGTGGTCCGTACCGCCAGTCGGAGCGCCGCGAAATCTACAAAAAATATGTGCAGGTTTTGCTGGAAAATGGAAAAGCATACATCGCTTTTGATACTCCGGAGGAACTGGACGCTAAGCGTGCTGAAATTGCTAACTTCCAATATGACGCATCTACTCGCGGAATGATGCGCAACTCATTAACCATGCCGAAGGAAGAAGTGGATGCACTGATTGCTGAAGGCAAACAATACGTCGTTCGTTTCAAAATCGAACCGAATGAAGACGTACATGTGAATGACCTGATTCGTGGCGAAGTTATTATCAACTCATCCATTCTGGATGATAAAGTGCTTTATAAATCGGCTGATGAACTGCCGACTTACCATCTGGCAAATATCGTGGACGACCATTTGATGGAAGTTTCCCACGTGATTCGTGGTGAAGAATGGCTCCCTTCCGCTCCTTTGCATGTGTTGTTGTACCGTGCTTTCGGCTGGGAAGATACAATGCCGGAATTTGCCCACCTGCCTTTATTGCTGAAACCGGAAGGCAATGGAAAATTAAGTAAACGTGACGGTGACCGTCTCGGATTCCCTGTATTCCCATTGGAATGGCACGATCCGAAATCGGGAGAAATCTCTTCAGGTTATCGTGAATCGGGGTATCTGCCGGAAGCAGTGATTAATTTCTTGGCTTTGTTGGGATGGAATCCGGGCAATGACCAGGAAGTGATGTCAATGGACGAATTGATTAAATTGTTTGATCTTCACCGTTGCAGCAAGTCGGGTGCCAAGTTCGACTATAAAAAGGGAATATGGTTCAACCATCAATATATACAGCAGAAACCTAACGAAGAAATTGCGGAACTGTTCTTGCCTTTCCTGAAAGAACATGGTGTAGAAGCTCCTTTCGAAAAAGTGGTGACTGTGGTTGGCATGATGAAAGATCGGGTAAGTTTCATTAAAGAACTGTGGGACGTATGTAGCTTCTTCTTCGTTGCTCCTACCGAATATGATGAAAAGACGGTGAAGAAACGTTGGAAAGAAGATTCTGCAAAATGTATGACCGAATTGGCAGAAGTGATTGCTGGCATTGAAGACTTTAGTATTGAAGGACAGGAAAAAGTCGTTATGGACTGGATTGCGGAGAAAGGTTATCATACTGGTAATATCATGAATGCTTTCCGTCTGACATTAGTGGGTGAAGGAAAAGGCCCGCACATGTTCGATATTTCCTGGGTATTGGGCAAAGAGGAGACGATAGCTCGCATGAAACGTGCGGTAGAGGTTTTGAAGTAATCGACACAGTACTATGCTTTACGACCTGGCAATAGTCATTTATGACTTTATCGTCCATTTGGCTGCTCCGTTTAGCCGTAAGCCCCGAAAGATGATGAAAGGGCATTGGGTAGTGTATGAACTCCTGCGGCAGCAAGTGGAGAAAGGGGAACAGTATATTTGGTTTCATGCTGCTTCACTGGGAGAGTTTGAACAAGGGCGTCCTCTGATAGAAATGATTCGTGCGAAGTATCCTAACTATAAGATATTGCTGACATTTTTCTCTCCTTCCGGTTACGAGGTGCGTAAGCATTACCGGGGGGCGGATATTGTCTGCTATCTGCCGTTTGATAAACCGCGGAATGTGAAAAAGTTCCTGGATATTGCAAATCCTTGCATGGCGTTCTTTATCAAATATGAGTTTTGGAAGAATTATCTGGATGAGCTTCACAAACGCCGTATTCCGGTATATAGTGTATCGTCTATCTTCCGTCGCGAACAAATATTCTTTAAATGGTACGGTGGAACTTATCGCAATGTATTGAAAGATTTCGATCATCTGTTTGTTCAGAATGAGGCATCCAAACGTTACTTGTCGAAAATCGGTATCAGCCGTGTGACAGTAGTGGGAGATACCCGTTTTGACCGCGTGTTGCAAATCCGTGAAGAGGCCAAAGAACTTCCGTTGGTAGAGAAATTTAAAGGAACCAATTCCTTTACTTTTGTTGCCGGAAGCTCATGGGGACCTGACGAAGATTTATTCCTCGAATATTTCAATAACCATCCGGAAATGAAACTGATTATTGCTCCGCATGTGATCGACGAGAATCACCTGGTTGAAATCATCAGTAAATTGAAACGTCCGTATGTGCGCTATACCCGTGCTGACGAAAGGAATGTATTGAAAGCGGATTGTCTTATTATAGACTGCTTCGGACTGCTGTCCTCTATTTACCGTTATGGCGAAATAGCTTATATCGGTGGAGGTTTCGGAGTAGGTATTCATAACACATTGGAAGCGGCTGTATATGGTATTCCGGTGATTTTCGGACCGAAGTATCAGAAATTTATGGAAGCCGTTCAATTGATCGAAGCAAAAGGCGCTTATTCCATCAAAGATTATGATGAACTGAAAACTTTGCTGGATCGTTTCTTGGCGGATGAATTGTTCTTGCGTGAAACCGGAACAAATGCCGGTTATTATGTGACTAGTAATGCCGGTGCTACAGAGAAGATAATGCACATGATTAATTTTTGATTAGAGGAAATAGTGTCGAAAAGAGATGAATCCAATGAATTCGCTTTTTGTAAAAAAACGGCTTTATAAAAAATCTTATAAAAACAGCGGGATGTTCTTTCATTAGAATGTCCCGCTGTTTTTATTAACTTGTTAGAGTCTGCTATTTATCTTCCTTATACCATTGCGAATACATCAAATAATTGTGAGCAATCTTCTGATTCAGTTCTTTGGCTTGTTCAGGATCTACCTTTTTAATGAATTTCGCGGGTACCCCTCCCCAAATGCTTCCCGGCTCAATGATGGTATTGCTTAATACCAGAGAACCGGCGGCAACGATTGCTCCTTCGCCAACTACGACGTGATCCAGGACGGTTGACCCCATCCCTACCAATGCATAATCTTTGATGGTCGCCCCATGAATGGTGACATTATGCCCTACGGATACGTGATCGCCAATTTCAATAGTCGATTTCTGATATAACGTATGCAAGACACTTCCATCCTGAATGTTGACACCATTGCCGATTCGTATGGAGTTGACGTCACCTCTTAATACCGTATTAAACCAAATGCTACAATCGTTTCCTATTTTTACATCTCCTATGATAGTTGCATTATCTGCGAGGAAGCAGTTTTCTCCGATTTCGGGAGTAAAACCCCGTACTGATTTAATTAAAGCCATATAATATTTGTTTCTAATAAAGTTTTTTATTTAATGCAGTTCTATGTTGTACGACACCCGGGTGTCGTGATGTATGAGACCCGGGTCTTGAGCAGTCTGACACCCGGGTCTCAGTATGCTTGACACCCGGGTCTCAGACAAGTTCTGTTTAAAGGGAAGCAGTTGCCTCTTGTAACCAAACTTTTTCTTCTTCGTTAAGATCCGGTGACAACTTCTCGTAGACAGTCTGATGGTAATTGTTTAACCATTCAATTTCTTCATTTGTCAGCATCTCCTTGATGATCCCTTTTTTGCAGATTGGGCATAAAGTGATAGTTTCAAACTTAAAATATTCTCCAAACATTCCCTCTCCATCTTTGCAAACCAACGTCAGGTTCTCCGTACGTATCCCGTGACTGCCTGCTTTATAAACACCAGGTTCATTGGACGTAACCATACCGGGCTGCAAAATGACAGGGTTCTCATTCATACGAATACTTTGCGGACCTTCGTGTACACTCAGGAAATGTCCGACACCATGTCCTGTGCCATGAAGAAAATTCATCCTGTGGTTCCAGATAGGCATACGGGCTAGTACATCGAGCTGGGCTCCACGGGTTCCGGCAGGGAATTTGGCCATAGCCAACGCGATGTGTCCTTTTAATATAAGGGTATAATCCGTTTTTTCTTCTTCTGTAAGTTCGCCTAAGGCAATGGTTCGGGTGATGTCAGTGGTTCCGTCCAGATATTGGGCTCCTGAATCTAAGAGTAAGAACCCTCTGGGCTGAAGAGTCACGTCACTTTCCGGGGTAGCTGAATAATGTACGATTGCCCCATGTTCTTTATATCCTGCAATCGTGTCGAAACTTTCCCCCATGTAGAGAGGCTGTGCAGCCCTAAACTCATGCAACTTTTTATCTATACTTAATTCTGTCTCTTTTCCGGTAGATACGGATTCTTCCAGCCATTTGAGGAATTTGACGAGTGCTACTCCATCCCGTTGCATGGCAGCGTGGATGCCGGCGACCTCCTGCTCATTGCGAATCGCTTTCAATAATGCGACAGGCGACTCGCCACGAAGAATAGAACATTGCGGATTAATAGACGAATAGATAGAATAATTCGTTTTTCGTGGATCAATCAGAATGTTTTTTCCCGGAAAAGAATTCAGGAATGTCTCTACCTCATCATACTTCTGTATTCCAATCTGCCGTTCCTTTAGATAAGTCTCTACCTCTGCCGTCACTTTCTCCGGTGAAATAAAATAAGTCACTTCATCCTGTGTGATTAACAGGTAACTTACTATGACCGGATTGCAATGTACATCGTTTCCTCGCAAATTGAGAGTCCATGCGATCTCGTCGAGTGCGGATATGAATAAAGCATAGACACCTTTCTTTTTCAACTCCGTACGGATGGCGGATATTTTCTCTTCACAGCTTTTTCCTGCATATTTGATATCATAAATAAAGGCAGGAGAATCAGGCATGGCGGGCCGGTCTTTCCAAATGCTACTCAATGGATCTCCAAATATGTCGACCTGTAACTGATGTGCCGCCAGTTCTTCTTTCATCTGTTCGACCTGTTGCACAGAAAACATTTTCCCGTCGATACTTACAGATTCTCCAGGTTTTAAGTGTTGGCAGAGAAATTCTGTAATACTGGGAGTCTCCGGCAACATCTCTTTATATAAGGTAATGCCGCTGCCCTCCAATTCTTTCGTAGCTTGCAGAAAATAACGCGAGTCGGTCCATAATCCTGCTTTATCCATCAGGATAACCGCTGTTCCGGCAGAACCAGTAAAACCGGAAATCCACTCCCGTGACATCCAGTGGGGAGCCACATATTCACTAAGATGAGGGTCGGTGCTGGGAATAATGAACGCTTTGATAGAATTGGGATGAAAGGTCATGCGCAGTGCATGCACTCGCTCTTTTATGCTCTGTTTCATACTTTATTATATTATTATAGACATGTAAGTGTTTCAAAGGTACTAACTTTCTGCATTTAATAACTTGTTTATGAATAGTTTTTGAGAAATATTTGCCGAAAGTTTTGTGAATAAAGAAAGTATGTGTAATTTTGCGGCGCAATTTGACTGCGGAATTTTTTAATCATAACATATTAATAGTAACAAAATGATTGTAGTACCTGTAAAAGAAGGCGAAAACATTGAAAAAGCGCTGAAGAAGTTCAAAAGAAAATTTGAAAAGACTGGCATTGTAAAAGAGTTGAGAAGCAGACAACAGTTTGATAAACCGTCTGTAACTAAAAGACTTAAGAAAGAACGCGCAGTTTACGTACAACAACTTCAGCAAGTAGAAGATTAATAATTCGTAATTTCCTTTGAATTATTGAATTCTTTTCATACATTCGTTGCACGATTTTAGATGTAGCGATATTATGTTGATAGAATCTTTTCTTGATTATCTCCAGTATGAGCGGAACTATTCTGAAAAAACCGTTCTTGCGTACGGTGAAGATATAAAGCAACTGCAGGAGTTTGCTCAGGAAGAGTATGGAAAATTTAATCCGTTAGAAGTCGAGGCGGAACTGATTCGTGAATGGATTGTTTCATTGATGGATAAAGGGTATACCTCAACTTCTGTAAATCGTAAGCTAAGTTCGCTCCGAACGTTTTACAAGTATCTCTTGAGGCAGGGAGAAACGACTATAGATCCTTTGCGTAAAATAAAAGGACCTAAAAACAAAAAACCGTTGCCTGTGTTCTTAAAAGAGAACGAAATGAATCGGTTATTGGATGAAACGGACTTTGGCGAAGGGTTTAAAGGCTGTCGGGATCGGTTGATTATTGAAATGTTTTATGCTACCGGCATGAGGCTTTCGGAATTGATAGGTCTGGATAATAAGGATGTGGATTTTTCGGCTTCTCTTCTGAAAGTGACCGGGAAAAGAAACAAGCAACGGCTGATTCCGTTCGGTGACGAACTGCAGGAGTTGATGCTTGAATATATTAATGTAAGAAACGAAACGATTCCGGAAAGGTCGGAAGCTTTCTTTATTAGAGAGAACGGTGAACGGCTTTATAAGAATCTAGTCTATAATTTAGTGAAACGGAACCTGTCAAAGGTGGCGACGTTGAAGAAAAAGAGCCCTCACGTGTTGAGGCATACTTTTGCTACCACAATGCTGAACAATGAAGCAGAACTGGGAGCGGTAAAAGAACTTTTGGGTCACGAGAGTATAACAACTACCGAGATCTACACACATGCCACATTTGAAGAACTTAAAAAAGTGTATAAACAAGCTCATCCAAGAGCTTAAAAAAAGGAGGTAAGTATGGATGTTAGAATTCAATCAATTCACTTTGATGCGTCAGAGCAATTGCAGGCATTTATTCAGAAGAAAGTGTCCAAGTTGGAAAAATATTACGAAGATATAAAGAAAGTAGAGGTGTCATTAAAGGTAGTTAAACCAGAAGTTGCTGAAAACAAGGAAGCGGGCATTAAAATATTGATCCCCAATGGAGAGTTTTATGCAAGCAAAGTATGCGATACATTTGAAGAAGCAATTGATTTAGATGTGGAAGCACTCGGAAAACAGCTGGTTAAATACAAGGAAAAGCAACGTAGCAAATAAAAAAATCCCAAATATTTTGCGGGAAAGAAATAAATAACTAAATTTGCAGCCGTTTCGCTCGCGTTAGAACGTGACGGTTGCTTTTTTTAGTAAGTTTGCCTCTTTAGCTCAGTTGGCCAGAGCACGTGATTTGTAATCTCGGGGTCGTTGGTTCGAATCCGACAAGAGGCTCAAAAAGAAACCGAAGAACAAAGATAGAACATCTGTCTTTATCATATTGTTTGAAAATAGTTCTTTTATTTCTTGATTTTGAAAAGGGCAAATACCAGAGTGGCCAAATGGGGCAGACTGTAAATCTGCTGGCTTACGCCTTCGGTGGTTCGAATCCATCTTTGCCCACAATCAGAGTGACAACTTTGGCAAGAATGCGGAAGTAGCTCAGTTGATAGAGCATTAGCCTTCCAAGCTGAGGGTCGCGGGTTTGAGCCCCGTCTTCCGCTCTCTTTTCTTGCTGTTATAGCTCAGTGGTAGAGCACTTCCTTGGTAAGGAAGAGGTCCCGGGTTCAAATCCCGGTAACAGCTCATAAAGGATGTAAATGCTGATTATTAATCAAATAAATAACAAGTAAAGCTATGGCTAAAGAGAAATTTGAACGTACCAAACCGCACGTAAACATTGGTACAATCGGTCACGTAGACCACGGTAAGACAACGTTGACAGCTGCTATCACTACTGTGTTGGCAAAGAAAGGTCTTTCAGAATTGCGTTCTTTCGATTCTATCGACAACGCTCCTGAAGAAAAAGAAAGAGGTATTACTATCAATACTTCTCACGTTGAATATCAAACAGCTAACCGTCACTATGCACACGTAGACTGTCCGGGTCACGCCGACTACGTAAAGAACATGGTAACTGGTGCTGCTCAGATGGACGGTGCTATCATCGTTTGTGCTGCAACTGATGGTCCGATGCCTCAAACTCGCGAACACATCCTGTTGGCTCGTCAGGTAAACGTACCTCGTCTGGTTGTATTCTTGAACAAGTGCGATATGGTAGACGACGAAGAAATGTTGGAACTCGTTGAAATGGAAATGAGAGAACTTCTTTCATTCTATGATTTCGATGGTGACAATACTCCTATCATCCGTGGTTCTGCTCTTGGCGCATTGAACGGTGTTGAAAAATGGGAAGATAAAGTTATGGAACTGATGGATGCAGTTGATAACTGGATTCCACTGCCTCCGCGCGATGTTGATAAACCATTCTTGATGCCGGTTGAAGACGTGTTCTCTATCACAGGTCGTGGTACTGTAGCAACAGGTCGTATCGAAACTGGTGTTATCCACGTTGGTGATGAAATCGAAATCCTTGGTTTAGGTGAAGATAAGAAATCAGTTGTAACTGGTGTTGAAATGTTCCGTAAACTGTTGGATCAAGGTGAAGCTGGTGACAACGTAGGTCTTTTGCTTCGTGGTATTGACAAGAACGAAATCAAACGTGGTATGGTTCTTTGTAAACCAGGTCAGATTAAACCGCACTCTAAATTCAAAGCTGAGGTTTATATCTTGAAGAAAGAAGAAGGTGGTCGTCACACTCCGTTCCACAACAAATACCGTCCTCAGTTCTACTTGCGTACTATGGACTGTACAGGTGAAATCACTTTGCCGGAAGGAACAGAAATGGTAATGCCGGGTGATAACGTAACTATTACAGTTGAGTTGATCTACCCAGTAGCATTGAACCCGGGTCTTCGTTTCGCTATCCGCGAAGGTGGACGTACGGTAGGTGCTGGTCAGATTACTGAAATTATCGACTAATACACAATAATTAATCAGTTCCCGGTTTTCCATCGGGAACTGATTATGTACACACGGGAGTAGCTCAGTTGGTAGAGCACCGGTCTCCAAAACCGGGTGTCGGGAGTTCGAGCCTCTCCTCCCGTGCTAATATTATTGAAATGAAAAAGGTAATAGCTTATATTAAAGAATCTTACGACGAACTTGTACATAAAGTATCGTGGCCTACGTATTCTGAACTTGCTAACAGTGCAGTAGTTGTTTTATATGCTTCCCTGCTTATTGCATTGGTAGTATGGGGTATGGATGTCTGTTTCCAGAACTTCATGGAAAAAATCGTTTATCCACATTAAAAAATTAGGAATTGAAAATGGCTGAGATTGAAAAGAAATGGTACGTTCTACGTGCTATTAGTGGTAAAGAAGCTAAGGTTAAGGAATATCTTGAAGCTGATCTTAAGAACAGCGACCTTGGTGAATATGTATCTCAGGTATTGATTCCTACTGAAAAAGTTTACCAGGTTCGCAATGGTAAAAAAATTGTGAAGGAAAGAAGTTATCTTCCTGGCTACGTTTTAGTGGAGGCTGCTTTGGTTGGTGAGGTCGCTCATCACCTGCGCAATACTCCGAATGTGATAGGCTTTTTAGGCGGCTCCGAAAAACCGGTGCCTCTCAGACAATCAGAAGTGAATCGTATACTTGGTACAGTGGACGAACTGCAGGAAACGGGTGAAGAACTCAATATTCCGTACGTAGTGGGAGAAACTGTAAAAGTTACTTTTGGACCTTTCAGCGGATTCAGTGGCATCATTGAAGAAGTGAATAGTGAAAAAAAGAAACTAAAGGTCATGGTGAAGATATTCGGGCGCAAAACACCGCTTGAATTGGGCTTTATGCAAGTGGAAAAGGAATAACGCGGAATTGTTACGCTGTTGTTGTTCTTCGTTTAATGTTTATATATAAATCAATAAAAAAATGGCTAAAGAAGTTGCTGGACTAATCAAGTTACAGATTAAAGGAGGCGCTGCAAATCCATCACCTCCCGTTGGACCTGCTTTGGGTTCTAAGGGTATCAATATCATGGAATTTTGCAAGCAATTCAATGCCAGAACCCAAGACAAAGCAGGTAAGATTTTACCTGTTATCATTACTTACTACGCAGATAAGTCTTTCGATTTTGTAATCAAGACTCCTCCCGTTGCTATTCAATTACTTGAAGTAGCTAAGGTAAAGAGTGGTTCTGCTGAGCCTAACCGTAAGAAAGTTGCCGAGCTTACTTGGGAACAGGTTCGTACGATTGCTCAGGACAAAATGGTTGACTTAAACTGTTTTACTGTGGAAGCTGCCATGAGAATGGTTGCAGGTACAGCTAGAAGTATGGGTATCGCTGTAAAAGGGGAGTTCCCGGTTAATAATTAATAAACTTCAATTGTAATGGGTAAACTGACAAAAAATCAAAAGTTAGCTGCAGAAAAGATTGAAGCAGGGAAAGCATACTCACTGAAAGAAGCTGCATCTTTGGTAAAAGAAATCACTTTTACTAAGTTTGATGCTTCACTGGATATTGATGTACGTTTAGGTGTTGATCCACGTAAAGCTAACCAGATGGTGAGAGGTGTTGTTTCACTTCCTCATGGTACTGGTAAAGAAGTACGTGTATTGGTACTTTGTACACCGGATGCTGAAGCTGCTGCAAAAGAAGCTGGTGCTGACTACGTTGGTCTTGACGAATATATTGAAAAGATCAAAGGTGGATGGACTGATATTGATGTAATCATCACTATGCCATCTATCATGGGTAAAATTGGTGCGCTCGGTCGTGTTCTCGGTCCTCGTGGATTGATGCCGAACCCTAAGAGTGGTACTGTAACTATGGATGTTGCTAAGGCTGTAAAAGAAGTAAAACAAGGTAAGATTGACTTTAAAGTTGATAAGAGCGGTATCGTTCACACTTCTATCGGTAAGGTATCATTCAGTCCTGATCAGATTCGCGACAACGCGAAAGAGTTCATCTCTACTCTGAACAAACTGAAACCGACCGCAGCAAAGGGTACATATATTAAGAGTATTTATCTTTCTAGTACAATGAGTGCGGGTATTAAAATCGACCCGAAATCAGTGGATGAAATCTAATAAAACAGAGAAATAATGAGAAAGGAAGATAAAAGTACGATTATAGAGCAAATTGCTGCTACAGTAAAGGAATATGGTCACTTCTACTTGGTAGACGTTACAGCTATGAACGCTGCTGCTACCAGTGCATTGAGAAGAGATTGTTTTAAATCAGACATCAAATTGATGTTGGTTAAAAACACGCTGCTTCACAAAGCACTTGAAAGCTTGGAAGAAGACTTCTCACCTCTTTACGGTTCTTTGAAAGGTACTACTGCTGTTATGTTTAGCAATACTGCAAACGTTCCTGCTAAGTTAATCAAAGACAAAGCGAAAGACGGTATTCCCGGACTGAAAGCTGCATATGCAGAAGAAAGCTTCTACATTGGTGCTGATCAATTGGATGCTCTCGTTTCAATCAAGAGTAAGAATGAAGTTATCGCCGATATCGTTGCCCTGTTGCAATCTCCGGCCAAGAATGTTATTTCTGCTCTTCAATCAGGTGGTAACACCCTTCACGGAGTTCTCAAGACTCTTGGTGAACGTCCCGAATAATTTTCAAAAATCAACAAAGTATTTAAACAATTAAAATCATACAAAAAATGGCAGATTTGAAAGCTTTTGCAGAACAATTAGTTAACTTGACAGTAAAAGAAGTTAATGAACTTGCAACTATCCTTAAAGAAGAATACGGTATTGAACCTGCTGCTGCAGCTGTAGCTGTTGCTGCTGGTCCTGCAGCTGGTGCTGCTGCCGCAGAAGAAAAAACTTCTTTCGACGTAGTATTGAAGAGCGCTGGTGCAGCTAAACTTCAAGTAGTTAAGGCCGTTAAGGAAGCTTGTGGTCTTGGTTTGAAAGAAGCTAAAGACTTGGTAGACGGTGCTCCTAGCACAGTAAAAGAAGGTTTGGCTAAAGACGAAGCAGAATCATTGAAGAAAACATTGGAAGAAGCTGGAGCTGAAGTTGAACTTAAATAACATTGGCCTGGTAATCAGGTAATTCGGTTAGGAATCCTTCACAAGAGGATTCTTAACCTTTTTGTGTATATATTTCAAATTAAGTTCTCCAAATTCATTGACAGATGTCTTCAAATACTGTAAATCAAAGAGTTAATTTTGCTTCGACTAAGAATCCGCTAGAATACCCGGATTTCCTGGAAGTACAATTGAAGTCATTCCAAGACTTTCTACAATTAGATACCCCACCTGAAAAGCGTAAGAATGAGGGATTGTATAAAGTATTTGCTGAAAACTTCCCTATTGCCGATACAAGAAACAATTTTGTTCTTGAGTTTCTGGACTATTATATTGATCCGCCGCGTTATACCATTGATGATTGTATAGAGCGTGGGCTTACTTATAGTGTTCCCTTAAAAGCGAAACTTAAGCTTTACTGTACGGACCCCGATCATGAGGATTTTGATACAGTGATTCAGGACGTATTCCTCGGCCCGATTCCTTATATGACTGATAAGGCTACTTTCGTCATTAACGGTGCCGAACGCGTAGTTGTGTCACAGCTTCACCGTTCTCCGGGTGTGTTCTTCGGTCAGAGTGTACATGCCAATGGTACGAAACTTTATTCGGCTCGTATTATTCCGTTTAAGGGTTCGTGGATTGAGTTTGCTACTGACATCAATAATGTGATGTACGCATACATCGACCGTAAGAAGAAATTGCCGGTGACTACATTGTTGCGTGCAATTGGCTTCGAGAATGACAAAGATATTCTTGAGATTTTCGATCTTGCAGAAGATGTGAAGGTAAACAAGACAAATCTGAAGAAGGTGTTAGGCCGTAAACTGGCTGCACGTGTCTTGAAAACATGGATTGAAGATTTCGTTGATGAAGATACCGGTGAAGTGGTTTCTATTGAACGTAACGAAGTTATTATCGACCGTGAAACCGTACTGGAAGAGGAGCATATTGATGAAATTTTGGAGTCGGGAGTTCAGAACATCCTTTTGCATAAGGATGAACCGAATCAGTCCGATTTCTCTATCATATATAATACGTTGCAGAAGGACCCGAGTAACTCGGAAAAAGAAGCTGTGTTGTATATCTACCGTCAGTTGCGTAATGCCGATCCGGCTGATGACGCAAGTGCAAGGGAGGTTATCAACAACTTGTTCTTCTCAGAAAAACGATATGACCTTGGTGATGTAGGCCGTTACAGAATCAACAAAAAGTTGAATCTGACGACTGATATGGACGTGCGTGTCCTCACGAAGGAAGATATTATTGAAATCATCAAATATCTGATTGAGTTGATTAACTCAAAAGCAGATGTGGATGATATTGACCACTTGAGTAACCGTCGTGTACGTACTGTTGGTGAACAGCTTTCTAATCAGTTTGCTGTGGGGCTGGCACGTATGTCTCGTACGATTCGTGAACGTATGAACGTTCGTGACAATGAAGTGTTTACTCCGATTGATTTGATTAATGCGAAGACTATTTCTTCAGTAATCAACTCATTCTTCGGAACGAACGCGTTGTCGCAGTTCATGGACCAGACAAACCCGCTGGCTGAAATTACGCACAAACGTCGTATGTCTGCCCTTGGTCCTGGTGGTCTTTCCCGTGAACGTGCCGGATTTGAGGTTCGTGACGTTCACTATACACACTATGGTCGTCTTTGTCCGATTGAGACTCCTGAAGGTCCGAACATCGGTTTGATTTCTTCATTGTGTGTATTTGCTAAGATTAATGAGCTAGGATTCATTGAAACTCCCTACCGCAAGGTGGAAAATGGGAAAGTGGATCTTTCTGATAACGGTCTGATTTATCTGACTGCTGAAGAAGAGGAAGAAAAGGTTATTGCGCAGGGAAATGCTCCGTTGAATGACGATGGTACATTCGTACTTAATAGAGTTAAGTCTCGTCAAGATGCAGATTTCCCGGTTGTTGAACCATCTGAAGTTGACTTGATGGACGTTGCTCCTCAGCAGATTGCATCTATTGCAGCTTCTTTGATTCCATTCTTGGAACATGATGATGCTAACCGTGCATTGATGGGATCGAACATGATGCGCCAGGCGGTTCCTTTGTTGAGAAGTGAAGCTCCAATCGTAGGTACAGGTATCGAACGTCAGCTGGTAAGAGACTCTCGTACCCAGATTACCGCAGAAGGCGATGGTGTGGTTGACTATGTGGATGCTACTACTATCCGTATTTTGTATGACCGTACGGAAGACGAAGAATTTGTAAGTTTCGAACCTGCTTTGAAGGAATATAGAATACCTAAGTTCCGTAAGACTAACCAGAACATGACGATTGACTTGCGTCCGATTTGTGACAAGGGCCAGCGTGTGAAGAAAGGTGATATCTTGACTGAAGGTTATTCTACTGAAAAGGGTGAATTGGCATTGGGTAAGAACCTGCTGGTAGCTTATATGCCTTGGAAGGGTTACAACTATGAGGATGCTATCGTATTGAACGAACGTGTGGTACGCGAAGACTTGTTGACTTCAGTTCACGTAGAGGAATATTCTCTGGAAGTTCGTGAAACAAAACGTGGTATGGAAGAGTTGACTTCTGATATCCCGAATGTAAGTGAAGAAGCTACCAAAGACTTGGATGAAAACGGTATCGTAAGAATTGGTGCTCGTATCGAGCCGGGTGATATCATGATTGGTAAGATTACGCCGAAGGGTGAATCTGATCCTTCTCCGGAAGAAAAACTGCTTCGGGCTATCTTCGGTGATAAGGCAGGTGACGTGAAAGATGCTTCTTTGAAAGCTTCTCCTTCTTTGAAAGGTGTGGTGATTGATAAGAAACTTTTCTCACGTGTGATTAAGAATCGTAGCTCTAAACTGGCCGATAAAGCATTGTTGCCTAAGATTGATGATGAATTTGAATCTAAGGTAGCTGACTTGAAACGTATCCTGGTTAAGAAACTGATGACTTTGACTGAAGGTAAGGTTTCTCAAGGTGTGAAAGACTATTTGGGTGCGGAAGTTATTGCGAAAGGTTCTAAGTTCAGTGCTTCTGATTTTGATTCACTTGACTTTACTTCTATTCAATTGAGCAACTGGACAAGTGACGATCATATTAACGGTATGATTCGTGATCTGGTGATGAATTTCATTAAGAAATATAAAGAGCTGGATGCTGAATTGAAACGTAAGAAGTTTGCTATTACAATTGGTGATGAACTTCCTGCTGGTATTATCCAGATGGCAAAAGTATATATTGCTAAGAAACGTAAGATTGGTGTGGGTGATAAGATGGCTGGTCGCCACGGTAACAAAGGTATTGTATCCCGTGTTGTTCGTCAGGAAGATATGCCGTTCTTGGCTGATGGTACTCCGGTTGACATCGTGTTGAATCCGTTGGGTGTGCCTTCTCGTATGAACATTGGTCAGATTTTTGAGGCTGTACTCGGACGTGCCGGAAAAACGTTGGGCGTGAAATTCGCGACTCCTATTTTCGACGGTGCTACCATGGAAGATCTGGATCAGTGGACAGACAAGGCAGGATTGCCTCGCTACTGTAAGACTTATCTTTGTGATGGTGGTACAGGTGAGCAATTTGACCAGGCAGCTACTGTGGGCGTAACTTACATGTTGAAGTTGGGCCACATGGTTGAAGACAAGATGCATGCTCGTTCTATCGGTCCGTACTCATTGATTACTCAGCAACCTCTTGGTGGTAAAGCTCAATTCGGTGGTCAGCGTTTCGGAGAAATGGAGGTTTGGGCACTCGAAGGTTTCGGTGCTGCCCATATCTTGCAGGAAATCCTGACTATCAAATCTGATGACGTGGTAGGACGTTCGAAGGCTTATGAAGCAATTGTGAAAGGTGAACCGATGCCACAACCTGGTATTCCGGAATCCTTGAACGTATTGTTGCACGAGTTGAGAGGTTTAGGTTTGAGTATCAACCTAGAATAAAATAATGAAAGAATGTGAGATGTCAATGTACCGATGAAGGTCTGTTGGCATCCGCACTTTTTTCAATTTCCAATGATTCAATTATCAAATCTCAATTATATAGAGTATGGCTTTTAGAAAAGAAAATAAGACGAAAAGTAATTTCTCGAAGATCTCAATTGGTCTGGCTTCTCCGGAAGAAATCCTTGAGAATTCGAGTGGTGAAGTTTTGAAGCCTGAAACCATTAATTACCGTACGTACAAACCCGAACGTGACGGTTTGTTCTGCGAGCGCATTTTTGGTCCTATCAAGGATTATGAATGTCATTGCGGTAAATACAAGCGTATCCGTTATAAAGGTATCGTCTGCGACCGTTGTGGGGTGGAAGTTACTGAAAAGAAAGTGCGCCGTGAACGTATGGGACATATCCAGCTGGTTGTGCCGGTGGCTCACATCTGGTATTTCCGTTCGCTTCCTAATAAAATCGGTTATTTGCTCGGATTGCCGACAAAGAAACTGGATTCGATTATATACTACGAACGTTATGTTGTTATTCAGCCGGGTGTGAAAGCTGAAGATGGCGTAGCCGAATATGATTTGCTTTCTGAAGAAGAATATCTGGATATTCTGGATACGCTTCCGAAAGACAATCAGTATCTTGAAGATAATGATCCGAATAAATTTGTTGCAAAGATGGGAGCCGAAGCTATTTATGATTTGCTGGCTCGTTTGGATCTGGATGCTTTGTCTTACGAACTGCGTCACCGCGCCGGAAACGATGCGTCTCAGCAACGTAAGAATGAAGCTTTGAAACGTCTTCAGGTAGTAGAATCGTTCCGCGCATCACGTGGACGTAACAAACCGGAATGGATGATCGTACGTATCGTACCGGTTATTCCGCCCGAACTTCGTCCGTTGGTTCCGCTGGATGGTGGCCGTTTTGCTACATCTGACTTGAACGACCTTTATCGTCGTGTGATTATCCGTAACAACCGTTTGAAACGACTGATTGAAATCAAGGCTCCGGAAGTAATCTTGCGTAATGAAAAACGTATGCTTCAGGAATCTGTCGATTCTTTGTTTGATAACTCACGTAAGTCAAGTGCTGTGAAGACAGACGCCAACCGTCCGTTGAAGTCATTGTCTGACAGTTTGAAAGGTAAACAGGGACGCTTCCGTCAGAACTTGCTGGGTAAACGTGTTGACTACTCTGCTCGTTCCGTAATCGTTGTTGGTCCGGAATTAAAGATGGGTGAATGCGGTATTCCTAAATTGATGGCTGCCGAATTATACAAGCCGTTTATTATTCGCAAGCTCATCGAACGTGGTATCGTTAAGACTGTTAAGTCTGCAAAGAAAATCGTAGACCGCAAAGAGCCGGTGATTTGGGATATCTTGGAACATGTAATGAAGGGACACCCGGTACTGTTGAACCGTGCTCCGACCTTGCACCGTTTGGGTATTCAGGCTTTCCAGCCTAAAATGATCGAAGGTAAAGCTATTCAGTTGCACCCGTTGGCATGTACGGCATTCAACGCCGACTTTGACGGTGACCAGATGGCTGTTCACTTGCCTTTGAGTAATGAAGCAATTCTTGAAGCACAAATGTTGATGCTTCAATCACATAATATCTTGAATCCGGCAAACGGTGCGCCTATTACTGTACCTGCACAGGATATGGTTCTTGGTTTGTACTATATTACTAAGTTGCGTGCCGGTGCAAAAGGTGAAGGTTTGACATTCTACGGACCGGAAGAAGCGTTGATCGCTTACAATGAAGGTAAGGTAGATATTCATGCTCCGGTGAAGGTTATCGTGAAAGACGTTGATGAAAATGGTAACATTGTAGACGTAATGCGCGAAACTTCAGTAGGACGTGTGATTGTGAATGAAATCGTTCCACCTGAAGCTGGTTATATCAATACAATTATCTCTAAGAAATCTCTTCGTGATATTATTAGTGATGTAATTAAGGTATGTGGTGTGGCTAAGGCTGCCGACTTCCTGGATGGAATCAAGAATTTAGGTTATCAGATGGCGTTCAAGGGTGGTTTGTCATTCAACTTGGGTGATATTATCATTCCGAAGGAAAAAGAAACTTTGGTACAGAAAGGTTACGACGAAGTTGAACAAGTCGTAAACAACTATAACATGGGTTTCATTACCAATAACGAACGTTACAATCAGGTAATTGATATTTGGACACATGTGAACTCCGAGTTGTCTAATATCCTGATGAAGACTATTTCTTCGGACGATCAGGGTTTCAACTCTGTATATATGATGCTTGACTCTGGTGCCCGTGGTTCTAAAGAGCAGATTCGTCAGTTGTCAGGTATGCGTGGTTTGATGGCAAAACCGCAGAAAGCAGGTGCTGAAGGTGGTCAGATCATCGAGAACCCGATTTTGTCGAACTTTAAAGAAGGACTTTCGGTGTTGGAGTACTTTATCTCTACCCACGGTGCTCGTAAAGGTTTGGCGGATACCGCTTTGAAGACTGCCGATGCTGGTTATTTGACTCGTCGTCTGGTGGACGTATCACACGATGTGATTATTACAGAAGAAGACTGCGGTACACTCCGCGGATTGGTTTGTACGGACCTTAAGAATAACGATGAGGTTATTGCTACTCTGTACGAACGTATCTTAGGCCGTGTTTCCGTACATGATATTATTCATCCTACCACAGGTGAATTGCTTGTTGCCGGTGGTGAAGAAATCACAGAAGAAGTAGCCAAGAAGATTCAGGAGTCTCCGATCGAGAGTGTTGAAATCCGTTCGGTATTGACTTGTGAAGCTAAGAAGGGGGTTTGTGCTAAATGTTACGGACGTAACCTGGCAACGAGCCGCATGGTTCAGAAGGGTGAAGCTGTCGGTGTAATCGCTGCTCAGTCTATTGGTGAGCCGGGTACACAGTTGACTTTGCGTACATTCCACGCCGGTGGTACTGCTGCAAATATTGCAGCTAACGCCAGTATCGTTGCTAAAAATAATGCACGTCTTGAATTTGAAGAGTTGCGTACAGTAGATATCGTTGACGAGATGGGTGAATCTGCAAAAGTGGTAGTAGGTCGTTTGGCCGAAGTACGTTTTGTGGATGTGAATACCGGTATCGTTCTTTCTACTCATAACGTACCTTATGGTTCAACACTGTATGTAAGCGACGGCGACTTGGTAGAAAAAGGCAAACTGATTGCTAAGTGGGACCCGTTCAATGCTGTTATTATCACAGAAGCAACCGGTAAGATCGAATTTGAGGGCGTGATTGAAAACGTTACTTATAAGGTTGAATCGGATGAAGCAACAGGTCTTCGTGAAATTATTATTATTGAATCCAAGGATAAAACCAAAGTTCCTACCGCTCATATCTTAACAGAGGACGGTGATTTGATCCGTACTTATAACTTACCGGTAGGTGGTCACGTTATCATCGAGAACGGTCAGAAGGTAAAAGCCGGTGAAGTAATCGTGAAGATTCCGCGTGCCGTAGGTAAGGCGGGTGATATCACGGGTGGTCTTCCTCGTGTTACTGAATTGTTTGAAGCTCGTAACCCGTCAAATCCGGCTGTCGTTTCTGAAATCGACGGTGAGGTGACAATGGGTAAGATCAAACGTGGTAACCGTGAAATCATCGTAACTTCCAAGACGGGTGAGGTTAAGAAGTATCTGGTTGCACTGTCTAAGCAGATTCTGGTACAGGAAAATGACTATGTACGTGCTGGTACTCCGTTGTCTGACGGTGCTACTACTCCGGCAGATATCTTGGCAATCAAGGGTCCTACAGCTGTACAGGAATATATCGTGAATGAAGTTCAGGATGTATACCGCTTGCAGGGTGTGAAGATCAATGATAAGCACTTTGAGATTATCGTTCGTCAGATGATGCGCAAAGTACAAATTGATGAACCGGGAGATACTCGCTTCCTCGAACAGCAAGTCGTAGACAAACTGGAATTCATGGAAGAAAATGATCGTATCTGGGGTAAGAAAGTCGTAGTAGATGCTGGTGATTCTCAAAATATGCAAGCTGGACAGATTGTAACTGCCCGCAAGTTGCGTGATGAGAATAGTATGTTGAAACGTCGTGACTTGAAACCGGTTGAGGTTCGTGATGCTGTTGCTGCTACCTCTACTCAGATTCTTCAAGGTATCACGCGTGCTGCTTTGCAAACATCAAGCTTTATGTCGGCTGCTTCCTTCCAGGAAACGACGAAAGTATTGAATGAAGCTGCTATCAACGGTAAGATCGATAAGCTTGAAGGTATGAAGGAAAATGTGATCTGTGGTCACTTGATTCCTGCCGGTACCGGACAGCGCGAGTTCGAAAAGCTCATCGTTGGATCAAAAGAAGAGTATGACCGTATCTTGGCTAACAAGAAAACAGTACTTGACTACAATGAAGTAGAATAAATACAATTCAATTGACTATATGAAAAGGAGCAGTTGCCTAATTGGGCAATTGCTCCTTTTTTTATTTCTTTTTTACTCGCGTGTATTACCATTAGTTTCAGGAAAAATGTGTTATTTTGCAGGATAACTTTTTAATCATATTAAATATGGAAGAACAAAATAACAACGGACAATTACAGATTGAATTGAGAGAAGAGGTTGCACAGGGAACTTATGCAAATCTTGCTATTATTACTCATTCGAGTTCTGAATTCATCCTTGACTTCGTGCGCGTAATGCCGGGCATACCGAAGGCTGGTGTGCAATCTCGTATTATTGTGGCTCCGGAGCACGCAAAACGTCTGCTGCGGGCATTAGAAGATAATATAGCAAAGTATGAGCGCGTATTCGGTCCGATTCGTACTTCGGATGAACCCCCTATTTCTCCTTTGACGGGTGTAAAAGGCGAAGCGTGAGGATGATATAAAAACATTAAAAAAGAAAAAAAAGTTGTAGCGCATTGAATATTCAAATATTATTCGTATTTTTGCAGCCCAAAATGTATAGTTACGAAATTAATATAACAATAATATAAATCAAAAAACAATTAAAATGCCTACAATTCAGCAATTAGTAAGAAAAGGACGCGAAGTGCTGGTGGAGAAAAGTAAATCTCCAGCCTTGGATTCATGTCCTCAAAGACGTGGCGTTTGCGTGAGAGTATACACTACTACTCCGAAGAAGCCGAACTCTGCAATGCGTAAAGTAGCTCGTGTACGTTTGACTAACCAAAAAGAGGTGAACTCATACATTCCGGGAGAAGGACACAACTTGCAGGAACACTCAATCGTTTTGGTACGTGGTGGTCGTGTAAAAGACCTTCCGGGTGTGCGTTATCACATTGTACGTGGTACGCTTGATACAGCAGGTGTTGCTGGTCGTACTCAAAGACGTTCTAAGTATGGTGCTAAGCGTCCGAAACCAGGACAAGCAGCTGCTCCTGCTAAGGGTAAGAAAAAATAAGGATTAAGACCTAATTAAAATTAAAGTAATAACTTACGTTTTAGTTTGTTGGAAATGCTAAAGGTTGAGTAAATTCTCCGGAGGGAGAGTTGAAGAAGTCAAGAAGTAGACAACCAAGAACAAAAACATTATTTTTCAAACAAATGAGAAAAGCAAAACCAAAAAAACGCCTGATTCTTCCGGATCCTGTGTTTAATGACCAAAAGGTTTCCAAGTTCGTGAACCACTTGATGTATGATGGAAAGAAAAATACATCTTATGAAATCTTTTATGCCGCTTTGGAAACAGTGAAAGCAAAACTTCCTAACGAAGAAAAATCAGCTCTCGAAATCTGGAAAAAGGCTTTGGATAATGTAACTCCGCAAGTGGAAGTAAAGTCTCGCCGTGTAGGTGGTGCTACTTTCCAAGTTCCTACTGAAATCCGTCCGGATCGTAAAGAATCAATCTCTATGAAGAATTTGATTCTGTTTGCTCGCAAAAGAGGTGGTAAATCAATGGCTGACAAGTTGGCTGCTGAAATTATGGATGCCTTCAATGAACAAGGCGGTGCATACAAACGTAAAGAAGATATGCACAGAATGGCAGAAGCTAACCGTGCATTTGCTCATTTTAGATTCTAATACTGTAAGAAACCTAATATAAACTTAAAGTAAAGGAATTAGAAGATGGCTAAACATGATTTACATTTAACTCGTAATATCGGTATCATGGCTCACATTGATGCCGGAAAAACAACTACTTCTGAACGTATCCTGTTCTACACTGGATTGACTCACAAAATTGGTGAAGTTCATGATGGTGCTGCTACTATGGACTGGATGGAACAGGAGCAAGAACGTGGTATCACTATTACATCCGCTGCTACAACAACAAGGTGGAAATATGCTGGTGATACTTATAAAATTAACTTGATTGACACTCCGGGACACGTTGACTTTACCGCAGAGGTAGAACGTTCATTGCGTATCCTTGATGGGGCTGTAGCTGCTTACTGTGCTGTTGGTGGTGTTGAGCCTCAATCAGAAACTGTATGGCGTCAGGCTGATAAATATAACGTTCCTCGTATTGCTTATGTTAATAAGATGGACCGTTCTGGTGCTGACTTCTTTGAAGTAGTTCGTCAGATGAAGGATGTTCTTGGAGCTAATCCGTGTCCGATTGTTGTTCCTATCGGTGCTGAAGAATCTTTCAAAGGTCTTGTTGACCTTATCAAAATGAAAGCTATCTATTGGCATGATGAAACAATGGGGGCTGACTACAGTATTGAGGAAATCCCTGCAGAACTTATCGATGAAGCTAACGAGTGGAGAGATAAGATGCTTGAAAAAGTAGCAGAATTTGATGATGCTTTGATGGAGAAATATTTCGATGATCCTTCTACTATTACTGAAGAAGAAGTATTGAGAGCTCTTCGTAATGCAACAGTTCAGATGGCTGTAGTTCCTATGCTTTGCGGATCTTCTTTTAAGAACAAAGGTGTTCAGACATTGCTTGATTATGTTTGTGCTTTCTTGCCTTCTCCACTTGATACAGAGAACGTAATAGGTACAAATCCTAATACGGGAGCTGAAGAGGATCGTAAACCAAGTGATGATGAAAAAACATCTGCTTTGGCGTTTAAGATCGCAACTGACCCATATGTAGGTCGTTTGACTTTCTTCCGTGTTTATTCTGGTAAAATTGAAGCAGGTTCTTATATCTACAACTCTCGTTCTGGTAAGAAAGAACGCGTTTCTCGTCTGTTCCAGATGCACTCCAACAAACAGAACCCGGTTGAAGTAATCGGTGCTGGTGATATTGGTGCAGGTGTAGGCTTTAAAGATATTCGTACTGGGGATACTTTGTGTGATGAAACAGCTCCGATAGTACTTGAGTCTATGGACTTTCCGGAACCGGTTATTGGTATCGCTGTAGAACCTAAGACTCAGAAAGATATGGATAAACTGTCTAACGGTTTGGCTAAATTGGCTGAAGAAGACCCGACATTTACTGTGAAAACAGACGAACAGACAGGTCAGACAGTTATTTCTGGTATGGGTGAGCTTCACTTGGATATTATCATTGACCGTTTGAAACGTGAATTCAAGGTAGAATGTAATCAAGGTAAGCCTCAGGTTAACTATAAGGAAGCTATCACGAAGACAGTTAACTTGCGTGAAGTGTACAAGAAGCAGTCTGGTGGACGTGGTAAGTTTGCTGATATCATTGTGAACATTGGTCCGGCTGATGCGGATTTCACTTTAGGTGGTTTGCAGTTTGTTGATGAAGTGAAGGGTGGTAATATTCCTAAGGAATTTATTCCTGCAGTTCAGAAAGGCTTTACAAATGCTATGAAGAGTGGTGTTTTGGCAGGCTACCCATTGGATTCATTGAAAGTGACTTTGGTTGATGGTTCATTCCACCCGGTTGACTCTGACCAGTTGTCATTTGAAATCTGTGCAATGCAGGCTTATAAAAATGCATGTGCTAAGGCAGGTCCTGTTTTGATGGAACCTATCATGAAACTGGAAGTTGTAACTCCGGAAGAAAACATGGGTGATGTTATCGGTGACTTGAACAAACGTCGTGGACAGGTTGAAGGTATGGAATCTAGCCGCTCTGGCGCTCGTATCGTGAAAGCGATGGTTCCACTGGCGGAAATGTTTGGTTACGTAACAGCTTTACGTACTATTACTTCTGGTCGTGCAACCTCGTCAATGACCTACTCTCATCACGCTCAGCTTTCTTCTTCTATTGCTAAGGCTGTATTGGAAGAAGTAAAAGGACGCGCTGATTTACTCTAAAATATCTAAAGTAGCAGGCTAGCGAATGACTCTTAGCCTGCCGCTTTATCTTATTATAAATGTATTAATTAAAAAAAATAATGAGTCAGAAAATTAGAATTAAATTGAAATCTTACGACCACAACTTGGTTGACAAGTCAGCTGAGAAAATTGTAAGAACTGTAAAAGCTACAGGTGCTATCGTTAGCGGTCCAATACCTCTGCCTACGCACAAACGTATCTTTACTGTGAACCGTTCGACTTTCGTAAATAAAAAGTCTCGTGAGCAATTTGAACTCTCTTCTTATAAGAGATTAATCGACATCTATAGCTCAACAGCTAAGACAGTAGATGCTTTGATGAAGTTGGAATTGCCAAGTGGTGTGGAAGTAGAAATTAAAGTTTGATAATTAAAAATTAGTGAAATGCCAGGATTATTAGGAAAAAAAATCGGAATGACATCCGTTTTCAGTGCCGATGGTAAAAATGTACCATGCACTGTTATCGAAGCAGGTCCTTGTGTTGTTACTCAAGTTAAAACTGTAGAAAAAGATGGCTATGCAGCTGTTCAGTTGGGTTTCCAGGACAAAAAGGAAAAACATACAACTAAACCGTTGATGGGACATTTTAAAAGAGCAGGAGTAACACCGAAGAGACACTTGGCTGAGTTCAAAGAATTTGAAACAGAGTTGAATTTGGGTGATACCATTACTGTAGAAATGTTTAACGACGCTAGCTTTGTTGACGTTGTTGGTACTTCTAAGGGTAAGGGTTTTCAGGGTGTAGTAAAAAGACATGGTTTTGGTGGTGTGGGTCAAGCTACTCACGGTCAGCATAATCGCGCTCGTAAACCGGGTTCTATCGGTGCTTGTTCTTACCCTGCAAAAGTATTCAAAGGAATGCGCATGGGTGGACAACTTGGTGGTGACAGAGTCACTGTACAAAACTTGCAGGTATTAAAAGTAATCGCGGATCATAACCTTCTTTTGGTTAAAGGTTCTATCCCGGGTTGCAAAGGTTCAATCGTATTAATTGAGAAATAATGGAAGTTAACGTATATAACATTAAAGGTGAAGACACTGGGAGAAAGGTTACGTTAAACGAATCTATCTTCGGAATTGAGCCCAACGACCACGCTATTTATTTGGACGTAAAACAATTTATGGCTAATCAGCGTCAGGGTACTCATAAGTCAAAAGAAAGAAGTGAAATCAGTGGTTCAACTCGTAAGATCGGTCGTCAGAAAGGTGGCGGTGGAGCACGTCGTGGTGATATGAATTCGCCTGTTCTTGTAGGTGGTGCTCGTGTTTTCGGTCCGAAACCAAGAGACTACTTCTTTAAGTTGAATAAAAAAGTTAAGACACTGGCTCGTAAGTCAGCTTTGTCTTATAAAGCTCAAAACGATGCAATCGTTGTCGTTGAGGATTTCACATTTGAAGCTCCTAAGACAAAAGATTTCGTTGCAATGACAAAAAATCTTAAAGTTTCCGATAAAAAGCTACTTGTAATTTTACCGGAAGCAAATAAAAACGTATATTTGTCAGCTCGTAACATCGAGGGTGCTAATGTACAGACTATCTCAGGATTAAATACTTACAGAGTATTGAATGCTGGGGTTATTGTGCTTACAGAAAACTCTCTGAAGGCTATTGACAATATCTTAATTTAAAAAGGAGGCTTAAATAATGGGAATTATTATTAAACCGTTGGTAACAGAGAAAATGACTGCAATCACAGATAAGCTGAATCGTTTCGGCTTTGTTGTACGTCCTGAAGCTAACAAACTGGAAATTAAGAAGGAAATTGAAGCTCTTTATAATGTTACTGTAGTTGATGTGAATACTGTGAAGTATGCTGGCAAGAATAAGAGCCGTTATACCAAAGCAGGTATCATCAATGGTCGTACGAATGCTTTCAAAAAAGCAATCGTGACATTGAAAGAAGGAGATACTATTGATTTTTATAGCAATATTTAATAAAAATGGCAGTACGTAAATTTAAGCCCACAACACCGGGGCAAAGACATAAAATTATTGGTACTTTCGAAGAAATTACTGCATCAGTACCAGAAAAGTCTCTTGTATATGGTAAGAAATCATCTGGTGGTCGTAACAGCGAAGGTAAGATGACTATGCGCTACATTGGTGGCGGTCATAGAAAGGTGATTAGAATTGTTGATTTCAAGAGAAATAAGGACGGTGTTCCAGCAGTAGTTAAAACAATCGAATACGACCCGAATCGTTCGGCTCGTATCGCTCTGTTATTTTATGCTGATGGAGAAAAAAGATATATTATTGCTCCCAATGGATTGCAAGTTGGTGCGACTCTGATGTCAGGTGAAACAGCAGCGCCAGAGATTGGTAATGCTCTTCCTCTTCAAAACATTCCGGTGGGTACTGTGATTCACAATATCGAATTACGTCCGGGACAGGGTGCTGCTCTGGTTCGTTCAGCTGGTAACTTTGCTCAGTTGACTTCTCGTGAGGGTAAGTATTGTGTAATCAAGTTGCCTTCAGGTGAGGTTAGACAGATTCTTAGCACTTGTAAAGCTACTATCGGTAGTGTAGGTAACTCTGATCATGGATTGGAAAGTTCAGGTAAAGCAGGACGTTCTCGTTGGCAAGGACGTCGTCCTCGTAACCGTGGTGTTGTAATGAACCCGGTTGATCACCCGATGGGTGGTGGTGAAGGACGTGCTTCCGGAGGTCACCCAAGATCACGTAAGGGATTGTATGCTAAGGGACTTAAGACTAGAGCTCCTAAGAAACAATCGTCTAAGTACATTATTGAGAGAAGAAAAAAGTAATCTGATTAATTGAGTAAACTATGAGTCGTTCATTAAAAAAAGGTCCATATATTAACGTTAAGCTTGAAAAGAGAATTCTTGCCATGAATGAATCAGGTAAGAAAGTCGTAGTAAAGACTTGGGCCAGAGCTTCAATGATTTCGCCTGATTTTGTAGGCCATACAGTTGCAGTTCACAATGGAAATAAATTTATTCCTGTTTATGTTACCGAGAATATGGTAGGACACAAGTTGGGCGAATTTGCTCCAACTCGTACATTCAGAGGACACGCTGGTAACAAGAAAAGATAACAGGATTTATTTGAAATAATAAAGTAATAAATAATAATGGGAGCAAGAAAAAAAATATCGGCTGAAAAAAGAAAAGAAGCCCTTAAGACCATGTATTTTGCAAAATTGCAAAATGTTCCTACTTCTCCACGTAAGATGCGTCTGGTTGCAGACATGATCCGTGGTATGGAAGTGAACAGAGCACTTGGTGTTTTGAAATTTTCTTCAAAAGAAGCTGCTGCAAGAGTGGAAAAATTGCTTCGCTCTGCAATTGCTAACTGGGAACAGAAAAACGAACGTAAAGCAGAAAGTGGCGAATTGTTCGTAACACAGATTTTTGTTGATGGTGGAGCTACACTCAAAAGAATGAGACCGGCACCACAGGGTAGAGGTTATAGAATTCGCAAACGTTCAAATCACGTAACATTGTTCGTTGGTGCTAAAAGTAATAACGAAGATCAAAATTAAGGTAGATGGGACAAAAAGTTAATCCAATAAGCAACCGTTTAGGAATTATCAGAGGATGGGATTCTAACTGGTATGGTGGAAATGATTACGGTGATTCTTTGCTGGAAGATAGCAAAATCCGTAAATATCTTAATGCAAGACTTGCAAAAGCAAGTGTATCAAGAATCGTAATTGAACGTACGCTGAAGCTCGTTACTATTACTGTTTGCACTGCTCGCCCGGGTATTATTATCGGTAAAGGTGGCCAAGAAGTTGATAAGTTAAAAGAGGAGTTGAAGAAGGTTACCGACAAAGATATTCAAATCAATATCTTTGAAGTGAAGAGACCGGAACTGGATGCTGTGATTGTTGCTAACAACATCGCTCGCCAGGTTGAAGGTAAAATTGCCTATCGCCGTGCCATCAAGATGGCTATCGCAAACACAATGCGTATGGGTGCTGAAGGTATCAAAATTCAGATTTCAGGACGTTTGAATGGAGCTGAAATGGCTCGTTCTGAAATGTATAAAGAAGGAAGAACTCCGTTGCACACTTTCAGAGCTGATATCGACTACTGTCATGCAGAAGCATTGACTAAAGTAGGTCTTCTTGGTATCAAAGTTTGGATTTGTAGAGGTGAAGTGTTTGGTAAGAAAGAATTGGCTCCGAACTTTACACAAAGCAAAGAAAGTGGTCGTGGAAACAATAGTGGAAACAACGGCGGAAAGAACTTCAAAAGAAAGAAAAATAATCGCTAAACGAATTTGAATTTTAGGAAACTATGTTACAACCGAAAAAGACAAAATTCAGAAGACAACAAAAAGGCCGTCAGAAAGGTAATGCCCAGAGAGGCAACCAGCTGGCCTTTGGTTCTTTTGGCATAAAGGCTTTGGAGACTAAGTGGATTACAGGCCGTCAGATCGAAGCTGCTCGTATTGCAGTAACAAGATATATGCAACGTCAAGGACAGATCTGGATCCGTATATTCCCGGATAAACCGATCACTAGAAAACCTGCCGATGTACGTATGGGTAAAGGTAAAGGTGCTCCAGAGGGATTTGTGGCTCCTGTAACTCCAGGTAGAATCATTATTGAAGCTGAAGGAGTATCTTACGAAATCGCGAAAGAAGCATTGCGCTTAGCTGCTCAAAAGCTTCCTATTACAACGAAGTTTGTCGTAAGACGTGATTATGATATTCAAAATCAAAATGCGTAAGTGTTATGAAAATTGCAGAAATTAAAGAAATGACTACTAATGATTTAGTAGAAAGAGTAGAGGCGGAAACAGCTAATTATAACCAAATGGTTATTAATCATTCTATTTCTCCTTTGGAAAATCCTGCTCAAATCAAACAATTACGCAGGACTATTGCGCGTATGAAAACAGAATTGCGCGAAAGAGAACTTAACAATAAATGATCAGCTTGATGGAAGCAAGAAATTTAAGAAAAGAAAGAACAGGGGTTGTGTTGAGCAATAAGATGGACAAGACCATCACAGTTGCTGCCAAATTTAAGGAAAAACACCCTATATATGGTAAGTTCGTTAGCAAAACGAAGAAGTACCATGCTCACGATGAAAAGAATGAATGCAATATCGGTGATACTGTAAGCATCATGGAAACTCGTCCTTTGAGCAAGACTAAAAGATGGAGATTAGTAGAAATAATTGAAAGAGCTAAGTAATTATGATACAAGTAGAATCCAGACTTACAGTATGTGATAACAGTGGAGCGAAAGAGGCGTTGTGTATCCGCGTTTTGGGGGGGACAGGTCGTCGTTATGCTTCAGTGGGGGATGTCATTGTAGTTTCAGTGAAGAGCGTTATCCCTTCTAGTGATGTTAAAAAAGGTGCAGTATCAAAGGCTTTGATTGTACGTACAAAGAAAGAAATCCGTCGTCCTGATGGTTCTTATATACGTTTTGATGATAATGCTTGCGTGTTGTTGAATAATGCAGGTGAAATTAGAGGTAGTCGTATTTTCGGTCCTGTAGCAAGAGAACTTCGTGCTACAAACATGAAAGTTGTGTCACTTGCGCCTGAGGTACTTTAATTTGTAAAAGATTTAAGTAATGAGTAAATTACATATTAAAAAAGGCGATACAGTTTACGTAAATGCTGGTGAAGATAAGGGCAAAACTGGTCGTGTATTGAAGGTTCTTGTTAAAGAAGGACGTGCATTTGTTGAAGGTATCAATATGGTATCTAAAAGCACAAAGCCGAATGCAAAGAATCCACAAGGTGGTATTGTGAAGCAAGAAGCTTCTATCCACATTTCAAACTTGAACCCGGTTGATCCAAAAACTGGTAAAGCAACGCGTATTGGGAGAAAAAAGAGTTCGGAAGGAACTTTAGTGCGTTATTCTAAAAAATCAGGAGAGGAGATTAAGTAATGAGTAATACTGCTAGTCTTAAGAAAGAATATGCAGAGCGTATAGCACCTGCATTGAAATCACAGTTCCAGTATTCTTCTACAATGCAGATACCCGTACTTAAGAAGATTGTAATCAATCAGGGATTAGGTATGGCTGTTGCTGATAAGAAGATTATCGAAGTAGCAATCAATGAAATGACAGCTATTACAGGTCAAAAAGCTGTAGCTACCATTTCTCGTAAAGATATCGCAAACTTTAAGTTGCGTAAAAAAATGCCGATTGGTGTTATGGTAACTTTACGTCGTGAAAGAATGTACGAATTCCTTGAAAAATTGGTTCGTGTAGCTCTTCCTCGTATTCGTGACTTCAAAGGTATCGAAAGTAAGTTTGATGGTAAAGGTAACTATACCCTTGGTATTCAGGAACAAATCATTTTCCCTGAAATAAATATCGATAGTATTACAAGAATTCTCGGAATGAATATTACCTTTGTAACCTCTGCGGAAACAGATGAAGAAGGTTATGCTTTGCTGAAGGAATTCGGTTTACCTTTTAAAAACGCTAAAAAAGACTAATAGATATGGCAAAGGAATCAATGAAAGCACGTGAAGTAAAGCGTGCTAAATTAGTAGCCAAATACGCCGAGAAAAGAGCTGCTTTGAAGCAAATCGTAAGAACAGGTGATCCTGCTGATGCTTTCGAAGCTGCACAGAAGTTGCAAGAGTTGCCAAAGAATTCTAATCCAATTCGTATGCACAACCGTTGCAAACTGACTGGTCGTCCTAAAGGTTATATTCGTCAATTCGGAATTTCGAGAATTCAATTCCGTGAGATGGCATCTAACGGACTGATCCCAGGCGTAAAAAAAGCAAGCTGGTAATTATTGTTTAAATATTGTCAGGGTAGTCCTGATTAATTTAATTTATTTTTATATGACTGATCCAATAGCAGATTATTTAACGAGGTTGCGGAACGCGATTGGTGCAAAGCACAGAGTTGTTGAAGTTCCCGCTTCGAATTTGAAAAAAGAAATCACTAAGATTCTTTTTGAAAAAGGCTACATCCTTAATTATAAGTTTGTAGAAGATGGTCCTCAAGGAACTATTAAGGTTGCCTTGAAGTATGATTCTGTTAACAAAGTTAACGCAATCAAAAAGTTAGAAAGAATATCTTCTCCGGGTATGCGTAAGTATACTGGTTACAAAGATATGCCGCGTGTTATTAATGGGCTGGGTATTGCTATAATATCTACTTCCAAAGGTGTAATGACTAACAAAGAGGCTGCAGAACTGAAAATCGGTGGTGAAGTCTTGTGTTATGTATATTAATTAGGAGGAATTAGAATGTCAAGAATAGGAAAATTACCCATTAGTATCCCTGCTGGAGTGACAATCACTCTGAAGGATAATGTGGTTACCGTAAAGGGACCCAAAGGCGAAATGAGCCAATATGTGAATCCTGCTATCAATGTTACTATTGAAGACGGACACGTAACTTTAACAGAAAACGATAAAGAAATGCTTGATAACCCGAAGCAGAAACATGCTTTCCACGGTTTGTATCGTTCATTGGTTCACAACATGGTTGTGGGCGTATCTGAAGGTTACAAGAAAGAACTGGAACTTGTAGGTGTAGGTTATCGTGCTTCAAACCAAGGTAACATCATTGAACTGGCTTTAGGTTATACACACAATATTTTCATTCAATTACCTGCTGAGGTAAAAGTTGAAACGAAGTCTGAAAGAAATAAGAATCCTCTTATTATATTGGAATCGTGTGACAAACAATTGCTTGGTCAAGTTTGCTCTAAAATACGTTCTTTCCGTAAGCCTGAACCATACAAGGGTAAAGGTATTAAGTTTGTTGGCGAAGTAATTCGTAGAAAGTCTGGTAAATCAGCCGGCGCTAAGTAATTCATATAAAATTAGATTATTATGACAACAAAAATAGAAAGACGAGTTAAGATCAAATATAGAGTACGCAACAAAATTTCAGGTACTACTGAATGTCCGCGTATGAGTGTATTTAGAAGTAACAAGCAAATTTATGTCCAGATTATCGATGATCTTTCTGGTAAGACACTGGCTGCTGCTTCTTCTTTAGGTTTGACTGAGAAAGTCGCTAAAAAAGAACAAGCTGCTAAAGTTGGTGAAATGATTGCTAAAAAGGCTCAGGAAGCAGGTATAACTACTGTTGTTTTCGACCGTAATGGTTACTTGTATCATGGGAGAGTAAAAGAAGTAGCTGATGCTGCTCGTAACGGTGGACTTAAATTTTAATCATTATGGCAGGAGTTAATAATAGAGTTAAGATTACTAACGATATAGAACTGAAAGATAGATTAGTTGCTATTAATCGTGTTACTAAAGTTACCAAAGGTGGTAGAACTTTTAGTTTCTCTGCAATCGTTGTTGTAGGTAACGAAGAAGGTATCATTGGTTGGGGACTTGGTAAAGCAGGTGAAGTAACAGCTGCTATCGCTAAAGGTGTTGAGTCAGCTAAAAAGAACCTGGTGAAAGTACCTATTTTAAAAGGTACTGTTCCTCATGAACAATCAGCTAGATTTGGTGGTGCTGAAGTATTCATCAAACCTGCATCTCACGGAACCGGTGTTGTAGCTGGTGGTGCTATGCGTGCTGTATTGGAAAGTGTTGGTGTTACTGACGTTTTGGCTAAATCTAAAGGTTCTTCGAATCCGCATAACCTTGTTAAAGCTACAATTGAAGCTTTGAGTGAAATGCGTGATGCAAGAATGGTTGCTCAGAACAGAGGTATTAGTGTTGAAAAAGTATTTAGAGGATAAGGAGGAGATATGTCAACTATAAAGATTAAACAAGTTAAAAGTAGAATTGGTGCTCCAGCTGATCAGAAAAGAACTCTTGACGCACTGGGACTTCGTAAACTGAACCGTGTGGTTGAACACGAAAGCACTCCTTCAATTCTTGGAATGGTAGATAAAGTAAAACACTTGGTTGCCATTGTTAAGTAATTATTTGTTGAATAATAAAACGAAATTACAATATGAACTTAAGTAATTTAAAACCTGCTGAGGGATCTACTAAGACAAGAAAAAGAATTGGACGTGGTGCTGGTTCTGGCTTAGGTGGTACTTCTACAAGAGGTCATAAAGGAGCTAAATCAAGATCTGGATACTCTAAGAAAATCGGTTTTGAAGGTGGTCAGATGCCTCTTCAACGTCGAGTTCCTAAATTTGGTTTCAAGAATATCAATCGTGTTGAATATAAAGCTATCAATCTGGATACTATCCAGAAACTTGCTGAAGCTAAGAGCTTGACAAAAGTTGGTGTAAACGACTTTATCGAAGCAGGATTTATTTCTTCAAATCAGTTGGTAAAAGTATTGGGTAACGGAACTCTGACTAACAAGCTGGAAGTAGAAGCTCATGCATTCTCTAAGACTGCAACTGCTGCTATCGAAGCTGCTGGTGGAACTGTAGTAAAACTCTGATTCAATGAGAAAAGCTATTGAAACATTAAAGAATATATGGAAGATTGAGGATCTGAGACAGCGGATCCTCATCACCATATTGTTCGTGGCAATTTACCGTTTCGGATCGTATGTCGTATTACCGGGTATCAATCCGGCGATGCTGGCGAAATTGCACGAACAAACAAGTGAAGGCCTTTTAGCCTTGTTAAATATGTTCTCTGGAGGAGCATTTTCTAATGCCTCTATTTTTGCATTAGGAATCATGCCTTATATCTCTGCATCTATCGTAATCCAGTTATTGGGAATCGCTGTACCGTATTTCCAGAAGTTGCAACGCGAAGGTGAGAGCGGCAGAAGAAAAATGAATCAATATACTCGTTACTTGACGATTGCTATATTGTTAGTTCAGGCCCCTTCTTATTTGCTCAATCTTAAAATGCAGGCTGGCCCTTCCTTAAATGCTTCATTAGATTGGACTCTGTTTATGGTTACCTCTACCATTATTTTGGCAGCAGGTAGTATGTTTATTTTGTGGCTTGGTGAAAGAATTACTGATAAAGGTATTGGTAACGGTATTTCATTTATCATCTTGATTGGTATTATCGCTCGTTTCCCTGATGCTTTGTTGCAAGAAGTTGTGTCCAGAGTAGCAAATAAGAGCGGTGGTCTGATTATGTTTATAATTGAAATCGTATTCTTATTATTAGTGATTGGCGCTGCTATTCTTTTGGTGCAAGGTACAAGAAAGATTCCTGTACAGTATGCAAAAAGAATCGTTGGTAACAAGCAATATGGTGGTGCTAGACAGTATATCCCTTTAAAGGTGAATGCTGCCGGTGTTATGCCTATCATCTTTGCTCAGGCAATCATGTTTATTCCAATTACATTTATCGGTTTTTCAAATGTAAATGATGCAGGCGGTTTCTTGCATGCGTTTACAGATCATACAAGTTTCTGGTATAATTTTGTCTTTGCGGTAATGATTATATTATTTACGTATTTCTATACTGCAATTACAATTAATCCGACTCAGATGGCTGAGGATATGAAGAGAAATAATGGTTTCATCCCTGGTATTAAACCGGGAAAGAAAACAGCAGAGTATATTGATGATATAATGTCTCGTATCACTTTGCCGGGTTCTTTCTTCTTGGCTTTAGTTGCTATTATGCCTGCTTTTGCCGGTGTATTCGGAGTGCAAGCAGGATTCGCTCAATTCTTCGGCGGTACATCTTTGTTAATTCTTGTAGGTGTTGTTCTTGATACCCTGCAACAGGTTGAAAGTCATTTGTTGATGAGACACTATGATGGTCTGTTGAAATCTGGTCGTATTAAAGGACGCGCTGGTGTAGCGGCATATTAATTCTTTAGATTAGAAATGATATTTCTTAAAACAGAAGATGAAATAGAATTGCTCCGTCAGAGTAACCTGCTTGTTGGTAAAACTCTTGCAGAGGTTGCCAAACTGGTGAAGCCTGGTGTAACTACATGTGAGTTGGATAAAGTTGCTGAAGAGTTCATTAGAGATCATGGGGCAACTCCAACTTTCAAAGGATTTCCGAATCAATATGGAGAACCATTTCCCGCATCTCTTTGTACCTCTGTCAACGAACAGGTGGTACATGGAATCCCAGGGGATATCGTACTGAAAGATGGTGATATCGTATCAGTGGATTGCGGAACTTACATGAATGGTTTCTGTGGTGATTCTGCTTATACTTTTTGTGTAGGAGAGGTAGACGAAGAGATTCGTAACTTGTTGAAGGTAACTAAAGAAGCGTTATATATTGGCATCCAGAACGCAGTGCAAGGTAAAAGAATTGGTGATATCGGATATGCTATTCAGCAATATTGTGAGTCTCATTCTTATGGTGTAGTGCGTGAGTTTGTTGGCCATGGCATCGGTAAAGAGATGCACGAAGATCCTCAGGTTCCTAACTATGGTAAAAGAGGATATGGACCATTGATGAAAAGAGGCCTTTGCATAGCGATAGAGCCGATGATAACATTGGGAGACCGACAAGTGATAATGGAAAGTGACGGATGGACTGTGAGGACCAGAGATCGTAAATGTGCTGCACATTTTGAGCATACGATAGCTGTTGGAGCTGGTGAAGCTGATATTTTGTCTTCATTCAAATTCATAGAAGAAGTTTTAGGAGATAAAGCAATATAATATGGCAAAGCAATCTGCAATAGAACAAGATGGAGTTATAGTTGAAGCATTGTCAAATGCAATGTTTCGTGTTGAATTAGAAAACGGACATGAGATTACCGCACATATTTCAGGCAAGATGAGGATGCATTACATCAAGATCCTGCCGGGAGATAAAGTGAGAGTCGAAATGTCTCCTTACGACTTATCGAAAGGAAGAATTGTGTTTAGATATAAATAAAATAAGATATGAAAGTAAGAGCATCATTAAAGAAACGCACGCCAGAATGTAAGATCGTTAGACGTAATGGCCGTTTGTATGTTATTAACAAGAAAAATCCTAAGTATAAACAACGTCAAGGATAATTTGTTATTTTTGCAAAAAAAATAATTTAGTATATGGCTATAAGAATAGTTGGTGTAGATTTACCTCAGAACAAAAGAGGTGAAATTGCGTTGACCTATGTATATGGAATAGGTCGCAGTAGTTCAGCAAAAATTTTAGATAAAGCTGGTGTAGATAAAGATCTGAAGGTTAAAGACTGGACAGATGATCAAGCTGCTAAGATTCGTGAGATTATCGGTGCAGAGTATAAAGTAGAAGGTGATCTTCGTTCTGAAATCCAATTGAACATTAAGCGATTAATGGATATTGGTTGCTATCGTGGTGTACGTCACCGTATTGGTCTGCCTGTTAGAGGTCAGAGCACTAAGAACAATGCACGTACTCGTAAGGGTAGAAAGAAAACCGTTGCTAATAAGAAAAAAGCTACTAAATAATAATTGTTGATATGGCAAAAAAAACAGTTGCAGCTAAAAAGAGAAATGTGAAAGTAGACGCTAATGGACAGTTGCATGTTCATTCATCTTTCAACAATATTATTGTTTCTCTTGCAAATAGTGAAGGGCAGATTATCTCTTGGTCATCTGCTGGTAAAATGGGATTTAGAGGTTCTAAAAAGAATACTCCTTATGCAGCTCAGATGGCTGCCCAGGATTGCGCAAAGATTGCATTCGATCTTGGCCTGAGAAAGGTAAAAGCATATGTGAAGGGTCCAGGTAACGGACGTGAGTCTGCTATTAGAACTATCCACGGTGCTGGTATCGAAGTTACTGAAATCATTGACGTGACTCCGCTTCCACATAATGGTTGTCGTCCTCCGAAAAGACGTAGAGTTTAATTTACCTTTAACTTACACAATGATCTTGATTTTGTTTTTGGATTACATTAATTTCTCTCTGTAATCGCGGCTGCAACAAATTGAGTTCATGAATAAACAATTAAATATTTAAAAGAAATGGCTAGATATACTGGACCAAAATCGAGAATCGCCCGTAAATTCGGTGAAGGAATCTTTGGAGCTGACAAAGTTTTGTCAAAGAAGAACTATCCTCCCGGACAACATGGTAATTCAAGAAAAAGAAAAACTTCTGAATACGGTGTGCAACTTCGTGAAAAACAGAAAGCTAAATACACCTATGGAGTTTTGGAAAAACAATTCCGCAATTTGTTTGAAAAAGCAGCTACTGCTAAAGGTATTACCGGTGAGGTACTTCTTCAATTGCTGGAAGGCCGTCTTGACAACGTAGTATTCCGTTTGGGTATTGCTCCTACACGTGCTGCTGCTCGTCAGTTGGTTAGTCACAAGCACATCACTGTAGATGGTGAAGTAGTAAACATTCCTTCATTTGCAGTAAAACCAGGACAATTGATTGGTGTTCGTGAAAGATCTAAGTCTTTGGAAGTAATTGCTAATTCTCTTGCAGGTTTCAATCACAGCAAGTATGCTTGGTTGGAATGGGACGAGGCTTCAAAGGTTGGTAAAATGTTGCACATACCTGAAAGAGCAGACATTCCTGAGAACATTAAAGAACATTTGATCGTTGAATTGTATTCTAAATAATAATTAATTTCATGGCGATATTAGCATTTCAAAAACCTGATAAAGTATTAATGTTGGAGGCGGACTCCAGATTCGGTAAATTCGAATTCCGTCCGTTGGAACCGGGTTTTGGTATTACTGTAGGTAATGCATTACGCCGTATCCTTCTTTCTTCATTAGAGGGTTTTGCTATCACTACTATCAGAATCGATGGTGTGGAGCATGAATTTTCTAGTGTACCTGGAGTAAAAGAGGATGTTACCAACATTATCTTGAATCTGAAACAAGTGAGATTCAAGCAAGTAGTTGAAGAGTTCGAGAGCGAAAAAGTGAGCATCACTGTCGAGAATTCCAGTGAATTTAAAGCAGGTGACATAGGTAAGTATTTGACTGGATTTGAAGTGTTAAATCCGGAATTAGTTATTTGTCATTTAGATTCTAAGTCAACTATGCAGATTGATATTACCATTAACAAAGGTCGTGGTTATGTACCTGCTGATGAAAATCGCGAGTATTGCACGGATGTTAATGTAATTCCAATCGACTCTATTTATACACCGATACGTAATGTCAAGTATGCTGTAGAAAACTTCCGTGTAGAACAGAAGACTGACTACGAAAAGCTAGTGCTTGAAATTAGTACCGACGGTTCTATACACCCGAAAGAAGCGCTGAAAGAAGCTGCAAAAATTCTGATTTATCACTTCATGTTGTTCTCTGACGAGAAGATCACGCTTGAAAGTAATGATACTGACGGCAATGAAGAGTTTGATGAAGAAGTTTTGCACATGCGTCAGCTGTTGAAAACTAAACTCGTTGATATGGACTTGTCAGTTCGTGCCCTCAATTGCTTGAAGGCTGCTGACGTAGAAACTCTCGGCGACTTGGTACAATTCAACAAAACTGACCTGCTGAAATTCAGAAACTTCGGAAAGAAATCGCTTACCGAGCTTGATGATTTGCTGGAAAGTCTGAATCTGTCGTTTGGAACCGACATTTCTAAATATAAATTAGATAAAGAATAAAAAATGAGACATAATAAAAAATTCAATCATTTAGGTCGTACTGCTTCTCATAGAAGCGCTATGTTATCTAACATGGCTTGCTCTTTGATCAAGCACAAAAGAATCACTACGACTGTTGCAAAGGCGAAAGCTTTGAAGAAGTTTGTTGAGCCTTTGATTACTAAGTCTAAAGAAGATACTACGAACTCTCGTCGTGTTGTATTTAGCAACTTGCAAGATAAGATTGCAGTAACAGAGTTGTTCAAAGAAATCTCTGTTAAGATTGCTGATCGTCCGGGTGGTTATACTCGTATTATCAAGACTGGTAACCGTTTGGGTGACAACGCAGAAATGTGCTTTATTGAGTTGGTTGACTACAATGAAAACATGGCTAAGGAAAAAGTTGCTAAGAAAGCTACTCGTACTCGTCGTTCGAAAAAAGCTGCTGAAGCTGCTCCTGCTGCTGTTGAAGCTCCTGCAACTGAAGCTCCTAAGGCTGAAGAACCAAAAGCTGAATCGGCTGAATAATTTTACAGTTATTCTTATAGATATAAAAAAGGCTACCTTCGAAGGTAGCCTTTTTTGTTTGTCTGCCGTTTATTAATACTAAGATACATTAAAATATATCCTAATTAAACTTTTCATAGAGAGAATCTGTTATATTTGCAGGTGAATATGGCAAAATTTGTAAAGGTAATATTGTTTCTGTTGCTGACAGTTGCTTTTCATAGCATAGCAGGCAATGTCTCTACCGAAAGAATGGTGGATAAGCAGGGGTGTGATATTACATATGCTATGGGGCAGCGTGGGGAAATCTGTGCACCCGATCTTCCGGGTAAGCCTGTGGCTGAATTGACCAATTTGCAGAGCCATCAAATATCTGTGACACGTATTCAACGTGTACAGCTTGGAGAATATTTCTTTTCTTTAAAGAATGCGCTACAAGGTTGTGCTGATCGTGAGAGCTCACTATCACAACACTGGGGGCGGATTTATGATACAACAACTTCCTATTATTGCCAGCCATCGAGTGAATACTATGTATACACCTTGAGGCGTATAATTATTTAGCAGTATATTTATTGGTATTGTTTATTTTGTGGTTACTGGTATCTTCTGTATACTGGTGATACTACTTCTTTTTATCTTTATATTTTTACTAATAAATTAAACTTTAAATATTATGGCAACTACTCAAACGATTGATGCTACTATATTCGCATCTACACACCCCGATATCGCTAAACGCATAAGTGTTTCAGGAGTTTTAATCTCTTCTGTTATGTTATTGATTGGTATTTTAGCTTTTGCTTCAACATTCGAATTGGATGACAAGTCTTCTACAACCAGTATGGCTTTGATGGTTTTGGGGACAGGTTTATTCCTTATCGGAATTTTCCGTCTTTTCTGGAAATCAAAGGAGGTTGTTTATTTACCAACAAAAAGTGTGGCTAAAGAGCATAGTGTATTCTTTGATTTGAAGCATATGGATGCTTTGAAAAATCTTGTAAATTCGGGTTCATTCTCCGCTGATTCGAAAATAAAAAGCGAGGCTAGTGGTAATATACGTATGGATGTGATACTTTCTGCTGATAAAAAGTTTGCAGCTGTACAGTTATTCCAATTTGTACCTTACACGTATCAGCCAATAACATCGGTGCAGTATTTCACTAATGAAAAAGCTTCTGCGATAGTCGCTTTTTTGTCGAAAAGTAAAATACAATAAGTATATATCTATAACACCTGTTTGACTTTGTTTTTTCCGACACATTAAAACTATGCAGTTTGAAACTTTATATTGAGTTTGCTGCTACTAAATAAAACAGGTTTTAGATGTTACTGTAAAAGATAACTTTGATTTTCATACGAAGATGGGGATTAGTCGTTAATGACGGCGATCCCCATTTTTTTCATTAAGAAGCAGGCGTTCATGTTTTGAGCAACTCCGTTTCTCATTTGATATGAGAAGGTGAGTTCATTGTTGGTAATGTCGGCTTCGAAACAGTAATTTCGGATATTTTGTGGGAAGGACTCTATTAAAGTCCCTAATAACAAGTCATGGGTGGCGATGATACCGTTGGCGTTCATGTGCATGAATTGTTTGATAAGGGCGAAAGAGCCTTTCTGTTTGTCCATGGAGTTGGTGCCTTTCAGTATTTCATCAAGGATGATGAAAAGCTCTTCCCCGGCTTCAAGTTTGTCTATGATTAATTTAAGTCGCTTGAGTTCTGCAAAGAAATAAGATTCGTTGTCAGCTAGGGAATCACTGGTTCGAAGGCTGGTAACGAGACGGGCCGGATATATTTTCATTTGCTTTGCCCAAACGGGAGCTCCTATACATGCCAGTAGATAGTTTACTCCTACAGTACGTAAATAAGTACTCTTGCCTGCCATATTGGCGCCTGTGATTATAATAAAGAAAGGACGTTTTTCAATGTCTATTCCGTTACGCACACATTGGTTGCGATCCATTAGGGGATGCCCCAAGGCTTCAGCTTGTAGGTGGAAAGATTGAGCAGCGATAGTGGGGTAAATATAATCCGGATGATTATATGCGAATGTTGCCAGGGAACAATAGGCATCTATTTCTCCGATTGTTTCTATCCATCGGGGGAGGTCGGAGGCATGAATCTCTTTCCACTTCTCGATTCGCATCACCTGTCGTAGCTCCCAAAATATCAGTCCGTTGAGTATAGTACTCATGAGCAGATTGCTTCGTTGGTCGAGTGCGTTCATCAGTTTAGAAAGCTGGCGGACTGCTTGAGAAGCGGTTTGATTTTGACTTGTAAGGTCCGTTTTTAACTCTTGCAGTATATGACTGTGCATTTCTTTTTGTTCAGTGAGCAGAATTTGGTCAGCGTATGTTGAAAGAATCTGCAGCTTTTCTCCGTAGGTTGTTTGCAGTTTAGTGATTCCTTTAGAGAAAATAGTACTGAATAATACAAAGCTGACAAATACTCCTCCTGCAATGTTAGCCGAGATAATACCTGAAATGGCTAGACTTATACATAAGAAATTAATGACGGTAACCGCTATTGGGAGGATACGCAGGAGCGTACGTTTTCGATAATAACTCGGACTGGCTGCCCATTCTTTGATTTCGGTGGTATCGGCAGGTTTTCCTTTGTAGAGTAATCCGAGTAAGCGGATTTGTTGGCGATATTCCAAATCGGTGGAGAGTTCCCGGATGGCTTCCTGGCGGTGGTCAATAGCTGCTTTATTCTCCAGATGTGCATTGAACCAGTTTGCGAGATGTTGCTTGCCGATAGGGGTTGCGGTGCGGTTGATGTATTGGAAGAGAGAGTGTTCTCCAAATACGTCCAGATCAAGAGTGTAGAGGTGAGACGGGTTAATGAATTCTTTTCCATCGTCAAAATCGGAAAAATCATATTGCATGGCACGTAGTTCCTGCTCGTTGATTTCTATTTTCTTTTTCAGAAAGTCTTTCCGGTAGAACCAGAAATTATGGCGTTTTACTAACCAAATGAATAAGATAAAGGGTAGGACAGCGAATGCAGAGAGGCATAGCCAACCGTCAGACCAAAAAATAATGGCATTTGCTACGGCTCCTACGAATAAGATAAGTCGGAGAAGACTTATATAATAGATACGTTTCCGTGCATTCTGTAACTCCAGTTCTGTTTTCTGAATGATTTGCTGATATGTGGTAATGATCTGTTCTAGTTTTTCCATGACAAATTTAAATCTTTTGCGCAAAGGTAATATAATTCATAACGGTCGGGATAGGAGCTTGTTTTTGTCAAGAGTAGATTTACTGTTTATTAACGGAAGTAGGAAGATGTGTGGGCTTGGATTATAACTCGTCTTGATAATGTTGTTGTTAGCTGGAAGAAATTTTCAATATTTCTTTTCTCATTCTTGCATTTATCCGCTAAAATTTATAACTTTCCACTCGAAAAGGCGTTAGACAGGAAAGGAGGATGCTTATGAAGAAAGGATGTATCTTATGTTTGCTGATAAGCGTGATTAGCCTTCCGTTAATTGCGCAGAATATTATTTATTCCAACCTGAAAGAGTTGCTGACTCAACATGGCGATACCACTGCTGTGTTGCGTGTAGAAAAACGTTCCAGAAATCAGATTGTATTAACAGGAGGGGCTGATTACCGGATAACAGCCGGTGATGACGAGTCGATGTGCCGGCGTTTGAAGAAGCGTTGTTTTGCTGTGCGTGACGAAAAAGGAAATTTATATTTGAACTGTCGTAAGTTGCGCTATAAGAAATTGCGTTTTGGAGCATGGTATGCTCCTGCCGTTCAGTTAGGCAAAAACATCTATTTTTGTGCGATGCCTTTAGGATCAGTCATCGGAGGCAACTTTGTGGAAGAAGATGATGTAAAACTAGGAGGAAATATAGGCGATGCTCTTGCTGCTTCAAGTCTGGTTACAAAACGTGTTTGCTATGAATTGAATGGTGAAACGGGAAAAGTCGACTTTCTGGGGAAAGATAGAATGCTGCAATTATTGAAGAATTATCCGGAACTGAAACAAGCATATTTGAAAGATGATAGTCAGGAGGCAAAGCATACTTTTAAATATCTGTTAGAGTTGCAGAATAAACAAAAGAAATAATTCCATTAATTGCGGTTGGTATCGTATGAAAAGCCCTATCAATAATACAATCATCTATATAATGATATTATTGAGATGCGGGTTACGCTAGTTATACAAATTCCACCGATTTCATAGCGTTGATTTTAGAAAGGGCTGCTATTTGCTTTACTAAAGATTCTCTTTTATTTTAATGAAAGGGTTTTTACCAACGATCCTTCCATTCATTTTAATGAAAAGTCTATTTTTAGCTTTAGTGAAGCTCCGCCATTCGTTTTAATGATAGTTTTGCAATTTAACGTAATGCCAACCCTGCTATCTACTTCAGTGAAAGGGTTATCTATCTGTTTTGACAAAACGGCCTGTATTCGTGCCTGTATAAAAGCATAAGAGAGTTTTGACATCGCTTGTGTCTTGTTCTTCTATCAAACTGTAAATGTAATAATACCTTTCTGATAATAAATCTGTCAAATCTCTTGTCTTTTATCTTCTTTTTTTCTATCTTGCGAAGAGTTATAAGACTGTATTGCTTACAGTTTGTAATCCTTAATTCTGTTTATTATGAGAATAACTCTTGGCAACACACTACCTCCTTATCCGGATTTTGTAGAAGGTATCCGGAGAGCTCCCGACCGTGGTTATACACTTACCCCGGCGCAGACAATCACAGCATTAAAAAACGCTTTGCGTTATATTCCTATCGAGTGGCACGAACAATTGGCTCCTGAATTGATGGAAGAGCTACGCACTCGCGGGCGGATTTACGGATACCGTTTCCGTCCTGCCGGCGACCTGAAAGCCAAACCGATTGACGAATATCGGGGACAATGCATTGAAGGCAAAGCTTTTCAGGTAATGATTGACAATAACCTTTGCTTCGATATAGCATTATATCCCTACGAACTAGTCACTTACGGTGAAACCGGACAAGTCTGCCAAAACTGGATGCAATATCGACTGATAAAACAATACCTCGAAGAACTTACCCAAGAACAGACGCTGGTTATTGAGTCCGGACATCCATTAGGGCTTTTCCGCTCCCGTCCCGATGCTCCCCGCGTTATAATAACCAATTCGATGATGATCGGGCAATTCGACAATCAACATGATTGGCATATTGCTGCCCAGATGGGAGTTGCCAATTACGGGCAAATGACTGCCGGCGGCTGGATGTATATCGGTCCTCAAGGAATTGTGCATGGCACTTTCAATACCCTCCTCAATGCCGGGCGATTGAAACTGGGTATTCCACAAGACCAAAATCTGCGGGGACATTTATTTGTATCTTCCGGCTTGGGAGGAATGAGCGGCGCACAACCCAAAGCGGCGGAGATAGCAGGAGCAGTCTCCATCATAGCCGAAGTAGATAGTTCGCGTATTGAAACCCGTTACCGCCAGGGATGGGTGGGACACGTGACTGCGGATATAGCCGAAGCATACCGGATGGCATCTCAAGCAATGCAACGTCGTGAACCCTGCTCGATAGCCTATCACGGCAATGTCGTAGATCTGCTCGAATATGCCGAACGCGAAAGAATTCCTATTGAATTATTATCCGATCAAACCTCCTGTCATGCCGTTTACGAAGGCGGTTACTGCCCTGCCGGACTAACTTTTGAAGAACGCACACGCCTTCTTCACGAATCTCCGGAACAATTCCGTCACTTGGTAGATATATCCTTGCATCGTCATTTTGAAGTTATCAAGAAACTCGTAGCCCGCGGAACTTATTTCTTTGATTATGGAAACTCCTTCATGAAAGCCATATACGATGCCGGAGTAAAAGAAATCTCCCGTAATGGTGTTGATGAAAAGGACGGATTTATCTGGCCAAGCTATGTTGAAGATATTATGGGACCCCAACTCTTTGATTATGGCTACGGTCCGTTCAGATGGGTTTGCTTGAGTGGCAAACACGAAGATCTGATAAAAACAGACCATGCAGCTATGGAATGTATCGACGTCAATCGGCGCGGTCAGGATCTTGACAATTACAACTGGATACGGGATGCCGAAAAGAATCAGCTCGTGGTGGGTACACAGGCACGTATTCTGTATCAGGATGCAGTCGGGAGAATGAACATAGCCCTCCGTTTCAATGAGATGGTCCGCCGGGGAGAAGTAGGTCCTATCATGCTGGGACGAGACCATCACGATGTAAGCGGAACGGATTCTCCTTTCCGAGAGACATCGAATATCAAAGACGGAAGCAATGTGATGGCAGATATGGCTGTGCAATGTTTTGCCGGAAATTGTGCCCGCGGAATGAGCCTGGTAGCTTTGCACAATGGTGGTGGAGTCGGTATTGGTAAAGCAGTCAATGGCGGTTTCGGTATGGTATGCGACGGTAGCGAACGGGTAGATGAAATACTTCGTTCGGCAATGCTCTGGGATGTGATGGGCGGAGTAGCCCGTCGCTCATGGGCGCGTAATCCGCATGCGATGGAGACAAGCGAAGCATTTAATGACTCCCATGCAAGAGACTATCAGATAACAATGCCGTATGTAGCGGACGAAGAACTTATAAAGAAGATAGTCCCATATATTGTGGGAAAATAGTATCACATATTATGGGAATTTATTCTCTTAATATGAGAGAATAAATTCCCATAATATATGGAACTGTTTAAACATATAGCTGTTTAGTATAAACCATGCGGTGATTCGGTATGAAACTCGTGTGAACCGTGCCTGATTATATAAGGACTATTGGTAAAGAGCACTTGTTTAATGTAAAACATATAGTTATCCAGTTGAATATAACCTCTATAATAATAGATATTTGATATGAGTTGGAATAAAATTATTGAATGCGTCCCCAATTTTAGCGAGGGACGTGATTTAGAGAAAATAGATCAGATAGTAGCCCCTTTCCGTATTAAGGCCGGGGTAAAACTGCTTGATTACAGTAATGATGAAGACCATAACCGTCTGGTTGTAACTCTTGTCGGCGAGCCGGAAGCTCTGTACGAAGCAATCGTTGAAGCCGTCGGTGTGGCTGTCCGTTTGATAGACCTGAATCAGCATACCGGGCAACATCCCCGTATGGGAGCGGTAGATGTCATCCCTTTCATCCCGATTAAGAATACTAGCATGGAAGAAGCCATCGAACTATCCAAGAAAGTAGCCGCAAAAGTAGCCGAGATCTATCATCTTCCTGTCTTCCTGTATGAGAAGTCCGCAACTGCGTCGCATCGGGAAAATCTCGCTTCCGTTCGTAAAGGAGAATTTGAAGGCATGGCCGAAAAAATCAAACTACCCGAATGGCAACCAGATTTCGGACCTGCCGAACGTCATCCAACCGCAGGTACAGTCGCCATCGGAGCCCGTATGCCGCTCGTAGCCTACAATATCAATCTTAGTACGGACAATCTGGAAATAGCTACCAAGATAGCAAAGAATATCCGCCATATCAATGGAGGGCTCCGTTATGTGAAAGCAATGGGAGTGGAGCTAAAGGAGAGAAACATCACCCAGGTATCCATAAACATGACCGACTATACCCGTACTGCCCTTTACCGCGCCTTCGAACTGGTACGTATCGAAGCCCGCCGCTATGGTGTTACGATTGTCGGTAGTGAAATCATTGGTCTCGTACCGATGGAAGCCCTGATTGATACAGCTTCCTACTATCTCGGACTCGAAAACTTTTCCATGCAGCAAGTCTTGGAAGCCCGTATCATGGAATAGCCGGTAAAGAAATATGTTAGCGAATATTCAATCCAAATCAGAACGGATGTTTACAGGGGAACCTGCCTGATAAAAAACAACGGATCAAGAAGCAGGATGAATGAAACAAGAATAAACCAAGATAATTCGGATAATTTATGAGTGAAAACCTAATCATATTCAATGCCCGTATCGTAACTCCCATCGGCTTTTCCGCCCGTAAAGGCGAAGAAATGTCTCAACTGCAAGTCATAGAGAACGGAACCGTGGAAGTCACCAAAGGAATCATCACCTACGTTGGTGAGAACCGTGGCGAAGACCGCGACGGTTACTATCAACATTACTGGCATTATAACGCTCGCGGACACTGCCTCTTGCCCGGCTTCGTTGATTCCCATACCCATTTTGTATTTGGCGGAGAACGTTCCGAAGAATTCTCCTGGCGTCTGAACGGCGAAAGCTATATGTCGATTATGGAGCGGGGAGGCGGAATCGCAAGCACCGTAAAAGCCACCCGGCAAATGAATTTCCTGAAACTGCGTTCAGCAGCCGAAGGCTTTCTGAAAAGAATGAGCACAATGGGCGTAACCACCGTAGAAGGTAAAAGCGGCTACGGACTGGATCGGGAAACCGAACTATTACAGCTAAAGGTAATGCGCAGCCTGAACAACACCGAGCATAAACGTGTCGATATAGTCTCCACCTTTCTCGGTGCCCATGCCCTTCCCGAAGAATATGCAGGAAGAAGCGACGAATACATCGACTTCCTGATTCGTGAAATGCTTCCCCTTGTCCGTGACGGCGAACTGGCAGAATGTTGTGATGTCTTTTGCGAACAAGGCGTTTTCTCTATCGAACAGTCCCGCCGCCTGCTTCAGGCAGCCAAGGAACACGGCTTTCTGTTGAAACTCCACGCTGACGAAATCGTCTCCCTCGGTGGAGCTGAACTGGCAGCCGAACTGGGAGCACTGTCTGCCGATCACCTCCTGCACGCTTCCGATGCCGGCATCCGTGCAATGGCCGATGCCGGAGTAGTAGCCACCCTGTTACCTTTGACAGCTTTTGCTCTGAAAGAACCCTACGCACGCGGTCGTGAAATGATTGACTCCGGCTGTGCGGTAGCACTTGCTACTGACCTGAACCCTGGCAGTTGTTTCTCCGGTTCTATCCCGCTGACCATTGCTCTGGCCTGCATCTATATGAAAATGAGTATTGAAGAAACCATCACCGCCCTGACCCTGAACGGAGCTGCCGCCCTTCAGCGAGCCGACCGGATTGGAAGCATCGAAGTAGGCAAACAAGGCGATTTTATCGTTCTCAATTCCAACAACTATCATATTCTACCTTATTATATAGGCATGAACTGTGTAATCATGACTATTAAAGGTGGCATGTTATATCCCGTCGCTTAATAGTTGACCAACTCATTCATTAATCACTTAAAACAAAATACCATGTTAGCAGATTTAACCGTAAAAGATTTCTTAGATAAAGTAGCTTGCAGCGATCCTGTACCCGGTGGAGGTAGTATTGCCGCTTTGGATGGAGCACTGGCTTCCGCCCTTTCCACAATGGTAGCACGGCTCACCGTAGGAAAAAAGGGATACGAAGCCAGTGAAGAAGTAATGCAGCACGCACAAACTATCACCCTCCGTCTGCTGGACGAATTTATTGCACTTATCGATAAAGATTCCGCTGCCTACAACGAAGTCTTTGCCTGCTTCAAACTTCCTAAAACAACCGACGAAGAGAACGCCGCGCGAAGTGCCGCCATTCAGGAAGCAACCAAACAAGCCGCCCTCGTTCCGTTGGAAGTAGCCCGCAAGGCCCTGGATATGATGTCCGTCATAGCAGATGTTGCCCGCTTGGGCAACCGCAATGCCGTCACAGATGCCTGCGTAGCCATGATGTCCGCCCGTTCCGCCGTATTGGGAGCCTTGCTGAACGTCCGTATCAACCTTGGTTCGCTCAAAGACAGAGATTTTGTCCTCCAACTGCAAACCGAAGCCGATACAATCGAGCAAACCGCCTGCCGGAGAGAAAAAGAATTGTTGGATGCCGTAAATCAAGACCTGCGCGTATGAGTAAGAATGTATATCATATCGGTTCCGGAGCATTGACCTTCGAAATCATCGAACGAATTATCAACGAAAACCTAAAACTGGAACTAGCTCCCGAAGCCAAGTTGCGCATCCAGAAATGTCGTGACTATCTCGACCACAAAATAGCTTCTTCCGAAGAACCGCTGTACGGTATAACAACCGGTTTCGGCTCTTTATGTACCAAAAATATTTCTCCCGACGAACTCGGTACGCTTCAGGAGAACCTGATAAAAAGCCATGCTTGCAGCGTAGGCGAAGAAATCCGCCCCGTCATCATCAAACTGATGATGCTTCTCAAAGCCCACGCCCTCTCATTGGGACATAGCGGCGTACAAGTAATCACCGTGCAGCGCATCCTCGACTTCTTCAACAATGACGTCATGCCCATCGTCTATGACCGTGGCTCCCTTGGAGCCTCCGGCGACCTTGCTCCGCTCGCCAATCTTTTCCTCCCCCTGATCGGTGTCGGCGATGTCTACTATAAAGGGAAAAAGTGCGAAGCCATCAGCGTACTTGACGAATTCGGCTGGGAACCCGTCAAACTAATGAGTAAAGAAGGACTGGCCCTGCTCAACGGCACCCAATTTATGAGCGCCAATGGTGTATTCGCTATGCTCAAAGCCTTCCGCCTCTCAAAAAAAGCCGACCTCATAGCCGCCCTTTCCCTCGAAGCCTTTGATGGTCGTATCGACCCGTTTATGGACTGCATCCAGCAAATCCGCCCCCATCAGGGACAAATCGAGACAGGCGAAGCCTTCCGCAAACTACTGGCCGGTAGCGAACTGATCGAACGTCACAAAGAACACGTTCAAGATCCCTACTCCTTCCGCTGCATCCCGCAAGTACACGGTGCCACGAAAGACGCCATCCGCTACGTTGCCTCCGTATTGCTGACCGAAATCAATTCCGTCACGGACAACCCCACCATCTTCCCCGATGAAGACCGGATCATCTCCGGCGGAAACTTCCACGGGCAACCGCTTGCCATTTCTTATGACTTCCTTGCCATCGCTTTGGCCGAATTGGGAAATATCTCCGAACGCCGTGTCTCTCAACTGATTATGGGACTCCGCGGACTACCTGAATTCCTGGTTGCCAACCCCGGTCTGAACTCCGGCTTCATGATTCCGCAATATGCCGCCGCTTCGATGGTCAGCCAGAATAAAATGTACTGCTATGCGGCTTCGAGCGACTCCATCGTCTCCTCCAACGGACAGGAAGACCACGTAAGCATGGGCGCCAACGCCGCTACCAAACTCTATAAAGTGATGGACAACCTGGAACATATCCTTGCCATCGAACTGATGAATGCTGCACAAGGCATTGACTTCCGTCGTCCGCTGAAAACTTCTCCCGTTCTTGAACGTTTCCTTCATGCCTATCGGAAAGAAGTGCCTTTTGTGAAAGATGATATCGTGATGTACAAGGAGATACATAAAACAGTCGCCTTCCTGAAGAGGACACAAATTGACTATTGACCATAAACCAACCCTTTTTCGCTTTTCGTTAATAATGGTGACTGTTGTTGCCGGGTAAGTGTTGATTCTATCGACATTTATCCGGCATTGGTCGATTATAATCCCTCTGCCGGCGATAAAACTTTACTTCGTATTCCCCTCATTCCTACCTTTGCCCTATGTTTGTTCCGTATTTCCTATTAACACTTGTTTTCATTTTACTCTATTGAATGATAATAATTCCCAAATGCATTATAAATAGAAGGAAACTTGATTTGTTAATTGAGTTTTCTATATATCTTTGTTCCGTTTTTCCTTTGGAAATGAAAAGAAAACGAAAACTGCATTTTAATAAAATAGAAAAACGGATGATGGCAGAGCATGGAAAAGACGCTTCCCAACGGGTAGAGTTAAGAGAACGGATCATAACGGCAGCAACAGAAGCTTTTACTTCAAAAGGCATCAAGAGTATTACGATGGACGACATTGCAGCAGCATTAGGAATATCCAAACGTACCCTCTATGAAGTCTTTTCGGATAAAGAATCGTTGTTGAAAGAATGTATACTGAAGGCACAGGCCGACAGAGATAAGTACTTACAGAAAATCTTTGAACAGTCGCATAATGTGTTAGAGGTAATACTTGCAGTCTTTCAGAAAAGTATTGAGGTGTTCCATCAGACGAATAAACGCTTTTTTGAAGACATCAAGAAATATCCGAAGGTATATGAGATGATGAAGAACCGGCAGGACAGCGATTCGCAGAAAACGATGTCCTTCTTCAAGACGGGAGTAGAGCAGGGCATCTTTCGTCCGGATGTGAACTTCGCTATCGTTAATTTGCTGGTACGAGAGCAGTTTGACGTACTTCTGAATACGGATATCTGCAATGAATATCCTTTTATTGAAGTGTACGAATCCATCATGTTTACTTATATACGCGGCATCTCCACCGAAAAAGGAGCAAAGGTACTGGAAGACTTTATACAAGAATATCGTAAGAACCGCATCGCAGATTAGAGCAAAAGTGAGGTTTTATTGACAAACAAGTAAGATTAAATTAGAAATTCAGTTTATGAACAAGATGAAAAGATTGGCAGGTAAGAAGATTCTTCTGGTAGCTGTGGCACTCTGTGCATTTGGTTTTGCAAAGGCGCAGGACACACAGGCGGAGAAGAATATACTAACCTTAACCTTAGACAAAGCCCTGGAAATTGCATTGGATGAGAATCCGACAATAAAAGTGGCAGAAGAAGAAGTTGCATTAAAGAAAGTTGCCAGTAAAGAAGCCTGGCAAAGTCTGTTGCCGGAGGCTAGTATTGCCGGTTCAGTAGACCATACCATTAAAGCGGCTGAAATGAAATTGAACGATAACGTGTTCAAGATGGGGCAAGACGGTTCGAACACCGTTAATGCGGGGTTGAGTATTAATCTGCCACTCTTTGTGCCGGGCGTTTATCGTGCCATGTCGATGACAAAGACGGATATTGAACTGGCAGTAGAGAAGTCACGCGCTTCCAAACTGGATCTCGTGAATCAGGTGAGCAAGGCTTATTATCAGTTGATGCTTGCGCAGGACAGCTATGAAGTGCTTCAAGGCAGTTATAAACTGGCAGAAGATAACTACAATGTAGTGAATGCCAAATATCAGCAGGGAACCGTGAGCGAATATGACAAGATCAGTGCGGAGGTGCAGATGCGCAGTATTAAACCGAACTTGATTTCGGCAGCTAATGCGGTGACTTTGGCTAAGTTGCAGTTGAAAGTCCTGATGGGGATCACAGCCGATGTGGAGATAAAGATTAACGATAGTCTGACCAACTATGAGACGGCCATGTTTGCCAACCAGTTGAGAGAAGAAAATGTAAATCTGGACAACAATACCACCATGAAGCAGTTGGACTTGAACATGAAGTTGCTTGAAAAGAACGTAAAGTCTTTAAAGACAAACTTTATGCCGACTCTTTCAATGAGTTTCTCCTACCAATATCAATCACTGTATAATCCGAATATCAATTTTTTCAATTACAACTGGAGCAACAGTTCCAGCCTGATGTTCAATCTTAGTATACCTTTATATAAGGCAAGTAACTTTACGAAAGTGAAATCCGCCCGTATACAGATGCGCCAGCTCGATTGGAACCGTATCGATACGGAAAGACAATTGAATATGCAGATTGTCAGTTGTCGCAATAACATGAGTGCCAGCACAGAGCAGGTAGTCAGCAACAAGGAAAATGTGATGCAGGCAAAGAAAGCGGTAGTGATTGCCGAAAAACGTTATGATGTAGGTAAGGGCACGGTGCTCGAACTGAACAGTTCCCAAGTGTCGCTGACACAGGCGCAACTCACCTATAATCAGTCCATATACGATTACCTGGTTGCTAAGGCAGACCTCGATCAGGTTCTGGGAAAAGAATAAAGATAGACAACTAAAAAATTACAATTAAGGAATATGAAAAGAAGTATCCAATTGGTAGCCCTGCTGTTAACTGTGTTTATGGGCTCATGTACAGGTGGAAAAGACAAAGCGGCTGCGGAACATGTGGACGCGAAGCCCATTGTGAAGCTGGCAGACGTAAAAGCCCGTCCCGTAGATCAAATACAAGATTACACAGCGACGGTGGAAGCTGAAGTAAAGAATAATATAGCCCCTTCGTCTCCCGTACGTATCGACCAGATTTTTGTGGAAGTAGGCGACCGCGTATCCAAAGGCCAGAAACTTGTGCAGATGGATGCAGCCAACCTGAAACAGACGAAGCTGCAACTAGATAATCAGGAAATAGAATTCAACCGTATTGACGAATTATATAAAGTGGGCGGTGCGTCCAAATCAGAGTGGGATGCTTCGAAGATGCAACTCGATGTGAAGAAAACCGCTTATAAGAATCTGCTGGAGAATACCTCTTTGCAAAGCCCTATCAACGGTGTGGTCACTGCACGCAACTATGATAATGGCGATATGTACAGCGGTGGAGAACCCGTACTTGTAGTAGAACAGATCACTCCGGTGAAACTCCTGATTAACGTGTCCGAAACCTACTTCACGAAAGTGAAAAAAGGTACTCCTGTCGATGTGAAACTCGATGTATATGGCGATGAAGTATTTACAGGAACCATCAATCTGATTTACCCTACCATAGATGCCACTACCCGTACATTCCAGGTAGAGATCAGACTGGATAATAAAGACCAGCGTGTGCGTCCGGGAATGTTTGCCCGTGCGACATTGAACTTCGGTACAGCAGAAAACGTCGTTGTTCCCGATTTGGCAATCGTTAAGCAGGCAGGTTCCGGCGACCGTTATGTATTCGTTTATAAAGACGGTAAAGTATCTTATAATAAGGTCGAACTGGGTAGACGCATGGGTACGGAGTATGAGTTGAAATCCGGTGTACCGGATAACTCACAGGTGGTAGTTGCCGGACAGTCACGTTTGGTGAACGGTATGGAAGTAGAGGTGGAAGCCTCTTCCCAGCCTTCTTCCAAATAAGAGGTGTTCAGTACCTTTCGCCCGATGCTTTTATTAATTAACCTGATTTCAAAACGATCTTCCGGCTCCCTCTTTTGGGGAGAGGAGCAGGGAGAGGCTTTTAAATAAAATAACATGAGTTTATACGAAGGTGCGGTTAAGAAACCGATTATGACCTCCCTCTGCTTCCTGGCAGTGGTGATTTTTGGTCTTTTCTCTTTGTCCAAGTTACCTATCGACTTGTATCCGGACATTGACACGAATACAATCATGGTAATGACCGCTTATCCCGGAGCAAGTGCTTCGGATATAGAAAATAATGTGACTCGCCCGCTCGAAAATACGTTGAACGCGGTGAGCAACCTGAAACATATTACCTCCCGTTCTTCCGAGAATATGTCATTGATTACATTGGAGTTCGAGTTTGGTAACGATATTGACGTTCTGACCAATGATGTGCGTGATAAACTCGACATGGTAAGTTCGCAGCTTCCCGATGATGTCGAGAATCCGATCATCTTCAAATTTAGTACGGACATGATTCCCATCGTGCTGCTTTCCGTACAGGCCAATGAGAGTCAGTCAGCGCTTTATAAGATATTGGACGACCGTGTGGTAAACCCGCTGGCACGTATTCCGGGAGTCGGAACCGTGTCTATCAGTGGTGCGCCGCAACGTGAGATTCAGGTATATTGTGACCCCAATAAACTGGAAGCCTATCACCTGACTATCGAAACAATCAGTTCCATTATCGGCGCCGAGAATAAGAACATTCCCGGTGGTAACTTCGATATCGGTAGTGAAACATACGCGTTGCGTGTAGAAGGTGAGTTCGATGATTCCCGACAGTTGGCAGACGTAGTGGTAGGTACGCATAATGGGGCAAATGTCTTTTTGCGTGATGTAGCCCGAATCGTCGATACTGTGGAAGAACGTGCGCAGGAAACCTATAACAATGGTGTGCAAGGTGCGATGATTGTTGTTCAGAAGCAGTCCGGAGCCAATTCGGTAGAAATCTCCAAGAAAGTGGCCGACGCATTGCCGAGGCTTCAGAAGAACCTGCCGAGTGACGTGAAGATCGGTGTCATTGTCGATACCTCCGACAACATTTTGAACACCATCGACAGTTTGACGGAAACCGTTGTTTATGCCTTGCTCTTCGTTGTCATCGTCGTGTTCCTTTTCTTGGGACGCTGGCGTGCTACATTGATTATCTGTATCACCATTCCGCTTTCGTTGATTGCCTCGTTCATTTACCTGGCGATTAGTGGAAATACGATTAATATCATCTCGCTTTCATCACTTTCTATCGCTATCGGTATGGTAGTGGATGATGCGATTGTGGTACTTGAAAACGTAACGACCCATATCGAGCGTGGCTCCGATCCGAAACAGGCAGCCGTGCACGGAACCAATGAGGTGGCAATTTCTGTAATCGCTTCTACGCTGACCATGATTGCCGTGTTCTTCCCGTTGACAATGGTAAGCGGTATGTCCGGTGTACTTTTCAAACAGTTGGGTTGGATGATGTGTGCCATCATGTTTATTTCTACGGTCGCCGCACTATCTTTAACTCCGATGCTCTGTTCCCAGTTGCTTCGTTTGCAGAAGAAACCGTCGAAGATGTTCAAGCTCTTCTTTACTCCGATAGAGAAAGCACTCGACGGGCTCGATACCTGGTATGCGAAGATGCTGAACTGGGCTGTACGTCATCGTCCGATTGTCATTGTGGGATGTATTGCTTTCTTCATTGTCAGTTTGCTGTGTGCAAAGGGCATTGGTACGGAGTTCTTCCCGGCACAGGATAATGCTCGTATTGCTGTACAGTTGGAGCTTCCGATCGGTACACGAAAAGAGATAGCGCAGGAACTTTCGGAGAAATTAACCAACCAATGGCTGACGAAATATAAAGACATTATGAAAGTCTGCAACTACACCGTCGGTCAGGCTGACTCCGATAATACTTGGGCATCCATGCAGGACAACGGTTCGCATATTATCTCGTTCAACATCAGTTTGGTGGATCCGGGCGATCGTGATATCACTTTGGAAGCAGTCTGTGATGAGATGCGTGAAGATTTGAAAGCCTATCCGGAATTTAGTAAAGCACAGGTAATTCTCGGTGGTAGTAACACGGGTATGTCCGCACAGGCAAGTGCCGACTTTGAGGTTTACGGATACGACATGACAATGACCGATAGCGTAGCAGCCCGTCTGAAACGTGAATTGCTGAAAGTAAAAGGCGTGACCGAGGTAAATATCAGCCGTAGTGACTACCAGCCGGAATATCAAGTAGACTTCGACCGTGAAAAACTGGCGATGCATGGCTTGAATCTTTCAACAGCCGGTAACTATCTGCGTAATCGTGTCAATGGTGCGGTAGCATCTAAATATCGTGAAGACGGAGATGAGTATGATATCAAAGTGCGTTATGCGCCCGAATTCCGTACAAGTCTGGAGAGTCTCGAAAATATTCTCATTTACAATGCGCAAGGACAATCCGTTCGTGTGAAAGACGTCGGAAAGGTAGTCGAACGTTTCGCGCCTCCTACTATTGAACGTAAAGACCGCGAACGTATCGTGACCGTTTCCGCAGTAATCTCCGGTGCTCCGTTGGGCGACGTAGTAGCTGCCGGTAATAAGGTGATAGATAAAATGGATCTTCCGGGAGATGTCACCATTCAGATTTCCGGTTCATACGAAGACCAGCAGGATTCGTTCCGCGATTTGGGAACGCTTGCCATCCTGATTGTTGTGCTTGTATTTATCGTGATGGCAGCACAGTTCGAGTCACTGACCTATCCGTTCATTATTATGTTCTCCTTGCCGTTTGCTTTTAGCGGTGTCTTGATGGCACTATTTTTTACGAACAGTACATTGAGTGTCATGAGTTTGTTGGGAGGTATCATGCTGATTGGTATTGTGGTGAAGAACGGTATCGTGCTTATCGACTACATCACCCTTTGCCGCGAACGTGGACTGGCAGTGTTGAACTCTGTAGTAACCGCTGGTAAGAGCCGTCTCCGCCCGGTATTGATGACCACTGCCACTACCGTTCTTGGTATGATTCCGATGGCTATCGGTGGCGGTCAGGGTTCTGAAATGTGGAGTCCGATGGCGATTGCCGTAATCGGTGGTTTGACGATCTCTACTGTTTTGACATTGATTTTGATCCCTACTTTATATTGTGTATTTGCAGGAACAGGTATTAAGAACCGTCGTCGTAAGCTCCGTCGTCAACGTGAATTGGATGTTTACTTCCAGGCGAATAAAGACAGTATTATTAAGAAATAATAAAGAAAAGAAATATGAAATCAGTATTGATAACATTCGATCAGGCTTATTACGAACGAATCATGGCATTACTCGACCGTTTGGGTTGTCGTGGCTTTACATACCTTGAGAAAGTGCAGGGACGTGGTTCGAAAACAGGCGATCCGCATTTCGGAAGCCATGCTTGGCCAAGTATGTGCTCGGCTATCTTGACGGTAGTAGACGACAGCAAAGTCGATCCGTTGCTCGACACCTTGCATATAATGGACTTGGAAACCGAACAATTAGGTTTGCGTGCATTTGTGTGGAACATTGAACGGACGATCTGACCGATGTCCGGCATGTAAATAAGTAAAAAGGGAGAATCTCATAAATAATGTAGATTCTCCCTTCTTTTTTATTGCTTTTCTCTATCTTTGCAGCCTGAAAATGTCCGGCACCGATGAAGGCCTCCTCCGGCACCGATGAGGAGATGGTTCGGCACCGAGGAAGAGGTAGCTCGGCACCGGGTAAAAACAAGAACTAAAATAGTGCCTATATCTACTTGTAAAGATGGAGATAATAAAGAATTATTTGAAATATTCGTTGTGGTTCGTACTGATTGTGTTTGCAGTCTTACTCGGGCTTCATTGGCTTCCGGCGCTGACTATTGACGGGCACACGATGAGGCGTGTAGACCTTTTGAGCGACCTTCGTTATCCGGAATCAGAGACTGCCGCAGCTGATTCGGACAGCATCCCTTTGCCTCCTGTTGTAAAACCTGCCTTTGTAGATACCTGTCGTACAGGTATGACTTGCATTGAAGATTACAGTGATTCCACTCTCCGGGGGATGACTCCTTTTTATAAAGCACTTGACCGTGTCTCTTCCGATGACTCCGATGACAAACAGGTACGTATTGCCGTATTCGGAGATTCCTTTATCGAAGCGGATATCTTTACGGCTGACTTACGTGAAATGCTTCAGAAACAATTCGGCGGTTGTGGTGTAGGTTTTGTAACCATCACTTCTATGACAAGCGGTTACCGCCCTACGGTGCGACATACGTTTGGCGGATGGTCCAGTCATGCGGTAACAGACAGCGTCTATTTCGATAAGAAGAAACAAGGCATATCCGGTCATTATTTCGTTCCCCGCAACGGAGCTTATGTAGAACTGCGCGGGCAAAATAAATATGCCTCCCTGCTCGATACTTGCCAGCGTGCCTCCATCTTCTTCCATAACAGAGACTCCGTTCTCCTTTCTGCTCGTGTGAACAAAGGAGAAAACAAGAATTATTCATTAGGCCCTTCCGACGGATTGCAGCAAATTCAGGTAGACGGACGCATCGGCTCTATCCGTTGGACAGTAGACCGTGCAGACTCTACATTGTTCTATGGTTTGGCAATGGATGGAAAGAAAGGAATCATTCTCGACAACTTCTCGTTGCGTGGCAGTTCCGGTCTTTCTCTGCGGGGCATTCCTCCACAGATGTTGAAACAGTTTAACCGCCAACGTCCTTACGACCTCATTATCCTCGAATATGGTTTGAATGTAGCTACCGAACGGGGACGCAATTATGATAACTATCAAAAAGGACTGCTCACAGCTATCGAGCATTTGAAAGAATGTTTCCCACAAGCAGGAATCCTGTTGTTGAGCGTCGGCGACCGTGATTCTAAAAACGAGAACGGTGAACTTCGTACCATGCCCGGTGTGAAGAATCTGATTCGTTATCAGCAGAACATTGCCGCCGAAAGCGGTATCGCCTTTTGGAATATGTTTGAAGCAATGGGCGGAGAAGGCAGCATGGCAAAACTAGTGCATGCCAAACCTTCTATGGCAAACTACGATTATACGCATATAAACTTCCGTGGCGGCAAGCATTTGGCGGGACTACTTTATGAAACGATGATTTATGGTAAGGAACAATACGACAGGAGGCGTGCTTATGAGCAAGAATAATCTGCAGTCTGTCTTTATTCTTATTCTCGCCGGTATGTTGAGTGTTCCTTGTTTCCTTGCAGAAGCAATCGCGCAAGACCGTATCCCTGCATGTCCTCCACTGGGAAAGACCGCAAAACTTATAAAGCCCTTACGGGAAATGAACTGGGCAAATGATACGATCACTGTACAAATATCCTTCCCTTCAGCTTTCCGCGAAACCGGTCGGAATGAGATTATTGACAGTATCGCTCTGCTGGCTCCCGTCTTTGAACATCTCCGTCAGGTGCGTGCCGGACTCTCCGAAGATACAGTCCGTATCGTTCATATTGGCGACAGCCATGTACGTGGGCATATCTACCCTCAAACCATCGGTGCCCGTTTGACAGAAACTTTCGGTGCTGTTTCTTATATAGATAAAGGCGTCAACGGAGCTACTTGCCTTACCTTTACCCATCCGGATCGTATTGCCGAAATTGCCGCCCTGAAGCCCGAATTGTTGATTCTCTCTTTCGGAACCAATGAAAGCCATAACCGGCGTTATAATATAAATGTGCACTACAATCAGATGGATGAACTGGTGAAACTGTTGCACGACAGTCTTCCTAACGTACCTATTCTTCTGACTACCCCTCCCGGTTCTTATGAAAGTTTCCGGCAACGAAGGCGTAGACGCACGTATGCCATCAATCCACGTACAGCGACAGCAGCGGAAACCATTCGTTGTTATGCAAAAGACCATCGTCTGCTCGTGTGGGATATGTACGATGTAGTCGGAGGGAAGCGCCGTGCCTGCACGAACTGGACGGACGCAAAACTGATGCGGCCCGATCATGTACATTATTTACCCGAAGGATACATCCTGCAAGGAAATTTATTATACCAAGCACTTATCAAAGCATATAATGACTATGTTTCCCATTGATATAGATTTCAGTAGACTGAAAGAGGTACTTACCTACGATCCGCAAGCGCCAATGATATTCAGCAGCGGTATCTTCCTTTGGTTGTTCGCTGCTTTCATGGTGGTGTATGTGTTGCTACAACGCAAATACACCGCCCGTATCATGTTTGTTACTCTCTTCTCCTATTATTTTTACTATAAGAGTAGCGGCACCTATTTTTTCCTGCTTGCCATAGTCACCGTTGCCGACTTTTTCCTTGCGCAACTTATGGATCGTGTAGAGGGTTATTGGAAACGTAAAGGATTGGTCGCTTTGAGTTTGGGAGTTAATTTAGGACTTCTTGCTTATTTCAAATATACCAATTTTCTGGGTGGAGTGATTGCGTCATTGATGGGAGGAGAATTTACCGCTCTCGATATATTCCTGCCGGTCGGCATCTCCTTTTTCACTTTCCAGTCATTGAGCTACACCATCGACGTTTACCGAAGAGACATAAAACCATTGACCAATCTTTTGGACTATGCCTTCTACGTATCTTTCTTCCCCCAGTTGGTGGCAGGACCTATCGTGCGTGCCCGCGACTTTATTCCGCAAATCCGGAAACCCCTATTCGTCTCGCAGGAAATGTTCGGACGCGGAATTTTTCTGATCGTTTCCGGTCTTTTCAAGAAAGCTATCATATCCGATTATATCAGCATCAACTTTGTGGAACGTATTTTTGATAACCCTACTCTTTATTCCGGTGTTGAGAATCTGATGGGAGTCTATGGTTATGCTTTACAGATTTACTGTGACTTTTCCGGATATAGCGACATGGCTATCGGTATCGCCTTATTATTAGGTTTCCATTTCAATCTCAACTTTAATTCACCTTATAAGTCTGCCTCTATTACGGAATTTTGGCGTCGTTGGCACATCTCTTTATCCAGTTGGCTAAAAGATTATTTATACATTTCTCTGGGAGGAAACCGAAAAGGTAAATTCCGGCAATATCTCAACTTGATAATTACCATGTTCTTGGGCGGTCTGTGGCATGGCGCCTCCTGGAACTTCGTTCTTTGGGGAACTTTTCATGGAGTAGCTCTGGCATTACATAAAATGTGGATGTCTATCACCGGGCGTAAGAAAGGAGAGGAAAGTCACGGTTGGCGCCGTGTGTTTGGAGTAATTATCACTTTCCATTTTGTCTGCTTCTGCTGGATATTCTTCCGCAATGCCGATTTCCAGAATTCAATGGATATGCTGGGGCAGATATTCACTACTTTCCGTCCGCAGCTGTTCCCGCAATTACTTGAAGGATATTGGAAAGTCTTTGCGTTGATGTTGCTTGGCTTCCTGCTTCATTTTGCTCCTGATAGTTGGGAAAATGCAGCTTGTCGAGGAGTGATCCGTTTGCCGTTCCTAGGAAAAGCAGTATTGATGGTCGCTTTGATTTATCTGGTTATTCAAATGAAGAGTTCGGAGATTCAGCCGTTCATATATTTCCAATTCTAATTAGTTAAATTTACTCCTGTACATTGGTTTAAAACCAAGAACTCGTTTCTCACCGAGAAACAATTTGTTCCTCACCGAGGAAACTACAGTTTCTCGGTGAGGAACAAATTGTTGGTTAAAATTCGGAAATGAGGTTTCCAATAAGTCTTGATAAAGTAAAGTCTACCTCTGTACCGTTGTGTATGGCAGAGATAGACTTGCTGGAGGATTTTTTGAATATCGATTGGCTTTACTATTGTTCTAATTCTACGGAATGTCTTTGATGCAACGAAGCCGGTTTCTCCTAGAAGATTTAGTTGAAGCGTCTATCGTAAGACCATAATTAACATCAATAGAACCACAGAGCGCTTCTTTGGGGCGACTTGTAGAGGAGCGTTCTGTGGAACTCCAATATCCGCTATTGTAATAAGTTTCTGTCTTAACTTTGTTTAATGCATTAAAACCAGTTTCAGAAGATTTTTTTTCTAATTCGTGCGCAAATATTAGAATCATGGATAATTCCCGGCTATTTGGTACGCGCCAACTTCCGGGCTCGTCTGTACCACTTTTCCCTTTATAAGCGTAGCATCCGGTATTCATTGCTTTTGATGAAATATCCCAACTTTGGGTATTGGCTGTATTGAGCCTTCCATTCGCTTCCGCCCAAGTCATAGTGATGCTGTTCTTTCCCGGAGTCCCTGCGGCATTCTGGAGTATATCACTGGCAGTGTTACTTTTCGTGTCGCCGTCATTATACACGTCCGTAGGTGATACAATAAATTTTGGTGAAGAAAAAGAAGAAACTAAAATTCCATTGGTGATGGTACTACCGGTTATCGGGTAATTTTTTCTCACGCGGAAAACAGTTTTACCTAATGGTTTGGAAGCGTCGCTTTGAGAGACACTTTCGTCATATTCTGTACCTGTGGTAGAATAACTATATAGATCCAGTTTTTCATATAACTCGGCTTTCCCTTCGGCAGTCGTTCTATCTAGGATTCCGTAAGGCAAAGTTGATAAATCTATCATTGCATAGCTGTCTGCTCCGTCTGTATATGTGGTAACTTTGGTTCCTGCTTTTCTTTCTGGAGAAACAGGTATGTTTCTGACACAGCGAACTTCTTTCGAACTGTTTTTATTTGTGTTGCTGGAATTCCAGCCTGCCAATTCTATCGACCAGCCGGGAGCAGTGCTTGCATCTAGTTCTAATGCTAATGCCATCGGGCTATTATAAATGATAGTTCCGGCGGAAGCTAGTATCCCGAATGCCTGATATGCGGATGGTAAATACCATTCAAGTTCATTATTATCAGGGTCATCCGGGAGATAGTCTATCACACCATTTCCATTTTTATCTCTATTTAAGTCATGACAGAATCTTGCGTGGAAGCTGTTATAGTAGTTATATTGATATAAATCTATATTGCCATTGATTTTTCGCATAGTTGGAATGATGCTCTCCCGCCCATTATTAACAACATAGTTACCAGGATTCGTTGCTAAATTAAATGTTGCTTGCTTACCGTTCATAAAACTGCAGTAGTTTGTTTCGGCATCCTTATCCTTATTCCATGTATAAAAGGTCATAACATTATAATATCCAGAATATATGTAGTTTGCTGGTGTTATTTGATCGTCAATTCTGCTCTTATGCTCATCAAACGCATCAATGATGAGTCCCTCTGTGTATTGCCCATCTTTTATTTCACCGCCAAACAGCCCGGCATAATGTCCTCTTTTTTGTTTAATGGTATATGTTCCTTTCTTGCTTTTGGGGATTCCTTCAGCGTTTATTTCTTCGGTAGTCACTTGTACATAGAGAGTTCGCTCATATACGAAATCGGAAGTGGTGTAGTTTGTAACAGCCTTATAAATCTTGTTTCTATCGAATTCGGGGTCTACAATCATCCCATTCTCATCGGTGATATACTCGTCCGCATATAGGTATAGTTTGAATCGTGTTGGCACGAAAATATTGGTTTCTATCTGATTGGTGAGTGTATTTGCGCCACCATTACGCACCACTTCCGTATAATTTGGGTATGATGAAAGTTGAAGCCAGTTCTCTGTTGGAGAGTTCATGTTGACTAATTGTGTACATCTTGCATCCTTATAAATGCCGACAGTTACCTTCCGCCCTTGTGCATAGATGATAACAGGCCGCCATCCGTAGTGGGCATCAAAATAAACACCGGTTGCTCCAATTATATCTCCTGTTCCGTTTCCGCTGGATGAGCGAGTGGAGGATGAAAGATAAACTTTCTGTTCGGCCGTATATGAACGGATACGTCCATCATTAAGATCAACAGAATTGATGATTGTCCGGAGATCATAATAGCTGTTTATTTCCACATCAAAATTATCCGTGTTGTTATTTCCAACATATATCTGGTGGACTGTATAAAGACTTCGACTGCTTTTGGCGTATGACCACGCTTCGATATTTGTACCGGCTTCGGGCGCTTTTCCCGTTCCGTCGGTCACTTTCCGGTATCTGTCCCTTTCGGATGCTATATCTGCTACGGTTCCTTGTTTGTTCTGCGCAACATACCATTGCGATGTGAAGAAGCCGTCCGTGTCCTTGTCTGCGTCTTCGAAAGCATTGTCGCTTTCCAGGTCTGCCATTGGGATATTGTCTATTACGTCTTTATCTGCCGATGCGGGGTTGATACATAATTTGATGGGTACTTTGAGTAACCTCATACCTTCGAGCGTGTTTTCCGTGACATCGAATTTATGTTTCAGTGTGATGCGGGATACCAGCCGTTTAACTTCTATACCGCCGGAGAAACCATCCGGTGTGCCGTAGACAATTTCACCGTTGTCGCTATCTCCGGTTTTTCTTACGCTGACTCCTTTTGCGGCTCCGGCGTATGGAATTTCGCTCTCCATGGTTATCCGCGAATAGTAGAGTCCGTTTCTGTTGTCAACATAATCCAGTTGCAGGTTTTCAAGTTCGTTGATGTTTCGTATTTCCGCCAGGTTGGCCGCTACGGTTACTTTTTTGCCTAAAGCTACCAGGTAAAGCGTCTGGTCAGTGCCCACGCGTAGCGTGACATTCAGCAGAGCCATGTCGTTTACCATCGTCACCTCGTCGGAAACCTGCTGGGGCGAGCCATGTATGGAGCCGTCGCTATGAAACTGAAACAACCATAGATTGTACAGTTCCGTCACCTCTCCCGAACGTGTTTTGGCCGGAGATGTCTCTTTGAAGAATTCTACAGAGAAAGCATTATCAGTGGACATACTTCTCGATTGTAGTTCCTGCGGACTCGAAGCCGGAGGTATCTTAAAGCTAAGTTCTACTTTCACGCGTTCGCCTTCTTCTCCATTGCCGGAAGATGGCAACAGTTCTTCTCTGACGCATGAGGTCAGAGCCATTATTGTCAGCACTATCAGTATGTTTGTGGTTTTATTTTTCATGGTCACTTCGTGTTTTGGTAATAATTATAAGAGCTTGATGATATATCGCGATACCCAGATTCGTCTTTCTCTTTCATATATACAACAAAAGAAAGTCCGATAACATCCGGCGTATCATTAGCGAGTATATCCAGTTCCACGTCATATTCGTGTTGGTTTCCATCTGTAATGGTTGCAACTGTACTTTCTTCACCGCGGGGAGCGCTGAGATAAGTATACCGGACTTTAAGTTGAGCTCCTATGGGCATGGCTACGTCGTCAGGAGTAAGTTCGATATGTATGGTATACTTGCCTCCCTCTCCTTTTATTCTATTATCAGTTCCCAGACCATTAATACTTGGTATTCCTCTGATGCTATATCTGTTCTGTGTTATCGTGAAATAATAAGTAGTCTCTTCACCGGTGAAGTGCATGGAAGTGAACTTCACTCCAAAGGTGCGGTCTTCGGTCCTTGATTCTCTGCGTGCGATGTACGCTTTGGGAGTCTGGGTATAAGAACCTTCGATTTCGTGCATAACTCCTGTGGCTAAAGGTGTGAATGAGAAGTCATCGAAATTCATGGAAGTTCCTACGTGGTCTCCGCTCTTGATAAGTTCCATTTTCCAGTATGGCACGTTACTGTCCACATAGAAAGGCAGTCCGTTGATGGCTGCTCCCTTATAGTTTACGGACGTAGGCGGGTTGATTGTTATACGGGCTGCAGGAATGTTGTTTCTTACGCAACGAACGGTATATCCTTGTCCGGGAGCGGCTGCGCCGAGCACTGCTGCTGTCGGATTCTGGCTGTCGAAGGAGAATGCCTTGTTGCTTTCCGTGCTCCAATAGTTTCCCTTGTAATAATGGGAGGAAACCAGCACTCCGCTTTCATTGCGGTACTTGACGTTGGGTATCAGCAGTTCATGAAAAGAACAGTATCCATTATTATTTTCACTTTCTGCCCCGTTTGCTGCCTTCATCAATATGGCATATTCGGTAGGATTGGCCATGTGCCACTGTTGGTTGTCTACCTTCCCTTCCACACCTATCTGATGAGGGGATAATGCTGCCAGACGACAGGGATCTCCCTTACCCTGTGCTACCAGTTCGGGCGTATTCCCTGATGGGATATTGCTCGCATCCGTGATATAAGGGACATCATCCCAGCTACCGATACCCGTCACATTGAAATTTCCGGGATACCAGATTACATCATTGGTCGCTTCAACAGCCGTCGGGGCAGTGAACCCCTGCTCTATAGTGGTCGTAGCATCATTTCCGGTAGCTATCAGGCTGCCGTATTTGAACAGGGCATCGTGGTAGGCGTCGCCTTTATATACTTTAAGTATGCCGGAATAAGCCGTGTAGTCACTCCACACATTGACATTCTTGTTGAAGTCCGCCTCCCGGTCACTCACGATGACCAGTCCTTCTACCGGCTTCCAGTTTACCGTGATGTTGTACAGCTTGACAGGTTCAATCACCACATAGATGCCTTTGCTGCCTATCTGTTTAATGGTCGCATAGACATTATAATTGGTATTACGAAGGAGTCTGAAATTAGCATCTCCTTCACGGAGCAGTATCTTGTACGTAGTGGGTACGCCCCCATAAGTTGCGTTGATAAACAAATAAGCGGCATTATCCGGGTCAGTAGCTTTTGTTCCGTCGTCCGTTCCATTCTCATAGAACGATTTTTCCGCAATAATGGCGGTTGGAAAGGTATGATACAGTTTGCCGTTGTACTCTTTGTCTCCCTCGGATGCGGAAATGGTCATTTCGGAACCATTGAAGAGATCCTGTTTGGTATTGTCGGCATCCAGCCGGTCTACCAGGTAGCTGTTGCGTGGTATATTGCTAACCTGCACGTTGCTGATTTTTATTTCTTCCGTCACCGCATCGTCCTGTCGCAAAAACACGGATACTTGCGACATCACGCGGGGCATATCGATGGTTGCGGTTGTGGATGCTGTCGTGAAATCACCTTTGTATCTGCCGCCTTCCGAATTGTATACGGGGCGCAGTTGCGCCATTCCTTGTCCGGACGTCGTTCCCGGTTGAATCTTTATCTCTCCCAGATTGGCCAACGGCATATTGCCGGAGGTCAGCGCGCTGCTTTGCCAGTCGAATCCGGCGCCGTCGATATCCGTACGCTTCGTCACGGCATTCAGTTTCTCCGTCAGTTCGGGCGTCTCGTTGATGATGGCGGCGAAATAATATACTCCCGGGCTGACAGCAAGATTGAACAACCCGCTGTCGTCAATGTTCAGCGTCCCGTTGGAAGTGGTATAATTATTTAATAATGTCTCATTCTGAAAGAGCATGAAACGCACTTTCTCTATGGTCACTCCCTCCACCACGCTGCCGGTAAGGGCTTTGGTCTTTATCTGTACGGTCACTTTCTCCGCTTCAGGCAGGTTCATCACAGCGGATTCTTTGGCGCAGCCCGACAGGAGCGCGGCCGCGGCCAATGCCAGTATTCTATATCTTATTCTCATTTTCATATCCTATTCAGCAGGTTTTACGTTCACAATTTCCCATTCTCCGATAAAGATTCTGATGTTCAGGTTAGCGCCGATGCGTACTTCCACCGGATGTTCGTATATCCGGTCGAAATCGCTCTGCGATTGGTAGATATACGCTCCCGTGTCGGGGTTGCGTGCCTTGAACAGCATACTGACGATGTCAATCGGCTGTTCCGGAATCCTGCGTCCGCCGGGTGTCTCGATATATAAAAGCACCGGGCGGTCCATTGTCAGCCGCAATACCTTGATGTCGGCAGAGAGCGTGTTCGCGTCCATCAATGTCTTGAATGGAGAGTAGCGGACGGAGCGGGTGTACCCGTCAAATGTGTTGTCGGACTTATACCTCTCGTCGGTAGCAACCGCCCACAGTTTGAAGTCCGTATCCCGGTTCGCGGCGTGCGTGTCCCGGACTTCCGGCGTGAGATGTTCCAGTCCGCTTAAAGTGACTTTCAGTAGGTTGGTGTTGCGGATCAGTTCGATGCGGCGTGCGGTGACCACGCTGTTTTTAACTTCCACGGTTTCATAGGTATACATATCGCTTTGGGGATGGCGGGAGCCTGCCGCGCCATACCACAGGTCGTTTATCTCCTCTGCTTCCGGAACAAGTTCTTCGGGCAGTCCGGATGCCGTCCGGCATTTTAAGAACATATAGAGGTCGTCCGCCATTGTCGCTCCCAGCGTGACGTCTTTCCTTAAATTATGGCTTGCCGGATTTTTCATTTCTCCATGAAAATAAGTAGTGTTGTCTTTCTGCCCGTTATCCGCCCATGATATAATTCTGTATTTTCCCGGCGGCACTTTATCCAGATTCATCACATACTCGTCAGAGAGCTTTCCCCACGGGTTCGGTTTTGACACCGTCTGTATCTGTCCGTTTTGCAGGTAACTATATTCCAGTTTGTCTCCGTTGTCTGTCGCGTGGAGTTGAAGTATGCCCTCCGTGTCAAACAGGTACACGTGAATCCGCCGCACCTTTTCGCCGAAGAGATTGCCGTTGCCGGTATGATGGGTGAAGTAGAAATCGAGTCTGAGTCCCGAAAAGCAATCTTCCGTGTTCTCTTTGGTGCATCCTGCGAAAAGAGATGCAGTAATCAGGAGTATTCCTATGAAATATGTTTTATTCATTCTTTCTTTTATTTTCTCCGGTTAAAGTTCTACTTCCAAGTCTTTGTCTCTCCACTTGGAGACACGAAGCCCGAGTGCTAGATCTGCGCCTTCAGGTTCGGGCACGTGAGACGTCTGATCGAAATCTTTGATGATGGGATCTGACTCCGTCACTTTATCGCCATCGGTAATGCGAACGTCCAAACCCAATGACCATGGGGTGATAACGACATCATCAAGGTCGAGGGAATAGCAATACCCCGGCTTAAATGCGTTGATAATTTCATTATTACTTTTGTCGCTGAATGCCCTGACCGTCAGCCAGCGTTTTATCTTATCGGTACTAAAGCCCATAATCAGATGAGGCATTCCGTCTTTGATTTGTTGCAAAGTAGCGTCTGCCGCCACCGATTGGGGAAAAAGATGAAAAGCGTTCACCTTTGTAGTCTCTGATGTTCTTGCGTCATACATATTGGACTGCTGTCCTCCTTTCTTGTATTCAGCAAAACCTGTGGTCATGTTCCAGTCGGAGATACCATCGTTTGTATTCTTTATGATAGTGGCGGCGTTGAGGCTCGGCTTGAAATAATTCATATAAAAATAGAATCCGGTTGGCGTGCTGTTGATATCGAAGCCGTCGGGGAAGGGCGACCGGATGAGCCGGACACGATAGGAATAGATAGCGGCAGCGGTAGCGTCCGTTCCGTATTTCTTCCTGAAATTCTCCCGCGCGCCTGCTTCGGCTACGGTGATATCGGCTTCGGTGAAGTTCTTGATTTTGTCTCTGCCTGCGGTTCCGTCCGTCCAGTCGAATGAAGCGCCTGTGGTTGCAGGGTTGGTGACCACGATTTCGCCCGGTATGATTTCAAACCGGCTCAATACGGGAGCCACTTCCACGATGGCTTTCACCTTGACGGAGAAAGGGTCCGATTCCTCGGGGATGACGATAATTTCTTTGGTAACTCCTTCGTAAGGAATCTCTGTCCGGTTCATGGTAGGGGCGGGCGGGTCGTCCTGGCTGCTCACCTGTAATTGGTTGATAAGCGGATTCTCCTCTTTAAACCGGTTTATCGTCACTTTCACGTATTGGGTTGTTACCGGAATCTTGGGTATGGAGAGTCTTGCCAACTTTCCGGTGGCGGTATTCCTGATGCCAGCAATCTCTGCATCGGTGGCTGTATAGGTGAATATGGGGGCGGCTTCAAGAGATTTATATAAATCGACTTTCAGCGTTTTTACCTCTGTGAAAGGCAATACATATCCCTCTCCGTCGTTGCCGGTGATAGGGGCATCTACGGCTCTGGTGGAGACGCTGCCTAACGATAAATTAATTTGTAGCTCGATACCGGAGTCTTCCGGCGAAGAAACGCGGCTCTCCTGGCTACAACCTGTCAGTATGGCAATCAACCCTACGAAAAAGACTTTTCTCATAATTCTGCATCAAAAAATGAATCTCATACTAACCGTTACAGGGTGCGGTTATCACCCGTTGCCGTTATTCTTTCCGGGGGAAGGGAGACGGCTTTGTGAAGGGAAGTGGTAATCAGCCACGTCCCCCCTTTTTTTATGCGTCGTTTAACGTCCGGTAATGGTCGTAATTACCACTCGGGTTTCACGTTGACAATAGTCCACTCGGTGATCTTGACAAGAACGTCGAGGTCTTTGCCTACCGGTTCCGGATTCGGGTCTGTCGGGTCTACGGGTTCCGGTATTTCAGGACCTGGTATATCGTTGTTAGTGGTAACTTTCAGCTTGGCGGAATATTGATTGATATTAATATCGGTGGCATTCAGTACGTATACTTTGCCGGCGTCGAAAGAGGTAATCAATACATCCGCAGCTTTCAATGCACGGATTGTCAGCCATCGGGGGGCGGTTGCACCGTTTGCTTTAGTGGTAAGTTTCAGAACGAAGTGCGGCATACTTGTTTTTACATCGGTGGTGCTGGCACCTGTGCCGTTTGTCGCTGTTTGAGGGAATAAATTGTATGCGATAACTTTGTCTGCTTCTACAGTGGTATCGAACATTTTTTCCATATCGCCACCTATTTTATATTTTTCCTTAGCAGCATCGTTCCAGTTGCCTGCACCGTCGTTGGCATTTAAGACTAAATCTCCATCTTTGGTGAGAGGTATATTATTCATATAATATTCGTCAATACTTTCAATCGTGTATGCGTCATCGTATGCATACGCGACGGTGTATTTGAAGCTCCATGTCGAAGGATCCGCAGTTCCCGGATTCGCTTTTCTCCACGCTTCTTGAGCGGCCTTTTCTGCCGCTGTAATTGTAGCATCGCTTACATGGGCTTTAGCCTGGTCTTTTGTTCCGTCTGCAACTCCGCTTGGTAGTATACCGCTTGCCGAACTATTCACCTTAATGTCTGATGCCTTGCCGTGAAACTCGAAACGTGACAATACAGGCGCCACTGAAACTTCGACACTGTAAAGGTCGTTCGTATTGTCGCCTATTCTTTCCCCTTCTGGTGTTTTCAATGTGATATCTTTAGGTGTACCACGATATTCCATCTTCGTGTATCCTATCTGCAAGTCATTGATGTCGGCAGCGTTCTTATCAACGTTCATATAAACGTTCACTTTAGTCGTAGCGCTGGGAATGTTGCTAATATTAACGGGTTTGCGGCCTGCAGCAGTGGCAGTCTGGTCGTCACCTTTTGCCGTAGCTACCTGCTCGGGTGTGAAATCATACGTGCCGAGCGAAGCATTGGATGCGTTGAAGTACTCGATGGTAATGTTTTGAATATTGTTTCTGACCGCTGTTATTGCTGTGGTCACTTCGTCATCGCTCATTCTCGTTTTAGGAGTAGCGACATCAAAAGAAAAATCGAGTGATTTCAGGTTCGTTGTTTCTTGGGTCACCTCGTTGTTCTCATTGGAACAAGCGGAGAGAGTGGCGGCGAATAAAGCCATGAAAATAATTTTCTTCATTGTTTTTATAAATAAAATGTTTAATAATTGCGTCAGCTTTTGCTTTAGCTTTTGTTTTGCCCGTTTGATAGTTTGGTCCCTAAACAAACTATAGGTGAATGCTTACCTGTAGGAGGTTGTTTTTTGTTATGCTTTCCTGTTTTTTAAAAGTGTTTATAAATCAGTTATTTATCTCTGTTGTTAATCTTTGTTGTTTATCTCTGCTGTTTTTTCTTTGTCATTTCTGCCAGATTTTGTTTGGCTTCCGGCAGTCCGGTTTCCGTTGCTTTGTTCAGGTGTGATGCTGCTTTGTCATAGTTGCCGCAAAGCATTTCCAGTACTCCCATTGTGTTGTGGTATTCGGGGATATCGAGTGATTTTTCTATTTTATTCAAATATCGCTTGGCGTAGACCGTATCTTTGCGTGACAACGCGGCTGCTGCTGCATTCAGATTGGCGGTCACGTCGTCGGGATATAGCTTCACGGCAGTTTCGAACAGGTCGATAAACTCTTGTGATCCCTTTTCGTAGGTGTTGGCAACAAGGAACATCTCATTCAAGCTAAGGTTTTGCGGACGGCTTTTGAATACCTCTTTAGCCTGTTCGATGCTGAAATTTCTGACGTCAAAGTCAATCTTACAAATCGCTTTGCGAAGCAAGGGGCAGAACTCCCGGATGATGTATCTGTATGGCTCGCCGCCTTTCAGATTCATCAATGTTTTTTTGCGCCTCACTTGGTCAGCGTAGCCACATTCGGCCGGGAAAGACCCGATGAACTCCAATACTTCTTTACGATACGGCATTTGGGATGCCTCTACACATTCTTTGAGTCCGTCCCAGTTCTCACCCCCGAAAGCGACTTGGTATAAACTCCGCGGATAATCGAATCGTGAAGCCAAATAACCGGTCAGTGCTTTGGCCCGGCCTTCGGACAACCGTTGATTGTTGGACAGCAAGCCTTCCGGTGAAGCGTAACCGATTACGTTAATCGCGCGGACTGTGACGTCCGGGTCGTCTTTTATCTCGGCAACGAGGTCGGTGACTTTCTTCAGTTCCTGCGGATTATTCATGTAATCGGGGCGGATATCGGTCTTGTTTACAACGAAATCCAGAAAAGCCTCGCTGATGATTTCGCGTCTTTTTACCGGTTCGACGACAGGTTGCACGTATGCCATGCTGGGAGTTATTTCGTACGGCTCTATTATTTTCTCTAGCGTTATACGGTTGGCAAGCATGGTGATGCCTATCCTCCGCGCAGGATTGCCGCAGCCGCAAAGGTCTTCATACATATCCAGCTTTGCGTCCGCCATCCACGGATTGTATTTCACGGCTACGCTGTATGCAATTGTTTTTGCGTTCCCCGATTTGAATCCGGGGACGACTGCATACGGAGCTTCTGCGGCATACGCCGTTTTTTCCCGGTTACTCATCAAGGCGGTTTCCCGTCGGTACACGTTATAGTTTTCACGTCCTTTGACGACTACTTCGGGCAGGTCCAGTCTGTCGCCTGCCGCTACCAGAGTGGGAATCAGGCTGATCGAACGACGTGAATCTACGTTTACCCCGGAAATGTCGAAAGAGAGTTTCACGTACACTGAATCCCCTTCTTGTTGCAGGGATAGCGCCGTGACGTGTATTTTCCCGGAATACTCTTTTTGCTGTGCTGATGTGTTCGTGCAGAACAACAACACGATGACGAATAGCATATATTGTCTTTTCATGTTTGTTTGTCTATTTAAGGTAATATATCAGTGATATTCCTGCTTTCGTAGGACCGAAATAATTTCTGCTTTCTGTTCCGATCTTTTCGCCGCACTTTTGGCATTTGTACTTGTCATAGTGCAAGCGTGCATATCCGATTCCTAGATTGGCTTCAATACTCCATCGTATGCCTAGAAAGAAGTTGTAGCCGTATGAAATTCCCCCTCCGTAGCCATAGCCTTCGAAGCGGTATTCTTTAGAACCTTTTCCGAATATGAGTGGCAAATCCTGTTGCGCAATATTATATTGGCTACCGAGAACGTGCACTCCGAGAAAGTGTCCGGAGAAGCGTTGGCATAGCCAGTAACGATATTCTATTTCGCCTAGCCAGTGGACTAGTTTTTTGTTGTTTTCAGCCGTTCCGTCAAGATTCCAGGGATTATAGCCGCCGCCTAAATCGAGTGTGCTTCTTTTACCCAAACCTATTTCAAGACTAAGATTCGGGGTATAGGTATAACCTCCGTAAAGTAAATTTGTTTTTATGGCTATATCCTGCGCTCTCGAGTATGAAACGAGGAGGGTTAGGATGAGGAGGGTGAAAATACTTCTTATTTTCATTATATTTACTTGTTGATTATTTTTGTATGTGTGTTTTTAAGTTTGTACTATTTGCCAGTTTGTTTCGTTAATTGAAAAAAATGTAATATCTGCCTATTCTTTCTCTTCAAAAGAGACGGAATAAAACTTGTATTATGTGCGTAATCGTCTTATAATTAGATGTGTAGTTGTGCGCTTGGCTGACGGAAAGTTCCTTTTATTTGTGAAATATGGGTAAATATATTTGCGGTAGCTTGAATTCATAGTGATCTGATTATTTTGAATATAGCTTAAACATTGTTTGAGAAATACTTGCGAGTAAAGATTTAAATTGTTTATTTTGCAAATAAATATTTTATTCCGTCTCTTTTGAAGAGAAAGAATTGCAGTGAATAATAATGTGTAAATCAATTGATTATGCATAGACTTTAATTCCATCTTGCAGTCCTGCATATATTCTTATATACCGGAAATCAGTTTGGCATTAGCATCATCAATCACGGACCTGTCAAGAGATGAGAGATATATTCGGGTTGTCTTTTCGCTATTATGTCCCATACTTTCACTGATGATTTGTGTAGATATACCTTTTTTCTTGGCTAGTGTAGCCCAACTATGGCGCGCCACGTATGAAGTCAAAGGTTTGGGAAGTCCCATGAAGCCGGAGATTTTCTTTAAATGAATATTATGAAGTCTCAAGGCACTATCATAATTCTGTGTACTTTCTGATAAAACAGGAAATAAGAAAGTTCCGTTACTGTAATGAGAGTATCTATCAATAATAGTTTTTAAGCATATTTCTAGTTTTATGCTAAGTTCTTGTCCGGTCTTATGGCGTCGGTAAATAATATATTCTCCTTGGATATTCTCTTTGGTTAGGTACGCCAGATCAATAAAAGCCATCCCTCGTGCATAAAAGCTGAACATAAACATATCGCGTGAAAAAGCCAATCGTGGTTTTGACGATAAATCCAATGTTTTTAATCTTGATATGACATCTTCGTCTATTGCCCGTTTGATGGTTTTATCATTGCCTACGAATACTTTTTTAAACGGATGCTTTTGTTCTGTATAGCTTTCTTCGACAGCTCTATTATAAATGGCTCTTAGGTTTCGCATATAGAATGAAATAGTATTATTACATATCTGCTGCTCTTTCAGATATCTTTCGTAGTCTGAAATAAGTTTAGGAGTCAGTTCTTCGAAAGAAATGTCAACTCCGTTTCTGAACCGGAGGAAACTTTTTACTGAAGCTATATATGATTTTGCGGTTCGGGGTTGGTTCTTGATATACAAATCATTTGTGACACTCTTGCTGAATACGGATAATAGGCTTTCACCTTGAATTTTTTTGAAAAGTTTGATGATGGTATCAATGTTGTTTTCACTTGTCAGAATGTGCTGAAGGTGTCGAATATCCCGGATGATGGAGTTTTCAATGAGCTGCAGTTCATATCTGCGCTGGTATTCGGCATTCGATATCGCAATTAGCGAACGCTTGTCATTCCACTCGTGTGAATGAATCTTATACGGAGTTGTTATCTCTCTGTATTCTTTATTCCTTGTCAACAGATAATAGATGGTTCCTTTCTTTTTCTTAATTGTTGATTCTCTAAATTTAACCTTGATAGTTATCATATTTTTCTATTTTTTTTAGGTAACGTGGACTACCGGCTATTGTTTTTTGTAAGGGGTAGAACGGTTTTATATTTTTGTTTAATTGTCTCAAGTAAAGAGACTGTCAGGGTTGTTATGGAAATTTTATTTAAATAATGCTGCCGTAAAATTTAGGCTGGTTCAAAAGTATTATTAAAATATATTTTCCTTTCTTTGTGAAAGGAAAATATAAACATTCTGTTTTATGGAAAACTCTTTCAGTTATCAGCCGGCAGCCGGACGCTACGAACGTATGCCCTATAAATATTGTGGCAAGAGCGGCTTGCAGTTACCTTTAATCTCTTTGGGGTTGTGGCACAACTTCGGTAGTGTGGACAATTTCGATGTAGCAACCGACATGATTAAGTATGCGTTCGATCATGGTGTCACCCATTTCGACCTGGCAAACAATTACGGTCCTGTTCCCGGAAGTGCTGAAACCAATTTCGGACGAATCTTGCGAGAGAACTTCCAGGGTTATCGGGATGAAATGATCATCTCTTCCAAAGCCGGACATGACATGTGGGCTGGCCCTTATGGCGGAAATAGCTCTCGTAAAAATCTGATGGCGAGCATTGACCAAAGTCTCCGTCGGACAGGGTTGGAGTATTTCGACATCTTTTATAGCCATCGTTATGATGGAGTTACTCCGGTCGAAGAAACCATTCAGACATTGATTGATATCGTGAAACAAGGGAAAGCGCTGTATATCGGAATCTCCAAATATCCTCCCGAACAAGCACGTATGGCCTACGAAATGATGACAAAAGCCGGTGTTCCCTGTCTCATCAGCCAGTATCGGTATAGTATGTTCGACCGTGAGGTGGAGGCCGAAACACTTCCGCTGGCAGCAGAATATGGTTCCGGTTTCATCGCTTTTTCTCCTTTGGCGCAAGGACTGTTGACAGATAAATACTTGAATGGTATTCCGGAAGGCTCTCGTGCCGCACGTTCTTCGGGTTTTCTCCAGCTTTCGCAAGTGACGCCTGAAAAGGTAGAAGCCGCCCGCCAGTTGAATGAAATAGCCCTCCGACGTGGACAAACACTTGCTGAAATGGCACTGGCATGGGTATTGAAAGACGAACGGATGACTTCGGTGATTGTGGGCGCAAGCTCTGTCAACCAGTTAGCCGACAATTTAAAAGCGTTGGATCATTTGGAGTTCTCGGCAGATGAGTTGAAAGAGATCGAACAGATTTTACCTGAATAATTTCAGTCTGAATCGTATGCTGATTTCACCTTATTATTGAAAATGATAAGGTGAAGTCATCTATTTTAAGGATGCTCCTGTCCAGTCATATACATATTTCCAAGATTTAACCATGCGATTGCATCTCCTCTGGCTGCTGCTATTTTAAAATATTCAAAAGGTTTTTAAAGTCACTAGCATCTATATCATTTAATAACAAAAGAATGGAATATTATTGAGTAAGAAAACAGAAAAGTGTTAGGAATGCTCGAAAAAAATATATACATTCGTATAATATTCACCTTAAATACTTGTGATATGAAGCAATTAACTGTAGTATTCGCTCTGTTGTGTATTTTTGCTTGTAGTAGCGAAGATATTGTAAGTACCGTTGAGGAATCTGTAAAGCCGGCTAATGAAGTGGCTATACAAACTGTTAATTTGCTTGATAGCCTTGAAATTATGGATTATATTTATAGCATTATTGGACCGATGGCTAAGACACGATCAAATCTACCAGGGGGAGGGTATATTCTTCCTGATAATTGGGATTCTCAATTAACAGATGAACAGCGCGAATTGATCAGGAACTCTTTCCCACGACCTCTCTTTTCTGCTGAAAGGAATGCTTTAAGGAAATCGTTTCCTTTAGTTGAATATTCCAATACAGTTGTTATGAATTATCCGTCATCTGGATATAATTGTTTTGCCTATTCGTTGGGGTTTAATAATAAGTGGATAGAGTTTAGTACTTGGGATCAAGTAAGATATGGATATGAAAATGCGAGTTCCGTGTATCATGCCGCTTATGATTACATGAAAGGGGCAACCTCAATATCAAGATACTATCCTGTAGTTTGGGGTTGGGGAAATACCCCTCTGCATGCATCTCTTGGAGGTAGTCCCCATTGCGAGGCACCTTATTCTAAGATGGGGCGTATGTGGCTATTGTGGCACCTTGTAAGTGTGTTTTCTAATGGAATGTATGGAGTTCCTGTGGAAACCTATGGGGCAGTTTCTCCTACCCGTAGTCTAAGTGAAATAGATGCTAATGCAATGAAAGAAATAAGTGAGGATATTCACGAAAATATAATCTTCTCACCGGATGAGTTGATGATGATTGCTAGAAAAGTAAAAACATGTAGAGATAGTTCAAGGTTTGAATCTCTGTTTAATGAATGGAAGGAAGCATGGCATTACTCGCTTAGTAATAACACTGCTACTACAAGAAATTTACCTCAATATGCCGATTTAAAGGCTATGGGAAAAGAAATCATTCCATTATTGATTGAGAAGATGGTAACAGAAGAGGATAATTTCTTTGCAATAAGATTGTATGAAGATCTACAAGATAATCCTAATCTGATAATACGATATGCGAACGATGATCCACACCAACTTGAAGGATTACAACAAACAACCAAAAAACTATAAAGAAGTGGTTAGAATATAATTCCAATTAAAGTTATCTTGGGAATGATAGGTTGTTGGATATTGCGTATACCTTTAAATTAAGAATATCGGCTCAAATTGGGCCGATATTTGAATATAAATATTCAAGAAATGGGATATCAATAATAATAGAGATAAGTCTGTTTTTAGGATCTTTTGCTGGAGTGTTTCTCGTTTGATTTTACTGTGAAAAACTTATTTGTAGTCTTAATCGAAAAATGAATTTTTGAGGTAAAGAAAATATGAATAATATTTCTCTGCTTTTGAAAGAACTGAATGTCATATGTGAGGATTATGAACGTAGGGAAAACTTACTGAATACTTTCAGTTCACATCGGATATACATCGTATGATTTATACCATAAATACAGTTGAGGACTGTCATCATCAGATACGGAAAGTGACAAAAAAACAAGGGCGTGTTCCCTAACAACACCGCCCTTAAAAAACTGTTTTACCTCGCTTATCGCAATATATGTAAGAAATGGACCATGTCATACTGGCTAACTGGGGAGCTAGTGCACGACAACTGGCGATAAAATTTGTAGATAGGTTTAAAATGTTGCAATTTTACGTCCGTTGGGACGGGTAGTCCTGCTCCTTGGCGCTGGCCGTTCACCGACCGATGAGATTGAATGAGAATAAAGCATACATAGTTTAATTTACACATCTCCCTGCCTGGTGAATGATTCCTCTTGTTCTTTTCTTCTGCAAACGATTTTTCATTTTCATTTCTCATATTCTCATAAATAATACGGTAATTATATGTAAATCAATAATATAATAGTATGAGAAATAAAATATAAAATGGTATTTCTCATACTATTTCTATCATTTATCCTTAAAAATGATGCATTTCTCATAGGTTTTAAATCGTTTCTCATCTTATTCTCATACTCCTTTTATCTATTTTACTCCTTTCTCATGCATTATGGCTGTATCTTTTCCCAGACTCTCGTCGAACTTTACGATTATTCCTTTTTCTTATGTCGTTTATTAAGCAACTTCCTATTGTTTACTGCTTTCCTGTGTATCATGCACCTTATATCCTTATGCTTTTCCTTAATTATTACCATTTTTTCCTACTACTATCTGTATCGTTGCACTCGAGTGAACAGATCGTTTCACTCGAGTAGACGGTTCTTTCTACTCTAGTGCACAGGCCTGTTCACTCGAGTGCAACGATACAGATGCAGGTAGGAAAATATGCGAATGTCTGCTCTATATACTTTCAATAAGCACTGATAATGTATTGTAAAGCTGTGTCTAGTCTGGTATTCAACCTGGTCTTTAGTTTAGGATCTAGCTTGAGAATTTATAGCATAAATAGTCAAAATACTATGAGAAATACCTTGAAAAGGTATGAGAAATGCACTGTTTTCAGTATAAAACGCTGGTAATACTATGAGAAATGCCTTTTTTATTTTATTTCTCATAGTGTTATATTGATGATTTACAGTTGATTATTGTGCAACCTATGAGAATATGAGAAATGAAAATGAGAAATCATTTCTAGTGGCGCTGCGTCGCTGAATATCCTGTATTCTGCTGGTCATGCCCAATTAACCATTCCAATTAATCCATCCCCTTTAATAATCCCCTTTAATAATCTC
>NZ_JH114337.1:126172-126985 GCF_000157095.2 Bacteroides sp. D1
TCCTTTTGTAATGTCCCTTTGTGGTATATCCCTAGTATTCTTTTTACATTTCGTTCTTTTTCTTGTTTTCCTTCTATATCATCTTCTTGTCTCTTTCTTCCTGTTGTCTTTTTCTCAGCTGTAATTCGACTGTAATTTTGTTATTTCTTTCTTCTGCATCTTTTTCTCTCTTGCGTTCGCCTACGCGCCCGCGTGTGATATAATAATGTGTCTCATGTGTACCGTTTCCGCCCCCAATCCACTCATGATAAAAAAATATGTTCTACAACATCATTATCCTTCAGCACTTTAGCCGATTCTTTCAAAAAAACTTAGAAAAAAGAGTTTAATATATTTGGATTGTATACCAAAAGGGTGTACTTTTGCACCCGCTTTCCAAGAGAAGAAAGCCTTGCAGAATTGACATAGTGAAAAAGCGAAATTGTGCTTAAAGAAAAGAACAAAAAAACTTCCGAAAAGTTTTGGAGGATAATAAATAGAGTTCTTATCTTTGCAGTCCGATTCGCAAAGAAAACGGCCTTTGTTTTTCTTTTATACATTCTTTCCCTTTCGCATAGAGAGCCTGAGAAATGAGTAAAAAGAAAAAAAAAAACTTCCGAAAAAGTTTGGTAGTTAAAAATAAAGCCTTTACCTTTGCACCCGCTTTTAAAACGAAAGCAGCAAGTTCTTTGAAATATTGATAAACAATACAAGTAGTACAAGTAAAAAAATAGAACCGTCAATACTTGTCCGAGAGAGTAGCGATACGATTGAAGATAATAGGTATTTGAATAAGGTCAATAAATTTACGGCATCCTGAACAGAGCAAGAAAA
>NZ_JH114337.1:127085-127473 GCF_000157095.2 Bacteroides sp. D1
CTGTCACAACCGTGACAGCCACTTATAGACTTTAAAGGTTCTGTTTTTTGTACTACTGGTACTTGTTTATTTATAAATATAGATCAACCATCTATAGTATTATAGATAGAGATAAACAAGAGAAAAAAGAAGCCGAGTCTAACATCAGGTAGACAAGGTTGAACTAGTCCTATAGCTCAGTTGGTTAGAGCGCTACACTGATAATGTAGAGGTCGGCAGTTCAACTCTGCCTGGGACTACCAAGCTCAAGAACGAGGAATAGTGACAGCTAAAAGCTAAAAACTAAAAACAACATTCTTGAACAACCTCTTGGGGGATTAGCTCAGCTGGCTAGAGCATCTGCCTTGCACGCAGAGGGTCAACGGTTCGAATCCGTTATTCTCCACTC
>NZ_JH114338.1:0-19751 GCF_000157095.2 Bacteroides sp. D1
TTCCAAGACTGGGCGCCACAGATTATAGCAGCAATGGATATATAGATAATAGTTTCCATTTTATGTACTTTTTTGCGGTTCATCCTAGGATCTTCTATTTGTTTACAAAGGTCAATTATGCCAATTTTCATGTTAGTTTATGTTTTATAATATCTTATAAAGATAAGGAAAATAATCGACATATACAATAGATAATACACTAATAGTCAATAATATAAAAATAAAATACAAGTTGTAAGATAGTAAAAAATATAATGCGTCGACCCTGCCCACGTATGCAGGCTGTACAGCCCACGCTTGTAAACCATACAGCCTACAGATGCGGGCTGTACAGCCTGCATACGTGGGCTATAAACTTACCACCGTTAAAGTTGGATTATTAAGCCATGATCATCGGATTTATACAGGTTCATTGCAACAAAAACAAGCTATCTTATGTATATAGGACCTCTATTCGGCTATTTTGTTGATGATAGATAACCTGTTTTTGCTGGTAAAAGTATGATAGATACATTTATTTAAAGCTATCTATCATACCTATTCTTTTGATAATAAGAAGATTATTAAAATGAATGATACTTATGATAGATGTTTTTTTCACTATGTAGCATTTAATTCAAATCTGCACCGGAATGAATCTATTTTTAAGGATGTGATTGCCCTGAATCAAATCCCCCCAATTTTCAGACTGAGCCACAAAAAGGTGAAGAGGAATAAAAAATCATAAGCTGATTTAAAATAAATATCCCAATGATTGAATTCAATCATTGGGATATTTATTTTAAACACTTCGATGTTTATTATGAACTAGTCAAAAGCCCATCTTTTTTTTCAGCATTTAATATTCAATTCATTCAGAACCTTACGTATTGCCTCAAATGTAGTAATACGAGTAGGAACCAGCGGTAAACGAAGCTTGTTCTCGATCATACCCATAGCGTTTAACATTGATTTTACGCCTGCCGGATTTCCATCGACAAATAGCAGGTTAAATAATTCCGTAAACCGATGATGAATAGTCAACGCATTGGCAAAGTCTCCTTGAAGCGCCAAACGTGTCATGCGACTAAATTCACGAGGAAAAGCATTACCAATCACCGAAATCACACCAACAGCACCTAATGTTATGAGAGGAAAGGTAATACCATCATCTCCAGAGATTACATTAAAATTTTCCGGTTTATTTTTAATAATATCATCCATTTGCGTGATATTGCCGGATGCCTCTTTAATAGCAACTACATTATTGAAATCACGGGCAATCCGTAACGTAGTTTCAGCAGTCATATTTACTCCCGTACGTCCCGGAACATTATACAATACGATGGGGAGCTCCGTAGCTTCCGCAATCGCTTTATAATGCTGATAAATACCTTCTTGAGAAGGCTTATTATAATACGGCACCACAGACAATATAGCATCAACCCCTGTAAAATCATCGTTTTTCAATGTTTCTACAATAGCGCGAGTATTATTACCACCTACACCCAACAGAATAGGAATTCTTCCGTTAACGCGGTCAATTACCATCTTTTTTATGGTTTTCTTTTCTTCCTCGGTCAGAGTTGGTGTTTCAGCTGTAGTTCCCAGCACACACAAGAAATCCGCATTATTCTGCAATAAATAGTCCACCATACGCATCAACGCGTCATAGTCAACGCTCTCATCCTCTTTGAAAGGAGTAATCAGTGCTACCCCCATTCCTTTCAATTTAGTCTGTATCATGAGTTTTAATTATAATCTCTAATTTATTTAGCCGCAAAAGTACGAATATTTTTCTTATCTTACGATATAAGTTTCAGAAATTCGTCTTCGCTTAATATGGTTATTCCAAGTTTTTTTGCTTTTTCGAGCTTTGCAGGTCCCATATTATCTCCAGCCAGTATAAAACTCGTTTTCGCGGAAATGCTTCCAACATTTTTCCCTCCGTTTTTCTCGATAAGTTCCTTATATTCGTCACGCGAGTGATGGATAAACACACCACTGATAACAATAGACTGTCCTGCCAACTTATCAGTGTATCCACTCAAATCTTCCTCTGTGCGATAAAGTTGCAATCCAGCCTCCTTTAGCCTGTTAACCAACTCACGATTAGACTCATTAGCAAAATAAGCAAGTATACTTTGAGCTATTTTTTCTCCGATTTCATCGATACTTACCAATTTTTCAAGATCTGCCTGCTGTAAATCATCGATATTCTCAAACGACTTCGCAATCTTTTTAGCCACAGTCTCACCAACAAAGCGGATTCCTAAAGCAAAGATTACACGCTCGAAAGGAACTGTTTTACTTTGCGCAATTCCCGTTACGATATTCTCTGCCGATTTTTCACCCATACGATCCAAACCTTTTATATCATCAACTGTAAGTTTATACAAGTCGGCCGTATTTTCAATTAATCCCAAACGATAGAACATATCCACCGTTTCCGGCCCTAATCCATCAATATTCATAGCCTTTCGACTAATAAAATGCTCTATTTTGCCTTTGATTTGAGGAGGACACGCTGTTTCATTCGGGCAATAATGAGCAGCTTCTCCTTCATATCTGACTAGTTTACTGCCACATTCGGGACAATTAACGATGAACCGAACCTTCTCACCAAGCATAAAACTACGTGCATCTTTATCAACCCCTGTAATCTTAGGAATAATTTCACCGCCTTTTTCTACATAAACCATGTCTCCAATATGCAAATCAAGCCCCTCGATAATATCCGCATTATGCAAGGACGCACGTTTTACAACCGTCCCTGAAAGCTGCACAGGATCAAGATTAGCTACTGGTGTGACAGCTCCGGTTCTTCCTACCTGATAAGTCACCTTATTCAAACAGGTCAACGCACGTTCTGCCTGGAATTTATAAGCAATAGCCCATCGAGGAGATTTAGCCGTAAAGCCCAAATTCTTCTGCTGCCTTAAACTATTCACCTTTAAAACAATCCCATCTGTGGCAACCGGCAGATTTTTACGCTCTACATCCCAATAATTGATAAATTCAAAAACCTCCTCTAATGTCTGGCACTTACGCGTCAAATCAGAGATTTTAAAGCCCCATTTTGCCGCTTCCTGAAGATTTTCATAATGTCCGTCACAAGGCAGGTTATCACCCAGCAAATAATACAAATAAGCATCCAGTTTGCGGGAAGCCACAATAGAAGAATTCTGCAACTTCAATGTACCGGAAGCCGCATTTCTCGGATTGGCAAAAAGCGGCTCTTCACGCGCTTCTTTCTCTCGATTCAACTCTTCAAACACTTCCCATGGCATAAGAATTTCTCCACGTATCTCAAAAGAGGCAGGATAATTATCACCATGCAATACAAGCGGAATAGAACGGATTGTTTTCACATTATCCGTCACATCATCCCCCTTTTCTCCATCCCCACGGGTGACGGCACGAACCAACTTTCCATCTTCATAAGTCAGCGAAATAGAAGTACCGTCATATTTCATTTCACAACAAATCTCGAAATCCTCATTCAATGCCTTACGGACACGGTCGTAGAAGTCCGTCACTTCCGCTTCTGAATATGTATTTGCCAGTGACAACATAGGATATTTATGAGCCACTTGCGTGAAATTCTTGTTTAAATCGCTACCTACACGCATCGTAGGCGAATTTTCATCTTTATATTCCGGATGTGCCTGTTCCAAATCCTGAAGTTCACGCATCTTGTCGTCAAACTCTTTATCTGAGATTTCAGGAGCATTCAACACATAATAATTATAATTATGCCGGTGAAGTTCGGCACGCAATTCCTCTATTTTTTCCTTTATATCCATATTTCTTCGATTGTTTAAGGCAAAAATACATGTTTATCTTTGAATATTTGTACTTTTGCGAAAAATTAAAAGATTATGCGTATTGATATTATAACAGTTTTACCCGAAATGATTGAAGGTTTCTTCAATTGTTCTATCATGAAACGAGCTCAAGATAAAGGACTTGCAGAGATACATATTCACAATCTGCGTGATTATACCGAAGATAAATATCGCCGTGTCGATGATTATCCTTTTGGAGGGTTTGCCGGAATGGTTATGAAAATAGAACCCATCGAGCGTTGCATCAATGCTCTGAAGGCAGAACGCGACTACGATGAAGTTATTTTCACGACCCCCGACGGAGAACAGTTCAACCAGCCGATGGCCAACAGCCTCTCGTTGGCACAGAATCTCATTATTCTTTGCGGACATTTCAAAGGTATCGATTACCGCATCCGCGAACACCTGATTACTAAAGAAATCAGCATTGGAGATTACGTATTAACAGGAGGAGAATTGGCAGCAGCGGTGATGGCGGACGCCATCGTACGTATCATCCCCGGAGTCATTTCTGATGAACAGTCCGCACTTTCCGATTCTTTCCAGGATAATTTGCTGGCAGCACCTGTATATACACGACCTGCGGATTATAAAGGATGGAAAGTTCCCGATATTCTCTTATCCGGCCATGAAGCAAAAATCAAAGAATGGGAACTGCAACAATCCTTGGAACGTACCAGAAAACTTCGTCCCGACTTATTGGGAGAATAAAATAAAGTGTAAATAAAAACGACGGTGAAGAATATGTAAATCCTTACCGTCGTTTTTATTTTGCCTTCAGTTTATAAAGATCTTGCTGATAGCTAATCGTTAAACACAGACCTATTTTTCATCCGCTGTTTCCAGCCTGCTTATTCTTCCTTTATTCAAAAGACAAATAGCATTTTTCTCGCAGACTTAGTACGAATGGTTATTGTATGTTTTCAATTACACCTCAAGTGCACCAATAATTTCCTTTACAGACTTACACCCGTGTCTTTCCAGGTAATTATTTATACCATCTTCCACTTTAATAGTGACAGCAGGATCTATGAAATTTGCCGTACCAATCTGGATAGCCGTTGCACCTGCAAGCATGAATTCGACAGCATCTCTCCAGTCCATAATACCCCCTAAACCAATGACAGGAATATTTACCGCCTTAGCAACTTGCCACACCATACGCAATGCGATAGGTTTTACGGCCGCTCCCGACATTCCTCCTGTTATCGTTGATAAAATAGGGCGTTTACGTTCCGCATCAATCGCCATACCCAGCAATGTATTGATTAATGACACGCTATCTGCACCACTTTCTTCTGCCGCGCGAGCTATTTCGGTGATATCCGTAACGTTTGGGGAGAGTTTTACGATAAGTGTCTTTTTGTAAGCAGAACGCACTGCTTTAACTACTTCTGATGCCCCTTTTGCTGACACACCAAAAGCCATACCTCCTTGCTTCACATTGGGGCAAGAGATGTTTAGTTCTATAGCAGGAATTTTGTCAAGTTCATTAATGATTTCAGCCGTTTTCACATAATCTTCGATCGCAGACCCCGAAACGTTTACAATCATATTCGTTTGAATGTCTTTTATACGAGGATATATATGCTCTACGAAGTAGTCAACACCCTTATTTTGCAGTCCTACAGCGTTTAACATCCCAGAAGGAGTCTCTGCCATACGCGGATAAGGATTCCCTTCACGTTTGTGAAGAGTCGTTCCTTTTACAATAATACCACCTATTCGCGTTATATCAATAAAATCAGAGAACTCTTCACCATATCCAAATGTACCGGATGCTGTCATTACCGGGTTCTTCATTTGTAATTCACCAATGTTTACACTCAAATCTGCCATAGTAGTTTATTTATATTAAAAACAGGACCTTCTTTACATACACACAAGTGACCTTCTGTCGTATTTTCCACACAGCACAAGCATGCTCCGATACCACAAGCCATTGTATTTTCCAAAGAAACTTCACATTCTATCTGATTACTTTTGGCATATTTTGCCACAGCCACCATCATTGGTTTAGGACCACAAGTGTAAATCTGCTCAAATCGTACCTTATTTAATATAGAATGTTGAGTTACGTATCCTTTTTCGCCATGGCTACCATCTTCCGTAGTAGTATACACCTCTCCATATTTGGCAAACTCTTCCAGCTGCAACAAATCTTTGTCGCTACGGGCACCTAACAAGAACGTAGGTTTGTGGCCTTTTTTAGCCAATTGTTCACCTAAATACAACATGGGAGCTGTTCCGACACCTCCACCAACTAATAAGAGCTTATCAGAAGCCTCTTGAGGCATTGTGTATGCATTTCCCAGCGGAAGCACCACATTAATTGTATCACCAGAATTAGCCTCTGCCAGACGTCTTGTTCCATCACCAACCAGCTGGATCAGAAACCAGACCTCATTTCGCTGTTTATCTACAAAATTAATAGAAATAGGACGACGCAAGAATGTAGTAGGCGAACCGTCCACCCGGATTTCTGCAAACTGCCCAGGTAACATTTCGGGCAGTAATGACTGAGACGTCAATTTTAGCAATACATAGTTTGCATTCAATCTGATATTCTCGGTCACTGTCAGATCTAAAATAAATTTCTTCATGTATGGATATAAAAGTATAAATTCGTATTCTGGGTGCAAAGATACAGGAAATTGCTCAAACCACCGATTTTACTCTTTATTTTTCAGGCCTAAACGTCTCATAGGTATTATCATCAAAAAATATTCTTATTTCCGTGATTTTCCTGGCAGGCTTTTCTATATACCTAATCCCTTGTTTTACAATCTCTTTAGGGGCATTTTCAGCGTTTCTTAATGGCATTTCCTTGCGATTTTCCGGAATAGCCGGCTCTTTGGACGAATTTATGAGATTCTCGTCGAATAAAGAAGGCAGATAATCGCTATTAGAAGAAGAAAAAGATGTCTCTTCTTCAGATACCATCATTTCGCCCTCTCCATAAAGCAACCATTCAAGATTTACATAGTCATACTTTTGATGAACCTTCATTATGACATCTAAACTGGGTTTATTCCGGCCATTTAAAATATGAGAGAGAGTAGATTGTTGTACTCCGATTGTTTTAGCAAAAACTTTAGGAGGAACTTTTTCTCTCTCCATTATCATTCTGATTCTGTCTTTTATTTCCATACTACCTTCTTTTTAGTACAATTGTATGTGTTATGCACCTGATTCACAAAAATACGTATTACATCATTGATAATACAAAGGTAAATATTTAGATTCACAAAAACAAATCACAAATATAAAAATATTAATATTACAAAAGTATACGACATTCTACAATTCGAATATTACGTTTGTAATTCAAATAAAAAGAGTAAATATAAACATATATCATTAATTGAATAATTGCATATAAAATACAGATATATAGATATATAACAAAGTCAATTGCAAACCAAATGCGACTATTCACAAATATACATACTACCCAAGCGAGGCTTTTATAGTACAAATTGATAAAATAATATATAATACACTGGTTCACAGGTGAATAAATAGTAAACTATTATTTGTTAATAGCAATATAACCACATTTGTACATGTAATATTAGTATTGTGATTTCACAAATACACTATTGTGAATGCTTACTCTTTATCACATTTGTATCTTATTCACATTAATACTTTATACATTGGTAACAGATCAAATATACAAAAGTAAATATTGATAGTTGCAAAAGCAATAAAAGGAAGGAATCAACCCATACTTTACCAATGTATATTACTATTTTTGTCTAATCATCCTTTACAATTTTCTCTAAAAAGCAAATCCTTGCGATATTTCTGTACCAATCTCCAGATATTTATTTTTTTTCGATTCTAGAAGGCTTATTTTTCGCATAAATAAATGATATACAAGAATTTAAGCCCAATAAAGTGAATCTATATTTCTATTAAACTAGAAAAAAATCATGCTGTAACAATCCAATATAGTCTGAACTATCAAAATGACATTAATGGGCAGCTTTAGAAAAAGAGAAAATCTCCATTCTCACTATAAAATGGTAGCATCAAAATCTAAAATGCTTTTTTTGATAAAACTCAAGGATCAGTAAACTTTTCTCGTTAAAAAATTCAAGCTTTAGATTTAATGAAAATGTATTTTCTGAAAAGATAGGGCAATATAAAATTAAAAAAACTGTTTGTGTGATTAGCCAAACAGTAACTCTATAAAACGATGAAATAACTAATTTTATTTGTAAAAATAATCACAGAAAATAGTGAGGAGTCTTTTTGAGATAAGTATAATTGCGGGAATATAAAAAAGACATATACTCCCCATTTCTATCTATGGTAAAAGTATATGTCTGATGATATATGTAATTCTTAATTCGACTTAATGCAAAATTTTAAACACCAGCTCGCGAAGAATATCCCCATCTGTCATAGAACTGTTTTGGACTCCTTTAGATTTTGCATCAGCATATCGTATTTCTCCAACAATTTGCATCGTCTTTACTCCACTATATTTTCGCATTGCCGCCATATAATCCCGAGCCTGCCATGGAGTTCTTAATCCTAGCATGTTTGCAATTCCTTGCTCTGATTTATCCGGTGCATAATAAGTCAACATCAAGTTGGAATAAAAGCTAAATAATAGAGACAGCGTCATTTGGATCGGATTAGTTTTCGGGTTTTCCTCAAAATATTTTATTATTTTGTTCGCTTTCAATATATCCTTTTCCACTAAAGCACTGCGCAATTCAAAGTTATTATAGTCTTTGCTTATGCCGATATTCTTTTCTATCTGTTCAGGAGTAACACGTTTCTGTCCGGCAGGTAAAGTGATAATCAACTTTTCAAGTTCTCCGGTCAGACGACTTAAATCCGAGCCTACAAAATCAGCAAGCATAGAAGTTGCCTTCGGTTCCATATCAACCCCTTTTCGTTTCATATATGAAGCGATAAAACCGGGAAGTTGCGCATCTTTGATTTTTTTAGACTCAAACAATACACCTGTTTTTTCCACCTCGGCAGCTAACTTCTTTCTACGATCTAAAGTTCCATGCTTATGGCATATCACTAAGATAGTGGAAAGCAAAGGCTTTTGAAGATAATATGACAACTCCTCCATATTACGCACAGCCTGCGCTTCCTTAACGACTACTACTTGATGTTCTGACATCATGGGATAACGCTTTGCGGCATTTATAATCGTTGCCACATCCACGTCAGCACCATACACAACAGTCAGGTTGAATTCTTTTTCCGTTTCGCTCAACACATTATCCGTTATGTAATCTGCAATCAAGTCGATATAATACGACTCTTCTCCCATCAGGTAATAGACAGGGCGATACTGCTTTGCTCTCAATTCCTTGAGGATGTCATCACAGGTCAATTCTTGTTTTGCCATATATATTTTTTCAGAAAGACCGGATTACCAGTCGAATTTCAAGTGTTTAACAGTTTTCTTTTCATCAATAATCATACGCAGAGAAGCAATGCCAATTTCAACATGCTCTTCTACATAATTTCTGGTCACCAAATTATCGCTTTTATCCGTTTTCACTCCATCGGGAGTCATTGGCTGATCGGATACCAATAATAATGCACCGGTAGGAATATGATTGGCAAAGCCACAACTAAACAGAGTTGCAGTTTCCATATCGACTGCCATAGCCCGTGTCTTTGTCAGATATTCTTTGAACGCATCATCATGTTCCCAAATACGACGGTTAGTGGTATATACAGTACCGGTCCAATAGTCGCGGCCTTTGTCACGAATGGATGAAGAAACGGCACGCTGCAACATAAATGCAGGCAACGCAGGAACCTCGGGAGGAAAATAATCATTGGAAGTTCCCTCCCCACGGATAGCCGCAATAGGAAGAATCAAGTCACCAAGCTGGTTTTTCTTGTCGATACCACCACATTTTCCGAGGAATAAACATGCTTTGGGGCGAATAGCACCCAGCAAGTCCATGATGATAGCAGCGTTGGGACTTCCCATACCGAAGTTAATCATTGTGATACCTTCGGCAGAAGCAGAAATCATATTTGCGTCCCTTCCTAAAATAGGAACATTAAACTGATTTGCGAAAATCTCGACGTACTTGTTGAAGTTAGTCAACAGAATATACTCTCCAAAATCCTCCAGGTTACGTTTTGTGTAACGCGGCAGCCAATTAGCTACGATTTCTTCTTTTGTTTTCATAATTATCTATTAAATTTGTGCTCCCAATAATGGGAACCATTATTTAACTTACAAAAATAATAAATGTTATCGTTAAACCTACCAGTATTCGACACTAAAATAAACGTACGAAACGGAAAAAATGTAATTTTCGACGTTATTCGTAAACGATATGTCGCCCTTACCCCTGAAGAATGGGTACGGCAACACTTTGTTCACTTTCTTGTTGCACACAAAGGATATCCGACTACCCTTCTTGCCAATGAAGTAATGGTGAAGTTGAACGGTACTACCAAACGATGCGATACAGTACTTTACCGGAGGGATTTATCAGCCCGGATGATTGTAGAATATAAAGCACCACACATTGAAATAACGCAAGCTGTTTTCGATCAGATTACCCGATATAATATGGTACTGAAAGTGGATTACCTGATTGTCAGCAACGGAATGCAACATTATTGCTGCCGTATGGATTATGAACATCAGAGCTATACGTTCCTCCAGGATATTCCAGATTACCATTCTTTATAAAATAATCCGCTGTATTCGCCTTAAAAAACAGCCTTGCCGACAAGAATAAAATAGCGTCACTATCCCCTCAAGATAGTGACGCTATTTGCCTACTATGGTGACGCTATCCCGAACAGATAGCGTCACTATACCAACTACCCTTCCAGACAGTCTTCAAACAGCTTTTTACTTCTGCGTTGCAGCATCTTTCCCGCCACCATCATCTGCTTTCTTTTTACTGAACCGCTCTTGCAATTTCTGCATCAATTCGTAAAAATTAGGAATATAAATAGTAGCCAATAAAGTATTCATAGCCATACCAAACACAACAGCGGCCCCCAATGCTATACGACTTTGCGCACCTGCGCCGGTAGCGAACAACAACGGCATCACTCCTAGTACAAAAGCAAAAGATGTCATCAGGATCGGACGCAAGCGGACATGTCCCGCTTCAAAAGCAGCTTCCCGAATCGAATTACCTTCGGCACGGAAATCACGGGCAAATTCCACAATCAAAATACCATTCTTTGCCGAAAGCGCAATGAGCAGAATGATACCGATTTGCGTATAAATACTGACCGGAGTTCCCATAATCAGACAGCCAATCATAGCACCCAATAATGCGACCGGCAATCCGATAACGGCTGCCACCGGGCTGGTCCAACTCTCATACTGTGCAGCAAGTACCAGGAAAGCAACAATTAGAGCCATCACGAGTACAATGGTAGTTGTATTTCCTGCCTGTGTTTCCTGATAAGCCACAGAAGTCCATTCATATCCAAACTCATCTCCCAGCTGTTCCTTAAATAATGCTTCCACTTCCTGTATGGCCTGCCCGGTGCTACTTCCCGGAGCAACATTACAAGTCAGAGAAGCAGTCGAGTACATATTATAACGGTTTATTTGATCCTGTCCTAACTGTTCCTCCACTTTGGTGAAAGAAGAAAAAGGTACCATCTCTCCTGCCGCATTCGGCACACTTAGTTTCAAGACATCATCAATCACGCGCTGTGCCTGATCCCGTGCCTCAATCTTTACCTGATAGATACGGCCGAATTCAACAAAGTCATTCACATAAGCCGCTCCCATATAATAGCCCAATGTAGAGAAAACATCATTCAAGGCAATCCCCATAAACTGCACTTTATCACGATCAATATTCAAGAAATACTGCGGAACATTTGCCTGATACTGACTGGACACAGATCCTAAAGCTGGCTTAGAATGATAAGAAGCAAGCAACGCATTGATAGCTTGTTGCATTTCCGTCGGTCCCAGGTTACGCCGGTCTTCCAACTGAAGTTGCAAACCGCCGGAAGCACCCAGTCCCGGAATAGCCGGAGGAACCATCGCAAATACTTCCGCAGCCTGAATAGTCATATACGCTTCACCATTAAAACGGTTGACTACGGCAGCAGCCGTATGCTCCTTCCCTTTCCTTTCATCCCAGTTTTTCAGTACCACAAAATAAGTTGCCGAGTTGCTCTGCTCGCCGCCACCCATTATCGAGAAGCCGGAAATGCCAATATAATTCTTCACTTCAGGATAAGAATCCAGAATTGCATTAACCTTATCTCCCACTGCCTGCGTACGTTCAAGGCTGGCTGCAGGCGGAAGTTGAACAACAGCAATAAAATATCCGTCATCCTCGTCCGGAATGAAAGTAGACGGCCAATGCATAAAGAGCAATACAGCAATAACAGTCAAGGCACCGTAGGAAACAAGAGCCATTCCGGGACGTTGAAGTAACCATTTGACAATCTTGTCATACACTCCTTGTGTCTTGTCATAAGCCTTATTGAAACCTTTGTATATAAAGAAGTTAGAAGGTTTGCTCTTTTCAAGAAACAACGCACAGAGCGCAGGAGTCAATGTCAACGAATTAAAACCGCTCAACACAGTAGAAGCAGCAATAGTCAATGCAAACTGCTTATACAACTGCCCCGAAATTCCACTAATCATCATCGTTGGAATAAACACAGCCAGCAATACAAGCACTACCCCGACAATCGGACCTGTAATCTCTCCCATCGCTTTCGTCACCGCTTCGCGGGGGGAGTACTGCCCGGTTTCCAGTAACCTCGAAGCATTCTCCACCACCACTATCGCGTCATCCACCACAATGGCAACTGCCAGAATCAGCCCGAACAACGTCAGTGTGTTGATAGAGAAACCAAATGCCGCCATCACAGCAAATGTACCAATCAACGATACCGGGATGGTAATACAAGGAATAATCACAGCCCTCCAATTCTGCAAGAACAGGAAAATAACGAGAATCACCAGCAAAGTCGTTTCAAAGAATGTGACCATCACTTCATCAATAGAAGCATGGATCACATCGGTCGTATCCAAAGTGACATTATACGAAACTCCTTTCGGAAAACTTGCCGCCAATTCCTCCATTTTAGCCTTCACTCCTTTGGAGACATCCAGCGAATTGGAACCCGGTTGCTGGTAAATAGCAATGGCAGCCGTAGGTTTTCCATTCAATCGTGACACTACGCTATATGACGCAGAACCCAAATCGATGCGTGCAATATCCTTCAGGCGAAGCATCGCTCCGTTCTGTTCGCGGCGGATAATAATATCGCCGAACTGTTCTGGAGATTTCAATCGTCCCTGGACATTCAATGTATACTGAAAAGCATTATTATTATCCTGCCCGATAGGTTGACCGATATATCCGGCAGATACTTCCACATTCTGCGACTGGATAGACTGATAAACCTGTTGCGGTGAAATATTCCGTATACGCATAGCCTCCGGATCGAGCCAGATGCGCATCGAATAGTCCCCCGCTCCCATAACATTCACAGCACCCACTCCGGGCACACGTGTCAGCTGGTCTACTAAATTCAGTTTGGCATAATTAGTCAGATACAGGCTATTGTATACAGAATCCTGCGAAGTCATTGTCAGGAACATCACAATGTTTGAAGACTGTTTCTGCACAGTGACTCCTTGCACTACTACCGGTTCCGGCAGTGATGATTGCGCGATACTTACCCTGTTTTGTACCTGCACAGTTGCCATATCGATGTCCGTACCGACAGCGAATGTAATGGTCAGAGAATACGCTCCCGAAGAGGAAGAATTGGAAGACATATAAAGCATACCATCTACACCATTCACCTGCTGTTCAATAGGAATACCCACTGTTTGGGCAACAGTTTCAGCATTTGCCCCAGGATAAACGGCAGAGACCTGCACCGTTGGCGGCGTGATCTCCGGAAATTGCGCCACAGGCAATATATTGAGTGTGACCAGACCGGCTACTACAATAAGCAGGGCAAGGACAGTAGCAAATATCGGTCGGTTGATAAAAAACTTAGAAAACATAATATATAGGTTTAAAAGTAATCTCTCCACAGCCTTCTCCCAAAGAGAAGGAGCAAGAAAGTTACTTTTGTTAATTAATCGGTTTTAAGTACATCACCTTTATTGATTTCAGTTGTTAGTCAATCAGTTAGCAAAGAGACTTTACTTTTCTCTCTTAGGAAGAGAATCAGGAAGAGGCTTTATCTTCATTCCGTCTCTGACTTTCATCAAAGCCTCTGTGACATACTGTTCTTGCGGAGAAAGTCCTCCCACTACCTGCCGTAAAGTGCCGTCGACCAACTGCCCTATTTCAATATGCCGGTAATGAACTATATTCGAATCATTTACAACATATAAATATTTACCCAACTGATCGGTCCCGATAGAACCTTCCTTCACCAACACCGCATTTTTAGCTTCTCCATAAGGTAAAGTAATGCTTACATACAACCCACTCTTCAATATCCCTTTCGGATTATCAAAATTGGCACGAACCGTCAGCGTTCCTGTATTCAAATCTACATTGGGTGAAAGATAGTCGAGGGCAGCCGGATAAGTTTCAGTTCCCTCCTTTCCCAGTTGAACCATTATTTTCTGCGGAAGATTGGCAGGTAATTGTTGGTTATCCATAGCCATCGTCAACCATTGATTATCAGCTACATTGAAGTAAGCATACATCTGATTATCCTTATAAATAGTAGCCAATGTAACCGGCTGCAACGAGCCGCCTACATAACTTCCTACATCCACCGTCGCCTTACTGATAGTGCCATCAAACGGCGCACGAACATAACAATATCCCAAGTTTGTACGGGCGGTGCTCAAAGCAGCTTCCGCATTGCTGACAGATGCAACCCCTTCTGCCACAGACGATTCCGCCTGAAGCACCTGTATCTGACTGACAGCATCACTCTTTACAGCCTCTTTCATACGGCTATAATTATTACGGGCATATTCCAGTTGAGCCTGGGCGGTTTTCAGCTCTGCTTCTGCCTGCTCCACCTTGTCTTTATATAAGGTAGGTTCAATGACAAACAGCAGTTGTCCCTGTTTCACCCGTCCGCCGGGGACATACGAGGTAGACTGCAAGGTTCCGTTCACTCGGGCCACAAGATTCACCGTTTTTTCAGTTGTCAGATAGCCCGGGTAATCTTTCGTCAAAGTAATATCCTCCACTATGGGTTTGGTCACGCTAATTTCCGGAGTTGGCATACCTCCCATCGCTCCTGTACTTTTCTTCTCCTTACAACCTGTCAATATAGGCAGTGCAAGAAAGATATACATCAGTTTTTTCATATCTGTTAGGTTATATATTTTTTGATTGATTTTTTTATTCTCTCCAACCGCCTCCCAAAGCCTTGTAGAGGGCTATCAGTTGCAAAAGTGAACTCCCTTGTGCCTGTACCAGCTGATTCTCGTAAGATAACAGAGAACGTTGCGCATCGAGTACGTTTTGGAAAGGCGAGAGCCCCTGCTTGTACAATTCCAGTGAAAGTTTCAATGTCTCAATCCCTTGATTACGCACTTCCCGCAGGGCTACAATCTGTTTGATTGAATTCCGATAGCCATTCATAGCGTTGTCAGTCTCCTGTACGGCAGTCAAAACCGTCTGGTTAAACTGATTGATCGCTTCATCCAGTTGCGCTTTCGCCAGTCGGGTTGCGTTCACCAACTGTCCTCCGTTGAAAATAGTCCAGCTCAATGACGGAGCGATTTCATAAGTCATACTTTTACTTTTGGTGAGATCCTTCAAATCACGGGCGGCATACCCAAATGATCCTTTCAAGAAAACTTTCGGCAACCAATCCGCTTTCGAGGCTCCGAGCAATGCCGCTTGTGCATTCACGCTCAATTCCGCACCTCGTACATCAGGCCGTCTCAATAACAAATCGACAGGTAGCCCCACTCCGATCGGTTCCATGTAATCGGGCAGTGTTCCGCCGGATTCGAGAACCGGACGAATATCCTGCGGATACATTCCCAATAAAACGGCCAATGTCGTTATATACTGATTGATACCCGCTTCCAGTTGAGGAATGGAGGCTTTCGTATTATACAACACAGACTTAGCCTGTGCCACATCGAGCTTGGCAACAAGTCCGGTATTATAGCGTACTTCCGTGATTTTCAAAACTTCCTCCTGCGAAGCACTGTTTTTCTTCACCACTTCAAGTTCTTGTTGCAATTCCCTTAGATTGATATAGGCCGAGGCTACCTCCGCAGCCAACGAAACCATAACACCTGTGTACTCTTCCTTACTGGCGGCAAAATTCTCTTTCTGTGCTTTTACCCGCTTGCGGATACTGCCAAAGATATCCAACTCCCAACTCATACTCAACGAAGCATCATAATAATGATCCGTTGTTTGAGGTAGCGAACTGGTATTTCCACTTGTTTCCTGACGAGTCCACCCTGCATTCAGTCCGATGGAAGGTAAGAAATTACTACGTTCTATCCAAAGATTGGCACGAGCAGCGGCTATACGGTTGATTGCCATCGCAACAGAATAATTACGATCTACTGCCAGAGCTATCAAAGAGTCCAGTTTGGCGTCTTGAAATGACTTCCACCAATGGTCATCCACCGGAAGTATCTGTTGAAACACTTCCCCGCTCTCTTCCCAATCGTTAGGGAGCGGAGCTTTCAAATAACGGTTTGCAGTCTGTCCAACCGCAGTTACAGTTGAAAGAAACATAAGGAGCGATGTGCCCCACACTCGTATACTCATATCAGTTCAGGTTTTTATGAAATGAAAAGATAACAACTAAAGGGTAAGTTTGTTTACCGGAGTAAAATTGGAGTAAAACTCCCACGCGACGCAATATTATTTTGAAGTATTCGATTTCCCTTTATACGGGCACTTACTAAAACAAAAAAAGCCCCGCATTGCTGCAGGGCTTACTTTATATCTCAAAATAGTAACTTTACTTACTACTTCACTGCTTTCTTTATTCAGCAGTTTTTCTCCTGATAGCTCTTTTGGTAGTAGTTGCCGGAGCTTCTTCCACCTTGTGTTCGATTTGTACACCAGCCAATTCCGGGTCAATCATAATACGTCCGCAGTATTCGCAAACGATTACTTTCTTACGAGAGCGGATATCCAGCTGTCTCTGGGGCGGAATCTTGTTAAAGCAACCACCACATGCGTCACGTTGTACATACACAATACCCAATCCGTTACGAGAGTTCTTGCGGATACGTTTGAAAGACTGCAACAGACGTGGTTCAATCTTAGTTTCCAAGTCTTTAGCTTTGTCTCTCAATTTCTCTTCTTCCTGTTTGGTTTCAGAGATAATTTCATCCAGTTCGCTCTTTTTCTGCTCCAGGTCTTTCATTCTTTCGTTAAGAATCTGATCGTTCTTGGTCACTTCAGCCTCTTTTTCTTCTTTATCAGCAGAATATTCTTTGATTCTCTTTTCGCAAAGTTCGATCTCCAATGTCTGGAATTCGATTTCCTTCGTCAAGAAGTCATATTCACGGTTGTTGCGAACATTGTCTTGTTGTGACTTATATTTTTCTACTGAAGCCTTTGCTGTTTCAATTTCTACTCTCTTGCCGGCAATAGCAGATTTCAGTTCATCCACTTCAGCTTTGATCTTGTCGATACGGGTACTCAAACCGGCAATTTCATCTTCAAGGTCTTGCACTTCCAACGGAAGTTCACCTCTCAATGTCTTGATTTCATCAATCTTAGACAACATCGTTTGCAGTTGGAACAGTGTCTTCAGTTTCTGTTCTACCGTCAACTCATTCGGATCTTTTTTTGCTTCTCTAGCCATTTTACTTATAAATATTTTATGGGATTCGTATTTATTTTACTCAATTGGAGTGCAAAATTAGGAAATAAATCCCGGATTATGGAATAAAAAATTTCTTTTGTATATTGTTCGCTTTCGTAATGACCAATCTCTGCCATCAGAATATCTTCTTCATGGCCGAAATAATCATGATATTTAATTTCGCCGGTAATAAAAACATCCGCTCCCGACCGGATTGCCTGTGGAAGCAAAAATGCACCTGCACCGCCGCACAATGCCACTCTCTGTATCTCTCTTCCCTTCAGCTTGTTGTGACGCAAACATCCCACTTCGAATGTCTTCTTGATGCGTTTCAAAAATTCGAGCTCTGTCTCCGATTCATCCAATTCACCGACAATTCCCGATCCCGCCTGCGACCAGTCGTTCAATAAAGGATAAATGTCGAATGCCGGTTCCTCATAAGGATGGGCAGCCAATAAAGCCTTGATGGTTTCCGCCTTTTTAAAGGAAGGAAGAATCGTTTCAATCCTCACCTCCTCTTCGTGGTGCAGTTCTCCGATTGTTCCACAGAAAGGATGCGTTCCCTCTTTTGCACGGAAAGTTCCCTCTCCTTTCAGATTGTAACTGCATGAATCATAGTCGCCTATATTTCCGCATCCGGCAGCAAACAGTGCTTCGCGTACCGCGTCAGCTTGTGCGTAAGGGACAAACGTCACCAACTTAACCAAGTTATTCTCTTTCGGCTCAAGCACTTTCAAATTCTTCAATCCGATTTTTTCGGCTATCTTATAATTGACTCCACCTTGCGCATTATCCAGATCGGTATGCGCCGAATAGATCACAATATCATTCTTTATTGCTTTCAATATACAGCGTTCCACATAATCCTTGCCCGTAATGGATTTATACCCTTTAAAAATCAGCGGATGATGAGATATGACGAGATTGTAACCCAACGCGATCGCTTCATCCAACACAGCTTCAGTAACGTCAAGACACAACAAAGCCCCTGTTGCTTCCGCTTCTGTCAATCCGATTTGCAGGCCGGCATTATCAAAGCCGTCTTGCAATGGCAGAGGCGCGAATCGTTCAAGGGCGCTTACTATTTGCTTAATTTTCATTATTTGGTAGAAAATTTGGTTGCAAATATAATAAATTAAAAAGGAATAATCATACTAAACGGTCGTTTTTTAGAGAATTTATCGTTATCCGTTTTCTTGAGACCACCGTAAAAGATATCAAACACCACCCGAAAACTATCAAATAAGACCTAAAAACTATCCGATGATAGAAATTCCCCTAAATTCCGTCGGATTCTCCCCTAGCGGGATCGAAAAAATACCTTAAACTTGCAACATCAAAATTTTAACAACGAATACTCACATTTTAAAAACAACACATATGAAAAGTTTAAGCTTCAGAAAAGACTTGGTAGGCGTTCAGGAAGAACTACTACGTTTCGCATACAAACTGACAACAGACCGCGAAGAAGCGAACGATTTGCTGCAGGAAACCTCACTAAAAGCATTAGATAACGAAGAGAAATATACACCTGATACAAATTTCAAAGGATGGATGTATACCATCATGCGCAACATCTTTATCAATAACTATCGCAAGGTAGTTCGTGACCAGACATTTATTGACCATACGGACAATCTCTACCATCTTAATTTACCGCAAGATGCAGGGTTTGAAAGTACGGAAAAGACATACGACCTGAAAGAGATGCACCGCGTAGTCAATGCTCTTCCGAAAGAATACAGAGTTCCGTTCGCCATGCACGTTTCCGGATTCAAATACCGCGAAATTGCAGAAAAACTGAATCTTCCGTTGGGCACTGTAAAGAGCCGTATCTTCTTCACACGCCAGAAATTACAGGAAGAACTGAAAGATTTCCGCTAAACCCTAACTAGTCGTCCCTTAAAAAGTACTCATCTGCGGGATATTGCAAGAAAACAGTGTCCCGCAGATTTTTTCAACAAGTAGCCAAAGAACCCTCATGGCTCTTTTGAAGTTGTACGCTGCTGCGGCTAAGAGCAGATTGACAACATCCCCGAACACACCTTTATAAAAGTTGCGTCCTAAACGAAAGTCTGATTTCAAATGCCCGATAGTCGGCTCTATTCCTGCACGCTTGCAGAATAGCTTATGTTTCTTCTTGCGTGT
>NZ_JH114338.1:19851-54335 GCF_000157095.2 Bacteroides sp. D1
TTTGGCCGGACGACCGTTGACGGCACAGTATAGCGGGGAGAAAGCTTCTTCAAAACGGCGCCAGTCTATCTTATTGGCAAGCAGGTATAAGGGATGCCTGGGATTCAGCTGGTCTGTCAAAGAGCTGAACAAGGAGGGCTGAGGGGTGGTCTTGTTTATCATAATAATCTGCAAGTTTTCAACCATAAAGATACAAAAACTTGCAGATATATCAAAGCAATTTATATATTAATATGTTGATTATTAGGCGTAAAAGCACATTCTAAGGGGCGACTAACTATATCTACATCAGTTTCAGATTAAACAATTGATTTCATTTTTCAGTTTTATCAATAGGCAAAAGGCAAAGAGAGTGTATATTCTTTTTGCCTTTTGCCTGTTTTCATCGGACAAATATGGATAAAAATCAGTGCCGGAATAAAAACTAATTATAAAATTCTGCGTAAAACTTCCGTTATTTATTGAAAATCTGTATTTTTACTTCCACTAAATAATAAATACGATGAAAACAATTCTGACTCTACTGTTGCTGATAGTCGTGACGGCCTCCTGTCAACTCAAAAAGAGTGATAATACGGAAACGGCTGTAGCCGAGTCTACAGAAATTGACAATGCCGAAGATTGCACGGCAGATACGGTCAAAGCTACTGCTATCTTCTGGATTGATAAAGCAGAAACCAAACACTGCAAAGAGTACGGCTTTCGTACCATCAAAGCCCATGTGCTCATTCGTGAAGATGGAAAGGTCGATTTGATGTCATTCGTCAAAAAACAATCCCCGGCTGTAGAGACGTACATACGCCATCATCTTTCCAAATTTAAAGTGTCGGAAAAGATGTTTGAAGGCGGGTATGTGCAACCCGGAGAACAATTCGTGCAGCTTCGCTGCTTATGGGGAATGTTGAAAGGCAAGTAATCAATGTGCTCACAACCGGAGCTAAAAGCAAAGATACCCCGTTGTCTTAGCGTCTATCTTTCGCTTTTCATCTGTACTTTGTTTTTCAGCGCATACCGTTCGTCTACCACCCTGTCGGTAGGAAAGAAAGTAAAAATAAGCCGCCACTCTCCTTCTTTATAGATAAATTTACGCCCGCTGGCTCCACGAAGAATTACTTTGTGCTTTTCCCGCAGGAACGATTCGATATGTTCCGGCATTTCAGTGCCGGATGCCGAAAACTCCACTGTTATAAAAAAATGCGGAATAGAAGTTTCAGCCACTTTACGGAATATCTGATCGGTAATTGTCATTTTCGGGGTTCTTTGGTTACCTCTAATAATTTCCCATATGCGTCAAAAGATCGGCGAGAAGCCAATGAAATAGTAATCATCAGCGACAGCATAGATGCCGTAAAAGTAATCACCATAATCATCATCTGATACTTGATGGCAACATTCGGACTGCTTCCTCCCAGAATTTGTCCGATCATTGTGCCGGGAAGAGCAACCAATCCCATCACGGAAATGTTCGCAATCAGCGGACTGAAGGATTTAATAATGGCCTGTCGGATAAATGGAGCCTGCGCTTCCTGCCTTGTTGCTCCGTTCCCCAGTAAATAACGGTACAACTGTTGCTCACGTTTCAATCCGCTATAATACGTATTCAAAGCTATCACATTGCTCGAAAGCATATTACCCATCAGGATACCGAATATCGGAATAAAGTATTGGGCGCTAAATATATTGTCCAATTGAAGAACAATACCGATAAAGTACAAGCCTACCAGTACAACACTACAAAGAAATCCTACCGTAATAGGGATTAATAAGATACGATGTTTCAACTGGGTACGCACCAGTGCTGTCTGTCCGGCTACGAATATCATAATTATCACCCAAAGGAAGTTAATCCAGGGATTGTTCCATAAAAAGAGATATTTCAGATACATGCCGATAAAGAACAGTTGGATAATCATCCGTACTGTACCAATCAGGGCAGGTTTCAGTAGTCCCGTTTTAAACTTCCAAAGATAAAAGAACGGGATGGCAAGCAGAAGCAAGCCTATAAAAAGATTATAATATGATATATCAATCGTTCCCACAGTGTATTCTTAACAATTCTATCCGATTCGTATTAGAGTTCTCTCCAATCGTTACAATTCTATTAAATAATGACAACCCGAAGCAAAGTCCTTATCATGCGATACGGCCAGCACTGCTGTTCCCCTTTCCGCCTGTCGCCGGAAGAAAGACAAGACCCTACCGGTCGAATCGGCATCCAAAGCAGAAGTAGGTTCGTCTATAATAATCAGAGGTTTATTGAGCATAGCGGCTACAGCAAGCATGATGCGTTGACGCTGACCGCCCGACACTTCATTCACTCTCTTGGTATATAATTCATGTTCCAGTCCCAATTCATCAAAACAGGCAAAAAGCCTTTCTTCCGAAAAAGGGACAGAACGGTTCACTTTCAGTCCGAACGGGAGAGCTACCATCTCTTTCACCCATTCGAAAGGCAATGCCAATTCCTGGGGAATCCATGCAATCTGCCGCCTGACTGTATCAATAGTCGATTTATCCAGTACCATTCCTCCTATCCTGATTATCCCTTCTTTCAACGGAACAAAACCCATTATCGCATTCAGTAACGAAGTCTTTCCACAGCCAGATTGTCCTACAATACAGGCAGTTTCTCCCCTTTCCAATTTCATATTAAAACCGGAAACAAGAACCTCTGTCCCAAAAGCAATACAAATGTTCTCAATATGTAGCATTTAATCGTACCTTTTGAAAATTTCACCAAAAGTATAAAAAAACAAGGGCATACGTATCAAAATCCCTTTGTTTTCTTAGAAATTTTCTTAGAACGACATGTTTTGTCGTCACGTGACATTATCTTTGCTCTTGATAATTAAAATTAATACCAAATATGGGCAAGAAACGGGAAGGAATGCAACGAATGCTGGTCATTATCAATAAATTAAAAGGACCTCAACAGTATGTGCCACGTAAAGAATTGGAGAACTACGTGACACATCGCATGGAAGAACGAGATGGAACACCTGTAGACATAAGAACTTTGCAGCGAGACTTCAAAGATATAGAAGATCTATTTGGTATCCGCATCTGTTTTGATAAGAAACAAAACGGTTATTATATCAATGAGGAAGACGATTTGAAAAAGGAGCAGTACGAACGGCTTCTGCTAAACTTCGACCTATTGAATGCTTTGGACAAAATTTCCAACCTACACACCTATGTTCTTGCCGAACATCATCGACCAAACGACAGTGAATGTCTTCCGGCATTGATAAAAGCCATTAAATTCTTTCACCCGGTAGAATTCAGTTATATTTATGTACGTGAAGGAGACAAAGTACGCAAAAAGAAAGTCTTACCTTATTATCTGAAAGAAGACCAGCAAAGATGGTATCTCCTCGCCTATGACAACAACATATTAAAAACTTTCAATATAGACTGTATCCGCAATCTCCAAATCCTTTATGAGGAAACCTTCAAAAGGAATATGAATATTGATGCAAACAACTTATTTAAAGACAGCTACGGCATCTGGAATCAGACAGATATTCCAGTAGAAAATATTGAACTAAGCTATAGTGCATTAGATGGTAGTTTCTTGAAATCGATTCCTTTGCATCATTCACAAGAAATCATTACGGACAATGAGATGGAATTTCGAATCAGATTACGCCTTCGTATTACTAATGATTTTGTAATGGCATTGCTCTCACGTAGTAGTTCACTTACAGTAATTGAACCGTTACATCTTCGGGAACGAATACGGAGAATTTATGAGGAAGCAATAAAAAGACATTTATAATATAACGTTTAACATTAAAACTATGAATCTATTTAAAGCATTATTTGGTAGCAGTTTTTTTCAGCAAGAAATGAAACGTAATCAACAATATCGCGACAACTATGCCTGCTGCGATGATATTGACGTAAATATTGATCTTGCAGAAGAAATTGAAAACGAAACACAGAATGAAAAACTGGTTTTGTCTGACTATATACCTGAATCTTATTTATATGACAATGAGAATAGAGAAATGGATGATGAGATAGATTTGATAGAGTAAGAAACGAAGACTATACTTAAACCTAAAAAAACAATACCCTAGAGTGTTATATTGCAAAATATATCTATATTTGCACTGTCATCATAAGCAATTATATGACATTACATTTTATTAGATGAAAGTGTTTTGCTTTTATCCTTATTCGGGAAATCTGGTAAATTTCAAAAGGAACAGGGATAACAATAACACTCATCACTTGTATTTTCGTATGTGTTACCTATGCGCATATCTATACAAGTGTGGGGTATTGTTTATTTGTTCCTTAGGTTTACCAGAACCTCCCGATAGATAAACAGACGACTCCACACTTTCTTTTTTATGTATAACCTCATTTTAGGGAGTCGAAATGATATTATAAATAGGATGTTTATGGAAAAAATTTCGGCAATTCCCAAACCTGAAATTGGAGTTAGAATTCTTCTTTCCCAAGAAGTTGGTGTAAAAAAACACAATGAAGATTTTTTAATTCTAACAGTACTATTCTGTTTATTCATGTTATGTTGGATATTTGCGTTTTTAAATTTTATAGGAATAGATGTTTAATAATATAAACTTTGATTATATGGAAAACAATAATGAAATAAAAAAGATTGATTCTTCAATGGTTGAATGTCCCTTTTGTAAGAATGTGATAGAAGCTCCTTCTAAACCGGACGTTATATTCAAATGTCCCAAATGTTATAAGGAGCTTATTACTTATGATAAAAGTAATGAGCCTACACTAAATTATTCACAAAATTCCACAACTCTCAATTGTAAAAATATGTCCTTAATTTATTGTAAAGATTGCGGGAAGCAAATATCAGATAGTGCTTCAAACTGTCCATTCTGTGGTTGTTCACAAAATAACATCCCATCTAATAATAACGAAATTAGTCTAAGTTATCTGTTCGTCAGCTTCTTAATACCACTGATTGGTCTGATTTTGTGCTTTACTTCATGGAATCGCCATGAAGGAAAAACAAAATCTGCTTTGATAGGTACATTAGTCGGAATCATATTTACAGCAATACTTTATTCTATTATCTAAACATATTCATTCTCATGAATAATTCTGATAAGTTCATTTTATTTAGTATCATAGTTATAATAGGATTACTAATCATCTGGGGTGTTTCTTTTCAGAAAGATTATCTCCCTGAATTCAATCCCAATGCAAGTGAAGAACAAAAGACAAACTGGATTAAGGCAAAAACAAAAGAATATATTAAAAACAATTTGTACAATAATGAAGAATATATAGCATTAAAATGGGAAGGAAGTGGTTATACTGATGATTTAGGTCATACAACTACGTATAGCACTTTTCATATACCTTCCGTTGAATGGAATACATTGCGCCTTTCACATACATTCAAAATAATCAATAAAAAAGGTTGTGAATCTCATTATTGTAAACATATTGAATTTGACAAAAAAGGGAATATTACAAATTTTGTCAATCGTATTGATGGAGAAGATTATACAGGGATAGAACAAATTACAGGTATGATACAAGGTCCATTAAGAAATAGTAATAACGAGGAGCTTATAATATGGGGAGAGGATATAGTAAGAAAACATATTTCAGAAAATCTGAATAACTCACAAAAATATATTCCTATAGAATGGACACTATATACAAAATTAACTTTAGAACGAAAAGTCTTTGATGCGTTGGATTTTACATTTTCTTCTATTAAACAAGTTGCTGATTTTCATCCTAACTGGATACACGCAGCATTATGTATTGAGCATAAATATATAATAGAAGGAAGAGATGGATATAAGCAAACAAAGCACAGCGTATTCATAATATCTCCCAAAGGAAAAGTTAAAGAAGTTTCCTACGGATATTTCTCTATTAGTAAAAGTGCAGAGGAACAGTACAAGCTATTATTTACCAATTTTTATTGATATAGAATTTGTCATGCTTTAATATTATTGTTTATGAGAAAGTATATTTTTTTATTCCTGCTTTTATGTTTTACAACAAATGTTTTAGGACAAAATACGGAAAGTTCTCAAACGGAACAACATCAATTAGTTGAATGGTCAAAAAACTGTATCAAGGAGTTTTTCAATGCAGTATCATTATCGGATACTCTCATTCATGAACCTATTGAATGGATCTTAATTGTGCAAGACGCACGTTATCCCATAAAATTGAAAATGGAGGAGCAAAAAACAGACACACTTCGCGGTTGTATAAAACTTCTTGATAGCAGAGGAGTGTTTGACCAATATTTTGAAATATCAGAAGCCCCTGATGCATTTATAGCTGTATCATTGGTTCATAATATAAAATCCAAACGTACAGGTTTAAAAGTAGAATCAGGTGAAATTACATTCGTTCTTGATAATAAAGGAAAGGTATTGGAAATCAAGGACTATGTTAGACCTATGGCAATACGCCAAATGACGACAATGCTAGTGCTTGATAAGACAAAGCAACTATTAGCTGAAAACTTAGGTAAGGATATATTAAAGTTGGAATGGAAATTTCAATCTGATACTCAAAACTGGGTATTAGAAAATGATAATAAAATTATTTACCGATTGACACCTCTTGAAATTATCTATTTTGCTCAAAAATTTATGAGAAAAAGAAATTAGATTTATTTCTATTCAATCAATAGTTCGTTAAACATTTCCTTAACACTTATGCTACGTAAAGAATTGGAGAACTACATGACACATCACATAGAAGAACGAAAACATAACTTTCATCATTAAACTAATTTTATTTATATGAAACCAAGAGAATATGAAGAGTATATCCGAGAATTATTCAATAAACAAGGATATACCACTGAATTAACTCCACAAAGCGGAGATTATGGAATTGATATTTTTGCCACAAAAGGAAGGGAAAAGATAGCGATTCAAGTAAAAATGTACGGAAACTCTAGAAAAGTAAATAGAAGCATGATAATGGAGTTACATGGTGCAAAAGATTATTTTGGATGCAATAAAGCTATTTTAGTTACCAATGGAGAAATCATGCCTGATGCTATAGAAGTAGCCAACCGTCTACAAATAGATTTGCAAATAATTGATTATCCTGACAAAACAACCAAAACAGCAGAAGGTACCCTTTATTCATCAGCCTCCCCCAAAAAAGTACAAGATATAGAATCTAAGAGCTCAAACATTTTTTTTACCAATGAGGAATACACGTTCGATTCCATTTGGGAAACATACATTATGCCACTCAAAGGGAAAACTTTGTATAATAACCGAGGAAAAGAAAATATAATCACAAACGTAGATTGGGCAGGAATAACAAGAATAACCTCACAAGGAAACCCAGGTAAAATTGAAATAGAACATTTCAAAAATGCCATTAAAATACTATTAAAAAAAGGAGAAATCACTCGGGATTATATCAACCAGAATTGCGTAAAACGAGCTTCTTCCGGTATTGTATTAATCTTGTCACAAGTACCATTCTTTAAGTTGGATGAAAACCCCTTAAGACTTACTTTTAAGTTGAAAGAATAAGTTTTACTTTCAAAAATGACAGTATCATACCTTGAAAAATGAACTTTAAGCGTAAGCACTCAGCCTGTTTCCTCTTTGATAAAATGAGATATTCGATGCGAAGGTTACGGACAGTGAAAGTGTAAACTACGAAAGTGTAAAGAAGCGATTTTCCCTTTTTTCTTTCATCGTTTAATGTAAAGTTTTCCAATTTTGATCTATCTTTGCCTCACTAATTAATTCAAGAAAAGTTATGATACTGAACGAAAGAGATGCCCGTCATGAGCATGTATTACAAGTAGCCCGCCAGATGATGACGGCTGCGCGTACTGCTCCGAAAGGAAAAGGAATCGATATTATCGAAGTGGCCCTAATCACAGATGAAGAGATTAAACAACTATCGGACACTATGATAGCTATGGTAGAAGAACACGGAATGAAATTTTTCCTTCGTGATGCCGACAACATCTTAAGTGCCGAATGTGTTGTATTGATAGGAACACGCGAGCAGACACAAGGCTTAAACTGCGGTCATTGCGGCTTCACCACCTGCGACGGACGTACAGAAGGAGTTCCCTGCGCATTGAACAGCATAGACGTAGGTATCGCCATAGGTTCCGCCTGCGCTACTGCCGCCGATTTGCGTGTAGACACACGTGTGATGTTCTCCGCCGGGCTGGCAGCACAACGCCTGAACTGGCTGAAAGACTGCAAGATGGTAATGGCCATTCCTGTAAGTGCATCTTCTAAGAATCCGTTCTTTGACCGGAAGCCAAAGCAAGAAACGAATTCATAATAATACGTAATGATGCGTAACAGGCACACTGACGACTGACGCAGACAATAAACTGATTTTATAAATAACTAAATAGATAATAGTCTAATGGGAATCATGGTTGGACTTCCCAGCCCAAGTGGCTCGGAGAAAGATTTGCAGTTGAATTTCGGCAAAAACATGACCGTGCAGGTAGAAATGAGAGCACCTCATTTGCCCGCCGAATGGCATACGCAGAGTGGTATACAGTTGACATGGCCACACACCGGTACAGACTGGGCATACATGCTGGCAGAAGTGCAAGAGTGTTTTATAAACATAGCCAGGGAAATAGCGAAGCGAGAGTTACTATTGATTGTCACCCCCGAACCGGAAGAAGTGAAAAAACAGATAGCCGCTACCGTCAACATGAACAACGTCCGCTTTCTGGAATGTGCCACCAATGACACATGGGCACGCGACCACGGAGCCATCACCATGATAGACACCGGCACCCCTTCCCTGCTCGACTTTACATTCAACGGCTGGGGACTGAAATTTGCTTCCGAACTGGATAATCAAATCACCAAACAAGCGGTAGAAGCCGGAGCCTTGAAAGGCCAGTATATAGACCGTCTCGACTTCGTTCTCGAAGGAGGCTCCATCGAAAGCGACGGAATGGGCACACTGCTCACTACCTCCGAATGTCTGCTTTCTCCCCAGCGGAACGGGCGACTGAACCAAGTAGAGATAGAAGAATACCTGAAATCAACCTTCCACCTGCAAAAGGTTCTTTGGTTAGACCACGGCTATCTTGCCGGCGACGACACTGACAGCCACATCGACACTTTGGCACGTTTCTGTTCTACCGACACCATTGCTTACGTAAAATGCGATGACAAAGAAGACGAACACTACCAAGCATTACTCGCAATGGAGGAACAACTGAAAACATTCCGCACCTTAGCAGGAGAACCCTATCGCCTGTTAGCCTTACCGATGGCGGACAAGATCGAAGAAGACGGCGAACGCCTACCCGCAACTTACGCCAACTTCCTGATTATGAACGAAGTGATTCTCTACCCGACATACCATCAGCCGGCAAATGACCAAAAAGCAAGAGAAGTGTTACAACAAGCATTTCCAGGCCATCAGATAATCGGAATAGACTGCCGTGCCCTGATTAAGCAACACGGTTCCCTGCATTGTGTCACCATGCAATACCCATTGGGAGTTATAAAATAACGAATGAATCAACCAAGTAATTATTCATCATGAAAAAGATAAAAGTCGGAATCATCCAACAATCCAATACCGCAGATATTCGGGTCAACCTGATGAACCTCGCAAAGAGTATCGAGGCTTGCGCTGCTCACGGTGCGCAACTGATTGTGCTTCAAGAGTTACACAATTCACTTTATTTCTGCCAAACAGAAAACACCAACCTGTTTGATCTGGCTGAACCCATTCCCGGACCATCCACAGGCTTTTATTCCGAGTTGGCAGCCGCCAATAAAGTAGTCCTTGTCACCTCTCTTTTTGAGAAACGTGCCCCCGGACTATATCATAACACCGCTGTTGTGTTCGACCGCGACGGAAGCATTGCGGGTAAATACCGGAAAATGCATATTCCCGATGATCCGGCTTACTACGAAAAATTCTATTTCACTCCCGGAGACATCGGTTTTGAACCCATTCAAACCTCTTTAGGAAAGCTGGGCGTACTGGTATGCTGGGATCAATGGTATCCGGAAGCTGCCCGCCTGATGGCACTGAAAGGTGCGGAACTTTTAATTTATCCTACTGCCATCGGCTGGGAAAGCAGTGACACGGACGACGAAAAAGCCCGCCAACTTAACGCCTGGATTATTTCGCAGTGTGCCCATGCCGTTGCCAATGGTCTTCCTGTTATCTCCGTCAACCGTGTAGGACACGAGCCCGATCCTTCCGGACAGACAAACGGCATCCTATTTTGGGGAAACAGTTTCGTAGCAGGACCGCAAGGAGAATTCCTGGCACAAGCCGGAAACGATCATCCGGAAAACATGGTAGTGGAAATAGATATGGAACGCTCGGAAAACGTCCGCTGCTGGTGGCCTTTCCTCCGTGATCGCCGGATTGACGAATACGAAGGGCTTACCAAACGCTTCCTCGATTAAAGTTCAATGCAGAAGTTCCCCAATAAAGTTCACTCCCAAAGACATAAGAGAGGATATTTATAAATATCACAACAAAAAAAAGGAGCCGTCTAACGAATTCTAAATATTGAAAATCACCCACGCTACAGATAGTTATAGCGTGGGTGAAATTATTAATGAGGGACTTGTCAGACAGTCCCTATTATATTTATTATGTGGGAAATGTCCCTGCTACAGTAAGGAAATAAGAAGGGCACAGAGTCAAAATCTAAATTTAAAACTCTGTGCCCTTTCTATATATTATATTTAATAACTATTTCATTGAAAAGTTATTTTCTTGTTGGCTAGGAAATTAGCTCCTCCATAAATAAACAATCCCAGAAATTGAGCCAGATATTCATTCATGTCCAGTCCTTCTACCAATAAGATAAGAAATAAAAACTGTGCGGTGTAAGCCACGGCAAAAGCAGAACAAAAGAGCAGTATCTGTTTCCAGATACTATTCTTTTTATTTTCTACGGGGAATATCCAGTATTTGCACCAGAGAAAGTTATGGATTTGAGCTATCAGATACGCTGTTATATTAGCCACCATATAGTCGCCGTCAAATGACATTTCTTTCATCATTAACCATACAACCAACGCCATAATCAAAGCGTTCATTGTACCGATGACTATAAAACGGAATATGCGTACAGATTCTTTCACTCGCCCTCTTTCAAATCTACGATCAAATTCAGTTCATCAAGCTGGCTCTGGTCGATTGCAGAGGGTGCGTCCAACATCACATCACGTCCGGAATTATTTTTCGGGAACGCAATACAGTCGCGTATAGAATCCAATCCTGCAAACAAAGACACCCAACGGTCGAGTCCGTATGCCAAACCACCGTGAGGAGGCGCACCATACTTAAAGGCATTCATCAGGAAACCAAACTGTGCCTCTGCCTTCTCCGGAGTGAATCCAAGAATCTCGAACATCTTCGCCTGCAATTTCGCATCGTGGATACGGATAGATCCGCCGCCAACTTCCACACCGTTGATTACCATATCGTATGCATCTGCACGTACAGCTGCCGGATCAGTGTCCAACATCGGAATATCTTCCTCTTTCGGATGAGTAAACGGATGATGCATAGCCATCAGGCGTCCTTCCTCTTCACTCCATTCGAACATCGGGAAGTCAATCACCCAAAGGCAAACAAACTTATTTTTATCACGCAATCCCAGTTGAGCACCCATTTCCAGACGAAGCTCGCAAAGTTGTTTACGTGTTTTCATTACATCGTCGCCAGACAGAATCAGAATCAAATCACCCGGTTTAGCTCCGAATGCATCTTTCATTTGCTGGAGCACCTCCTGCGTATAGAATTTATCTACACTCGATTTCACCGTTCCGTCGGCTTCCACACGGGCATAAACCATTCCTTTCGCACCAATCTGCGGTTTCTTTACAAATTCGGTCAATGCATCCAGTTGCTTACGGGTATAAGTCGCAGCACCTTCGGCGCAGATACCGCCCACATAAGCCGCATTATCGAATACAGAGAATCCGTGACCTTTCATGATATCCATCAGTTCCACGAATTTCATGCCGAAACGCAAATCCGGTTTATCGCTACCATAATATTTCATGGCGTCCGCCCAAGACATACGTTGGAATGGTTCATTCAGTTCCACACCACGAAGAGTCTTAAACAAATGTTTAGCCATTCCTTCGAAAGTAGTGATAATATCTTCTTGCTCAACGAAGCTCATTTCACAGTCGATCTGTGTAAATTCCGGCTGACGATCGGCACGTAAGTCCTCGTCGCGGAAACATTTCGCAATCTGGAAATAACGGTCGAAACCGGAAACCATCAACAACTGTTTCAAGGTCTGCGGAGACTGCGGAAGTGCGTAGAACTGTCCCGGATTCATACGTGACGGCACCACAAAGTCGCGTGCGCCTTCAGGAGTAGAACCGATCAAAACGGGCGTTTCCACTTCGATGAAACCCAGACTATCCAGATATTTGCGAACTTCAATTGTCATTTTATGACGCAGTTCCAAATTGGAACGTACAGCGTTACGGCGTAAATCCAGATAACGGTATTTCATGCGGATATCATCACCCCCATCCGTGTTATCTTCGATAGTGAACGGAGGAGTCATGGCAGTATTTAGTACGTTCAGTTCGGAAACAATGATTTCAATGTCTCCGGTAGGAATGTTTGCATTCTTGCTGAAACGTTCATTAACCGTTCCTGTCACTTGAATGACGAACTCACGTCCCAATTTATTAGCACGTTCACAGAGTTCAGCATTAATTTCTTCATTAAAAACCAATTGGGTAATTCCGTAACGGTCGCGAAGGTCAATGAAAGTCATCCCTCCCATCTTACGGCTGCGCTGTACCCATCCGGACAGCGTGACTTGCTTGTTTACATCAGAGATTCTAAGTTCTCCACATGTGTGCGTTCTAAACATATATTTTTTATTTAAACGATTATCACTCGCGTTTTTATTTTGATCGAACCAAAACTGCGCAAAAGTACGCAATAATTTGTAATTCGGTGTCAGTAATCCGTTATTTTATCAGACTTTCTTTGTCAGCTTTTTCAATATTTTCTTGTTTCTATCTGTTATATTGTCGACGATGGCTTCATTCATCAATTTGATGCCATTCATATATTCCTGCGCTCTTTGGAGCACATTGGCTGCGTCCTTTTCCGATGCTCGTGGCACTACCACGCGCAATCCTCTTTGAATCAGTTGAATATTTACATTGGCATCCGTTTCCATGGGGTCACCATCAAAATGCACGACGCCCGGAGTAGTCCGGCGGATGCACAACTGCTTGCAGCGGAAAGTCTTGATACGGCTATTCTGATCGATTGTTTTATTGAATAATTGAAAGGCCAATGAAGGAACGTCCAATACGGTGAACGGTTCGAGAATAGTCACATCCAGCAAACCATCTGTCAGAGTGGCTTGCGGTGCGATATAAGCATTGTTTCCATATTGCGACGCGTTTCCGCAGGCAATCAGGAAGGCTTTATACTTGGAGACTCCGTTTTCCGTTTCCAGTTCGTACGTTTCCGGCTCATATTTAAGACTTTCCTGCAGGGTTTTCTCCAGATAAGTCAATAGCCCCCGTTTACCGGCATGCGCAAACTTCAGACTGACAAACGCGTCGAACCCCACTCCGCAAGTGCAGAAAAAATCCGTACCGTTGATCTTACCATAATCTATCACATCCATGCAACCTTCGTTCAGCACTTCCAATGCTCTCTTCGGTTCCATCGGTATATGCAGATGCCTCGCCAGTCCATTGCCCGATCCGCAGGGAATAATTCCCAGCGCGGTATCAGTATGCACCAACGAACGAGCTATTTCATTGATTGTTCCATCCCCACCAATAGCCACTACTATATCTGTTTTCTCTTCGGCAGCTTTGGCAGCTATTTCTACTGCATGACCGGCTCTTTCCGTATACACTACTTCCCAAGAGTATCTCGCCTTGTCTATTTTTTCGTCCAGCAAGTTAAGAATCAATTCTTTACTTTGTGTTCCCGAAATAGGATTGACGACGAATTTTATTTTTTTCATTCTTTCGTTCATGCTATTCTTGTCGATTGTAGACGACAAAAGTAATATAAATATCTTAAATTTTAATCTATTAGAGGTTTCTAATCATACGAGAGCAACTTTTTTCTCTTAAAAAGAACAGATAAAAGCAAATTTTGTTATCTTTGCCCCCTGTTTTTAAACACTTGTTAAGATAAAAGGATGTAAGATCGTCAGCGAACGATTTGAGTATGAGTATAATAAATTATAATTCATGGGATTATTACAAGAGAAGTTAGCTAAGTACGACCTGCCACAAAAGTTTATGGCACAGGGCGTTTACCCATATTTCCGTGAGATAGAAGGAAAGCAGGGTACAGAGGTAGAAATGGGCGGACACGAAGTGTTGATGTTCGGTTCCAATGCATACACTGGCCTTACGGGAGATGAAAGAGTGATTGAAGCTGGTATCAATGCCATGCATAAATATGGTTCCGGTTGCGCAGGCTCGCGCTTCTTGAATGGTACGCTTGACCTGCATGTTCAGTTGGAAAAAGAACTGGCTGCCTTTGTAGGCAAAGATGAAGCGCTCTGCTTCTCAACCGGTTTTACGGTGAATTCCGGAGTTATTCCTGCTTTGACAGACCGCAATGATTATATCATTTGCGATGACCGCGACCACGCATCTATCGTAGATGGACGTCGTCTCTCCTTCTCTCAACAATTAAAATATAAGCATAACGATATGGCGGATCTGGAAAAGCAACTTCAAAAGTGCAATCCGGATTCAGTGAAACTAATCATAGTGGACGGTGTGTTCTCTATGGAAGGTGACTTGGCAAACTTGCCCGAAATCGTACGCTTGAAACATAAATACAACGCTACTATCATGGTAGACGAAGCTCACGGCTTGGGCGTATTCGGAAAACAAGGACGTGGCGTCTGCGACCATTTCGGTCTGACTCACGAGGTTGATTTGATTATGGGTACTTTCAGTAAGTCACTGGCTTCTATCGGCGGATTTATCGCCGCTGATTCTTCTATCATCAACTGGTTACGTCACAACGCACGTACTTATATTTTCAGTGCATCCAACACTCCGGCTGCTACTGCATCTGCTCTCGAAGCTCTCCACATCATCCAAAATGAACCGGAAAGACTTGAAGCATTGTGGGAAGCTACCAACTATGCATTGAAACGTTTCCGTGAAGCTGGCTTTGAAATCGGTGCAACAGAATCACCTATCATCCCTCTTTACGTACGTGACACGGAAAAAACGTTTATGGTTACCAAATTAGCTTTTGATGAAGGTGTATTCATCAATCCGGTTATTCCGCCGGCATGTGCACCGCAAGATACTTTGGTACGTGTGGCATTAATGGCTACTCATACAAAAGATCAAATAGACCGTGCTGTAGAAAAGCTAGTTAAGGCATTTAAAGCATTGGATCTTTTATAATCTACGAAAAATATATCACTCATTATTGGGTGAATAAAATGAAGTCTGACACAAATCAATGTGCCAGACTTTTATTTTATCTTATTCACTCTTGAGTACTTCTGCTGGATTTTGCCGGGCGGCTTTCCACACGCACCAGATGATGCTTAAGAAAATGACAAGGCCCATTCCTATAAATATAACTGCATATAACCACCATTCCATCGGTGTTTGCTTTATATAATTTTCAAGCCAATGCTTCATCATAGCATATCCTAGCGGAAAAGCAAAGAACGATGAAAGTACAAGTAAAAATAAATATTCTTTAAAGAATAGATTCAAGATTATTCCTATATTGGCTCCATTTACCTTGCGTATAGCTATTTCTTTACGACGTTGCTGACAGGATAAAGTCACTAACGAGAATATACCAAATACCGCAATTAATATACAAATAGCAGAAACCACACTCAACAGTTTGCACAATGTTCTCTCTGATTTCATGTAAGCGTCGTAAACTTCTTCAATATTAGACAACATCAATTCTGCATTTGGATTAACTTTATTCACTTCCGCTTTTATCTTTTCAGAAACAATATTCCAAGTTCCCTCTTTTACTTTGAATATAATACCTCCTCTGTCTCTACTATCTGGTAAATGAAACATAGCAGGAGCTACCGGATGTATTGGAGCATTATATGAAATATTTTTAATAACACCTTTCACTATACATTGCTTCCCTAATTTTCCCATTTTCTTTCCAATCGGTTGTGTCCATCCGAAAGCTTTCATAGCAGCTTCATTTATAACAACCATATCTTTTCCATCCTTTTCATCCAGCATACTTCCATTCAACACCTCTACTCCAAAGAAATCGGCATAGTCCTGATTAATCGTTTCATCTTCCAATTCAATATATTGTTCACTATCAGCGACCTTTCCATCCCATTCCTTTACCCTATATATTGAATAAAACATCTTAGGAATAGGTGTATGAAAACCATTCAAACATTCTGATACCTCTGGTATCTGACTTACAATTTCTTTGAAAGGGATATTTTCAGAGCAATAAACAACTGCTCCTACATTATGCCGTTCTATTCCAAGTTCTCTAGTATTTAGTAAGAAATGAAGTTGCATCATCATTACCAGAGTACAAAAAACAAAGCCTATACCGATAAACAGCTGAAATAAAATGCTACTCTTATAAAACCAGCCGGAGAGATGAAGATTGGATTTCTTGTTTATATTACTAAGTAGAGTTCGCCTACTAATATATCTTATAAGCAGAGATGCAAAACCAACTGTTACAGCAATCAATGATAGTATATAAACAAATATTTCGATATAAAAAAATGAAGCACCCTCATTGATTTGTGACAAACGTTTAAAAGTCGGCAGGATGAGTTCTATCAATACCAACCCTATTCCTGAAGATAAAATTAGTAATAAGACAAGTTCTGTAAGAAGTAAAGTGAGTAACCCACCATTTGATGAACCATTGACTTTCCTCAACGCTAACTCACGTTTACGCATCCGGATACGAGTTATCAACATTGTTAAATAATTACATATTCCACAAATTATAACCAAACCGCTAATACATGCAAAAAGACAAATATGATTCAACTTCACATTCACATCTTCCCTCGGATGACTACTCCGCAATGTGGATAATGGAGCAATAAGCGTAGAATTTGGATATTTATGGCCATCTTGTTGTACTTCATATTCTGACAACCTCTGTTTCAATGCTTCTATATCACAGTTGGGATAAATACGAAAAAGCGTTTGGCATCGTTGGTTCCCCCAATTGGGGTTTGTATCATGAAATGGCAATAATATATCAAATGAAAACAAAGAGTGTCCTTCCCATGACTTTACAACTGCAACGATTATTTTTTCTTCGTTACTTTCCTCTAAAATCAAGTGTTTACCTATCGGAGATTCTTTCCCAAATATTCGCTTTGCCGTATTTTCTGTTATAGCAATTTCATCCTTTTTTAGCTGTAGATGGTTATCTCCATCCAATACTTTAATATTGAACATTGAAATGAAATTTGAATCTACCTCTATACGTCGTACCACAAACTCAACATCCTCATTCTTAATCTTTTTTTCATTCCAGTCATAAAAGATACGACATACTTTCTCTATCTCCGGACAATTCTTTGCCAAATAATCAGCTAGAAAACTAGATGAATTATAGGTAAATCCGTCTCCATAAAGACGAAAGCTACTGCCTGCCAGATAAATGCGATCGGCTCCCTCATGAAAATTATCATACGTCATTTCATAACGTATCCATAATACCGACAGCGCAAAACAGGTAAAGCCGACTGCTAATCCGATAATACTAACAAGACTTTGTGTTTTATACTTTATCAGATTACGAAAGGCTACTTTCAGATAGTGTTTTATCATGATATTGTTATTTTATTATTCATTTTTGATAACTTCCGCAGGATTCTGTCGGGCGGCTTTCCATATGCGCCAGATGATGCAGAGTAAAATAATAACTGCCACTACAACGAAAATCCCTACATATACCCAACCGTTAATCGCAGTTTGTCTCACATACGTTTCAAGCCACTGCCTCATAACCACATATCCCATTGGGAAGGCTATAACAGCAGCAATAACCAGCAACAGCAGGTATTCACGGAAGAACATCTGCAAAATATGACGAATTTGCGCCCCGTTTACTTTACGTATGGCAATCTCCTTTTGACGTTGCTCACACGATAGAGTGACCAATGAAAAGATTCCGAATACGGAAATGAGTACACAGACCAATGACACGAAGCTCAATAGCTTCATCAGTGCATCTTCGGAACGAAGATATTTACCATATTCCTCCTCCTCGCTAAACAACCGTAAGTAAGCATTGGGGAATTCTTCTTTGTGGAGTTTTTCTATAGCTTCACGACATTCGTTCCAAGTCCCCTCTTTGAATTTAAAAAGGATACCGGCACGATTCAGGAGATATTCTTGTGCTTCGGGGCGTTGAAAGGCAATAAGTCCCGGCTTGCTTGTCGGAGAACGATAACTAAAGTTTTTCACCACTCCGACAACTTTGTATGTAATGTCCTGACGACTGTTGGTGTTATTGCCGAAAGTCTTTCCTAGAGCATGTTTCCATCCGAATTTCAGGCACGTACTTTCATCAACCACAACTTCATTCTGCTGGCTCTTTTCAGATATAAATTCACCTTCCAGTAATTTCAAATCATAAAACTTAAAGAATTCCTCCTTTGCCGGCATTATGCCAACAAGTAGTGTTTTTTCTGTCACCTTGGGCAGCCCATCCCAATTTGTTATTTCTGCATACATCATCGGACCGGTTGGAATAATTGGAAAGTACGCAGGAGGTAAAGTTTCTGTTACCATAGGGAGAGCTTTTATTTTCTCTGTCCATTGACGAATGTCTCCATTCCACAATGCCACATTAGCTACATTATGACGCTCCATACCTAAATCCGTATTTTTCAGGAAATGTAGTTGTTTCATGATGACAACCGTGCAGAAGATAAAGCTAAGGCTAACCATCAACTGTACGATAATACCTATTCTGCGGAATAAGTACGGACGGGCAGTAGCAACATTTCCTTTGATCGTTTCCTGCAATGTTCGACGACGAAAATAGGACAATGGCATCAGTGTAAACAGAAACGACAGGATAATTACTGCCAGAAGATATACCAAGATTTCTCCATAATATGAGCTGGGCTCTATCTGCGTAAAGTTCAGGAACCGGGACATACTCATCTCCACTAGCAGCAATCCGCTGAACAGAGCAATACATAAAAGCAGCAATAACTCAATGGCAAACTGTACAGACAAGGCTTTATTGCTTGCCCCATTCACCTTACGAAGTGCCATTTCACGGTTGCGCATACAAAGGCGACTGATAAAAAGCGTCAAATAATTGAATAACGAACAAATAATCACCAGTCCGCCTGCCAAGGAGAAATAGAATATATAACTGAAAGAGATAACAACATCTGCTTTATCTACATAATCCGAATAGCGCAAAGCTGACATCCGGGTAATCAACAGATCGGAAAGTTCGCTCTCTTTCTCAAGATCGTTGATGCGAACGGTGCTCATTTTTGTTCGGAATGCGTCTATATCTGTTCTTTCGCGTACACGAATAAATAGCTGCTCATTCGAACTTCCCCACCGAGGAGAATGTCTTGCCGGAGCCAGTATATTATATGGAATATTGGAATGGTTCGACCATCCGCTCACGATTGCTCCTATTTTACATACGCGTCTGCCTACTTCCACTTCTTTCCCCAATGCATCCTCTTCTTTGCTGAAGAGCCGCTTTGCAAATTCTTTGGTGATAGCCACTTCCTGACCATCGCTTTTCAGGAAGTTGACAGTACCTTTCAATAATTGTATATCAAAAAAGTTCATGAAAACAGAATCTGCGTCAATCATTCCGACCTCCTGTTCTGTTTCCTCCAAACGGAATTTTACATGATGCGGGGTGAAAGCGGTTACAGCTTCTATCTCCGGCATTTTGTCTTGCAAATATTCCATTAAAGGATATGGAGTAAATTTACTTGTACCGGGCTCATTGGCGTAATGCGCACGTACCATATAAATGCGGTCGGATCCTTTATGGAAGTTATCATAAGTCATTTCATAACGTATCCATAAAGCAGATAGTGCGAAACAAGTGAAGCCGACTGCCAATCCGATGATGCTGACAAAGCTTTGCATCTTGTATTTCATCAGATTGCGAAAGGCTACTTTCAGATAGTGTTTTATCATGATATATTCTTTATCGACAACTTATGTTTACATACTAACTTCAGTCACCACCTGTCCGTCAAACAGGTTTATAATGCGGTCGGCATAACCGGCATCATGTTGTGAGTGGGTCACCATGACGATGGTGGTTCCCTCATTATTCAGTTCGCTCAACAGTCCCATCACTTCTTTACCGTTTTTGGAGTCCAGATTACCGGTCGGTTCATCAGCCAGAATCAGTTTAGGGTTTGCCACGACGGCACGGGCAATAGCGACGCGTTGCTGCTGACCACCGGAGAGTTGTTGCGGAAAATGCTTGCTACGATGACTAATAGCCATTCTCTCCATAGCTGCCTCTACCCTCTTTTTCCGTTCGGAAGCAGAAATTCCCATATAAAGCAAAGGCAGTTCTATGTTTTCGTATACATTCAACTCGTCTATCAGATTAAAACTCTGAAACACAAACCCTATCACACCTTTGCGAAAACTGGTACGTTGCGATTCGGTATACCGAGAGACTTCCGTTCCATTCAGGTAATACTCCCCTCCTGTCGGGTTATCGAGCAGCCCCAAAATGTTGAGCAATGTTGACTTACCACAGCCGGAGGGCCCCATGATGGCTACAAATTCGCCTTGTTTCACTTCGATACTGACGTTATTTAACGCCCAAGTTTCTACTTCTTCCGTTTTGAAAATCTTCTGTAAGTTAATGGTCTTAATCATAACTGTATTGTTTTAGAATTATATTTTTATTCGTTTTTGATTACTTCTGCGGGATTGATACGTGCAATCTTCAGTAGTTTTAAAATAATGGTGATTACTGTTAATAAGGTTACTCCTCCAAATATGCTTCCCCAGTATAATATTCCATCATTAAAAAATAAATATCTTAAATTCATTCAGTTTTCATAATTTTAGCAGGATCAATATGTGCGATCTTGTTTATTTGCCAGAATAGAGTCCCTAAAGAAATACCACCAACCAATAGCAAAGCTATGAAAAAGATTCCTATACTTATAGGGGCTTTCACTACAAAATCCTTTGTGTATTCATATATCAGATACCAGGATAATGGAAGAGCTACTGCAAAAGCCCCGCTTAATATGATAAGATATTTACGTCCTAATAAAAGATATAAATCTTTCAGTGATGCTCCATTCACTTTGCGAATTGCAACCTCACGGGAACGCTGCCTAATATCAAATAATGAAATACCAAACAAGCCAAGACAAACTATTACAATAGCTATGCAAGCAAAAAGAGCATAAACAGAAGCTATCTGGCGATCGTTTTTATAAAGTTCAGCTACATCGTCCTTCAACAAAGAATATTTAAAATCCTCTGTACCATACACTTTTTTCTGAATACTTTTCAAATAGTCAATAACTGCCTGTTCTTTGCCGGAGTGGCAATATATCTGATATAAATCACCGTCTAAATAACTGCCAACCATAAAGACCATCGGATGAATACCCGTACTAATATGTCCGTCATAGTAATCGTCTATTACAGCAACAATAGGTTGAGCCGGAAAATCCGGAACATTTCTTTTCATCCTTTCATCAACCAGCATAGCTCCCTCACATTGCGTATATCCCAAGGCTTTCAATGCAGCACGATTCACAACAGCAACTCTATTTCTCGAGTCTTCATCCATTTCCGGCAGACTTCCCTCCACAAACGCAAGATTGAAAACTTTAAAGAATTCAGGAGTAACGTAAGACTGCAACAATGCAACTGTTTCCCCTTTTACATTTTGAAAGTTTGTTGAATAATAGGCTCCCAGAATAGATGAATGTCCCGTCGTCCAATATTGGATATCCGGACAACTCTTCATTAGTTGATCTATTTCAGTTATCCTCTTCTGCCGTTGTTTGATTGTCTCCATAGTATAAGCCGAAAAATCCCGTGATTCGTATATCATGTTTGCCTGAATAACAGACTCTACACGGAAACCTGGATCAGTGTGCAACATAAAATTCAGCTGCTTGCCGAAATAGATTGATAATACCACCAACAGGAAAGTAATCATATATTGCAGAAAAAGAAATACCATACGCGAACGGACCGAACGATTATCTGTACCTACTTTCTGGATCGAAATGGCCAACAAAGAACGCTGGCACTGCACAAACGCATAAATAGATACTAACAGAGGCAAAAACAATAGAATAGAAAACGATAATATCCCATCAAATGCAGTATACATCAGCTGGCTGCCAAACATAGATGATATAGAAATATTTGTCACCTCTACAATGAGCCAGGCTACTATCATGGAGGCAGCAATCAATAAAAAGTTTTCTATGAATATCTGCTTAAACAACGCTTTTCTGTCAGCTCCAAAAACTTTCCGCAAGCTATACACCTTCCCTCGTTTCATCATCAATACCAAATAAAGATTAATGAAATTCATCACACCTGCAAGTAATACCAACAAGCAAATTCCTCCTAAAATAAATAGTTGAGAACGATTTCCGCTAACTAGCATGTCTGGTCCGGATCGACCAATTAACGCCTGATCCCAATACATATCACTTACAGGAATAAGAGAGAAAGTATATTTCCGACTATCTCCACTACGAGAATCCTGATTGATAAACCGGGGATAACTCCCAGCCTTATTGGCTTTCATTACTTCCGTCTCTGAAGTAAAACGAATAAAATCCAAAGGCATACGCTCCCATAATGATGATAGTTTTGAAGAAAGAACCAAGTCAAAATTAAACATCCGCTTATTAACTGGTTCCTCTAATATGCCTGTCACTCTAATCTCCTTTCCATTCGAATAGGTCAAAATCTTGCCGATAGGATTTTGTTTGCCGAAAAGTTTTTCAGCAAAACTTTCCATTAACAAAACTGATGCCGGATCTTCCAAGGATGCTGAACCTTGTAACACATGGTAAGGGAAAAGTTCAAAATAAGCACTATCTGCCGCCATAGCATGAACAGGGATACGATTTGATTGATAGGTCAAATAATCATTTTCGAGCAACACGATACGCGAACGTGTCACCATGCCACTATTATCAATATAAACACTATCCCGATCCCCTATTTCAGCAACACTTAATACGCGATTTCCTTCAAACGTTGTCTGTACACCATACACTCGATTACGATCTATGCAATGTATGTCTACCGTAAGCTCACGATGGATATAACGAAACAGGATAATACAGCAAGCTAAACTAAAGGCCAGCCCGAGCAAATTAATAATAGTATATGATTTTGTACGCAACAAAAAGCGTATCGCATAGTTCAATGTTTTCATGCTTTATCTATTTATTATTTTTCATTTATTTCAAAATCAACTCTTCTGCATCCCCAAAGGTATCATATCCGGTTGTAATTACCCAATCTCCCGGCTGTAAACCTTCTACTATTTCATATTGCTGCGGATTTTGGCGACCAATACTCAATGGCACACGGACTGCTTTTGTCTTTGATGTATTTACTTTGTAAATCCATTGTCCGCCTGTAGACTGGTAGAAGTTGCCTCGTGGAATAATGAGTGCTTGCTCCGGCTGTCCCAATTCAATCTGCACACGGAAGCTCTTGCCAACTCGTACATTATCGGGCATATCTCCTGTAAAGACAAGATCGACATCAAACATACGGTCTTTCACTTCGGGAACCACTTTTGTTATTTTCAGCGGATATTTGTTTCCCTGATAATTCACTGTAGCCGGTAATCCGGTGGTGATCCTGTCAATGTAATATTCACTAAGTGAAGTGTGGATTTTGTATTGGTCTAATACTTTTATTTCAGCAATACTTTCACCAGAGGAAACCTGTTGCCCCGGAGTGACCTTTACAAAACTAAGCTGGCCTTTCAAGGGAGCTGTAATCACCAAACTATTCAACCGTTCGCAAGTACGTTCATACTTCTTCCGTTCCCGCTCCCGGTCGTTACGGATCAGTTCCTTGCGTATCATCGTAACGGCAGAATCATGCCGCAGACTCTCTTGCTGCAGGGCTGCATTTTTCAGTTTGTAGCCGTATTCATCTTCTGCTACCTGCAATTGAGCCTTACTCTTCACGCCCATCTGGAATTCTTCGCGGTCGAGAGCGATGCTTTTTTTCAGGCGTTCCAATTCGTAGTTGTTGGTAAGGGCTTGCTGTTTCAGGTTCAGACTTTTTTGTTCCATTTCAATCTCCTGCTCCTGATAGGTAATCATTTGCTTTTCCCACTCGTCGCGCTGGTCTTCAATACTACGAAGCAAATCGGGATTGGAAAGAACAAGAATAGTGTCTCCCTGTTGAAGCAAACTTCCCTCTTCACCGACAATTCTTTCCACACTTCCTGCTTCACGGGTATTGATCTTGATGGTTAGTATAGGCTGAATGAGCCCTTCCACGTCCACATATTCCATGAAATTAGACACTTTTACTTCTGCAATCTGTATATCTTCGGCATCTATCCGCAGTTTTCTGGGACCTAAAGACAAAGTAATCACATAAATCAGGAAGGCGACAAACAATATCCCTCCTATCAGATAGTATCTGTAACGAATGTACCACGGTTTCTTTTCTAATTTTATATCCATGAAATTATCTGGTGTTTTACAAGTTTCTACTAGCTATGATTCAATTTCTATTCTTTACTGACTTTTCGTTGTTCTCTATTCAATCAGAAGATGATAGTCTTCTGTCAGCATCGTATTTCGCTCAAAATCATATAGTGTCATGCTACGGAGTGTGTAATATAAACTCCAATAATTATATAAAGCCGAAATATAGTTACGGCGAGCACTGTCTTTCTCTGAAATAGAGGCATTCAAATCAAGAATAGTAGATTTACCTAATAAGTAGAGTTTGCGTGCCACTTCGCTTCTTCGTTGGGCTGTTTCATCTGTACGGGCAGCGATGCGGACACGTTGCGTTTGCAGATTGAATTGTTTGACGAGTTTACGGACGTTCAGTTCAAAGTCTGTCCGGCTCTGTTCTACTTGTGTGTACACCAAATCACGATTGGAACGGGCTACTCGTACCTGTCCTTTTCCACGCCCCCAGTCCAGGATAGGAAGAGAAATGCCGATGCTCACGTATTGCTGGTCCAACAAATTTCGATAAGCTTCGGGCAGTTTGTCAGCAGTCTGCGTCAATCCGAAACGGAGATAGATATCTGCTTTCAGGCCAGCATTGGCACGGGCTTTCGCAACTGCACTCTCACTTTCCAGTTTGCGTCTTTCCATCGTCTGTATGTCCGGACTGTTTTCGTAAGCTAAAACCAGTGCTTCATTCAGGTTCACACTGAAATCCGGAACTTGGGGACTGACAAGAACACGCAGCTCCCGGTCTTCGTGAATACCGAGATAGGAACGGAGTTCCTGCATACAATTATCCATTTCAATACGGGCATTCATGCGATTCGTCTCTTCCGTCAGACGGTTGAGTTCCAGTTGTAGCATTTCATTTTCTGTGATGGTACCTATATTATAACGGCCTTGTGCATAACGGTAAAGTGTATCGGCATTGGCATAATTAAAGGAAGCAATATCGTAATCGCTCTGGGCAGTGGCCAAGGCAAAAAATTTATGAATCGCATTGGCTGATACGAGTTCGAGTGTCTCTACGTAGCTTTTCTTTGCCTCCTGATAGCATACAGGTTCTATCCGTCTATCCCATTTCAGGCTATTGTAGCCAAAAAGAGACTGTCGATAACCTATCATAATAGGAGAAGTCTGCCATGAGTATTTATGTTCGCTGAATAAATCCATACGTTGAGCAGAGGTTTCAAGAAAGAAAGAACCACCAGTCCAGGATAAATTCTGTGAAAGATTCAAGGTTAAATCCGTATTCAATAAATTTTGTTCGACAAACTTTACCGAACCGTCCCCCATCGTTATCTTATTAATGGCACGGTTCAGATTCGGATCGGATGTCAAACTTAAAGACGGTAGATAATTGGCACGATAATATTTATAGTTCCAATATGCAGAACGGAAACTGTGACGTGCCGTTTGTGCATCGGGGGATTCCATACGGGCCATTTCTATGACTTGCTTCAATGATAACTCTGTAATTTGATTTTGAGCAATCAATAATTCTGTCGACAATAGTCCGAGATATATGAAGATTAATTTCAGATTCATTCGTTGTCTTTATTTGTTATTCATCATTCAAAAGATGTGCCATTTGCATAAATCACTATCATTCAACAATTTATCAATATCCATTCAGTTGATTGTGTGTGCATATACGCACAAAATTAGTGCGCAATCGCACACACAACACATGAGATTTATCCATATCTTTGCTCCCGGAATCTAATAGATATAAGATATGGAAGAAGTGAACAAATTAGGAAAGATACTTATAGTAGATGATAACGAGGACGTGCTCTTTGCTCTCAACCTGTTACTGGAACCTTATACGGAAAAAATAAAAGTAGCCACTACCCCCGACCGTATTGAGTATTTCATGACTACTTTTCATCCCGATCTTATCTTATTGGACATGAATTTCAGCCGGGATGCCATCAGCGGACAAGAGGGATTTGAAAGTCTAAAGCAGATATTGCAGATTGACCCACAGGCTATTGTTATTTTCATGACTGCCTATGCAGATACAGACAAAGCTGTTCGGGCCATCAAAGCTGGTGCTACTGATTTTATTCCCAAGCCTTGGGAAAAGGATAAATTGCTGGCTACGCTTACTTCAGGAATGCGATTGCGTCAGTCACAACAGGAAGTCAGCATTTTGAAAGAACAAGTGGAAGTTCTTAGCGGTCAGAATACTTCGGAGAATGATATTATTGGAGAATCATCTGTTATGCAGGAAGTGTTTACCACGATAAATAAACTAAGTAATACAGATGCCAATATACTAATTCTCGGAGAAAACGGTACAGGCAAGGACGTGATTGCCCGACTAATATATCGTTGTTCTCCACGATACGGCAAACCTTTTGTCACGATCGACCTGGGAAGTATCCCCGAACAATTGTTTGAAAGTGAGCTGTTCGGCTTCGAAAAAGGCGCTTTCACCGATGCCAAGAAATCGAAAGCGGGACGAATGGAAGTAGCAACCAGCGGGACTTTATTTCTGGATGAAATTGGCAATCTATCACTTCCTATGCAATCCAAATTACTGACTGCCATCGAAAAAAGGCAAATCAGTCGTTTGGGAAGTACGCAAACCGTTCCCATTGACGTCCGTTTAATCTGCGCCACTAATGCTGATATCCGTCAGATGGTGGAAGACGGGAATTTCCGTCAGGACTTATTATATCGTATCAACACGATTGAAATACATATACCTCCACTCCGTGAACGTGGCAATGACATCATCTTGCTTGCAGATCACTTTCTGGACCGTTATACCCGTAAATATAAAAAGAAAATACACGGACTGACCCGGGAAGCCAAAAACAAACTGCTGAAATATGCATGGCCCGGAAATGTAAGGGAACTTCAACATACGATAGAACGTGCCGTAATTTTAGGAGACGGCTCCATGCTGAAACCTGAAAACTTTCTTTTTCACACCACGTCCAAACAGAAAAAAGAGGAAGAAGTGATACTGAATCTCGAACAACTAGAACGACAGGCCATTGAGAAAGCACTCCGAATCAGCAACGGAAACATCTCCCGTGCTGCCGAATATTTAGGAATTACCCGTTTTGCATTATATCGCAAACTTGAAAAATTAGGCTTATGAAACGATTTGAGTTTAAAGTAATTCTGCACATCATAGTTATCTTTCTACTTTCCATTAGCAGTTGTCTGCTGTATCAAAGGCAGTTATGGTTCAGTACTACCGTCTGTATTCTCCTTCTAATAGGCGTCGGCATACATCTCTACCGAATACAGTTCAAACAAATCGCCTTATTACGGCAATTAACGGATGGACTCCGATACAACGATATAACGCAGAATCTTCATCCTCCTTTTAAAAATAAAATGATGGATGAGTGGGCACAGGAACTATCTAATGCATTAAAGGACTTTCGGGGAAAGCTATTGGCAGAAGAAATCAAGCATCAATATTACGAGAATTTATTGAATAAAGTAGATACCGCCGTACTCGTAACCGATGTAACCGGGCATATCGAATGGATGAATCAGGCAGCAGTCACTCATCTGGGGCAACTATCACAACTTCCGGAAGTTCTTCAGGAGGCTTCTACCAGTAATGACATATCCATTATTCGCATCGAGCAAAATGGCATCGTTCTGGAAATGGCAATTTCCTGCACCACATTTGTCACACAAGGTGCGTTCGCCACACAAAGCAAAAAGCAACGGCTAATTAGTTTAAAGAATATCCATTCCGTACTGGAACGAAATGAAATGGAAGCCTGGCAAAAGCTGATTCGTGTATTGACACATGAGATCATGAATTCCATCACTCCTATTATCTCTCTTTCGGAAACATTAAGTGAAAGAGGAATCCCCGAATCACTCGGAGAAAAGGAGTATTCTATCATGTTGCAAGCCATGCAGACTATTCACAGAAGAAGTAAAGGATTATTGGGATTTGTGGAGAATTACCGGCGACTGACACGTATTCCGACACCTGTCCGCACCAAAGTATCTGTTGCCGAATTGTTTACGGACTTAAAGAAATTATTTCCGGAAGAGTATATTCATTTCGAAATGCCCGCATCCGATTTATATTTATATGCAGACCGTGCACAGATAGAGCAAGTGCTTATCAACTTATTAAAAAATGCCCGCGAAACGTGCGAGCGGAAAGCAGATAAAGAAATACAAATAAAGTTTTTCTCTAAAGGCAACCCGACATTAGCAATATCTGATAATGGTGAGGGAATTCTACCAACTGTTTTGGATAAGATTTTCGTTCCTTTCTTCACTACCAAAACATCCGGTTCGGGTATCGGATTGAGCCTGTGCAAACAGATCATGGCTTTGCATGACGGAAGTATCAACGTAAAATCAGAATTAGGGAAAGGAAGCTGTTTTGTTCTTACTTTCCCTAAATGAGAAGCACCGAAAGTCTTCCGAATCCTTTAATACGATGGATTAATCTGGGCAGTAGAGGATAAATCATCCTCTGCTGCCCAGACTATTTGTATCCGGATTTAGCTCCTTAACAGCTTCTTTGACTGCTTTATGAGTCGGCTTGCGATATACTTCCGCCTGTTGAACGGGAACAATCTCATTCACCATTTTTTCATATCCTTTTTGCTCTAACAAGTGGACTTCTTTTTCACCTGTTTCTTTTTGTTTTCTTGTTTTCATAAGGCTTTTCATTTTAAAATTCTTATTTATAGAACAGAAAACATCGAAAGATGGTTCATACTCACAAATTATTCGTGTACAAAGAAACCACACCCCCAATATACCACACTATGGACTTGTTCATTCCGATACAAGATTTAAATTGAATAGCTACATAGTGAAAAAAATATCCATCATGCTATCATTCATTTTAATAGAATTCTAATTATCAAAAGAATAAGTATGATAGATCGTTTTTAAAAAAGGTATCTATCATACTTTTATTGCAAAAAACAGCTATCTATCATGCCTATACTTTGTCTATTTTAGTGTAGTATTAGGTGAGATTACCCATTTAAAGGCATAGGGATGCACGTTTTATAGGATGATAACCTGTATTTGACAGCTTAATAATCTATTGGAAACGGTAAGCATTCGGCCTCGCCCGTATTTCTCTCCAAGCTATAATAAAGTCAAAAGCCAGACGAAGCATGTCTGGCTTTTGACTTTATTTATCTTTCTTGTTTATCCTTTCCAATTAAATGGCAGTAAATCGGCGTAGTCGTTTTTCTTTTCTCTTTCATTCTCCTGTACCCTAATCAACACGTCCTGCATCCATAGTTTTGGGTTCACCATATTTTCCCTGCAACATCCCATCAGTGAAAAGAATATTGCCGCTGCATGTGCCGCTTCATGTGAACCGGAGAAAAGAGTGTTTTTTCTGTTCAAAGTCAATGGCCTTATAGAGCGCTCCACTGGATTATTGTCAATGCAGAACTGTGCATCGTTGACATATCCGGACAGTTGTTCAAAACGTGTGTACATATAGAATATGGCCTTGGCAATAGGCGATTTCTCAACCGTATGTTCATACTCCTGCCTGCACCATTTTTCCAGTCCTTTGATAATAGGGTACGATTCTTCCCGGCGAAGCCTTACTACAGCTCCGCCTTCCAGATGTCCTATCCTGATTTTCTCCTCCACAGCATACAGTCTGCCTATTTGTTCAAGTGCATGCCTTGCTCTAGGAGGATCATTTCCTTCCGCTTCCACAAACTTGCGCCTGACGTGTGCCCAGCAGCACAGGTGCAACTTTCCGGGTAGTGTGTCGAACTCATCATATACTGCAAAGCCGTCACTCTGTACCACCCGAACCTGTCCTGCCAGCAGCGTGTCTATTCCGCTGCTGCCACGTCCCTTGTGATATTCAAAGAATGGGGTATGGAACCGGGGCAGATAGAAGTTCCACATATACCCGCGGTGAAGAGCACCGGGCCGGTCGCTTTCAAGTACGGGATGGGGCGTCTCATCGGCCATGACGTAATAGCTGTCCTTGACCAGTTCACGAAGCTCATTATAGATTGGCTCCAGACGCTGTGCGGCAGCCATCATCCAGTTACTTACGGTAGAAGGACTCAGATGGATGCCTTCACGCTCAAAGATGTCCAGTTGTCTGTACAGAGGCAGGTGGTCGTAATATTTGGCGGTAGCAATGTGTGACAGTACACTTTCCGACGCATTGCTGTGGGGATGTGCCATTACGGGCATGGGAGCAGTTATGATACGACCGTCGGCGAGCCGGTATTTAGGGCGGATGATGCGTCTCACATAGAATCGGGCGGGACTGACGGCATATTGTTCGCTCACTTCCTCTCCCAGCTTCGCCGCTCCCTCCAACGAAAGACCTTCCGGCATGGGAATGATAATCTCTTCACGGGGAAGGGACGGGTCGATGGGCTTACGGGCGTGGGGAGTAATCTTTTTGGTGAAGCTCTTACGGAAACGGTTGTAGCCATTCTCCGATTTGGCAGATTTCTCAGCTGTTTTCTGTTCTTCCGCTACCGGGTCATTGACATCGGACGGAGACTCAAAACAGATGCTCAACTGGCCGGCATCTTCGGGAAGATGGCGTTTTTCACTGGATTTACCCCATAAACGGCGTGTCAAGTCAGCCAATTTCCATCTCAGGTCGGCAATGACGGCTGTACAGGCTGAGATTTCTTCGACCTGGCGGGAATACTCCCGCAAAGAGGATTCGTATTTTCTCTGAAGTTCTGCATGTTCCTTTTCAAGGCGTTCACGTTCCTTGCGCAGCTCTTCGTACTCTTCCAAAGTAAGGGTAATGACCGGTTCTTTCACTGTATATCCACTTTTTTATTATGTGACAAAGTTATCAAAATAAAGCGGAACGGCTTGTAGGACGGGAGATTACTTTTCAACTGTTTTCCGATACTTTTTAACAGTAAGCAGCTCATTCAGGCGATTCCAGGAAATTTGAAGAAAATCCCTCTTCCGTTCGTCCTTTTTCAAGAGAAAAGAGCCGCGATTCAGACGACGGCATTCCAAACGGTATTCGTCGTCGCACCGATAAAGGATATGCAACCTGCTACGGGAGCGGTCAAGAAAAATATGGCAACTCTGCTCTGACACGCAAGAACTCGTGTGCCGGATGACCTCGCCACAAAGACCGTCAATGCCTTTATGGAAATTACAACCTTGGGGATAAAGGTAATAGGACCAGAAAGGACTGCTACGGAAAAGACCAAGGCCTAAAGGGAGAAGTAGGTCCTGAGGGGAATGGATACCAAGGCTGGAAGCCGAAACTTTATAACGACGACCACCATCAAATATGAAAAGAACCGAATCAAAATGGTTAGACTCGGAAAAAAGGCTACGTAGTTTATCACTTTCGCTAGAAAATACTAATACTGAACACATAATGGATTAAGATTGTAATGAAGACACAAAGGTAGGAAGGAAAAGAAGGGAAACAAACACGCACGTGACCGAATGCTTACTGGAAACGGTGGTATTTATATAGCCCACGTATGCAGGCTGTACAGCCCACACCTGCAAACCGTACAGCCTACAGATGCGGGCTGCACGGTTTACAGGTGTGGGCTATAAACTTATCGCCATTAAAGTTGGATTATTAAGCCGTGATCATCGGATTTATACGGATTCATTGCAACAAAAACAAGCTATCTTATGCATATAGGGCCTTTATTCGACTATTCTATTGATGATAGATAACCTGTTTTTGCTGGTAAAAGTATGATAGATACATTTTTTTAAAGCTATCTATCATACTTATTCTTTTGATAATGAGAATACTATTAAAATGAATGATACTTATGATAGATGTTTTTCACTACGTAGCATTTAATTCAAATCTGTGCTCTAATGAAACAAACTTTTGAGACGGTTACCCTGATTTATGTATACCTTTTCTATAAATATATAAATTAAATCATATATTTGTGCTTTCATTCAACTCATCCTCTTATTAAATTATGAAAGAAAACAAATACGACAATAGCGATTTCTTCAGTCAATATTCTCAAATGTCCCGCTCGGTGGAAGGCTTGAAAGGAGCCGGAGAATGGCATGTATTGCAGAAAATGCTCCCCGATTTTGCAGGGAAAAGAGTTTTAGACTTAGGCTGCGGATTCGGTTGGCATTGTGTCTATGCGATAGAACACGGAGCAACACACGTTACCGGAATTGATATTTCGGAGAAAATGCTCGAAGAAGCCCAGAAAAGGAATCCTTCTCCACTCATTGAATACCAATGCATGGCTATCGAAGACTTTGATTTCCAGCCGGATACTTATGATATTGTCATCAGTTCGCTAACCTTCCATTATCTCGAATCTTTTACGGATATATGCAGGAAAATCAATAACTGCCTAACTCCGGGAGGCGCCTTCGTCTTCTCCGTAGAACATCCGGTATTTACAGCCTATGGCAATCAGGAATGGCATTACGACCAAGACGGGAAGCCTATCCATTGGCCGGTAGATCGCTATTTTACGGAAGGCAAGCGCACAGCAATCTTTCTGGGCGAAGAGGTTGTCAAATACCACAAAACGCTGACTACGTATATAAACGGACTCCTTCAAACCGGATTTGAAATATGCGAACTTATAGAGCCACAACCGGACGAAAGATTGCTGGATACCATCCCGGGAATGAAAGATGAATTACGGCGTCCGATGATGCTTTTGATCTCTGCCAAGAAAAAAAGTAAAGACGCAAAGCTATGAGATTCAAGGCATTGAAAAATAATAGATAAAAAACATTCGTTTAGCTATTGTTAATTAAAAAATACTCCCTATCTTTGCACCGCTTTTGAAAAGAACAACCCTTCAAAAAAGTAGCGGGGTGTAGCGCAGTCCGGTTAGCGCACCTGCTTTGGGAGCAGGGGGTCGTGGGTTCGAATCCCGCTACCCCGACTACAAAAAAGAGGGAGTTCGGTTAAAAGTTTTTCGGGGTGTAGCGCAGTCCGGTTAGCGCACCTGCTTTGGGAGCAGGGGGTCGTGGGTTCGAATCCCGCTACCCCGACGAAAAAGAAAACGCTGATAATTAAGTTGCAAACTTGGCTATCAGCGTTTTCTTTTTTACTCAAAAACTCCAAAAGCCATCGAAGAAACAACTAAACAAGCTAAAACAAAACAACTTATAAATTATTATTATGAAAAACATTTTATTTACACTTTTTGCTATTCTGATCTTAACTAGCTGTAGTAAAGATGATGATAACTGGATCGAGCTTAACGAAAACAATATCGTGGGTAATTGGTCGACAGGCATTAAAGGCTCGCATAAGTTTTTAAATTTCGGAGACGATGACAAAGGCTCTTTTGGAATTTATAGCAATGCAGATCCCATTTCTTTCCAAACGTTCAAATACAAAGTCGAAGATAGTAAGATTTACATCTATGATGTATTCCCAAAAGGTAAGTCACCATATTATTTGGACTGTAAAATATCAAATAATAAACTCAAAATTGAAAATGGTGAGGAATCTGGTACTTACGAAAAATTAGAATACTAACAACTTCCAAACTTAAAAATGCTTAGAATTGATCGTATAACAAAAAAATAATATTTATGAAAACAGCTTTTTTATTGGGCAGCATAGGATCAGGACTAATTCTATTATGCCACCTTTATTCGGGTCAGTCCGAAAACCCTGTGGATATGTTAAATTCACACTGTCAGTTTGCATAATCTAAACATAAAGAATGGTATATCTCCTACTCCCCTAAACTGTGCTCTGAACGCTTTAATTTTTGCATTGAATGATTCTGCAAATGCATTCGTTTCCCTGCTAACGAAATAGTTTAGTATTGTTTCATAATAGTTCTGCATG
>NZ_JH114338.1:54435-99307 GCF_000157095.2 Bacteroides sp. D1
CGGTAAAACCATGGGAGATCACGGTCCGCTCTTATAGTCAGAACGTTCCAGGTAGTGTTTTTCGTCAAGCCAAACTTCAATTTTATCAGAGCCGTCATGCCAACCGGAGATATCGAAATACTCCATTAAAACTTCGGGAAAGATGACTCGTAGTAACTTATCTAGATTGCGATTAGAATTCATTGGATTGTTATTTTTTTAATCTTCCGCAAAGATAGTTCACTTGCGCGTATTAACATAACATATCCACAGGGTTTTCGGACTGACCCCTTTATTCGTTTGTCCAAATGATCATCATGAATCGCCCCGATTATTTGTATCCGACATATTACATCCAATCCATTATCATCTTCATAGCATGGACTTTGATTTTCATTTGCTTTATGATCGCTTACCAAAAACAAAATAATAAATCATGGAAGGATTAATACAATTTACAGGTATAGTGATGATTGCATTTGGAATACTGCAAATCATCCTTTTCTTTAAAATTTGGGGAATGACTAATAACGTCAAACGCATTTGGAAGAAAATAGATAATAAAGACTTTCTTTCCGATGCTTGTGTTTCTTATATAAAAGGCAACTTGGAAGAAACTGAAAGGTTGGCAAATGAAGCTTTTCTGCAGGAAGTAGCTTTGCTTTCTAAATCATCTGAATCTTATGAAGATTGGATTGATAATTATATAAAAATAAAAGAAAAATACACCCGTATCTTCAAGAAAATAGATAAGCCAGCTCCTGACTTTAATAAATACGAAGAACCGAAGATGTATCTACTTTAAACAATAGAGAAAAAAATAAGGCTGACATAACAAGTATCAGCCTTATTTTTTTTACATATATCCATATCACATATTCAAATAATACTCCCTCGTCAACGCTATATACTCCTCACTATACTGATGACGCGCCAATTCCGTCAACAACTCTTCTATCACACACTCCCGATTGGAAAAAGAAAAAGCAATCAGCGTACGTTTTGGAATACCGCCGGGCTTAGTAATTACATTGAGCTGACGAATCGCATACAACTTATTCATAGAAGCTATCGCCTTTACCCGATCAACCACATCCGTTGGAATCACGACCGTAAAAAGTCCGTCTGCTGCCAATAACCTATTTACCCCTTCCAGCAATTCTTCGTAGGTTAGAGAATCATTGTGACGGGCAGCAGCCCTCTGCCGATCCGGACACTCCAACGAATCGACAAAATAAGGGGGATTTGAAACAATCACATCAAATTTATCCGAAGACCGGTATTTCTTAAAGTCAGCCTGCACCACTTCTATCCGCTCCTGCCAAGGAGAACGAGCCACATTTTCCCTGGCCTGTTCGGCCGCCGCCTCGTCTATCTCCAATGCCACAATCTTTGCGTCTGGCAAACTGCGTTGAGCCAACATTAAAGCCACCAAGCCCGTCCCCGTACCAATATCCAATATCCGGCGCGCGCGCTCAACCGAAGCCCAAGCTCCCAAAAGCACCCCATCCGTACCAACTTTCATAGCACATTGGTCGTGCCACACTGTAAATTGCTTAAATTGAAAATAAGGATTCGACATTTTATCCGTTTGTCTTAAAGCTGTTTTATTCTACTATTTTATTGCAAATCGCCAAAAATAAATAATAATTATGGAATACTCCCTCTACAAGCTGATATTTTGGCATTGTTTTTGTGTTTTTATTCTGCACAGTGCTTTATTATTAGAGAGAATCAATTAACTTTGCAAACGATTTATGCATATCAGTATGACATAAACTAAATTAAAACGAAAAGATGAAAGAAAGATATTTATTGGAAGATGGAAGCGATAACGGCTTCTCGCTAATCACTGACTATGATGGGAACGATGAACAGGCATTTGATGTAAATGTGAAATCTGGTGAAATTCTTCCGGTACTCCCTCTACGTAACATGGTGTTGTTTCCTGGAGTATTCCTGCCGATCACAGTGGGCCGTAAGTCTTCTCTGAAACTCATACGAGACGCTGACAAGAAGCATAAAGATATTGCCGTAGTATGTCAGAGATCGGCACATACAGAGGATCCGAAGTTGGAAGATTTACACAATATCGGTACCGTAGGACGAATTGTGCGGATATTGGAAATGCCCGATCAGACAACGACTGTCATCCTTCAAGGAATGAAACGTCTGAACCTGATAAACATTATCGAAACCCATCCGTATCTGAAAGGTGAAATAGAACTTTTGGAAGAAGACATTCCAAGCAAAGACGATAAAGAGTTTCAAGCCTTGGTGGAAACCTGCAAGGACTTGACAATGAGATATATCAAATCGTCAGATGTGATGCATCAGGATTCGGCATTTGCTATTAAGAATATCAACAGCCCGATGTTCCTAGTCAATTTCATCTGCTCGAACCTGCCGTTCAAGAAAGACGAGAAGATGGACTTGTTAAGCATCCACTCATTACGTGAACGCACATATCACTTACTGGAAATCCTGAACCGCGAAGTGCAACTGGCAGAAATCAAGGCATCCATCCAAATGCGTGCCCGCGAAGATATCGACCAGCAGCAACGCGAATACTTCCTGCAACAGCAAATCAAGACTATCCAAGATGAACTAGGTGGCGGCGGCCAGGAGCAAGAAATAGAAGAAATGCGCCAAAAGGCAGAAAGAATGCGTTGGAACGCAGAAGTCAGGGAAACATTTATGAAAGAACTGGCTAAACTGGAACGCACCCATCCACAATCTCCGGATTACAGCGTACAGCTTAACTATCTGCAAACCATGCTCAATCTTCCGTGGGGTACGTATACAACTGACAATCTGAACCTTAAAAACGCAGAAAAGACGTTGAACAAAGACCATTACGGACTGGAAAAAGTGAAAGAACGCATTTTGGAGCATTTGGCTGTATTAAAGCTGAAAGGTGATATGAAATCACCGATTATCTGCTTATATGGCCCTCCGGGAGTAGGTAAAACATCTCTTGGAAAATCCATTGCATCTGCGCTCAAACGGAAGTATGTACGTATGTCTTTGGGCGGCGTGCATGACGAAGCTGAAATCCGCGGACATCGGAAAACTTATATCGGCGCCATGCCCGGACGAATCATCAAGAGTTTGATTAAAGCCGGCGCATCCAATCCTGTCTTCATCCTGGATGAAATAGACAAGGTCAGCGCCGACCGTCAGGGAGACCCCTCTTCCGCATTGCTGGAAGTGCTCGATCCGGAACAGAATACTGCTTTCCACGATAACTTCCTGGATGTAGATTACGACCTCTCAAAGGTATTGTTTATCGCAACAGCCAACAACCTGAACACAATCCCCGGCCCATTGCTCGACCGTATGGAATTGATTGAGGTAAGCGGATATATCACGGAAGAGAAAGTAGAGATAGCCCGTAAGCATCTGCTTCCCAAAGAGCTGGAAGCCAACGGACTTAAAAAGACAGATATCAAGCTTCCCAAAGAAACACTGGAAGCTATCATCGAGTCATATACCCGTGAGAGCGGCGTCCGTGAGCTGGAAAAGAAGATTGGTAAAATCCTTCGTAAATCAGCCCGTCAATATGCTACGGACGGTTATTTCGCCAAGACAGAAATCAAACCGTCGGATTTGTATGACTTTCTGGGAGCACCGGAATATACACGTGACAAGTATCAGGGAAATGATTACGCAGGCGTAGTCACCGGATTGGCATGGACAGCCGTCGGAGGCGAAATCTTATTTGTAGAAACGAGCTTGAGCCGTGGCAAGGGCGGACGTCTCACACTGACCGGTAACCTGGGAGATGTGATGAAAGAATCTGCCATGCTGGCACTTGAATATATCAAGGCACACGCTTCTATCCTGAATCTGGACGAAGAAATCTTCGACAACTGGAATATCCATATCCACGTTCCCGAAGGCGCAATTCCGAAAGACGGTCCGTCGGCAGGTATCACGATGGCTACTTCTCTGGCTTCTGCCCTGACTCAAAGAAAAGTGAAAGCCAACATTGCCATGACAGGCGAAATTACCCTTCGCGGCAAAGTGCTTCCCGTGGGTGGCATCAAAGAGAAGATATTGGCAGCCAAGCGTGCCGGAATCAAGGAAATCATCATGAGTGCCGAGAACAAAAAGAACATAGATGAGATTCAGGAGATTTATCTGAAAGGACTGACTTTCCACTATGTAAACGATATAAAAGAGGTATTTGCCATTGCGCTGACCAATGAGAAAGTGTCGGATGCTATTGATTTATCCGTTAAGAAACCCAGCCAGGAATGACATTTGAGTTACAATATACAGATACTAAAAGTAATGCCCGTGCGGGTCTGATTACCACAGACCACGGGCAGATACAAACACCGATCTTTATGCCGGTGGGCACACTGGGCACGGTTAAGGGAGTACATCTGACCGAATTGAAAGAGGATATTCAGGCGCAGATTATTCTGGGTAATACCTATCACCTCTATTTGCGTCCGGGACTGGACGTGATCGAGAAAGCAGGCGGACTGCACCGTTTTAACGGTTTCGACCGCCCGATGCTAACTGACAGCGGTGGTTTCCAGGTATTCTCTTTGGCCGGAATCAGAAAGCTGCGGGAAGAAGGAGCCGAATTTCGTTCGCATATCGACGGAAGCAAGCACGTCTTCACTCCGGAAAAGGTGATGGACATAGAACGCACCATCGGCGCAGACATTATGATGGCTTTTGACGAATGTCCTCCCGGTGACTCGGATTATGAGTATGCCAAAAAGTCATTAGGTTTGACGCACAGATGGCTCGACCGTTGTATACAACGTTTTAATGAGACGGAACCTAAATATGGTTACAATCAGGCTCTCTTTCCTATCGTGCAAGGTTGTGTCTATCCCGACCTGCGCAAACAATCAGCAGAGTTTATCGCGTCCAAAGGGGCCGACGGGAACGCTATTGGCGGTTTGGCAGTAGGCGAACCGGTAGACAAGATGTATGAAATGATCGAGATTGTTAATGAAATACTTCCCAAAGACAAACCTCGTTACCTGATGGGCGTCGGAACTCCTGTCAATATTCTTGAAGGAATAGAGCGTGGCGTGGATATGTTTGACTGCGTTATGCCTACACGAAACGGACGAAATGGCATGTTGTTCACCAAAGATGGCATTATCAATATGCGAAACAAGAAATGGGAAACCGACTTCTCTCCCATCGAAGCCGACGGAGCTTCCAGCGTAGATACGTTGTACAGCAAGGCTTATTTGCGCCATCTTTTCCATGCGCAAGAGCTACTGGCCATGCAAATTGCCTCGATACACAACCTGGCATTCTATCTGTGGCTGGCAGGAGAAGCAAGAAAACATATTATTGCCGGAGATTTCTCGACCTGGAAGCCGATGATGGTCAAAAGAGTATCAACTAGATTATAAGAAATGAAAAGCAATCGATTTATAAAACGGCTGGACTGGTATATCATCAAGAAGTTCTTGGGGACATACGTATTTGCTATTGCATTGATCATTTCTATTGCAGTGGTATTCGATTTCAACGAAAAGATGGACAAATTGATGGAGCATGAAGCTCCCTGGGATAAGATCATCTTTGAATACTACATGAACTTTATCCCCTATTTCTCCAATCTGTTCAGTCCGCTGTTCGTATTCATTGCTGTTATTTTCTTTACCTCCAAGTTGGCAGAGAACTCTGAAATCATCGCTATGTTCTCCACCGGCATGAGCTTTAAGAGAATGATGCGTCCTTATATGATTTCGGCCGCTATCATTGCGCTGACCACCTTCACGCTAAGTTCGTACGTGATTCCTAAAGGAAGCGTGACGCGTCTGAACTTTGAAGACCGGTATATCAAACCCAAGAAACAAAATTCGGTAAGCAATGTACAGTTAGAGGTAGACAGCGGGGTTATAGCCTACATTGACAACTATAACAACGCCATGAAAACCGGTAACCGTTTTTCATTGGATAAATTCGTTGACAAGAAGCTGGTTTCGCATTTAACTGCACGCCGTATCACTTATGACACTGCAACTGTTCATAAATGGACAATTCACGACTATATGGTACGCGAATTAGATGGTTTAAAAGAAAAAATCACTAAGGGAGATCGAATCGACTCTATTATCAATATGGAACCTTCTGACTTTCTCATCATGAAAAATCAGCAGGAGATGTTGACCAGCCCCGAACTAAGTGACTATATAGAAAAACAAAAGCGAAGAGGATTTGCCAACATCAAGGAGTTTGAGATTGAATATCACAAACGCATTGCCATGTCGTTCGCTTCTTTCATCCTTACCATCATCGGTGTATCGCTTTCATCCCGGAAAACAAAAGGTGGTATGGGGCTCCACTTGGGTATCGGATTAGGGTTAAGTTTTTCTTATATCCTGTTCCAAACGATTACCTCCACCTTTGCCGTGAACGGAAATGTGCCTCCTGCCATTGCAGTCTGGATTCCCAATATCCTTTATGCAGGTATCGCATTCTTCCTGTATCAGAAAGCACCCAAATAACCAGAAAGCAACAAATAAAAGGATTGCAAGCCTTCCGCAGTCTTCAGGAACTCGATCCGCAGACTGTCCCAAGGTTTCGGATATACCGCAGAAAGAAAGATATAAAAATAAGAAGTTCCGCCTATTCCTGCTAATGCAAGTGTAGGCGGAACTTTTTTGTTGTATCCATTTCCTCTTTTGTCTATTCTCCATTGTTTTCACCTGACGGTGATCCGGAAAATCCCTCTTTCTCCTTACATTCCTAAAATCGTTAACCGATTTCTTTTACATAAGCAGAAAGATCTGCAGCAGAGATGTTTTTGGCTATAATTACACCATTTCCATCCAATAAATAGTTAGTGAATCCCCGATTTAAACGGTATTTCTTAAATAATCCGGAATCCTCGCCTTCTGTTTCCACGAAACAAGTGGGCGTAACTATTTGATCCTTACGAACGGTTTCCTTAAATATTGACTGATATTCGTCAAATGAAACAGAAACCATTTCCACATTATGAGAAGAACGAAGCGCATTGCTTAAACTTACGTTTTGCATCCGGGACTGCGCGTCATAACTTGCCCAGAAACTTAGCAACACATATTTGCCTTTCAAATTTCCCAACTTAAAGGCGGGTTGCTCATTTGACGTAGATTCGATCTTAAAATCAGGGGCTACGTCGCCCTCACTCAAACCTCCGGTAGGTTTGTCTTTCTCAACGAAAGCGGTCAAGGAACAAATTAGTAATACAACAAAAATCCATTTTACATGCTTCATGTAATTCGGTTTTAGTTAATACTATCCGGGACTGTCCTTAAACAGTGGTTTCTTCCCGAAACGTTGTCTTTTCAGGCATCAGGCGAAGAGGAATCCGCTGATTATCAGAGCCTTTATTTTTGAAACCGGGTGCAAAGGTAAGTAAATATTAAATTAACTTCCAAGCAAATAAGCAAAAATCTCACTTTTTGGGTATAACTTTTTATGTTATTTAGCATAAAAACGAACTTTTTTCTCTACTTTTGCAGAGTTAAAGTCTATTTTTTATGCAACCATCAAATACTGAATTGATTCTGATTCGAGTTACCGGCGAAGATCGTCCGGGACTGACTGCTTCTGTGACTGAAATCCTTGCCAAATATGATGCTACGATCCTTGACATCGGCCAGGCAGATATTCATAATACATTATCGCTGGGAATTCTGTTCAAGAGTGAAGAAAGACACTCCGGATTCATTATGAAGGAACTCCTGTTCAAAGCTTCTTCATTGGGAGTGACCATCCGGTTTGAACCTATCACCACCGAACAATATGACAACTGGGTAGGCATGCAAGGGAAAAACCGCTATATCCTGACGGTATTGGGACGCAAACTTTCCGCCCGCCAGATTTCTGCCGCTACAAGCATATTAGCCGAACAGGGCATGAATATAGACGCTATCAAGCGTCTGACAGGTCGCATCCCGTTGGACGAATGTCAGACTGATACACGCACCCGGGCTTGCATCGAATTTTCAGTAAGAGGTACTCCGAAAGACCGCATTGCCATGCAGGAGAAGCTGATGAAACTGGCCAGCGAACTGGAAATGGACTTTTCTTTCCAACAGGATAATATGTACCGCCGTATGCGCCGCCTGATTTGTTTTGATATGGACTCTACCTTAATCGAGACAGAAGTGATTGACGAACTGGCTATCCGTGCCGGTGTAGGCGACGAAGTGAAAGCCATCACGGAAAGCGCCATGCGTGGAGAAATAGACTTTACAGAGAGCTTTACCCGTCGCGTAGCCTTATTGAAGGGGTTGGACGAATCGGTAATGCAGGAAATAGCCGAGAACTTGCCTATCACAGAGGGTGTAGAGCGACTGATGTATGTATTGAAGAAGTACGGTTACAAGATCGCTATCCTTTCGGGAGGATTCACTTATTTCGGCCAGTACCTGCAAAAGAAATACGGTATAGATTATGTCTATGCCAACGAACTGGAAATCATCGACGGCAAACTAACTGGACGTTATCTGGGGGATGTAGTAGACGGAAAACGGAAAGCCGAACTGCTCCGCCTCATTGCACAAGTGGAAAAGGTGGATATTGCACAGACCATCGCCGTAGGAGACGGAGCCAACGATCTCCCTATGCTGGGGGTTGCCGGACTAGGAATCGCTTTCCACGCCAAGCCCAAAGTGGTGGCCAATGCCAAGCAATCAATCAACACTATCGGACTGGATGGAGTGCTCTATTTCCTCGGGTTCAAAGATTCTTACTTGAATATGTAATTAGACCAAAAAATAGATTATCTTTGCTGACAAATAAAATAAAAGAATGAAGTTTTCCGAACTACAATTAAATGCAAATGTGCTTGAGGCGCTTGATGCCATGCGATTTGACGAATGTACGCCTATACAAGAACAAGCAATTCCAATCATACTTGAGGGTAAAGATTTGATCGCAGTAGCACAGACAGGAACAGGTAAAACGGCCGCGTTTCTGCTTCCTGTATTGAATAAATTATCTGAAGGTAAACATCCGGAGGATGCGATTAATTGTGTCATCATGTCTCCTACCCGGGAATTGGCCCAACAGATCGACCAGCAAATGGAAGGGTTTTCCTATTTCATGCCGGTATCGAGTGTTGCTGTATATGGCGGAAATGACGGGATATTGTTCGAACAACAGAAAAAGGGACTCACATTGGGAGCTGATGTTGTCATTGCTACTCCCGGACGTCTGATCGCCCATTTAAGCCTTGGATATGTAGATCTCTCCAAGGTTTCTTATTTTATTTTGGATGAAGCAGACCGGATGCTCGACATGGGATTCTACGAAGATATCATGCAAATAGCCAAATATCTGCCGAAGGAACGACAGACTATCATGTTTTCAGCAACAATGCCGGCAAAGATACAGCAATTGGCAAATACGATCTTAAACGAACCGTCGGAAATAAAGCTCGCTGTTTCCAAACCTGCGGAAAAGATTATTCAGGCGGCATACGTCTGCTATGAAAATCAAAAGTTGGGCATCATACGCAGTCTTTTTATGGATGAGGTTCCGGAACGTGTGATTGTCTTTGCTTCTTCCAAAATTAAGGTTAAAGAAGTTGCCAAGGCGTTGAAATCAATGAAGCTGAACGTAGGTGAAATGCATTCGGACTTGGAACAGGCTCAACGGGAAACGGTTATGCACGAGTTTAAAGCCGGACGAATCAATATATTGGTAGCTACGGACATCGTTGCACGTGGTATTGATATTGATGATATCCGCCTGGTTATCAACTTCGACGTGCCTCACGATAGTGAGGACTATGTGCACCGCATCGGCCGTACGGCACGTGCCAACAATGACGGGGTGGCACTTACGTTTATCAACGAAAAGGAACAGAGTAACTTCAAAAGCATTGAGAATTTTCTGGAGAAAGAGATTTATAAGATTCCTATCCCTGAAGGATTGGGAGAGGCTCCGGAATACAAACCGCGTTCGTTCAACAAAAACAGGAACGGGAATTTCTCTAAAAGAAAAGATTTCCGGGGAAAAAGAAACAACGGAGGGAAGAAAAGCAACTACCCTGCGCCCAGACAGAAATAAAATCTGTATTTCCTTGTTTGAATAGAGTCCGTATTTCTTATTGGGGAAAACCTGATTTCTATTTGAATAGAATGTAGAGTCCTTATTTGGATGAAGTAATCTCCAAATCGCCTTTAAAGCTCACTTCCATATTTACAACGCTATATATGGAAGTTTCCGGAATGGCTAAAACAGCTTGATAATGAAAACCATTCCGGTTTACTTTCACAAACTTTGTATCTGACAGGATTGATTGCGCCAGGAAATCCGCAGGAACCACTTTGTCGAACATCTGTTTGGTTATATCGCTGGCAAACAGGCTCTTTTTACCTTCGTACACACAGATGTGCATCACATTATCATAGTACACATTATCCATACTAATCCCGTCTTCGGAATAAGTCGTCTTGATGACTCTCATTTTAGATGGATTGATATATACGTATGCACGATAGCGAGTGCCGTTGTAAGTCACTACACTATCGCGTTTGGTTACTTCCGTATAAGTCGGAACCACAAGTTCCTGACGGACAAAATAGATAGAATCATTGAGGTCTTCGGATTTATGCAGTTTTATTACATTATCCGTAATGGAATGAAACCAAAATATATGTTCTCCCTGCTTATCAATCTTGTAATAAGTGGTATCATTTCCATAAGTGTAAAGAATGTCCCGCATTATTTTAAATGCAATGGGAGTACTTTGTGCGTCTGCATAGTAGATGGTATCTCCTTCCACACGCATCAACGGGCTCTCCGTTTCATCGTCCAGCCAAATTCCCTGCAGTAACTCTTTTGCGCTAAGATCCTCTTTCTCCTGTTGAAGAGAATGGGGACTCTTATTGCCGCTACATGCCGCGAAAAGGATTGCCATTAACGATACAGCCACATTTTTCATCATCTATCTTAGTTTTGTATAAAGATACTCCTATTTTTTTATTTACCAATACAATGGTAAACAAATCCGAGCTCTTCCATCTCTTTTTTATCATATATATTACGTCCGTCCAACACAATCTGCTGGGCCATCGTCTTCTTGATAACGGCCCATGAGGGCAGACGGAATTCTTTCCATTCGGTAACCAGCATCAATACATCAGCATCCAGCACTGCATCATACATATCACAAGCATAATAGATTTTTTCTCCAATTCTACGCTTGCACTCTTGCACAGCAGCCGGATCGTATGCACGCACCCGACAACCAGCTTCCAGCAATTTATCGATCAGGACTAATGCCGGAGCCTCACGCATGTCATCCGTTTCCGGTTTAAATGCCAGCCCCCACAAAGCAACAGTCTTACCTTGCAAATCACCATTAAACTGTTTCTTTAACTTCTCAAACAGGACGCTTTTCTGTTGTTCGTTCACTTCTTCCACAGCACTAAGCACCCGCATACTATAACCGTTCTGTTCCGCAGTCTTAATCAATGCTTTCACGTCTTTAGGAAAACAGGAACCACCATATCCGATGCCCGGATACAGGAACTTACGTCCAATACGGGTGTCCGAACCTATTCCGCTACGTACCATGTTCACATCCGCGCCAACGATTTCGCATAAGTTTGCGATATCATTCATAAAACTGATACGGGTTGCCAACATCGAGTTTGCCGCATATTTAGTCATTTCTGCAGATGGAATATCCATGAAAATCACACGGAAATTATTCAATAAGAATGGCTTGTATAGTTTGGACATCAATTTCTCCGCACGTGCCGACTCCACTCCCACTACCACACGGTCCGGACTCATAAAGTCACTGATCGCATTTCCTTCTTTCAGGAATTCCGGATTAGAAGCCACGTCAAAATCAACTTTCACGCCTCTCTTATCCAATTCTTCCTGAATAACCGCGCGAACCTTACTGGCAGTACCCACCGGAACGGTACTTTTGGTAACTACCAGTTTATATTGTTTCATATTGCGACCAATGGTACGGGCCACCTCCAACACGTATTTCAAATCAGCGCTGCCGTCTTCATCCGGAGGGGTGCCAACCGCACTGAATATAACTTCCACGTCGTCCAGACAACTTTCTAATGAGGTTGTAAACTTCAATCGCTTTGCTTTCATATTACGGAGCACCATCTCTTCCAATCCATTCTCATAAATCGGAATATTCCCCTTTTGCAAAGATTCGATTTTCTCTTTATTTGTGTCTACGCACGTTACATTCACGCCAATTTCGGCAAAGCATGTACCTGATACCAGACCCACATACCCTGTTCCCACGATTGCAATTTTCATACTTAATCTATTGTTTGTTTAGAAATTCATTCAAAATAAGCGGCATCTTTAAAGGCAGTTCCCTCTCTGTCTTTCGCCGATAATACCATTTGCGAATCTGCCAACGGCCAGTCTATCCCCAACGTTTCATCATTATACAAAATAGAAGCTTCCGCCTGCGGAGCATACTTGTTATCTACCTTATACGTAAAAACGGCTTCTTCGCTCAAGACTGCAAAGCCATGAGCAAAACCACGGGGAATGAAAAATTGTCTCTTGTTTTCCTCACTAAGCAACACGCAGACGTGCTTTCCAAACGTAGGCGATGATTTACGCAAATCAACGGCAACGTCCAGCACTTTTCCTTTAAGAACACGAACCAGTTTCGCCTGACTGTATTCTCCTTTCTGATAGTGCAATCCGCGTAACACGCCAAAAGATGATTTCGACTCGTTGTCCTGTATAAAATCTACGGGACCAATATTGGCATCAAACTCTTCTTTCTTATAGGCTTCCATAAAATAGCCCCGTTCATCGGAGAAAACTTTAGGCTCTATCAGCCATACTCCGTCTATTTCCGTCTGTATATAGTTCATTATTGATAGTGATAAATAAAACGATGCAAAAGTAGTGAATTTTTCGAAGTTTTCTGGGATATATTCAATTTATCTCGTAATTTTGCAGACATGATTGAATTGGCACAACATATAGAGACTTTACTACTGGAAAACGATTGCGTCATTGTTCCGGGGTTTGGCGGTTTTGTAGCGCATTACTCGCCTGCAACCCGCGTAAAAGAAGAAAATATATTTTTACCTCCTACCCGCACAATCGGCTTTAATCCTCAATTAAAACTGAATGACGGCGTATTGGTGCAATCTTATATGTCAGCGTATGACACGAGTTTTGCTGACGCCAGCCGCATAGTAGAAAAGGAAGTAAACGAATTCATCGGTCTCCTTCATGAAGAAGGAAAAGCCCATTTGGATAATATAGGCGAGATTCACTATAACATTTATGGTAACTATGAGTTTGTTCCTTATGACTATAAGATAACGACTCCTTCATTATACGGTCTCGACTCCTTCGAAATGCATGAACTTTCCGTTCTGCAACAGAAAGAAAAAGTATGGATACCGGCTCATCCGGAGAAGGAAAAGAAGACTTTTGAAATTAGTATCAATCGTGCGTATCTTCGCAATGCTGCAGCAATGATTGCTGCCATCGTATTGTTCTTTGCCTTTTCAACTCCGGTAGAGAATACAGACGTTCAAAAAAACAATTATGCACAATTATTACCCAGTGAGCTTTTTGAGCAAATAGAAAAGCAATCAGTTGTAGTAACTCCTGTGTATGTTAAGAGTGAGGCAATGCAACAAGCTAAGAAGCTTTCCGCTACTGCTTCAACTTCTTCTTCAACGAAGACTTCATCCACTAAAAAGAATACAGCGGATAAGACTTCCAAGCCAATCGCAGTTAGAGAAATGAAAGTGGCCAAACAGGAAACGGCAGCTACTGCTTCCGCTACTACCCCTGCTGCGGTTAAATCTCCAGAAAGTGCCAATCATCCTTTCCATATCATAGTGGCAGGAGGAATCAGCCTGAAAGATGCAGAAGCCATAGCAACTCAATTAAAATCAAAAGGGTTTGCTAATGCAAAAGCGCTGAACATGGATGGAAAAGTACGTGTCAGTATCAGTTCATTCGACAACCGCAATGAAGCGACCAAGCAATTACTTGAGCTAAGAAAAAACGAAACTTATAAGAATGCCTGGTTACTGGCTAAATAAAAATCCCTTTTTAAAAGTATGAAACGAGTTCTTTGTCCTAAATGTGAGAATTACCTTTTTTTTGATGAAACCAAGTATAGCGAAGGCCAATCACTGGTATTTGAATGTGAGCATTGCGGCAAGCAATTCAGCATCCGGCTTGGAAAGAGCAAAGTAAAGGCTCTTAGAAAGGAAGAAAATCTGGAAGAAGAAGCTGAATCCCATAAAGAAGAATTCGGATATATCACTGTTATCGAAAATGTATTCGGTTATAAACAGATATTGCCCTTACAAGAAGGTGACAATGTCATAGGCCGCCGTTGTGTGGGAACTTTTATCAATACGCCCATTGAAAGTGGTGATATGAGCATGGATCGACGCCATTGCATCATCAATATCAAACGTAATAAGCAAGGAAAACTTGTTTATACATTACGGGATGCTCCCAGCCTGACAGGTACTTTCCTCATGAATGAGATTCTGGGAGATAAAGACCGTGTATGCATTGAGGATGGCGCTATTGTGACTATCGGAGCTACTACATTTATTTTGCATGCAGCTGAATGAACTTATAACTTATTTTGATACTCTCGCATGAATTCATCAGCGATATAGAGATTACCATAGAGATAAAGCCCTGTTTCCTTGTCATGCAAGTCAGCGCAAGTCTTGCTTTCATAAAACAATTGCAATGCTCTGACTGGAGCAATTTCCAAGCGTCTTGAAAGTTCGGCAGCAATGACACCGATACGATTACTTAATATTATCTCTTGAATTTCAGGAGACTTTACAGGATCATTCTGCCAGTTCTGTTCCATCATAAATAAGGTATTTATCCGTAATATTTTGGTTTAACAAACAAATCTGATTATTTGGTTGGTGTTGAGCAAGACGCTGTAATGCCACATCAGCACTCATCAAACCAGACATATATAAATTTACCGTATCAATTACCCGGTCATTCGCGACACCTCCCTCTATATAATCATAATTTGCCGCTGGATTCAGTCCACGACGACTGGCTACAATAAATTCCAACCATTCCGAATCGTAAGCTTTGAACACCTTACAACGAGCCTTTTCCAAAACAAGTTCTCTATCAAGTTGGTAAATATTAATAATGGCTTGGGTGTTGCGTCGCTTAGCCGTTGCAATAGCCCAACGACAAGCCTGCTCTTTGATATCTGTAACATAGAATCCACGACCAAAATCAAGATTCTCCCTTCCTAAACGACAAATAGGAACATCAACTCGTTCCGTTCCTCCATGATATACTGTTATTTTCATCGTTTTGCCTCCCAAGTTGTCAGACATTCTATCATATTATCAGTCACATGCTCGCGACTCTCAGTATGTAATACATCATAGCAAGGCAAGATGTAATTCTCAATCATACCTACACGCTTCATGCGGGTAAAAACTTCTTGATATGATTTACCTAATCGGCGTGCCGTACTTTCAATGCAGGACGCTACAAATGCTAATGTCACTTCAGTATGTGATAATTCAATCAGATTTTCCATATTAAATTCTGTATAAAGCTAATTTGAGCTAATTACAAAGTTAATGAATATATCTGGAAACAGATAAAGTTTAATCTTCTTTTTATTGTTTTTGAATCATTCGATCCGTAGGAAGCACAATTCTAGTTCATATTAAATGGCATTACTAATATGAACAGAAATAAAAAAGGATAGGAATCTATATATTGGCAATATTCCTATCCTTTTTTCATTGTTTTATGTTCAAGCTATATCCAGATGTTCCGAAGAATACAATTTATGAGCTTTCCCATAAAGACAATATCCAATTATAGCCGTAAGAAGGGAATAACCGAAAGAGGGAATCCACCAATAATAGTCTACAAATCTCCAAAGCAAAACAGAGCTTGCTATCCACATTAAAATAACACTCCATACAAACCATTGAGTTACTTTTTGAGTTGAGATAAATTTAGGCAGCATATTATTAGGTACACTTCTATCCGGTTCTCTCATTACTTTTCCATATACAAATATTTCAGATGAAACCGGTGAGATATTGGATGGTTGACTTGAAGTTGTTTCAAAGAAATCGACCTCTCTCTTTTTCACGATTCGTATCCAACTCTTCATCCATTCATAATGTCCGATAATACTAGCCAGCCAACACATAGAAGCAAACCATCCTAAAGTAATAATCAAAAGTGGTAGCCATATACTATCTAAAAATGAAAAAATAGTTCCACTGCAAGGAGCGCATTGAACATTTTCTGATTGCGGTATAATGGTATAAAATGCCACAAACAAAGCGCCAACAAAAATGGCGTAATAGTTAACCCATGTATGATAACGCTGTACATGGAACTGATAGGCTTCAACGACCTTGTCGTATGCGACTTGTTTTTTACAAATTTGGTCGCAAGGATTTGAACCTGAGTTATTCATAATTATATAGTTTAAAATTCGACTTCTGATTTAATTTCAAATCCTCCCCATCCATTCTTACCATATCCTGAAGCATTTATTGGAATAAATAGATATTGAGGATAATTTTCATTACACATGGTCGGCTCGGGAATATACATGGGACCTCCCCCATATTTCACAGTATGACTAGTTCCAAAGACGATATAGACTGAAACATTCTTATAACCATCAAATAAATTTTCTATTCCTAATGTAGGTGATTCTATAGCTTTACAATATACCTTATTAAATATGGGAGTCCAAGAACATCGAGCATACTCTTTATCCGGTCCTACAGTGCTAGGGACAGTTCCTTTCCCAATTTTTTCTTCTCCGACAAATGCACACTTTCCAATAGATTTCATTGAATTTCCGATACTTAAATATCCATCAAATCCAATACAAGCATAAAAAGCATAAATACCAATAGTCTCAACCTTATTAGGAATTACCAAGTTACCAGTAAGTCCTGCACATCCTTCAAAAGCATGATCGTCAATACTCTTAACATTTCCTCCAATAGTAATTTTTCCTTTAAAAGAGCTACAACCATGAAAAGCATAAGCCGGAATATCCGTTAACGCATTTCCTATACTCAATGAACCTGTAAAAGTAGAAGATTGAAATGCAGACCCTTTCATACTTGTTACACTATTCGGTATCACTAAGTCTCCTGTTACTTTGCTACAACCAGCAAATGCTGCTGTTCCAATACTCTGCACTCCCTCTTCTAATATCAAAGTCCCGTTAAAAGCAGAATATTCAAAAGCGCGTTCTCCAATAGTTGCAGTTTTTGAAGGAATCACAATATTCCCTGTTAATTTAAGAGTGTTCGCAAAAGCATATTGACCAATACTTTCTACTGTCTGAGGTATATAAATGGAAGTAATAGAACTATTATAAAACGCTCTATCTGAAATTGTTTTTAAATTCAGTGGCAATAACACTGTAGGTACCAGAGAATTATTAAAGGCACTAGCCGGTATACTTGTATCACTCAATTCTGAAAGATCTACCGTTTTCAAGTTAGGCATAGTCTTTAAAAACTCGTAATCAAAGGTATTCAGATGTCCTGTGATTTTCAATTCTTCTAAAATTTTAGCGTCTTCACTATTGATTTGTTGTTCCAAAGTTCCTGCTGTTGCCACGTAAATATCCTGTGAACTTCCTCCACGCTGAGTAATCTGTATTGTTTCAGAAGTAACTCCCAATTTGTCAACTAATTTAATAATCGAATAACGCAATTGAGTATTATTATTATGTTGGACATTAAATGTAATCGTTTCATCCCGCATTATGGCACGTGATGTCGGAGCGATAGAAATCCATGTTTTATCCGCTTCCGGAATTTCTATGGTATAATCGATATTAGTGGAAAGCTGCACACTCACCGTACCACCGGTATAAGGAACCGTATAAGAACGGTCGGTGATATTAATCACTCCTTCCACAAAATTGATGGAACGCATGATAGTACGTTCTTCGCCATCGGAAACGAAAACCAATACCTCACTGCTAAGTATCGTTCCCGGTGTAGTCACTTCAATTACTCCGGAAGCATTACCCAAAGATTTTACCACAGCACGGAAACCATCTTGCGCCAAAGCTTTCAATACAGTCTTATCCGTAGCCCCCGTAATAGCATATTGAATGGGATAAGTCTGATTGGCTAATACCCGTATATCCTCCGTTTCATTGAAAGTGATAGACAGCTTTTTGTGTTTGGGTACGGAGATAATGTTTCCGGCTTGCATCTCCAAATAAACATAATCATCATCCTCCGTCACATTCTTGAAGAAAGCGTCTCCACTTGTTCCATCCGCACCGGTCGCTTTTCCTAGTTTTGTCCAGTTCGAACCATTGTCATAAGATATATACCAATAGCCGTCTTCTTCTATCTTCAACTGTGGAGTGACACCATTAGTACCATCCGTGCCGTCTTGTCCATCCGAACCGTCAACACCTTGCGCCTTTATCTTATTACCATTATCATCTTTCATCCAATCGCTATTCAACGTCCAATAATAGATACCGTCGGTATCTTGTTTCACTCCGACAACAGGTGTCACCCCATCCTTGCCATCCGAACCGTCTTGACCATCATTACCATCTGCCCCATCTTTACCATGATATATGGTTATCGGTTCACGTTTTTCAAAATAAAGTTTATAACCAATCACCTTCCCATTATCATTCAAAGGTACCACATTAGTTATACCATCTTTTTGTTGTAGTGCTTCAATAATTGATTGTATAGACGAAATATCAGTATTCATCTGTTCACACAAGCTTTGCAACTCGCCAAAAGCATACCAAGTCGGCAGTTTTATAACAGTTCCATTCGACAAGGTGAAAGTAACAAAGTCCTGACTGGAAGTGTAATCTATATCACTAAACATATCGTCACCATCCACTCCATCTTTACCAGTATCACCTGTAGCCTGCCCTATATTCGACCACGTACTGCCATTATTCATCGACAGCCACCAACGACCATTTTCTATTTTCAATTGTGGAGTAATGCCATCCATACCAGGTTTACCATCTATACCATTTTCTCCATCTTTTCCATCTTCACCTACTGCCTTTACTTTATTCCCGGCATCATCAATTAACCATTCTCCGTTTAACGTCCAATAATAAACATTATCCGTATCTCGTCTCACGCCAACCACCGGCGTTACTCCATCCTTACCGGCAATACCCGTATCACCTTTATCCCCCTTTTCTCCATGATAAATAGTAATGGGATCTCCCTTTGAAAAAGAAATAGTGTAACCAACCGTCTTACCACCTTCTGTAACAGGATTTACTTTTGTGATGCTTACATTACTTTGCAAAGCTTGTAGTAACGTTTGCAACGCTCCAATGTTTCCATTCATCTGTTTACAGAGTTCTTCAAGTAAAGTTACCCTGCCATCCAATTGATGAATACTATCCCATAAATCATCAGTGTTTGTTTTGCAGCTATAGAATGAAGTACTTAAAGCTGCAATCATTAAGAAAAAGAATACTGTCTTTTTCATCATAATTATTAGAGTTTTTGTCGCCACCTCAACTCCTTAGCAGTGGTAAGTCTATAAAAAAAGTGTGGAGTCGTTAGTTTATCTGTTAGGAGGTTCTGGTAAAACCTTGACATAAATAAACAATACCCCACACTCGTATATATATGTAATATAAAATTACACACGACTATACAAGTGATGAGTGTTATTGCTATCCTTATGTCAATTGAAATTTACCAGATTTCCTAACAAGGATAAAAGCTAAACACTTTCATCTATTAATATGTAATGTTGCACATACAAACACTATTGCTGCAACGCTACAAAGATAGAAAATATTTCGCATAAACAACACTCTTGGGGTATTGAGACTGCAAATTTGGGATAAAATGAGATGAAAAGCAATATTGAAGATTAATTATCTTCATTGTATCTTGAGGATAATACGCGTTTGAACAATCTACTGCTATAACGCGGCAAAGATTGAAAATATTTTCACAAATAAATTTTCTAGAAGAAGCTAACAGAAGAAAAATCAAGATACTTCTTACTTTTTGATAAAATAGGTGATAAAAAGAGATAGGAAAAACAAATTATAAATCCAGTAGAAATCCTACTTTCCGCATACAAATCTTACTAAAATTTTGCACCTAACAGTAAATTCACCGTTGGGCAACGGCAAAAATGTCGTTAGGCAACCACAAATTCACCATTGCCCAACGGCGAATTAGAGCATTTCTACCCGAAATATCAAAAAAATAGGGAAAGCTCCTGAAAGAACCTTCCCTATCTAAAGTTATTTTTTAGTAAGAATTAAGCTGCCGGATCCGGAGCTTCTCCTGAATCTCCTCCAGAAGAGCCACCTCCTTCGCTAGGTTCTCCACCGTTATCCCCGTTAGGATTGGTTACGTTATCTCCAAACAGTTCTATACTAGCTGATCCAAGCATTTCCTTGAATGCACCTCCCGGAGTAAAGACTATCTTCCTCCTAATAATGGTATTAACACTCACGTCTTCAGCTTTATCTTGGCTCTCGGCATTAATAGCTGGACGAAATGAACCGAACTCTCCCAACTTTACAGAGAATCCTTCTTCTAAAAATGACACCATAGTATCTTGCACTCCTTTCAGTACCACATCCACCATAGCCCGATGAACGCCTGTCCGCTGATTTACTTCATCACATAACTTGTTATAGTTGATGCTCCCAACTAGAACGTTTGCTGCAACATACTTTTCTACCTTATTTTCCTTATCGAAACATAAGGTGATTTTTTTCTTTTTATATCTGATAGCCATATACGCCTAAGATTAAAAAGTTAAACAATATTAGGAAGCCACACTATTGACTTCGCAACAAAGGTATGAACACATTACGAGATTTACAAGCAAGATTACCATGGTAAAAAAGGTCTTGATTCATTGTATTTTACAGATGACTTTTTTATGCAATATTCATCATATCAAATTCGTTTTCTCCTTATAAACCAGGCATTTATAAAACAAAAAAGTAGAATAATAATTCATATAAAAAGAGACAAAATTGGTCATTAAGGATTTGAGCCTTTTCAAACCGTGAAAACGAAGAAAAAGAAGGTTATGGAAATAAAAAATACGAAGAATGTAAATTTGGTCTTTAACAATTAATAACTTTCCGTCTCTTAATTATCTAACAGTTAAGGGCATTTTGATAGTTGTATACTCTATCAAAATGCCCTCTACTTATTAACCTTATGGTTATAATCTTATATCTTACAGAATACCTTTCACAGTTTCAAGCATTCCTTTTTCCTGGATAGAATCCAAGTTTGCTTTTACAGCTTCTGCCAATCCCGGGATCTTATTCAAATCTTCTCCCCAGATAAAGTCAGCAGCCAGAACACCTTCGGTTACTTTCTTTGTACAACCAGTTGCCCAAAGTTCTTTCAGCAGGTTCATGATTTCAGGAGCATCATTTGGTACAATTTCAGCGCCGTCAGCACGTACACCACCTTTATAATAAGTAATGATAGCAGCCAAACCAAGTACCAGGCCTTTAGGAAGTTCGCCCTTACGTTCGAGATAAGTCTTCAATCCCGGTAAATCACGAGTTTCATATTTTGGGAAAGAATTCAGCATAATGCTTGTCACTGCATGATCTACGAATGGATTGTTGAAACGTTCCAATACATCATTGGCAAATTTCTCCAACTCATCTTTCGGTAAATTCAATGTTTCCATCAACTCATCGAACATTACTTTGTGGATATATTTACCAATAACCTCATGTTCACAAGCTTCACGCACAATATTCACACCAGAAAGATAAGCAACCGGAGAAAGAACTGTGTGCGGACCATTCAACAGAGTTACCTTACGTTCGTGGTAAGGAGCTTCCGAAGGAACAAACAACACATTCAGTCCTGCCTTATCAGCCGGGAACTCTTTGGCAACTTCCTGCGGAGCTTCAATCACCCACAGATGGAAGATTTCAGCCTGAACAACCAAGTTATCATCGTATTGCAGTTTTTCTTTGATAGCAGCAATATCTTTGCGCGGGAATCCCGGAACAATACGGTCTACCAATGTCGCATATACGCCACAAGCTTCTTCAAACCAAGTTTTAAACTCATTACCCAGGTTCCATAATTCAATATATTGATAAATAGTTTCTTTCAACTTATGTCCATTCAGGAAAATAAGTTCGCAAGGGAAAATAATCAAACCTTTTGTCTTATCACCATTGAATGTTTTGAAACGATGATACAGCAATTGAGTCAGTTTACCCGGATAAGATGAAGCAGGAGCATCTTCAAGTTTGCAAGACGGATCAAAAGCGATACCAGCCTCTGTAGTGTTTGAAATAACAAAACGCATTTCAGGTTGCTCTGCCAATTTCATGAACTCGTCATTTTGAGAATATGGATTCAGTGCACGACTGATTACATCGATCATTGTCAAGCTGTTAACAACTTCGCCTTTATCCAATCCTTGAAGATTAACATGATAAAGATCGTCTTGTGCATTCAGCATATCGACCATACCTTTATCAATGGGTTGAACCACTACTACGCTGCTGTTGAAGTCGGTTTTCTGGTTCATGTTGTAAATAATCCAATCAACAAATGCACGCAAGAAGTTACCTTCGCCAAATTGGATAATACGCTCCGGACGTTGTGTTTTAGGAGCAGTTTCTTTGTTTAATGCTTTCATGTTAGTTGTAATTTATAAAGTTGATATTATACAAATTCAAAATAAAAATCAATATTCTCCTTAATCAGGATGTCGATAGGCATATACTTTACAGGTTCAACAGACTTCTTAAACACAACATGGTCGCACAAAGCCTTCACCCCGCAATACCCTTGCAATCCCGGACGTTGCCCGATTAAATAATGCACATCACCTGATTTTAGCAACTCTACATTTGCTTTCAGAAGGTCATATCCTATCAGCCCTTTCATGCTACGTCCCGCGTGACGGAGATACTCTCCCAACTGATACACCCTGGAATTAAATACAACTCCCAGCGCAGCCTTCGGATGTGCCCGGAAAAACTCATCTAATGTCTGTTGATTACTTTCCTGATCGGATTTATTGAGTATAACCTCATGGATTACCAGGTTGTTATATTCCTCGGCTATGTAACTCATAAAACCGTCCAAACGACGTTGCATCTGTATTTCAGCCGGATTATCTTTATTATTACTTAAAAACAAGACTAACTCCTGACCTTCTCCCGCCGAATAGTTGCGCATCAATATTTTTGCTGCAATATATCCGCTCTTATAGGAATCCTGCCCAATATACGTCAAGGCTCTCGCTTCTTCCATATTGAAATCAACAAAAGCATAAGCTATCTTATTTTCCTGCAGATAAGCTGTCAGCGCCAGCGTCTCTTCCCGGAAATTCGGAGAAATCAACACTGCGTCTACATTCTTTTCTTTTATAGCAAGGCAGGCTTCCTGATAACTTTTCTCATCTCCATGATGGTAACACAGATAATCTATACCCACATTAAAAGGACGCAACTCTTGCCGGGCACGCTCAATCCCCCCGACTACCGAATGCCAATAGTCATGTTCTATATAATAAGGTATCAGGCAGAGGAAAGAATATTTCTTTTTAGCAGCCAAACCGATAGCAAACACATTGGGTTGATAATGAATCTCATCCAGTACCTTTTGTACTTTAGCTTTGCTTTTGGGAGACACGTCGCCACGATTGTGCAACACCCTATCCACCGTTCCGGCGGAAACACCGGCCATACGGGCTATGTCTTTAATGGTATAGTTCTGGTCCTCCATAGTGCTAAAACTTAAATATTATAAATAATCGCTGCAAATATACGAATTATTTTGTTACTCCAAGTAAATTTTCTATTTTTGTGTTCGATAACGGTTAATAAAACTAAAACGAGATTTACGCCTATTAGCTTTAAAATCAATACGATATAGGTATAAATACAGAAAGTAATAATTTTATATACTTAAAACACAGTAATAATGAAGAACTTCATGGACGAAAACTTCTTGCTGCAAACAGAAACCGCGCAAAAGTTGTATCACGAGCATGCGGCTAAAATGCCGATCATCGACTATCACTGTCATCTCATCCCTCAAATGGTAGCTGACGACTACAAGTTTAAATCACTGACTGAAATCTGGTTAGGCGGTGACCACTACAAATGGCGTGCAATGCGTACAAACGGCGTAGATGAACGTTTCTGCACAGGAAAAGATACCACAGACTGGGAAAAATTCGAAAAATGGGCGGAAACAGTTCCTTATACTTTCCGTAATCCACTGTACCACTGGACTCACCTCGAATTGAAAACTGCATTTGGTATCAATAAAATATTGAATCCGCAAACAGCACGCGAAATTTACGATGAATGTAACGAAAAGCTGTCTCAACCTGAATATTCAGCTCGTGGAATGATGCGTCGCTATCACGTAGAGGTAGTTTGTACTACGGATGATCCTATCGATTCACTGGAATATCACATCAAAACACGTGAAAGCGGATTTGAAATCAAGATGTTGCCAACTTGGCGTCCTGATAAGGCTATGGCTGTAGAAGTCCCTGCTGATTTCCGTAGTTATGTAGAAAAGCTGGCAGAAGTTAGCGATGTTACTATCTCCAATTTCGATGATATGATCGCTGCTTTGCGCAAACGTCACGACTTCTTCGCAGAACAAGGTTGCCGTCTGTCTGACCATGGTATTGAAGAATTCTATGCAGAAGATTATACCGATGCTGAAATCAAGGCTATATTTAATAAGGTATATGGCGGTACAGAATTGACCAAAGAAGAAATTCTGAAATTCAAATCAGCCATGCTTGTTATCTTCGGTGAAATGGACTGGGAAAAAGGATGGACTCAACAGTTCCACTACGGCGCTATCCGCAATAACAACACCAAGATGTTCAAATTACTGGGCGCTGACACCGGTTTCGACTCTATCGGTGAATTCACCACAGCCAAAGCAATGGCTAAATTCCTTGACCGTCTGAATACCAATGGCAAATTGACTAAAACAATCCTTTATAACCTGAACCCATGCGCAAATGAAGTGATTGCAACTATGTTGGGCAACTTCCAAGATGGTTCTATCCCGGGAAAAATTCAGTTTGGTTCGGGATGGTGGTTCCTCGATCAAAAGGATGGTATGGAAAAACAAATGAACGCCTTGTCTGTGCTTGGTCTCCTAAGCCGCTTTGTAGGTATGTTGACAGACTCTCGTTCTTTCCTATCCTACCCGCGTCATGAATATTTCCGCCGTACATTATGTAACTTGGTAGGACGCGATGTAGAGAACGGAGAAATCCCTGCATCTGAAATGGAACGCGTAAACCAAATGATTGAAGATATCAGCTACAACAATGCTAAGAACTTCTTCAAGTTCTAACGGATTAGCAGTTACACTATAAAAAAAATACCGCTACCAAAGTCGAATATGCTTTGAGTAGCGGTATTTTTATGTTCTGTTCATATTATTCCGGTTTTCGGACTGACCCATTATTCCTTGATTTTCAGGCGGGCACTTGATATACAAAAAAAGAGGCAACCTTAGTTACCTCTTTTTTGTACACCCTCAGGGACTCGAACCCTGGACCCATTGATTAAGAGTCAATTGCTCTACCAGCTGAGCTAAGAGTGCAACATATTATTTTTATTGCAACCTTGAATTTGTACACCCTCAGGGATTCGAACCCTGGACCCACTGATTAAGAGTCAGTTGCTCTACCAACTGAGCTAAGAGTGCTTAATTCCTCGTTTGCGGTTGCAAAAGTAGGTCTTTTATTTTATTTGACCAAACAATCATGCAGCTTTTTTACTATCTTTTTTTCGTCTTTATTCGAACACATAAAGCTCGGAAGGCGTATTTCGCTTTAAAGCAAGTAGTTGCACATCTTTACCTACAAGAATACCTTTGTTCTTTAATTTCCATTCCACCGTTTTATAAGCTAGCTCCGGATGATTATTGTCTTTACTCAAATGACACAACCAGATATAGCGCAAATGTTCAGTGATATTTTCCGCTAAAAACTCCGCAGTATCAGAGTTACTCATGTGGCCGGTCTTACTTGCAATCCGCTCCTTCAAATATTGAGGATAAGGCCCCATTTTGAGCATTTCCTCATCATAGTTAGCTTCAAGTATCAGATAATGGGCCTTACTGATATAATGGGCAGCTGTAGGAGTAATTTCTCCAAGGTCCGTTAAGAAAGAAAAGACTTTGCCGTCGATTTCAATGCAGTACCCCACATTGTCCGTTCCATCATGCGGCACTTCAAAAGATTCGATATGGAAATCCTCCAAAGTCATCGGCTCTTGCTTTTCCAGGTAACGAACTGACGAACTCAATTTCTCCGTCATACAATAGCTACGATTAATTCCAGCATGAATACGTGCGGTTGTATAAACAGGAATATTCAATTTTTCTCCCAGATTACCCACAGCTTTGATATGGTCAGCATGATCGTGCGTTATAAATACCGCACGAATACTATCCATCAAGATATTATAATCTTTCAGTGTTTTTTTGATAGTACGTATGCCAATTCCGGCATCTATCAGTATTCCATAGGTTTCAGTGCCCAGATAATAACAGTTCCCACTACTGCCACTCGCCAGACTTATAAATTTTACTTTCATGTTTTATCCTCTTTATTAAAATGCAAAATGCCGTCAACTTTTACAGCAAAGTGACGGCAAATATACATAAAAAAGAATAGAATTACCGAGAAGATTCCTTCTTTTTGTCGATGGATTCGGTGATTTTCGCAAATAATAGTAGCGCTACAGCGGCAATCAGGCCAATAGCAGCAAAGTAATACCATATATAATGGGCATTTGCGCTAGCTGCCTCCCATGCCGCCCGTGTCTCGAACAAAGCAGGATCCGGACAGTATTTGGTAAGCAAAATTCCCGCCAGACCAAAACCAAAGATGGAAGAAAGAAAGGAATGTAAATGACTGAATCCTAAATACATTCCTTCTTCGCCTTTAGGAGCCTGCAAAGAGAAATACTCCAGATAACGCGGCGAAATAAAACATTCGGCAAGTGCCTGTACCACTATACCTGCAATCATCATCAGGGTAATATTGCTCATGCCTGTAATAAGATCATTGCCCAGCAAATTTCCACATGCCATCAGCAACGCCGAAAAAGGAATCAAAAACATTCCCACATTCATCGAAGTAATCGCACTGCGTTTTGCCATCAATCGCGTGATAAAGCTAACGCAACAAACCACCACAAAAGGATTCACATTAGCAATCCAGCCCGGTTTCGCCGTCTCGCCGGCCAACCGGATCACATATTTAGGCATAGTGGCGTAAAGTTGCTGTTGCACCATCCAGAACCCTGTAACAATCAGAATAAGAATCAATAAACGCCAGTTGGTGATGATTCGCATAAATCCTTGCCCAATCTCACGGAGACTTTTTCCTTCACCAGCCGTGTGCGTTGATTTATAAAGGAGAATAACAGCAAGCAAAGCAATAATTGTCATCGCACCGGAGAAATAATTAATATAGATATACGCCTGCTCACCAATAACATTACGCAAAGGATCGATAATTGTTTTACCGGTAAAAGCGCCCACATTTACCATCATATAAAAGATGGAATAACCACGCGCACGCGTTGCCTCCGTTGTTTCTTTAGCCACAGAAGCAGAAATGATGGACTTAATGAAGGAACCTCCCACCATAAGTACAAACAAGACCGGCACAATGATCCACCGGGTATAGCTATCGGGCAAACCATTAAATTGAGTAGTGACGCCGTAACTAACCAGGCCGGCAGCTTCCAGCAAAGTAGGAAATACTCCCAATCCTAAATATCCAATGGATAATAAGGAAAATGCTATAATCATTGACTTCCGGAAACCGATCTTATCAGCATAAGCACCGGAAAAAATAGGAAGCAGATATAACCCGCCGGAAAAAAGCCCGGAAATCATACTTGCTTCAAAATCATTAAAACCTAAAATGGAAGATAGATAAATAGTGAGAACGATGAAAACGGCATAGTATGCCATACGCTCAAACAGTTCGACTGTGTTGCTGACCCAAAATGCTCTCGTAAAGCCTTTAGCAGCACGCTGAGGGGAATTGTTCATGTATTTATTAATTTATTAAAATGTTAATTTGAGACAAAGATACGTTTTTTTGGCTTACTGTCCGTATCTTTGTTCAAAATTAGGTAATTAAAAACTATGATTATAGCTGTTGATTTTGACGGAACGATTGTAGAGCATCGTTATCCACGCATTGGTGAAGAAATTCCATTCGCTGTTGACACATTGAAGTTATTGCAACAAGAAAAGCATCGTTTAATACTATGGAGTGTGCGTGAAGGGGCACTTTTGGACGAAGCTGTCGAATGGTGCAAAGCCAGAGGTTTAGAATTTTATGCCGTTAATAAGGATTATCCTGAAGAGCAAAAAGGCCATCAGGGATTTTCACGAAAGTTGAAAGCTGATATGTTCATTGACGACCGGAACTTAGGCGGTTTGCCGGATTGGGGAGTCATTTATGCAATGATTAAAGAGAAAAAGACGTTTGCAGATGTCTATGGCCAAAACGGAGAAGAGGAAAAAACGCCATCAAAAAAGAAAAAAAGATGGCTGCCTTTCTAATAAATAGATAAATAGCAAGCCGACAGATATACAAAAAATAGATGATGCACTCTTATCCGACATGATTAAGAGTGCATTTCTATATGATGAAATAACTTATCTCCCAACATGGAACGGCCATTTACTACGATTCTTTGTTTTCCCACTTTTCCCTGAACTCCCATAATTGCTCAATAGTAGGATAAAAAGTCGGATTTTCCCAGTTTCTGGAAATCATAGCAATCAACGATTCCAAATACGATTTACCATCAATAATTGTAGTACATTGATTGACCTGATATCTTTCAGTTGGATAATTCCTTGTTTCGATCATCTTTTTTGCCCAGTTCAATAACTCCTGAACAGCTTCATTGTCATAAGTATGTTGCGCCATATCTTTAGAATTTTCCACAAAGATACAAAGTTTATTTATTCATAGACAAGGAATAACCGAAGAACTGGCAGAGATTCTACAAGTTGTGCTATCAGCAAAGAACAATTTCAATATTTTTTATGTTTATATAAATAAAGATAAACTTAAAAATAGAACGACTTATGATTTATGATTTCTTATTCCCCACAAAATCGAATACAACAAAAGTGTCTTTGTTGCTATTGGCTGTCCGGATCATCTTCGGCATATTATTAATGAACCACGGTATCCAAAAATGGAGTAGTTTCCAAGAGTTGTCAACTGTATTTCCTGATCCGCTTGGAATAGGAAGTCCCCTGTCTCTCGGATTAGCTATTTTTGGTGAACTTGTGTGTTCAATGGCATTTATTGTAGGCTTCTTGTATCGCTTAGCCATGATCCCGATGATTTTCACGATGATAGTAGCTTTCTTTGTAGTTCACGCAAATGATGTATTTGCTGTTAAAGAGCTAGCTTTCATTTATTTAGTGGTATTCATATTGATGTATATTGCCGGTCCGGGTAAATTTTCAATAGACCATATCATAGGAAACGAATTGTCAAGACGAAAATCAAGAGCATACAAAAATTAGAAATAATCCCCCTGATTAATTAAAAAATATTATATTTGCATACTTGTATGAGAGAAATTATCAATATTTTTTATTAATCAAAAATGTTTTAACATGAAAAGAGGGAAACTGACTTTAGTCGCAGTAGTGCTTAGCGGTAGCTTATTATTCAGTTCTTGTGTAGGATCATTCAGTTTATTCAACCGCCTGTCTTCTTGGAATCAATCAGTTGGAAACAAGTTTGTAAACGAACTCGTATTCCTTGCTTTCAACATTGTTCCGGTTTATGGCGTAGCTTACCTGGCTGATGCTTTAGTTATCAATTCTATCGAATTCTGGAGTGGTTCCAACCCGATGGCTAATGTAGGTGACGTAAAGAAAGTAAAAGGAGAGAACGGCAACTACATGGTGAAAACTCTTGAGAATGGATATTCTATTACTAAAGAAGGCGAAACTGCTTCAATGGATTTGATCTACAACAAAGAAGCTAACACATGGAATGTTGTTGCAAACGGTGAAAGCGCTGAATTAGTAAAAATGAACAATGACGGCACTGCTGATTTGTTCTTACCGAATGGTGAAAAGATGAATGTAACGTTGGATGCTCAAGGCATGCTGGCAGCACGCCAAGCTACAATGAGCAATCTTATGTTTGCCGCCCGCTAAAAATTAAAAAAAATACGAAGGAGATGAAACTTCAATAAGTAGTTTCATCTCCTTTTTCAATCTCATCTTCCATCCAGCATCTTTTTATACTATGAATAAACTATATACACTTATCTATTCTGTCCTAATATTCACTTGCCTGTCCTGCCAGCAACAAACTCCCCAAACTCAAATAGAACAAACAGCTATAGATTTCTGCGAAGCCTTCTATAATTTCAATTACCCGGCCGCCCAAGCATGGAGTACTCCTTCTTCCCTGTCCTATCTTAGCTTTTTAGCGTCCAATGTCCGACAGACTCACCTTGACCTACTCAAGACACGAGGTGCTGCAAAAGTTTCTGTTATATCCAGTGAGATAGATGCTAATTCAGAGGAAGCAACGGTTGTTTGCCAAATAAAAAATACATTCGTCATTAATCCTGTTGAAGGAAAAATAGAATATATGAGCTCTCTGCAAGATACCCTCCAATTAGTAAGAGAAAATAATAAATGGCTGGTTAGAAAGGATATCCCACAGCAAAATGGAAAGCAAAGTCACGACTAAATTTAGGATGAATAATCGGGAAATGTTCTTTCTTCGTTTCATAGGCGGGATTGACAGCTTTCATACCTCCATCAAAACGAAGGATAAAGAAATCTAAATCCAGGCGAAGCCCTAGTCCATAGGCCACGGCTATTTGCTTATAAAACTTGTCAAACTTGAAAACTCCTCCCGGTTGGTTGGCATAACTCCGGATGGTCCAGATATTACCCGCATCAATAAATGCCGCTCCCTGAAATTTCCAGAATAATTTGCTTCGGTATTCAATGCTGGCATCCAGCTTAATATCTCCCGATTGATCGAGCAAATTTCCATTTCCGGCAAAAGAACCCGGTCCCAAATCGCGAACAGCCCATCCGCGAACACTATTGGCTCCACCAGAGAAGTATTGTTTCTCAAACGGAATCGTTTTTGCATTTCCATAAGGTACAGCTATTCCTACACCGGCATGAAACGCAAAAGAGTTACGATGGTCGATTCTGATATTCTTGGCAAAATCAAACTCTCCTTTCAGATATTGAGCATAAGGAATTCCCAAAATAGCGTATTCACCATTACTATTCTTCCGAATATTGGTAGCCTTAGATAGGGCATACATTATATTTCCCGCCGACTCGAAATTAAAACGGATGGAGTATGAATTAGAAGCAATCGTATTATTAATAATAGACCCTCCCACGCTATTATAATTATAGCTATATCCCATATTTACAATCAATCGATTCTGATAATTATACTGGAAAATATGGTTCTGTCCTTTATTAATATAGTCTTCTTTAAACCTGTCAGAAATACGAGGCAAATACAGAAAAGCAATATTAATCAAATCAATACGGTGTTGTATCTTCTGACGTTGCGTCCACTTGTAGCTCCAGTTGGCAGAAGCCATCGTACGCAGGAATTCCGGGCGCAACTGATAATTATACTGCAAACCAAACTCTGTTGTCGCCCTGATTTTCCGTTTAAAATCAGAGGAAATGAAAGGGAACAGAAAATTAGGGAAGTTGATACTCGTTTCCACCCCGTACTCTGTATAGTTATTATTCGAATAACCTGCCTGAAGTCCGGAAATGACTTCATACGCTCCACGGAATTTTATCATAAAAGTTTCCGATCCGCGAAAAAGGTTCCTGTTTTGGAAAGAGACGGAAGCTGCCGCTCCCAAGTCACCGGCAGAATTAGTTCCCTCTACCTCGAAAGCTACTGATTTATGCTTGCTCTTGGTCAGCATCACATAACAATCGAGCATCGTTGAATCTCCTATTTGAGTCTCAATAAAACGGATATTCGTATATTTCAATGCCGATAAACGTCCAAAACTGGAATAGGTCTGCTGCACATCGCGCTCATTATACAAGTCGCCGGAAGCAAACCGAAGGTTATCCGTAAGAACTTTAGGACGCAAATAGAGTTTATCCTTATAATAAATCGGATATCCCTTATAATGCACCGAATCATTGATGTCCACACTGCTCATTGCCGAGGACTGCAAAACATCATAATCCGTAATAAAATTAATCTTATTGATCCAATATTGCCGATGTGCTCTTGCCGAATCATTCGCATGAGCTTTATACATCTGCAAATGTTGAGTCAGATCTACATTATAAGTATTACGAACGGTGTCGGCAGTATATCCGATATAATCTTTATTAAATTTATAGTAACCATTCCGAAGTAACTTATTCGTGATGCGTTGCCTGTCCGCATCCAATACATTCACATCAAAATACATTCCTTCCTTCAGCAAACTTCTGGCAGAATCCTGTTTGAGAAGCGCAGCTATTTTAGGATCATAAATATCATATTTGATAGATTGAACAACGTATGGCTTGCCTGCCGTTACGTCATAATAGACTTTGATCTTTTTCTTTTTTACTTTGGTCGAACGTTTCACTGTTGCCGCCATATATCCCATATTATGCACAGCCTTAGTGATCTCTTCTTCAGAGCGTTGCGCTTCGTCCTCGCTATATATTACGGGAGCATCCCCTATTCTTCTCAAGAACTTATTCCCCCATTTGGTCGAATCACGCCCCGACAGATTATATACATAAAGTTGGGTCTTTATCAGACTGAACCACTTGGCATTAGGATTTTGGCGAACATACATGCGCAAGGAAGAAGGCCGTATATTTTTTTGGTCCGTACGAATTTTGACTTCATCCAGCAAATAAGATCCATCCGGCACAAACTTAGTGGTAGTACACGAAGCAAGTGACAAGACAGCAGCAGAAGCAAGCAAATAAAGAAAATTTCTCCTCATACGGTTTTACATCGATAGCATGAAAAATGCGCTTACAAAGATAAATTATATTTTCTGACGGGGAAAATAATTTAAGAAAAAGAGAGGAAAGTAAGGATAGATTGGAAATATCTTTATAGCTTTGCAAAAGAATATCAAATCTATGGCATCATTAAGTAAAAACAAAATAAAGTTTATCCACTCGCTGGAACTGAAGAAAATACGTAAAGAAGAGCGGGTATTTCTGGCTGAAGGTCCTAAATTGGTAGGCGATTTACTCGGACATTTTCCCTGTCGTTTTTTAGCTGCCACTCCCTCCTGGTTTCAGGAGCATCCGGGTATTGACGCAAGTGAACTGGTAGAAGTTTCACAGGAAGATCTTTCACGGGCCAGTTTATTGAAAACTCCCCAACAGGTACTTGCCATTTTCGAACAACCACAATATACTTTGGCTCCGGAGGCAGTTCGTTCATCACTTTGCCTTGCATTGGACGATGTACAGGATCCCGGAAATCTGGGTACCATTATCCGTTTGGCCGACTGGTTTGGCATCGAACATATTATCTGCTCGCAGAATACGGTAGATGTATATAACCCTAAGACCATACAAGCCACTATGGGTGGAATTGCCCGAGTGAAAGTACATTATACTTCCCTCCCCGATTTTATCCGGTCGCTCGGAGATACTCCTGTGTTCGGTACGTTCCTGGATGGAAAAAATATGTATGAACAACCATTAACGGCCAATGGCTTGATCGTAATGGGAAATGAAGGGAATGGCATAGGGAAAGAGGTAGCCACATTAATCAACCGAAAATTATATATCCCCAATTACCCGGCAGGCCAAGAGACATCCGAGTCTCTGAATGTAGCCATTGCTACCGCAGTAATCTGTGCCGAGTTCCGTCGACAGGCTGCATGGAAGTAAAATCAAAAGGATAAAACAAATAAGGAAATAAAGCTTCCCCCTTCTTTTCTGCTTCCTGCAGATACTCATTAAAACATTGGGAAGATTGATTCGAAACACTGGGAAGATTGATTTGAAACACTGGGATGTTTTTTAAAATCATCCCAGTGTTTTTTATTTCTTCCATCTGACTTTCAGAAAGCAGAACAATCACTCCCGGCATCCATTCAACCGATTCAATCTCTTCGGTCAATGAGAATACACCTCGGACAACTCCTTCGTCAGTGATCTCCACTACCTGCTGCTTCATATATCCGACGGCAGGTATCAGCAAATAATGAGAAGCAAAACGTTTCATTACAATCAGTTGTTTGAACGTCTTTGTTGTTGCTTCCTGCGTTGATTCATCTGGCGTTCTTTTCTTTGCTCTATCCGTTCCTTTTGGATATGCTGTTCCACCTGAATCTGCTCCGGCTTCTTCTCACGATGAGTTCCCGTACGACGACGGTTCATCTCTTCCGGTGTCAGACGCTGAATGTCATCTTTATTCTTGTCTATGACCTTATGTAAAGAGTCGGCATTTTCTTTAGTAGCTATCTTCTTCAAAGAATCCGCTTTCAATGCTTCTATCTTATTCAAAGAATCACGTACGGCAAATGCGAGCGTATCCGTACAATGATAACGAGTCATCATGAAACGGTCGGCCAATACTGCCCCGCCTTTTTCCTGGCTATCCATCGGATAATAAATGAAACCTTTTATTTCTTTCATCGAACCTAATGTGTCTGCAAACAAACGAATTTGTTGCACACCCGGTTCAGTCACCGTTTTCCAATGATTGATCGTATCTTTTTCATAAATCACCTGCATAGCCATAGTGACACCTCTTAAAGAGTCGGCAAGCATCGGCTCCAGGAAACGATACCGCACTTCCCATACCAGTGTATCCCGGTCTTTGTAGTTAGAGTCAGTCGGCAAAGTAAATACATATTGATTATCCATCATTTCACCGGTCAGACGTACCATACGCTGCCACGGCCAGACATCGATGCTATCACCCTGCTTAGTCATTTTCGGTTTCTTATCACGCTTGGCTATCAGGTCGCCAACAAGTTCCTGTTCGTCTTTCAAGCGTTTTTTCACCTTATCATAAATTTTCGATAAAATCTCTGTGTTACGGGTATACCAAACCATGGATGAGTCAAATGCAGCTTGTGTAGTCCCGTATTTCTTGAAAACGGCGTCGATATACAATGCTTTCTTATAGTTCTCACTATAAGGCAAATTATCTCCCATAGACTTTGCCACATGATAATCATACAGCAAATTCTCCATCTTCGATTCCGAGATTACATCACTGGGTCTTTTCACTTTACACCCGGCTACCGCAAACACGAACATGCAGATGAGACACAGATGAAACCGAAATTTATTTTTCATGATCCGTAGCTTCCTTTTTATCTTTATCCAGCGAATGATAAGACTCATTCAAATATTTACTATAAAAGAGTAACAAGGCAATGATACCGCAACTGATAGCGGCATCCGCAAAATTAAAGATCGGACTAAAGAATATAAAATGCTCTCCACCTACAAATGGCATCCATGTAGGCCAGTTTGTATCTATAATCGGAAAGTAAAACATATCCACCACTTTTCCGTAAAACCAGGTAGAATATCCACCACCTTCGGGCATAAAGCTGGCAATCTGCGAATGAGTGCTTTCATTGAAAATAACTCCATAGAACACACTATCTATGATGTTCCCCAAAGCACCGGTCAGGATAAGAGCCACACAGACGATATAACCTGTTTTGAACCCTTTCTTTATGATTTTATAGAGATACCACCCTATCAATGCTACCGCAACAATGCGGAATGTTGTCAGGAATAACTTGCCGAAGATTTCCATACCGAAAGCCATCCCGTTGTTTTCGGTGAAATAGATATAAAACCAATCGGTCACACGTATACTTTCGTGCCAGTACATGTGAGTTTTAATCCAGACCTTGATGATCTGGTCAATAATCAATACGGAAAAGATAACGAGAAGGGCAATTCTCCCCTTCGTGAATAGTTTCTTCATGTGTTTATTATAAGTTAAACATAACGAGCTACAAGTGCCGTGCGTAAACTTTGCGCAGCTACTTGTAGCTCGTTACCTGTAGCCTACTTGCTATCTGTTATTTTTTACCACTGTTCTTTGCTTCAATGCTTAATGTAGCATGAGGAACAGCACGCAGACGTTCTGCCGGAATCAACTTTCCGGTTTCACGGCAAATGCCGTACGTTTTATTCTCAATACGTACCAAAGCAGCTTGTAATCCTTGGATAAACTTCAACTGACGTTGTGCCAGTCGGGTCGTTTCTTCCTTGGAGAGCGTATTAGCTCCTTCCTCCAATACTTTATACGTAGGAGATGTATCGTCGGTATCATTACCGTCCAGTCCCATCAAACTTTTCTTCAACTGTTCATAGTCACGTTGTGCTAATTCCAGTTTCTCCATAATAATGGCACGGAATTCCTCGAGTTCCGCATCCGAATATCTAGTCTTTTCTGCCATAACTTTACAATTTTAAAAGGTTAATCAATATAGTATTAGTCTTTTATCACGTTCACAAACAATGAGAAGTCGTCAAACTCCAGCATTGTTCCGTCTTTCACTTCATCTACAAGTTCAAGAGATGTGCCTAAAACCTGGTTACAAATATAAGTATTATATTCATTTACCGCATCATCTGTTTGCGTATTTTTCGAGATTGTTATTTTTATTTTGTCTGTAATCTCGAAGCCGCTTGACTTACGTATATTCTGAATACGGTTCACCAGTTCACGAGCAATACCCTCGCGACGCAGTTCTTCGGTAATAGTCACTTCAAGCGCTACTGTCAGTTTGCCTTCATTGGCAACCAACCATCCCGGAATATCTTCACTAAAGATCTCGACATCCGATGCTTCAATAACAGCTTCCGCACCATCCAGGTTTAATGTATACTTTCCGTTTTTCTCCAATTCACCGATGGCTTCCTGTGACATTTCTGCAACAGCAGCAGCTACTGCTTTCATTTGCTTGCCAAATTTCGGTCCCAGTTTCTTAAAGTCACATTTCACTTTTTTCACCAATACACCGGCTGCACCATCAACGAATCTGACTTCTTTTACGTTCACTTCATTCATAATCAGGTTCTTCACAGCTTCGATATGAGCTTTCTGCTCTTCATCTACCACCGGAACCATGATACACTGTAGCGGTTGGCGTACCTTGATATTCACCTTGCGGCGCAATGCCAACACCATAGATGTAACATCCTGTGCCATTTGCATGCGGGCTTCCAGTTCCTTGTCTATCATTTCTTCCTGATATTTCGGGAATTCGGCAAGATGGACAGAAACTACATTGTCGCGTCCTGTTGCTGTAATCAAGTCAGTATACAACCGGTCTGCATAGAACGGAGATACAGGAGCCATCAGTTTGGCAACTGTTTCGAGACAAGTGTACAATGTCTGATAAGCAGACAATTTATCCTGTGTAAATTCACCACCCCAGAAACGTTTACGGTTCAGGCGAACATACCAGTTGGACAAATTATCATTCACAAAATCAGAAATCAAACGTCCTGCCTTTGTCGGTTCATATTCATTATAGCATGTATCTACCTCCTTTATTAATGTATTCAATACAGACAAGATCCAGCGGTCGATCTCCGGACGTTCTGCCATCGGTACATCCGCTTCTTTATACTCAAATCCGTCTACATTCGCATAAAGCGCAAAGAATGAATATGTATTATATAAGGTACCGAAGAATTTACGGCGAACCTCTTCCACTCCTTCAACGTCAAATTTCAGGTTATCCCATGGAGAAGAATTGGTAATCATATACCAACGCAACGGGTCGGAACCATACTTTTCAATCGTAGTAAACGGATCGACAGCGTTATTCAAACGCTTAGACATCTTGTTACCGTTCTTATCGAGTACCAAACCGTTAGAGATAACAGCTTTGTAGGACACGCTGTCAAATACCATGGTAGCGATAGCATGCAAGGTAAAGAACCAACCACGAGTCTGGTCTACTCCTTCTGCAATAAAGTCAGCCGGATATACCTGACGGTTATCCAACAGTTCTTTATTTTCGAACGGATAATGGATCTGCGCGTATGGCATAGCACCCGAATCGAACCATACATCAATCAAGTCTGATTCACGCTTCATCGGTTTGCCGTCTTTCGATACCAATATGACGTCGTCTACATAAGGACGGTGAAGATCAATCTTATCATAATTTTCTTCCGAATATTGACCCGGCACGAAACCTTTATCCTTGTATGGATTGGATTTCATAAATCCGGCAGCTACCGATTTCTCGATTTCATTATAAAGTTCTTCTACAGATTCGATACATATCTCATCCGTATTATCTTCTGTACGCCAGATAGGCAATGGAGTACCCCAATAACGAGAACGGCTAAGGTTCCAGTCATTCAGATTTTCCAGCCACTTGCCAAAACGGCCGGTTCCGGTAGATTCCGGTTTCCAGTTGATGGTTTTATTCAATTCCATCATTCGCTCCTTGCAAGCGGTAGAACGGATAAACCAGCTATCCAATGGATAATAAAGTACCGGTTTGTCTGTACGCCAGCAGTGCGGATAGTTGTGGACATGCTTTTCTATCTTGAAAGCCTTGTTGTCTGCTTTCATCATCATGGCAATGACAATATCCAACGATTCAGCAGCTTGTGCAGCTTTCTCATCGTATTTGCCATCCACCATAAATTGAGGATCATAAGCATTTTTCACCCATGCACCCTGATATTCTTTGTATTTATCTACATCAACACATTCTTTTACGAAATTCTCATCCAGCTCATTCAACAAATAGAATTTACCAGTTAAATCCACCATCGGGCGAGTTTCGCCTTTCTTATTAATCATGAAAAGTGACGGGATTCCTGCAGCACGTGCCACATTCGCATCATCCGCACCAAATGTAGGTGCAATGTGAACGATACCTGTACCGTCTTCTGTCGTTACATAATCACCCGGTATTACACGGAAAGCCTTATCACTAGCTTTCCAAGTACCATTTTCAGATACTTCAACAGGTTTTACCCAAGGAATCAGCTGCTCATATTCCATACCGACAAGATCAGTACCTTTATATTCGGCAATCACTTTAAACGGTACAAGTTTATCTCCGGCTTTGTAGTCCTCCAATTTCAGATCAGCAGCTTTTGCATTGAAGTGTACATTCAATAAAGCTTTTGCCAGAACAACTGTGATAGGTTCTCCGGTATAAGCGTTGTAAGACTGTACAGCCACATAGTCAATCTTCGGTCCCACACAAAGAGCCGTATTTGAAGGCAATGTCCATGGAGTAGTTGTCCAAGCGATAAAATAAGGAGTTCCCCATTCCGTCATTTCCGGTTTAGGATTCTTCATTTTAAATTGGGCAACGGCCGTTGTATCTTTTACATCCCGATAACAGCCCGGTTGATTCAACTCATGTGAGCTCAATCCTGTTCCTGCAGCCGGTGAATACGGCTGGATCGTATATCCTTTATACAACAATCCTTTTTTATGCAGTTGCTTCAATAGCCACCATAATGTCTCAATATAGCGATTATCATACGTGATATAAGGATGTTTCATATCCACCCAATATCCCATCCGATGAGTCAGGTCTTCCCACTCCTTGGTATATTTCATCACGTCTTTCCGACAAGCCGCATTGTAGTCGGCAACAGAGATTTTCTTACCAATATCTTCTTTTGTGATACCTAATGCCTTTTCTACACTTAGTTCCACAGGCAGTCCGTGCGTATCCCATCCGGCTTTACGCTTCACCTGATAACCCTTCATCGTTTTGTAGCGACAGAAAATGTCCTTAATGGTACGAGCCATTACATGGTGAATACCCGGCATACCATTAGCCGAGGGAGGTCCTTCGAAAACACGAACGAAGGACAGCCATCACGTTCTGTCATACTCTTGGCGAAAACCTGGTTCTCGTCCCATTTCTTCAGCACATCTTTGTTCACCTGCGAAAGGTCAAACTGCGAATATTCAGTAAATCTCTTACCCATAGCTGTCTACGATTTTACTATTTACAATTTACAATTTGAGGGGTATCCCCATTTTTAAGGGTGCAAATTTACAAAAACATTTGTTTAGTTGAGCAAAAAGCTAGGACTTTTAATCGGATTCGTGTGAAGTTAACGATTATAAACCGCCTACAGCCTAAACAAAACAGGTATCTCCTTGTTTTAGTGGGAAACCTAAAAGCACTTTAACTTATGAATTACGGTATTAGCATTTTATTCAGAGCAATCCCTTTGGCGATGGCTATTTTTTGCTTCGGATACGGAGCGTTCATTTATGGTTATGGAGATGATGGGAGTCGTGTTGTGGCCGGTCCTGTTGTGTTTTCACTCGGTATGATATGCATTGCACTGTTTTGCACGGCTGCCACTATCATCCGGCAAATCATACATACTTATAATAAATCGGCCAAATACATTTTGCCGGTTATAGGCTATCTGGCAGCCATCATTACTATTATTGGAGGCATCTGCATTTTCAGTAATGCCACTTCCACCTCTGCATTTGTTGCAGGACACGTTATCACCGGCGTTGGATTTATTACCACTTGTGTAGCTACCGCCGCCACCTCTTCTACCCGATTCTCTTTAATTCCGAGGAATTCAAAAGCGACAAGTAATGAAGTTCCGGAAGGAGCTTTTTCCCTTAATCAGAGACGGGCATTGGTCATTGTTGCCATCATCGTTTCGCTGATCGCATGGATATGGGCATTTGTATTATTAGGCAACAGTCATTCTCATCCTGCTTATTTTGTGGCGGGGCATGTAATGGTCGGTCTGGCATGTATTTGTACCAGTTTGATTGCACTGGTAGCTACCATAGCACGCCAGATACGTAATGATTATTCAGAAAAAGAACGGAATAAATGGCCGAAACTGGTTTTATTAATGGGATCTATCTCTTTTGTATGGGGATTATTCGTGATTTTGGCGGATTCCGGAAGTGCAAACGGTACCACCGGATATATTATGCTCGGGTTGGGGTTAGTATGTTACAGTATTTCCAGCAAAGTAATCCTGCTGGCTAAGATATGGAGGCAAGAGTTCAAATTAGCCAACCGTATTCCTATGATTCCGGTATTTACGGCATTGGCTTGTCTGTTCCTGGCGGCTTTTGTATTCGAGCTTGCTACTATACATGCTGATTATTTCATTCCGGCACGTGTTTTGGTAGGTCTCGGAGCTATTTGCTTTACGCTGTTTTCTATCGTTAGTATATTGGAGAGTGGCACGTCTTCCAAATAAAAAAGTATTCTATAAAAAGGGCGTCACTATATGCCCCGGATAGTGACGCTATCCGGACAGCATAGCGTCACTCTTTTTATTTCTTGTATCTCACCTCATACAGGTCATTCCTGCGGTCTTTCAAGTTGCGTACACTACCATAAGTATGCAGTTCGTTCAGCAAATCCAGATCAACATCCGATACCAAAATCATTTCGGTGTTAGGAGTTGCCTCCGCCCTCTTTCCGTCCGTTGGAAAAGCAAAGTCGCATGGGGTAAATACCCCCGATTGGGCATATTGAATATCCATATTGTGCACACGGGGAAGATTTCCTACACTTCCGGCAATGACTACAAAACATTCATTCTCGATGGCACGTGCCTGCGCACAAACACGAACACGGGAATAGGCATTCTGGGTATCTGTCAGGAAAGGAACAAATAATATCTGCATTCCCTGATCTGCCATCAGGCGGGAAAGTTCGGGGAACTCGACATCATAACAGATCAAAACTCCAATCTTTGCACAGTCCGTGTCAAAAGTATTCAGAAGTTTACCACCATTAAGTCCCCAACTTTTTATTTCATCGGGAGTGACGTGTAATTTCTCATACATTTCGTAGGTTCCATCCCGTCGGCAAAGGAAACCTACATTATAAAGCAATCCGTCCTCTTTTACGTATGGCATACTTCCGGTTATAATGTTGATATTATAGCTAATAGCCAGATTCATAAACCGTTCCCGAATTTCATCCGTATACTTTGCCAATCCGCGAATAGCCTGCGATTCTCCTTTATCGTTATACTTCGACATCAAAGGAGCATTGAAATATTCCGGGAAAAGAACAAAATCACTTTTATAATCAGAGACTGCATCCACAAAGAATTCTACTTGTTCGAACAGGTCATCCAACGTTTTATAACTACGCATCTGCCATTGCACCAGTCCTACACGAACCGTAGTTTTGGGACTGATATATTCTTGTGTAGGTGGCTGATAATAAATATTATCCCACTGCAACAAACAAGCATAATGTTTTGATTCTTCATCATTTGGCAGATAATTAGTCATTACCTTACGAACGTGAAAGTCATTCGACAACTGGAAAGTAAGTACCGGATCATAAATCTCGCGTTGACGTACCCGTTCGATATATTCTTTCGGACGCATTTTGTCAGCATATTTATGATAATTCGGGATACGTCCGCCAAACATGATTGCTTTCAGATTCAATGTTTCGCAAAGCTCCTTACGATATTCATACATACGACGTGCGAGACGCAAACCACGATAGCCCGGGTGGATGAATACTTCAATGCCATACAGGATATTTCCTTTAGAGCTATGTGTATTGAATGTTTCCTTACCCGTAACCTGTGCATACGTATGGTCGTTCTTTACTTTATCATAATCAACAATAATGGAAAGAGCACAACCAACTATTTTATCGTCAACGACTGTGACGATCTGACCCTCCGGAAAGATTTTAATCAACTTCTGAATCTGCTCACGAGTCCAAAACACATCGCTACCGTCAGAATAAACACGGGTAAACGATTGGGATAGTTGTACATAATCTTCTATTTGCAGATTGCGTATCTGCACTTTATTAATTTTTATCGGATGTTGTTCCATAACAATACGTGTTTTATAAAAGATAGTGCAAAGGTATAGTTAATCCTTTAATTGTGTTTTGAAACCAAGAAAAATTAATAATAGTATTTTATGTAAATTGAGTTATTCAATTCAAACTTATATACTTTGACATTACTCTAACTCTAATATTTCTTTTACTTCACCTTCTCCTACGTGCTTTCGTCCTTCTCCAAAGGTAAACTTAGTGCCTTCAGAAAAATTATCTCCTAAAGCTCTTCTAATAAGAAAAGCTATTTCAACTACCCCCTCATCTCCGGGATAAAAAGCCTCCCTATCAAGCAAAGTTATTTGACCAGAAGTTTTCGTCTCCTCAATAAAATCAAATAAAGGTCGATACCCACTATAAAATGGGGTTCTACGACCATCCTTATATAACCTTATACTAGCTATAATTCTAATCATAATAGTAACAATATAAAAAATAATCAACTAATTTGTGAGAATAAAGAATGGCGGACAATGTTAGCTATAAGTATATTCATCAAAGTTATTCTAATAAATTGAAAAACAAAAAAAATCAAATAGATATTTTCTAACATCAATTCATTTAATAGTCAAAAGGAATAATCGAACGATAATATCTTTTACACAAATATATATTTTATTGTATTATCTATTTTATGTATTCTTTTTCTGCAAATTCCAAAGGTGAAGAAGCACTCCTTCACCCACAAAATTCTTATTTACTGGTAATTCAGAAGAAAAATGAAGGAGTAGATTAAATAAATGTTTCTTATATATAGAGAATACAGCTTAAGCAGAAAGAAAAAAAGCAGCGTTTTAAGAGAAGGAAAGCGGCGCTTTAAGTAGGCTAAAGCATTGCTTTAGCTGCGGAAAATAGCTGCTTTTATTTGATTCTACTTCTTCTATCCACTTCTCTCTAATCTGGAAAATTTCAAAGATAAAACAATTAGATTTTCCAAAGAAATATTTTTTAAGCCAGAAACGGATATGAGAAATCATTGTAATAATCATGTCTTTTATTACATTGATATTTCGAAGTCAATATGCTCAAGACAGAATCAACTTTTGAATCATTTTCATATAGGATGAGCATATAAATACTATCTTTGCGAATATCAATCATGATAAAAGAGTACCCCAAAAGATAAAGAAAAGATATGAATTCCAACAAATTCTCCTATCAAGGACAAATCGAGACTATTCTTCATTATCTAAATTCCATGATACAAAAGAATTGGACAGGTAAAACTGCTGATGAGTTCAATCGTTTGATGTCTATACCAGAATTAGCTAAAATAGCATGCATGTCTGCTCGCAATCTTCAGCTGATGTTTAAAGCTTACACTAGCGAAACAATACATCAATATATCATTCGCACACGTATGGAATACGCCCAGCAATTACTCAAAGATAATAAAAAAAGTATAGCTGAAATATATGAATATATTGGATTTGCTAACCAGTCAGCTTTAAATAATACACTTCAAAAAAAATACAATCTCACTCCTCGAGAACTACAAAAGAAATTATTGGAAACAAGTCATACTTATCCTTCATGTATTTCTCCTTACCGCATAGTGGAATCAGAAACAATACCTGTCTTATTTTTATCTTATATTGGCAATTATGACACTTGTAGCACAGTTGCTTTTGAGACATACACTTGGGATTGCCTATATAAATATGCTAAAGAAAACTCTTTATTACCAGATAAGGAAGATTATTGGGGGATAGCTTATGATGATACAGACATTACCTCATTAGAAAAATGCCGTTTTTACGCTTGTATAGCCATTCAAAAAAGAGTAGGATCCAATCCTCCTCTTACTAATCCAATAAAACATATGGATTTACCTCAAGGTACATACGCAGTTTATATTCATCAAGGAGATTATGCATTGTTAGATGCCTTCTATGAGATAATATTGAAACAATTACCGCAATCATATTGCTTAGGAGAAACTCCAATCTTGGAACATTACTTGAACTCTCCCGCTGACACAGATGTGAAAGA
>NZ_JH114338.1:99407-117076 GCF_000157095.2 Bacteroides sp. D1
CTTTATCAAAGACTTAGGACAATACCCGAGGATATCAATAGAAATCTTTTCGGCTTCCTCTTTTGATATATTTTCATTAATAATATAGTGCTTAAAAACATTTTCCTTTTCTTTATATGCATAAGATGAAAGCAGCGGCCCTGCTATTGTTCGCAATTGCGAGTCTCTAAAATCATCACTTTGATTTCTGCCTAAACCAACACGTGTAGAATGTAAAATAATTGATTTATTTTCTCTATCACGACAATCTTCAACAGCTTCTTTTAAAACAAATTCTTCCTCCAAAGTATTATAATCTAAATTCTTATCCTCAACAATGAATTTTAAAACATTATTTGGTCCGAATTTTATTGTGCCATCATCAAACTGCGCACTTCTTATCAAGATACCATAATATATATCAGTACTATCAGATAAGCAAAGATCAATACCTCCTCTGGTGCCACCTTTAATTTTTGAATTCTTCGTCATGCCTGTACGATGAACATAAAATTTTCCATAATTATTCTTTTGCAGTTCATTTCCATGCACAAACCCATCATTAAACTTTGGGTGCTTAAAATAAGCTTCTACTTCAATTGGGTAAATCCGCAACCCATTACTCAACTCAAACATATAATTTGTAACTATCAATTTATTAATTGTTTGAAGCTGTTTCTCTATTTCCTTAAAGTCACTACATTGTATTAAAATTGCAATTTCTTTTTTCAAAGTATCCATGATTATTATAATATTAAATTTCTTTGGGTAAAGATAATCTTTTTAGTAAAGAGTTGTCTGAATATATCAACTTTTTTTTATTTCTCACTTAGATGATATCAAATAGTCAACAACAGAGTCCCAATTCGGATACTGCTCCGAACCAAATAATATCAATTCACCACTAAAATTTTCCGCACCATTTTTGAGGCGATCATCTATCAAGAAGTCTCCTTTGTTTAAATTTTTATGATGGCTAAGAATTAATCGTTTATAGCTATATGTACCTAACCATTTTTTCACCCATACAAGTTTATCCGACCAAGCAGAAGGATTATTCCAAGGTGCCGTGGAAAGAATGTACACATCATAAAAACGTACTAAACGATGGAAAGCATCAATTGCTCCTTTATATGGATACATTTTCGCAAAAATGTTAGGAACTTCATCATATCGTCCCTCATATTCTTTCTTTTCGTATTCACTCAATTTGTTAATACCTGATTGGAAGTCAACTAATACATTATCCATATCAATATAAAGTATAGGTTTGAAAGTCGATAACGCTGATATCATACAATTTTTATTTTATAAATTTTGAATTTAATGAATTATCCCGTAGTGATGCTATTCTTATCCTGTTGACAACAATCTGACAAGGCTACCATTTATCCATCGATTCAGTTTTACACCAATCAAAAATAATATTGTAAATCCAATAATTAGTTCCATATTTCTTACTTATTTTATTTTTTCTACTTATTATTTAGTCACAGTCCAAGACAAACAATTCAATGCACCTCCCCATTTCTTTATAATCGGAGCTATATTAATCTGGTAAATTCGTCCATCATAGGAAGGATGCAATTCTTTTATCTGGCTTAAAGCCTCTCCATCTGTAGGTAATCCAAGTCCGGGAATTATGATTACATCACGTGTCTGAAGCATATTTATATATGCCCAACTATTTTCATCATACTTGCTAAGTTTTAAATCTATAACGGCAAAATCGTCACTCAATCTACGTCTCATTTCTCGTTCTATCTCTGGAGGATAAACTTTCAAGTTGACCAATATCTTACCATCACCAATATTATGAATAATTCCATCTGTATGACCACAGATATCATATTTGTCCCATGGTAGAAATACAATATCTGCTCCATAAAAGTTTTCCTTTAGTATTGCCAGTACTTCGCTCTGGTCAATCTGTGAATTTTCCTGAAATACCTTTTCTGTCATGATGACAATTGGTTTCCGACCTCTCATACATGATCCTATCCACTTTGAATTCGCTTCACACACGACTACATTTCCCCCATCAACAATAAGTGGAGACTGTGTAATATCCATATCTCTACTCATAGCTTTAAGTACAGGAATAATATTAGTTTTGTACTGTGGCTTATCCTTCAAATAATCAGGTTCATAGCGAAATTGAATATAAGACTTAAATCCCCACTGTATTGGCATATAATCTCGACACCAATAATCTTTAGTGTGTAGTAATGTACCATGCTCTATATGGTGGTAAACAAGAATGTCTGATATTTCTTTATAAACATTGGGATAATGCCAAGCAAAAAGACTTGAGAAATAAATGGCATCTTTATACTGTTCTGTAACCATAATCTTACCTAACGAAAAACCAATAATAATATGTTATAACTAGAAAAATGCCATTTGGCAATATCCATAGCTTAAAACGATCTCACAAATATCACAATGCAAAGATAAGTGCATAGCCAAACAATCTATTTACTCAAAAATGCAAAACGATTCGTATACCTTCATTTAAATGATTTTACATGTGATTATCTATCAATAGTATATAAAACAATTATGACACCATACCATTTGGTACGATGTCATAATCTTAGTAGAACCATGCCAAGAAACCGAAGTCATAATGACATGATGAAATTACACTAACCTAATTTATTTATTTTTCTTCCAAAGCTTGCTCATATCTTCCAGTGTCTTACCTTTCGTTTCAGGCACCCAACGCCAAACGAAGATAGCAGCAGCCACACAGATTATGCCATATAAACTATATGCAAACATCGGGCTGAAGTCGTACAGTGCCGGGAAAGTAGAAGATACAATGTAATTGAATATCCATTGGAATGCTACGGCGATTGCCACCGCTTTACCACGGATGGTGTTCGGGAATATTTCCGAGATCAACACCCAGCAAATCGGTCCCCAAGACATCATAAAGAATGCTGCATACACAATCACTGAAAGTACCGGGAGAACACCCTTTATTGCCATGCTATCACACATTGCTACCGCAAATGCACCTACAGCCATACCAATAGAACCGATTATCAATAGTGGTTTACGTCCGAAGCGGTCTACAGTGAAGATTGCAACCAATGTAAAGACAATGTTTACAATACCCATAATAACTGTCTGCATCATGCCACCTCCTTCTGCACCTGCATTTTCGAAAATACGAGGAGCATAATAAAGTACCGCATTAATACCGATAGCCTGTTGGAATACAGAAAGCAAAATACCGATCACAATTACTGCCACTCCATAAGTAAAGATTTTCTCTGTCTTTTCATGAGCAGTAGCTTTAATATCATTAAGAATTTCCTGTGCTTTTGTCTTACCATTGATCTTTTCAAGAATCGAATAAGCCTTTTCATCCTGCTGTATCAATACAAGATAACGAGGAGTCTTGGGAACAAAGAACAACAACAGACCGAAGAAAGCGGCAGGGAAAGCTTCCGAACCGAACATGTAACGCCATCCTTCATAAACAGTCCACATATCAGATTCAGCACTAACAGACAGTACACCGGCTGCATCTTTCAAAATAATAGGATTTTGATGGTCGCCCATAATCAGGAAATTCACGAAGTATACTACCAACATACCGAAGATGATAGCAAACTGGTTACACGATACAAGCGTTCCACGAATATTAGAAGGAGCAATTTCAGCAATATACATCGGACAGACTGCAGAAGCCAGTCCAACACCGATACCGCCCAAAACACGATACAAATTAAAAGCAATCAGCAAATCCATGTTCGGCTTTCCATATTCGAAAAACAAGACTTCCGGATAATAGGAACCTAATGCTGAAAGGAAAAAGAGTACGGCAGCAAGCCTTAGAGAATTACGACGTCCCAAACGGGAAGCAAATATACCGGAGATCGCACCACCCAGTACACAGCCAATTAATGCACTGGAAGATGTGATTCCATGCATTACTTTATTGTATTGAAAATCAGAGGCCGAAAGGAAAAAAGCCTCCAAGCCTTTCTCTGCACCGGAAATAACCGCTGTATCGTATCCGAAAAGCAGTCCTCCCAAAATGGCGACAGAGGTTATCGAATATAGGTAGAGTTTACTACCCTCGTTCGTTGTATTAATCATGGTTATAAGTAGATAAAGTAGTGTTGTAGTAGTTGGATTTATATCACCACAGATTTCACAGATTGACACAGATAAAATTCAAAATAAGAGAGAAGAAAATCAATCTGTGACAATCCGTGTAATCTGTGGTGGGGTTAATTAGCAATACATATTCAGAATTGCTTCATAAAGTTCTTGTTTACCACTAGTCTGCTTCGGTTCACCGTTTGCTTTAGCATAAGCAACTACATCTTCCAAAGTCAACTTGCCATCTTCAAACTCCTTACCTTTACCGCCATCAAATGAAGCGTAACGGTCAGCCAACATTTTCTTATAGGGAGATTCGTTCAGCAGAGCAGCTGCGCTTTCCAATGCACGAGCCATAGCGTCCATACCTGCGATGTGAGCGATGAAGATATCTTCCAGGTCAGTAGAGTTACGACGAGTCTTAGCGTCGAAGTTTGTTCCACCGTTACCCAAACCGCCGTTGCGGATAATTTGCATCATAGCTTGTGTCAGTTCGTAGTTGTCAATCGGGAATTGGTCTGTATCCCAACCATTCTGATAATCACCACGGTTAGCATCGATAGAACCCAACATGCCGTTGTCTACTGCTACTGCCAATTCGTGTTCGAAAGTGTGACCAGCCAAAGTTGCGTGGTTTACTTCAATGTTCACTTTGAAATCTTTATCCAAGCCATGAGCTTTCAGGAATCCGATTACTGTTTCTGTATCTACATCATACTGATGTTTTGTCGGTTCCATCGGTTTCGGTTCAATCAGGAAAGTACCTTTGAAACCACGGGCACGAGCATAATCACGAGCGATGGTCAGCATTTTTGCCAAGTGTTCTTTTTCACGTTTCTGATCTGTATTCAGAAGAGACATATAGCCTTCACGGCCACCCCAGAATACATAGTTCTGACCACCCAGTTCGATAGTTGCGTCGATTGCATTCTTGATCTGAACAGCAGCACGAGCTACTACATCAAAATCAGGGTTAGTAGCAGCACCGTTCATATAACGTGCATGGCCAAATACGTTGGCAGTACCCCACAACAGTTTGATGCCTGTTTCAGCTTGTTTCTGTTTTGCGTATGCTACGATTGCTTTCAAGTTAGCTTCGTATTCTTCGATGCTTGCACCTTCAGAAACCAAGTCTACATCGTGGAAACAGTAGTATTCGATACCCATTTTCTGCATGAATTCGAAACCTGCATCCATTTTATCTTTTGCAGCTTGTATAGCGTCAGCATTACTATTCCAAGGGAATTGTTTTGTTCCGCCACCGAATTGGTCGCCACCTTCAGCACACAAAGTATGCCACCATGCCATAGCGAATCTCAACCAATCTTTCATCTTCTTACCGTTGATAACCTTTTCAGCATCGTAGTAACGGAATGCCATCGGATTCTTACTATCTTTACCTTCGAACTTAATCTTTTCAATTCCCGGGAAAAATTCTTTTGTTGCCATAATTCTTTTATTTTTAAAATGGTTATTATTTAAATTGTTAATTATTTATCTGAAGACAGAACCGGAGCCGGTATGTTACCGGTCATCGACTTTTCAAGACGGTATTTCCATTTTGCGCACGCGTCAGCATATTCCTGTCGTTTTGCCACATTAGGCTCAATCACATCCAGTTTGTCAAGCGTAGCAAATGCCTCATTGTTATCCTTGTAGATACCTGCACCGATGCCCGCACCTTTCGCAGCGCCTACGGAACCATCCGTATCGTAAAGCTCGATAGTAGCTCCTGTGACTCCCGCCAAAGTATCGCGGAAGATAGAACTCAAGAACATATTAGCGTGTCCGGCATGGATCATCTTCACAGGAATTCCCATTTGCTCCATGATATCAATGCCATATTTAAAAGAGAATACAATACCTTCTTGAGCGGCACGAATAATATGATGTTTGCCATGCGTATTAAAATCCAGTCCACGGATACTGCAACCGATTTCTTTATTGTTCAGCATACGTTCGGCACCGTTACCAAAGGGCAGAATACTGATTCCCGCACTGCCGATAGGAGCTTTGGAAGCCAATACATTCATTTCATTATAAGATATTCCTTCGGGAGCAATGTTGCGTTTCACCCATGAGTTGAGAATACCTGTTCCGTTGATGCAAAGCAATACTCCCAAACGTGTCTGATCTATGGTATGATTGACATGCGCAAAGGTATTGACGCGTGACTGCGGATCATAGTTCACTTCACCGTTCACGCCATAAACCACTCCCGATGTTCCTGCCGTAGAAGCAATCTCTCCCGGATTAAACACATTCAAAGAAAGGGCATTGTTAGGCTGGTCGCCTGCACGATAAGTAATCGGTGTCCCTTCTTTCAGTCCAAGCTCTTTGGCAGCTATTGCATTTACACGTCCCTGCTCTGCAAAGGTCGGTTTAATATCTGCAATCAAAGAAGAATCAAATCCGTAATAATCCATTAAGAAATCAGCCACCCGGTTGTTCTTGAAATCCCAGAACATACCTTCCGAAAGTCCGGAAACAGTTGTGCAGATTTCTCCACTCAACTTCATGGCAATATAATCGCCCGGCAGCATTATCTTATCAATCTGCTCATAGATGGCAGGTTCGTTTTCTTTAATCCACGCCAACTTGGAAGCGGTAAAATTTCCCGGTGAGTTCAACAAATGAGAAAGACATCTCTCCTCCCCGATTGTCTCAAACGCTTTCTGACCGTATGGCACCGCACGGGAGTCACACCAGATGATAGCAGGACGCAATACATGCTGATTCTTATCAACACAAACCAATCCGTGCATCTGATAAGAGATGCCGATGGCTTTAATTTCAGCGGCACTAACTCCGGATTCGGTCATAATAGCCTGCGTGGACAACTTTAAGTTTTCCCACCAACTTTCAGGATCTTGTTCCGCCCATCCGGGATTCACTGCAATAATATTCGCTTCTGTTTTCGGAAAAAATGCCGAGGATACACATTTACCAGTCTCCGCATTTACCAAACTCGCTTTTACAGACGAGCTACCTATGTCATAACCTAATAGAAACATAATTTTATTTACGATTAAACGATTTACTATTTACGATTTACGCTCAATGTCCGACAATTAATGCTTTAACATCCAACGCCTAATACTTAATACTTGATACTTAATACTTGAACAGGGTCTACCTTCTTACCTTATTATATATCTTCTTATCAAATTTATAATAACGGGCAGCACGGTGAGCCACTCCTTGTTGTTTTTCTTCCAAAGGAACTACATATTCCATCATTGCTATTTTCTTATGGAAGTTACGCACATCCACGGCTTTGTCGTATACTAATTCAAAAAGAGTCCTTAATTGTGCGGCTGTAAATTTACGCGGAAGCAGTTCGAACAACATGGAAGGATTAAATTCTACGAACTGACGAATATAAGTCATTGCCTCCTTTATAATCAGATTATGGTCGAAAGCCAGTGTTTTCACGTCTTTCAAAGCGACCCAGCAAGCCTGGTGATCGTCCAGATTCTTATCCAATGTACGGTCTATCTTCACCATCGACAAATATGCAATGGTAACAATACGCTCCACTTTTGACTGCATAGCTCTTTCCAACCAACGTACATCTTTCGGATTACTCGTTCTGTTTTTAGAACCAAATGCTTTAAACTGCATCAGATTCACATTTTTAAGTCCTGTCAGTTCATACAAAACTCGTTGTGCAGCTTCATCCAGGGCTTCATCCATATAGATAAGACTTCCGGGAAGTTTCATATCATGATATACTTCTCCATTATCCTCACCTGCACGTTTTACAAGCAACACTTTCAGTTGTTCTCCGTCAAAACCAATCACTACACAGTCCACTGATATATGATTGTTTGCTAAAGGTGTATTTTTCTGTAAATTTTGCATATCTATTTCTTTAAGACGATGCAAATATAGAGGCTAAAAACCATCAAAACAAAAATAAGAACTATGCTATAAAACATTGTTTTTCATATAAATACATATCATACATTCTACAATATGAATAGTTAGTGTTATCTTACGAATTACAATATGTATTTTAGTATTTCCACGGGTGAGTAATTGTATAAAGTACAAAAACTAGATGGACGCTTTATTATCAGTACTTTTCATATCTTTTCCAACAGATGCCCGGAAAGGTACTTATTGTATTTTAAACGATATGTCATTTTGTACCTTATCGTTTTTTATTCTATCTTTGTCGGGTAAATATTAAAAAATCTAAAATGGAACGTCATCCAGTCATTTTATCCATTGCCGGCTCCGATTGTTCGGGAGGCGCAGGTATTCAGGCAGACATAAAAACAATCTCGGCTTTAGGAGGCTATGCAGCATCGGCTATTACTGCCATCACCGTACAAAACACACTGGGGGTACGTGCCGTACAGTCCATTTCTCCGGATATGGTTCGTGGGCAAATAGAAGCCGTGATGGACGACCTGCAACCGGTTGCCATCAAAATAGGAATGATAAATGACATTCAGATCGTTCGTGTAATTTCCGACTGTCTACAAAAATATTCGCCTGCATACGTCGTTTACGATCCGGTAATGGTGTCTACCAGCGGAAAGAAACTTATGACAGATGAAGCGATAGAAGAAATCAAAAAAGAACTTTTACCGCTTGTCACATTAATCACCCCTAATATTGACGAAGCAAAAGTACTTACAGGTAAAAGTATTCACAACATTCAGGATATGCAGACCGCTGCCAAAATGCTGACGGATGATTATCAGACTAATATCTTACTAAAAGGCGGACATCTGGAAGGAGACAATATGTGCGACCTTTTGCATACGTCCGAATTTATCTACCATATATATGAGGAGAAAAAAATAGAAAGCCATAATCTGCATGGAACGGGATGCACCCTCTCTTCCGCTATTGCCACCTATCTTGCCAAAGGCTACCCCATGCGAGAATCCATCCAGCATGCGAAAACATATATCACTCAAGCCATTATCGCAGGAAAAGAATTGAATATCGGCCATGGTAACGGCCCTTTATGGCATTTTCCGGACACCGTTGCACAAATGTGTACTTTTTGTGCGGTTGTATCATAAAAATACGTAACTTTGCACCCGCAATTAAAAATCAATTAAATAATAAAAATATGAAAGCATTTGTATTTCCCGGTCAAGGCGCTCAATTTGTAGGAATGGGTAAAGACCTGTATGAAAACTCAGCTTTAGCAAAAGAATTGTTTGAAAAAGCAAATGATATCCTCGGATATCGCATTACAGATATCATGTTCGACGGCACAGACGAAGATCTTCGTCAGACAAAGGTTACTCAACCTGCCGTTTTCCTTCACTCTGTTATTTCTGCTCTTTGCATGGGCGACGACTTCAAACCGGAAATGACTGCCGGCCACTCACTTGGTGAGTTCTCTGCATTGGTTGCTGCCGGTGCATTGAGTTTTGAAGATGGATTGAAACTTGTGTATGCACGTGCAATGGCTATGCAGAAAGCTTGCGAAGCTACTCCTTCCACCATGGCTGCTATTATCGCATTGCCGGATGAAAAAGTAGAAGAAATCTGTGCAGCAGTAAATGCAGAAGGTGAAGTTTGCGTACCGGCCAACTACAACTGCCCGGGACAAATCGTTATCTCCGGCTCTGTACCGGGTATCGAAAAGGCGTGCGAACTGATGAAAGCTGCCGGAGCCAAACGTGCTCTTCCGCTGAAAGTGGGTGGTGCTTTCCATTCTCCATTAATGGATCCTGCTAAAATAGAACTGGAAGCTGCTATTAAAGCTACCGAAATACATACTCCTAAATGTCCGGTATATCAGAATGTGGATGCGCTTCCTCACACTGACCCTGCAGAAATCAAAAAGAATCTGGTTGCCCAATTGACTGCTTCCGTACGTTGGACACAATCAGTAAAGAATATGGTTGCTGACGGTGCTACTGATTTTACAGAATGTGGCCCGGGTGCCGTACTTCAAGGATTGATTAAAAAGATTGACGGTACTGTCAATGCTCACGGTATTGCATAAATATCCGTAAGACAGACTTCATCTTTAAATGATATAGAGCGTGTTGGTAATAGTTCCAACACGCTTTTTTTTATATGAAAACCATAAATGGAATACAAACGAACATGTTGTAAAACACCCTGATACTTTTCTTTTCCGGCAAACTTTCCGAATCTTTCTTTTGTTTTTATTATAGGAATCATTTACTCAAATTTATGAGCCATGAAAATACATGAATATCAAGCGAAAGAGATTTTCTCCAAGTACGGAATACCTGTCGAGAGGCACACTTTATGCCGTACTGCCGCAGGCGTCCTGGCTGCATACCGGAGGATGGGAACAGACAGAGTGGTTATAAAAGCACAAGTATTAACCGGAGGCCGAGGAAAAGCCGGAGGAGTAAAACTGGTAAACAATACGGAAGATGCTTATCAGGAAGCCATGAACATTCTCGGAATGAGCATTAAAGGTCTTCCTGTCAATCAAGTTCTGGTCAGCGAAGCGGTTGATATTGCTGCAGAATATTACGTCAGTTATACCATCGACCGGAATACACGTTCTGTCGTTCTGATGATGAGTGCATCCGGTGGTATGGATATTGAAGAGGTAGCCCGTCAGACACCGGAGAAAATCATCCGATATTCAATCAATCCATTCATTGGCCTCCCCGACTATCTGGCAAGGCGTTTTGCTTTCACTCTCTTCCCCCAAATGGAACAGGCAGGTAAAATGGCTGCCATCCTTCAGGAACTTTATAAAATCTTTGTGGAGAATGACGCGTCGTTAGTGGAAGTAAATCCGCTGGCACTTACAAAGAAAGGTACGTTAATGGCCATTGACGCAAAGATCGTTTTTGATGACAATGCGCTCTATCGGCATCCGGAGATTCATGCTTTGTTTGATCCGACGGAAGAAGAAAAAGTGGAAGCAGATGCCAAAGATAAAGGATTCAGTTATGTTCACATGGACGGCAATATCGGTTGTATGGTAAATGGCGCCGGACTTGCCATGGCTACTATGGACATGACTAAACTTTACGGCGGTCAGCCTGCTAATTTTCTCGACATCGGGGGCAGCTCCAATCCTGTCAAGGTTATTGAAGCTATGAAACTCTTATTGCAGGATGAGAAAGTAAAAGTGGTCCTGATTAATATTTTCGGTGGGATCACTCGTTGCGATGATGTAGCAATGGGACTTCTTCAGGCATTCGAGCAGATAAACAGCAATGTCCCCGTCATCGTCCGGCTTACAGGCACCAATGAACATATCGGACGGGAACTGTTACGGAATTACAGCCGTTTCCAAATAGCCACAACGATGAAAGAGGCTGCTCTTATGGCTCTGAAAGCATAATACGTACCAAATCACTAAAAAATAAAGCAATTATGAGCATACTAATAGATAAATCCACCCGTTTGATTGTGCAGGGAATCACTGGCAGAGACGGGCTTTTCCATGCCAAAAAGATGAAAGAATATGGAACCAAAGTGGTCGGGGGTACTTCTCCGGGCAAAGGAGGAACAGATGTGGACGGAATCCCCGTATTCAACACCATGTATGACGCTGTCGAGCAGACAAAGGCTAATACCTCCATCATTTTCGTTCCAGCACGTTTTGCGGCAGATGCTATCATGGAGGCAGCGGACGCAGGCATCCGTGTCATAGTCTGCATTGCAGAAGGAATCCCCACACTGGACGTGATTAAGGCACATCAGTTTGCCGAACAAAAAGGTGCCATGTTGATCGGACCTAACTGTCCGGGACTTATCTCTCCGGGAAAAAGCATGGTTGGCATCTTACCGGGACAAGTCTTTTTAGAAGGAAATGTAGGTGTCATCAGCCGTAGCGGAACACTTACTTACGAGATTGTGTATCACTTAACAGCTAATGGAATGGGACAATCTACCGCTATCGGCATCGGGGGCGATCCTGTTGTAGGGCTTCACTTCCGCCAACTGCTGGAAATGTTTCAGAATGATCCGGAAACAGAAGCAATCGTCCTGATTGGAGAGATTGGAGGAAATGCGGAAGAACAAGCGGCCGAATATATTCGTAATAATGTAACTAAACCTGTGGTAGCATTTATTGCCGGGCAATCAGCTCCTCCGGGAAAACAAATGGGGCATGCAGGCGCTATTATTTCAGGAAGTTCCGGTTCGGCAAAAGAGAAAATTGAATCTTTGGAAGCAGCTGGTATCCGGGTGGCACAAGAGCCTTCGGATATACCCAAACTATTGAAAAAGTAACCTCCAAAAGAGAAATAAAAAAACAGAAGTAGTAATATTACAGATGCAGATTCACTCAAAATAAGTAATTTCATACTTATCATTTTAAGTGAATCTGCATTTATTTTACATACCTTTCTTTATACCTAATTTTATAAGAAGAGCATTCATCGGATAAGCGCAGAAGAAACCGAAAAGCATAGCCAACTGCATCATAAACCAGAATATCCATGTATCTTTGGGCAATGGCTCATTGATGAACAGCACAAAATAAACAATTGCCATCCAACCGTACATTCCTACCTGCCAGGATAAAAGAGAAAAGAAATCTGCTTTGAAAGCGCGAGTTAATGCATTCCCTACGGAGATTTTTTCCATTTCCCGAATCGCATAAAACTGAAAATAAACGCCAATAATCAAAGCTAATACAAAATCGAGTACCCAATTCCCAACAAGTTGACTGCCTGCAACAGTTACAGGAACATAATTCGTAAACCACTCTCCTATGATATCTGCCAATGTGCAGCCTGCGCCACAATGAAGAGCCGACAAAGCTACCGATTGCCAATAAGGACGCCTCATCTCTCCCATTGACATATCCATATCCATCCCCTTCATATCAGGCATATTCATATCTTTCATGCCGGACATATCCATCCCTTTCATCCCGTCATCCTCCATCTTCATCGGACTGCTCCGTCCGAACTTATTATACGCCCATAAAGCTAAATAACTTCCCCACAATGCAGATAATATCCAAACTGCATTCATTATTTTCATTGATTGCGGACGATGTGTCAGGTCTATGGCAATATGTACTGCTATTCCGATACCTGAACAGACTAAGAATACGGCTATTAAATTGAGCATGATTGTATGTTTTAAAAGATTCAGACTACAAAACATACTTTATTTGCGAATAGTTCAGCCCACTACTTTTTAATTTTGCCTGTCGAACTATTCCACACACGAGTTGTTATCATTTCATAATCAAAACAATAAAAATATGAGCAGACGTAGACAATTAGAGCATGAAGTATCTGTTGCTCAAGAAAGAATAAAGAAAGCTGCAAAAGATACACCGAAGAATATCCTGAAATTATGGGAACAAGAGCTGGTAGACCTGGAATTGGAACTCAATAATATGGTGGATGATGAAGAAGATAATAATGAGGATTAACAGAAGAAGGGCGCGCTAGTTTCCTAGTACGCCCTTCTCTATTACTGTCTATTTATTCAGTATTAGTTCTTTGGCAATGCTTCTTTCACTACCATTGAACGACCTACATATTCTGCACCGTTCAATTGTTTGATAGCGTTGTTAGCTTCTGCATCATCCGGCATTTCGATAAACGCAAAACCTTTTGATCTTCTAGTTTCACGATCTGTGATTAACTTTACTGAAGCAACTGTTCCATACTCTTCCATTACATTTCTCAAATCCGATTCCTTAACATTATAGCTAAGATTTCCAATGTACAAATTCATAAAATACAAATATAAAAAATTAATAATTCAATAAGAAAGTTTTAGGAAGATCTTAATTAGAGATGGATATGCTCAAATAAATGAGAAGATTCACGTAAAAAAATCAAATCGTAATAAACCTCTTTATTGTTGTTGGTACAAAGGAAAGCATTATTTGGAGATATTGCACTATATTCCCTCCTTTTTCTTTTCTCAAAACATCTTTTTTATGAAAATAGGCCAATACTTAACGTTCGTATTCTTTTATATAGGGCTATTTCATACCAATCATCTGATTAGCCTTCTATAGTTTCTTTGTTATAAGCTCTTTGAAAAACAAATACTTATAGTTAAATTCTGCATCAGAAAATTAAAGGCTACCTTCTTTGAAACAGAAGATAGCCTTTATTATATACCAATTTACGTTTGCAGATTATCCACAATGGAAATACTTATGTACGAGATCTAACATCTCCATCGGCTTTCCTTCCAAATCCGCACGCAACGTTTTATCTTCGTAACTGCGAAGTTTGCGGATGATACCATCAATCATTGCCGGACTAAAGACATTATATTGTTCAAATATTGCCCGTTGTTGTTGCAGGCAATCGGCAGAAGCCTCACAGCTATCCGGCAGTTGTGCCAGTGAATTCAGTTTATCTTCATTCTCTTTCTGATGGATATTCACATTCACATACGTCTTTTCAGCGATATCCAGCGCATTTTCAATCTCAAAGCCATGACGGCAGGCAACAGCCAAACCGGCCAACAGTTGATACAAATCTGCCGAACCATCCGGAGAACGCATTTCTACAGTCTGCTTCTGGCTGGTGTCAAAATGGCTTTCGGCTTCCAACGGATTAGCTAATGTACACATATCTGTTTTTGCAGCCCATCCCAATGGCACACGTACTAATACGGAACGGTTACGATCTCCCCAGCAAACATTGGTAGGTGCCTCCTGATGAGGAACAAGACGGAAATAAGAAGTAGGATTGGTATTTCCAAAGGCAGTGATTGAAGGAGCAAGCACCATCATTCCGGCAATTGCTTTACGCGCTGTTTCCGACAAAACGCCGTCTTTCAACATTTGGTTCTTTCCGTCTTTCATGATACGCATGTGTACGTGCAAGCCCGACCCTGCCTTACCGGCTGTAATTTTAGGAGCAAAGGTCACATTATATCCATATCTGTATCCCAGATTACGAATCACCCATTTGGCAATCATCAACTGATCTGCCGCCTGCGATACGGGAACCGGCAGAAACTCAATCTCATTCTGCTCATAAATATAGCCATCCAACGTAAAATTACCCACTTCGAAGTGTCCATACTTTATTTGCCCGCCTGTCTGTGCGATATAAGACATACATTGAGTACGGAACTCATTAAATTTAGCGTATGGACCCGATTCGTGATAACCACGTTGGTCGGTTGCTTGAAACATACCTGTATCCGGGGCTATTACATAATATTCCAATTCGCCCATTGCCTGAAATTCCATTCCGGTAACTTCTGTAAAAGTTTTGCTTGCTTTGTAAAGGGTGTGTTCTGGTGCACTTTCGAGGGGTTCGCCATCTTTGTTGAAGAAAGAGCAAAGCATAGACAGCGTCGGAATCTCGGCAAACGGATCAACGAATGCAGTGCAGAAACGGGGAATCACATAAAGGTCACTACTGCCCGCTTCTATGAAAGAAAAAAGACTGGAACCGTCTACCCGTTCTCCACAAGTAAGAATAGCTTCCAGATAGGCTTGATTGTTGATAACAAAGTTCAGGGTTTTCAGACGACCGTCTCCCGCCGGATACATGAAATTGACCATGCGGATATCTTTTTGCTGGATAAATGAGATAATGTCGGCTTTGGTAAACTCTGAAGTTGGCTTTTGAAGGAATGCTACCAACTGGTTAGCATTCATTGACAAATCTTGATTCATAATCGGTTGTTTTTCGTTGTTGTATGATTAAAACGGTTTGTTAAATGCCAAAGATAACGAAAAGATTCTACTCCTTAAAGCGTTTTAAATCTTTCCGGCTAAAAATCCATTCTGGAGTATATAGTTTCCCCGCATCCGTTTCCGCCAATTCATACCAGGGGGAAAGACTGCGACTGACAGGATTTACAAGAATATGAATCTGTTGTGCAGGCATATAGCTCTGCGCCAACAGGAATACTTTCTTTTTGGTAGTCGGATGAACAGCAACATCTACAACAATGACCGCATGTCCGGGTGAGCCTCCTTTAATAAATACATCACCGGGTTGCAAAGAAGTATAAGACACAGCCTGAAGCTCGCGGGATAAAGAAGCCGTTCCGGCATACATAAAGACCATATCGAGATAGTTACGGAAAGTTTTATAGGAATAATCCACTCCTTTGCCCGCAGCATACCATTGCACTTGATTGCCGCTGACTTTTATCCGATTTCCTTCCGCCCATTTCTTATACCCGGCAGGGAAACCATTGGTGAAGTTGAATTTTATTTCTCCATATCGTTTATGTTTCCACAGATATTCCGCCCGCAAACGCATTACCGCATCGGCACACTGTTGCAAATCACGGTTACCTATCTCCATATCGATTACAGCGTAAGCTGCAGACTGATTCGATTTTTCTTTTCCATTATAAAGCATCACTTTACTACCTTTCGGCATCAAAGGCAAATTACGTAAGTAACCTGTAAACGAACGATCGGCACAAGCCTCCCTGACATATCCCGTCGGAGGAGCGATTCTTGTAGCAACCGTTTCTTGTCCCCACAATTGCAGGGATGTACAAAGTAACCCTATATATATTAGTAAATACTTCATAACGCTTCTCTTTATATTCTGTTCCGGACAAATATAAGTAATTATTGTTTAAAAAGAGGATGAATGTCTATTTTTATTTTAACTTTGTACAAAGACCTACATACATAACTAAAATTGATAAGCTATGGACATCCAAACATTTATTCAGAACTTCAAGGAGGCATTCGGAGAGAATGCCGAATTACCTCTTGTATTTTGGTATTCGGATATACTGGAAGGAACAACAGAGAAAATTAACGGTTGCTTCTTTAAGGGTATGAAGACTGTCAGAGAAGGTGGCACTATCAGCTTGAATGCAGAAAATATCGGTTGCGGTGGCGGCAAATTCTACACAGGTTTTACAGAAATGCCTGAACGCGTACCGACTTTTGTCTCACTAAAAGAACGATATAAACAGACTCCGGAAATGGTCATTGAATTTATCCGGCAACTCGGAGTGCCGATGGCAGAAAAGAAATACCTTCATTTTGCCCGTATAGACAAAGTGGCAAGTCTGGAACAAATGGAAGGCGTCATGTTTATCGCCAATCCTGATATGCTTTCCGGACTGACTACATGGGCTTACTATGATAACAATGCCGAAGATGGTGTCGTTTCCTTATTCGGTTCCGGTTGCAGTTCCATAGTGACACAAGCCACTCTTGAAAACCGCAAAGGAGGCAAGCGGACCTTTATCGGTTTCTTCGACCCGTCGGTGCGTCCGTACTTTGAAGCGGATAAGTTGAGTTATACGATACCTATGTCCAGATTCAGAGAAATGTGTGGGACTATGCGCCAAAGTTGCCTGTTTGATACGCATGCATGGAGAAAGATCCGGGAAAGAATGGTAAGCACTCATTGTATGGCTGTCCCTTTTTCTATACTCTGTAGTGGAGTATATAGCATCTCTTTATCCAATAATTAGTATTCTTTATTATTGTTGATAGGTAATAGTGACATGTAATTTGTTTCTCCTGCCGTTAATTTAGTTAAAATTTCCGCTATATATTTCACCGGCCTTAATCCATTCATCTTACATGTTTCAATAATTGAGTATAACATAGAAGCATTCTTTGCCCCTAGTTCCGATCCGCAAAACAGATAATTCTTTCTTCCCATACAAATGGGCTT
>NZ_JH114339.1:0-133244 GCF_000157095.2 Bacteroides sp. D1
TTTCAAATATGTACCGGTTGGGTATATACGTTTAGCGGATTACTGATACGGAAACTGGAAACAGAGAACAGAAACATACTAGTAATGAACTTGAGATTTTACTTTTCATCATGTCATAACCTTATTCAGGTGGTTATAGCACGAGGGTTCCACCTCTTCCCATTCCGAACAGAGAAGTTAAGCCTCGTCACGCCGATGGTACTGCGTAACAGTGGGAGAGTAGGTAGCCGCCGTTTTTAGAGAAGCCCCTTGATTCAGCAACGAATCAAGGGGCTTTCTGTTGTTTGGTACTTTGCAAAAAAAGTGTTATATTTGCGACCGACAATTATTTTATTAAACGTTTAAAGCAAATTTGAAAGGTATGAAAACTAAATTATTTTTGGCTGCTGTAGCAGTAACATTTTCTTTTGCAATGATGTCTTGTGCTGGTAACAAAACTACTAACGCTGCTTCTGAAGGTGAAGAAACAACCGTAGAAACTGTAGAAGCTGTTGTTGAATCTGATTCTTGCTGCCAGGCTAAAGATTCTTGTGCTACTGCTTGCGACAAAAAAGCTGATTGCGCAGAAAAGAAAGAATGTTGCGATAAGAAGTAATCTATTGATTTAGAACAATAAAGAAGAAGAGGGAGAGAATGCTGAAAAACATTCTGCTCCCTCTTTTCTTTTAATGAAATATAGACCTGTATTCGTGATACATTTTTGGTAAAAATCGGCTTTAACTTATGAAATGATATTTTTTTCGATAAAAAAGTAACGTATTATTTGGTGGAAAAGAAATAATCCATACCTTTGCACCGTCAAACTATAAAAGAGACAAGAAATGAACCAGATGTTTATACATATTCTACTATGCGGTATTATTATTCTACTATCAAAGGTTAGTGGAAGTGAGTGCTGCGCGTAAATGTGTATAAATGAAAATATACGAAAGCCTTTCTCACTTCCAAGTGTGAAAGGCTTTTTTTAATGCTAATAATTATATAATATACATTGAATATGGACAATAGGTTATTTATTTTTGATACCACTCTTAGAGATGGTGAACAGGTTCCGGGATGCCAGTTGAATACAGTAGAGAAGATTCAGGTAGCAAAGGCATTGGAAGCGTTGGGAGTAGACGTGATTGAAGCCGGATTCCCCATTTCGAGCCCGGGAGATTTTAATTCAGTGATTGAGATTTCAAAAGCGGTGACTTGGCCTACTATCTGTGCTTTAACACGTGCAGTTCAAAAAGATATTGATGTTGCTGTAGATGCACTGAAATTTGCTAAACATAAACGTATTCATACCGGTATCGGTACTTCTGATTCGCACATTAAATATAAATTCAATTCGAATCGTGAGGAGATTATCGAACGTGCGGTAGCTGCCGTGAAGTATGCCCGCCGTTTTGTGGACGATGTAGAGTTTTATGCAGAAGACGCAGGCCGTACGGATAACGAATATCTGGCACGTGTGGTGGAAGCCGTTATCAAAGCGGGAGCTACCGTAGTGAATATTCCTGATACAACGGGTTATTGCTTACCTTCAGAATATGGTGCTAAAATAAAATACCTGATCGACCATGTAGACGGCATCGATAATGCCATACTTTCTACTCACTGTCACAACGACTTGGGTATGGCTACTGCCAATACGATAGCCGGTGTTTTGAACGGCGCACGTCAGGTGGAAGTTACCATCAACGGTATCGGCGAACGTGCAGGAAATACTGCCCTCGAAGAAATCGCCATGATTATCAAGAGTCACCACGAAATAGATATTCAGACCAATATCAATACACAGAAGATTTATCCGACCAGCCGCATGGTATCCAGCCTGATGAATATGCCGGTACAGCCGAATAAAGCGATCGTTGGACGTAATGCTTTCGCACATTCTTCAGGTATCCATCAGGACGGTGTGTTGAAGAATGTACAGACGTATGAGATTATTGATCCGCATGATGTGGGTATTGATGATAACTCTATCGTATTGACAGCCCGTAGCGGACGTGCCGCGTTGAAAAATCGTCTTTCTATCTTGGGAGTTGACCTGGATCAGGAAAAGCTGGATAAGGTATATGATGAGTTTTTGAAGTTGGCTGATAAGAAAAAAGATATTAATGATGACGATATTTTAGTATTGGCAGGCGCAGACCGTAGCCAGAATCATCGCATCAAACTGGATTATTTGCAGGTGACGAGTGGTGTCGGCGTTCGTTCGGTAGCTAGTTTGGGATTGAACATTGCCGGTGAGAAGTTTGAGGCTTGTGCCAGCGGTAACGGTCCGGTAGATGCAGCTATCAAGGCATTGAAGAAGATTGTAGAACGCCACATGACTTTGAAAGAGTTTACTATTCAGGCTATCAGCAAGGGAAGTGATGATGTAGGTAAAGTACACATGCAGGTAGAATACGATAACCAGATTTATTATGGTTTTGGAGCTAATACAGATATTATTGCCGCTTCCGTAGAAGCTTATATTGACTGTATTAACAAATTCAAATCATAAAAAAGAGACTGAAAGTCGTATCGGCATTGTAGAGATTGACTAAAATAGTAAATAGTAAATAGTAATTAGTAAAATAGTAAATAAACAGATGAATACATTATTTGATAAGATATGGGATGCCCACGTGGTGACTACAGTGGAAGATGGTCCTACACAGCTTTATATTGATCGCTTATATTGTCACGAAGTGACTAGTCCGCAAGCTTTTGCCGGATTGCGTGAACGTGGAATCGGAGTGTTGCGTCCGGAAAAGGTATTTTGTATGCCCGACCATAACACACCGACACACGATCAGGATAAGGAGATTGAAGATCCGATTTCTAAAACGCAGGTCGACACATTGACTAAGAATGCGAAGGATTTTGGTTTGACACACTACGGTATGATGCATCCGAAGAATGGAATTATCCATGTGGTAGGTCCCGAACGTGGTTTGACTTTGCCGGGAATGACGATTGTCTGCGGTGACTCTCACACTTCTACTCATGGTGCGATGGGAGCAATCGCTTTCGGTATCGGAACAAGCGAAGTGGAAATGGTGTTGGCTTCGCAATGTATTCTTCAATCAAGACCGAAAACAATGCGTATCACGGTAGACGGTGAACTGGGTAAAGGGGTGACTGCAAAAGATGTAGCTCTGTATATGATGTCTAAGATGACTACCAGCGGTGCTACCGGTTACTTCGTAGAATATGCAGGTTCGGTCATCCGCAATCTGACAATGGAGGGACGTCTTACCCTTTGTAACCTTTCTATCGAAATGGGTGCACGTGGTGGCATGGTTGCTCCAGATGAAGTGACTTTTGAATATATCAAGGGACGTGAAAGTGCTCCGCAAGGCGAAGCATGGGACAAGGCTTTGGCATATTGGAAGACATTGAAGAGTGATGACGATGCCGTATTCGACAAGGAAGTCCGTTTTGAAGCTGCTGATATTGAGCCGATGATTACTTACGGAACGAATCCGGGTATGGGTATGGGCATCACACAGCACATTCCTACGATGGAAGGAATGAGCGAAGCTGCACAGGTTTCATTCAAGAAATCAATGGACTACATGGAATTCCAACCGGGAGAATCTTTGTTGGGCAAAAAGATTGATTATGTATTCCTTGGAGCTTGTACAAACGGTCGTATCGAAGATTTCCGTGCATTTGCTTCCATCGTGAAAGGTCGCAAGAAAGCGGAAAATGTAATTGCATGGCTGGTTCCGGGTTCATGGATGGTAGACGCACAGATCCGTAAGGAAGGAATCGACAAGATTTTGACGGAAGCCGGATTTGCTATTCGTCAGCCGGGATGTTCTGCTTGTCTGGCGATGAACGATGATAAGATTCCTGCCGGAAAATATTCGGTATCTACCAGCAACCGTAACTTCGAAGGACGTCAGGGACCTGGTGCACGCACCTTGTTAGCTAGTCCTCTGGTGGCTGCTGCTGCTGCGGTGACAGGTGTGATTACCGATCCGAGAGAACTGATGTAATTTCAATCATAAATCATAATTTATAATTCATAAATAAGGCGATGGCTAAGACAAAATTTAATATAATCACAAGTACTTGTGTACCTCTTCCTTTAGAAAACGTAGATACCGACCAGATTATTCCGGCACGTTTCTTGAAAGCAACCACTCGTGAAGAGAAATTCTTCGGTGATAACCTTTTCCGTGACTGGCGTTACAATGCAGATGGTTCCCTGAACAAGGATTTTGTGTTGAACAACCCTACTTACAGCGGACAGATATTGGTGGCAGGTAAGAACTTCGGTTCGGGTTCCAGCCGTGAACACGCAGCCTGGGCAATTGCCGGCTATGGTTTCCGTGTGGTGGTATCCAGTTTTTTTGCCGATATTCATAAGAATAATGAGTTGAACAACTTTGTGCTTCCGGTGGTTGTAACCGAAGAGTTTCTGCAAGAATTATTCGATTCGATAGAAGCAGACCCGAAGATGGAAGTGGAAGTGAATCTTCCCGAACAGACCATCACCAACAAGGCAACAGGTAAAAGTGAACATTTTGAAATCAATGCTTACAAGAAACTTTGTTTGATGAACGGATTGGACGATATCGATTTCTTGTTAAGCAATAAAGATAAAATAGAAGAATGGGAAAAGAAGGCGTGAAAATAGAAATCATGGACACAACGCTCCGTGATGGTGAACAAACCAGCGGAGTATCTTTCGTGCCTCATGAGAAACTAATGATCGCCCGTTTGCTGTTAGAAGATTTGAAGGTAGACCGGGTGGAGGTTGCTTCGGCGCGTGTGTCGGACGGTGAGTTTGAAGCCGTGAAGATGATTTGCGACTGGGCGGCCCGTCGTAATTTGCTCCATAAAGTGGAAGTGCTCGGCTTTGTTGACGGGCATACTTCTGTCGATTGGATTCAGCGTACTGGTTGTCGCGTGATTAATCTTCTTTGCAAAGGTTCACTGAAGCATTGTACGCAACAACTGAAAAAGACACCGGAAGAACATCTGGCAGATATCATTAATGTGGTGCATTATGCCGACGAGCAGGATATAACCGTCAATGTTTATCTGGAAGATTGGAGTAACGGTATCAAGGATTCTCCTGAATATGTATTTCAGTTGATGGATGGATTGCAAGAGACGAGTGTCAAGCGTTATATGTTGCCTGACACGCTGGGTATCTTGAATCCCTTGCAAGTGATAGAGTATATGCGGAAGATGAAGAAACGTTATCCGAATACTCATCTCGATTTCCATGCGCACAATGACTATGATTTGGCAGTGAGCAACGTTCTTGCAGCCGTATTAAGCGGTGTCAAAGGACTGCATACCACCATCAACGGACTGGGCGAACGGGCTGGAAATGCTCCTCTCGCAAGTGTGCAAGCCATCCTGAAAGATCATTTCAATGCGGCGACCAATATCGACGAGAGCCGTTTGAATGATGTCAGCCGGGTAGTGGAGTCTTATTCGGGTATTATGATACCTGCCAATAAACCGATTGTAGGTGAGAATGTCTTTACGCAAGTGGCAGGAGTACATGCCGACGGCGATAACAAAAATAATCTTTACTGTAATGATTTGCTTCCCGAGCGCTTTGGCCGTAAACGTGAATATGCGTTGGGCAAAACAAGTGGCAAAGCCAATATCCGCAAAAATCTCGAAGACCTCGGACTGGAGCTGGATGAAGATGCTATGCGCAAGGTGACGGAGCGTATCATCGAACTGGGCGACAAAAAAGAATTGGTGACACAGGAAGATTTGCCGTACATCGTTTCTGATGTGTTGAAGCATGGAGCGATTGGTGAGAAGGTCAAACTGAAGAGCTATTTTGTGAATCTGGCTCATGGATTGAAACCGATGGCTACGTTGAAGATAGAAATCAACGGAAAAGAGTACGAAGAGAGTTCAGGCGGTGACGGCCAGTATGATGCTTTTGTTCGTGCATTGCGTAAGATATATAAGGTGACATTGGGACGCAAATTCCCGATGCTGACCAATTATGCAGTGACAATCCCTCCCGGTGGGCGTACGGATGCATTTGTGCAGACAGTAATCACATGGAGTTATGACGAGCAGGTGTTCCGTACCCGCGGACTTGATGCCGATCAGACGGAAGCTGCCATCAAAGCTACTATGAAGATGTTGAACCTCATCGAAGATGAATACGAGAAGAGCAAGTGAGAGATAACTTGCCCAAAGAATGTTTTTTATAAGAATATATAAATAGAAGAATAAACGATTATGGATTTTAAAATTGCTGTATTAGCAGGCGACGGTATCGGACCGGAGATCTCTGTACAAGGTGTAGATGTGATGAGTGCCGTTTGCGAGAAGTTTGGCCACAAAGTAAGTTACGAATATGCAATCTGTGGAGCTGATGCGATTGATAAAGTAGGCGATCCGTTTCCGGAAGCAACCTATCAGGTTTGTAAAGATGCGGATGCTGTTTTATTCTCTGCCGTAGGCGATCCGAAATTTGATAACGACCCTACTGCTAAAGTACGTCCGGAACAAGGTTTGTTGGCGATGCGTAAGAAATTGGGACTTTTCGCTAATATCCGTCCGGTGCAGACATTCAAATGCCTGATTCACAAATCTCCGTTGCGTGCGGAACTGGTAGAGAACGCAGATTTTATCTGTATCCGTGAGTTGACCGGAGGTATGTATTTCGGTGAAAAGTATCAGGATAATGACAAAGCGTATGATACCAACTATTATACTCGCCCGGAAATCGAACGTATCTTGAAAGTGGCTTTTGAATATGCGATGAAGCGCAGAAAACACCTGACGGTGGTAGATAAGGCAAACGTGCTGGCTTCTTCCCGTCTGTGGCGTCAGATTGCACAGGAAATGGCTCCGAACTATCCGGAAGTGACAACAGATTATATGTTTGTGGACAATGCTGCAATGAAGATGATTCAGGAACCTGCTTTCTTCGATGTGATGGTAACGGAAAACACCTTCGGTGATATTCTGACTGACGAAGGTTCTGTAATCAGTGGTTCTATGGGCTTGCTTCCTTCTGCTTCCACAGGCGAGAGTACTCCGGTGTTTGAACCGATTCACGGTTCATGGCCGCAGGCTAAAGGATTGAATATTGCTAATCCGTTGGCACAAATTCTTTCCGTAGCTATGTTATTTGAGTATTTCGATTGCAAAGAAGAGGGTGCGCTGATTCGTAAAGCAGTAGACGCTTCTTTGGATGAGAATGTACGTACACCGGAAATCCAGGTGGCTGACGGTGCTAAATACGGAACGAAAGAAGTAGGACAGTGGATTGTTGATTATATCAAGAAAGCTTGATATTCTACCACAGATTACACCGATTCACACAGATTGCTGATGGAGCTGTATAACAGCCCTTTATAAATAATTTCACCCACGTTATAGCTATCTATAACGTGGGTGATTTTTAATATTCAGATTTTGTTTGATAACTCCACTTACTCTTCATTCTTTTTATGGAATATCTTTTTTATCATTTGAAATCTGTGTGAATCTGTGTAATCTGTGGTGAACCTTACCAGCTTTTAATAGTGGAATATATAATGATCCCGAGCACTGTCAGCAATCCTACATAAATAGTGACTGACCATTGTTTTATATCTTTTCTCTTCGTGCGGGTGGAAGGTTCCAAATAAATGGCTATTTTGTGAGCGATAGTACAGAATAGCCAACCGCCGAATCCTCCGATAATACCTCCTACGAGTAAATCACCGGGATAATGTACACCCAAGTATATACGTGTATAGCAGTTAAGAATTGCCCAAGTTACGATGAAAATACTTAGCCAACGTTTACGGAACAGAAATACTACAAACATGGCAAGACCCAATGAATTGGCCGCATGGCACGATGGGAAACCATAACTTCCTCCACGATACCCGTTTACGATATATACCATATCCACAATAGGGTTGTCCGGATTGGCGGGACGCAGGCGTGCCACTACCGGGCGGATGATACTGCTGCACATTTGGTCGGCAAAGGTTATCGTGAGCGCGATAGCTGCCACATAACATACGACTACTTTCCAGTGGAAATTTCTTAATAATATGTATAATATGGTGGCATACATGGGAACCCAGATTATTTTACCCGTGAAGGAACTCATGAAATAATCCCAGAAAGGGGAGTGTATACCATTGAAAGATAAGAAGATATTTGTATCTATCTCCGAAAGGAATTGCACGATTTCGCTATGTATCATCCGGCTTTATTGATCTATTTTTAACGTCGCAAATATACAATAAAGAATAGTAAATGTCCTATATTACCTTATAAATATTCCATATTTCTTAATAATTAGCGTTTGGCAAGATCATCGTAGAGCTTCTGTAAGAACGCTTTTCCTTTTTCCAGATTAGCTCCTTTGGCGGTGCCTTCGTCCAGTTGTACGGTATTGGCGTCCAGATTGTACACCAATTGGTTATCGGCAGTAATCATTCCGAAATAATCCGGCCGGGTAAAGTATGCGAAATGAGGAGAACCCGGATTCAGGATATTCTTGCTGAAAGTAAATTCATCGTGCGGCAATCCTAATTGAGCGAGCAAGGTGGCGGCAATGTCAATTTGCGAAGCATAAGTATCTACTACGAGAGGTTGTTTAATTGCACCTCCGATTAAAATCAGCGGAATGGTTTGTCCGTCCAGCGGATTTTCTATCGGGTATGGGTATGCACCCTGATGATCGGGAACGAGTACAAACAGTGTGTTTTTCCATAACGGTGTTTCCTGATACTGTTTCACGAAATCTCCCACACAACTGTCGGCATACGCAAAGGAGTTGAGGACTTTATCATCCAGCCTGTGGAACGGAACTTCGAATGGTTCGTGGCTGCTTGATGTCTGAACCAGTTTCAGGAATGGCTCTTCTTGTTTTTCTTCTTTCAGGTCTTTCATCAGGCGTTGGAACAAAACGTGATCTTGTGCTCCCCATTTTCCGGTACGTTCGGACAGAGGGAAATCTTTATCGGAAATAATCTTCTCGATTCCGGAAGATACCAGGTAAGAGCGCATATTGGTGAAATCGGCATCTCCTCCATAGTAGTATTCGAGGCTGTATCCTGCATTTTTCAAGCTGCGGGGGATGGAAGGAAGTTTGTCCGTCTTTTCGGGATATTTCATGATGCTGGTACTCGGCTGTCCGGGATATCCGCTGATGATAGATGCCAGTCCGCGGTCTGTGCGGAAACTACTGCCGTAGAAGTTGCTGAATAATACGCCTTCTTTTGCGAATTTATCCATGTTGACAGCCACATTGGGTTGTCCTCCGAAAGTTTCCATCAAGTGTGTGGAGAAACTCTCAAGGATAATGAAAATAATGTTCGGGCGTTGTGTATTCAATAATTGAGGGATGCTGTCTGTTGCTGCGACGGGTTTGTCTACCATCTCTGCAAATAATTCGTCGGCTATTTTCGGGTCCATGAAGCGATACTGCTTATCGAAATTATTCTGATGGGTGGCAGAATACATGAAGCTGAATGCCGGATTAATGGCTGCATGATTCATGCGTTGATCCTGACTGAAATACACTTTGCTTAAATTCATGGTGGATACGCTGAATCCGCCCCGGATAGGGATGAAGAGTGCCGCTGTCAGCAAAAGCAGTGCAAGCGAGACATTCTGGCGTCGATAAGGTATTTTCAGAGGCTTTTTCTCCCGGATAAGGACACAATAGAAAATACAGTATAGAATTGCTGCATAGATCAATATAGCCAGAATTCCAAGTAGAACAAACCAAAAACTGACACTTGCCATGGCATCTTTGGGAGAAGAGAAGAAATAGAAAATAGGAGTGGCGTCCAGACGGAATCCCCAAAATCCGTACAATCCCAAGTCAATGATAAAAATGCAGGCCATGACAAAGGCTATTACTCCGAAATATCCTTGCCGGATGCGGCGGAGTATGGATGAATTTGTCCAGGCGGAAGCAATGAGCAGGATGCCGGGGATAGCGGTCAGGTAGCCTGCAAGAGATAAATCCAGCGGTAATCCGTGCCACATGACGCGGAAATAGTCACCCAAAGATGCATTAGTATATAAGTCATGGTAGTAAACCATGAAGATTGGTTTCTGAAGAACGAATAAAAGAACAAATAAAAAATAGGTCGTGAGAAATTGTATAATTCTCTTTTTCATATATGTAAACTTAAAAAGATTGAACGGATACAAAGTTACTATACTTTTCCTTATCTTTCTCATGATGTGATGTAAAACATACCTTTTTTTCCATATCTTTGTCGTGTCTGTGACAAAAATGAAGTAATAAGATGGCAAAGATTGCAAAGAAACTAACAGATTTAGTGGGGAATACCCCTTTGATGGAACTTTCCGGTTATAGTGGAAAGTATGGTCTGGAACAAAATATTATTGCCAAACTGGAGGCTTTTAATCCGGCGGGAAGTGTAAAAGACAGAGTCGCTCTTTCGATGATTGAAGATGCGGAAGCTCGTGGAGCATTGAAATCCGGTGCAACGATTATTGAGCCGACAAGCGGAAATACAGGTGTAGGGTTGGCAATGGTGGCTACTATTAAAGGGTATCACCTGATATTGACCATGCCCGAAACGATGAGTCTGGAACGGCGGAATCTGTTGAAAGCGTTGGGTGCGCAGATTGTATTGACAGATGGGCTGGGAGGGATGGCAGCTTCCATTGCCAAAGCGCAGGAGTTGCGTGATAGTATTCCCGGTTCGGTGATTTTGCAACAATTTGAGAATCCGGCCAATGCTGCTGTTCATGAACGGACAACGGGTGAAGAAATTTGGAGGGATACAGACGGTGAAGTGGCCGTTTTTGTAGCCGGAGTTGGTACCGGGGGAACAGTCTGCGGGGTAGCCCGTGCTTTGAAGAAACATAATCCGAATATTTATATTGTTGCTGTGGAACCGGCATCGTCTCCAGTGTTGGCAGGCGGAGAGGCGGCTTCGCATCGTATTCAAGGTATTGGAGCGAATTTTATCCCGAAGCTTTATGATGCTTCGGTGGTGGATGAAGTAATAGGCGTGCCAGATGATGAAGCGATTCGTGCAGGACGTGAGTTAGCGGCAACAGAAGGTCTGTTGGCGGGTATTTCTTCGGGAGCAGCTGTGTATGCCGCCCGTCAACTGTCACAACGTCCGGAATTTAAGAACAAAAAAATAGTAGCGTTGTTACCTGATACGGGAGAGCGTTATTTGTCGACCGAACTGTTTGCTTTTGACGCATATCCATTGGATTAATTCATTCACTATAAAAAGACCTGAACCATGGTAAGAATAATTATAGCTTTGTTTTTTTGTTTTCCGGCTGTTACCTTTGCGCAAACCTATCAGCAATTGTCCGAGAGAGCCATTGAGTGTATCGAAAAAGACAGTCTTCCCCAGGCAGAGGAACTTTTGCTTCAGGCTTTGAAGTTGGAACCGAAAAACGCAAAGAATGCATTGCTCTTTTCTAACTTGGGATTGGTTCAGCGCCGTTTGGGCGAGTTTGATAAAGCATTGGAATCTTATTCTTTTGCACTGAACTTTGCTCCTTTGGCAGTCCCTATTTTGCTCGACCGTGCCGCCATTTATATGGAAATGGGAAAAACAGACCGTGCTTATACGGATTATTGCCAGGTGTTGGACGAGGACAAGCAGAACAAAGAAGCTTTGTTGATGCGTGCTTATATTTATGTGCTCCGCCGCGATTATCCGGCTGCGAGAATAGATTATAATCGTTTATTGGAGCTCGATCCGCAGAGCTATAGCGGACGGCTGGGACTGGCTACTTTGGAGCAGAAAGAAGGAAAATTCCGGGAAGCTCTTGAAATATTGAATAAGATGCTTGCGGCCACTCCTGAAGATGCGACGCTCTATATTGCCCGTGCCGATGTGGAACGTGAGATGAAACATGAAGATTTGGCATTGGTCGATTTGGAGGAAGCCATCCGGTTGGATGCTGCCTCGGCTGATGCTTATCTGTTGCGTGGAAATATCTACCTGGCACAGAAGAAGAAAGGATTGGCAAAAGCTGACTTTGAAAAAGCTATTTCATTGGGAGTGCCTCCGGCTGATTTGCACGAGCAATTGCGGCAATGCAAGTGAAGTTATCAATAAGCCAACTATATCTTTCCGGTTTACATAAGTGAGCGATTTTTGCTATAAACATTAGTTCGTTCCACAGTTGTTTCCCTTTAGTTCCACATATGTGGAACTAAAGGGAAACAACTGTGGAACGGAAAGATAACCCTAGTGGAACGAATAATCATTAGTCAGGTGACTCGTTAATATATACTATTCAAGAATTTCTTTTATTCTACGAACTGTCTAATCAGATTTACGAAGTCCTTTCCATATTTCTTTTTCTTGTGTTCGCCGATACCACTGATTTCTCCAAACTCTTCGATGGTGGTGGGACGTGAGATGCAAAGCAGATGCAACACTTTGTCTGACAAGACGATATAGGCGGGCAAAGCTTCCTGATCGGCAAGCTGTTTTCTTAATCCTCGCAATGCTTCGAACAAATCTTGGCTTTCGCCACCTGCCGCACCAAAGGGGAGTTCTTTGGCGATAACTACTTTTTTCTTTTTTCCTTTTCGGGTAACTGCTTCCTCATGCTGGATAACTACCAATGCCGCTTGTGTCCTTCCGAAGAGAACATCACTTCCGCTTGACGTTATTTTGAGATGATTATTCTCATTATAAGCTATTTCAAAATAGCCGAGTTGCAGCATTTGAAGCAGATAGTCTTGCCAGTCACGAGGAGGAATATCGCGTCCGGCACCGAACGTTTTAAGTTCCTGATACCCTTTTCCGGTTACTTCCGCAGAATAGTTTCCACGAAGAATATCAATCAACACTCCTGTGCTGATTTGCTGTTCCGTACGTGCGATGGCACTTAATGCTTTTTGCACGATGACTGTACCGTCGAATCGTTGAGGGGGATTTTTACAAACATCGCAGTTGCCGCAATCCTCTGTTGTTGTTTCTCCGAAGTAGCTTAATAAGATTCTTCGTCGGCAAATATCGGCCTCTGCGTATTGCTGCATACGTTGGAGCTTTTCCAGATTGATATTTTGCTGATTACTTTCCGAAGCGAATTTAGTTAGTAATATTAAGTCGCCTAATGAATAAAACAGGACAGTATTGCTGGGTAATCCATCACGTCCGGCACGTCCTATTTCCTGATAAAAGCTTTCTATACTTTTAGGCAGGTTATAATGTATCACCCAGCGGACATTTGATTTATCAATCCCCATTCCAAAAGCAATAGTAGCACATACCACCTGTATGCGGTCGTTAATAAAATCATTCTGTGTTTCGTCCCGGTGTTGAGTGGATAACCCCGCGTGATAAACACCGCAACGGATGCCCTGCTTTTGTAACATCTGTGCGACGGTTTCCGTCTTACTTCGGCTCATGCAGTAAATAATCCCGCTTTCTCCCCCGTGGCGGTGGATAAATTCTAAGATAGCCTTGTTCTTTTCCTTCGCTTGAAATCCACGTTTCACAGTCAGGCTGATGTTGGGACGGTCGAACGAGGAAATGAAGGTACGCGGATGGTTAAGATGCAATTGCCGTACGATGTCTTCGCGCGTGATTTTATCCGCGGTGGCGGTTAGTGCGACAATCGGTATTTGCGGAAATTGTTGGTGGAGCACTCCCATTTGTGTGTATTCCGGACGGAAATCATGTCCCCATTGCGAAATACAATGAGCTTCATCAATAGCAAACAGAGAGATGTTCATATCCCGCAACAAATAGTCCTTTTCAGCTAAAAGTTTTTCCGGTGAAATGTAAAGCAGCTTCAGGCGACCTTCAATGCATGCGCGGCGCAGATTAGCGTTTTCTGTTTCGTCATTACTGCTGTTCAGCGCTCCGGCAGCGATGCCGTTTGCCAGCAATGCTTCTACCTGATCTTTCATCAATGAGATGAGGGGAGAAACGACAACGGCAGTACCTTCGCAAAGCAGTGCGGGAAGTTGGTAACAGATTGATTTCCCCCCACCAGTGGGCATTAATACCAATGCATCCTGTTTGTTCAGGATGTGTCGGATGATTTCTTCTTGCAGAGGACGGAAATTATCGTACCCGAAATATGTCTTTAAAGTCTCTCTCATTGATGCTGATTTATCCATGCTGCAAAGGTACATTTTTCTTTGGCAATTTTTCATCATGTGTAGATTTCTGTTTCTGATATGAATTATAAATAAGTTAAAGTTTCTTATTATTCGGACTCATTCCTTCTTTTTCAAGGTTTTTGATTGTTTATTTAGAAAAAAAATGCACAAAATAATTGTGTGTTTAAAAAAAAGTAAGACATTTGTAACATGTTACGTTGCAAATGAGCAATTATTAACAAATGAACAAACCCTAACCAGTTAATTCAATGAGCGATTTAGAGAACAAAAAAACGGAAGAAACTCCGAAAAAACGTCCCTACAATTTGAGGGAAAAGAAAGAAAAGAAGGCTGCATACAGGTCTTTGATTAGACCGGAATTGGCAGACGAGTTGTATGACAAGATCCTGAATATCATCGTTGTACAGAAGAAGTACAAGGATCCTGACTATTCAGCTAAGGACTTGGCGAAAGAATTGAAGACGAATACTCGTTACCTTTCTGCAGTAGTAAACTCACGCTTTGGCATGAACTATTCTTGCCTGTTGAATGAATACAGAGTAAAAGATGCTTTGCATTTATTGACTGACAAACGTTATGCCGACAAAAATGTGGAAGAAATTAGTGCCATGGTTGGCTTTGCAAATCGTCAATCTTTTTACGCTGCATTTTACAAAAACGTAGGTGAGACTCCTAATGGATATCGCAAAAAACATCTCGAAAATAAGAAATAATTGCGCGTTCCGAAATTAGTCAAAAGGAATTACCTCTAAATGAAAGATTTTGGAGATAATTCCTTTTCTCATTTTAATTAATCAATGCTAGCATTATGAAAAAACATCTGATTTTAATGACAGTGGCCGCTACGCTTTTAACATCGTGCGGAGGAAGTAAAACAACAACTGCTGAAGCAGACAAATTTGATTATACAGTGGAACAATTTGCTGATTTACAGATATTGCGTTATAAAGTTCCCGGATTTGAGGAACTGACGCTGAAACAGAAGGAACTGATTTATTACCTGACAGAGGCTGCTCTGGAAGGAAGGGATATTCTGTTTGACCAGAATGGAAAATATAATTTGAGAATCCGTCGGATGCTCGAAGCAGTATATACAAACTATCAGGGAGATAAAACAACGCCTGATTTTAAAAATATGGAGGTGTATCTGAAAAGGGTATGGTTCTCCAATGGTATTCATCACCACTATGGTACGGAGAAATTCGTGCCCAACTTCTCGCAGGAGTTCTTGAAACAGGCTGTACTCGGTATAGATGCCAAGTTGCTGCCGTTGGCGAAAGGACAGACTGCCGAACAACTTTGTGCCGAACTGTTTCCGGTGATTTTCGATCCGACTGTTATGCCGAAACGGGTAAACCAGGCAGATGGCGAAGATCTTGTGTTGACTTCTGCTTGTAACTATTATGACGGAGTGACGCAGAAAGAGGCAGAGAGTTTTTATAGCGCCCTGAAAGACCCGAAAGACGAAACACCGGTTTCTTACGGGCTGAACAGTCGGCTGGTCAAAGAAAACGGAAAGTTGGAGGAGAAAGTTTGGAAAGTAGGCGGACTCTATACACAGGCAATAGAGAAGATTGTTTATTGGCTGAAGAAAGCGGAAGGTGTAGCAGAGAATGAGGCACAAAAGGCCGTCATCACCAAACTGATTCAATTCTATGAAACAGGCAATCTGAAAGATTTCGATGAATATGCCATTCTTTGGGTGAAAGACCTTGATTCACGAATCGACTTTGTGAATGGATTTACTGAAAGTTACGGTGACCCGTTGGGTATGAAAGCGAGCTGGGAGTCTTTGGTGAATTTCAAAGATTTGGAATCAACGCACCGCACAGAGATAATCAGTAGCAATGCGCAGTGGTTTGAAGATCATTCTCCGGTAGATAAATCTTTCAAGAAAGAAAAGGTAAAAGGGGTATCGGCTAAAGTGATTACTGCCGCTATCCTTGCAGGTGATCTTTACCCGGCAACGGCTATCGGTATCAATCTGCCGAATGCAAACTGGATTCGTGCTCACCACGGCTCTAAATCGGTGACAATCGGAAATATAACAGATGCTTATAATAAAGCCGCTCACGGAAACGGATTCAACGAAGAATTTGTTTATAGCGATGCGGAAATACAACTGATCGATGCGTATTCTGATTTAACGGATGAGCTGCATACGGACTTGCACGAATGTTTGGGACACGGTTCCGGTAAGTTACTTCCGGGTGTAGATCCTGATGCTTTGAAAGCATATGGCTCTACCATCGAAGAGGCGCGTGCCGATTTGTTCGGATTGTATTATGTGGCTGACCCCAAGCTGGTGGAACTGGGACTTCTCTATTCTCCCGATGCTTATAAAGCTCAATATTATACTTATCTGATGAACGGTCTGATGACGCAGTTGGTACGTATCGAACCGGGAAATACTGTGGAAGAAGCTCACATGCGCAACCGCCAGTTGATAGCCCGTTGGGTATTTGAGAAGGGGGCTGCCGATAAAGTGGTGGAATTGACGAAGAAAGACGGAAAGACTTATGTGGTTATCAATGACTATCAGAAAGTGCGCGAGCTTTTCGGCGAATTGTTGGCTGAAATTCAGCGAATCAAATCGACAGGCGACTTCGAAGGTGCCCGTTCATTGGTAGAAAACTATGCCGTAAAAGTAGATCCGGCTTTACATGCAGAAGTTCTGGAACGTTATAAGAAGTTGAATCTGGCTCCTTATAAAGGTTTTGTGAATCCGAAATACGAACTGGTGACAGATGAAAACGGAAACGTTACGGATGTCACAGTTTCTTATGATGAAGGTTATGTAGAACAAATGTTGCGTTACAGCACTGATTATTCTCCGCTGCCTTCCATAAACAACTGATCTGAAATGGATATCAAAGAACAATTGAAAGATATCAAGACACAGCTCCGTCTCTCTATGAACGGGGCTGTGTCCCAAAGTATGCGCGAGAAAGGGCTGGTTTATAAACTCAATTTCGGAGTGGAACTGCCTCGTATCAAGATGATTGCCGAAGGTTACGAAAAGAATCATGACCTGGCGCAGGCTTTATGGAAAGAGGAAATTCGCGAGTGTAAGATTCTGGCGGGAATGCTTCAGCCGATCGAAACGTTTTATCCCGAGATAGCCGATATTTGGGTGGAAAACATCCGGAATATCGAAATAGCAGAACTGACTTGTATGAATCTCTTCCAGCATTTACCGTATGCTCCGGCCAAATCCTTTCACTGGATTGCCGACGAACAGGAGTACGTGCAGACTTGTGGTTTCCTGACTGCCGCCCGTCTTCTGATGAAGAAAGGGGATATGACTGAACGTGCCTCCGGCGAATTGCTCGACCAGGCGATTTGTGCGGTACATTCCGACAGTTATCATATTCGTAACGCTGCTTTGCTGGTTATCCGCAAATATATGCAGCATAGCGAGGAACATGCTTTTCAAGTATGCCGCCTGGTGGAAGGTATGGCTGATTCTACCTTGGAAGGAGAGCAAATGCTCTACAATATGGTGAAAGAGGAGCTTGCTGTAGACTAATCTTATTTTCATGGAGTAAGTCCTTTTATTAAATAACGGTTTAATTTTTTAGACGCGGATAACACGGATGACGCGTCTAAAAAATAAACCGTCTTGTTATTCGTTTATTATATAAGCCAATCTACAAAACGAATGATAGCCTCCATTTAATTTATAAAAAAACTGTCTAACTCTGTGATGAACTAAAAAAACTTCTCTTTATCATTTGCTTTCCGCAAAAAAGGCTTAACTTTGTTCGCGCTAATTTTGGCTGATGATGGAAACTCAAAACGTGAAAGATACAGTAAGGCAGATATTCACGGAATATCTCACGGCGAACGGGCATCGAAAGACTCCTGAACGCTACGCCATACTCGATACTATTTATTCTATCGACGGTCATTTCGATATTGACATGCTTTATTCACGGATGATGGACCAGGAGAATTTCCGGGTGAGCCGGGCAACTCTCTACAACACCATTATTCTTCTTATCAATGCACGGCTGGTCATTAAGCATCAGTTCGGTACTTCCTCCCAATACGAAAAATCATATAATCGCGAGACACATCATCACCAGATATGTACTCAATGTGGTAAAGTGACCGAGTTTCAGAACGAGGAACTGCAGCAAGCCATTGAAAATACGAAATTGAGCCGCTTCCAGCTTTCGCATTACTCCTTATATATATATGGAGTATGTAGTAAGTGCGACAGAGCTAACAAACGGAAAAAAGTAAATAACAACAATAAAAAAGAAAAATGAAAGTAGATGTTCTATTAGGATTACAATGGGGCGACGAAGGTAAAGGAAAAGTAGTCGACGTTTTAACACCTAAGTATGATGTGGTTGCTCGTTTTCAGGGCGGCCCGAATGCCGGTCACACGCTTGAGTTTGAAGGACAGAAATATGTGCTTCGCTCTATTCCTTCCGGTATTTTTCAAGGAAACAAGGTAAACATCATCGGTAACGGTGTGGTACTTGATCCGGCATTGTTTAAAGCAGAGGCAGAAGCACTTGAAGCATCGGGGCATCCGCTGAAAGAACGTTTGCACATTTCAAAGAAAGCTCATCTTATTCTTCCGACACACCGTATTCTAGATGCTGCATACGAAGCAGCCAAAGGCGATGCTAAAGTAGGAACTACCGGTAAGGGTATCGGCCCTACTTACACGGATAAAGTGAGCCGTAACGGTGTTCGTGTAGGTGATATTCTTCATAACTTCGACCAGAAGTATGCTGCTGCGAAGGCTCGTCACGAACAAATTCTGAAGAGCTTGAATTATGAATACGATCTTACTGAACTGGAAAAAGCATGGTTGGAAGGTATCGAATACCTGAAACAATTCCATTTCGTAGATAGCGAACATGAAGTGAATAACCTGTTGAAGGATGGTAAGAGCGTGCTTTGTGAAGGAGCACAGGGTACTATGCTTGATATTGATTTCGGTTCATATCCGTTTGTGACTTCTTCCAATACCGTATGTGCGGGAGCCTGCACCGGACTTGGAGTGGCACCTAACCGTATCGGTGAAGTATATGGTATCTTCAAGGCATACTGTACTCGTGTAGGAGCAGGTCCGTTCCCATCAGAACTGTTTGACGAAACAGGCGACAAGATGTGTACGTTGGGACATGAATTCGGTTCTGTAACCGGTCGTAAACGTCGTTGCGGATGGATTGACCTGGTAGCGTTGAAGTATTCCGTTATGATAAACGGAGTTACCAAATTGATTATGATGAAGAGCGATGTACTCGATACTTTCGAAACAATCAAAGCGTGCGTTGCTTACAAAGTGAACGGTGAAGAGATCGACTACTTCCCGTATGACATCACAGAAGGCGTAGAACCTGTATATGCAGAGCTTCCGGGTTGGCAGACAGATATGACCAAGATGCAGAGCGAAGATGAATTCCCGGAAGAATTCAATGCTTACCTGACTTTCCTGGAAGAACAGCTTGGTGTAGAAATCAAGATTGTATCTGTAGGACCGGACAGAGCACAGACCATCGAACGTTATACTGAAGAATAACAATTGATTTATTATATGGAGGAAAGGCGGAGATTGAAGAAAAACTCCGCCTTTCTTGTTCAATCCTTTGTATAGTCTATCCTAAACACACAAAAATAATGTATGCCTTATGAAAACACGTTTTATAACTTTCCTTTTGTTGTTCGTAATGAACTTGGGAGTATTTGCGCAATCTTCCTATCAGCCTACCGAAGAGAATCTGAAAGCACGGCAGGAATTTCAGGACAATAAGTTTGGTATTTTTCTTCATTGGGGGCTATACGCTATGCTCGCTACCGGTGAGTGGACTATGACAAACAATAATCTGAATTATAAAGAGTATGCCAAACTGGCAGGCGGATTTTATCCTTCCAAGTTTGACGCGGACAAATGGGTGGCAGCTATCAAAGCTTCAGGAGCTAAATATATCTGTTTCACTACCCGTCATCATGAAGGTTTTTCTATGTTTGACACTAAGTATTCGGATTATAACGTAGTCAAAGCTACTCCTTTTAAAAGAGATATTGTGAAAGAGTTGGCAGCAGCCTGTGCCAAGCAGGGCATCAAGCTCCATTTTTATTATTCACATCTTGACTGGGCGCGTGAAGACTATCCCTGGGGACGTACAGGGCAGGGCACGGGGCGCTCGAACTCGAAAGGAGATTGGAAAAGTTATTATCAATTCATGAATAACCAGTTGACAGAATTGCTGACGAATTACGGTCCGATAGGTGCTATTTGGTTTGACGGATGGTGGGATCAGCCCAAAACTTTTAACTGGGAATTACCGGAACAGTATGCTCTGATTCACAAACTCCAACCGGGGTGTCTGGTGGGTAATAATCATCATCAAACGCCTTTTGACGGGGAAGATATTCAGATTTTCGAACGCGATCTGCCCGGTGAAAATGCTTCGGGGCTTTCCGGACAGGAGGTGAGCCGCTTGCCGTTGGAAACTTGCGAAACAATGAATGGTATGTGGGGATATAAGATTACCGATCAGAATTATAAATCAACAAAGACATTGATTCACTATCTGGTGAAGGCAGCCGGTAAGAATGCCAATCTTTTGATGAATATTGGTCCTCAACCCGATGGAGAGCTTCCTGCGGTAGCTGTACAACGCTTGGCAGAGACGGGAGAGTGGATGAAACAATATGGTGAAACGATTTATGGAACACGAAGCGGTGCAGTTGCTCCACACGATTGGGGAGTGACAACACAAAAAGGAAATAAGCTCTATGTGCATATTCTCGACCTGAAAGATGCGGCTTTGTTCCTGCCGTTGACAGATAAGAAGGTCAAGAAGGCAGTCTTGTTTAAAGACCAGTCTCCGGTTCGTTTCACAAAGACGAAAGCCGGTGTTTTGCTCGAATTCGCCGAGGTTCCGAAAGATATTGACTATGTGGTAGAACTGACAATTGACTAATTTTTAGCTAATTCTTCATAAAAGCAAGGGGAAACTATTCTGACATTGAACGTTTCCCCTTATTTTTGGCAAACAATTTGTTTATAAAGATATAGAGTAATAATTAAAATTGAAAAGTATATGATGTCTTATTGGGTATTATTTATAGGAATCGCTGTTGTAAGTTGGTTGGTACAGATGAATTTGCAAAACAAATTCAAGAAGTACTCTAAGATTCCTACAGGAAACGGAATGACAGGACGCGACGTTGCTTTAAAAATGTTGCATGACAATGGAATTTATGACGTACAGGTTACACATACGCCGGGACGGTTGACCGACCACTACAATCCTACTAACAAAACGGTGAATTTGAGTGAAGGGGTGTATGAAAGTAACAGTATAATGGCAGCTGCCGTAGCAGCCCATGAATGTGGACACGCTGTACAACATGCACGCATGTATGCTCCGTTGAAAATGCGTAGTGCGCTGGTTCCGGTGGTAAACTTTGCCTCTTCCATTATGACGTGGGTATTGTTGGGTGGTATCTTGTTGATAAACTCTTTCCCGCAGTTATTGCTGGCAGGTATTATCCTGTTTGCTATGACTACATTGTTCAGCTTTATCACGCTGCCGGTGGAAATCAATGCAAGTAAACGTGCGTTGGTCTGGTTGAGTTCATCCGGCATTACTAATTCGTACAATCATGCACAGGCTGAAGATGCTCTTCGTTCTGCTGCTTATACGTATGTAGTTGCTGCATTAGGCTCACTGGCTACATTGGTATACTACATCATGATCTTCATGGGTAGAAGAGACTAAGAAATGAAAAAGGGAGAAAAGTACGTTTATTAACTTCTCTCCATAGAATATAAAAAGATCCTCCGCAGTCTTTCCGAAGACTATGGAGGATTTTTTGTATTGTTTAGGGTCTTACTTGAGTGTTTCTTTACGATATTGATAGGGGATGGACACAATACGGGTGATTTTTTCAAATATATGTAAGTATTGCTCGGAAATTTGCAGTAAATTTGCGCAATTAAAATTATAAACAGTAATATTATGGCAGCAAAACCAAGTATTCCTAAAGGAACTCGTGACTTTTCGCCGGTAGAAATGGCGAAGCGTAATTATATATTCAATACGATTCGTGACGTATATCATTTGTATGGATTCCAGCAGATAGAGACTCCTTCGATGGAGATGCTTTCTACATTGATGGGAAAGTACGGCGATGAGGGAGATAAACTACTCTTTAAGATTCAGAACTCTGGAGATTACTTCTCCGGGATTACTGACGAAGAATTGTTAAGCCGTAATGCTGCCAAACTGGCAAGCAAATTCTGTGAGAAAGGTTTGCGTTACGACTTGACAGTGCCTTTTGCCCGTTATGTAGTGATGCATCGTGATGAGATCACTTTCCCGTTCAAACGCTATCAGATTCAACCGGTATGGCGTGCCGACCGCCCGCAGAAAGGACGTTATCGCGAATTTTATCAATGTGATGCCGATGTTGTAGGAAGCGATTCGTTATTGAACGAAGTGGAATTGATGCAGATTGTCGATACCGTTTTTAGTCGTTTCAATATTCGTGTATGTATTAAGATTAACAACCGCAAGATTCTTTCCGGTATTGCTGAAATTATAGGCGAATCGGATAAGATTGTAGATATTACCGTAGCAATTGACAAACTGGATAAAATCGGTCTGGATAATGTAAATGCCGAACTGAAAGAGAAGGGAATCAGTGATGAGGCTATTGCCAAGTTGCAACCGATCATTCTTCTTAGTGGTACGAATGCGGAGAAATTGGCAACACTGAAGAATGTGTTATCAGCCAGTGAAGTAGGGCTGAAGGGAGTGGAAGAGAGTGAATTTATTCTGAATACATTGGAAACAATGGGCTTGAAGAATGAAATAGAGCTTGATCTTACTTTAGCTCGTGGACTGAACTATTATACAGGAGCTATCTTTGAAGTGAAAGCACTGGATGTACAGATTGGCAGTATCACTGGTGGTGGTCGTTATGATAATCTGACCGGAGTATTCGGTATGGCAGGAGTGTCCGGAGTGGGTATCTCTTTTGGTGCAGACCGTATCTTCGATGTCCTGAACCAGCTCGAACTTTACCCGAAAGAAGCTGTAAACGGAACAGAGCTTCTGTTTATCAACTTTGGTGAAAAGGAAGCTGCATACTCTATGGGAATTTTGGCTAAGGTACGTGCTGCCAATATTCGTGCCGAGATCTTCCCGGATGCAGCCAAGATGAAGAAACAGATGAGTTATGCCAATGCGAAGAATATTCCGTTTGTAGCTATTGTCGGTGAGAACGAAATGAACGAAGGCAAAGTGATGTTGAAGAATATGGAGACAGGAGAACAGAACCTTGTTTCAGCAGACGAACTGATTGCTATTGTGAAGAAATAAGCGGAGATATTAGAACTAAGTATGTCATCATAATTAGTTAATATAAAGAGGTCGTCTTAACATAAAAATGAAGTGAACCCCAAAAGTTAGATAAAGAACTTTTGGGGTTCGCTTCAAAATAAAAAAGAGAAGATTTCTTTTTTTAGTATTTTATTTGATCTAGTATTCCATTGAGGAAAGCAATTGCTACTCCATAGTTCGTCATAGGAATGTGCTGCTCCCGCGCACGTTCGATGCGACTAAGTACGTATTTACGGTTAAACATACATGCTCCGCAATGGATAACTAAAGAGTAAGGAGTCAGATCTTGTGGAAAGTCGGTTCCTGCTACCATATCAATTTGCAGATTCTCTCCAATCCGTTTCCGTAACAAACGAGGAAGTTTCACTCTTCCTATATCTTCTGAAAGGGGAGCGTGCGTACAAGCTTCCGCTATCAGTACACGTGACGATTCCGTCAGTCTTTCGATGACAGCTGCACTTTCTACATAATAATGAATATCACCTTTATATCCTGCGAAAAGCACCGAGAAAGAAGTCAGCTCACTTTCCGCCGGTTTCTGTTCATAAATCGCTTTGAAAACTTGTGAATCGGTGATGATTAACTTCGGAGGACGGGCAAGGGCTTGCAGGGTTGCAGAAAACTTATCAGTGGTGCAAGTCATTACGAGGCATTTTTTATCCAGCAATTCACGGATAGTCTGCACTTGCGGTAAGATCAGTCTGCCTTTGGGAGCTTGGATATCCTGTGGCATTACTAAAAGTACAAGGTCATTCTCTGCAACAAGTTTCCCGGTAATATTTTGTTGGTCGAAGTCTGAAGGTAATTTTTCGAGGATGGCTTGCCGGATGAGTTCGATTCCTATCTTTTCTTTGGCACTGATAAGCAAGGGGGATATTTTACATTGTTCCTCGATATATGTAGCTAAATGATCGCTATTCTCTCGTATATCTATTTTATTCAATACCGGAATGACAGGGATATTCTTCTCTTTCAATAGCGCCAGTATCTCTTTTTCATGAAAAAAGGTAGTGTCTTCACATAATAACAATGCAATATCCGTTTTCTCAATAGCCTTTAAAGTCCGGCTGATACGCAGTTCTCCAAGCTCTCCTTCGTCATCGAATCCCGGAGTATCTATAAAAAGACAAGGACCAATACCTTGAATCTCCATTGCTTTAGACACAAGGTCGGTAGTCGTTCCGGGAGTATTTGAAACGAGCGCGGTGTCCTGTCCTGTCAATGCATTGATAAGGGAAGATTTACCACTATTCCGTCTACCGAAAAGGGTGATATGAAGTCTGTTGGCATTTGGAGTATCTGTTAAGCTCATAAACGTATTATTTAAAATCTAAAGTCTCTTTGTCCTGCAGCTATTGCTTTGAGATTCCGGATAGCTATTTCCCTGATTTTGGGATTGGGGATTCGTTCCGTTTCTTTTAGAATCAGTTCCAATCCTTTTTGTCGGGTATCTTCTGAAGCATAATCTTCCAGATACTCTTTCAGAGTCATCAGGGCATTCGGTCCGCAACAGTTTGCTATCTGACCGGATTTCACTAATGACATGAAACGGTCACCCGTTCGTCCTTCCCGGTAACAGGCTGTACAGAAGCTGGGGATATATCCGAGTTCGAGCAACCAGTTGACCACTTCGTCTAATGTCCGGGTGTCGCTCACATCAAATTGGGCAGAATTATGATCGGGTAATTCTGTTTCAGCATATCCGCCTACACTGGTACGCGAACCGCCACTGATTTGTGAAATACCCAATTCGAGCACTTTCTTGCGTGATTCTTGCGATTCACGTGTAGAAATAATCATTCCTGTATAAGGAACGGCAATTCGGATAACAGCTACAATCTTGCTGAATATCTCATCCGAAATAGCGTTTGGGAAATCTCCCGCATCGATGTCATCTGCCGAACAGATGCGCGGCACACTGATTGTATGCGGCCCTACACCGAATTTGGCTTCCAAATGTTCAGCATGCATTAATAATCCGATAAAATCATACCGATAAGTATTCAAACCGAAAAGGACGCCAATGCCTACATCATCGATTCCTCCTTCCATCGCGCGGTCCATCGCTTCGGTGTGATAAGCGTAATTGCTTTTAGGTCCGGTGGGATGGAGAGCTTCGTAGTTATCTTTGTGATAAGTCTCTTGGAATAAGATATACGTGCCGATACCCGCTTCTTTCAATCGGCGATAATTTTCTACCGTAGTGGCTGCGATATTTACGTTTACCCGACGGATAGCTCCGTTTTTATGCTTGATGCTATAAATCGTCTGAATAGATTCCAGAATATATTCTATCGGGTTCAGTGACGGATGCTCACCGGCTTCAAGAGCCAGTCGCTTATGTCCCATATCCTGCAAAGCAATTACCTCCCGGCGGATTTCTTCCTGTGTCAGTTTCTTGCGTGCAATAGTTTTGTTTTTGGCATGATACGGACAATATACGCAACTGTTTACGCAATGATTAGATAAATAAAGCGGTGCGAACATGACGATACGGTTGCCATAAAACTTCTGTTTGATTTCTTTGGCGAGATGAAAGATACGTTCTATCAGGTCAGGTTGGTTACATTCCAGCAGAATAGCCGCTTCCCGGTGCGTCAGTCCCTTGCACAACGCTGCCTTTTCAATCAGTTGTTCAATCAGGACACGATTATCCTTATTGTTCTGTGCATATTCCAGCGTATCCAAAATTTCTTCGTGATGGATAAACTCTTCTGCTTTGGATGAATCTTTTTGGTATATCATAATATTCTTTGTTTTTTCACCACAGATTACACGGATTCACACAGATTAAAATTTAATTTGAAATAAATCTGTGTGAATCCGTGTAATCTGTGGTGCACTTAAAGTCGCCTCTTTCGGTAGATATCTCATAACCGATGGTATTCAACTGCTTTTGTAAGGTAGCCAGTCCTTCGGCGGATTCCGCTCCGAGTGAAGCTTTGTCATTGTATAATTCATATTTTCTCCGTTCCTCCCGGGGAGACAGGTTGGGCATAACCACATTTGCGCCTGCCAATATACCCCGCTCCCTACCATCAGGAATAAGAGTGGCGAGAGCCGTTGTTGCCGGAATCAATGTGGATGGATGCATCAAACGGAAGATCGATAATAAAAGAATCGTCCGTTCCACCGTTCCGCTGGGATATTGGGCAAAAGGCGTATCATGATGGGGTAGAAAAGGACCGATGCCAATCATTTCCGGCTGTAGCTTTTCAATGAACAATATATCCTCGATGATATGTTCTACTGTTTGCCCTGGGCTGCCGACCATAATTCCGGTTCCTGTCTGATAGCCGATGTCTTTCAAATCCGCTAAACATTGTAGGCGCTGTTTGCCGGACATTTCTGCCGGATGCAGTTGCCGGTAATGCGACTCATTGTGAGTTTCGTGACGTAACAGATAGCGGTTGGCTCCGGCACGGAAGAAACGTTCGTATGCATCACGCGACTTTTCTCCGAGCGACAGTGTAATGGCACAATCCGGATAATTCTGCCTGATACGGGCAACAGTCATTTCTATCCGATCGTCTGTCAGTGCGGGATCTTCTCCTCCTTGCAGCACGAAAGTGCGGAAACCTAATTTATATCCTTGCCGGCAACAATCCAGTATACTTTCCAGGTTCAATCGGTAACGTTCGATATTTGGATTTCCTTTTCGGATACCACAGTAATAACAGTTGTTCCGGCAGCAATTGCTGACTTCAATCAGTCCACGGATATAAATCTTATTTCCGAAGTGGCGGAGAGCGACTTCCTGCGCCTGTTTATTGATGTAACGCAGGGTTTCTGCGTCACATCCGGTCAACAGTTGCCGGAGCTCTTCCGGGCTAAGTGTTCTTTCCTGCCGTAGTTTATCGATCCATTGTTTCATAGCTCTCTTTTCGTTTGAGCAGCTCTTGTGCCAATTGGCGACGTCCCGAAACAATATCATTATGCGTACTTGGTCCGGTGATACATCCACCTTCGCATGCCATTACTTCAATAAACTGCCCCGCGGCCTTTCCTGTCTTGGCGCAGGCACGCAACAGAGCGATATTCTTTTTATTGATGTCCGACACTTGTATTGCATTGATTTTATCCGCTTCCTCTTTCAGATAAGCTTTGACAGCTCCCATCACACCACCTGCCTGTGCAAATCCATGTGCTTCGCGAACAGACGTATGTAATACAGAGAACTCCTGTACCTGTTCCAGTTCAATACCCAACCCGTCGAGAATCGAACCGATTTCTTCAAACGTCAGAATATAATCCACTGCTTCGTCACGACGTACTTCTTTGCGTTTAGCCACACAAGGGCCGACAAACACAACCTTAGCATCCGGATGCTTCTCTTTGGCAATCCGTGCGGCGTAGTACATCGGTGATCCGGTGGTAGAAACGTAAGGTTTCATATCCGGAATATGTTTCTCAACCAGTTCGATATAAGAAGGGCAACAGGAAGTAGTCATAAACTTCTGTCCCTCTTCCAATTTCTCCAGTAACTCGTGTGCTTCATTGCTGGTGGTTGCCATAGCACCTTCAGCCACTTCGATCACATCTGTAAATCCTATTTCTTTGAAAGCACCGTACACCTGTCCGATAGAAGTCTTAAACTGTCCCAGAATAGACGGAGCAACGATGGCAACCATCTTTTCTCCTTTACGGATGCGTTGCAATACATCGAATGTTTGCGAGATTTCGAAGATAGCACCGAACGGACAAGCATTCATGCATTTTCCGCAGTAGATACACTTGCTTTCATCAATGTGTTCTATGCCGTGTTCATCTTTGCTGATAGCTTTTACCGGGCAAGCCTCTTCACAAGGCACGGGAATATATACAATAGCGTGATAAGGACAACTCTTGTGACAAATACCGCAACTGACACATGTGTCATGGTCAATCATTGCCTGACCGTTTTTCTTGAAACGTATCGCATCTTTGGGGCAGTTCATGTAACAGCTACGTGCCACGCATCCGCGACAAAGGTTGGTTATTTCATAATTGATCTGTACACAGGAAGAACAGGCCTCGTCGATGACGCACATAATATTTTCCTTGTCCGGTTCGGGGCGGCTCAATGCCAATCGCGCATATTCAGAAAGCGGGGTAACTTCGTCGTGTTCGTCTGTCATATCCAGTCCCATCAGAGGAAAAGTCTTGTACCTCCACACTGCGCGTTCTTTATGTACGCAACACCGTCCTAGGGGTTTTGATTTTCGTGGACTCAACTCAATCGGGAGCCGGTCTATCTTTTCCACTAATTCGTCGTTTTTCCAGAGTTTAACGAGGTCTGCCAGCAATTTATGCCGGACAATCATAATATTATTCGTAAATGCCATATTGTAATAAAGAGGTTGTTAGTTGGTGCAAAGATACGAACAGAATTTCAATATTTAAGTTTTTTGAAACATTCTTGTAACTTTTTTGTAGCCCTCGCGTGTTATCTTTGTGGTGGACAAAAAAACTTAGAGGAGGCAGAGTTATGAATAGCAGTATTTTCGAGCAACGTAGTCGTTTTGCCATGATTGGCGCATTGATGGTTATTATCAGCCTGCTGTTTTTATTCTACATGGGAAGTTCTTTGGTAAGCTCTACCAAAAAATATCTGGAGCAGATACAAGGGATAGAGATCACTTGTATCGACACAGACGAATAAAAACAAGCAACCGAAAGGTAGGATAACCCGGGGGAAATTTGTATTTTTGCCGGAAGAAAAAACAGACCTTATGGAAGAAAAGAATAGAGCCTGGAAAACGGTGAGTAGTAAATATCTATTTCGCCGTCCGTGGCTGACTGTGCGTTGCGAAGATATGTTGCTTCCCAACGGTAACCATATCCCTGAATATTATATCCTTGAGTATCCCGACTGGGTAAATACGATTGCCATTACAAAAGATGGTAAATTTGTTTTTGTCCGCCAGTACCGTCCGGGAATTGAACGAACTTGTTATGAACTTTGTGCCGGTGTCTGTGAGAAGGAAGACGCTTCACCGTTAGTATCCGCCCAACGTGAATTGTGGGAGGAAACAGGCTACGGAAAAGGAAACTGGCAGGAATATATGGTGATTTCCGCTAATCCGAGCACCCATACCAATCTGACTTATTGCTTTCTTGCTACAGACGTGGAACTGATAGACCATCAGCATCTGGAAGCTACTGAAGATATCAGCGTACATCTGCTTACATTGGAAGAGGTGAGAAGCCTGCTTGATAAGAACGAAATTATGCAAGCGCTGAATGCTGCTCCATTGTGGAAATATATAGCAAATCTGTAATATCGTTTGGAATTCTGTAGAGAAATAATAACTTTGGAGAAAATTTAAATTATCTAATTATGAAAACTATATTATGGAGTATTCTTTGTTTGTTTCTCTCCGGATGGGGAAGTATGCAAACGGTGTCAGCGCAGGACTTGCAAGAGATGGAAAAGAACTTGTCCGCTATCAATGAGGATTTGAATCAAAAGACAAAAGAATATAGTTGGCAGCTTGCGGCGGCTTATGCAGATTATTGTGAAGCAAACAATAAATATATAAGCTGGAACGACTTGCCTTATCTACAAACAGTTGTCGAATATGAACGGCCTGCTTCTTTGGAAACTTACCGACTGGCGCATAAAGCCAGTAAAGATGAATTGGATAAGTTTCTAAATACATATAAGGAATATAAGGATCTGACAAAGAAGCAGAAAGAAGCAGTAACCAAAGAGGAGAAGGATGCTGTATCGACTGCTTTTTCTGCATTCTGGAAGAAATTGAGAAGTGAAGAAAATCCTTATAAAGATTTGTATTATGCCGAACGGAAAGCGATCAGCAAATATCGGGCAGAAGCTTTGCGGTATGTGATTGCCCATTATAAAGAAAAAAAGCAGGAAATTCCGACTTCTTATATAAAATATGCTGAACGGTCTTATTTATTGCAGAAAGGTTCCGCTTTGGAGTTGTTGCAGAAAGAAATAAACGCATTGGAAAGTGTGCAGAGAGAACTTGTTCAGAATATAACAAGAGCAAGGTATGGGTTGGGTAAGACTGAAGATAAATAAAAGAGAGTTTCACACATAATTGATTAAGGTAATACGGGATGGAGAAATCCTTTTCTATACTGGGAGGTCTGGACTGAAAAGTTCAGACCTCTTTATCTTTCCCCTCAAGTACGTATAGAAAAGTTCTTTCCCCTCCTATGCAAACTTCTTTTGCATAGGGAGAAAACTAGTTTAGGGCATAAGGTAAACTATAACCGAAGGTTCTGATTATATAACTGGAAGTTTTGATTACATAACTGAAGCTTTCAGTTTTATAACCGGAACTTGCGGTTATAGTTTGAGGTAAGGGGAAAGTAACTTTTCCCCAAGAGAAAAGCAAGTTCTCACCTTATAGAAAAGAACTTTTCTAGTTATACTTTGGACGATAGGTAGTAGCGATTCGGGAATAGTGGTGTATGTTTGTTCAACGTTTATTCCAATACAAAAATAATAGTTTCATTTACAGGCGCCCAATCATAAATGAATTTGGCATGGGAAGTTGCATTTCGTACGCACATGTGCGAACGCGGTGTCGTTCCTAACGACGGACTATATTCTATCTGTGTCTTGCGGGGAGCATTGACCGGTACTCCGTGAATATAGGCTCCATCCGTGAAACGACTTGCATAAGGAGCATAACCTCCTGTCTCTTTCGAACCATCTTTTAGAAATACCATCTTCACTTTCTTTTCCTGTAATACAAACATTCCTAAAGGAGTTTCCTGTGCATACGGCGGCAGGTGGCGTCCCGTAGTGGAAGGATTCATGCTGCGAACCACCCATTGCCCTTCTCCGCTACGTTCGAGAGCAGCGATATTCTGATTGTGGCGGTCTACGAAAACAGCTTTGTTAAAAACAATCGTATCTCCGATTACTTTGACATACTTTTTAGGAATCATCCATTCATCTCCGGTAAACATTGGTTTTGCTTTTATGAATTTTTCCCCATCTTCGATAAAACGGGTTAGTTCTCCATCCTGGCCGTAGCGTTCGGGCACTAATGTGTCGGTCAACAAATAAAGCGGAACGGATTGGTAACGTTCTATGCCGAGAGTATCCGCCACCCGTCCGTAAGCGTTTCTTTTGAAATTCTTCACAAGCGGTGCTTCTCCATTCCTATTTTTGTAATTTTGGAGAATTGCCCAAGTGGAAGGCTGCAATTGTATATTTTCAAGCAAAGCCAGCCGTTCTTTGATTTTGTCCCATTGAAACTGCCGGGTAGTGTCTTTATAAGGATAGGTGTCCTCCAATGTATATTGGTCATACAATAAATCTTTGGTGATTTGTATTTGCTCTGCTGTGAGTTTCTTTTCAACAGGTTTAACCTCGGGTTGAGTTATTGTATCTTGCGACAGCGAATCTGTCTGTTGTTGTTCATGTACAGGAGAAATCTCCCCTGTACGCGAAGTGCAGGAGTAGAAGACGCAAGAGGCAATGATGAGGCCGGATGCTATTCTATTCATATTATTTATACAGTGCATTTGATGGTTCGTTTACGAATATACATCATTATAAGGAATAATCCTTTTGTTTTGTTTAAAAAGTAGGTGACAAATATACTTTTTTGCCATACAGTGCAAGTTGTCAGTCATTTTGTCAGTCTATTTCTGACAAAGAATCATTTATTTACTTTGGCACGCTTTTCGCAATGACTTTAGCGTTCCGCCTGAAAGACGGTGGATAACATCTACAATTAAATGTATAACTAAAATATAACAAGTAACTATGAACATTAAACCATTAGCAGACAGAGTGCTTATCCTCCCTGCACCTGCAGAAGAAAAAACAATTGGTGGTATCATTATTCCTGATACAGCAAAAGAAAAACCTTTGAAGGGTGAAGTTGTGGCAGTAGGTCACGGTACGAAAGATGAAGAGATGGTATTGAAAGTAGGCGATACAGTTCTTTATGGTAAATATGCCGGAACAGAACTTGACGTTGAAGGTACTAAATATCTTATCATGCGTCAGAGCGATGTTCTCGCTGTTTTGGGTTAATTAATAATAGTAAATAGTAAATCTTTAAATAGTAAATAAAGAGATGGCAAAAGAAATATTATTCAATATCGATGCCCGTGACCAATTGAAAAAAGGTGTCGATGCTTTGGCAAATGCAGTAAAAGTAACTCTGGGCCCGAAAGGACGTAACGTTATCATTGAGAAGAAATTCGGTGCTCCGCACATCACAAAAGACGGTGTGACAGTAGCAAAAGAAATCGAATTGGCAGATGCTTACCAGAATACTGGTGCACAGCTGGTAAAAGAAGTTGCTTCTAAGACAGGTGACGATGCCGGTGACGGTACAACTACTGCAACCGTTCTTGCACAAGCTATCGTAGCTGAAGGTTTGAAGAACGTAACTGCCGGTGCTAGCCCGATGGATATCAAACGTGGTATCGACAAGGCTGTTGCCAAAGTGGTAGAATCAATCAAGGATCAGGCTGAAACTGTAGGTGACAACTATGACAAGATCGAACAAGTTGCTACCGTATCTGCAAACAACGACCCGGTAATCGGTAAATTGATTGCTGACGCTATGCGTAAAGTTTCTAAAGACGGTGTAATCACTATCGAAGAAGCAAAAGGTACAGACACTACTATCGGTGTAGTAGAAGGTATGCAGTTCGATCGTGGTTATTTGTCAGCTTACTTCGTGACAAATACAGAAAAAATGGAATGTGAGATGGAGAAACCTTACATCCTGATCTATGACAAGAAGATTTCTAACCTGAAAGATTTCTTGCCTATCCTCGAACCGGCTGTACAAACAGGTCGTCCACTGTTAGTAATTGCAGAAGATGTAGATAGCGAAGCGTTGACTACATTGGTAGTAAACCGTCTGCGTTCTCAATTGAAGATCTGTGCTGTGAAAGCTCCGGGCTTCGGCGATCGTCGTAAAGAAATGTTGGAAGATATCGCTATCCTGACAGGTGGTGTTGTTATCAGCGAAGAAAAAGGTTTGAAACTGGAACAAGCTACTATCGAAATGTTGGGTACTGCTGACAAAGTTACAGTTACTAAAGACTATACAACTGTTGTAAACGGTGCAGGTAACAAAGACAGCATCAAAGAACGTTGCGAACAGATCAAAGCACAAATCGTGGCAACTAAGTCTGACTATGACCGCGAGAAATTGCAGGAACGTCTGGCTAAATTGTCAGGTGGTGTAGCTGTTCTCTATGTAGGTGCTGCTTCTGAAGTGGAAATGAAAGAAAAGAAAGACCGTGTGGACGATGCTTTGCGTGCAACTCGTGCTGCTATCGAAGAAGGTATCATCCCGGGTGGTGGCGTAGCTTACATCCGTGCAATTGATGCTATCGACGGCATGAAGGGTGACAATGCTGATGAAACAACCGGTGTTGAAATCATCAAACGTGCTATCGAAGAACCACTTCGTCAGATCGTTGCTAACGCTGGTAAAGAAGGTGCGGTAGTTGTTCAGAAAGTACGTGAAGGCAAGGGTGACTTTGGTTACAACGCTCGTCTGGACATTTACGAAAACTTGCATGCTGCCGGTGTAGTAGACCCTGCTAAGGTTGCTCGTGTAGCTTTGGAAAATGCAGCTTCTATCGCTGGTATGTTCCTGACTACTGAATGTGTAATTGTAGAAAAGAAGGAAGATAAACCTGAAATGCCAATGGGCGCTCCCGGAATGGGAGGCATGGGCGGAATGATGTAATTCCAGCTTTCGCTTAAGAATATATAAAGAAGATAAGAACCACTTTCCCTAATAAGGGAAGGTGGTTCTTTTTTTGCATTCCTGCAACATCTCTGCCTTCAATTTGTTCGATTGTTGGAATACCCTTATATTTATTGTCTAATTTATTAATAAATCGAGAGATGTTGAAAGTAGTAACATTTATGAAGCAAGTAGCCCGTGGGCTACAGATGGAGGGAAACTTTGGTACTGCCCATGTATACCGTAGCAGTCTCAATGCCATCATTGCTTATTGTGGGAAAGAGGATTTCACCTTCTATGAGGTGAGTCCGGAGTGGTTAAAAGGGTTCGAAGTGCATCTTCGTAGTCGTGGATGTAGTTGGAATACCGTCTCCACTTATTTGCGCACGTTTCGTGCAGTTTATAATCGTGCTGTCGATCTTCGTAAGGCACCTTATGTTCCTCACTTGTTCCGTTCTGTTTATACAGGTACTCGTGCCGATCATAAACGTGCGTTAGGTGAGGAGGATATAAAGAAAGTATTTGCCAGGTTATCACAGGCTTTTGTCGGTTCTCCGTCATTACGCAAGGCACAGGAATTATTTATCCTTATGTTTTTATTGCGCGGTTTGCCTTTTGTCGATCTCGCCTATTTGCGTAAAAGTGATTTACGTGACAATGTGATTACATATCGCAGACGTAAGACAGGCCGCACCTTGTCGGTGACTCTAACTGCAGAAGCGATGATTCTGGTAAAGAGATATATGAACCGTGACAGTTCTTCTCCTTATCTGTTTTCTTTGTTAAAGAGTCGTGAAGGGACTCCGGAAGCTTACCGTGAATATCAGTTGGCATTGCGTACATTCAATCGTCAGTTGATGTTGCTGGGCGAATTGCTGGGATTGGGTGATAGATTGAGCTCTTATACTGCACGTCACACTTGGGCTACGACAGCCTATTATTGTGAGATTCATCCGGGTATTATTTCCGAAGCAATGGGACACTCTTCCATCACTGTGACTGAAACGTATCTGAAGCCTTTCAGGAATAAGAAAATAGATGAAGCTAATAGACAGGTCGTTGATTTTGTGAAGCGTACTATTAGTGGATTAATCGCTTGATAAATAGTCTGTTACTTTGTAGGTAACGGGAATAAATACCGGTGCAAATATGAGCATATTTCTTAAAACAACCAAACGAAATCATACATTTTTTCTAATAAACCACTCAAAAAAGGAATAGGACAGATAAAACACACGGATTCTTTGTATTAGGGCTTTGTTAACTTCTAAATTTTGCACAAGATTTCCCCTCCCCGCTACTTGCTTTCAAAAGCAGGGGTAAAAATGTTTCGTAGCATATCGTATCGTTTTTCAGTATTGACTACTCCCGAAGAGCAGGACAAAGGTTCTTCCGTTACCTACAAAGTAACGGGCATGCTATTATTGAAACTTAGTGTTTAATAATATATTATTAATGTAATTTTTAAGTAGTTATGAAAAGAAAATTTGTAAAAGTGATGTTCTTCGGGGCGCTGGCACTTTCTACTGTCACCTATGTAGGCTGTAAAGACTACGATGATGACATTGACAATCTGCAAACACAGATTGATGCTAATAAGGCTAGCATCGCTGATCTGCAGAAATTTGTAGATGCTGGTAATTGGGTGAAGAGTGTAGAACCTGTTACTGGTGGATTCAAGGTAACATTTAACGATGGAAAATCTTATAGTATCATAAATGGTGCTAAAGGTGATAAGGGTGACAAGGGTGATACAGGTGCTCCGGGAGTAGCTGGTGGACAGGGAACTCCGGGATCGAAAGTGACTATTGATCCGGAGACCGGAGAATGGTTGATTGATAAAAAAGGTACCGGATGGTATGCAAAAGCCACAGACGGACATTCACCTTACATCGCGGATGGAACTAATGGTGATAAAGGCTATTGGTATTTTTGGGATGATAAGGCTAATGATGGAAAGGGCGGTTTCGTAAAAGGAGATAAAGCACAAGGCGACCGCGGCGAAGTCACGGAAGGAACAAATGGCAAGTCTCCTTATATTGAAGATGGATACTGGTATTATTATGATGATGCCGCCGGCAAATTTGTAAAAGGTTCTCAGGCTGCAGGTACAGACGGAGTATCTCCTTTCATTGACGAAGATGGTTATTGGTGTTATTGGGATATCAATGCTGTAAATGAAGATGGAACTAAGGGCAAATTAGTACGTGGAGATTATGCCCAAACAAGTGTATATGTTGTTGAAGCAGCGGACAGACCAGCATGGGAACTTCATGTCGGTGCACTCAATGAAGATGGAACTTATACTGATAAAACTATTATATTGCCAACAGCTGATAAATTGTCAAGCATGACTGTTGTGTCAATTGCTGATGGAAAAATTAGTGAAGGTATGAGTGAGGTAACAATGTATTATGGTATATTGGCTAAAGGTACTACTGTTAAGTTCCATAATGTAACTTATGGTTCTACAGAAAAAGCTACTACTTTAGTTGGTGCAAATAGCTCTGTAATGCATGCATTAATCAATCCGGTTAGTGTTGACTTCTCTGAATATCCTGTTGAATTGATTAATTCTCATGGGGAGGTTTGTTATACAGTTCTATCAAAAGAAAAGAATCTTTCTGAAAATCCTTTAACCACCCGTGCGGATGGCGAAAAGAAATGGAATCAGGGAATTTATGATCTTACAGTTTCTTTGATTGCTGATAAAGCAGCCGATAATAACTTGAATAATAAAGCGATAGCTTATGCTTTACGTGCTAAAGATGCTTGGGGAAATAACATCATATCAAATTATGATGTGAAGGTTATTGCTAAAAATGAGGCTTTGGATATTACTAATAAAGAAGTAGATGTGGTTTATACATCATCTGCAAAACTTGATGAATTGTTTGCTGCTGAATTGTCCAAAGTTGCAGCTCATTATTATTCTATTGAAAAAGCTGATTTGGAAGCTATTGGTGCTGTATTTGACGAAGCTACAAATACTATTTCCTCACCTACAAAACAAGGTACTATTGAAGTGAAAGTTAATTACTTGAAAACAGACGGTACAAAAGTTGAAGGAGGTAATGCTAAAACCTTTACAGTGAACTTTACTTATGACACGGGTGCTGATATTACTATCGCTGATGCTGTTGTTTGGAATCTGACTAAGGGTGCAGATGCCACAGATCCTTCAAATAATACCTCTGATCTTGTTGTTAACTCAACCGATGATTTATTCGCTATTCTGAACAAAGAGTTTACTGGCAAGAAGAAACCTACTGTAAGATTGAAGAGCATTGGATTTGCTGCTGGAGATAAGATTTCTGTTAATGGCAATGAGTATGCTTATGAAAGTGGTTCTATTGATCTTGTTGGTGCGCAACCTGTTACTATAACAGATAATAAAGGTAAAGTTACAGGATATAAGATTGCCTTCCAATTTAATCCGACTATGGTTGCAGCTGTAATGCATAATGCTGTTTTGGAAATTATTAATCCGGACTATCAACCAACATTGGGAGATGAAGTAATTAAGAAGGTAAATGTGAAAGTGGAAGTTAAGAATGCAGGTATATTTGCATTTACACCGTTAAGTGCTTATTTCACAAGTTCTGAAACTGCTATTGCTTATGGTACCCCTGATAAATCTAATGCAGTTGTAAATCAAGACTTGTATGCACTCTTTGATGAAATGAGCGCTGAAGATAAGGGACATATATCTTTTGATGAGAAAGCTCCTAACTTTGGTACTGATGATAATCCGGAAATGGGTGCAAATTGGTTAGTTAACAAAACAAACTCTGTAATTGCAGTTCCGTTGTACAAATCAACTAAGAATGATGGTGTATATTCAACGCGTCGTATGACCATTGCATACCAGCCGTTTGGAAATAAACGTTTGGCTACAATTTCTAAAGAGTTTAACTTAACTGTAAGATCTGCAATCAAAGAAGGTTCACATCCTGATATTGCTGCTAGTAAAGCTAAAGTATTGTCAATAAAGGAATCTGAAAAATTATTCAAGATTAAACCTGCTGATTTTACTGTTAAAGATGTAAAAGACGTTGCCGTAACAATTGCTAAGACAAGTAGAGATAGTAGAGTTACAGATGTTACTATAGAACTAAGTTCAGAGATTGCCAAATATGCTGAAATAGCCGGGGCAACTTCTACTCCCGTTGCGTTTGAAGGTGAATTAACTGTACAATTGAAAGCTACTACCCTATCCATTGCATCTAAAGTTGAAGGTTATGCCTTAGTGAAGATTACAGATACATGGGGAGCTGTTACAGAAGTTAAATGTCCGATAGTAATGAAAGCTGATGGAGCTAACTAAGTAACTATAAAAAGAAAACCCTTCTTCACCTTGTGTGAAGAATACGCCGAGAAGAAACAGAGTGAAGGATTTGGCTTGTGAAAGTCAATCCTTCCAATTCTGTTCTTCTTATAGAAAGGGATACCTCCCTTATTTCCCACAGGTATCCCTTTTCTTTATTTCATAATGTCTCCTTATTTGCACTAGAAACCAATTTGCTAGTCCCTTATTTCCCTATAGATTAAGGAGACGTTTTGAGAATATAGAAAACCCGGGCTTGCGAAAGTCCGGGTTTTCTTATTAGTCTTTATTTATCGGATTGAATAAGATGAAAGTCCTCATCATACAATCCCACGAGTAAGCTTTGCCCTTTATCATCTACTTTCAGTCCGCCATATACGGCTTTTTGATAAAGAGTATCCTGTCCTTCTTCAAAGAAGAAAGATTCGGCGCCGAGGAAGAGGCGTCTATTTATTATTTTATATCTGATGACTAGCTCATTGTCGTTTACAGGTTCCAACGTGTTTTGTAATCGTACAATTTCTCCTACCTGATTACTGTCCGTTCGGAGTATGGCATAACCGCGTGTGTCGGTTTGCTCATCTGGCAGATTTGATGAGGCTTCCTTGTAGTTAAGTCTCATATAGTCTCCTTGCATAAGAGAGCGGGGATCGACGGGGGCTAGCTGCAACAAAACCAACTGTCCGTCTTTCAAGGTTTGCTCTTTCTGATAAACCGACCAGTTGAAATACCCCAATAGCAGTATCAGGTTTACGATAATCAATATTCGGCTATACTTTTTCATGTCTTGTTCTTTTTTGAGTGAAGAAATACCAGGCTGTAATACATGCAATTCCGATGAAGAAAAGCGTTATGGATTTGGTAAGCAGGCTCAAATTCAAATCATAATAATATTTGGAAACAGCATAGATAAAGAGAAGGAGCGAGGCAGCACACTCCGCTTTGTAACCATAATGGAAACATATTAAAATCAGTAACAAACTACCGGATAAATAAGGAGCAAACACGGTGGGCAGACAGATAACAATGCAAAGAATGTAGATACCAACCTGATTTACTGGATGATCCACTTTCATGACCTGCATGATTCGTTGAACCATGATAAGAATTCCGATCCATATACAAACAGACAGTATGCAGGACACAAGCCAACTATTTGTTTCTGATATCATGTAATTGATTGATAATCCTCCCAGTGAGACGATACCGGATACGAATAATCCGAAATGAAATGGTTTGTATTTGGAAAGGTAATTCTCTGTTCCTATACACTCAAACAACTTGTTTTCAAAGATGTTGGTAAATAGAAACACTCCAAGGATAGGGACTACGGCTATTTGCAAGGGATAAAACGAAGAAAAGACATGGGCAGCTTCTCCGAAAAAAGATATATTAAACAGAATGACTGAAAGAAAGGGGAGAATAAATCCTCTTGATAATAAGAATGTGAGAATACTGATTCCCATAAGTGTAATGAAGAGGAGATTAATGCTGGCATTTATACCGAAGCCAATCAATACACATCCGGCTATGTATAAAGTGATATTCATTGCATCCAGAAAAGACCGGACCACCATGCGGCTGATTGTTAGCGTAGTGAGAATTAATATACTTCCGGCAATCAGGCAAGAAATATCGGAGCGGAGGATTCTGGCAAGTGCCAGAAATCCCAAAAAGAAAATAGCCGTCAGGATTCCTCCGATAATGGATACGACTTGAATAGTGAGGTTATGCTTCTGTGCCATACCATTGCTTTTTTAAATGAAGAATGATGTAAATGAGCAAAGTTGTTCCGGTGATGACAATAACTCCTCCGTAGAAGAATATCTGAACATCCCTAAGATTGCTTTGTGATATGAATGTAGTCAATAGAATCATTAATGCGGCAAACGGAATGATAGCCAGATAGAACAGGCTTTTTACTTTCCATCCATACCAAAGTCCCGCAGAAAATAGAAGGACAGTGCTTATGAGGGGAACAGACAATATGGCGCTCTCTTCGCAGATTGCCATCATTAACAGAAAACTGGTGTGTATAATAGTAGCCAGTGAAAGAAGACTGACAAACCAACGATTGTTTCTGTTCAAATGACCTTTTGCGCTCATCCATTCCGTGATGATCGTTGTCAAGGCACATATCCAGGTTACTGCATTAGCCAACAAAGTCATTTCCCAAGAGTTGGTATTAGCTATCTGTATATTGTACAACCATATCGTAGTGCAAAGTAATCCGATGAACGTCAGCCACAACGGAGCGAAACGGATAGCAACCGCCCAGAGAATGGTGAAAAGAGTCCATCCCAGGAAAAGATCGTAAGCATCGGCTCCCGTTTGGTAGATTTGTCCGAAGACGGCGAAAAGCGTACCTATCAGGAACGTAGCTCCGGTCAGGAGAATCTGTTTGACGAGCTTATTCCAACGGGTGAATGTAGCGAGCAGGACAGAAGCTATTAATAACACCTCTACTGTTCCTAACTTTGCAAATTTAGGTAATTCATCCCAGTTGTAGGCAAAAAAGAAGATAATGCCTGCCACTGTAAAACCAACGCCCACTGCCAATAAAAAAACAGAAAGAAATTGATTCCATTGTTTTTTATCAGCGTACAGCGCTTGTCGGGATAAAGGCGAAGAGTCGGTCTTTTCCATGTGTTTTTACTTTTTGATGATTACAAACATAAGAAAATAAAATGATTATCACCTCAAGATAGACTATAAAAAGGTATGACTTACCATATTGCAATAGACAATAATAGCAAGTCATACTTTGAGAGAGGTAATGAAAATATTAAAAATAGAATAACTTAAAATACCTCCCGTATATGTTTAAAGTTAGAATTGATCGTATCAATCACTTCTTGTGAACGGCCGTTGATTAACAACTTATACATTGACTGCGCAAAGCCCACCATTTGCCCGAATTCAATTTTAGGAGGCATGGCTAGTGCGTTCGGATCGGTCATGATATTAACAAGTACCGGACCATCCAACTCGAATGCATTCAATAAAGTAGTCAACACTTCTTCCGGATCGCTGACATTAAACCCGGTCATTCCCATTGCTTCGGCCACTTGGGCGAAGTCAGGATTCAACATATTCGTTTGCCAGTCCGGCAGTCCGTCCACTTCCATTTCCAACTTCACCATTCCCAATGAACGGTTGTTGAATACGATGATTTTAATCGGCAACTTATATTGTACAACGGTTTCCAAGTCTCCTAAAGTCATCGATAATCCTCCATCTCCGCAAAGCGCAACCACCTGACGATCCGGATAAGCCAACGCGGCACCGATAGCTTGCGGCAACGCATTTGCCATCGAACCATGATTGAAAGAACCCAGCATGTGGCGTTTGCCTGTTGCTTGCAGATAACGTGCTCCCCATACACAAGTCATTCCCGTATCTACCGTAAACACAGCATCGTCTGAACTTAGTTTGTCTATTTCAGACATCACATATTCGGGATGAATCTTATTTACGTCCCCTTTATCTTCCGTGTAAGCGGCCAAATCCTTCTTTACTCCCTCGTATCTTTTGAGTTGTTTCAGTAAGAAAGAATCATCCGTTTTCGGATTCAGCATACGCAATAAAGACTGGATGCTAAGTTTGACGTCTCCACAAAGTCCGATATCCACCTTTGCGCGACGTCCCAGACGTTCGGGCTTTATGTCAATCTGGGCTATCTTGATATCATCCGGCAGGAAAGCAGAATATGGAAAGTCAGTGCCGAGCATGAGAAGCACTTCAGCTTCGTGCATACTGTAATATCCCGAAGGCATTCCCAACAATCCCGTCATACCCACTTCATACGGATTCTCATATTGCACCTCCATCTTTCCTTTGAAAGTATATACCACCGGAGCATTCAGCTTCTCGGAAAGCGCGATTACTTCCTCGTGAGCTCCCCGGCAACCGATGCCGCAGAAAAGAGTGATACGTGTATGTTTGTTTAATAAGTCGGCCAATTGAGCCAAATCTTCTTCCGACGGGCAAACCTCCGGTGGGGCAGGATAGTTCCGGATCGACGAGTCGACAGCAACGGCAGAAGCCTTTGCCAAGTCTCCCGGCAGCCCGATGACGGACACCCCTTTACGGGTGACAGCCGTTTGTATGGCCGATTGGAGCATACGTGGAAATTGCTTGGGAGTAGTGGCTACTTCATTATAATAACTGCAATCGTTAAAAAGTTTGATTGTATTCGTCTCCTGAAAATACTCCGTACCGAATTCTCCGGTAGGAATCGTAGAAGCGATGGCGATTACCGGTGCCCCGGAACGGTGCGCGTCATACAAACCGTTGATAAGATGAACGTGTCCCGGTCCGCTACTTCCCGCGCAGCATCCCGGACGACCGGTTAGTTGTGCCTCTGCAGCAGCGGCATACGCTCCTGTCTCTTCATGGCGCACATGTATCCATTTTATTTGATCGTTTTTTCTGACTGCTTCGTTTACCTCATTCAGACTGTCGCCTGTTACGGCGTAAATGCGTTCAACTCCGGATTTAACCAAAGTATCTATCAGTTGTTCTGCTATTTTTTTTGCCATAGCTGTAATTGGTTTAGGATTGATTTTATCTAATAACAGATGTCTGCAAGGAAAAGTTCTAATTTAACATATGCTAATAACGCCTTTGTGTCGGGACACATCACCGCTTTTATGTTAAAAATAATTCTGTAACAACTTTTTAGTAAAGACGTATAAACAATTGCAATATCCTTTTGTTATCTTTATAGGCGAAATCTTAACCTAATGTATTAAACCTCTTAATTACTCTAGAAAAATGAATAGAAATGAAATCGGTGTAAATGCCGGTAAGGTTTGGCAACTGCTTAGCAATAACGAAAAGTGGAGCTACGGACTTCTGAAGAGAAAATCCGGGTTGAAAGATAAAGAGCTGGGTGCCGCTTTAGGGTGGTTGTCAAGAGAGAACAAGATTGAGTTCGATCAGTGTGATGAAGAACTCTATGTATATCTCTGTGTGAATGTTTATATTGGCTAAAAGAATTTGGCACTTTAACGAAAACAGCAGAATCTCCGGAGGGATGGCAGCCCGGTCAGCCCTTCGGAGATTCTCGTTTTTTATCCTTTTTCCTTTTAATGTATCTTCCTTTCAATTGATTTCCGGAAATAATTCTGTTACTTTGCACCACGAATTAAAATGCAAGAAACAATGAGAAGTTTTGCCTCTGACAATAATTCCGGTGTGCATCCGTTGGTAATGGAAGCCTTGAACCGGGCCAATATAGACCATTCTTTAGGATATGGCGATGACAAATGGACAGAAGAAGCCGTAGCGAAGATCAAAGAAACATTCACCCCGAACTGTGTCCCTTTGTTTGTATTCAACGGAACAGGCAGCAATGTGGTAGCTTTGCAATTGATGACCCGCCCGTATCATTCTATCTTTTGCGCGGAAACAGCTCATATCTATGTAGATGAGTGTGGCTCTCCTGTGAAAATGACAGGTTGTCAGATTCGCCCGATTGCTACTCCCGACGGTAAACTTACCCCGGAATTGATGCAACCTTACCTGCACGGTTTCGGCGACCAACACCATTCGCAACCTAGAGCTCTCTACATCTCCCAATGTACCGAACTTGGCACCATCTACACTCCCGAAGAGTTGAAACGCCTGACTGACTTTGCCCATCTGAATGGTATGTATGTACACATGGACGGAGCCAGAATAGCCAATGCCTGTGCCGCCCTGAATCTTTCTCTTAAAGAACTGACGGTGGATTGCGGAGTCGATATTCTTAGTTTCGGCGGAACGAAGAACGGACTGATGATGGGAGAGTGCGTGATTGTATTTAATAAAGACCTGCAACCGGAAGCCCGTTTCATCCGTAAGCAATCCGCCCAGCTCGCTTCGAAGATGCGTTACCTCTCTTGCCAGTTTACGGCATACCTCACCGGCGACCTTTGGCTGAAGAATGCCAGCCACGCCAATGCGATGGCTGCCAAACTTCGTGCGGAATTAGAGAAACTGCCCGAAGTCACTTTTACTCAAAAAGCCGAGAGTAACCAACTATTCCTTACTATGCCCCGCCCGGTTATCGACCGGATGCTGGAGTCTTATTTCTTTTATTTCTGGAACGAAGAGAAGGATGAAATCCGCTTGGTAACTTCTTTTGATACGACAGAAGAAGATGTGGACGAGTTTATAGGACTTTTGAAACGTTAAAAAGGAAATTCAGGACAACAAAAGCCTCTGAAACTCTGTTGTAATAAGAAGTTTGAAACTAACTTTGTCCGCAAAGTTTTCTACTTCTTATGATTATGAATACTAGACAGAACAGGCTAATCATATTCGCGCTTTTGTTGTTGACACAAACCCCGTTGGGCGCACAGCTGCATTCTACTAAAATTGAACTGCCGGAGGATTCTATATCTGTAACCATGGAAGATTCTGTTCCGGCAAAGCGCAGCTTCTTTAAAAAGTTTCTTGATTACTTCAATGACGCCAATAAGGAAAAAAAGAATAAAAAGTTTGATTTCAGTGTGATAGGCGGTCCTCACTACTCCAGTGACACCAAGTTCGGACTCGGACTGGTGGCAGCCGGACTATATCGCACCGATCGGAACGATTCGCTTCTTCCTCCCTCCAATGTCTCTCTTTACGGAGATGTGTCGACGGTCGGCTTCTATCTGTTGGGAATCCGTGGGAACCATCTGTTTCCGCAAGACAAATACCGCTTGAATTACAATCTCTATTTCTATTCTTTCCCCAGCCTGTATTGGGGACGGGGATATGACAATGGAGCCAACTCTGATAATGAAAGCGACTATAAACGTTTTCAAGCACAGGTGAAAGTCGATTTTATGTTCCGGCTGGCAAAGAACTTCTACATCGGCCCGATGGCCATATTCGATTATATTGACGGGCGGGACTTTGATAAACCGGAACTATGGGAAGGGATGGCGGCACGGACCACCAATACCAGCCTGGGACTTTCCCTCCTTTACGATTCACGTGATTTCCTGACAAATGCGTCTCACGGCTATTACTTGCGGATAGACCAGCGATTCAGCCCGGCTTTTCTCGGCAATAAATATGCGTTTAGCAGCACCGAACTGACTACCAGCTATTATCAGCCCGTATGGAAAGGCGGAGTGCTGGCAGGACAATTCCACACATTGCTTACCTATGGCGATACCCCGTGGGGATTGATGGCAACGCTGGGAAGCTCTTACTCCATGCGCGGATATTACGAAGGACGCTATCGGGACAAAGGAGCAATGGATGCGCAAATAGAACTCCGGCAACACGTCTGGAAGCGGAATGGAGTGGCTGTATGGGCAGGAGCGGGAACGATTTTTCCACGACTCTCCGAGTTTACTCCGAAACATATTCTGCCTAATTATGGTTTCGGTTATCGTTGGGAGTTTAAGAAGAGAGTAAATGTACGTTTGGATTTAGGGTTTGGCAAACACCAGACCGGATTTATTTTTAATATCAATGAAGCTTTTTAAGAATATAAAGAATTGGTTGGAGAATCAGGAACATTTGTTTTATCTGTTCCTCTTCATCTTGATAGTACCCAACCTTGTGCTCTGTTTGACAGAGCCTTTACCGTTGATGGCAAAGGTGTGTAATGTGCTTTTGCCTTTCGGCTGCTATTATCTGTTGATGACTTTGTCGAGAAACTGTGGCAAGATGCTTTGGATTTTATTCCTGTTCCTGTTTTTCGGAGCCTTTCAGATTGTATTGCTTTATTTGTTCGGCCAGTCCATTATCGCTGTCGATATGTTTCTGAACCTGGTGACTACCAATTCGAGTGAAGCCCTCGAATTGCTTGATAATCTCACACCTGCCATTATTGCTGTCATCATACTCTACGTACCTGCCCTGATATTAGGGACCATTTCAATTATACGTAAGCGGAAACTTACGGCAGAATTTATCCGCAGAGAACGGAAGAGAGCCTCCATAGTCTTTGGGATTTCCCTCCTTAGTCTTGCCGGAGCATATATGCAGGACCCGGGATATGAGTTGAAGTCCGATTTATATCCGCTGAACGTGTGTTATAACGTAGGTCTTGCCTTCCAACGAACCGCCTTGACGCAGAATTATCACCGTACTTCGAAGGATTTTACTTTCCATGCCCTGCCTACGCATCCGAAAGAGAAACGGGAAGTATACGTAATGGTTGTAGGAGAAACCTCCCGTGCCCTGAACTGGCAACTGTATGGTTACGAACGTGAAACGAACCCTCTTTTATCCCGGCAACCGGGTCTGATTGCTTTCCCGAAAGTACTGACAGAGTCGAATACGACACATAAAAGTGTCCCCATGTTGATGTCGGACGCTACCGCCTGCAACTACGATTCTATCTATCATCAGAAGGGAATCATCACTGCCTTTAAAGAGGCAGGTTTCCGGACAGCCTTTTTCTCCAACCAACGTTACAACCATTCGTTTATTGACTTCTTCGGAATGGAAGCCGATACGTACGATTTTATAAAAGAAGATTCTGTCAGTTCCTCCTATAATCCTTCTGACGACGAACTTCTGAAATTGGTGGAGCAGGAACTGGCTAAAGGTGCGACGAAACAATTTATCGTGCTCCATACCTACGGTTCTCACTTTAATTACCGCGAACGTTACCCGTCGGAAAGTGCTTTCTTTACGCCCGATTATCCGATGGAAGCAGAAAGAAAATACCGGGATAACCTGGTCAATGCCTATGACAACTCCATCCGTTATACGGACGGTTTCTTGTCACGCCTTATCCACATGTTGGAAAAACAGCAGATAGATGCCGCCATGCTCTACACTTCCGATCATGGTGAGGATATTTTCGACGATTCCCGCCATCTGTTCCTCCACGCTTCTCCCGTACCTTCTTATTATCAACTTCACGTGCCGTTCCTCATCTGGATGTCCGACAACTACCTTGAAACCTATCCCGAATACTGGGATACCGCCATTGATAATAAGGATAAGAATGTTTCTTCCAGCAGCTCTTTCTTCCCGACCATGTTGTCTTTAGCCGGAATAGAAACTCCTTACCGGGATGATTCGCAATCTGTAACGGCTCCGCACTACGTCCTAAAACCGAGAGTTTATCTGAACGATCACAACGAACCCCGTCCGCTGGATGATTTGGGTATGAAGAAGCAAGACTTCCAGATGCTGGAAAAGAGGAATATCAAGTATTAAGTATTAGGTATTAATCCTTGTTAATTTTTGCATCCAAAAGCGTGATTGGCGTGTTATTTGCCGTATGATGTATGAACGATTAAATTCATAAAACATGGCCTATATAGATTATTACAAGATTCTTGGAGTAGACAAAAGTGCTTCTCAGGATGATATCAAAAAGGCTTTTCGTAAGTTGGCCCGGAAATATCACCCTGATTTGAATCCTAATGACCCTAGTGCAAAGGATAAATTTCAGGAAATCAACGAAGCCAATGAAGTACTGAGTGACCCCGAGAAACGTAAAAAGTATGATGAGTACGGAGAACATTGGAAGCATGCCGATGAATTCGAAGCGCAGAAACGTGCACAGCAACAAGCCGGAGGCTTTGGCGGTGCAGGAGGTTTCGGCGGATTCGGCGGTGCGGGTCAGGGTTTCTCCGACGGTAACGGAACCTATTGGTATAGTTCCGATGGAGAAGGATTTTCCGGTGGCAACGCTAGTGGATTTTCCGATTTCTTCGAATCAATGTTCGGACATCGGGGAGGAAGAGGACAAGGTTCTGCGGGATTCCGCGGACAGGACTTTAATGCCGAACTTCATCTTTCCCTTCGTGATGCTGCTCAAACGCATAAGCAGATATTGACTGTAAATGGTAAACAGGTACGTATCACTATCCCTGCCGGTGTAGCCGACGGACAGGTTATTAAACTGAAAGGCTACGGAGCCGAAGGTGTCAACGGAGGACCTGCGGGCGACTTGTACATTACGTTCGTTATAGCCGAAGACCCGGTGTTCAAACGCCTGGGCGACGATCTGTACATAGATGTGGAGGTAGATCTTTACTCTGCCGTATTGGGAGGCGAGAAAGTAGTCGACACGCTGGACGGTAAAGTGAAACTGAAGATAAAACCGGAAACGCAGAACGGTACGAAAGTCCGTCTGAAAGGTAAAGGATTCCCGGTTTATAAGAAGGAAGGACAATTCGGTGACTTGATTGTGACCTATTCTGTCAAGATTCCTACGAACTTGACCGACAAACAGAAAGAGTTGTTCCGTCAATTACAGAGTATGAACTAAAATGAATGAGTACTATGCAGACCGAATTAATAATTGTCAGTGAATACTGTCACAAATGTCATATTGAGCCTTCATTCATCGAAATGTTGGAAGAGGGCGGTTTGATTAACGTACATACCGAAGGCGGCGAACATTATTTGCTTTTGTCGGAACTCCCGAACGTGGAGCGTTACAGCAGAATGTACTACGACTTATCCATCAATATGGAAGGTATCGATGCCATTCATCATTTACTGGAAAAGATGGAAGATATGAGACGCGAAATGAGTTCGCTTCGCAAACAACTTCTGCTGTACCAGGAACGGGAAATAGAAGATATGGACTGGTAAAAAAATAGAGCCTCTGTTTGACCTGAACAGAGGCTCTATTTATAGTAAACAGAGGCTCTGATTCACTCAATCAGAGCCTCTGTTTTTTCAGGACGTTTGTATGGTTGTCAACTTATCCAATATACGTACAAATCTCTTCCAGATAGCGTGCGTCGATGGTGTCGAAACTATCCAGTTCATCACTGTCAATATCCAGCACTCCAACAACTTCACCTTGTTGGAGGATCGGTACTACTATTTCCGATTTCGAGTCCGAACTACAGGCAATGTGTCCGGGAAACTGTTCTACGTCAGGAACAATCAGTGTCTGGGCCTCTTTCCAAGCTGTGCCGCAAACCCCTTTGCCGAGGCGGATGCGGGTGCAGGCAATGGGACCCTGAAACGGACCCAGTACGAGTTCATCCTCTTTCACAAGGTAAAAGCCTACCCAAAAGAAACCGAAAGTCTGTTTGAGCGCTGCTGCAACGTTGGCAAGATTGGCTATGAGATCCGTTTCCGTACTTACTAAAGCGTGCAGTTGCGGAAGTAACTCCCGGTATTTCTCTTCCTTATTTCCTGTGCCGATGATTAAATTCTCTGCCATCTCTTTTCTATTTGATTTGGTTCAGGATGCTCGGGTCTTTTATCTTATCGTCTTCTGCAAAGAAGATAATCTTAGTCAATATCTCGGCTGTCTTCGGATCTTCATCTACAAAAGGCAGGAACAGGCGTCCGCGATTTTGCGAATGTACCGGAAGAACGGCAATTTGCGCGCCTCCTTCCTGATGGATCACGCCGCTGCCCAGATGGATATTGTACTTACCCAGTTTGCCTTCGATGTGAGCGAAACTTCCTTTTATCGTCACGTTCTTGAAATGGAACAACGGCATTGTCAGTTCCACCAGCACGCTGCGCATCTCGATGGTAGAGTGGCTGGTTTCCGGATCGACGCTTCCGGCATGGGCTATACTTACTGCCAAGTCTACGTCTCTCATCACTTCCGAGAAAATGACAGGAGGAATCTCCGAGATTTTCATCAGCTTGTAGTCCTTGCGGTTGTGGAAGCAAACATATTCTAATGTCGGAGCTTCGATGTCGGCAGGAGAGAACCAGTCTGCCATCGCATAGATGGTGGCGATAATGTTCTCTTTGTAATAGATCTTTTGGAGACCGTCTTCGTAGTCGGCTACCCAGCGACGGCCTTTCAGTACGGCAACTGTTTTCTGCGGTTGGATCTGATTGCCGGCGTAACGGCGGGATTGAGTGGCTTCCACTTCTTCCGGAGTCGGAACATAGAGCTCACGGAACACCTGTTTGAAAGGTTGGCGGATTGCTTTGTCGAACAGGAATTTCTGATAGGCGTGCCAGTCGCCGCTTGTGTACAAGTCTGTGGGATGGGCGATGCGTAACTCGTCTTTCGGTTTTAACGGGAGGCAAACGGCATTCACAGTCACCAGCAATCCGTCGGTGTAGAAGCCCGTCTGTCCGTTACAGATAAAGACAAGATGTCTCAACAATGGCCAGATGACAGGGTTCTGCATCAACTTGCGCAATTCGCTTTCTTCAAAACGGGTACAGTCTTCCATCGCCTGTTCCAGCATCACGCGGGAGCGGGTATACTGGTCTTTCAGCTTTTTGTGTACCGCTTTCAGTTCTTCTATATACGGATGCTTTTTCAGTTTGGCAGGCATACTGTTGAGCTCTTTGCCGTCTTTGATTTGTTTAATCTCCGATTTGCCTTCCTCATTGATTTGCACATACACTTCTACGCCGTCTATCTCTTTGGGAGACAGGTAGGGGAGAAGTTCTTTGATTAGTTCCGTTTCCATGCTCCAGGTCAGACGGGTAACGTCTCCGTAGCCGGAGTTGCGTGCTAGGTTTTGCAGGGCGATGTTTACCGCTTTCTTTTCGCTTTCCTGCCTTTGAGCACCGAACTCCTTACTCTCTTTCAGGAACTTTTGCAGGTATTGATAACGATCCAGCAGTTCTTTGTCCGGTTTCCGTCCCAATGGGATGAGGCCGTAGCTCATCAATAAGTCTTTGTTGCGTTTGGCAACTATTTCTTTCTTTACATCTGCCGCTTTCACCGCGCCGTTGGTGGCATCGGCAAACTTGCGGGCACGGGTATGGCTATTGCTGCATGATATATATTTGGCGGCATTGTAGACCACTTCGAAGCGTCGTTTGCCAATTGTCTTAAATGCATCCCTGAACCAGTCGATATCAAAAGCACCTTCCCGCAAGTCTTCCACGTCGATAGGGGTGTAGCGGGCGATGATTGCTTTTTTCTTGTCGTCACATGTTTCATTGGTATGGGCGTGGAAATAATAGGCGGCACTTGTCAGTCCTTTCCAGCCTATTGCCTTTTCGGTCAGTTCAATCCATTGCGGAGCGAACATGGCGGCTTCTACCAGTCGTTCGTCACTGATTTCGGCTTGCTTCGCCAGTTTCTTCAGGTTTTCGCTGGTATCTGTTGGTAGGGGATGGCAAGCATGGAGCAAGCTGCTCAATACACCTCGTTTGGTGCTGCCCCAGTTGTAGCTGTCGCGTATGAACGTATCTTTGCCGAACGCTTGCAGAATGTGGATAAATGTGTCCGCTCCATAAATATAACTTAATTCCTCTGCAAGACTGGTGACTTGTGTCTCGGAGTCTCCCCGTTTCAGTTCGATTTCAAGAATCCGGTCTACTATCTTCTGTGCAAGAGAACGGAAGAGAGAGAAATCGACGTTTTTGATGTCGGCGTATCTTTCTTTTTCCTTATTGAAACGAACGTTGTCGTTCAATACCGTGGTGATTGCCTTGATCTGGGCGGGCGAGCTGATGCGTCCCATCATTTCGCGGTATACTTCTTCTGTCGGGATGATTCCGAGCATCCATGCACGGGCGAAGTCCGTGGCATGAAGGTAAGAGTCTGTTTCTTCCAGTTCGGGTGTGTGTTCCATGTAGTTGGTGAGCTTGTAAAGTTGGTAGCGCACTGTGAAGTAGCGGATAAACAGATCATCACTCATGGGCTTTTGAGGCATTTCAAGCCAGAAATTCACGAACTTGTTGTTATGTATCGGGTAAACGATCTCTTTTTCTCCATATTCCAGTTTGTCCCGAAGCCATGCATGCTTGTTGGTGTACTGGCGGAAAATGTTTTTAGTATTCAGTAAAGGCAACAGTTGGAGCAGCATATTGACAGCCAATCGTTGGTAGACTGCTTCGTCTTTGTACTCGTATGACAATGCTTCGATAATATCACTCATCTGTTCGTAGTACGGCATCTTGCGGAGCTCTTTCTGCAATCCGCGGTAAGTGATGCCGGCATACATCCGGTTGACAAGCGGCTCGAAAGTGTTGCTTGATTTCTGGTCTGCCTTGATGTCTTCTTCATCCTCTTCATCGTAGTCGTCATCGTCTTTAGGAGCGCCTGTTGATGCAAGCATGAAACTCATCATCAGTAATTTGTCATAGCTTCCTATTTCTTCTTCGTAGAAGGCCTTCCACAGTTCCGGGAAACCGAGTCCGCTCAATCCTCCGTAGTTGCTCCAGTTTATCAGGACACTGTTGCCTACCAGGCGTGCTTCTCCGTATCCATTCTTGAACTCTTCGTTCTTATAGATTTCGATGTATTTGCTTAGTTTTTTAAATACAAGTTTAGCCCTTCCGAAGCAAATGAATTCGAATGCTTTTTTCACGTTGAATCCTTTATCCTGGGTAATCTCCGGCAGATTGACTTCAAGAGCCGGGTCGTACAGACCGAAGCCGTTATCTTTGGTATAGTGCTGTGCGGTGTTTTCTTTCGTTCCGTCTCCAATCAGAGATTCTATCAACACTTTTTCTTTCGCGTTCGGTTTCTGAATTTCTTTGACGGTAGGGATCAGTTCCTGATAGGTATCTTGCAGAAATTCTACGTTGTGAATAGTCTTCATCATATCCAATCCGGCCAGGCGGCGTTCAGCAACCTTGTCTGTTAGTAAGCGGCGGATACTGCCGGACAATTGTTCTTTCGGCTGTTTCATCAATAGATTGATGGCGTTGATACGCATCTCACTATATTTGAAGCGCAGCAACTCTTCTACTTTCTGATTCTGTTCGGGCGACAAGGTCATCTCGGACAAGACTTTGTAGGCTTCGTCACGAACGTCCTGCGAACGATCGCCCAGTGATTGCAGCACATATTCTTCCTGTAAATGGCTGGTCGGGGGATTTAATACGACACCGATATAGCCTGCCCGCATATAGGTATCCAAAGAAGGCAGACAGGTGCAAAGATCGTCTTTTAATGCAGAATCGTTGGTCATCCAGGTGATATACGCCATCTTGAGAACGATTTCCGAACGGGTGAGCTCTGCACTTTCCCATGGGAATACGTATGGAGAATAAATCTCTTTGGCAGAGATGGACTGATAGACGTTCTTCAGATAGTCATAATGACGGATCGCTTCTTCTTTGCTATCAAAATAATCATGGAGCGACGGGGCGTCCTTATGTCCTCCGTACCGGCTAAGATAGAGTCCGGACAGATACAGTGGCAGGATAGCCGCCACTACCGACGGTTCGTTATACCATTTTTCAAAAGCATCTTTACTGATGCGGTGGTTCATGCCGGAGTATTGCGTACAGCGTAAAAAGTAAAGTAAGGTCTGCACCTGATATTTGGCACCGTCTTTAATTATTCCCGGAACAAGTGCCTGGATTTCTTCCGTATTGTAGAATCCGATACTCCATAGAGCCAGATAAAGTTCGACCGTATCTTTGCTTTGGAGGGCTTTGCGTGCTTCTTCCCGGTCGTTCAGAAAACGGCGGATCAGTTCCACATATTTGTTGGTGATACGCTCGCTGCTGTCTTGTTCTCCGATACCCGTACAGACTGCAATGCCGCGTTTCACGGAGGCAAATCGTTGCAGGCCGTTGTCGCAGATAACCGAGAACAGATGGAGATAACTTTCGGGGCATCCTTCATCCATCGTTTCCACGATAGCTTGACGGAGACCTTCCTGCAGTTTGGCTGCCAGCAGTAACTTCCCTTCCAGTTCCAGCAACGGGCGGTAACCGCTCACGGCGATAGCCTGGAGATGTCCCTGGTTGAGGCGGTTGGCATTATTCTCGCTGGTCAATACGTTGTTGAGGTGTTCAATGACAGTCTGGTTGCCTTCTGCTATTTGGGCGGCCATCCAGTTTTGGCAGTTCATTGCATCCTTGTATGTCTCTATTTCTTCCGGAGTGTTTCCTCCGTTCAGTATAGCTTGTTCGCTGAATCCGGTGGCACGTAGTTTTAGAAATTCCGTCAGCGCATCTATGATGTGACTGAAATGCAGAAGAGGATTCGCCGACCGCTGTGACCGGCGCGAATATCCATGAGTGTACGGACACCGTGCTTTGAGCTTCAGATAGGTGTGGAACAGGTTAGCATATTCGTCTCCCAATAGATAACGGAGCACTTTGTTCAACTTTCCGTCGAAAAGATTGGCAACACTCTTTATCTTCTCTTCCTGAATAATATGTATGATGCAAGGCTCTAGTTTATCGCTGTATGTGCCATACCGGGTATCCATGTTGAAGTATTGCATAAATACATCCAACAGTGTCATTGTCTCTTTGTCTAAACTGGTTCTCTTTTTCGTTAACCTTTCCAGGTACGGAGCAATCCGTTTGTTTAATGCGTCATTATAAATGAGTCTCATGATTATTTTCGTTTTAAGTGTGTTTATAAGAAAATGATTACCAAAGTCTTCCCGACAGCATAGCCAATCGGATGAAGGTGATGGTAGATTCTTCTTTGAGTCCGGTGGGAGAAGATAAATCTTCAGTTTCCGTATCGTCAATGAAGATACGGAAAATTCCGTCCTCGTAGGATTGCAGGGCGTTGGTGATTGCTTCTACTTCTGCGGCAGGTTTGCCGTTATAGTTTACTGCAAACCCAACTTTGCCGGAAGTTGCTTTATTTTCCACTTCTTCCTGTGTGAGGTATTTCAGTACTTCGCTTTGTTGCAAGCGTTCATTATATTCACAGACTTGCCAACTGACGATGGCTTCAATCAACCCCTGTACATCGACAGGCGGAACAGGAAAATCGACAGGAATCTTTTCGATATTGCACTTTCGCTTTCCTAACTGTTTGACTTGGACATATACTCTCATATTCTCTTTATTGGGTGATCTGAATACTTGATGTAATAGCATTCAGATCGGTTTCGGCTTCTTCGTCATAGACAAGCATAACAATGGTAAAAGTTCGCTTCTTGCTTTCTTGGAAATAGTGTAATACAATTTGTTGTATGTCTTCTCCCGGTTCATCAGGAGCTCCGATGTGCAGAGGGTTTGTAGTTCTTGTCATGGATAGCCCGTTGATGTTGACATTGCTCTGCTTATAGTCTTCCGCTGGTTCTCCTTGTGCATTTCGCGGGAGAGTGAGCGATAACTTCTTTATATGTTCAAACTCTTTTTGTGTATCGTAGGTCAGAGCGGTAACCGTCAGTTGGTTGGCGCCGTTGACGAGCCTAAGCAACGGAGGTTCTGCGCTGGGAGTCAATCCTTTCGCTCCTGTTATTTTCCTCCAGTTGGTAGGATACTGGCAACTGAAATTTGTTTCTGCATCGTAATAAGAAAGCCATGTATCGTTATTGCCTACCGGAACGTATGGTGGATATTGACTGGTGGAAGAATTGTTGGCAGTCTCCCTGCCTGATTGGTTGCCGTTCTTGTTTTCTTCTTCCAGTTCACCATTCAGATAGGCTTCTACAATACCGCTTTCCCATTCGCCGCGTATGTCCTGATAAAGAGGGGGAACGTTCTTGCAAAGCATCAAGAAGCTGAACAGGAAAATGCAAAAGATACCGAGCTCCCCAAGGATTGAAACGGTGCGTTGCGCATCGGCTTTTTCAAATTTATAGCTGCATACATAGATGATTCCCAGTAGGAAACCGCTTAATAACCCGCCGATATGTGCAGCGTTATCAATCCCGGCTTTCATGCCATAAACCAGATTGTAACCGACAAAAATAAGGATACTGGTCAATAACGCTTTCCGTTGTTCCTTTGCGATGCGATGAAAGAACAGGAAGGCGAGGAATATACCGTAGAGTCCGAAGATGGCTCCGGAGGCTCCGGCACTGATTGTCTCGCCGTGCATATAAAGACTGAATACTGCCGAGCATAATCCGGTCAGTAAATAAGACATGAACATCCGACGGCTTCCTATCAGTCCTTCCAGTAGAAGTCCTACGTACATGAAAGCGTACATATTCATTAGTAGATGAAAAGCACCGATATGTATGAAGTTGCAGGTCACTGCACGCCACCAGTCGCCTGTAAGGGTCAGCGGTCCGAAGTCGGCTCCCCATTTCAGCAGTGATAAGGTGGAAGGAGACATGATTCCCACTCCGGATGCAATCATCACAATAAATACAAGGATGTTGAGGTCTATCAGGATAGGCGTTGCCATAAAACCTTTGCGGGGAATAAAGAACGACCAGAAAGAGTTCCTCTTTTTTTCTTCCTCCAGATAGGCTTTTTCTTCTTCTGTGAGCGGACGGTTACACTCTTCCTCGAAATCTTTTGCCTTTTGGGTTAGCTCTTCCGGGGTAAGGGATGTTTTTATTTCTTCCATCGTCTCCCGTAGCTTTTGTATATTTTTTCTGTTCTTTCCATAGTCTACAAATTGTACGGAAGAAGATTGGCTGCGCACAGCTACTTCTCCGTCGTTTCCCGGTTCTATGGTGAAGGTTATTTCCTCTCCATGAGAATACATATTGAACGGGACTTCGAATCGTGCTCCTTCCGGAGTCACTTCCTCGATATTCCACTCCAGCTTTTGCGAAGCTTCAAGAGCCAGTATAAGGATTTCAGTTTTTGATAAACCCGGTAAATGCAGTTTGTCGTTATATGAAGGTTTGAGTGCCATATTTCTATTCTTATATAGAGTCGTCGATTAAAAATTACTTATCTCACTGACAAATGTATAGAATAATAATGAAAAATAATAGAATGTGACAAATAAAAAAGCATCCACTTCCTAAGAAGGGATGCTTTTATGAGATTTGATAGAGTATTTATTACTTTTTGTAGAATGCCAAGTCTTCTTTATCGAAGTTTTCGATGAAGTTTGAGTGCTTTTCTACTTCCGCTTCTGCATAGTTCAAATATACATGTGCAGATTTGGAGAACAGTTCGGAAGACTTGCTGGCATCTTGAATTAACAGGTGACACATGATAATGTCAGCAGCCATTTCCACCAGTTTGCGAGCGGTGAAGTCAAGCAATTCCTGATCTTGTACTTCTTTCACTGCATTGGTGCTTGCTTCGAATTTGTCAGCCATCTTTTTCAGACGAGACATCAGCGGTTCCATTTCCGGTGAGCAAGGAATGGTTTCAAACTCGCGGATAGTAGCGATGTAAGAACCATTGGTTACGTAACGGATAGCGGCTACTGTCTGCAACTGGGTAGTTCCTTCGTAGATGCTGGTGATGCGTGCGTCGCGATAGATGCGTTGGCAAGCATATTCCATCATGAAACCTGAACCACCGTGAATCTGAATACAGTCGTAAGCGTTTTGGTTCGCATATTCAGAGTTCATACCTTTAGCCAGCGGAGTAAAGCTGTCTGCTAATTTAGCATATTTCTTTTGTTCCTGGCGTTCTTCCGGAGTCAGTTTACGTTCGCGGGCGATGTCGTCTAATGCTTTGTAGATGTCTACGTAGCGAGATGTTTGATACAGTAAAGCACGTCCGGCATCCAGTTTGCCTTTCATGATAGCCAGCATGTCATACACAGCCGGGAATTCGATAATTGCTTTTCCGAACTGCTTACGGTCTTTAGCGTATGCCAAACCTTCATTGTAAGCTGCCTGGCTCAATCCTACAGATTGTGCGGCAATACCCAGACGGGCACCGTTCATCAGAGCCATTACGTATTTAATCAAACCGAGTTTGCGGTCACCGCAAAGTTCAGCTTTTGCATTCTTATATACCAATTCGCAGGTAGGAGAACCGTGGATACCGAGTTTGTTTTCGATACGACGTACGTTCACGCCACCCTGACGCTTGTCATAGATGAACATAGACAAACCACGGCCGTCTCTCGTTCCTTCTTCCGAACGTGCCAGTACGAGGTGAATATCCGCGTCACCATTTGTGATGAAACGTTTCACACCGTTCAGTAACCAGCATCCGTCTTTTTCGCTGTAAGTAGCTTTCAGCATAACAGATTGAAGGTCGGAACCAGCATCCGGTTCTGTCAAGTCCATTGACATGGTTTCACCTTGGCAGATGCGTGGGATAAAGCGGCTGTGTTGGTCGGAGTTGCCAAACTCATAAAGAGTTTCGATACAGTCCTGCAATGACCAGATGTTTCCGAATCCTGCATCGGCAGCAGCCACGATTTCTGCACACATGGTGTACGGGGTGATCGGGAAGTTCAGACCGCCGAACTTGCGTGGCATGGTCATACCGTTCAAGCCGGCTTTCACCATTGCGTCCAAGTTCTGTTTGGTTCCTGATGCATATTCTACGCGACCATTGGCACAGTGAGGACCTTCTTCGTCTACACCTTCTGCGTTAGGGGCAATGATTTCTCCTGTGATTTCTCCGGTAATCTCCAACACTTTGTCATAAGAGTCTACAGCATCTTCGAAGTCCAGCGGAGCATAATCGAATTCATCTTTATCTCTGTAATTGCGTTCTTTGAGTTCGCAAATACGTTTCATCATCGGATTGTTCAAGTGAAACTTGAGTTCCGGTATGTCTGTATAATAATTAGCCATCTTTCCTTACTTGCTATTTTGTTTATAATACTTAATCATCTTCGGCACAACTTCTTCGATAGTTCCGTTGATTACGTAATCGGCAATCGTGTTGATCGGAGCATCCGGGTCGTTGTTGATGGAGATGATGATACCACTTTCCTGCATACCGGCGATATGCTGAATCTGTCCGGAGATACCGCAAGCGATGTAGAGTTTCGGACGAACCGTAACACCTGTCTGACCGATCTGGCGGTCGTGATCTGCGAAACCTGCGTCAACAGCAGCACGGCTGGCACCTACTTCTGCGTGAAGTTCTTTGGCGAGGTCGAACAACAGGTCGAAGTTTTCTTTCGAACCTACACCGTATCCGCCGGCTATGATGATCGGAGAGCCTTTCAGGTTGTTCTTTGCCTTTTCTACGTGGCGTTCGATTACTTTCACTACATAGTCCGTATCGGCTACGTATTTTTTTACATCGTGACGGATCACTTCTCCCTGATAGTTCGGAGAGAGGATTTCTTTCTTCATCACACCTTCGCGAACGGTTGCCATCTGCGGGCGGTGTTCCGGGTTCACAATCGTAGCAACGATGTTACCGCCGAAAGCCGGACGGATCTGATACAACAGGTTCTTGTAAGTCTTGCCTTCTTTCTTGTCTTCGTGGTCACCGATTTCAAGTGAAGTACAGTCGGCAGTCAATCCGCTGGTCAAAGCAGAAGAAACGCGCGGACCGAGGTCACGGCCGATTACAGTAGCACCCATCAGACAGATTTGTGGCTGCTCTTCTTTGAAAAGGTTCACCAGGATAGCTGTGTGAGGAAGTGAAGTATAAGGGTAAAGTCCTTCGCCGTCGAAAACGTGAAGTTTGTCTACTCCGTAAGGAAGGATTTGTTTTTCAATATCTTTGAGGTCGGTTCCGGCAACCACTGCTTCGAGTTGACAGTTCAACTGGTTGGCTAACGAACGACCTTTGGTCAGAAGTTCGAGGCTGACGTCTAAAACGTTACCTTCTTCTATTTCGCAATATACAAATAAGTTATTCATGATTATCCGATGGTGTGGTTAGCTAATAGTTCAACAATCAGGTCTTCCACGTCACGGTCGCTGCCGCTGATGGTTTTGCTCTCTTTAGCCTGGAACACGATGTTCTGGATGGCTTTCACTTTTGTCGGCGAACCGGACAGACCGCATTGTGCGAGGTCACCGTTTACGTCGGCTACGCTCCATTCTGCCAGATTCAGATAATCGCGCTTGTCGTACAGGTCTGTATAATCAAGATTGCCTTGCTGCTTTTCAGTCACAGTCTTGGCATGTTTGTATTTCTGAACCAATTTAGCGTTACGCGGACGGCAAGGAGCTGCAGAACCGTTGACAGTAATCACGATAGGCAGCGGGCCTTCTACAGTTTCAACACCACCGTCGATGTGACGTTTCACCTTAATCTTACCATCGCCCACTTCCAGAATTTCTTCTGCGTATGTGATTTGCGTCAATCCCAGCTTTTCTGCTACCTGCGGACCTACCTGTGCCGTGTCACCGTCGATTGCCTGACGGCCACCGATAATAATGTCATACTCACCGATTTTGCGGATGGCAGTGGCAAGTGCGTAAGACGTAGCCAGTGTGTCTGCACCAGCGAAAGCACGGTCGGTTAATAAGTAACCGTTATCTGCACCACGGAAAAGTCCTTCACGAATAATGTCGGCTGCCCGTCCCGGTCCCATTGTCAGAACGGTTACGGTAGAGCCTGGATGAGCATCTTTCAATCGGAGAGCTTGCTCGAGAGCATTCAGGTCTTCGGGGTTGAAGATGGCGGGGAGTGCCGCACGGTTAATCGTTCCGTCGGCTTTCATGGCATCTTTCCCAACGTTACGTGTGTCGGGAACTTGTTTTGCCAATACAACAATTTTCAAACTCATGCTATAAATTTTAGTATTAGTATTTCTACAAGTTAGCAGCCAGTAGTCAAGTAGTAATCTCTTGCTATCCAAACTATCCGGTTAACTATCAGCGTGCAAATTTACTCAAACACTTGGTTCTGACAAGAAATCCGAGTAAAAAATGCACAGGTTTAAGAATTTTGAGCAAAATAGGAGGGTTTTTATAGATTTAATTCAGGGTTGACAAGACGTTTATGAGGAGGGTGTCCGAAAAAGGATCCCTTGATGAATTCCGGATTATTTGATAAGTTCATAATAATGTGCGTTCATGAAATTATCATTCTTGAAAATAGCCTTTTGCATAATTCCTACTTTCGTGAATCCCACTTTCTCTAATACCCGCATGGATGGGGAGTTATGCTCAAATACGACTGCGAATACACGTATTTTATCAGTGTGTTCGAAATAATAGTTGATAGCTTTTTTCAGGGCGTCAGTAACGATTCCCTGGTTCCAGAAAGGTTCTCCAATCCAGTAGCCCACTTCTGCACTAAAACGTTCTACATCCGTAGCGGGTATAAAACCGATATTTCCGACTGCTTCTCCGTTTACCTCAATGCAGAAATCATGAATGTTTTCTTTTGCTTGTACCATAGCGAGAAAAACGTTAGCATCTTCCTGGCTATAAGGATAGGGGAGACCGTCACGACAGTTATTCCAAATATTCTTGTTATTGAGATATTGGGCTAATGATGCTGCATCTTCGGTTTGCCAAGTACGGAGAGTATAGTTTTTCTTCTGCACGATAATCTCTGTTTTCTGTACCATAATTATCTATTATTTTATGTTACTAATTAGATTTTCTCCATAGCCTGATAAGACTATCTTGATTGCCTATTATCTTTTCGTATGACTATAGTTATTCGTAAGGATAACTATAGTCTCCCTTTCGTATAACTATAGTCATACGCAAGAGAAACTATAGTTATACGAAATAAGATTGCCTAACGAACTATATCCTGGTAGGCAAACGGCGAAATAAAAATGCCTATAGGAATCATTTACTGTAATAAAGCAAATGGTTTAGTTCATAATTGCACCTTATTCTAATTTTATGGAGAGAGTCTCTATTCTTTTATTGTATACCAATTTCTGCTAACCCCATCGGTTCACCGTCATGTATCATCCGTGTTGCTTTCAGTTGGACATAGCGGGCGTTTACCGGAGTAAAGTAAACCGATTGCAGAATCGGATTATTCTTTATGTTGGAAAATTCATCTTTGGCTACTAGCTGGTTGACAGCATTGCTGTCTGTACCTACAGATATTTCGTAGGCCGCAATCACCCCTTTATTATATTCACTCTGGTCAGGGAGATAATGGAAGGAGGTAATTGTGCGTTCCTCTCCCAAATCAATCAATAATGTATTTCCGTTGATGAAGCAGGTGGTCTGATTGTTTTTATCCATACATTTTTGTGCTTCCTCCGCATCTACTCCGGTGAGCGTGAACGGATAACTCTTCAACTCTTCTGCTTTTGCGGTATATGTATCGGAAGTCTCTCCTGCATAATAGGCTTCTATGTTATTGATACAGAGGCAAGCTCGCGAATCTGTAAAACGGACACGGATCTTATCTGTGGTGACTGTCTCGAAACGAAGAAGGCGTTTATATCCGATAGTGGTCGTTTCTTCATTCAATTTTACCGGAAGCCATTCGCCTTCCTGGTTGTATTCTACAACGAATGATTTGACACGTTGCCCCAGAGGTATATATTCCTGTAACATCATGCGGTTAATCTTTTCCGTTTGAGGCAGGTCAAACTCGATGGTGGCAGAGTTGACGCCGTCATTGGTAGCCCAATAAGTATCATACTCACCATCGGTCACCGCTTTTGCAGAGAATGTTTTCCCCCGTTCGTCCGATGCTTTGGGAGAAAGTCCCGCCAATAGGTTGTGTGCCAGTTGCTTTTGTACGTTCTGGTGGAAGTTTACGGCGTTGGCAGAGTCTGTCGGATGGATCAGTCCGTCACGATCGACCGGAAAGTTGAGTAACAATGTTGCGTTATGACCTACGCTACGGTAATACAGATCGGTCAATGCATCTGCTGTTTTCACACGGTCGTCTTCTTCCGGATGATAGAACCATCCCGGACGGATGGATACATCACATTCTGCGGCTACCCATTGGTTGCCGTCGGCATGGCCATATTGCAATTCACGATATTTGGGGTAACCCGGATAAACTTCTCCGGCACGGAGAAAAGACCAGTTGGTAGCTCCTGCAAATCCGTTTTCGTTACCTACCCAACGGCAGCCCGGACCTCCATCCGAGAAGATAACAGCCTGTGGCTGCAACTCGTCGATCAACTTATAGGCTCGCGGATAATCGTAATAAGTTTTGCGGTCGATAGTACGACTGTCTTTTGCTCCGCCATACCAGCCGTCTCCGCCATTGGCACCGTCAAACCAGATTTCAAAAACATCACCATAGTTGGTTAATAGCTCGTTGAGCTGTTTATAGAAGTATTCTACGTATTCGGGAGAACCATAGTTGGCTTGATGCCTGTCCCAGGGAGACAGATAAACAGCGAATTTAATGCCGTACTTCTTGCAGGCATCCGATAGTTCGCGAATGATGTCGCCTTTTCCGTCTTTATACGGGGTGTTACGGATGCAATATTCTGTCAGTTGAGTAGGCCACAGGCAGAATCCGTCGTGATGTTTGGCTGTCAGGATCACTCCTTTCATGCCGGATTTCACAAACGTCTGTACCCATTGCTCGCAATCCAGTCGGGTGGGATTGAATGTTTTAGGATCGGAATCACCGTATCCCCATTCGCGGTCGTTGAATGTGTTAAGTCCGAAGTGTACGAAAGCGTATGTTTCCATTTTTTGCCATTCTACCTGCTTGGCTTCGGGAATGGGCAGGATAGCTTCCGGTGCTTTGACCGAATTACAGGCACTTAATAGAAGGAGGCCTGCTCCGAAAATAAGAAAGTGTTTTTTCATGGGGGTAATTTATTAGTTAATAATTGAGTGTAAGAATCATCTACAACGTAATTCCGAATACAAAATAAAGTTGCTCTTCATAGGGGTTGGCTATTAGTTTTCCGAATATGGGCAGAGAGAAGTTGGATGTTATTTTGATTTCTTTCGTTGCGGATAATCCGATATTGACTACATTGAATTTGTCGGAGTACATACTTTCCCAAGGGGTAAAACCAGCTTCGACGCTCATGTTAACATCCTTCACGCTGAACGGATAACTCAATTCGCAATAGCTGGACCAGGCACGTTTTCCGTTTTCACGGTAGTCGTTTCCGGCAAAGGTGGTGTACCAGCTGACTGATAATGGAAATTTCTCGCTAAGCATATATCCGGCTCCTACTTCAAAAGTATGTCCGGTGGAATGTGAACTGTAATTGAAGTATTTGAAAGGTTCTTCTTCTGTTTGGGTAAAATAGTTGTTGGCGTAGAGAGTCAGGTTTTTGTATTCGTACTCCAGTGACAAGTCTATCTCATTATTCTTTTCGCGAAATTCGGTGGAACCCCATGCATAGACGGTCAGGCCTTTCCAGTTGAGGCCGAGTGAGGGTTGCACACTTGCATTGCCGCTGTCCATACCACGCCAGATGTAGCTACTTACAAAATCTGCGGTTACAAAAACTTCTTGTGCCTGTGCAAAGGCTGTACATAATAAGATAGCAATAAGTAGGATTTGTTTTTTCATTTTATCGACTGTTTTTTCTCGTTTTCGCGGGGTAAAGATACGCAATATATAGATAAATGATGACAGATGAGGGAAAAAAGAAAGCGGCTGCATCGTGCAGCCGCTTCTGAATCGGTTGTAAATTCTAAAAGTTATTTAGAAAGTAATATCCATCTTAACAACAAACGTGCGTGGAGCGGCAACTGCCATCGGGCGGTAGCTATATTCTTTATTTAACAAGTTGTTGACCATAAACTGAAAAGCTACCTCTTTGGACGCTTTTACTCCAAGGCGCATATCCACAGTGGCGTAGTCCGTATTATGTTTTTTCCAATAAGTAGCCAAAGTCTCTCCTTTAGAATAACCGAAAGCGATGCCGCGAACGTAATCCATCAAGTCGAGTTGTGCTTTCGGACGTTCATCCATCATCAGGTAATCCACTGCGAGGATTTTACTCTTCCAGGCAACGTTCGCACCTAGGTTGATACGTTTCCACTGGAAATCTACCGTCGCTTTAAAGCTGTGTTTCGGACGATACTTCAAGTACTTTCCGGTGTTCGATTTTTCTTTCATTTGAAGAGGATCGGTATAAAGATCCTCTGCATCATTGCGTTCTTTATAATCCGCATCACGGGGTTCGGTGTATACATACCCTAAATTATAGAACAACTTTGTGTTCTTATTGAAGTTATAAACACCGTTTGTCGATATTTCCACTCCATAGATTTGTGCTTTCGATACGTTATGAAACTGTGCTCCGATTCCGAAACCTTGACCACCGGTTATCATTCGGATGGCATCACTGATGCTGTTAATCATCGTATAGTCCGCATTATTGAATAGTCCGAACTGGAATTCGACCATATCCTTATATTGTGTATAGAATCCTGCGACATCTACAAATCCCTGGAAATTGCCAATCTTATATCCTTGCTTGAATCCCAATTCCGCATTAAACCCTTTTTCCGGTTTGATATCCAGATTCGGGTAAACACCGACTCCTCCAATATCCTTGCGCAGGTATTTCTCGTTGATGGACGGGTTACGGTAGCCTTGTCCGAAGCTGGCACGGATAAAACTGTAATCAGCCAACTGATAGTTCAATCCGGCACGGAACACGGGGCGGAATGGAACTTTAGTTCCGAATATCTTTGTTTCTGCTTCACGATGGTGATTGTTTACACGATAGTATTCGGCACGCACACCGGCAGATACGCTTAGACGGTCCCAGAAACGTTGGTCGTACTGGAAGAAAGCAGCTATGTTATCGCTTTTGTAGACTTCGTCCATGATGGCCGAATTATACCGTACATGCTCATAAGTGGCTCCGGTAGTGATTTGTGCGCCACTGTCCCATTTCTTGTTGAACTGATAATCGAGATAATAGTTAGTGCTTTTATCAGTCTGCGTCTTAGGAGTGTTTCGTGAAGGATTGAGTACGTCGGACATCCAGGGAATCAGGTCACCAGGCAATTGTTCGTTCGTCAGTCCTCCCAAATCACTGGGTAGCCCGCTGTCCATCACCCAGGAAATCAGATCACAATAATCGGCAGTCGTTGCGTTAGGGAAGATATTGCCTAATGAAGTGAATACTCCATTCATGGCGTCTTCCAGATTACCATTGATTAGTCCTGAACCGATTCCCACCAATGCTGGGTAGAGTGAACTGTAATCACCGCCTGCAATATTCTGTATCGTTTGGGCATCTGTCCCCATATTGCCCAGAATATCCATGATGGATGCTCCCTGGGTAGGACGTACGATATTGTCGGCACTATAATAGAAACGTCCCTTGATCTTATGTGACGTACCGTTTTCCGGATTCACGTAGTTGACAAACGGGTCGATATGGAAATTATTATCTTCCCTGCCCATGTTGGTGAAAGGAGAGGGCTTGTACACCTCTGTCGGTGAACGCCAGATAAAAAAGTCACCATATTGATTAGACAGGAAATCGATATTAAAACCATAGTTCAACAGTTTCATTCCCATGTCCGGTTGGTGATAGGTTAGGTTACCTCCCATACGGAAACGTTTGTTATATCCTTGCTGGCGGTATCCTTCATCGGTGAAAAGATTGAGGCTGCCACTGACGTCGAAATTACCGATACGACGGGCGTGGGAGAGATCGAATCCTTCGTAAATCGGATTACGCACACCACTAAGAAGACTTCCGCGCAGAATCGGTTTGACCGAATATTTATCTTCTTTCCAGAAACTCTTGTCACTCCATTGGTATTCGTCATTCTCCGCGTCGCCATAGATACCGAGATATGCGCTGAAACGTGTTTTCGGAGCTAACCCCGGACGTGCGGTGCGGATATTGATGATACCATTCAAAGCCGATGAACCATATAAAACGGAAGAGGCTCCTTTGATTACTTCAATCTGCTCGATATTCTCCAAAGGTACGGTGTTCCAGTTGATTTCGCCTGTCTTGGGATTCAGTGTACTCATACCATCCACCAGAATCTGACTGCGTGCACCTACTCCGTATGTCCATCCGCTACCACCACGTATGGAAGGTTGTTTGTCAACAATATCCACTCCCGGAAGAGTGCGGAGGGTGGACGATATATCCGTTGGCGCCTGACGGGCAATGTCACCGGCTTTCACTACATCCATGGAAACAGTGACATTACTCAATTTCTGTTCAAAGCGTCCGGCGCTGACCACGACTTCCTCCAACAGCTTGGTGCTTTCTTTCATGTAGACGTTTTTGGTGATTACCTCACGTCTGTCGATTACGATCGGCATCAGTACATCTTCGTAACCCACATAACTGAATACGAGATCGACACCCCCTTCGGGCAGCTTGATTTCATAAGCCCCATGAATGTCGGACACTACTCCCTGATTACCCTGTAACTTATACGTAACGGCTGCTCCCACCAATGGCTCATTGGTATTTGCATCATATATATGTCCTTTCAGCGTTTGGGCAAAACTACTCCCAAGGCTGGTGAAGCATAGTAGCAAAGTTAGAATATATATTTTCTTCATTGTTTTCTTTTTTGATATTCATAGTTGATGTTTATTCTTGTGGCAGAAGATCCAATCCTAAGTCAATAGTATTGGCTGCATTCCATAAAACCGGCAGACCGTTTTCGTCATTTCCCATGAGAAGTCCGAGCAGGTTTTTAAAGACAGTATTGTTAGCCATGCTTTCCGGCAACATTCCTTCCACTATCGGTTGCAGTCCGGGCAATAATTGAATGAAAGCAGTTGTCGACTCTTTGGTTAAGTAAAGATGGGTATGTCCGTCTTCCTCTTCTATATGAAAGATAATTCCTTCAGTCAGTAAGTAGAATACCTGTTGGAAGCTCGCCGTATCCATACTGGTTATGATACCGAGCAATGGATTGTCGATCATGGAGTTTACGATTCCGAGCAACAGTTTCAGTTGTACAGGATTGGATTGGGCAAGAGCTTCCATAATTCCGGAAACCAGTCCTGAATCGATAGGAGTTTCACCGTCCTTGGTTGCCAGACTGATAATTGCCGGTAAGTTCAGGTTTATTTTAAGTCTACCGCTCTCCTCTGTCCAGGTGATTAGATTAATTGGTGAAGCGGTCCACGTACGGTCTGTCAATGCATTATTGATATCTTTTTCCGTCAGTAAGCCAATCATAAACTTGGTGACAAATGTTGCGATGGTACCGACGTCTTTATCCGGATCTATGTTATTGATCGGTACGCTGCCGATGTAAACGGGACTCGTCGTATAATTGGCTACAAGGTTACCGTCGGGTTGTAGGGTGATTGTCTGAAGAAGTTGCGGTATGAAATAGCAAAGTGCATTTTGAATCAGTTTCATCCTTAAAAACAGTGTACTGCCCGCTTTGGTCAGTTCCACGTCATCCAGATGGACATAGAATCCTCCGGTTAAGATTTCATTCGTTTCTTTCCATACATATTGCCCTCCGCTGTAAGTGACAGTCATTTTCTTTCCTTTAGTGAAATTGGATATGCCATAACTTTTCTTCCATTTACTTTGCGGTATTACTACGTCCAAATCCAGTTTCATTGTTTTTGGAGTGATGGCACCGCTGTATGTCACGGTTGCTCCTCCCATCGTGACGTTTTTGCCGCTAAATGTATAAGAGTCTTCCTGTTCGCACAGACTGATTGGAAGAGGAGTTTGTTTTTCTCCCGGGATAATGTCATTCAGTGTCAAGGTTCCTTTTTCACTGTCTTCTGTTTTAAAGTCGACAGTTTTTCCAACGAGTTTCTCCCCGCTGTAGGTCAGGTTCAAGGTAGCCGGTTTGATGTATGAGCCATACTCCTGGCAGAGTTCACCCGGCCAGAATAGCTTGTCATTATAGGTTTCCTCGCAAGATGTAAGGAGGAAAGCCGTACAAGCTACATAAAAAAGTCTTTTTAAAGTTCTCATTCTCTTCTAGGTTTTATTTCAACATATTTATTAAAACGATGCAAAGTACGGCTAATAGGTGACTGCCGTCAAGCTCCATTCTTGGGATTCAATATTCTATATTTGCTATTTTCTTAAATACAATCCTAATAAAGAAGAAAATAATGTTCTATTTGTAGGATATAATATACCATTTTTGAACTTGTTGTCTGGAATCCGGATGAAATGGATATTTTTGGTAAATTAAAAAAGAACTGACGATGACAACGAACGAATCCTTTCCTAAATTTGACCTTCCGGTTGATTTTATAGCAGATGACAGTATCACCGGAGATATCTTAAACTACTATGGTAATTTCCCCTGCAAAATAAAAGCCGGTGTCTTTGTGCTTTGTACGGAAGGGATGGTCAGAGCTACCATTAATTTGTTGGAGATTGTCATTCGTAAGAATGATTTCATCGTTGTTCTTCCTAATTCATTCATTCAGATACACGAAGTTTCGTCCGATACCCGTATTTCTTTTGCCGGTTTCTCGTCCGATTTTATGCTTTCGGGCAATTATGTGGAAATCCTGCTGGACTTTATGCCTATGATATTGAACAGTCCGGTCATTTCTCTGCAAGAGGATGTTGCCGGCTTATACCGGAATGTATATCTTTTACTGATTCGTGCTTATACACTCCCACATTCATTAGAAAATAAAGAGATCATACGTTCCGTACTGGCTATTTTTTTGCAGGGAACGAAAGAATTGTATAAACGCTATGGCAAGAAGCTCGATGAACCTTTGAGAAGAGAACAGGAGTTGTACAGGCAGTTTATACAGTTGTTGATGGCTCATTATACCAAAGAGCATGAAGTGGCGTTTTATGCGGAGAAGTGTGGGGTTACTGCGGCACATTTCTCAAGTGCCATCCGTCGGGCAAGCGGATACAGTCCGTTGGCAATCATTACAGAAATTATTATTATGAATGCGAAGGCCCAATTGAAAACCACCCGGTTGCCGGTGAAAGAAATAGCTTTCTCGTTAGGCTTTAACAATCATTCTTTTTTCAATAAATACTTTCGTAAAAAGGTGAAGATGACTCCGCTGGAATATCGCGAGAAATAAATCTGCGTCTGCTTAAAATTGGACTATACATAAAAATGGGATGTTTTATACATTCTCCCTGCTGTCAATCAGAGCCGGTATGCAAGAGGTTGATAAAAAATCGCTTAAGTATGTATCAGGGAAATGCGAAAAGACAGCGTTTTGCTGATGGAAGATCTTTTTGGTACTTATTTGCTTTCAGAGTCGGAGTAAATGAATGATTCTTTTCCTATTATATAGCTATTTGCTATATAAAGAATCAATGGATTCTGAAGTGAAATAACTTGGAAATGGCTCTTCTTTCAGCCCAAAAATCCTTTCTCACCGATGAACGCTGGCTTGGTCGGTGAGCAAGGATGCGTTTCTCACCGACCAAGCCTGCGTTTCATTAAAAGCAAGGGTGCATTTATATCATAAAGACCGTCTGTTTTTCCTTGTATTTATGCATAATAAGGGGCTGTATGTGTATAATCTTGCATTAATTTATGCATTTTATTCTCTGCTTGATTTGATTCATAGCCACTGTCAAATGGTAGAATCTTAAAAATAGAACAAAACTGTTTACCGTTGAAATCCGTTCTTTGGTCGATTCTATTTGGAGGAAAAAAGCTGCAGTCTTACTTTTGTTTCGATAACATGGAGTAATCCCGGAAAATAACTGCTTAAAAAAGCCTCAGAAGCTATTTGTAGCTAATGAGGCTTTTTATTTATAAAGGATGGGTACTCGTTTATTTGATTCCCAGTTTTTTAGCAATCTCTTTAGGCAGTGCGTCTTTGTGTACAAGAATATTCATAGTCTTGTAAGCAACGAATGCTTTGGAAGCATACCAGATACCATTGTATTTGCCTGATTTACCCCAAGAATTCTTCACCATGAAGTATTCTTTTCCGTTTTGGTCTTTAGCGATACCGTAGATTACCATTCCGTGGTCGTCCGTAGTTTCCCAATTGTCAAAAGCAACTTGGCGCATTTCTTGAGTGACGTCGATTTCCGGGTATGGTTTGGTTGTCATCATTTGACGTTTGTTAGCAGCAGTCAGGCCGGTCCAGCGAGCCATATCCGAACCGGAAAGTTCAGATTCTTTGTTTACATCCGGCATAACGGCGATACCGTCACGTGTGAATCCCTGTTCGCTGACGTCGCTACCCCATGCAAAAGTATAACCTTTCTTTACAGCATTGTCCATTACAGCCATCAGCTCTTCGATAGGCAGATTGTAGGACAAACCATTGCGCCAGTTATCCTGAATCTCGATTGCGAATTGAGAATAGAATGGATGATGTGTATAAGAAGTCAGTGATACATAGTCGTCACAGTTCAATCCCAGTGATTCAGAAAAAGTCTTCGGAGTATATTCTTTGCCTTTGTATGTGAATTTCTCCGGACATGCTCCCAGATAAGTATCATAAATAGCGCTTAGTCCGTTTTTCCATACCGGAGTCAGTTTGCTCAACTTACCTTTCGCAATAGCATTGATGTAACCGGAAGCAACAGCATCCAGCTCGTTATGCACCGGCAACGTGTCACCGTACATGATACCCGGCATCACCTCTTGAGGAACAATACCATAATTCTTGATGCAGTACATTACATCATAAAAACTTCCGCCCGGGGAGAAAGAACTGTCACCATGATAGCGTACATAGTTTACTCCGCGATCCTGCATCGTTTTGTGTACGACAAACATTTCAGACAGGTCATACTCGCCTTTACCTAAGCGAAGCAATTCTGATTCAATGAATCCGAGAGTTGAGAAACTCCAGCAAGTGCTCGAACGATTTTGATTCTTGATAGAAGTAATCGGGTTTTCTTTCACTGTCGTGAAAACAAAACCTTCTTCAGGTTTTGCATCTTGTGCCATGATGTTTAGGCTGAACAAGCCTAAAGCAGCAATAAGGATTGTCTTTTTCATTCCTATGAAATTAATATTAAATTGTTTTGGCTACAAATATAGGAAAGTTTCACCACAGATTACACAGATTTACACAGATTATTTCACCACAGAGGACGCAGAGGACACAGAGGAAGATAAAGGAAAATTGAGATCAGGACAGACTGCAGGAAGCAGTTACCGCTCTAACTACTGGATTTACGACCCTTTGACAGACCTGTGGGATGGGGAGGATTTGACCGATTTCGAAGGAAGCACACGCTCGAAAGCTGTATGTTTTTCTACCGGAAAACGGGGAATTATAGCTACAGGAGGATCTTCCACTTATTATTACGATGATACCTGGGAGTTGAAACCATACGAATATGAAGAGAAATAAAAAAGTAATAGGTGTTAGTTGCTTTGTCTTACTGCTTTTAGTGGGAATCATGTATGTGTATGTGCATCCGGTAAATAGATACCGTTTGGAAGTGACCCGGGTTGGAGGTAGTGGGTACGGCTATAAAATTTATGAGAGAGAGCGTTTGATAATTGTTCAACCTTTTTTATTGGCACAATCATGCCACCTTACTGGCACGACTGTGTCAATATGGTGGCACTGGAGTGCCAATACGATGGCACAAGGTAAAGCATTAAGTACAGATTATTTGTTCTCTTCTTCTTTGGGTGCTACTACATAATCTTCTTTGATAAACTCATCATACACACGCTTGGGATGATCGAATGGAGCGGTTCCATTCTTCTGTTCATTGAAGTTTTCCCGGCGGAATTGTTTCAGTTTCAGGTTATCTTCTGCATACTCTCTCAATTTCTTATGCTCATTTCCGTAGAGCGAACTTTCAGTCACGTCAGAATTGAGCAGGTTTTCTTTAGGAGTAATAGTAGGTAGGAGCACTTGTTCCAACAGACCACGATAGGCACCGTTATATTCGCACCATACAATATCGTTGGTTACAAATATACGATAGGAGTACTTTGACCATGCGGTTTTGATTTCAATAGATGTAGCATAAATTTCAATGGTAGCTTCTGAACCATACGCTTGGTCACGGATTACAACGGTCGTCCGACCGCTCAGTTCTTCCTTCACGGAAGTTTGCCACTTATCAGAGTGTAAGATTTCTTCGATAATTTCCGGCAAATTTTCTTTAATCTCAAACTGTATTCTCATGGTGCTTGCCTGCGGGCAGGACTTTTTTGATTTTTTCCTCCTTAAACAATTAAGCTAGCCTAAAGTTACATAGATTGAAGCAAAAAAACAAGATTTTATTTGAGAATTTGTTATTTTCGCCAAACTATCTGCCTTTTTCGTTTGTTTTTACCATAAATATGCACAAATCGTAAAAATAAAGTTTATGCGGAACAGGGCCCGGAAGAATTATGTCATTTATGTACTGATGTTACTCCTGTTTGGAGGGTTGATTTATGTTGCTATTGAAGAGGGTGACCGGTTTTCGCACTATGTGGTAAATGCGCAGAACATAGTACAGGGGAATCCATTCACTATGTTTCTCCAGTTTATACAGGATAATCTTCATCATCCGCTCACTACCTTGTTGATTCAGATTATAGCCGTACTGCTGATGGTGCGTCTTTTTGGCTATTTGTTCAGTCTGATCGGGCAACCGGGAGTGATTGGAGAGATTGTTGCCGGTATTGTGTTAGGCCCTTCCGTACTCGGCTTTTTCTTTCCGGATGCTTTTCATTTCCTTTTTCCGGCACACTCGCTTACCAATCTTGAACTGTTGAGTCAGGTGGGACTGATCCTTTTTATGTTTGTCATCGGTATGGAGCTGGATTTCAGTGTACTGAAAAATAAAATCAATGAAACTCTGGTGATTAGCCATGCCGGAATCTTAGTACCCTTCTTCCTGGGTATCTTGTCTTCTTACTGGGTGTACGAAGAATATGCAGCTGCCCAAACTCCGTTTCTTCCATTTGCCTTGTTTATAGGCATTTCTATGAGTATCACCGCTTTTCCGGTATTGGCGCGCATCATTCAGGAGCGGAATATGACGAAGACTCCTTTAGGGACGCTGGCCATTGCTTCCGCTGCCAATGATGATGTGACCGCCTGGTGTCTGTTGGCAGTGGTGATTGCTATCTCCAAAGCAGGAAGTTTTGCCAGCGCACTTTATTCAGTGGGGCTGGCAGTTGTCTATATTGCGGTCATGTTTTTGGTTGTTCGACCGTTTCTGAAGAAAGTGGGAGAAGTATATGCCAACCGGGAAGCAATCAATAAAACATTCGTGGCATTTATTCTGCTCATTCTTATTATTTCTTCTTGTCTGACCGAGATTATTGGTATTCATGCACTGTTCGGAGCCTTTATGGCAGGGGTAGTGATGCCGTCCAATCTGGGTTTCCGGAAGGTGATGATGGAAAAGGTGGAGGATATTTCATTAGTATTCTTTTTACCTCTGTTCTTTGCCTTCACCGGATTGCGCACGGAAATCGGTTTGATAAACAGTCCGGAGTTGTGGATGGTATGTTTACTGTTGGTGACGGTTGCTGTTGTCGGCAAACTGGGTGGATGTGCCATTGCCGCTCGTTTGGTGGGTGAGTCGTGGAAGGATAGTTTGACGATAGGGACATTGATGAATACACGGGGATTGATGGAGCTTGTCGCTTTGAATATCGGTTATGAAATGGGAGTTCTTCCTCCCTCTATATTCGTAATTTTGGTCATTATGGCGCTAGTTACGACCTTTATGACTACTCCTTTGCTTCATTTGGTGGAACATATTTTCGTACGTCGGGAAGAAAAATTATCTTTGAAGCACAAATTGATATTTTGTTTCGGGCGTCCGGAATCCGGGCGTGTGTTGCTTTCCATTTATGATTTGTTATTTGGGAAGCAGTTGAAGAAAAATCATTTGATTGCAGCACACTATACGGTGGGTACGGATCTGAATCCGTTGAATGCCGAACATTATGCCAGCGAGAGTTTTGCTTTGCTTAATCAACAGGCGGCGAAATTGAATATCCAGGTAGATAACCATTATCGGGTGACAGACAAACTTGTACAGGAAATCATCCATTTTGTCCGTAAAGAACATCCTGATATGCTGCTTTTGGGAGCCGGGAGTCATTATCGTTCGGATATGCCGGGAACTCCGGGAGCAATTTTATGGTTAACGCTCTTCCGGGATAAGATTGATGAGATTATGGAGCAGGTGAAGTGTCCGGTGGCCGTATTTGTCAATCGTCAGTATCGGGAAGGCACGACGGTCAGTTTCGTACTCGGCGGAATGATTGATCTGTTTCTTTTTTCCTATTTGGATAAGATGTTGCAGAACGGACATTCGGTGCGTCTTTTCCTTTTTGATACGGATGATGAAGAGTTCCGTGGACGCATTGACGATTTGCAGGTGCGTTATCCGGAACAAACGATGATAGTGTGGTTTGCGGGAGTAGAAGATTTAGTGACTGAAGAGAAAGACGGGTTATTGATAATGAGCCATCTTTCTTATACGAAATTGTCCGAGGATGAGGCTGTGATGCGTGAATTGTCATCTTTGCTGGTAATTCGCCGGAATAAGAATACGGGAGATAAAAATGAAGGACTTGAAAATTGATGAATCTACGGGATTAGTGTTGGAAGGCGGGGGAATGCGTGGAGTATTCACCTGCGGTGTGCTTGATTATTTTATGGATCACGATATCCGGTTTCCCTATGCGATAGGAGTGTCTGCGGGTGCGTGCAACGGGTTGTCGTATGCATCACGGCAACGGGGACGTGCCAAGTACAGCAACATTGACTTGTTGGAGAAGTATGATTATATCGGTCTGAAACATTTGCTCAAAAAGCGTAATATACTGGACTTTGATCTATTATTCAATGAGTTCCCCGAACATATTCTTCCTTACGATTATGAAACATATTTTGCTTCACCGGAACGTTTTGTGATGGTGACTACGAATTGTATCACGGGAGAAGCCAACTATTTCGAAGAGAAAAAAGACAGTCGCAGGGTGATTGATATTGTCCGTGCATCCAGCAGTCTCCCTTTTGTATGTCCTATTACTTATGTAGACGGGATTCCCATGCTCGACGGAGGAATTGTAGATTCCATTCCTTTGCAAAGAGCCATTACGGATGGCTGCACGAGAAATGTTGTGGTACTCACCCGTAACCGGGGGTATCGGAAAGATTCGAAAGACATTCGTATCCCTTCGTTTGTATATCGGAAATATCCGAAGTTGCGCGAAGCGTTAAGTCGGCGGTGTGCTGTTTATAATGAGCAGTTGGAAATGGTAGAGCGCATGGAGGATGAAGGACAGATTATCGTTATTCGCCCGTTAAAACCTGTAGCCGTAGACCGCATCGAGAAAGATGTGCAAAAGTTGACAGAGTTTTATCAGGAAGGGTACGAATGTGCGAGAGCCTTACTTGAAGAATAAAGTCTTCATAGTTGAATAATAGACAGGCTCTCCATGCTTTTTTGTTTTTCTTGAATGTCAGATAGGATAATTGGGCGTGTTCCCTTTTCATTTTGAATGGGTATATTGTTCAGCAGCCTTTTTTAGTTTCCTACCCATCAATTCTACCAGAGTCTTCGGATAAAGAACTTGTATTCCCTCGGCATATCCGAAGAATACTCGTTCTAACTCATGGTTGATGACGACTTTAATTTCCAGTATGACACTTCCGTCAGCCAATCTTTCCACCACTTGCTGGCTGCGGTGTATAGGCTTGGTTATGATGTAAGGTGCTTCGGCAGCGGCTACCTTGAAACCTACTTTCTCCGCTACGCTTCCGGAATTTTTAGTGACTCCTACCAGATCATTGAAGAACGTGTTCGGATCGAAGAACGTATTTTTTATGTAATGTTCTTGTGGCAGAACTTCCAATGATTGTATTCTGTCCAAAGCTAAATTTTGCAAGATCCGTCCGTTTCCTCTGACACCATAAACGAACCATCGGTTACGATACTCTTTTAATAGATAAGGATAAAAAATAAAGCTGTTGGCCGAACGTGCCTTGAATGAACGATATTTGAGCTGTATCGGATGCTCGTTTACAATCGCGTGATAGATCGTATCCAGATAATCCAGTCCTTTCAACGATTCATTCTTTTCAAAGTCAATGACAGGAGTGGTTTTCATCCGGGCAGAAGCAACGTGATCTTCCAAGCGGTTGATAATATCGCTCATTTCCGTAAAATAGGAGAAACCTTTAAACTGCCTCAACACTTCCACGGCTTCCGACATCGTTTTCAGGTCTTGTTCGTTCAGCGGAGTTTGTGTAATGCTGTATTCCGGATCTTCGTATTTATAGTATTTATTTTCGTACACCACAATCGGAGCGTTATAACCCAGTTTCTCGCTGCGCATTATCTGTATATCCATCTGTACCGTACGTTTGCTTATGCCTTTATCGATGCCTTCGTATTCATAAAGAGCATCCGAGCAAGCATCTACCAAATCTTCCAACGTCCAGCGTCGATAAGGATTACGCAGACAGTTATCAATTGTTTTATAACGGATTAAGGCATTTCTATTTGCTGGCATAAGTAGAAGAATAAAGATTGGCTTCAAAAGTAGAAAAATAAATTCAGGAAAACAAAGAGGTTACAGGTCTTTATTCTTGGATGATAAAAGAAAATTCTTAGGATTTGTATCAAATTTGATACCCTTTGAAACAAAGTTTATAGACGAAGGCGAAGATACCCCCTATCTTTGCCTTCGTCTTTTAGATTAAAAGCTTGTATAAACTAGGAATACTTTGTTGCCATGAAAACAAACCCTTGGATGAAACTATGTAAAGGTGCAATACTTGCGTTAGCAGTCTCTTATGGACTGACTTATTGCCACACAACTAAAAGCAAGTTGACCTTGGAACAGAAAAGCGATAGCCTGACTGTCATCCACATTACCAATCCGACTAATTATATATTGCTTCCTATAGAAGAGGAAGCTGCGGAAAGTCAGGTTCTGCTTGATACCGGAGAGGCTGCGGATACCGATATGGATATTCGTTTGGCACAGACTCAAGTGGACTATTTCGTTCCATTTGCCTTGCCTGCCGGAGCGAAGGCTGCCACCGTGCGTGTTCGTAATAAATCAAAGGATGCACTTTGCTGGAAAGAAATCAAACTATCTGATACTTTTGATACAGCCAATTCGGAAAAGTTCCGCCCTGTTTACCATCATACTCCTCTCTATGGCTGGATGAATGATGCCAACGGATTGGTGTATAAAGATGGAGAATATCATTTGTATTTTCAATATAACCCTTACGGTTCTAAATGGGGAAATATGCATTGGGGACATTCTGTCAGTAAGGACCTTGTACATTGGGAACATCTGGAACCAGCTATCGCCCGTGACACATTGGGACATATCTTTTCGGGCAGCTCTATTGTCGATCAGGAGAATATAGCGGGTTACGGAGCAGGGAGTATCCTGGCTTTTTATACTTCTGCCAGTGACAAAAACGGGCAGATCCAATGTCTTGCTTTTAGCAAGGATAACGGACGGACATTTACTAAATATGAGAAGAACCCTATCTTGAGTCCTGCTGATGGTTTGAAAGATTTTCGTGATCCGAAAGTGTTCCGGTATGAACCGGAAGATAAATGGGTGATGATTGTCTCCGCCGATAAAGAAATGCGTTTCTATGACTCTAAGAATCTGAAGGACTGGAACTATATGAGCAGCTTCGGAGAAGGATACGGGGTACAGCCTTGTCAATTTGAATGTCCGGACATGGTGGAACTTCCAGTGGATGGAGATCTGAACCGTAAGAAATGGGCATTGATAGTGAACGTCAATCCGGGATGTTATTTCGGAGGAAGTGCCACTCAATACTTTACAGGAGACTTTGATGGAAAGAAATTCAGTTGTGACAGTCAGCCGAATGTCACCAAATGGCTGGATTGGGGGAAGGATCATTATGCTACCGTTTGTTTCTCAAATGCTGGAGAACGGACGATTGCTGTTCCTTGGATGAGTAACTGGCAATATTGTAATATTGTTCCGACAAAGCAATTCCGTAGTGCTAACGCTTTGCCGCGTGAGTTAAGTCTTTATACACAAGACAATGAAATTTATCTTTCAGCAGCTCCGGTACCGGAGATAAAGACTCTGCGAAAAGAAAAGAAAGAGATTCCGGCATTTACGGTTGCCAATGATTATCATATTGATTCTTTATTGGCTGATAATGATGGTGCTTATGAACTGGCATTGGAAATTACCGCCGGGGAAGCGGAGATTATGGGATTCAGCCTCTTTAATGATAAAGGGGAAAAGGTGGATATCTACTTCAATCTTCCGGAAAAGAGATTGGTTATGGACCGGACGAAAAGTGGTATCGTGGATTTCGGAAAGAAGAGTGTACCTCATGAAATAGAGGTTCACGACCGTAGAAAGACGACTTCCATCAATTATATAGATGATTTCGCATTAGCTACCTGGGCACCGATAAAGAAAGAGAATAAATATACGTTGGATGTCTTTGTTGATAAATGTTCTGTAGAAATATTCCTGAATGGAGGAAAGGTAGCAATGACTAATCTTATCTTTCCATCGGAACCATACAACCGTATGTGTTTTTATAGCAAAGGAGGTTCATTTCAAGTAGATTCATTCAATGCGTATCGGTTGGGTTTATAATAGAAGTAGAAGTTACACAATAGATGTTTGCATAGATTCAGTGAAAGCAACAAGTATTGATTGCTTTTTAAGGATTCATAGGTTAGATTTATAAGTTAGGTTTTGTAGATTAGAATTAGGTGTTTGGTAGCTGTCAGATGTGAAATCCGGCAGCTACTTTTTATTCATCAATTATTCATCAATTTCAATTGTATATCCTCCTTGGAATATCTCTTCCGGTTGTAAGTGCTGTATCCAGTCTTTATCTTTATATTCACCAGTATAATGTGCGCGGTCGCAACGTCCGTACCAAGGTTCGATGCAGACGAAAGGAGCATTCTTTGCAGGTGGAGACCAAAGACCGACTACCGGAGCATTAAAATGTAGACTAAGATAAGCCTGTTTCTCTTTATTATATAAGGTAACTTTACGGACCTGTTCATTTTCCAGTATCAAAGCATCTTTATCAAAAGTATGCGTGTCCAGTGGTAATAATCCGTCTGTCAACTCTAAAGAATATTCTGTAGAAGGATCAGCGCATCCCTTTTCTGAAATGAGAATATATTTCAAACCGTTTTCCTTGTCAAATCCGAAGAATCCTCTTTCTAAACTGTTTGCATCGAACTCCGGCCAATAGAAAGCTGGATGTGCCCCAATCTGAAAATATATATCCTTTTTACCGCTATTCTTTACTTCCCACATAACTTCAATTTGCTTCCCTTGAATGCGATAGCCTATTTCCAGACAGAATGGAAAAGGGTATTTATGCAAAGTTTCTTCATTGCTGACAAGGCGGTAACGTACTTCATCCTCTTTTTCAGAAACAAGAGTAAATTCCATGTCACGGGCAAAACCATGTTGAGTAAGCGTATAAGGAATCCCTTCATTCCGATACTCATTTTCCCATACGCTCCCTACAATCGGGAATAGGACAGGAGAGTGTCGCTTCCAAAAAGCAGGATCGGCTTGCCACAGATATTCTTTTCCATTGGCGACGATGCTGCAGAGTTCAGCTCCGTGGGGAGATACTTGAATCGTGAGTTGTTTGTTGGAGATTGTTTTCATATCGTTTATTTATTGGATTATTTTAGAGTTAATCTTTAAGTTCATCTTGCCATCAACTGCCTGCATTTTCAACTGGTGACAATTTGTCACCGTTTCATTTCCTTCTTCTTTAAGTCTCTGTTTCAGCTTATTCCAATATTTACGTCCATCGGTACTTTCAGTTAAAATGCTAACCACATCTACTATCGAAAAATACCACTTCTCTTGTTCATCATCCCATACCGTACGTACTTTTTTTCCTCAAAGAACTTTAATGCTTGTTGTTTAGTCATGAATTCTGTTTTTAGAATCTTTAATTGGTTGTTATCTTAATGAAGAGTCTTCTCAATTTGGGGGCTCATATCACTACACAAAGATACCACTTTCAATCTACATAAGAGAATATGAACCTCATTTTTCTCATAGCAAGAAGAAAACATGTATAAAACCCTATAAAATAGCGTTCTATGCAACAAATGTTATAGCCTTTGAAACATTTTTTTCAGTCGTTTGATATAAATCAACCGTAATTTGCATTATCGATATAGATAAAATTCGTACTTTTAATTTAATAACATCAAACTAATGCATCGTATTATGAAGAACAAAAAACTTCTTTGCAGCGTTTGTTTCCTGTTTACTTTCATGTCAGTCCTTTGGGGGCAAAGCATTACGGTGAAAGGAAACGTTACTTCTAAAACGGACGGACAGCCGGTCATCGGCGCCTCTGTTGTTGAAGCTACAGCTACTGCTAATGGAACAATTACTGATTTAGATGGTAATTTCACCCTTTCGGTTCCGGCTAACTCTACTTTAAAGATTACGTATATTGGTTATAAACCGGTGACCGTAAAATCGGCTGCTATCGTTAATGTATTATTGGAAGAAGACACTCAAATGGTAGATGAAGTGGTTGTAACAGGTTATACCACTCAACGTAAAGCCGACCTGACCGGTGCTGTTTCCGTAGTGAAAGTAGACGAAATCCAGAAGCAAGGGGAGAACAACCCGGTGAAAGCACTTCAAGGCCGCGTGCCCGGTATGAACATTACAGCGGATGGAAATCCGAGCGGATCGGCTACCGTACGTATTCGCGGTATCGGTACGCTGAACAACAACGATCCTCTTTATATTATCGATGGAGTTCCTACCAAAGCCGGTATGCACGAATTGAACGGAAACGACATTGAATCCATTCAAGTACTGAAAGATGCTGCTTCAGCATCCATCTACGGTTCGCGTGCTGCAAATGGCGTTATCGTCATTACTACCAAACAAGGAAAGAAAGGCCAGATTAAAATCAATTTTGATGCTTCGGTTTCAGCTTCCATGTATCAAAGTAAGATGGACGTGTTGAATACGGAACAGTACGGACGTGCCATGTGGCAAGCCTATGTAAACGATGGTGAGAACCCGAACGGCAATGCCTTGGGATATAACTACAATTGGGGTTACGATGCCAACGGAAATCCGGTACTACACAGTATGAGTCTTTCCAAATACCTGGACTCGAAGAATACAATGCCTGTGGCAGATACCGACTGGTTTGATGAAATTACCCGTACAGGTGTTATCCAGCAATACAATCTCTCTGTCAGCAACGGTTCGGAGAAAGGTTCTTCCTTCTTTTCTCTGGGATATTACAAAAACCTGGGTGTAATTAAAGATACGGACTTCGACCGTTTCTCCGCCCGTATGAACAGCGATTATAAATTAATTGATGATATCTTGACTATCGGCCAGCATTTCACCTTAAACCGGACTTCGGAAGTACAAGCTCCCGGCGGAATTATTGAAACTGCTTTGGACATTCCTTCCGCTATCCCCGTTTATGCTTCGGATGGTTCATGGGGAGGACCGGTAGGCGGATGGCCGGACCGTCGTAATCCTCGCGCCGTACTCGAATACAACAAAGACAACCGATACACTTACTGGCGTATGTTCGGTGATGCTTATGTGAATCTAAGCCTCTTCAAAGGATTCAATGTTCGTTCTACTTTTGGTCTGGACTACGCAAACAAGCAAGCCCGTTACTTCACCTATCCTTATCAGGAAGGAACACAGACCAATAACGGCAAGAGTGCAGTGGAAGCCAAACAGGAACACTGGACCAAATGGATGTGGAATGCCATTGCCACTTACCAGTTGGAAATAGGCAAACATCGTGGAGACGTTATGGCAGGTATGGAGCTGAACCGGGAAGACGACAGCCATTTCTCCGGCTACAAAGAAGATTTCTCTATCCTTACTCCCGACTATATGTGGCCCGATGCAGGTAGCGGCACAGCACAGGCTTACGGTGCCGGCGAAGGTTACTCGCTTGTCTCTTTCTTCGGTAAAATGAACTATTCTTATGCTGATAAATATCTGCTTTCATTGACGCTCCGTCGTGACGGTTCTTCCCGCTTCGGTAAAAACCATCGTTATGCCACTTTCCCTTCCGTTTCTTTGGGATGGCGCATCACACAGGAGAGTTTTATGAAGGAACTGACTTGGTTGGACGATCTGAAACTGCGTGCTTCATGGGGACAGACCGGTAATCAGGAAATCTCCAACCTTGCCCGTTACACTATCTACGCTCCTAATTATGGAACAACAGATTCATTTGGAGGTCAAAGCTACGGTACAGCATACGATATTACAGGTTCTAACGGAGGTGGTACTCTGCCTTCCGGATTCAAACGTAACCAGATTGGTAATGACAATATCAAATGGGAGACAACCACACAGACGAACGCCGGTATCGACTTCAGCCTATTCAAACAATCTCTGTATGGTTCATTGGAATACTATTACAAGAAAACCACCGATATCCTGACTGAAATGGCAGGAGTGGGAGTCTTGGGAGAAGGTGGCAATCGTTGGATTAATTCGGGCGCAATGAAAAACCAGGGTTTTGAATTCAACTTGGGCTACCGCAACAAGACTGCCTTCGGACTGACTTACGACCTGAACGGAAACATCTCCACTTACCGGAATGAAATTCTTGAACTGCCGGAGACAGTGGCTGCCAATGGAAAGTTTGGTGGTAATGGAGTAAAAAGTGTAGTCGGTCATACATACAACTCACAAGTGGGCTACATTGCCGACGGTATCTTCAAATCACAAGAAGAAGTGGACAATCACGCTACGCAGGAAGGTGCAGCCGTAGGCCGTATCCGCTACCGCGACATCGACCATAACGGTGTGATTGATGAAAAAGACCAGGAATGGATTTACGATCCGACTCCTGCTTTCAGCTACGGATTGAATATCTATCTGGAATATAAGAACTTCGACCTGACTATGTTCTGGCAAGGCGTTCAGGGAGTAGATATTATCAGTGACGTGAAGAAGAAAAGTGACTTCTGGAGTGCATCCAACGTCGGCTTCCTGAACAAAGGAACCCGCCTGCTCAATGCCTGGTCGCCTACTAATCCGAACTCTACGATTCCGGCATTGACCCGCAGCGATACCAACAATGAACAGCGTGTCTCCACTTACTTTGTTGAAAACGGTTCTTTCCTGAAACTGCGTAATATCCAATTAGGCTATACAGTTCCGGCAGTAATCTCCAAGAAGTTGAGAATGGAACGTTTACGCTTCTATTGCAGCGCACAAAACCTGCTGACGATCAAGAGTAAAGACTTTACGGGAGAAGACCCCGAAAACCCGAACTTCTCTTATCCGATCCCTGTGAATATCACCTTCGGACTTAACATCGGATTTTAATTCACTTCATTTATAAAACGAACTATCATGAAAAAGATACTATACATAGCAACCATCGGATTTACCTTGCTGACAAGCAGTTGCAACGACTTTCTGGATCGTCAGGTTCCGCAGGGTATTGTGACCGGCGATCAGATCGCTTCTCCCGAATACGTGGACAACCTCGTGATTTCAGCCTACGCCATTTGGGCAACAGGTGACGACATCAACTCTTCCTTCTCGCTTTGGAATTATGACGTGCGTTCCGACGATTGTTATAAAGGCGGTTCCGGTACGGAAGACGGCGGTGTATTCAACGCACTGGAAATTTCTAAAGGTATCAATACCACCGACTGGAACATCAACGATATATGGAAAAGACTGTATCAATGCATCACCCGTGCCAACACAGCCTTGCAGTCACTTGACCTGATGGATGAAAAGACTTATCCGCTGAAGGATCAGCGCATTGCAGAAATGAGATTCCTGCGCGGACACGCCCACTTCATGCTGAAGGAACTGTTTAAGAAGATCGTCATAGTGAACGATGAAAACATGGACCCGGATGCTTACAACAAGCTTTCGAATACTACCTATACCAATAACGAACAATGGCAAAAGATAGCAGACGACTTCCAGTTTGCCTACGACAATCTGCCGGAAGTGCAGATAGAAAAAGGACGTCCCACACAAGCTGCCGCTGCCGCTTACCTGGCAAAGACTTACCTGTTTAAAGCCTACCGTCAGGATGGAGTGAACAACAACCTTACCGGTATCGACGAAGAAGACCTGAAGCAGGTAGTGAAATATACCGACCCTCTCATCATGGCCAAAGCCGGTTACGGATTGGAAAATGATTATAGCATGAACTTCCTGCCTCAATATGAAAATGGCGCAGAGTCTGTATGGGCAATTCAATATTCTATCAACGACGGAACATACAACGGTAACCTGAACTGGGGAATGGGACTGACAACTCCGCAGATACTAGGCTGCTGTGACTTCCACAAACCGAGCCAAAATCTGGTGAATGCTTTCAAAACCGACTCGCAGGGAAAACCGCTGTTCAATACTTACGATAATGAGAACTACGAGGTTACGACGGACAATGTAGACCCCCGTTTATTCCACACGGTAGGTATGCCGGGCTTCCCTTATAAATACAACGAAGGCTACCTGATTCAGAAGAATGATGACTGGAGCCGTAGCAAGGGACTTTACGGATATTATGTTTCGCTCAAAGAGAATGTAGACCCGGACTGTGACTGCCTGAAGAAAGGTTCTTATTGGGCAAGTTCCCTGAATCATATCGTCATCCGTTATGCAGATGTATTGCTGATGCGTGCCGAGGCCCTAATACAGTTGAACGACGGACGCATTGCCGATGCCATTTCACTTATCAACGATGTACGCAGCCGTGCAGCCGGAAGTACAATGCTGATCTTCAATTACAAAGAAGAGTACGGAGTAAACTTCAAAGTAACTCCTTATGAACTGAAAGCATATACACAGGATGAAGCCATGAAAATGCTGAAATGGGAACGCCGTATAGAGTTCGGTATGGAAAGCTCACGTTTCTTTGACCTCGTAAGATGGGGAGAAGCCAAAGACGTTATCAATGCTTATTATGTGACCGAAGCAGCCCGTTGTTCTATTTACAAGAATGCAGGTTTCACGGAAAATAAGAACGAATACCTTCCAATCCCATTCGAACAGATCAGTGCCAGTAACGGAAATTATACACAGAATTTCGGTTGGTAATCATCAATTTTAAAACAAAGAATAAAATGAAATCAATCATAAAACAACTCTATACCATCCTGTTGGTGACTGTAGCATGTCTGACAGTTGCGGGATGTAGCGATGACTTCAAATCCAATCTTCGTCTGGACGGAGATGTATGGGTGAACTCTATCAAATTGGATGAATACGCAGGGACGATCGATTATCAGAATAAGACAATCGTAGTGGGAGTACCTTACGACTATGACGTTACCCGGATGGCCGTCAGTGAAATCAATCTTTCCGAAGGTGCTACGGCGAGCATCGCTGTCGGTGAAACAATCGACTTTTCTCTTCCCGTATCTTTGACCGTGAAGAATGGCGACGTACAGATGAACTATACGATTACCGTGAAGAGAGACGAAGCAAAGATACTGACCTTTAAGTTGAATGATACTTATGTCGGAAAAGTAGACCAGCTATCAAAAACAATCTCTGTAGTTGTTCCACTGACAGTGGATATTACCCAGTTGAAAGGTACATTCACCGGATCGGATGGAGTCACTGTAACTCCGGCATCCGGCAGCATTCAGGACTTTACCAACCCTGTCACTTATACGGCAACTTACCGTTCGGCAGTGACTCCTTATGTAGTAACAGTTACTCAAGGAAATGTAATTCCGACTGCCTTTATCGGCACAGCTTCTTCTGTGAGCCAACTGACAAGTCCTGAAGAAAAAGCCGCTGCCCAGTGGATGATGGATAATATATCCATGTCCGAATACATCTCATTCAAAGATGTAGTAGACGGAAAAGTGGATTTAGGTAAATATACTGCAATCTGGTGGCATTTCCATGCAGACAATGGCGATAATCCTCCTTTGCCGGATGATGCGAAAGCTGCCGTAGAGAAATTTAAAGTCTACTATCAAAACGGTGGTAACCTGTTGCTGACCCGCTATGCAACTTTCTATATTAAGGACCTTAGCATTGCAAAAGACGAGCGTGTACCCAACAACAGTTGGGGAAGAAGTGAAGACTCACCCGAAGTCGTTGATGGGGCATGGAGCTTTCCAATTGTCGGCAACGAGTCGCATCCGTTATTTCAGGATTTAAGATGGAAAGATGGTGACAAAACAAGAGTCTATACCTTTGATGCTGGTTACGCGACTACCAATAGTACGGCACAATGGCATATCGGAACAGACTGGGGAGGTTATGAGGATCTGAACGCATGGCGTAGCTTGACAGGAGGAATCGATGTGGCATGCGGAGACGACGGTGCAGTAATCATTGCCGAATTCGAGCCGCGCGCCAACAGCGGACGCACGATCTGTATCGGCTCCGGTTGTTACGACTGGTACGGTAAAGGCGTAGACACTTCTGTCGACTACTACCACTACAACGTAGAGCAAATGACTCTGAATGCAATCAACTACTTATGTAAATAAAAGAATAAGCAATAATTATGAAAAATATGATCTTACATATAGCAATCACCACGCTGTTGGCCTCAATGAGCGCTTGCAGTGATGAGATGGATCCCGTATTGACTCAAAGAGACTGGGACGGTACAGCCACTTACTTCCAATCGGCCGACGAGCATGGCTTCTCGATGTACTATAAACCGCAGGTAGGCTTTGTCGGTGATCCGATGCCATTTTATGATCCGGTTGCCAAAGACTTTAAAGTGATGTACCTGCAAGACTACCGTCCGAACCCCGAAGCTACTTACCACCCCATTTTCGGGGTGGCCACCAAAGACGGTGCTACTTATGAATCTCTCGGCGAACTGATTCCGTGTGGAGGTCGTGACGAACAGGATGCTGCCATCGGTACAGGAGGTACGATCTACAATCCGGTTGATAAACTCTACTACACCTTCTACACCGGCAATAAATTCAAACCTTCTTCCGATCAGAATGCACAGGTGGTCATGGTAGCTACCTCTCCCGACTTTAAAACATGGACCAAGAGCCGCACTTTCTATCTGAAAGGAGATACGTACGGCTATGACAAGAATGACTTCCGCGATCCGTTCCTGTTCCAGACCGAAGACGGCGTTTATCACATGCTGATTGCCACCCGTAAAAGCGGAAAAGGACACATTGCCGAATTCACCTCTACTGACCTGAAAGAGTGGGCGTCTGCCGGCACATTTATGACCATGATGTGGGACCGTTTCTACGAATGTCCGGACGTATTCAAGATGGGAGACTGGTGGTATCTGGTCTATTCGGAACAAGCTTCCTTCATGCGCAAGGTACAATACTTCAAAGGCAGAACACTTGAAGAACTGAAAGCAACCACCGCCAATGATGCCGGAATATGGCCGGACAATCGGGAAGGTATGCTGGACAGCCGTGCATTCTATGCAGGCAAGACTGCTTCCGATGGAACCAACCGTTACATCTGGGGCTGGTGTCCTACCCGTGCCGGTAATGATAATGGAAACGTAGGGGATGTAGAACCCGAATGGGCTGGCAACTTGGTGGCACAACGCCTCATTCAGCACGAAGACGGTACGTTAACTCTTGGAGTTCCCGATGCAATCGATCGTAAATACATTTCTGCACAAGAGGTAAAAGTGATGGCTAAAGACGGAAACGTAACAGAAAGCGGTAAAACCTATACGTTGGCCGAAGGAGCTTCCGTTATCTTCAACCGGTTGAAAGTACACAACAAGATTTCCTTTACCGTAAAAGCATCCTCGAATACAGATCGTTTTGGAATCTCTTTCGTCCGTGGAACGGACTCCAAATCATGGTATAGCATCCACGTCAACGCTGACGAGGGTAAAGCCAACTTCGAGAAAGACGGTGACAATGCCAAATACTTGTTTGATAACAAATTCAATATCCCGTCCGATAATGAATACCGGGTGACGATTTACAGTGACCAGTCGGTTTGTGTGACTTACATCAACGACCAGTTATCTTTCACGAACCGCATCTATCAAATGCAGAAGAATCCGTGGGCACTCTGCTGTTATAAAGGCGAAATCACTGTATCAGATATTCAAGTGAGCACCTATTAATAGAAAAGTAACATCTTTTACAGTGTTTGAAACAAAAGTGATAGGCGTTTCATCCCGGAGCGCCTATCTTTGCACTGTAACAACCTTAATACCATAAAGCATGAATTTAAGACTCTCTTCCAAACAAATTCAAACCTTCGCGGTTTTATTTTGTATGATTGTGATGAATATCTCTCTATCCGCCCGTGCGGACAACTCTCCTCTATTAATTAAAGATTTAGGAGAAGGACATTGCCTCGTACGTGTCAACACTAACCAGAAGTATCTGTTGTTGCCCGTAGAAGATGCATCGCCCGATGTGCGTATCAGCATGATTGTTAATAATAAAGAGGTAAAGAACTTCGATGTCCGTCTGGCCATCCATAAAGTCGATTACTTTGTTCCGGTAGATCTTTCCGACTATTCCGGCAAACTAATCTCTTTCAAATTTAAAATGAACTCCAACGACCCGGTGCGTGTCAACCTTTCGCCGGACAACACTGCTTGCTGCAAGGAAATGAAATTGTCCGACACGTTCGACACAAGCAATCGTGAAAAGTTCCGTCCCACCTATCACTTTTCTCCCCTCTACGGATGGATGAACGACCCGAACGGAATGGTATACAAAGACGGCGAATACCACCTTTTCTACCAATATAACCCTTACGGCTCCAAATGGGGAAATATGAACTGGGGACATGCCATCAGCAAAGACCTCGTAAACTGGGAACATCGCCCCGTGGCAATCGCCCCGGATGCATTCGGCACTATCTTCAGTGGCTCCGCCGTGATAGATCATCATAATACCGCCGGCTTTGGTGCAGGCGCCATCGTCGCCATCTATACACAAAACGGCGACCGTCAGGTGCAAAGTATTGCTTACAGCACCGACAACGGACGTACCTTTACCAAATACGAAAACAATCCCGTATTAGTATCTGAAGCCCGTGACTTCCGCGACCCGAAAGTATTCTGGTACGAAGGCGCCAAACGCTGGATCATGGTATTAGCAGTAGGGCAGGAAATGCAATTCTTCTCTTCCCCCAACCTGAAAGACTGGACATTTGAAAGCAGCTTCGGCAAAGGACACGGCGCACACGGAAACGTTTGGGAATGTCCCGACTTGTTCGAACTCCCGGTAGAAGGAACAAATGAAAAGAAATGGGTACTGCTTTGCAGCCTCGGCGACGGTCCTTTCGGTGACTCGGCTACTCAATATTTTGTAGGCTCCTTCAACGGAAAAGAGTTTGTAAACGAATCACCTTCCAAAACCAAATGGATGGACTGGGGAAAAGACCATTATGCCACCGTGACTTGGAGTGATGCTCCCGACAACCGCCGCATCGCTATCGCATGGATGAGCAACTGGCAATACGCAAACGATGTTCCTACCTCCCAATACCGTAGCCCGAACTCCGTTCCCCGTGACTTGAGCCTGTTTACCATAGATGGTGAGACTTACCTCCAATCAGCTCCCTCTCCCGAACTGCTGGCTTTGCGTGATGCTTCCAAGAAACGCTCGTTCAAAGTAAACGGAACACGCACAATTAAAGAAATGATTCCCGGCAATGACGGTGCATACGAAATAGAATTGACAATCGAAAATCAACGTGCAGACGTAATCGGCTTCCGTCTCTACAATGACAAAGGCGAAGAAGTGGATATGCAGTATGACATGAAAGAAAAGAAATTCTCGATGGATCGTCGCAAGAGCGGAGAGGTCAGCTTCAATGAGAACTTCCCGATGTTGACCTGGACAGCTATTGAAAGCGGAAAAGATGCATTAAAACTTCGCCTGTTTGTTGATAAATCCAGCGTTGAGGCCTTTGGAGACGGTGGACGTTTTGTGATGACCAATCAGGTATTCCCTTCGGAACCTTACAACCATATCGACTTTTACAGTAAAGGAGGAGCTTATAAGGTAGACTCATTTGTAGTTTACAAGTTGAAGCCATAAGCCCGTTCTATTCCGCTCCATGCGTTCTTTCCTTGTTTCCTTAGGGTAGAGTATCTCTTTCCCAGTGAGAGAGTACCCATAAGGTGGTGATATAGTTGCTCTAAACTTACGTTATTACTAGTTTGTCACGGCCGTGACGAGATCCTACCACGGCCGTGGTAGCTTCTTCCCACAGCCATGAAGAGAAGTCACCACAGCCGTGGGAAGGTAACAATAACGTAGCTTTAGCACAACAAGGAACGGGAGATACACCAACTATATAAAGGACTGACGTGTACATTGCCGTAAGGTTATGTGTCTTGTCCTATAGATACAGAAATTATTATATAAAAGATAAAACAATGGAAAACAGTAAAAACTCTTCCCTTTCCAAACTAATCCCGGTGATGCTTTGCTTCTTTGCCATGGGATTTGTTGACCTGGTAGGCATTGCCTCCAATTATGTAAAGGCAGACCTCGGTCTGTCGGACTCGCAGGCGAATATCTTCCCTTCACTGGTATTCTTCTGGTTTCTGATTTTCTCTGTACCCACAGGCATGCTGATGAGCCGCATCGGTCAGAAGAAAACCGTATTGCTTAGTTTGCTTGTGACTTTTGCTTCTTTGTTATTGCCGGTTTTCGGAGACAGCTATATGCTGATGTTGATTTCTTTCTCCCTTCTGGGCATCGGAAACGCGTTGATGCAGACTTCCCTGAATCCGTTGCTTTCTAACATCGTACGTGGCGACCGTTTGGCAAGTAGCCTGACTTTCGGCCAGTTTGTGAAAGCCATTGCCTCTTTCCTTGCTCCTTATATTGCCATGTGGGGAGCGACACAAGCCATTCCGACTTTCGATTTGGGCTGGCGCATCCTGTTCCCGATTTACATGATTGTAGCCGTCATTGCTATCCTGTTGCTCAATGTTACACAGATTAAAGAGGAAAAAGAAGAAGGTAAACCGTCTACTTTCGGACAATGTCTCGCTTTGCTTGGCAAACCGTTTATCCTGCTTTCTTTCATCGGTATCATGTGTCACGTTGGAATTGATGTGGGAACAAATACCACTGCCCCCAAGATTTTGATGGAACGTCTCGGCATGGGCCTTGATGATGCGGCTTTTGCAACAAGCCTTTATTTCATCTTCCGTACGGCAGGCTGCTTCCTCGGTTCTTTCATTTTACGTAAGATGTCACCGAAGTCTTTCTTCGGCATTAGCGTTGTGATGATGCTGATAGCGATGGCAGGTTTGTTTATATTCCATGACAAGACAATGATTTATGTATGTATCGGTCTGATTGGTTTCGGCAATTCCAATGTGTTCTCCGTAGTCTTCTCGCAGGCATTGCTTTACCTGCCGGGTAAGAAAAATGAAGTTTCCGGTCTGATGATTATGGGACTGTTCGGCGGCACGGTATTTCCGTTGGCTATGGGAGTAGCATCCGATGCCATGGGACAGAGTGGGGCAGTAGCCGTAATGACAGTGGGCGTGCTTTATCTCTTGTTCTATACGTTCCGTATTAAAAAATAATTTTATAACTTTGGAAACAATAAAATCCGTAGATCATGAATAATATAATCGTAGGAATGGGCGAGGCACTTTGGGATGTGTTGCCCGAAGGAAAGAAAATAGGTGGTGCTCCGGCAAACTTTGCCTATCATGTATCACAGTTTGGTTTTGACAGTCGCGTGGTGAGTGCCGTGGGCAAGGATGAGCTGGGAGACGAGATTCTGAACGTATTCAACGAGAAGAAACTGAAAACGCAGATTGAACAAGTGGATTATCCTACCGGTACGGTACAGGTGACACTGGATGACGAGGGTGTGCCTTGTTACGAAATCAAAGAAGGCGTGGCATGGGATAACATACCTTTCACGGATGAACTGAAACGTTTGGCATTGAGTACGCGTGCCGTTTGCTTCGGTTCCCTGGCTCAACGTAATGAAGTGAGCCGTGCCACTATCAACCGTTTTCTGGATACGATGCCCGATATAGACGGACAACTGAAAATCTTTGATATTAATCTCCGCCAGGACTTCTACACCAAAGAGGTATTGCGCGAATCTTTCCGCCGTTGCAACATTCTGAAGATAAACGACGAAGAACTGGTGACCATCAGCCGTATGTTTGGCTATCCCGGCATCGACTTACAGGATAAATGTTGGATTCTGTTGGCAAAATACAACCTGAAGATGCTGATTCTGACTTGCGGAATTAATGGCAGTTATGTGTTTACCCCGGGTGTTGTCTCTTTCCAGGAGACACCGAGAGTTCCGGTTGCCGATACGGTGGGGGCAGGTGATTCCTTTACGGCTGCTTTCTGTGCTTCCATTTTGAATGGAAAACCGGTTCCCGAAGCTCACAAACTTGCTGTTGAAGTTTCTGCTTATGTCTGCACGCAAAGCGGTGCAATGCCCGAACTTCCGCAGGTTTTGAAAGACAGACTAATGTAATTGTTTGATGGAAAGTAAGTATAGAGGTATATCTCATTCCGTGGGAATATACCTCTTGTTCTTTTTGCATGATTCGTATGATATGAGAGGTAGGGGTATAAAAAAAGGAGCAACGCCTTGCTCCAACCTTTGTTAACCTTAAATCTAATACTATGAAAAACACATTGCAAAGATACGGACTTCTGCTAAATCTGCAAATAATCCAAATAAAAAGAGATGTTTTATAACATTTATTGAGTGTTTGTCTTACGCTTTATACTTTTGTTAATAGTTTCCGCTTGAATATTGGGAACTGTTTTGCATTTCTTTGGAGGGTAATGATGAGAATAATTGGGTGATAGATAGCATACTCACAGTTTTATTTCTTATTTTTGTTCTCAATCGTCCATTTGGGTCATAGAAAGAAATACGAAAAAAAATGAGAATGATTAGAATGATGGGATATACAAAGTGGATAGCAGTCTTGCTCTGTCTTCTTGGCATGACGGCTTGTCGGCAGGATGCACCGCGTTTCCGTATCGGGGTGGCGCAATGTAGTGATGACTCCTGGCGGCATAAGATGAATGATGAAATTCTTCGCGAAGCAATGTTCTACGATGGGGTATCGGTTGAAATCCGGTCGGCTGCGGATGATAATCGCAAACAGGCGGAAGACGTTCATTATTTTATAGATGAAGGGGTTGACTTATTGATTATCTCTGCCAACGAAGCGGCCCCCATGACTCCGATTGTAGAGGAAGCCTATCAAAAGGGAATACCTGTCATCCTGGTAGACCGGAAGATTCTTTCTGATAAATATACTGCCTATATCGGTGCCGACAATTATGAAATAGGACGTGCGGTAGGCAATTATATTGCGTCAAGCCTGAAAGGAAAAGGGAATGTGGTGGAACTTACCGGACTGGGTGGCTCAACTCCTGCCATGGAACGCCATCAAGGATTTATGGCTGCTATCAGTAACTTTCCGGATATCAAACTGATTGATAAAGCGGATGCTGCGTGGGAGCGTGAACCGGCGGAAGTGGAAATGGATAGTATGCTCCGTCGGCATCCGAAGATAGACGCCGTGTATGCGCATAATGACCGTATTGCTCCGGGAGCTTATCAGGCTGCAAAGAAAGTGGGACGGGAGAAGGAAATGATTTTTGTCGGTATCGATGCTCTCCCCGGCAAAGGCAACGGATTGGAAATGGTGCTCGACAGTGTGTTGAATGCTACTTTTATTTATCCGACCAATGGCGACAAAGTGATGCAACTGGCAATGAATATCCTTGAGAAAAAGCCTTATCCCCGGGAAACGGTCATGAACACTGCGGTGGTCGACCGTACGAATGCGCATGTCATGCAACTTCAGACAACTCACATCTCGGAACTGGATCAGAAGATTGAAACATTGAACGGACGTATCGGCGGATATCTGTCTCGTGTTGCTACACAGCAGGTGGTGATGTATGGCGGTTTGGTCATTCTTCTATTGGTGGCAGGCTTATTATTGGTAGTCTATAAATCTCTCCGTGCTAAAAATCGTCTGAATAAGGAACTTTCCGAGCAGAAGAAACAGTTGGAAGAGCAGCGGGACAAGTTAGAGGAACAACGCGACCAATTAGAAGAACAGCGGGACAAACTGGAAGAGCAACGGGATCAGCTCATCCAGCTTTCTCATCAACTGGAAGAGGCAACGCATGCCAAACTGGTTTTCTTCACAAATATATCTCACGATTTCCGTACTCCGCTGACATTGGTTGCCGATCCGGTAGAACATTTATTGGCCGATCATACACTAAGTGGAGATCAGCATCGAATGTTGATGCTGATTCAACGAAACGTGAATATCCTTTTGCGTCTTGTTAATCAGATTCTGGATTTCCGTAAATACGAGAACGGTAAGATGGAATATACACCAGTTCAGGTAGATGTTCTTTCCTCTTTTGAGGGCTGGAACGAATCATTCCTTGCAGCCGCCCGGAAGAAACACATTCATTTCTCTTTTGATAATATGCCGGATACGGATTACCATACGTTGGCGGATATGGAAAAGTTGGAACGTATTTATTTTAATCTGCTTTCCAACGCGTTCAAGTTCACACCGGAAAATGGAAAGATAACGGTTCGTTTATCTTCCTTGACGAAAGAGGATACTCGCTGGATTCGTTTTACTGTTGCCAATACCGGTTCAATGATTTCCGCCGAATATATCCGGAGTATTTTCGATCGTTTTTATAAAATAGACATGCACCACGCCGGTTCGGGAATCGGGCTTGCACTGGTTAAAGCTTTCGTTGAATTGCATAAAGGTACAATTTCTGTGGAAAGTGATGAAAAGCAGGGCACTGTCTTTACCGTTGATTTACCGGTACAGACTTGTGAGACTATTCTGGCCGAAGATTCTCTAAAGTCATCAATCTCTGCAGTTCCTTTAAATCCTGCTTCTCCCGGTTCTCCTGCCTCTTCCAACCAGAATGAAACTTTAGCTGTCGAAGAAGAGGAACTGGAAAAAGGCTATGATTCTTCCAAACCTTCTGTTTTGGTAATTGATGATAATGCAGATATCCGTTCGTATGTACGCAGATTACTCCATACCGATTATACTGTTATTGAAGCAGCAGACGGTTCGGAGGGTATCCGCAAAGCAATGAAATATGTTCCGGACTTGATAATCTCTGATGTGATGATGCCTGGTATTGATGGAATAGAGTGTTGCCGTCGGCTGAAAAGCGAACTGCAAACCTGCCATATCCCTGTCATCCTATTGACAGCCTGTTCTTTGGATGAACAACGGATTCAGGGATATGACGGAGGTGCGGATTCTTATATCTCCAAGCCCTTCAGTTCGCAATTGCTGTTGGCACGCGTTCGTAATCTGATAGATTCACATCGCCGCCTGAAACAGTTCTTTGGTGACGGACAAACGTTGGCGAAAGAGGATGTCTGTGATATGGATAAAGACTTTGTGGAAAAATTCAAGGCTTTAATTGAAGCAAAGATGGGAGACTCAAATTTGAATGTAGAAGATTTGGGTAAGGATATGGGATTAAGTCGTGTGCAGCTCTATCGCAAAATAAAATCCTTGACTAATTATTCTCCGAATGAATTGCTTCGTATCGCTCGTTTAAAGAAAGCTGCTTCCCTGCTTGCTTCGTCGGATATGACAGTGGCAGAGATTGGTTATGAAGTCGGTTTCAGCTCTCCTTCTTATTTTACCAAATGTTATAGAGAGCAGTTTGGAGAAAGTCCGACAGATTTGCTGAAGAGGAAAGGATAGAATCAAAACTATTCACGTTAGAATACAATAAATCCCGGTAACTTGAATTTTCAATGTTTGCCGGGATTTATTGATATGTGTTAGTTATGAATCAATAAACTTTTATCTGCGTTTCCTTGATTATACCAGTTTTGTTCGTTTTTGCCACTACTTTGCGCCCATTTTGCAAATCCTTTATAGGCTTCCAAGAAATTAGCTTTTTCAATAGCATGCGCTGCGTTGCCTGGTACTCTTAATCCCCAAATCAGGCGTCCTGCACTAAAATAATAATTATCATCTTCTTCGTCCCCGTTTGTATATATCGGTAGCAGATTTTTATCATTGAATGGATATTGGTAAGTGATCGGTTCAATACCATTCATATGGATTTCTGTTCCGCTATCATTACGTTTTAAATACAAGTCGAATTCATCGCCTTCTAATATTTCCTTTACTTCTTTTCTCTTCTTTAGGGTGATCAGAATATTGATCTCCGGTAAATCACTTGTTGCTACCAAAGCATTCTTTTCTGTATTATAATATTGGCTGCCTGCAGGTTTAGCCAGATTCTTAATTAAAGGGCTGTAATCAATGATAAGATGTTTATTGGGGACAAGTTCTACTCCGTCGATCGCAGGAATCACGTTTTTAGTTTCATAAACTTCTATACTTTCCACTTCGTCAGAATCTATTTCTTTCAGTCTTAAATAAGGGGAATAAGGGAATATTCCTCCGATAGCTTTTAGACGTAACCCTATTTGTATATACTGCGCAGTGTATTTTTTGTCAACCTTTCTAATACCTTGGAACTGCACCTTATAATTGACTACAAAATCATTAAAGTCATAATCTCCTAATGATGGAAATTGGTCTTCAAACATGATTGTTCCCCAACCATCTTTGGGATGAAAAATGACTCCTTTTGACAATTGGATGTCATCTTCTATATCATGCCCACGAGTGATTGACCGGGTGGTGTTAGATTTGGATTTGGCATCATTAGCAATGTTCAGTGAGAAACTTCTATCTGCATTTACAGGTATGGCTACTTTTTTGGTTTCATTGGTGCTGGTTTTGTACTGGGCATACAATGTATTTACGTAGGTTGGGATGCTCAAAGGGAGACTTGAAATTTCTGTATCTACAGGAATGTCGGCTATTTTCTCTTCTTTACTACATGCTTCATCCAAAAAGAAGGAAACCATAGTGGGGGTAGTAGCAGCTACTGTTCCTGCGGCTACTTGAGTTAATTTCCATTGAAAGCCTGCGGGTATATCCAGGTCTTTTACTTGAATTTCTTTTTCAGGTTGCTTGCTTTCATCATAAAGGTTCTTCTCACAGGAGCTGAAAGCGAATACTCCAAATAAACAAGAAGCGAATAGAATTGTCTTCTTTTTCATAACAGCAGTGCTTGTTTTGTTAATAATAGGGTTGCTTTTAATGGGTACAAAGGTCGGGATTATTTGTAAATAAAGCAAATAAAGTTGCATATTTTATTTGAAATACTTTTATTATTTGCAAATTCTCTTCTTTTTATCTAGCTTTGGGAATGAAATAAATAAAGTCCAGGCGATGAAAGATTATAAAGTAGATAAGGCAAGCCTTTCCACATCCTTTTGTCAGGAGGTGTATCAGGTTGTTCGGGAAATTCCGGTAGGTAAAGTTTCTACCTATGGGGGAATTGCCGCATTATTGGGAATGCCTCAATGTTCCCGTATGGTGGGGCGTGCCTTGAAACAGGTTCCGGATGATTTATCTACGCCTTGTCACCGGGTTGTCAATGCATCGGGACGCCTTGTTCCGGGGTGGACAGAGCAGAAACAACTCTTGTTGGAAGAAGGGATCTCTTTCAAGCAAAATGGATGCGTAGACTTGAAAAAGCATCTTTGGAATTACTCCGTATCTGAATGAAATTTGCATATTTAATCTATTTTCCTTACCTTTGTGCCAACAATATGCAAGAACAGACTGTTATTTATTTATGAAAATACTGTTTTCTACTGTTCATTGAGAGGATAATCTTATCAAATTCTATTCCTTTTAAACTACTCAGTCTGTCTTTTAAAACCATTTTAAAAAACGTCGGATCATCATGTTGTCATGTGACATGACTGAACCATGCGAACATTCAACTTGTTTATCGTAAGTGAGAATGAGGAACGCAGCAGTTGAAAACAAAACAACTATTATAATCTAAACCAATATATTATATGAGTAAAATAGAAATAAAGGATTTGTACCTTATCTTTGGTCACGAGAAGCAGAAAGCACTCAAGATGTTGAAAAAAGATAAGAGTAAAGAGGAAATTCTGAAAGATACCGGTTGTACGGTAGGAGTGAAAGATGCCAATCTTTCAATTAATGAAGGAGAGTTTTTTGTGATAATGGGACTCTCGGGAAGTGGAAAATCGACATTACTGCGTTGTATCAATCGTCTGATACGTCCTACTGCCGGACAAGTACTTGTAAACGGAGTAGATATATCTAAAATATCCGAAAAAGAGTTATTGCAAGTTCGCCGGAAAGAGTTGGCGATGGTTTTCCAGAATTTCGGTCTGTTACCTCACCGTTCCGTATTGAGCAATATCGCGTTCGGCCTCGAACTTCAGGGAGTGAAGAAAGAGGAACGTGAGAAGAAAGCGATGGAAAGTATGAAGCTTGTCGGATTGAAAGGATATGAAAATCAGATGGTAGGCGAGCTTTCCGGTGGAATGCAACAGCGTGTCGGACTGGCCCGCGCTCTGGCTAATAATCCCGAAGTACTTCTAATGGATGAGGCTTTCTCTGCACTCGATCCTCTGATTCGTGTGCAAATGCAGGATGAACTGTTGGCTTTGCAATCGAAGATGAAAAAAACAATTGTCTTTATTACCCATGACTTGAGTGAAGCGATTAAACTGGGCGACCGTATTGCCATTATGAAAGACGGAGAGGTGGTGCAGGTAGGTACTTCAGAAGAAATACTGACCGAACCGGCTAACGATTATGTAGCCCGTTTTGTTGAAAACGTGGACAGGAGTAAAATTATCACCGCTTCTTCTTTAATGATTGACAAACCACTGGTGGCCCGTCTGAAGAAAGAGGGACCTGAAGTATTGATTCGTAAGATGCGTGCGAAGAATATCACCGTATTACCTGTCATAGACGCCGATGATAAACTGGTCGGAGAAGTACGTCTGAACGACCTGCTTAAGTTACGTAGCAGACAGGAAAAATCCATTGATACGATTGTGCGTACCGAGGTGCATTCTGTATTGGAGGATACAGTGTTGGAGGATATACTTCCTTTAATGACAAAGAGCAATTCGCCGGTATGGGTGATTGATGAGACGCATGAGTTTTTAGGGACAATCCCGCTTTCCTCCTTAATCATCGAAGTGACGGGGAAAGATAAAGAAGAAATAAACGAAATAATTCAAAACGCAATAGATTTATGATAAATATAGGACAATATATAGAGATGGTCATCAATTGGATGATGGTACATTTTTCCACTTTCTTTGATGCCGTGAATGCAGGCATCGGTAGTTTTATTATAGGATTCCAACACGTACTTTTTGGAATACCTTTTTATATAACCATTCTAGTGCTTGCTGCACTCGCATGGATGAAGGCAGGACGTGGTACGGCAATTTTCACCGCATTAGGATTATTACTGATTTATGGAATGGGATTTTGGGAGGCTACTATGCAAACCCTGGCTCTCGTTTTTTCATCTACCTGTCTGGCTCTGATTGTTGGTGTACCTTTAGGAGTGTGGACGGCAAACAGTCCGCGTGCAGAGAAAATACTTCGTCCTGTTCTCGACTTAATGCAGACGATGCCTGCTTTTGTTTATCTGATTCCTGCCGTTTTGTTTTTCGGATTGGGAGCAGTGCCGGGAGTGTTTGCCACCATTATCTTTGCTATGCCTCCTGTGGTCCGCCTTACTGGATTGGGAATTCGGCAAGTTCCTAAAAATGTAGTGGAAGCTTCCCGTTCGTTCGGGGCTACCCGTTGGCAGTTATTGTATAAAGTGCAGCTTCCTTTGGCGTTGCCGACCATCCTGACAGGTGTCAATCAGACAATAATGATGTCGCTTTCTATGGTTGTCATTGCTGCCATGATTGCTGCCGGTGGTCTGGGAGAAATTGTATTGAAAGGTATTACCCAAATGAAAATCGGACTTGGGTTTGAAGGTGGTATCGCAGTTGTTATTTTAGCTATCATCTTAGACCGTATCACACAAGGAATGGCAGGACGAAAAAACAAGAACTAAACGGAAAGGATAAAATACGTATGAGAATATATAAAATAGTAGGAATAGTATTGTCAGCTATACTTTTGCTGGCTTCCTGTACTAATTCAGACTTAGAGAAAAAGAAAGTAAAAATAGCCTATGCCAATTGGTTGGAAGGTATTGCCATGAGCCATTTGGCTAAGGTGGTATTGGAAGAACATGGATATGAGGTTGAATTGCAAAATGCTGATCTTGCCCCTATTTTTGTATCTATGTCAGGAAAGAAATCAGATGTGTTTCTGGATGCCTGGTTACCAATAACGATGAAAGATTATATGGATCAGTATGGAGACAGCATCGAATTTCTGGGTGAGGTATATGGAGAAGCCCGTGTAGGGCTGGTTGTTCCTCAATATGTTACGATTCAGTCTATTAGTGAGCTGGAAGCTAATAAAGACCGTTTCTCTTCCGAAATAGTGGGAATTGATGCCGGAGCAGGGATAATGAAGACGACCGATAAGGCCATTGCTGCTTATGGACTTGATGGGTATACCCTCATGACTTCAAGTAGTTCCACCATGCTGGCTTCTTTGAAAAAAGCGATGGACAAAGGAGAATGGATTGTCATCACGGGGTGGACACCGCATTGGATGTTCGACCAGTTTGACTTGAAATTCTTGGATGATCCGAAGAAAGTATATGGAGACTTGGAAGAAATACATGCTATTGCATGGAAAGGATTCAGTGAGAAAGATCCGTTTGCTGCCGAATTCTTTGGCAACATTAAACTAACGACAGAAGAACTTAGCTCTTTTATGACAGCTATGAAGGATGCCCGGATGGATGAAGAAGAAATAGCCCGCAAATGGAGGGATGAACATCGGCAGTTGGTGGATAGTTGGATTCCGAAGTCTGAGAATAAATAGATTGGAGCATTGTTATTCTTAATTTTAAATATAAAATAGACATGAACTCTAGTGGGAAAAAGGGAGTATTGTTTATGTTAGACAGAGTTCATACAATAAAAAAACGGTAATCTTCTACAAGATTACCGTTTTATATTTATAGGGTATTACTATTATTCAGCACCCCAGTTTTCTCTAGCCAAACGTTTGTAGCTGTTGTAACGCCATTTAGCGTTTTCTTCAGCAGCTTTAAACAGTTCTTCAGCTTCAGCAGGATATTGTTTCATTACAGAAGCGTAACGAACTTCACCCTTCAAGAAACCTTGGAAATCTTCCCAGTTCGGTTCTTTGCTATCCAATTGGAATGGGTTCTTGCCTTCTTCTTCCAAAGCCGGGTTGTAACGCCACAAGTGCCAGTAACCGCACTTAACAGCTTTTTCTTCTTCTTCCTGGCTCTTACCCATACCTGCTTTCAGACCGTGGTTGATACATGGAGCGTAAGCGATAATCAAAGATGGTCCCGGATATGCTTCAGCTTCACGGATAGCTTTCAGAGTTTGAGCTTGGTCAGCACCCATAGCGATCTGTGCAACATATACATAACCGTAAGTAGTAGCCATCAGACCGAGGTCTTTCTTACGTACGCGCTTACCAGCAGCAGCGAACTTAGCGATAGCACCTACCGGAGTAGCTTTAGAAGACTGACCACCTGTGTTAGAGTAAACTTCAGTATCCAGAACGAGGATGTTAACGTCCTTACCGGAAGCGATTACATGGTCAAGACCACCGTAACCGATATCGTAAGAAGCACCGTCACCACCAATGATCCACTGGCTGCGTTTTACAAGATATTGTTGCAGTTCAGCGATTTGTTTGCAGTGGTTACATTTATCCTTGTTAGCTTCAACAACCGGAATGATCTTAGCAGCCAATTCCTTAGTCTTGTCCGCATCCAGCATATTGTTGATCCATTCAGCGAACAGTTCTTTTACTTCAGCAGGAGTGCAATCAGCAGCAATAGCCTCGTTCATCACTTTCACGAGACGAGCACGCATCTTTTCGTTAGCCAGTTCCATACCCAAACCGAATTCACAGAAGTCTTCGAACAGTGAGTTAGCCCAAGCAGGACCGTGTCCGTTTTCGTTTGTAGTATACGGAGTAGAAGGAACAGAACCAGAGTAGATAGAAGAACATCCGGTAGCGTTAGCAACCATCTCACGGTCACCGAACAATTGAGAAATCAATTTCACGTATGGAGTTTCACCACAACCAGAGCAAGCGCCGGAGAACTCAAACAACGGAGTAGCGAACTGTGAGTTCTTCACGTTAGCCTTGATATCAACAAGATGTTGTTTAGTCTTCACGTTTTCAGCACAGTAAGTCCAGTTTTCAGCTTGAGCCAATTGGCTTTCGAGGTGTTTCATTGTCAATGCTTTGCCACCCTTCTTCGGATTACCCGGACAGATGTCAGCACAGTTACCGCAACCCAGACAGTCGAGAACGTCCACCTGGATACGGAATGTCATACCGTCGAATGCTTTACCTACAGCTTTCAGTTGTTCGAACTTAGCACCCTTCTGCTCTTCAGCGTCGAGTACGAACGGACGGATAGAAGCGTGAGGACAAACGTATGCACATTTGTTACACTGGATACAGTTTTCAGCATTCCATTCAGGAACGAATGCAGCTACACCACGTTTTTCGTATTTAGCAGTTCCTTGATACCAAGTACCGTCTTCGATACCCTTGAATGCAGATACCGGCAACAAGTCACCGTCTTGTGCATTGATCGGACGAACTACTTCGTTGATGAATGCAGGATCGTTGTTTTCAGCTTTTGCGTCATCCGGAAGGTTAGCCCAAGCAGGATCAACAGCCAAAGTCTTGTATTCACCACCACGGTCAACGGCAGCATAGTTCTTGTTAACAACGTCTTCACCCTTCTTGCCGTAAGACTTAACGATGAATTTCTTCATCTGCTCAACAGCTTGTTCTACAGGAATAACACCTGTGATACGGAAGAATGCAGATTGAAGGATTGTGTTGGTACGGTTACCCAAACCAATTTCCAGTGCAATCTGTGTTGCGTTGATATAGTATACAGAAATGTTGTTCTGTGCAAAATATTTCTTAACCTTGTTAGGCAGGTTCTTAGCCAGTTCTTCACCTTCCCAGATTGTGTTCAGCAAGAAAGAACCGTTCTTACGCAAACCACGAGTTACATCGTACATGTGCAGGTAAGCCTGAACGTGACAAGCAACGAAGTTCGGAGTATTTACCAGATAAGTAGAACGGATTGGATTGTCACCGAAACGCAAGTGAGAACAAGTGAAACCGCCCGACTTCTTAGAGTCATAAGAGAAGTAAGCCTGGCAGTGTTTGTCAGTGTTGTCACCGATAATCTTTACAGAGTTCTTGTTAGCACCTACTGTACCGTCAGCACCCAAACCGTAGAATTTAGCTTCGAACATACCTTCGCCGCCTAAAGCGATTTCTTCTTTTTGAGGAAGAGAAGTGAAAGTAACGTCGTCTACGATACCGATAGTGAAGTGGTTCTTCGGCATTGGCATAGCCAAGTTTTCGAATACTGAAAGGATTTGAGCAGGAGTAGTATCTTTTGAACCCAAACCGTAGCGACCGCCAACGATAACCGGAGCATTTTCTGCACCGTAGAAGCAGTCTTTAACGTCAAGGTAAAGAGGTTCGCCGTTAGCACCCGGTTCTTTAGTACGGTCAAGAACTGCGATAGTCTTAGCAGTCTTAGGTACAGCAGCCAGGAAGTGTTTAGCAGAGAACGGACGATACAGGTGTACGGCAACCATACCCACTTTTTCGCCGTTTGCTACCAGGTAGTCGATAGCTTCGCGGGCAGCTTCTGTTACAGAACCCATAGCGATAATTACGCGTTCTGCATCTTCTGCACCATAGTAATCGAACAAACCGTATTTACGACCTGTGATCTTAGAAATTTCATTCATGTATTCTTCTACGATAGCAGGAACTGCTTCGTAGTAGTTGTTGCATGATTCACGATGTTGGAAGAAATGGTCAGGATTTTCAGCCATACCACGAGCTACCGGTTTCATCGGGTTCAGTGCGCGGGCACGGAATTCAGCCAAAGCTTCTTGGTCGATCAGCGGAGCAAGATCATCATTTTCCAACATTTCAATCTTTTGGATTTCGTGAGATGTACGGAAACCATCGAAGAAGTTCATGAACGGAACGCGAGATTTGATGGTAGCCAAGTGAGCAACACCAGCCAAATCCATAACTTCCTGTACAGAGCCTTCAGCCAACATAGCAAAGCCAGTCTGACGAGCTGACATTACGTCTTGGTGGTCACCGAAGATACACAATGCGTGAGAAGCCAATGTACGAGCAGATACATGGAATACGCAAGGCAAGAACTCACCGGCAATTTTGTACATGTTAGGGATCATCAGGAGAAGACCCTGGGAAGCAGTGTAAGTAGTAGTCAACGCACCAGCCTGAAGAGAACCGTGAACTGCACCGGCAGCACCACCTTCAGATTGCATTTCCTGTACTAATACTGTTTCGCCGAAGATGTTCTTACGTCCTGCGGCAGCCCATTCGTCTACGTACTCAGCCATAGTCGAAGAAGGAGTGATGGGGTAGATAGCTGCTACTTCAGAGAACATATACGAGATATGCGCTGCAGCCTGGTTACCATCACAAGTGATGAATTTCTTCTGTTTAGTCATAACTAAATTAAATATTTAAGTAAATAAATCTTTTAATATAAAAAGCCGAACATCCAGAGAGGTATCTGGTTGCCCCGACCTATTTCAGCCTTATGCAACGCGTACGTTACATTCGGATTGTTCTTGATCTTTGCGCCTTCCTGGCAAATTTTGAACGGCATTACCTCGTCCACCATAAAAGAGACGTTTTTATCTCCTTTATGTACCTTATGGTCTTTCCATAAAGAATTTGCAAAGAATGTGTCAAGCACATCCTGCTCTTCCACTTTCACCGGATAGATGGAATACATCAGGTTGGAGTTGTGCATCATTATCTTTGAAGGTTTTTTAGGGAATTCTTCCCCTTTCGGATAAACCAGATTAATGAGTCGCGCATCTGCCAGATACTTGATATAGTTCATCACCGTGGCGCGAGATGTCTGTATGTCGCTTGCCAGTTGGCTCACATTTGGAGCCTTCGGCCCGTCGACAGCGAGCAAATATAGTAATTTTTTTATCTTTGAAAGATATTTCAGTTCAATTTGTTTGATGAGAAGTATATCTACTTCCACCATCATGTTCATCGTTTTCAGTAAATTCTCCGAAAAGTTACGCTTTTCGAGGAAGAACGGATAGAAGCCGTGGTGCAGATAATCCTGGAAATAATCCAACGGACGAACTTTGGAGAGTACTCCTTTGGCAATCTGTTCGTGAGTGCTAAGAATTTCTTCGAGGCTATATGCCCTGAATTTCATGCCTGTTTGCAAGTTTAGGAATTCACGGAAAGAAAATCCACGCAGGTTATAGCTCTTGGCGATATCACGTAATTCAAGATTTTCTTCTTTCAGTCGCATCACGGACGAGCCGGTGAAGACAATTTTCAGGTTAGGAAAACGGTCGTAACACATGCGTAACTCTTTGCTCCATTCCGGATGTTTGAACACCTGGTCGATCAACAATACTTTTCCGCCACGTTTCTGAAATTCGTTGGCGAAGTCTACAATGCTGTGGCCCGAGAAATAGAAGTTGTTCATGTTGATGAACAGACAGGAACGGTCGTTCCCGAATTTCTCTTTGGCGTATTGGAGAAGGAAAGTGGTTTTTCCTACGCCACGTGTCCCTTTGATACCAATCAGGCGGTCGCTCCAGTCGATCTCGTCCATAAGATCGCGGCGAACGGGGGCATTGGTGTGCTCAACGAGGTAGGCGTGTGTGCGGTAGAATGATTCCATTTCAGTTCTTTGTTTTTCGGGTGGCAAATATACTGCTTTTTTTAGGATTTGCAAAGTAGAGATGGCAAAATTGTGTGTTTAATTCCAACTTTCTGTTTATTGTAGTCATTCCTGACTATTTCCTGTATATATTTGCAGAATAAAGTTTTGAATTCATTTGAAATGACAAAAAAGGCTCTTTATATATTCAATCCGGAACATGACTTGGCGTTGGCTAGCGGTGAAACGAACTATATGGCTCCGGCTTCGGCCAGACGTATGGCTTCCGAGTTGGCTTTGCTTCCGATGTGGTATGTAGAGGAGGGGAGTGCTGTATTAGCTTCTTCCGCCTATAATCTCGGCTATGTGAAGAAGATACAGGAATTATTAGGACTTTCGGTTGATTTGATGACAGAGCCGGAACTTGCTATTGAACCGAATTTGGATATTCGTCCTTGGGGGTGGGATGTAGCTTTGCGGAAACGGCTTTCAGGGCTGGGCGTGGATGAAGCCCTGTTGCCTTCTATGGAGCAATTAAACGGTCTGCGGGAATACTCCCATCGTTCTAAAGCCGTCTCATTGCTTCCGGAATTACAACTGAATGAATATTTCTGCGGAGAATCTTATTATTTGAAGACACAAGAAGAATGGAAAACCTTTGTGGAAGAGCGGGAATGCTGCCTGTTGAAAGCTCCGCTTTCGGGAAGCGGTAAAGGCTTGAACTGGTGTAAAGGCATATTTACTCCTTTTATATCCGGTTGGTGTACGCGTGTGGCTGCTTCGCAGGGTGGAATCATTGCGGAACCTATATATAATAAGGTAGAAGACTTTGCCATGGAGTTTTATTCCGATGGTACAGGTGAAGTGACATTTATGGGATATTCCCTCTTCCATACCGGAAAGAGTGGAATGTATGAAGGGAATCGTTTGCTTTCTAATGAGGCAATCTGGAAACAACTTTCGCAATATGTCCCTTCAAAGGTTCTGACGGATTTGGAGAACTGTTTGAAATATAGACTTTCTGCGTTGGTAGGAACCGTTTATAAAGGTTATCTTGGGGTTGATATGATGATTTGTCGGTTTCCGGAAAATGAAAAGCCGGTTTTTCGGATTCATCCCTGTGTGGAAATTAATCTGCGCATGAATATGGGAGTTGTTGCGCGTTTTTTATATGACCGTTATGTACGTTCTGGTTCAACAGGGCGTTTTGTGATTGATTATCATCCTTCGGAAGGTGAAGCCTTGCAGGAACATGAACGAATGTCCGCAACTTATCCGTTGGAAATCAGGGAAGGTAGAGTGTACTCCGGTTATTTACCTTTGGTTCCTGTTCATAGGAGAAGTTGCTATCGCGCATGGATATGGGTAACTCCTGATAATATTTAACTTTATCTGTTCACACCAGCCAGCGACTGATATTGCGTTTTTCCGCACTGAACTCTACCCCGATCTTTATCACTTCACGTCCGTCTGCCTGATACGGTATCAGATAGCCTTTATCGTCGATCTGCTTCAATGCCGCTTCTGCTGTGTCATGCAGCTTGAATTCGAAGACATAGATATATTTAGGTGTTTTCACTACGGCATCTGCACGACCGCGGGCGCTGCGTACTTCGGCATCGGTGAACTGTCCCATAAGTTTGAAGACAATATAGAAAACTACTTGGTAGTGACGCTCTGTCTGCTCGTTCAATTCGTAGGTGAAATCGGCAAAGAAGGCTTGCAGGCGGGTAAGAAAGGCATCGTAGTCTCCCGAACGAAGTTCTTGTACAAACTTGCCGATGTAAAATCCTTGGTCACTGTTTCTCACTCCGGTGTAAAATGGAACCAGGAAATTAATGAAGCCGTAGCGGACTTCATCATTAGGAAATTGCAATAGATAGTTACCAAATTCCCTATCGAAATCTTTTATCGTCAGATAGCCACTTTGGTAAATTAACGGAATCGGATTATTGGAATCTACACGATATTCGGAGAACATGGAAGACGGTGCTTCGATCCCGTCAAGCAAAGTACGCAGGTCGTATTCGGTTTCTTGCAGCATCTCGACGAGGAAAGTCGGTGTGCCGGTCTGGAACCAGTAATTGTCGAACACTTTTGATTTCAGGACATTCAGTACACTGAACGGGTTGAAGATACCTACTGAATTAATGCAAAAATGATAGCCATCGTAGAGACGTGTCATTCGTTGTACCGCGTCATCATAAGAAATGGAATTATTGGCTGCCAGTATCTTGATTTCCGGCTGGAAGGTATCCAATAATTCTTGAAGAGTGATGCCGCAAAGGGTTCCGTAATCGGGCCATAAAGTGATGTCCTGCAATTGGTTGAGGTCACTGAATACACTTACTTGTGAGAATTTCGTTACTCCTGTGAGGAAGACGAAACGTAGGTAGCGGTCGGCACTTTTCAATACTCCGTAAAAGGCTTTCAGAGTTTTACGGTATTCATCCAGTAAGACATCATTGCCTAAAGCTTGCAATAGAGGTTTGTCGTATTCGTCTACCAGAACTACGACGCTGCTACCGGTTTGTTCGTAGGCACGACGGATGACGCCGGAGAAACGACCGGAAAGAGTGTTCTCGTCTATTCCTTTGCCATATTGGATTTCCCATAAGGTGAGTTGACGGCTGAGGATATCATAAAGTCTTTCTGGGGAATCGTACTTCTCGGCATTTAAATCCAGATGCAGCACAGGATGCTTTTCCCATTTCGTTTCCAGTTTTTCAATGGCAAGCCCTTCGAAGAGTTCTTTCTTTCCTTCAAAGTAGGCTTCAAAGGTAGAGAGAAGAAGACTTTTACCAAAACGGCGTGGACGACTCAGGAAGTATGGAGTAGATGTATAAGCTATTTTCCATACAAGCTCTGTTTTATCTACATATAGATAATCGCCCTTACGAAGTTTCTCAAAGGTCTGTATCCCGATAGGGAGTTTACGAAGCAGGTCATTCATTGTTATTTTCCTTTTAGTGGTTCAAAGATAATCATTATTTTCGTAATATTTCGTTTTCAATATCTCAAAGAACGGGCGTTATAATTTTGTTTAACTGGAAAATTATCATTTAGCTCATTCTTGCATGGTTTTCACCACAGAGGACACGGAGGACACAGAGGTGAATTTGTTTTATGACTTACGGTTGTGACCCTAATTTTAATGCGTAATCCTCCTCTATAAAGTTGAAAAAACATGAAAACATCTGCCACCTGCAACCAAACGCGTGTAATGCACTAGTTGATAAATAGTTGGAGCGTTGCAGATACCTGCGACAGATAGGTTGCAGATAAAGTATCTGCAACACAGTATAAACCTTACATAAACAAATTCTCCATGAGTGCAAAAGTTTATTGTATACATTAACTTCCCGTTTCCAGGCGGGGAACTGTCGTTTCCGGCATTAGAAATTACAGTTTCCACGGCAGGAAACGAGAGTTTCTAAGGCGGGACACTACAGTTTCTAGGTAAGGATACTGTCGTTTCCCCGTAGAGACACTGTCATTTCTCCATAGAGTGATCCCAATTATCCCATAGCTTTGCATAAAGGAATCAAGGCTTTTTCTTTGATTATATAACGTGTTGCAGATACTTTATCTGCAACCTATCTGCCACAGGTATCTGCCACGTTCTAACTACTTATTAACTACTGTATTACATGCGTTTGGTTGCAGGTGGCAGATGTTTTTATGTTTTTCAACTTTATAGTAGGAAAAACTTTCGTTCATTTCTGCACCGTTTCATTCTTTTTTATACTGTTTTGAAACAAATAAGTCGATTCTAAATACTTGGTTTACTGCTGGACCGTTTGCTCCTGTGTCGCTGTACTTTCATTTCCATAGCGGTCAATAGCCGTCACTGCGAAGTGCTTTTTTGTATTCCACGGCAGGATAGGGGCATACACGTAACTAGTTTCTCGGATATTTTGCGCAATGATATTTTCCGGTCGGTTGATATCTACCGGATAATCGTTAGAAGCATAAATAACATACATGGGCTTGTTGCGCTGATCGTTATCAGTAGCAGCCTGCCAGGTTAATTCCGTATATCCATTATCAATATGAGTAACTTTCAGTGCAGAAGGAGCCGTAGGCGGAACATTGTCCAGCCAAGGCATCGGGGGTTGTAAAGCAGGGTATGCATAAAAATTCTCAGATAATTCATCATAGATCCCTTGTGTGTTCTCCATCAGGTATTTCACCCGGTAATGCCCTTCACCCGCCATTTTCTGCTTGCGGATAAAGTTCATCTGACGATCTATTTCGTCGCGTGTCCATTTACCTTCATCGGGATGGAGAAAATAAATGCCGAGTCCCGGAATCACCTGCCGTCCGTTGCTCTGTTCCTGCCAGTCGAGGGCAAAAGGGTAGAAATTGTTTCCCTGGAAATACATCATCGGATAAATTTGATCCATAATACCTTCTCCCATCCAACCTTGCGGGTCCTGATAAACGGTAAAGAAAGCATTCCATCCCCGGGAGGGGTAACGAGAAGTATCACGGTATTTACCTACCGGGCAGGTACTTACTTTCACCCAAGGCTTCATAGCTTTTACACCTTTATATATATAACGTACAATTTCGGAGATATTATCCCGGCGCCACTGATCTAGGGTGCGTCCTTTATTATATCGGCGGAAATCATATTTATCAGGAAAAAGAGGAGCATTCTCTGGATAACGCAGATAGTCGAAATGCACTCCGTCTACATCATAACCGCTAACGACTTCCCGCACCAGTTTCATCAAGTACTCCTTCGTTGCCGGATGTCCCGGGTTGAGGAAATATTCGCGCTTGTAAGGAACGCATATTTCTTTCATCCGCTTGGTGACAGACTGACTGCCGAGCGAAGCAACATGCTTCTTATTCCCTAGTGGGATAGTTACCATCCAGGCATGACATTCCATCCCTCGCTTATGACATTCTTCAACGGCAAAAGCCAGTGGATCATATCCTGGATTTCCTCCTGTCTTTCCGGTCAGGATCGAATTGAAAGGTTCGATTGCTGAAGGATATAATACATCTCCACGAGTACGGGTTTGAAATAGGATAGTGTTGAAGTTGGCAGCCTTCAACTTATCAAGAATATCTATTAACTCTTCTTTCTGCTTGCGGATTGTTTGAGGGGTTGTTGCACGTGTGCGAGGCCAATCCAGTCCGTACACCGCTGTCACCCATGCGGCACGAACTTCGTGCTTGGGTTGCGCAACAATTGAGAGGAAAGGAAACAAAAGTGAAAGAATGAAAATAGTATAGCGCATATCCTTTATTTTTTGTTTTAAATCCCTGCAAAGTTAGTAAAAGTGTCGGTATTGTTGGCTGTTTCGTGAGATTATGTTACATTTGCCAAGTTAAAAAAACGACACGCTATGATTACATTTACTCTATGCCTGCTGGCGTTGATAGTAGGCTATTTTACGTATGGACGCCTGATGGAACGCGTCTTTGGTCCTGACGACCGTAAAACACCGGCTCTTACCAAGGCGGATGGAGTGGACTATATTCCATTGCCCACCTGGAAGATTTTCATGATTCAATTTCTCAATATTGCCGGATTAGGTCCTATTTTCGGAGCAATCATGGGAGCGAAATTTGGTAGCTCTTCATACTTGTGGATTGTGCTGGGAAGTATTTTTGCGGGGGCAGTGCATGATTATTTTGCCGGAATGCTTTCTTTGCGTAATGGAGGTGAAAGCCTGCCGGAAATAATAGGTCGTTATTTGGGACTGACTACCAAGCAGGTGATGAGAGGATTCACTGTCATTTTAATGATTCTGGTGGGGTCGGTTTTCGTTGCGGGGCCTGCCGGATTGTTGGCAAAACTCACTCCGGAAAGTTTGGATGCTACGTTTTGGATTATCGTTGTATTTGCATATTATATTCTGGCTACTTTGTTGCCTGTTGATAAAATAATAGGTAAAATCTACCCATTGTTTGCGGTTGCCTTGTTGTTTATGGCAGTAGGCATTCTGGTGATGCTCTACGTTAACCATCCGGCTTTGCCGGAGTTATGGGACGGATTGCAAAATACTAACCCGGAAGCGAGCGAACTTCCTATCTTCCCGATTATGTTTGTGAGTATTGCTTGTGGTGCCATTTCAGGTTTTCATGCTACGCAAAGCCCATTGATGGCCCGTTGTATGACTTCGGAACGGCATGGACGTCCGGTGTTTTACGGTGCAATGATTACCGAGGGCATTGTTGCTCTTATTTGGGCTGCTGCCGCTACTTATTTTTTCCATGAAAACGGAATGGAAGAAAGCAATGCTTCTGTTATCGTTGATGCCATCACAAAAGAATGGTTAGGGGCAATCGGCGGAGTACTCGCTATTTTGGGGGTGATTGCCGCTCCGATAACTTCGGGTGATACGGCTTTCCGTTCGGCACGTCTGATTGTGGCAGACTTCCTGGGGATGGAACAAAAAAGTATGCGCCGTCGTTTGTACATTTGTATTCCGATGTTTGTACTAGCTATTGGTTTGCTTTTGTATAGTTTGCGTGATGCAAACGGATTTAATATGATATGGCGTTATTTTGCCTGGGCAAATCAGACATTGGCTGTGTTTACCTTGTGGGCTATAACAGTTTTTCTGGCGGTATCCAAGAAACCTTATATCATTACTTTGGTACCGGCACTGTTTATGACATGTGTATGTTCTACTTATATATGTATTGCTCCTGAAGGATTAGGACTCTCGCATACAGTCTCCTATGGCGTTGGTATAGCGTGTGTAATGGTTGCGACTGTTTGGTTCTATATCTGGATAAATAAGCAAAAAACAAGAAAATTATCAGAATGAAGAAAATAAGAAAATCAACAGGAGTGGCGCTTGCATTCCTTATTTATGTATCTGTAACAGCGGCTTATTTGTTGCCTCGTAATACGGAAGTCAGCCTGACAGAGAAAATAATTACGGTGGCAGTTTCTTATGTCATCGTCCTCCTTCTTTGGCTGGTGCTTCGGAAAAAGGAACAAATGCGTGAACGCCGCAAAAAAGACGAACAATATATTCACTTAAAAAAGTAAGTTTATGAAGAAATTAGCTTTGGCTCTTTGCTTATTGGCAGTCTCTTTTACTGCACAAGCGCAATTTGAGAAAGGAACTACGATTATTAATCCTTCATTGTCGGGGTTGGACTTTTCGTATAGTAAAAACGATAAAGCAAAGTTTGGAGTTGGTGCACAGGTCGGTACATTTTTTGCCGAGGGTATTGCCTTGATGGTAAATGCTGGAGCCGACTGGTCGAAACCAGTAGATGAGTATACACTGGGTACAGGAGTACGTTTCTACTTCAATAAAACTGGTATCTATCTGGGTGGCGGACTCGACTGGAACCGCTTCCGTTGGAGTGGTGGAAAACATCAGACAGACTGGGGACTGGGCATCGAAGCCGGATACGCTTACTTCCTTTCGCGTACGGTGACCATTGAACCTGCCGTTTATTATAAATGGCGTTTCAATGATGGAGATATGTCGCGTTTCGGTGTGAAGATTGGATTCGGTTTCTACTTGTAAGAGAGATTGATTTTTTTCATATATTAAGCCCTGCAGATATAGAACTTCTGCAAGGGCTTAATTACATAGATGTATTATTATAGTTTTGACGATTGCTTATCCTAGTTTTTCTTTCAGAAACTGCCCTGTATAGCTTGCTCCGCAGGCAGCAACTTCTTCCGGGGTACCCACTGCTACGATATTTCCACCCTTATCTCCACCTTCCGGTCCGAGATCGATTACATAATCGGCACATTTGATGACGTCCATGTTATGCTCGATGATAACGATGCTGTGTCCCCGGCGAATCAATGCGTCGAAAGCATCCAGCAGTTTGCGGATATCATGAAAGTGTAATCCTGTAGTCGGTTCGTCAAAGATAAACATCGTTGGGTCAGCTTTCTCCTGACTTAAATAAAATGCGAGTTTGACACGTTGGTTTTCACCACCGGAAAGGGTAGAAGAAGCCTGTCCTAATTTGATATATCCCAGTCCTACGTCCTGCAAAGGAAGTAACTTCTTCACAATTTTCTTCTGTCCATGTTCGTTGAAGAACTCAATCGCTTGGTTGACGGTCATCTCCAATACATCGTAGATGCTTTTATCGTTGAATTTCACTTCCAGTGTGTCGGATTTGAAACGTTTTCCGTGACAAGATTCACACTCCAATACCAAGTCTGCCATAAATTGCATTTCTACGGTGATGGTTCCTTCTCCTTTACACTCTTCGCAACGGCCGCCTTCGCTATTGAAACTGAAGAATCCGGGGGTATATCCCATTTGCTTCGCCAAAGGCTGTTCGGACCATAGTTTACGGATTTCGTCGTAAGCCTTGATGTAAGTCACCGGATTTGAGCGCGATGATTTGCCAATCGGGTTCTGGTCTACAAATTCTACATTCCGCAGGTCACGCAAACTTCCTCCGATTGAAGTGAATTCTCCCGGTCGGTCACTACATTCGTCTAATTCACGTTTCAATGCCCGGAAGAAAATATCTCTTACCAATGTACTCTTCCCGGAACCGGAAACACCCGTAACAACTGTCATTACATTGAGAGGGATACGTACGTTTACTCCTTTTAGATTATTCTCACGTGCGCCTTTCAATTCTATATAATTATTCCACGGGCGGCGATGATCCGGAACAGGTATTTCATCTTCTCCTAAAAGATAACGTACCGTATAACTATTGCTTCCCTTCTTCAAATCCTTCATATCGCCCTGATAAACGACTTCTCCGCCCAGGCGTCCGGCATTGGGACCTATATCAATAATGTAATCCGCTGCACGGATAATTTCTTCATCGTGCTCTACCACCACTACCGTATTTCCTAATTGTTGCAGTTGATGCAACACATGGAGCAGGCGGTCGGTATCACGACTATGCAGTCCGATGCTTGGCTCGTCGAGAATATAAAGACTACCCACAAGGCTACTTCCCAGCGAGGTTGCCAGATTGATACGCTGGCTTTCTCCCCCCGATAAGGAATTACTAAGTCGGTTCAACGTCAGATAGCCCAAACCTACATCGATTAAAAAGCGAATTCGGCTATTTATTTCAATCAGGATACGTCGGGACACATTGCTGTCGTGCTCATCCAGTTCCAGATGGTCGAAGAATTGCTTCAGTTCTGTGATAGGCAAATCCACCAGTTCGGAAATATTCTTTCCGCCCACCCGTACATATCCGGCTTCCGGTTTCAGGCGGGTGCCGTGGCATTTCGGGCAAAGCGTCTTTCCCCGGTAACGCGCCAGCATCACCCGGTATTGTATCTTATATTGATTCTCTTCCAGCATCTTGAAGAAATCATTGATGCCGTGGAAATATTGGTTGCCTTCCCAAAGTAACCTACGTTGCGCGTCTGTCAACTCATAATAAGGAGTGAAAATCGGGAAGTCGAATTTTTCCGCATTGTGAATTAATTCTTCTTTCCATTCGCCCATCTTTTCGCCGCGCCAACATACGATAGCTCCTTCATACACCGATAATGAACGATCCGGAACGACTAAGTGCTCGTCAATGCCGATTACTTTGCCGAATCCTTCGCACGCCGGACAAGCGCCGATAGGCGAGTTGAATGAAAACATCTGGTCGTTTGGTTCTTCAAAGATGATGCCGTCCGCTTCGAATTTAGTGCTGAAAGTATGTAACTTCGTGGTTCCATCTGATAGAAAAAAACGCAGCATACAGGTTCCCTCACCTTCGTACATGGCTGTTTCGGCAGAATCAGTCAGTCGGCTGATGGCGTCCTTGCTGGTGGCAACCGCCATACGGTCAACCAGCAGATAGACTTCATCACCTGCCACAGGTGTATATTCATCGATTCGTTTCATTTCACCGTTCACTTCGATACGGTTGAATCCTTGTTTCAGGTCTATCTCCAGTTGCTGTTGCAATGTGCGGTCTTCACGCAGGCGGATAGGTGTCAGTATCGTATATCTTGTGCCTTCCGGATAAGAAAGCATACAGTTGACGATGTCCTCTGTGGAGTGCTTCTTCACTTCCTGCCCGCTGATGGGACTATACGTTTTTCCCACCCGTGAATATAACAGGCGTAGATATTCGTAAATTTCAGTCGAGGTGCCCACGGTGGAACGGGGATTACGGCTGTTTACTTTTTGTTCGATAGCAATGGCGGGAGGAATCCCTTTGATAAAGTCACATTCCGGTTTGCTCATTCGCCCCAGGAACTGGCGCGCATAGCTGCTTAAACTTTCCACGTAGCGGCGTTGTCCTTCTGCGTAGAGCGTATCAAAAGCAAGAGATGATTTTCCCGAACCCGATAATCCGGTGATGACAACAAGCTTGTTGCGGGGAATATCTACATCGATGTTTTTTAGGTTGTTGACGCGTGCGCCTTTGATCGAAATATAGTTGTTTTCTGACATAAAATACTCCTTTTTTATGGTAGTCGGCAAAGTTAGCGAATTTATCGGGAGTTTGTATTATCTTTGCGTCACATTATTACGATTTAAGAATATTATGAAGCTGAAAAACTATCTTTTACTTTTAGCTCTTCTTCTGGTGGTAGGAGTGAGGGCACAGGTGCCATCAGGCAATAAATATCCTAAACGTGAATTCCGTGGAGCGTGGATACAAGCTGTTAACGGTCAGTTTCGTGGCATTCCCACAGAGAGGCTGAAACAAATATTGATTAGTCAGTTGAACTCTCTTCAGGAAGCTGGTATTAACGCAATCATCTTTCAGGTACGCCCTGAAGCGGATGCATTATATGCTTCCCAGCATGAACCGTGGAGTCGTTTTCTGACAGGAACGCAAGGTCAGATGCCTTCTCCTATGTGGGATCCGATGCAGTTTATGATTGAAGAATGTCAGAAACGGAATATGGAGTTTCATGCCTGGATCAATCCTTACCGTGTGAAGACCTCATTAAAAAATAAGTTGGCGCCGGAGCATATTTATCACCAGCATCCGGAATGGTTTGTTACTTATGGCGATCAGCTATATTTCGATCCGGCACTTCCCGAAAGCCGGGAGCATATCTGTAAAATTGTGACCGATATTGTGTCTCGTTATGATGTAGATGCTATTCACATGGATGATTATTTCTATCCTTATCCGGTTAATGGATTGGATTTTCCGGATGATGCAAGTTTCGCCCGTTATGGTGGAGGTTTCACCAATAAGGCAGATTGGCGTCGTAGTAATGTGAATGTGTTGATAAAGAAGCTTCACGAAACGATTCGTGGCATCAAGCCTTGGGTGAAGTTTGGTGTCAGTCCGTTTGGTATCTATCGTAACCAGAAGAGTGACCCGTTGGGAAGTAATACCAATGGCTTGCAAAACTATGATGATCTTTATGCCGATGTACTGCTTTGGGCACGTGAAGGATGGATTGATTATAATATTCCGCAGATTTACTGGGAAATCGGCCATAAAGCGGCTGACTATGAGACATTGGTGAAATGGTGGGCTACTCATTCGGAAAACCGGCCGTTGTTCATTGGCCAGTCGGTGCCAAAGACTGTTCAGTTTGCCGATCCGCAGAATCCTTCTATCAATCAGCTTCCCCGTAAGATGGCTTTGCAACGTGCTTACCAAACAATTGGAGGCAGTTGTCAATGGTATGCGGCAGCTGTTGTTGAGAATCAGGGTAGATATCGCGATGCTTTAATCAGTGAATATCATAAGTATCCGGCTTTGGTCCCAGTCTTTGATTTTATGGATGATAAAGCTCCGGACAAGGTGCGTAAAATGAAAAAGGTATGGACGGAAGACGGCTATATTCTTTTCTGGACTGCTCCGAAAGCCGATACGGAGATGGATAAGGCTGTTAGATATGTAGTCTATCGCTTTGGCAGCAAAGAGAAGGTGAATTTGGACGATCCTTCACATATTGTAGCTATCACCCGCAATCCGTTCTACAAACTTCCTTATGAAACAGGAAAGACAAAATACCGTTATGTAGTGACTGCTTTAGATCGTTTACATAATGAATCGAAATCCGTAAGTAAGAAGTTAAAACTGTAAAGGTATAGAATAAACAACGATAAAACGGTGAACACTCTGCTGAATGATAACGCAGTTTATTCACCGTTTTTTGTTTACTGTTTTTTTGTTTACTGTTCAGCCGCTCGTTATTAATAGAGCAGCAAACCTGCAATACCACAGGCGATAATCATTAATATCGGATTGGCTTTATATTTTCTTGTTCCGATGAATGCAATCAGAAAGATAATGATACTGATAACGAATGAATAAGTATCTTCCGTAGGCGAACCGAAGTTTTCTGCGTTCATTAATACCAACGCAGCGGAGGCGAGTAATCCGACTACTGCCGGGCGTAATCCATTAAAAATAGATTCTACTATCGGATGTTTCTGGTATTTTAGGAAGAATTTACTGATGGTCAACATCAAGATGAAAGAGGGAAGGACTACGGCAAAGGTAGCAATGATGGAACCCCATACGCTACCCGTAGAAGTAAACCCTACATAAGTAGCTGCGTTGATACCAATAGGTCCTGGAGTCATTTGGCTGATTGCGACAATATCCGTGAACTCCTGCGAACTCACCCATCCATAGCGGGTTACCACTTCGCCTTGAATCATGGAAAGCATGGCATAACCGCCACCGAAGCCAAAGAGCCCGATCTTGAAAAATGTATAGAATAACTGTAGGTAAATCATGTGATTAATAATTTATTATATAATAATTTTAGGCATGGATTACACGGATTTCCCGGCTTTTAGAATTATGAATCTGTAAAACAACAGCGTTAATCCGCGCCTTCTCAACTCTCCATTCTCCATTCTCAACTCTCAACTTTTCTAAATTTCCCCCACAGGAAACCTCCTACACCGGCCGCAATAATAATCCAGATAGGGGAGAAGCCCAACAGCCAGATTAATATTGCCGAGACAACAGGAATCCACAGATTGTAGCGGTTGATTTTTGCGGATCGTCCCATGGTAAAGGTCGGCGCCGCGATGAGTGCCACCACTGCCGGGCGAATTCCTTTAAAAATACGTTCCACTATCGGATTGTCTTTGAAACTATGAAAGAACAGGGCGATAGCCAATATAATAATGAAAGACGGCAAAATTGTTCCCAATGCTGTGATAATACTTCCCCGGATTCCACGCAGCTTATATCCTATAAAGATAGAAATATTGACTGCCAAAATTCCCGGTGCGGATTGGGAGATAGCCAGCAGATCGATAAAATCTTCCTGCGCAATCCATTTCCGTTTGGTGACAATTTCATTTTCAATCAGTGGCACCATTGCATATCCTCCTCCAATAGTAAAGGCGCCTATTTTAAAAAAGATTCCAAATGCTTCGAGATAAATGTTCATTCTTTCTTTTCTCCTCCTTCCTTACTAACTGCTTTTTTCTCTTTGCCATATTGACTGGGACTTACATTATAATGCTTCTTAAATACTTCGCGGAAGTACTTGGCGTCACTGAATCCCGTCATTTCTGCAATTTCTGTTATGCTATGTGTGTCTTCTTTTAGTAATTGTACGGCACGTTTCAGACGAATCAGCCGGATATAATCTCCCGGTGCCTGATCGGTTAATGCCCTTAATTTATTGTAAAAACTTGTGCGACTCATTCCCATCAGGCTGCATAATACATCTACCGTGAGAGCAGGATTGTCAATGTTATCTTCCACGTTCTTTTTGACGTTTGCTATGAATTTCCAGTCAATGTCTTGCGAACAGTTGATGCAGTCTTCATCATTTTCCTCATCATTCAGATCTAAATTTGCGAATTTGCTGCGCAATAGTGCACGGTTAGCCAGCAGATTGGCAACATTAGCTTTCAATATACCAATATTGAATGGCTTCACAACGTATTCATCCGCACCAATCTGAAGTCCCGAGAGAATATCTTTTTCATTATTCAAAGCAGTCAGCAGGATAACAGGAATGTGGGAGGTTTCGATATTATTCTTGATAGCTTGGCATAATTCATCCCCCCGCATTTCAGGCATCATAATGTCTGAAATAACCAGCTCTGGTTTGTACTCGGGAATAATCGTCAATGCTTCTTTTCCATTGGAGCAAACCTGTACGAAATACTCCTCGGATAACGTTTGCGACAGATAGTTGCGCAACTCATCATTATCTTCCACAATCAAGATGCGACGATGATTAATGTTCTCTTTCTTTTGTGCATTTTCGTAAATTTCAGGTGATGGAGGCGGAACGTTATCAATCGTATTTTCTATACGCTGTTTGCTCGGAGTTGCCAGATGTGCTTTCCGGAAGCGCTTGCTGTCTTTAGGGAATGTTATTTTGATAACCGATCCCTGGTTTTCGATGCTTGACAGATTAATCTTTCCTTTATGCAGGCGGACTAGCTTCCATACAAGCATCAGTCCGATACCACTTCCTGTTACTTTGGAATTAATAGCATTGCTGCCACGGAAATGAAGTTTGAACAATTTCTTTTGTTCATTGGCCGGGATGCCGATTCCTGTGTCTCTGACTTCCACGCTCCATGAGTCAGATGTTTCTGAAACGAAAACCTGTACATTTCCATTTTCGGGAGTATATTTCAATGCATTCGAAATGATGTTCTTAAAAATAGACTCCATTTTCTCTTTATCAAACCATACATTCATATACCTGAAATTACTTTCATAAGTGAAGTTGATATGTTTGATGTTGGCGTACTGCTGAAATGCATTGAATATTTCATTCATAAACGTGTTTAGTTCATGCTCTGAAATATATAGCTCGGAAGAATATACGTCCGCTCTCTCAAAGTTGATAAGATTGGTCGTCAGGCGTAGCAGGGCATTTACGTTTCGTAATGCCGTATTCATGTTCGAAATCCCTTCTTTGCTCAACTCCTCTTTCTCGCGTAGCTCTTCCAAAGGTGCTTTGATAAGGGTCAATGGGGTACGGATATCATGCGCTGTATTGATAAAGAAATGTATTTTCTCATCGGAGACTTTGCGTTGCTTCCTCAAAATCAGTATACGCAATAGGACGATGGCAATGAGACAAAGGATAGCTGTATAAACCAGCATGGCCCAGAATGTCAGCCAGAAAGGTTGGGCTATGATAATATCCATACTTCTTTCTTCAAGCATGATGCGTTTGTCTTCATTGGAGATGGCACGTACCCTTAGCGTATATTTGCCCGGGGCAAGATTGGTGTAACGAATCGTGTTCTCTGTTCCGGGTTTGCTCCATTTATCATAGAAACCTTCTAGCCTCCAAGAGTAAAGAATATTGGAAGGATAGTCATAGTTGATGGAAGAAACCTGCAAAGAGAATATGTTTTGATTGTATTTTAACTTTAGTACCTTTGTATCATTGATGCTTGCTTTCAACGGAGAATCCTCATCACCCGGATAGATTGTTTGATAAAAAAGCTTGAAATCGCTGAAAATCATTTTAGAAGAATAACTTCTGGGCAATTTCATATCCTTGTCAAATTCCACTGCTCCGTCAGAACTGCCTAAAATGAATTTATTGTTTTTCCGTAACGTACCTGATAGCGCATTGAAATGGGTGGTCATCAATCCCATATCTTTGGTCCAGTTATAGAATTTTTTCTCATTGGGATAAAAACTTGTCAATCCGCTTTCTGTACTCATGATTATATCTTTGTCCGCATCCGATAATATGGTATAGATATTATTGGATATCAAAGCACAGTTTTCCGTGTGGTAATGAGTGAACAGTTTTTTATTAATATCGTAAATCAATAGTCCCGACCCGCTGGTACCTATATACAATGAACCGTTTTTTGCTTGGTACAGGGAATAGATATAGCTCGACTCTACCGGAAGTTTTATGCGCTCGAATTTTCCGGATTCTTTATCTAAAAGACATAGGCCGGTGGCACTACCGATCCACATACTTTTTTCATCTTTCTCAACGATGGCGGTAATGGAATTTAATCCATCATAAAACCGTACTTCCTGCGTCTTCAGATTAATACGCTTGAGGTTGTAGAATCCTCCCGACCAGATATAACCCTGCATATCTGTACGAATATCACGTATATATTTATCCGGTCGCTTGTTTGTATGAGTGTACAAAGGCGGCATGAAATAGCTGACACTGAACGTTTTCTTATCTATCTGGTAAGCACCGGAAGAGTACCCGCCTGCCCAGATAATTCCGGGAGCCACTTCGCATATAGTAAGAAAGATATGGCTTTTATTACCTTGCGACTCTTCAAAAGCACTAAGCACCGATCGCCATTGTCCGGTCTTTGAATTAAAAAAACTGATGCCATTGTTCGTTGCAAACCATAAATCTCCCTCTCTGTCTTCAATAATGGCATTTACTTGATCGTTGATTAAAGACTGTTTGTTACCGATGGAGTGCTTAATCCATTTGTAGCTCGTATAACGGTTGTTTTGTATCGTGATTCCGATGGGATAATTAGCCAGCCATATCCGTTCTTCATCATCCACAAAAATGTCATTGATACTGTTACCGTTCATGCCACAATTACTGTTATAATCAGCCACAATTTCGGGTACTATTTGATAAGTATCCATATTTATTTTGTGTACTCCTCCGCCATCGGTAGCTATTAATAACTCTTTGTCATTTAGCGGCTTGAACCGTGTGATACTGATATCTTTCAGGTTATAATCCGGTCGTATGACGGATTTGGTATTCATATCATAAACCATAATTCCCCGCAAGAAAGTGCCGATGAATAGTTTCCGAATCTTTTTGTCGAAGTGTAAATCGCTTACTTGGGCTTTCACGCTCTCCAACTTATCGCAATTGATAAGTTTCAATGCGTTGTTTTCTAATTGGGCATAATGAATCCCCATTTCCGTACCGATGAAGAAATGCGATTCGTCTATTTGTTCAATATCAGTGATTTCTTCACTTATATCATTCTTTATATGGGTGACTTGTTTGGTGTCCGTATTATAGAGAAAGATAGTATCTTTATTGCATAGCCAGATGTGTTTGTTCTGGTCGAGCTAGGCATAAGTGACCGGGTCCGGCTGTTCGCTGAAACTTTCCATCGGTAATTTATATACAAGACTGAAGCAGTCGTGAATCTGGTCATACCGGAATACTTTTCCTTTTTTCCCGATTTCCCATAAGACTCCTTCCTGATCAATATAAAGCCAGTTTAGATTTAACAGAGAGTTCACTTCTGCGTCACCATCCATTAACTTATATCGTTTAAACTCTTTTCCATTGTATCGATCAATACCTTCGTGCGTGAGGAACCACATGTATCCGGTTTTATCTTTTTGAATGCAGTAAACCCGCCGGTTACTTAACCCATCCTCCACTCCGAGATATCGATACGTCTGCGCGACACAAATTAGAGGAAACAATAAGATTAGAAAAAGCCATTTTTTCATACAAATAGGACTTTTAAGGGTTATTGAATCTTTTATGAGGGGGAAAGTTTGACAAAATTAAGAAGATTTTTTGATATTACAAAATTTTGATGAAAGATAACAGCGCTCCAAAAATGAAGAAAATAGACTATTTTATAACTATTTGTATATACTGTTTGTTTTCGGTATTTTGGTATCTATCAGAAGTCTTCCGGTAGAATGGAAAGTTCCGTAAAATAAGAGGCTGGCACTATTTAAAGTACCAGCCTCTGTAAAATATGGAAATGATTTATTTCATTTTCGCTTCCACCCACTTGCGGGCATTGACAAACGCTTCTATCCATGGAGTAACCTGATCGCTGTTCTTGCGGTCGGCCGGATAGCAACCGTTCTGCCATGGGAAGATGGAACGTTCCAAGTGAGGCATGATAGCCAAGTGGCGTCCGTCTGCGCTGGCCAGTGCTGCGATAGAATAATCGGAACCGTTCGGATTGCCCGGATATTCATCATAGCTATACTTCGCTACTACATTATATTTATCTTCGTCATATGGCAAAGAGAATTTTCCTTCTCCGTGAGCTACCCAGATACCCAGTTTGCTTCCACTTAAAGAGCCGAACATCACACTGCGGTTAGTCGGGATAGTAAGACCAAGGAAGCGTGATTCGAATTTGTGTGAATTGTTATGTAGCATTTTTCCTTTCTTCTTCAGTTCCGGGTTGATAAGATTGAGTTCCATCATCAGCTGGCAACCGTTGCAGACACCCAATGACAATGTATCTTCGCGTGCATAAAATTTATCCAATGCTTCTTTAGCTTTCGGGTTGAACAGGAATGCGCCTGCCCATCCTTTAGCAGAACCCAATACGTCGGAGTTAGAGAAACCACCGCAGTAAACGATCATGTTTACGTCTTCCAGTGTTTCGCGTCCGCTGATGAGGTCGGTCATCGTAACGTCTTTTACGTCGAAACCTGCCAGATAGAGTGAGTAAGCCATTTCGCGCTCACCGTTTGTACCCTTCTCGCGGATGATAGCCGCACGGATACCGCTTGGGGTACGACGGTCCGGAGTGATACCGTATTGAGAAAGCTTACCTTTGAATTCCGGCATGAAAGCGAATTCAACAGGTTGCATCTTATAGTTTTCGAAACGTGCTTTTGCGCAACCGTTCATAGATTGTTTGCGGTCGAGCAGGTAAGAAGAAGAATACCATACGTCACGCATATAATCGATACCAAACTGGTAAGTAGCACCATCTTTAGATACCAAAATGTGGCGTTCGTCAGTCGGTTTACCCAACTTTATATAGCCTACGCCGGCGTCTTCCAAAATCTTCTTCACTTCATCTTTATGCTTGTCGTTGATCTGGATAACGATACCCGGGTTTTCCGCGAACAGAATCTTGACGATATCCTCTTCCTTCATCTTGTCGAGGCTGATTTCCATACCGCCTTCTACATTAGAGAAGCACATTTCGAGCAATGTAGTGATTAAACCACCGGCAGATATATCGTGTCCTGCAAGGATCAATCCTTTATTTACAAGTTCCTGTACGGCAAGGAAAGCGTCACGGAAATATTCGGCATCCTGTACGCAAGGTACTTCGTCACCAACTTTACCCAGAGATTGTGCAAAAGCCGAACCACCCAGTTTCAGTTCATCGAAGCTGAAGTCAATATGATAAAGCGTAGTCTTTTCATTGTTAACCAATACCGGAGATACCACTTTCTTCACGTCGGAAACTTCACCACCGGCAGAAACAATCACAGTTCCCGGAGAAATCACTTTCTCGCCGTTCGGATACTTCTGTGTCATAGATAGAGAGTCTTTTCCGGTAGGAACATTGATCTGCAGCGCGCAACAGAAATCGCTTAAAGCTTTTACAGCTGTGTAAAGACGGGCATCTTCACCTTCTTGAGAGCGGCAAGGCCACATCCAGTTGGCAGACAGTGAAATGCTATCCATACCTTCCGCCATTGGAGCCCAAACAAGATTGGTCAGCGCTTCGGATACAGAAAGAATAGAGCCGGCAGCCGGATCAGCCAATGCTGCTTGCGGAGCATGTCCGATAGAGGTAGCGATACCTTTCTCGCCACGGTAGTCGAGTGCTACGACACCGCAGTCGCTCAACGGCAACTGAAGTTCACCCTGACATTGCTGACGAGCCACTTTGCCTGTTACCGAACGGTCTACCTTGTTTGTCAACCAGTCTTTGCAGGCTACAGCTTCAAGCTGCAATACATTCGTCAGATATTCATGTAGTTTAGACAATTCGTATTTCGGCATTTCATAATGACGTTCTACGGTCTTGTCTACCATATAGGTTTTGGGAGAAGAACCGAACATCTGTTCTACGGCAAGGTCGAACGGACGTACACCGTCAGCCTGTTGGAAAGCGAAACGATGATCACCGGTTGTTTCACCGACTACGTACATTGGAGCGCGTTCGCGTTCGGCAATCTTACGTACATGTTCAATAGCCTCTTCTTTAATCAGCAGACCCATACGTTCCTGACTTTCGTTAGCGATGATTTCTTTGGCAGACAAAGTCTTGTCACCGATAGGCAACTTGCTCATATCGATCAAACCACCACATTCTTCCACGAGTTCGGACAGACAGTTTACGTGTCCGGCAGATCCGTGGTCATGGATAGAAACCACCGGATTCACCTCTTCTTCACAAAGAGCGCGTACTACGTTATTGGCACGTTTTTGCATTTCTGCGTTGGCACGTTGCACGGCATTCAACTCGATGCCACTGCTGTAACGACCGGTATCAACAGAAGATACGGAACCGCCACCCAGTCCGATACGGTAGTTGTCACCACCGATAACCACTACTTTGTTTCCAGCTTCCGGTGTGCCTTTCAGGCAGTCGCGTTGTGTACCGTAACCAACACCACCGGCAAGCATGATTACTTTGTCGTAACCATAAACTTCTTTGTTTTCTGTATGTTCGAAAGTCAGTACCGAACCGCAGATCAGCGGTTGGCCGAACTTGTTACCGAAGTCGGAAGCACCATTGGATGCTTTGATTAGAATCTGTTCCGGAGTCTGGTATAGCCATTTGCGTACCGGAAGAATCTCTTCCCATTCGCGTCCTTCTTCTGTGCGTGGATAAGAAGTCATGTAGACTGCAGTACCTGCAATCGGCCATGAACCTTTACCACCACCCATACGGTCGCGGATTTCACCGCCGGTACCGGTAGAAGCACCATTGAATGGCTCAACAGTAGTAGGGAAGTTATGAGTTTCCGCTTTCAGTGAGATAACACTCTTGATGTCCTTTACTTGGAAGAAATCAGGTTTTGAATGATCTGCCGGAGCAAATTGTTCCACAACCGGACCTTCAGCGAAGGCTACGTTATCTTTATAAGCAGAGATTATTTTATTCGGATTTTCCTGTGTAGTCTTTTTAATCATCTGGAACAGGGAAGATTCCTGCTCTACGCCGTCGATGATAAACGTTCCGCCGAAAATTTTGTGGCGGCAGTGTTCGGAGTTGATTTGTGCGAAACCGAATACTTCAGAGTCGGTCAGCTTCCGTCCGAGGTCCTTTTCTACTTTCTTCAGGTAGTCCATTTCTTCTTTGGAAAGAGCCAAACCTTCTTTTTCGTTGTACACTTCGAGATCTTCAATGTAGATGATTGGTTCCGGCTGACGGTTTGTCGTGAATACGTTTTGGTCGAGTCCTTTGTACATGCGTTGGAGCATCGGGTCGTAATCGGCATTTTCGTCCTTAACAGGGAAGTACTCCTCGATGCGGCTTATGCCTTCGAGCCCCATGTTTTGGGTGATTTCTACTGCGTTTGTACTCCAGGGAGTGATCATTTCGCGGCGTGGGCCAACGAAACAGCCTTTCAGGTTTTCTTCACTTTCCATCACGGCTTCGCCAAAAAGCCAGCAGAGTTTATTACTTTCGTCAGGGGTGAGCTGATGGTTGCTCTCTACGGCAATCACGCTCTTGGAAGGGGTTCTGAAAAAAAGAATCATGTTGTATATTTACGATTTTACGATTTACGATTTTACGATTGAAGTTCCTGCAGGAGAAACTCTTCTCTTTTTCTGTGGCGCAAAGATAATCAATTTCGTTGGTGGTAGGAAAAAAATAGAGAATAAATTCCTATACCTTATTTAATATGTTTATTTTCGATGTACGTTTTACTTATTATCGCTATATATAGTGATTCTTGTGTGGAAAAAACGTTAATATACTATCCCCATATCACAAAAAAGTGCGATATTTGCGACATGATTCAGATAGAGACAATATTCGATATATTAGTGAAAGGCTTTATTATTGGCGTTGTTGTGTCCGCACCCCTCGGTCCGGTGGGCGTATTATGCATCCAGAGGACTTTGAATAAGGGGCGTTGGTATGGATTTGTAACAGGTCTGGGAGCCTCTTTGAGCGATATAGCATACGCTTTGCTCACCGGCTACGGGATGAGCTTTGTGTTCGATTATATTAATAAGAATATTTTCTATCTGCAGTTATTGGGGAGTGTCATGCTACTCCTTTTTGGTATATATACCTTTCGTAGCAATCCGGTACAATCCATTCGTCCGGCTTCGTCCAGCAAAGGCTCTTATTTCCATAATTTTATTACCGCCTTTTTCGTCACTCTATCCAACCCCTTGATAATCTTCCTGTTTATCGGACTTTTTGCCCGCTTTGCCTTTGTGCAGCCGGGAGTGCTGGTCTTTGAAGAGATCACGGGATATCTTGCAATTGCTATAGGAGCATTGACCTGGTGGTTGGGTATCACTTATTTTGTGAATAAGGTGCGCACTAAATTCAATTTACGTGGTATCTGGATACTGAATCGTGTTGTAGGAAGTATCGTAATGCTGGTATCTGTTGCCGGATTGATTTATACTTTGTTGGGAGAGTCACTTTATTAAGAGATAACATAATGAATCAGATAGCACAACAACTGAAAGAGAAGAATATTGCCGAATACCTTATATATATGTGGCAAGAGGAAGACTTGATCCGTGCCAATCATTGTGAACCGGAAGAGATGGAGGCAAATGTAATTGCCCGCTATCCGGAAGAACAGCGGCCTGCCATGCGAGAATGGTATACCAACCTGATTACGATGATGGGCGAGGAAGGAGTACGGGAAAAGGGTCATCTGCAGATTAATAAAAATGTAATTATCAATCTGACAGAGTTGCACAACGCATTGTCCTCTTCTCCTAAATTTCCTTTTTACAGTGCTGCTTATTTCAAGGCATTACCGTTTATCGTAGAATTACGGAATAAAAACGGCAAGAAAGATGAACCCGAACTGGAAACCTGTTTTGAAGCGTTGTATGGAGTACTCCTGCTTCGTCTTCAAAAGAAGCCTATCAGCGAAGGAACTGCCAAGGCAGTGGAAGCTATCACTAGTTTCCTTTCTATGTTGGCAAATTATTATGATAAAGACCGTAAAGGTGAATTAAAACTGGATGAATAAATGAGAATTTTAGTAACGGGTGCCAACGGTCAGCTTGGCAATGAGATGCAGGTGCTTGCGAAAGAGAACCCGCAACATACGTATTATTTCACAGATGTGCAGGAACTCGACATCTGCGACAAGCAAGCTGTGTGGACTTATATGGCAGAGAAGCAGATTGAGCTTGTTGTTAATTGTGCTGCTTATACAGCTGTAGATAAAGCTGAAGATAATCAAGAATTAGCATACAAATTGAATTGTGAAGCACCGAAACAACTGGCAAGTGCGGCCCAAGCCAATGGTGCTGCCATGATACAAGTATCTACTGATTATGTATTTGACGGTACTGCGCATACTCCATACACGGAAGACTGCAATCCTTGCCCGGATTCTGTATACGGCACCACTAAACTGGAAGGAGAAAAGGAGGTAATGAATCACTGCGAGCAAGCAGTCGTTATCCGTACCGCATGGCTCTATTCTATTTTTGGCAATAATTTCGTAAAGACGATGCTTCGTCTTGGAAAAGAGCGTGACAGCCTGGGAGTTGTTTTCGACCAGATCGGGACTCCGACGTATGCCAATGACCTGGCACGGGCCATCTATGCTATTATTAATAAAGGTATTGTTCGCGGTATCTACCATTTCAGCAATGAGGGAGTTTGTTCCTGGTATGATTTCACGGTAGCTATTCATCGTCTGGCAGGAATAACCACCTGCAAAGTGAAACCTTTGCATACAGCCGAATATCCCGCGAAAGCAAACCGCCCGGCATATTCCGTGCTTGATAAAACAAAAATAAAAACAACGTTCGATATAGAGATTCCTCATTGGGAGGAGAGCCTCAAACAATGCTTGATAAAATTAGGAATGAAAAATGAAGAATGAAGAATTTCGATGCGGCTTTATAGATAGCGTAACAATTCTTCTTTCATCATTCATCATTCATCATTCATCATTCTTCATTCTTCATTCATATTAATATATGGCAGATAATACAGAAATTTTGAGACGGCGAACGTTCGCCATTATTGCGCATCCGGATGCCGGTAAGACATCATTGACGGAAAAGCTATTGCTTTTCGGTGGTCAGATACAGGTAGCAGGTGCTGTAAAGAGTAATAAGATTAAAAAGACGGCTACGTCCGACTGGATGGAAATCGAGAAACAACGTGGTATTTCGGTAACGACTTCCGTGATGGAATTCGACTATCGGGACTATAAGATTAACATTCTCGATACTCCCGGTCACCAGGACTTTGCCGAAGATACATATCGCACACTGACAGCTGTAGACAGTGTTATCATCGTTGTAGACGGTGCGAAAGGTGTGGAAACGCAGACACGTAAACTGATGGAGGTGTGCCGTATGAGAAAGACTCCGGTAATAATCTTCGTCAACAAAATGGACCGTGAAGGAAAAGATCCGTTCGATTTGCTTGATGAACTTGAAGAAGAACTGATGATTCAGGTTCGTCCCTTGTCCTGGCCGATAGAGCAGGGAGCACGTTTTAAAGGGGTATACAATATCTATGAACAGAAACTGGACTTGTATCAGCCATCCAAACAGATGGTAACAGAGAAAGTGGCAGTCGATATTCATTCGGAAGAACTGGATCAGCAGATTGGCAAGTCGTTGGCAGACAAACTGCGTGGCGATTTGGAACTGATTGAGGGTGTTTATCCGGAATTTGATTCTGAATCCTATTTGGCAGGAGACTGTGCGCCTGTATTCTTTGGATCAGCGCTGAACAACTTCGGTGTGCAAGAGTTGCTGAACTGTTTCGTAGAGATAGCTCCCAGCCCTCGTCCTGTACAGGCAGAAGAGCGTGAAGTGAAACCTGACGAACCGAAATTTACCGGATTCATCTTTAAGATAACCGCCAACATTGATCCCAACCATCGTTCTTGTGTGGCATTCTGTAAGATTTGTTCCGGTAAGTTTGTTCGCAATGCTCCATATACACACGTCCGTCATGGAAAGACCATGCGTTTTTCGTCGCCTACCCAGTTTATGGCACAGCGTAAAACAACGATTGATGAAGCTTATGCAGGAGATATTATTGGTTTACCGGATAATGGTACTTTTAAGATTGGCGATACGCTGACAGAAGGTGAAATGCTCCATTTCCGTGGATTGCCGAGTTTCTCACCGGAGATGTTCAAGTATATTGAGAATGCCGACCCGATGAAACAGAAACAGTTGGCAAAAGGCATTGACCAGTTGATGGATGAAGGTGTGGCACAGTTGTTTGTCAATCAGTTCAATGGCCGTAAGATTATCGGTACGGTGGGACAGTTGCAGTTTGAGGTCATTCAGTACCGTTTGTTGAATGAATACAATGCGTCCTGTCGCTGGGAACCGGTAAGTCTTTATAAAGCCTGTTGGGTAGAAAGCGATGATCCCGCAGAACTGGAAGCCTTCAAGAAACGTAAATACCAGTATATGGCAAAGGATAGAGAAGGGCGCGATGTGTTCCTGGCAGACTCCGGTTATGTACTTCAGATGGCGCAGATGGACTTTAAACACATCAAATTCCACTTTACAAGTGAGTTTTAAAACATATTCCGTTGATTTTAACTAAAAAATCAGGTAAAAAAAGGAAAAACATATCTCATATAAATGAGTGAATAGAAATGAAGACACTATCCTGGGATAAAATTCAGCAAGGGGATGAAGAGGCATTCCGGCAGCTTTATGAGCAATATGCAGATTTACTGTATGGATATGGCATGAAGATAGCCGGTGATGATACGCTGGTGACCGAGGCGATACAGTCGTTGTTTGTTTACATCTTTGAGAAAAGAGAAACTTGCGCGGCCCCTCAATCCATACCCGCTTACTTATGTGTTTCGTTGAGACACATGATAGTGAACGAACTGAAAAAAGAGAATAGTGGCTCATTAAAATCACTGGATGAAGTAGGCACAAGCGAATATCAGTTTGATTTGGAGATCGATATTGAAACTGCTATTATCCGTTCAGAGTTAGAAAAAGAACAGCTGGAAGTTTTACAGAAAGAGCTGAACAATTTGACAAAGCAACAGCGGGAGGTATTGTATCTTAAGTACTATAAGAAGATGAGTTCGGAAGAAATAGCCCAGGTGATGGGACTCACTTCGCGTACAGTTTACAATACTACTCATATGGCTATATCCAGTCTACGGGAGCGCATGAGCAAATCTTTCTTGTTACTGGTGGCAGCTAATTTGTGGATTTTTAATTGAGGTGAGATATGGAAAAGTGGACAGAATCTTTAGAACAATACTTGGAGGAAGGTAAGCTTCCTCTAGTGGGCGAAATATTTTCCCGTAAGAAAGAAATAGGCGATAAATTAAAGTTGCAGCGCGAAGAAAGCCATAAGATTACCTTAAGCCGGAAAAGAAAACAAAGTGTCGGAAGAAGAAGCTTCTCCTTCTCTTGGGGAGTGGCAGCTGCGGTCGTTCTTCTTTTGGGAGTAGGCAGTTACTTCCTGGCAGAGGAAAAGGTGGTGACGGATAACACTGCAATGAATTATGAATTGCCCGATGGCAGTAGTGTGCAGGTGATGGAAAACTCACGTCTGACTTACAATCATATCACATGGCTTTGGGAGCGTAAGTTGCAATTGTTGGGCAAAGCCTCTTTCAATGTAACCAAAGGCAAGACATTCACCGTCAGCACTGAAGCCGGCGACGTGACGGTACTCGGTACTAAATTCTTGGTCGATCAGCAGGGAAAGAAGATGTTCGTAAACTGTGAGGAAGGAAGCGTGAAAGTTGAGACTGCCGTAGGTAAGCGTACATTGCTTGCCGGTGAAAGTGTGCGTTGCGATGAAACCAAGATTGTGCCAGTAGAAAAAAAGGCGGACGAATCGGAGTTCCCCGAAGTGTTGGGATATGAAGATGACCCGCTGATAAATGTAGTGGCAGATATTGAGCATATATTTGAGGTAACAGTCGTCGGACATGAGAAATGCGAGGGGCTGACCTACAACGGGACGGTCTTAACGAAAGACCTGAACGCCACACTGGAAAAAGTCTTTGGATCGTGTGGGATCAGTTATCAAATTCGAGGGAAAGAAATTATTTTGCAATAAAAAAAGCCTCTTCTGACTATCCAGAAGAGGACTTTTTG
>NZ_JH114339.1:133344-176829 GCF_000157095.2 Bacteroides sp. D1
AGAGAGCTTTTTTGTTTTTCTTCAAATTTTCTTCATTTTTTCTTGGTAAAAAAACAACAGATGCTTCTCTTTCTAATAGATGAGCTATTTAATGATATTTGAAGAAAACGGTAGAATTGATTAGAAGATTAAATGTTGTAGAAGAAATTAGAAATTATCCGGCAGAAATAAGGCCGGGATTCAGAACAAACAATAGATGTTTTATAGAGAATTACAAGCTAAACTCAAAACAAACAATAGATGCTTTTTATAAAATTTAAATTTAACCCAAAACAAACAATGTTTTAGAAATGCAAACTAGGGCTCAAAGCAAACAATAGACAGCGGCAGATGAATTATTCCTGCCACAAACGTAAGCCGGAAAGACTCCCTCATCGGACGTGATATGAGCTTTAGAGGCTTGTTTTTTCCGATTAAACAGACTTAGTTGGCTTAAAAAAAGGTTTTTTCAACTAGACTGCTACGCTAATTAAAAGAATGAAAGCCGTGATGGCGCATGAGAGGTTTAACAAGGCCGGTTTTATCTGGTAGTTTAATAGTAGGTTAAGAGAGTATGAAACCAGAAAAGGGCTGAACCGGTCTATCATTGAGTATTTTTATTTAATAATTGTTTTATCAGAGTGTGAGAGAAAGTTGAGGGGCTTTCTCTCACATTTTTTTGTAGGAACAATAGATAGGACGATTTACTATTGGACTATTTACCATTTACTATTTGGGTTGTGCAATAGAAGCAGATAATAAATAAGATAAATGGGAATTTAGTTTAGATGTGGATGGCACGCTAAATCATAAATCATAAATCATTAAACTTCCCCAGTTTTCCAATCAGAGAAATGACGTTTTTATACATTATATTCCTTTCTTAATTTATTTTATAATAAAAATTTGGTATTTTCGGACGCTTTTTAGACGAACAACTTAAAATACTAATAGTTTATTATATGGAAAATATCGAAACAGCGATCCTGCTGATGGTGGTCGGAATGGCTACCGTGTTTGTTATTCTGCTGATTGTGATTTATTTAGGTAAGTTGTTGATTACATTAGTCAACAAGTATGCTCCTGAAGAAGTGGTTCCTGTGAAGCGGGAAGCATCGCAAGGTCCTGCCCCTGTTCCGGGAAACATCTTAGCCGCCATTACAGCTGCTGTAAATGTGGTGACACAAGGTAAAGGAAAAATCACTAAAGTAGAAAAATTATAAATCTATAAAGAATATCACTGAAAGACATGAAAAGAGAAGTAAAGTTTAGTTTGGTTTTCCGAGATATGTGGCAATCTGCCGGAAAATACGTACCTCGTGTAGACCAACTCGTAAAGGTAGCTCCTGCCATCATTGAAATGGGCTGTTTTGCCCGCGTAGAAACAAACGGCGGAGGTTTTGAACAGGTAAATTTATTGTTTGGTGAAAACCCGAATAAAGCGGTACGCGAATGGACAAAACCGTTCCACGAAGCCGGTATTCAAACCCACATGCTCGACCGCGCACTGAACGGACTCCGTATGAGCCCCGTTCCGGCAGACGTCCGCAAATTATTCTACAAAGTAAAGAAAGCACAAGGAACAGACATTACCCGTACGTTCTGCGGATTGAACGACGTGCGTAACATCGCTCCTTCCATCACATACGCAAAGGAAGCAGGCATGATTTCACAATGCTCGCTTTGCATCACTCATTCGCCTATCCATACCGTAGAGTACTACACCAATATGGCGCTGGAACTCATCAAACTGGGAGCAGACGAAATCTGTATCAAAGACATGGCAGGTATCGGTCGTCCCGTATCGTTAGGTAAGATCGTAGCAAATATCAAGGCGGCACATCCCGAAATCCCCGTTCAGTATCACAGTCATGCAGGTCCCGGATTCAATATGGCAAGCATCCTCGAAGTATGCGAAGCCGGTTGCGACTACATCGACGTAGGCATGGAACCGCTATCCTGGGGAACAGGCCATGCTGACTTGCTTAGTGTGCAGGCGATGTTGAAAGACGCCGGATATCAAGTGCCCGAAATCAATATGGAAGCCTACATGAAAGTGCGCGGCATGATTCAGGAATTTATGGACGACTTCCTCGGCTTGTATATCAGCCCGAAAAACCGTCTGATGAATTCCTTGCTGATTGCTCCCGGACTTCCCGGCGGTATGATGGGTAGTTTGATGGCCGACCTCGAATCCAATTTGGAATCAATCAATAAATATAAGGCAAAACACAATCTGCCGTTTATGACACAAGACCAGTTGCTCATCAAGCTCTTTGATGAAGTAGCTTACGTATGGCCTCGTGTCGGTTATCCTCCATTGGTGACTCCGTTCAGCCAATACGTGAAGAACCTCGCCATGATGAACGTGATGGCAATGGAAAAAGGAAAAGAACGTTGGGGAATGATTGCCGATGATATCTGGGATATGATTCTGGGTAAAGCCGGACGTCTGCCGGGCAAACTTGCTCCCGAAATCATTGAAAAGGCAGAACGTGAAGGCCGTAAGTTCTTTGAAGGTGATCCGCAGAATAACTATCCTGATGCTCTCGACAAATATCGCAAACTGATGAAAGAGAACAAATGGGAAGTGGGACAGGACGACGAAGAACTCTTCGAATATGCTATGCACCCGGCTCAATATGAGGCTTACAAGAGTGGCAAAGCAAAAGAAGACTTCCTGGAAGACGTAGCCAAACGTCGTGCCGAAAAAGATAAATCTCCGGAAGAAGATGCCAAACCGAAGACACTGACCGTACAAGTGGACGGACAGGCTTATCGTGTGACGGTAGCATACGGTGATGCCGAACTACCTGCTGCTCCTGCGGGTGCTGCCACTGCTCCGGCAGGAGAGGGTAAAGAAGTACTTTCTCCGTTGGAAGGCAAGTTCTTCTTAGTGAAAGGTGCGCAGGAAACTCCTTTGCAAGTAGGTGACACTGTGAAAGAAGGTGATGTAATCTGCTATGTAGAAGCGATGAAGACCTACAATGCCATCCGTGCAGAGTTTGGCGGTACAGTGACTGCTATCTGTGTCAACCCGGGAGATGCTGTTTCAGAAGATGACGTATTAATGAAGATAGGATAATGAACGAAATATTTGAGAACTTATATGACATGACTGCGTTCAGTAATATCATTGCCGAACCGCAGTTCCTGATAATGTATGCCATCGCGTTCGTTCTGCTCTATTTGGGTATTAAGAAACAGTACGAGCCGTTGCTGCTTGTCCCCATCGCTTTCGGTGTGTTGCTAGCCAACTTCCCCGGAGGAGATATGGGCGTGATTCAGGCCGACGAAAATGGTATGGTGATGGTAAACGGAGTGTTGAAGAACATCTGGGAAATGCCTTTGCATGACATTGCCCACGAACTGGGAATCATGAACTTCATCTACTATATGTTGATTAAAACAGGTTTCCTGCCTCCGATCATCTTTATGGGTGTCGGTGCGCTGACGGACTTCGGGCCGATGTTGCGTAACCTGCATCTTTCTATATTCGGTGCAGCTGCACAGTTGGGTATCTTTACCGTATTGCTGGTAGCCATCCTGATGGGATTCACTCCACAGGAAGCCGCTTCTCTGGGCATTATCGGTGGCGCGGATGGTCCGACAGCCATCTTTACCACCATCAAACTGGCGCCGCATTTGCTGGGCCCGATTGCCATTGCCGCTTATTCGTACATGGCGCTCGTTCCGGTGATTATTCCGCTGGTAGTGAAGCTGTTCTGTACGAAGAAAGAGTTGAGCATCAACATGAAAGAACAGGAAAAGAAGTACCCTTCGAAGACTGAAATCAAGAACCTGCGTGTGTTGAAGATTATCTTCCCGATCGTGGTAACTACTATTGTTGCCCTCTTCGTGCCAAGTGCAGTGCCTTTGGTGGGTATGTTGATGTTTGGTAATCTGGTGAAAGAAATCGGAACCAACACATTCCGCTTGTTCGATGCCGCTTCTAATAGTATCATGAATGCTGCCACCATCTTCCTCGGACTGTCCGTAGGAGCAACGATGACAGCCGAAGCATTCCTCAACTGGACAACAATCGGTATTGTGATCGGTGGATTCCTTGCATTTGCACTTTCTATAACCGGTGGTATTTTCTTTGTGAAACTGGTAAATCTCTTCTCGAAGAAGAAAATCAATCCGCTTATCGGCGCCACTGGTTTGAGTGCCGTTCCGATGGCGAGCCGTGTAGCCAATGAGATTGCTTTGAAATACGATCCGAAGAATCACGTATTGCAGTATTGCATGGCAAGCAACATCTCCGGAGTAATCGGTTCTGCCGTAGCTGCGGGTGTGTTGATCTCCTTCCTTGCGTAAGGTAATTCCTGCCTGAAAAAGACTTTTTATACATTCACACTTGGAAGATTCGTTTGATAGCGTTATCTTTGTGTGAATGTATAACAGTAAAAATAGCAAGCGTATGAGTGCAATGTCATTGGAAGCCGAAAAGAACGAACTGATTCGGCGGATTCTGGATGTGGATGATGTCGCTATTCTGCGGAGAGTGAAATCGATGTTGAGTTGTGAAGAAGAGCAAACGAATGTTGTCGCAGAGGAAGCAGCTCCCTACCAGACAAAGGCGGAGATTCTGGCAAGCTTAGATCAGGCGTGTAAGGAACTGAAACTGAATCTGGAGGGTAAGTTGGAGTTTAAGTCATTAGATGATGCCCTTAATGAAATATAGAATAAGCGTTACCCTCGAATTTTTAAGGGAAATGAAGCATTTGTCAAAACGGTATAAATCGTTGAAAGAAGATCTTAGGAATTTTGGAAATGATTTGTTATTAAATCCTGAACAAGGAGTCAGTTTGGGCAATAATCTTCGTAAAATACGTATAGCGATAACTTCGAAAAATAAAGGTAAAAGTGGAGGTGCACGGGTGATAACCTATACGATAATCTGGACAGAAATAGATACAGAGATAAAATTGCTCACTATTTATGATAAGTCAGAACGTGCAAATATCACAGATAAGGAAATAGAAGATATCCTGAAGCAAAACGGTATTTTGTAGTCCTTATGATATAAAAAGAAATCGTCCTGTTTCACGGTTGCGTGATGGCAGGACGATTTTCTTTTATAAGACTAAGACTTTGTGAATAAGTTTCTTTTGTTTCTAAATTTATTCACTGATAACCTTTCTGTATTCCGCTACCGCCATCTTTTCCGACAGATACGCATTAATCAGATTGGTGTGCGCCTGCGTCCATGACAATTGTGCGGAGAGTACATCCACCATGTTTGCCTTTCCCTCATTATACGAGAAAGAAACCAAATCAAGATTTTCATTAGCCAGACTCATAGTCTCTTTGGCGGTTTTCACTTGATATTCCGTTTCCGTCAGTTTGGTCAGGGCGGCAGAAAGTTCCTCGTTGATATTATCCGTCACATAACTTTGTTGCAGTTTCTGTATGCTGATATACGCTTTCTGCTGACGGTTTGTTTTGAACCGGGCTCCCCAACGGAAGATCGGTATATTCAGGTTAATGCCGACGATGGGATTGAAAGAAACATCATAACCGAGGTTAGGTGTAGCTGTAGCCCATCCACCGCTGAAATACATATTCAATTGCGGGTTGAACTGGCTAAGAGCCGCTTTGCGTTGCGCCTGACTTTTCATGATGTTTACTTCCGTACTTTCGTAATCCGCGCGACGTTGCAGTACATTCTCCAGAGAAAGTATCTGCACCGGAGCGGAAGCCGTGTCAATCGTGTACAGACTGTCTACGGGATTGTTCGGCTCTTCTCCCATCAGGATATTCAGCTTTTGCAGCGCCAGGGTATAATTCTGACGCGCCTTGATATATTGCAATTCCGCTTCTTTCAACCGGGTGGAAATCATTAATAAGTCCGTTCGACTAATCATCCCGTCGTTGAAACGATCCTGAATGATGTCATACTGTTGCTTCACAATACTTTGATACTTGTCCGCCGCCTGCAACATAGCCTGTGAAGCGGAAGCATTCCAATAAACTGCATCGCTCTGATAATGAATCTGGTCGATGGTAAGCTCCTCATTTAGTTGATTCAGCTTTTCGTCCGCTTTGGCAATCTTGTGCTGGGCGTTGAGTGCCCCGCCCGTGTACAACGGTTGCGAGACGATAAATACACCTTGATAGGTGTGGTTGCGGTATTCGCCTATCGGTTCGTTCCATGCATTAAGGTCGCTCATGTTGAGAGTACCGTCCGCATTGACATCAATTTTTGGCAAGAATCCCGTGTGAGCAATCTTCCGTGCTTCCGTACTTGCCATCGTCTTTAGTTTCTGTTGCTTCAGAATTTGACTGTAAGCTTCCACTTTATCCCGGTAAGCTTCCCGGCTAAGATAATAGGGCTGCTGTGCCCCGGCAGTGAGACCGAGGAGCAGCAGAGACAGAGTTATAAGTTGAGTTTTCATTTTATTCAATCTATACAATAAATTCAAGTTTCATATAAGAGAAGGCAATTAGCCTTTGATTCTTTGAATGGCACAATAAGCTACCGGAAGAACAAACAGCGTCAGAGCCGAAGCCACCAACAGGCCTCCCATAATCGTAGCCGCCATACCGCCGAACATCGCGTCGAACAACAATGGCAACATACCCAGAATGGTAGTGCCGGACGCCATTGCTACGGGGACAATACGACTCGTTGTAGCACTGACAACAGCATCCAACGGTTTTTTGCCCGTTTTTGCTTCCAGATCAATCTGTTCCACCAGTACAATCGCATTTTTGATATTCATCCCAATCAGTCCGAGCAAACCAAGGATGGAGAAGAAGTCGAACGACTTGCCTAGCAACACCAATCCCAAAACGATACCGATAAAAATAAGCGGTAACATCAACAAGATCACTGTCGGCTTACGATACGTTCTGAACAGGAACAACAGCGTGACGAACATCAGGAAGAACGTCAACGGTAAATTCTTGGCCAACGCCTCGTTAGACTCCACCTGACTTTCCTGTTCCCCGAAATACTTCATCGTATACCCCTCCGGCACTTTAATCTCTTTCTGCACCAGCGGCCAAACCTCATTGAAAGCAGCAATCGCATTCACTCCGCGACGCGGATCGCATTGCGCCATCATCACCATTTGCCGGTTGTAATCCTTCACATTCGAGAAACGATATTGGAAATCAAATTCCGATACCACCTGTTCCAGACTGGTCGTTTCATTCCCCGTGCCGAACACGGGCAACGTGCGCAGGTCGTTGATGCGGAACGAATCCACCGTGTTATCCTTCAATAAGATAGGAAGCACCTGATCGCCCTGCCGGTACTCTCCAAGTGTCATACCTGTGGTTCCGATCTGTATACTTTGTGCCATTCCCTGACGCGATACCCCTAACGGTTGCGCCCGTTCGGGACTATATACAGGCTTCCATACAGGAACTTTATTTCCCCACGAATTGCGCACATTGATTAAATCCGGATTCCGGTGCATAATCTCCAAAGCCTGGTTGGTGAGCGCCACAAGCGTGTCTACATTCGGACCGATAAACCCGATTTCGATAGCGGCATCCACCGCAGGCGACAGTTTAAACAGACTGGTGCGGGTAATCGCATTCGGATAATTCGCCTTCATGTACGCGTCGAAATCTTCTTCATACTCTTTTGTATATTTACTGTCCGTCAATTCAACCAATACATTGGCAAAATTCGGTTTCGGACCTACCGAAGTAGAAGCGAGGTAATACCTTAACGGCGTGCTGCCGAAGGTGATTGACACTTTCTTCACTTCCGGCTGCTTTGCCAGATGCTCTTCCACGGATTTCATCTCTTTCACTACGTCATTGATGCTATACCCGTCGGGATAAAACACGTCCGCCCGGAAATAAGGCTTATCGAGAGAAGGGAAGAAGTTTTGCGGCATCATTCCCATGATAACCAGCGAAGCAACAAAGAGCACTACCATCGAACCCAGTGTCAATGTTTTCCTGCGAATTAGCGTGCGGAGGATGGAGGCGAATTTGTGATAGAACGGTTTGTCATACGGGTCTTTCGTGCCGTCCTTTGCTTTCGCTTTCAGGATGAAATTACCGAAAACAGTGGTCTGCGTCAGCGCGAGCACCCAGCTCAATCCCAGCGAGATGGCAAGCACCACAAAAAGCGGTTTCACGATTTCCGCCACGGCAGAAGGAGCAAGGTAGAGCGGGAGGAACGAACAGATAGCGATGAACGTAGCCCCAAGCAATCCCCATTGCGGACCGGTTGCGCCGTCTATCAGCGCTTTCCGCCGGTCTACTCCGCGGGCGATGGCAATCTGTGCGTTGTCCGTTACCACGATGGCGTTATCCACCAGCATCCCCATGGCGATGATAAATCCCGCTAACGAAGTACGGTTCAGCCCGACACCGAAGAAAGACATGATAAGCAATGTGCCGCCAATAGAGAAAATCAGTGACGAGCCGATCAGTACACCTGCGCGCAAACCCATCACCAACATGATAATCACAATAACAATCAGAATCGATTCGATCAGATTGATGATAAATCCGTTGTTGGCTTCGTTGGCAATTTCGTTCTCCAGATACAGGCTTTGCAGTTCCAGTCCCACAGGCATCAGTGGCAACAATTCGTCCAGTTTGGCTTTCACGTTTTTGCCCGTCTGCACCACGTCCCGTTGCGGGTCGGTGGAGACGCCGATGCCGATGGCACGTTTGCCGTTCACGTGCATGATGTTGGATGGAGGGTCCATGTACCCTTTTTCGATGACGGCGATATCGCCCAGTTTCACCTGTCCGGCTTTGGTGGTAATCACCTGGTTGCGGATATCGTCTACGGTGGTATACATACCGTTGGCAGTCACCCGGAGCTGTTGCTCGCCGGCACGGATTTCTCCGGTATTGATAATCTGGTTCTGCGATTGCAACAGACTGGCAAGCTGTTTCGGGTCGATGCCCATACCTACGAGCTTATTGGTGGAAATAAAAATATTGACCACCTCCGTCTGCGTCCCGAACAGGGCGACTTTCATCACCCCGTCCGCCGTCACTACCTGCGTCTTGATCCGTTCCGCCCAGTTGCGCATCTCTTCGTATGTGTAACCGTCGTCCGCCGTCAGACCGTAATAGATACCGAACACGTCGCCGAAATCATCGGAAACCGTCGGTGCGGAAGCACCGCTCGGCAATTGTGGCTGTATATTTAGCACCTTCCGTCGCAACTCATCCCACTTCTGCGGAATGGAGCTTGCCGACAAGGAAGGTTGCAACTCGAATGTGATTTTTGAGAGCCCGTACATCGATTCTGATTTTATCTTGTACACACCGCTCATACTTTGAATTTCACGAGAGATAGGCTCGGTAATCAACCGCTCCACTTCTGCCGGTTCGGCACCCGGATAGCGGGTCATAATAACCGCCGACTTTATGACGAAAGGAGCATCCTCTTTCTTACCCAGCTTGCCGAAGGAAGTGATTCCCCCAATCAGCAATACAGCAAGAAAGAAATAGATGATTTTCGTATTATCTAATGAATATTTGGCTAAACTCATAATAAATGATCGTTGATAATTGATGAATGACAGCGGATAAATGATTACATAATCATTTACCAACTATCACCTGTCAACAGTTGTGATAGATTCTCCTTCTACTAGTTGGTATACGCCTGCTATGACGATTTTTTCACCGGGTTTCAAACCTTCCGAGATGAGCGCCTGTGCTTCTCCGGTCGGGGCGTTGACGGTCACTTCCCGTTTGTGGACTTTGTTGTCTTCTACCACCCAGACATACATTTTATTCCCTTCGCTTTCGCCGAATACGGCACTAAGCGGTACGATCGTCCAGCTATCCTGCACCAACGGACCTACATCTGCCGTGAAACGGATGCTGCACGTGAAACCGGGTTTCACAGCATACAGATCGCGGTCGAATGACGGATCGTCAATCGTGATGCTGACCGGAATTCCTGTGCCATCCGTAGAAATATCAAGATATTCTTCCAGTTTCGCTTGAAACACGTGTCCTTTAAATGTGTCGAACTCTACAAGGAAACGCGGGTCTTTGGCGCGCAACAAATAAAGATACGCATCCGGAATGGTGAATTTGATACGCAGATTGTGTGTATTGACAAGCTGCACGATACCCTCACCGGAGTTGACACGCTGATAGTTTTCCACCAGTCGTTTTTCGATAGAACCGTCGAAAGGAGCTGTCAGCTTGGTGTCGCGCATATTGTTGGCAGACAGTTCGTATTCAGACTTCGCCTTCTGGAAGTTGGCGAGGCTGATTTCATATTCCTGCACGGAGATCGCTTGCCGGGAGAGGAGCCGTTTGTTACGTTCCACTTGTGCCGAAGCCGTTTCGTATGCCGATTTCGTGGCGGCATATTGCAACGCGATGTCTCTGGGGTCGATAGCCGCGATGAGCTGTCCTTTTTTCACTTTCTGCCCTTCGATGACAGGAAGCTGAATGATTTGTCCGTTGACCCGGAAAGCCAGCTTCACATATTCCACCGCTTCCACGATTCCCGAGAAATCTTTTCTGATAATCGATCTTGACTCGACAATCGTAGTCTTTACGGGACGTGCAGTTGTCGTTGTCGTTTCTTTTTTCTGTCCGCAGCCAGCCAGCAAGATTGCAGCCGCCAGGACGAATCCAAATTTCTTTTTCATATACCACGTTGATGTTTAGAGGTTTTGCGTTGATAAATAGCGAATAATATACTAAAACAACTCCTGTTTATTTATGTTCAATATTCCTGTCTTTTCATATCCTGCCTCTTAACCTTTATATGGAACACAAAAAAACGGGAACTTTACCGTTTCTAAGGTAAAATTCCCGTCCAACTCTTTTGTTTCATTTTACATCATCAGGTTCTGACCTCCAATGACGCCTGCAATAGCAGTAGCAACCGCAATGACGACTTTTAAAATCGTATTCCAAATGGATTTCTTCATAATTCAACACCTCCTTTCCATACCACACTATCCTCTATCACCTACTATATTACGCTGCCGGATCGGGCGCTTCCTGACCACCGCCGCCCGGTTTGTCATCACCCGAACCGCCGGCGTTTCCACCGCCTCCCGTTCCCAGTGCTTTCGTCAACTGGTTGACGTGGATATATGACGCTCCCTGAATCAGCGCACGGGTGATATTTCCACCGGCATCCCGCGTATATTCCGGGGTAAACTGGCAACGCAATCCCGTGATTTGTGCCGGACTAACATCGGCTTCCGCATCCACCCCCTTGCAGCGTGACTGGCACACCATGGTAAATGTGCCCAATCCTTCGAGCTTCACTGTCCTGCTGTTGAGCAACTGCTCGCGCATCACTGCCATCAGGTTTCGGATCACGTTGTGCACGTCACCGGCCGTCAGTGATGACCGTTCGGCAATCGTTTCGCCAATCATTTGCGTATCCACTACGTTTCCCATTTTAATCAGGCAGGGATGCCATTTCTTCTTTTTGTCCTTCGATGCGATATTGGACTGAACCGCTTTGTAAATCAACATACTGATTTCCTCCTTTTTAAGTGAATAAATAAGATTTTATTGAGTCAGTAAACGAACGTTTTCTGTCTCTTTTACAGTAGCAAAGATACCCCAACCGGCAGGGGAGGAAACATGAAACGGTATCTGCCGGTAAGTGAAGGCAAACGCTTGAATATCTGTGTATTTGCTTGCATTTCTACGCAAAAAACAGTATCTTTACATGACGTAAATAATAAATTAAAAGAAGAAAATCTATGAAGAAAACGGAATTGGCATTACTCTATATGCCGTATGCAAGTGCCGATGTGGCAAGAAGACATTTAAATAAATGCATCCGCCGAAACCGGGAGCTGCTGGAGGCTCTCGAAGCTACCGGCTGGGCATTTTGGATACATTGGCTCACACCGTTGCAGGTGGAGCTGATTGAGAAGTATTTGGGAGAGCCTTAATCCCTAAATCCATCCCTCTGACGAGAATAAGTCTTTGGCTCCCTTCCACGGTTGCACCTGCATGCCCGGTTCGGGTGGCGGCGTACAAGGGGAATATCTTCCGTTGGTCACATCGTAGCAGAACGCTGCGTTTCCCTTTGTTCCGAAATTACGGAAACGGGTTTTCTCGACGTGTATATACACGATCCCCATTTCATCCTGACGGTCTACCACTATTCCGTAGTCCGTCATGTTGAAAAAGTTGGCCGAGCCGTTGATGTCATACATGGTGGGAACTTCCGTTTTCTGCGTGCCGTATTGCTTGTTCATCTTTCTCGGATGCGCCACCAGAATGACGAGGCAGGAGTTGAGCCGGGCAAAACGTGCCAGACTATTCATGAATGAACCGATATACCCTGTCTCCGTCATGCCTGCCGGGATCTGATGGTTGATGTAATTGTACGGGTCGATGACAAACACACGGATGCCGTGACGGTGCACCAGTTCGCGTGCCTTTGACAAGACGTTGCCCAGTGTGAAATCCCCGTCCGGAAGAATGTGCCAGACGCGTTGCGAAAGATAATCCACTACGCGGGCGAATTCCTCCTCCGTAGAGAAATCTTTGCGGAAACGGTGTCCCAGCAGTTTCTCCGCCAGTTTGGCATGATGATACTCGATTGGCGTGTTCTCCGGACTGAAATATCCCGCTCGCCAATCTTGGCGGGTGCAGAGCCGGAGCACTATCTCATCCACAAAGTCCGATTTGCCATGTCCGGGAATACCGGTGACGGTGAGCACCCGCCCCGTTTCCAGCCTCATGATTTCGTCCAGATTCGGTATTCCCAATTCCACGCCCGAGGTATACCCCTCTTCAAACAGTTGGTGCAATCCCTCCCGTAAGTCTTCTGCCGTAAACGTACCTTCCAGGCGGGGGATGGGAGCGTCCTCCAGTGCCTTCAGTAGTGCGTCCGGGCCTTCCGCCACGAGCAGTTCGTTGGCGTCCTTGTATGCTTCGCCGTAGGTGACGATACGGCAGCGGTCTACCCCCAGCCGTCGGGAGAGTTCCCGGCACAGTTCCCGTCCCTTGCGGTCGGTGTCCACCGACAGATAAATCACTTGTTTCTGCTCGAAATGAGATTCCGACAATTCGTCCAGCCAGTCCAGTTGACTGTTGGCACCGTTCGGCACGGAAATGACATCCGTCCGGCCGACAGCCATGTAGGAGAGGGCATCAAATTCCCCTTCCACGAGGATGCACTCCGGCGTGTCGCGGATGGCGTCGATGTTGTAAGGGATGGTGCGCGCTCCTTGCAGCAATTTGAAGTGCTTTTGTGAGTCGCGGAACTTCGTGTTCACCAATTCCCCGTTTTCAAAAAAGTTGAAGCAGAGACAGTCCCTCTTTTCCCAACCTTTCTCCTTTCCGGATATAGGCATCGAAATGGAGGCGAAAGCCACGCCAGCTTCCACCAATACTTCCGGCGGAATGTGGCGGACGTCACGACACCATTCAATTTGCTTTTGTGTGAGTGCCCCTTGCTCTGGGTCGCCGTGCGGCTTTTCAGTGGGCGGACAACTGGAGTTGCTACCTGTTGCCGTTGGAAATTTGACCAACGGATCACCCAGCTTTCTGCCTTTTCCGGCATATATGGCTGCCGAACCGTGTGCGCCGCAGTAGTGGCACAAATACAGTTTGGTATCGAGGTTGACACTTAGTGATTTATCACGCTTATCCGTCCGTTGGGCATGACACCAGGGACATTTTGTTTTCATTTTGCCGCTTGTGCGACCGTGGGTATCAATACCCAGTTCTTTGAATCTATCCATATTTAGTAAATGATTGAGAGATAATATGCTATCGTGTCCATTCGTTCGTCACCGGATTCCAGATATGTGCCGCCGAAGGTCGCGGCTTGGCATAAGCGGGGATGGGATGCCCGTCGTAGGTACGTATTCCGTTGGTGATGGTTTCGTAGGGCGAACATTGCTGTTGCTCTTGCCGGTTTTTGAGAAACTTCTTCAGTGCCACCTGCGTTGTGGATGACACATGGCTTCCCTGCCGGGTGAGATTGGCGAAATAGTTTTTTATTTCGTGCAGGCTGTTCATCGAGCTTTCATTCCCCCGTAAGATGATTTGCTCCCGTAAATAGTTGAAGAACCATTCTTTTTCTTCCATCATCAGCCGGGGGATGCCCGACTGAATGGCTACGACTTCATACCAGGATGTGTCGTTCATTGCCTCCTGTAGATTTTCTTCCCATGCGTTGGGGCGCATATCGGGTGTCACAGCGTTCAAGTCCGTCACCTTCAAACCATTTTCTTCTTCTTTTTCTTTTCCGCTTTCTTCAGAAGAAGAATTTTTTTTGTTTATTTCTTTATTTATAATGGGGGATGGATTTTTCTGTATATTTGACGTTTTTTTTATTTCCCGAGTGTTAAAATCCTCTGCATTTCCGTTGGCTTTCAGAGAGTTATTGACGTGCGGTTTCGTGTTGCGCTTTTTTTCATCTTCCATGTTGTCAAGTGCTTCCCTATAATCGTCTATTGCTTTAGAATGGAGGTTCATTTTCTCATCCAGATAAAAGAGTCCGTAATTGTATAATACACTTTCCATCAGTTCGTCGCTCACATCATAAAGGTTCTGGATGAAGGAAGCAGTTTGCGGTGCCAGAAAATGTTGTGGCTGTTGATAGAGCTTTTCCATCACAAGCCAATATAGTCCGTAGGCTTTTAGTCCGTCTTGCATAATCATCCGCAGCAGTTCGTTGTCGGTGTATGCCAGTAGGGGGTGCGGGAAATAACTTCTGATGGCAGATTCTTCGCAAAAGTCGGCATAGAGTATATGCGAGTTGTATCCTTTGCCGGGACGCCGGAAATAATGGTGGTAGAGGAGCTCAAGATGTTCGGGTTGGGCATGGAATATATTGGCGATGATTTCCATTGTCTGGATATTGACGCAGCATTTAAGCTGTGCATGAGCTTCTTCGAGCATCACCCAGTATAGTCCGTATATTTCCAGTCCTTGTTCCCGTATCAAAATACTCATGGGTATATTGCTGGAAGAAGAAGTGGGATGATTGAAGTAACCGTTATGAATCGGTTTTCTCTTTTGTGATGCGTTGTTCGATTGTTTGGTATTTGCTGAATTAGATGTTGTCATAATAAAATATATTAGTTTCTGTTTTAAATTCTATTTTTCTGAAAATACAGATACGAAGAATCCGGCCACTTCTTTGGAAAGCAGCAAATATCGTACTCATTCTTCATGATGGAATCGGAGTATTCTCTTCGTGTATGTAATCTGTAATATAGGGAATTTTCGGAGCAGGGGAGATTTAATTCCGAAGTTCTGAAAAAGCAATGCTGGAAAAACAGATAACTGCCTCTGTCAAAAAACAAGGAAGCAGCATTGACATGATTTTTTCTCTTACTTGCGGTTGCAAAGTAACTACTTTATTTCGTATATGTCCTACAACTTTCCTTATTTAATCCATGAAATTAATTTTTTTTCACAGAAGAGCCGAATACAATCCCTGCCACTCGACACGTAAGCCATTTTCTACAATGCACGTCATAGTATGGGAGAAACCTGTTGGAGGGGTTTTCGTAGTAGGGGCGGCCGAAATAGTGTTCATATTCTGTCAGTGTCCCTGTAATGGAAAGGCAGGTTCCGTCTGTTCGTTGCAGGCAGAAATCGGCGTTGTCCCATCTCATCCGGTCTATCAGTTCTTCTACTTGGTATGCACGGCGCATAGATTCTCCCAGTGTCAACAGTGTGCCGTAATTCTCTTCCGCATCTTGGCGGATAATAGCTGCCCGACGGGAAACCGTCAGGCAACTGTCATTCTTCATCGTTTTTTTCATACAGATTTCTTTGTGCTGAAATGCTCACATTTCAGTTCTTGTTAGTGGTGTAAATGTAGTGAATTTACTTGACTTTACAAAGGATAAAATTACTTATATAATGGATGATTAGTTAAATAAATGGAATAAAATATTTTGTATTTTTCATTGTTTGAATATAGGCTTTAAAGAGCTTATGGAGGAGTTTAAAGAAAGCTGTGGAGGGAATGGGAATAGGCTGCAAAGGGCAAAGGACGGCCCTCCTTATCCTCTGTGGTGAAAACCGTGCAATAATGTCCCACATGGTAATTGGTACACTGATAATTATTCACCATTGAAACCTTTTGCGCAGCCTTTTTATCCAACTGTCGCTACGTATAACATTATTATTCTCTCCAATCGCTTTTTTCAAATCCCGGATCCGTTCATTTTGTCTCTTCATTGCTGCCTGTATTTCGTTTATCAACGTATTTATTTCCTTCTGCAGCTGAATTTCCTTTTCTTTCAATTGAATAATGTGGGCGTATTTCTCGCAGACCATCGTTTTGTCTATACACAGTTGTTCCAGCGTATCAATATATTCTGCTGTAATGCCGGCTTTACTTCGGCGAAAGAGTTCCAGAATACATTCTTCGTCAACATTCGGAACATTGTCTATGTATAACATAGGGAATTGTCCCATTTCCACCCAAAGCAGGATCGCTTCTTTTTCGATGTGATACTTAATCACTGCTTTTTCTACACTAATCCATTTTGGCATATCGCTTTTGTTTTAATGTGTTATAAAAAAGGAGTAAATAACGTATTGTCCGGAGAGGTGCAACGAACACCCACGATTTTTATGATTTCGGTCGGCTGGGGAATTGGTTGGGGTATAAGGATTGTTGAAACCGACCGGATACAATAAAAGCGTGAGTGCTGTTGTACCATTATCTAAACTTAAGGCTTAGCAACACCCTTCACCAGATAATGATAAACAACAGACACCCACGCCAAACGTTTATATATAACAAATCTCTAATCGATATGTTGATATACGACTATCTACGTGGAGTATCTGTTGTATCATCTCTCGGTGTGAAAAAACTGCTAATTTTTAAGTTTGAGAGACAATACGTTATTTACTCCATTAAGGAATAAAAAAACGCTTTTGCCTGTTTCATCACGCTGATGGGCAGAAAGCGTGTGACAAAGATATATGTTTTTTTCGGAATAGGATGGAAAAGAGGAAATAAATGCAGGAAATATGGTATGAGAATAGAGAGTATGGTATAAAGATGGTAAATATGCTATACGGGTGGCAAATATAATGTGATGATAAAAAGGAGGGAGCCAAAAGTAAAACCATCTATTAGATTGATATTATTTAGGTACGGATTACACGGATTTCGCGGTTTTAGTCTAATGGAACCGTGAAACCCGTGTAATCCGTGCCTAAATGAAAGCCATAAAAGTCTTTTGACCTCGTATTGTCTTTCCGTGCAATTCTTTTTTTAGCTGCGATTTCTTTTGGGCTTTCCGGAGAAGATAGTCAGTTCAAGAATTGCAAAGATGATTTCCGTTGTGGTATATCCGGTAAATGTATATTCCAAATTTTCATTTTCGGAGAAGTATTTGAGATAAACGGTTGGAGTGCCATTGTGGAAGTCGAGAAAAAGATAAGAAGTATAATCATAGATGCCAAGATCGGCAAACTCGTTCAGAATCGCTGTGTTGAAAATCGTGCATTGGCCTGTCTTTGATTCATTTCCGGACATTTCGAATCTGCGATGTTCTTTTGCGAGATCGTCTTTATTCACATGCCTGAATTGTTCTTGCAGCTCTTTACTGAAAGAAAGGCGTTGTCTGATGAAATTGAAAACTTCTTCCTTTGTCATTTGTTTTAAATCGGTTATTTCCATTTTTTATTAATTAGTCGGGTAAAGGTACTTTCTTTATTTGGTAATAAATCGGATTTAGTCATATTTCTTTTATTTATTTTTCGGCTTATAACCCTAAAAGAATCTGAATTTATGGATTTATTTAGGGTTATAACCCTAAAAACTTTCCGAAAATAGTATATCTTTGTGCTTATAACCCTAAAAACTTTTGAATATGATTAATCGTGAACAGTATATGGAACAAGTTGTTCCTTTTATAGATAAGCCGTTTGTAAAAGTGATAACGGGTATTCGTCGCAGTGGAAAGTCGGTAGTGCTGCGTCTGATTCGTGACGAACTGTTGAGGAGAGGAGTTCGTGAAGAACGTATCATCTATCTGAATTTTGAAAGTTTTCAGTGGATAGATCTGAAAGAGGCGAAGGCTTTGTATGCTTATATTCGGGGACAGGCGGGAGATGCGGGTAAATATTATATTCTCTTGGATGAAATTCAGGAAGTGGACGGTTGGGAAAAAGTGGTCAACTCACTTCTGGTAGATTTGGATACGGATATTTATGTGACCGGCTCCAACTCACGTATGTTATCGTCCGAACTGGCAACTTATTTAACGGGACGGTATGTCGCTTTCCATGTCATGACCTTGTCTTTTAGAGAATATCTGACTTTCCATGACTTGCAGGCCAATGATCCGACACTCAACCGGAAGGAGGAATTTCAGAAATATCTCCGTATGGGAGGATTTCCGGCCATACATACTGCCGATTATGGATATGAGGCTATCTATAAAATTGTCTACGACATCTATTCTTCTGTCATTCTTCGTGACACGGTGCAGCGTCACAATATCCGGAATGTGGAACTGCTCGAACGGGTAGTGAAGTTTGTTTTCGATAATATAGGCAATAAGCTGAACGCTAAAAATATAGCTGATTACTTCAAAAGTCAGCAACGGAGGGTGGATATGAATACCATCTATAATTATCTGAATGCATTGGAAAGTGCTTTTATCATTCAACGTATTCCCCGGTATGATATTAAAGGAAAGGAAATTCTGCAGACGAATGAGAAGTATTTTGTAAGTGACCTTTCTTTGATTTATTCCGTGATGGGCTATCGTGACCGGTTGATTGCAGGTATGTTGGAGAATCTGGTCTGTCTGGAGTTGAAAAGAAGGGGTTATGAAGTGTATGTAGGCAAACAGGATGATAAAGAAGTGGATTTTGTAGCCATCCGTCGGGAAGAAAAGATTTATGTGCAAGTAACGTATCAGTTAGCTTCACAGGCCACTGTTGAGAGGGAGTTTGCTCCTTTGCTCGCCATTAACGACCATTATCCTAAATATGTAGTTAGTATGGACAGCTTGTGGCAGGATAATGTGGAGGGGGTCAGGCATCGTCATATAGCCGATTTCTTGTTGGATGATGCTTGACGTTAAGGAATATAGAAAACGAAAAAGAGGAAATTCTCTGCGAGAATCTCCTCTTTTTTCATCTTTCACGAAAGATCGAATTATTTCTTCTTACGGTCACCGTAACGGCTCATGAACTTGTCAACACGACCTGCAGTATCTACCAATGTAGATTTACCTGTATAGAACGGGTGAGAAGTGTTTGAGATTTCAATCTTCAGCAACGGATAAGTTTCACCTTCGAATTCGATGGTTTCTTTAGTTGCTACAGTTGATCTAGACAAAAACATGTCACCATTTGACATATCTTTAAATACTACCGGACGGTATGATTCTGGATGAAGGCCTTTTTTCATTTCAGTATCTGTTTTTTTAATTTATATTCTGTTACTATTTTGGTAAGAAATAGTGTAATGGTCATTTTCAGAGCGCAAAGATAATGCTTTTCTGTGAAATAGAAAAAGGTTTTCTAAAATTTCTGATTTCTAATTTATGATTTCTGATTTGCTATGCAGATTTTGGTGATTAAATGAATGAAAAATGAGGTATAAATAAGGTATAAATAAGGAGATATAAATCCGAAGGCATAAATCAGAATTCAGAAATCATAAATCCCAAAGTTTGCAAGGTAGACATTACAATCTAATGTCACACTCGTATTCCTGCTAAATTTTGCAGTCTGATTTAAACCTTTTTCTACTATATTTTTCTTTCCGATGTTCGTTATTCGATGGATAATGCTTACTTTTGCGTAGAATTTTTATTCACTAACAATAAACTTTAAACAAAATGGTAAATTACAAAGATTTAGGATTGGTAAACACAAGAGAAATGTTTGCTAAGGCTATCAAAGGTGGATATGCTATCCCAGCATTCAACTTCAACAATATGGAACAAATGCAGGCTATCATCAAGGCTGCTGTTGAAACTAAATCTCCTGTGATTCTTCAGGTTTCTAAAGGTGCTCGTCAGTATGCTAACGCTACTTTGTTGCGTTACATGGCACAGGGTGCTGTAGAATATGCTAAAGAATTAGGCTGCGCACATCCGGAAATCGTTCTTCATCTTGACCACGGAGATACATTCGAAACTTGCAAATCTTGTATCGATTCAGGTTTCTCTTCAGTAATGATCGATGGTTCTCACCTTCCTTACGAAGAAAACGTAGCATTGACTAAGAAAGTTGTTGAATACGCTCACCAGTTCGACGTAACTGTAGAAGGTGAACTTGGCGTATTGGCTGGTGTAGAAGATGAAGTTTCTTCCGACCATCACACATATACTGACCCTGAAGAAGTAATCGACTTCGCTACTCGCACTGGTTGCGACTCTTTGGCTATCTCAATCGGTACTTCTCACGGTGCTTACAAATTTACTCCGGAACAATGCCACATCGACCCGAAGACTGGCCGTATGGTTCCTCCTCCATTGGCTTTCGAAGTATTGGACGCTGTAATGGAAAAACTTCCGGGATTCCCTATCGTTCTTCACGGATCATCTTCAGTTCCGGAAGAAGAAGTGGAAACTATCAACAAATATGGTGGTGCACTGAAAGCTGCTATCGGCATTCCGGAAGAAGAATTGCGTAAAGCTGCTAAGTCTGCTGTTTGCAAAATCAACATCGACTCTGACTCTCGTCTGGCTATGACTGCTGCTGTACGTAAGGTATTCGCTGAAAAACCGGCTGAATTCGACCCACGTAAGTATCTTGGTCCGGCTCGTGACAACATGGAAAAACTGTACAAGCACAAAATCATCAACGTGCTCGGTTCTGACAACAAATTGGCACAGTAATAATCTCCGGATTATTCCATAAATAAAAGAAAGAGGCTGCTCCGGTTTGAACACTGGTAGCAGCCTTTTTTATGACGTTTAATCGTTTCAGAACGGAGAGAAGATAACACTATGGCTGTAATAAAGAACACCCGTGTCACAACTGAATGTAACACGGGTGTTCTTATCTATTATATAATGTTTCTTACATCAAGAATCCAAGCAGAATACCGGCAGCAACAGCTGAACCGATCACTCCGGCAACGTTCGGACCCATAGCGTGCATCAGCAAATAGTTGGTCGAATCGTATTCCAAACCAATCACTTGCGAGATACGTGCAGAGTCGGGAACAGCAGAAACACCTGCATTACCGATCAACGGATTGATCTTATTACCCTTCTTCAGGAAGATATTGAAGATCTTAACGAAGATGACACCGGAGGCAGTTGCAATAACAAATGACAATGCACCGAGAGCAAAGATCTTGATAGAGTCAAGCGTCAGGAATTCGGAAGCTTGCGTAGAAGCACCTACTGTCAGACCCAACAGGATAGTGATTGTATCAATCAACGGACCACTGGCAGTATTAGCCAAACGGCGGGTTACACCACTTTCTTTCAACAGGTTACCGAAGAACAGCATACCCAACAAAGGCAGACCGGAAGGAACCAGGAAACAAGTCAGCAACAAACCGATGATCGGGAAAATCACCTTCTCCGTGTGAGAAACGGCACGCGGCGGTTTCATGCGGATGACACGTTCGTTCTTGGTGGTGAGCAGACGCATGATAGGCGGCTGTATCACCGGAACCAACGCCATATAGGAGTAGGCGGACACCGCAATGGCTCCCATCAGGTTAGGTGCTAGCTTGGAAGAAAGGAAGATGGCCGTCGGGCCGTCTGCTCCACCAATGATACCGATAGCACCGGCTTGCATCGGATCGAAGCCCATTTCTAGCGCGATCATATAAGCACCGAAGATACCGAATTGTGCAGCTGCACCGATCAGCATCAATTTTGGATTAGAGATAAGTGCCGAGAAGTCCGTCATGGCACCGATACCCAAAAAGATGAGTGGCGGATACCAGCCGGAGGTCACTCCCTGATACAATATATTCAATACAGAACCTTCTTCATAAATACCGACTTTCAGCCCGGCATCCATATTAAAAGGTATATTACCGATCAATATACCGAAACCGATAGGAATCAGCAGCATCGGTTCGAACTCTTTGGCTATTGCCAAATAGATGAATACCAAGCCAACGAGAATCATGACTACATGCCCTACCGTAGCATTGGCAAAGCCTGTGTATGTCCAGAAGTCGGCCAGGTTATTTCCTAAAAAGTTTATAAAGTCTCCCATATTATTCAATAATTACGAGGTCATTACCTTCAAGAACAGAGTCTCCCTTGTTGACGTTGATGGCAGTAATCTTACCGTCCTTATCCGCATTGATATTGTTTTCCATCTTCATGGCTTCCAATATGATAATGGTCTGTCCTTTCTTTACAGTATCGCCTACATTCACTTTGATGTCAAGGATCACACCCGGCAGCGGAGATTTAACTCCTGATTTTCCGGTAGACGGAGCGGTCGGTTTCACTACTTGAGTAGGAGCAGTAGGAGCATTAGGCATCGGGCGTACTGTCACGGGTTTCGCAACAGGCTTCGGCTGTTTCTCCATTTCTACTTTATAGTGTGTACCGTTCACTTCTACATGAGCGATGTTGTCTTCAATATCTCCGATGGTTACTTTATATGAGTTACCGTTGATTTTATATTTATATTCTTTCATCGTTTTTACTTTTTAAAAGGTGACTTACTTTCTGGGAGGAGTTTCACGCAAAGTGTAAATCTTCGAACTCCATGGTGAGTAGCTGCGTTTTACGCGGGTGATGGTCAGCACCGTTTCTTCTACGTCGTGCACCTCATCCTGCATTTCGTGTAATGCCATAGAAATAGCAGCGTATACTTCGCCCGGAGCCTGTGACAGTTCCTTAGCTTCATGCTTGTCAATGCCTTTAGATTTCATAGCGTTGCGCTTGCTCAAATTAACAGCTACTTTTCCTACAATCTTAAAAGCAATAAAGAGAAGAATCAATCCGCAGAATACTACGCTCATGGCAGAAATGGACATTCCAACGCCATCAGCATCGTGTTCTTCAAACTTTTCCATCTTGGAATTGCTGTCAAGAGTCTTATTGTTGGTGCTCGGAGTCACGTATTTGTCACCGCTTCCACTTTTTACTTCCCATTCAGCTGCCCCGTCGCTTACACGAGCGTATGATTGGTTGGGACCGAGAGCGCCTGCGGGTACTACAATCTGGTCGAGCAACTTTTTGCCGGAGTCGAACAGACCAACCCAATTAGCTGTTTCCGGATTCAGCTTGAAGCTGGTATGGAAAGTACCACGGTTAGGTTCGCCATCTGCCCAGAATAGTGCATGTTGGCGTGGTTTCACTAAGGTAAGTATATCACCTTTCGGGATAAAATAAGTAACTGTATCGCCCGGTTGGCTGCTTACTTTCAGCAAGCAAGCTGCCAGGTCGGCGCTACCGAATGATTTATTGAATATTTCAATCCATGCGCTGTGCAATCCGTAATCGTCCTGAAAATTACTCTGATTGTCTATCAGGATTTCGTTTAGCACCAGCTTATTGTTCGACTTTTGCTCTCCACAAGAAGTCAGACCAATCAGCAACAGCAAAGAAAGGAATATTCCGATTTTGGTTTTGTTCATAATCGTTCTTGTTTTAATGTGAAAAGTAGGATTACAACGGAATATTACCATGCTTCTTAGCCGGATTACTCAATTTCTTAGTCTGCAACTGCTGCAAAGCACGGATAACACGGAAACGTGTGTTGCGCGGTTCAATCACATCGTCGATGTAGCCATATTTAGCTGCATTGTAAGGATTGGCGAACAGTTTCGTGTATTCTGCTTCTTTCTCTGCAAGGAATTGAGCAGGGTTTTCCTGATCTTTGGCTTCGCGTGCGTACAATACTTCTACTGCTCCTGCACCACCCATTACTGCGATTTCGGCAGTAGGCCATGCGTAGTTCATGTCACCGCGAAGTTGCTTACAGCTCATCACGATGTGAGAACCACCGTAAGATTTACGCAATGTGATAGTAACCTTAGGCACAGTAGCTTCACCGTAAGCATACAACAGTTTAGCACCATGAAGGATAACGCCATTGTATTCCTGACCTGTTCCCGGAAGGAATCCCGGTACGTCTACCAACGATACGATAGGAATATTGAATGCATCGCAGAAACGAACGAAACGTGCGCCTTTACGAGATGCGTTGCTGTCGAGCACACCAGCCAGATACTTAGGCTGATTAGCAACGATACCTACCGATTGTCCGTTGAAGCGGGCGAAACCGATGATGATATTCTTTGCATAATCTTTCTGGATTTCAAGGAATTCACCGTTGTCCACAATAGCGCCGATCACTTCGTACATGTCATACGGTTTAGTAGGGCTGTCGGGGATAATATCGTTCAAAGAATCTTCCAGACGGTCGATTGGGTCTGTGCAATCTACATAAGGAGCTTCTTCAAGGTTGTTTTGAGGAATATAGCTCAACAGTTTGCGAATCAGTTCGAAACCTTCTTCTTCTGTTTGGGCGGTGAAATGAGTCACACCCGATTTAGTGGAGTGAACGCTTGCGCCACCGAGGTTTTCTTGGCTAACGTCTTCACCTGTAACGGTCTTCACCACTTTCGGTCCGGTGAGGAACATATAAGAAGTGCCTTCCATCATCAGTGTGAAGTCGGTCAGAGCCGGAGAATAAACAGCACCACCGGCACAAGGACCGAAGATACCGGAAATCTGCGGAATAACACCTGAAGCAAGGATGTTGCGTTGGAAGATTTCTGCATAACCTGCCAAAGCGTTGATACTTTCCTGGATACGTGCACCACCCGAGTCGTTGATACCGATACAAGGAGCACCCATCTTCATGGCCTGATCCATAATTTTACAAATCTTCAATGACATTGTTTCTGACAGTGAACCGGCAGAAACAGTGAAGTCCTGTGCGAACACATATACCAGACGTCCTTCGATTGTACCGCAGCCGGTTACTACACCGTCTCCCGGATAATGTTTTTTCTCCATTCCGAAGTTCGTGCATCTGTGCTCAACGAACATGTCCATTTCTTCGAAGCTACCCTCGTCAAGCAGCATAGCCAGACGCTCGCGTGCTGTGTATTTCCCTTTTTCGTGTTGCTTCGCAATTGCTTTTTCACCGCCTCCGATACGTGCTACGGCACGGCGTTCAATAAGCTCTTTAATTTTTTCAAGTTGATTACTCATGAGTTCTTGTTGGTTTTAGAGTTTATGATTAATGTTCGCAGAGTTCTGTTAACACACCCAAAGTTGATTTCGGGTGAAGGAAAGCGATATTCAAACCTTCAGCACCTTTGCGGGGAGCTTTGTCGATAAGGCGGATTTCTTTGCCTTCTGCCTCTGCCAGCGCATTGGCTACGCCATCTTCTACAGCAAAGGCTACATGGTGAACACCTGCACCTTTGTTTTCAATGAATTTGGCAATAGTACTCTCCGGGCAAGTCGGCTCCAACAGTTCAATTTTGGTTTCGCCTACTTTTAAAAAAGCAGTTCTTACTTTCTGATCTTCCACTGTTTCAATGTTGTAACACTTCAGACCTAATACATTTTCGTAGTAAGGAAGGGCTTCTTCGATGCTTTTTACAGCAATGCCCAGATGTTCAATGTGTGAAATCTTCATAACTATACTTTTTTTATTTGGTTTTAATCATGTGCTTATATGGCATAAAACAGCACAAAGAAAGACATTTCTTACCTAATAAAGAAATATTTCTGCATTTAATTATTGGATTATTAAACAGAAAAAATGGTAGGGAAGGAGCATGGAGAGTCGTTTTGCAATCTTGAGATTACATTTAGATATAAAATTTGACTAGGAGTTTGTTCAGCCAATTCCAATTGACACGGAACCAGCGGCGGGTACTGCTTTGCTTTCCTCCGAATCGGAGAACGAAATCACGATAACCGTGTTTGCGGAACGGAAGTCCTACATCCATAAATTCCATGTGACGGAATCCCCGTTGGCGGGCATCTTCCAATGCCTTCCAAACGGCCAGCACTCCCGGATACTGAAGTGCGTATGTCTTTCTCATTCCTCCGGAGAACCAAAGGTAGGCGTCATCTCCCGAATAGATACAGACGGAACCGCCAATGATTTTCTCTTTGTATTTTACTACGAATATTTTTGCCTGTTGTCCTTTGATTAGCATATCGTTCATGTGACGGAAAAAGTCGTTGGCAGGGAAATATCTGCGTATGCGGGAGGAATAAACCTTGTGCAGCATCCGTGAGAAATCGTGTATTTCTTCCACGGTATGTGCTTCCTCTACTTTGGCTCCATTCTTGAGTCCTTTTTTTATCTGACGGATGCGTGACGGGCTGAACCGGTCTTCCGTCTTTTTCATACTGTGCAGCGAATTGCGTACCCGCAGCCAATTGACAGGGAAATAATCATTGGCACGGAAAACCCGATAGCCGAACATCGAATTGTTTAGGTTCCGGAATTCGATCAGGACACAGCTGCGCGATGCTTCTTGTGTGAGATGTTCGAGCATATCGCCAAAGACTTCTTCTGCCTTTTCTTTGTTGGTCGAAAGAGACTCGTCCAGAAATTCGCCTTCACTATATACTACACAATGTTTCACTAAAGAAGAAGGGAGCCACTTCTTTGCTTTGCGGATGGCAGCAAGCAGGCGTGCCACCGGTCTGCCGTCTTCTGTTGCCACTATTAATAAAGGAGTATACCCAGGAGTTGCTTCATAAATCAGAAATAACTCTTTGGAATGGAAGGTATTTTTTCCCGGCAATTCAGGAATATCCTTCCCATGATAATATGTTGTTAGTTTCAGTGGCATCTAGGTACAAATTTACACTTTTTATTCTTTATTCAACAACAAAACGGAGAATTTGTTGGAGTTGCTTGATATATATAGTTGTAAAAAATGCACCTTTATATATTTTTTCTATCTTTGCGTAATCGAACAGAACTTTTAAAAAGCGGAACTATGTTAGAAGAAATTTTAGCTTACAACAAGCAATTTGTTGAGAACAAGGGATACGAATCGTATATTACTAATAAATATCCCGATAAGAAAATAGCTATTCTTTCCTGTATGGACACCCGACTGACTGCTTTGCTTCCAGCCGCATTAGGAATTAAGAATGGCGATGTAAAAATGATAAAAAATGCAGGTGGCGTTATTTCCCATCCTTTCGGTAGCGTGATACGTAGTTTGCTCGTTGCTATTTTTGAGTTGGGGGTAGAGGAAATAATGGTGATTGCTCATTCTGACTGTGGAGCTTGCCACATGCACAGTGAAGTAATGCTCGAAAAAATGAAAGCACGCGGGATCAATCCGGATTATATTGACATGATGCGTTTCTGCGGAGTTGACTTTCATTCGTGGCTGGATGGTTTCGAAGATACAGAAAAGTCGGTGAGAGGAACAGTAGATTTTATCGTGCGTCATCCTTTGATCCCTTCAGATGTGACAGTCTACGGGTTTATTATTGATTCTACAACCGGGGAATTAACTCGGATTGTATAGATTATTAGATAGATAGGTAAATAGATAAACTTCTTTTTTAATCCCCTAAATATAGTGACGCTATCCTATCATGATAGTGACGCTATTCCTATTGTATAGTGTCGCTATGTCTGGAGGATAGTGACGCTATTTTGAAGGCAAAAAAATAAGGCAGCTTTTTATCGGCTGCCTTTATCTTTCTGCGGTTATATACTTTCTTTGACTGGTGCACTCGTTTGTGACAAATAGGGTGCCCGTACATCTCAATTTCTGCCTCACGGCTAGCTTTACGATTCGCTTTAATGTAATCGTCTTGTGTAATTCGCTTTTTCATAATGAAATTATTTATCTGTGCAAAGATACAATATATTCTTCATTTAGTGGAGTATTTGGCACTCTTTTCATGTCATAGATTCCCTTCTGACAATAGAAATGAAAAAGATACTTTTATTTCCTATTACGCTCGGTTTGCATTATCTTTGCATACATTAATCAAATGAAACCGGAAAATAATATGGAAAATTTCAGTGAATTAATAAAGAACCGTCGTAGTATGCGGAAGTTCACCGATGAAGAGTTGACACAAGATCAGGTAGTTACGTTGATGAAAGCAGCTTTGATGTCTCCTTCTTCCAAACGTAGTAATAGTTGGCAGTTTGTAGTGATTGATGATAAAGAGGTATTGAAAGAATTGTCTCATTGTAAGGAACAGGCTTCTTCATTCATTGCCGACGCTGCTTTGGCAATTGTGGTAATGGCCGATCCGTTGGCCAGTGATGTTTGGATTGAAGATGCTTCTATTGCTTCTATCATGATACAGTTGCAGGCCGAAGATCTCGGCTTGGGAAGCTGCTGGGTGCAGGTCCGCGAACGTTTCACTGCTACCGGAATGCCTTCCGATGAATTTGTTCATGGAATCCTGGGCATTCCTCTGCAACTTCAAATTCTTTCCGTTATTGCTATCGGACATAAAGGGATGGAACGTAAACCTTTCAACGAAGAACATCTTCAATGGGAGAAAATTCACATAAATAAATTCGGAGGAAAATAAATATGGGAGCTGCTAAAGCGAGTAACAGCAAAGATACTTATTTGGCTACTGCTGTTACCTTTATCGTTATCGGAGCACTTTATCTGATTGATAAACTGATTCATTTCTCTACTATTGGACTACCTTGGGTGATGAATAAAGACAATATGTTATTGTATGCTTCGATCTGTTTTCTTATTTTCAAACGCGATAAATCAATTGGTTTTGTGTTACTTGGTCTTTGGCTGGTGATGAATATCAGTCTGGTAATATCATTGCTGGGTTCGTTATCCGGGTATCTGCTGCCATTGACTTTGCTCATTGTCGGCATCATTTTATTCTGGTTTGCAAAACGGTAAGGAAATAATGAAGAGAAGTATAGAAGATACACCGATTGTGTTTATTGGCGCAGGTAACCTGGCTACTAATCTGGCGAAGGCTCTCTATCATAAAGGCTTCCGTATTGTGCAGGTATATAGCCGGACCATGGAATCTGCTCGTACTTTAGCCGAGAAAGTTGAAGCTGAATATACAACAGATTTACAGGAAATCTCCAAAGATGCTAAATTGTATATCGTATCTTTGAAGGATGCCGCTTTAGTAGATTTGTTGCCGCAGATAACAGAAGGAAAACAGAGTTCTTTGTTGGTGCATACCGCGGGAAGTATCCCGATGAGTATTTGGGAAGGGCATGCAGAACGGTATGGAGTATTTTATCCGATGCAGACATTCAGCAAACAACGTGAAGTCAATTTTCAGGAAGTGCCTTTCTTTGTTGAAGCGAAACGACCGGAAGATGTAGAGTTCTTGAAAGCTGTTGCCGCCACTCTTTCAGAGAAAGTTTACGAAGCTTCTTCCGAGCAACGTAAAAGCCTTCATTTGGCTGCTGTTTTTATTTGTAATTTCACAAATCACATGTATGCATTAGCTGCTGACTTGCTTGAAAAATACAACTTGCCTTTCGATGTCATGCTTCCGCTGATAGACGAAACGGCACGTAAAGTACACGAGCTGGCACCACGTGATGCACAGACCGGACCCGCTGTTCGTTACGATGAGAATGTGATGAACAATCATCTTGCCATGTTGGTAGATTCTCCGGCATTGCAGGATATATATAAACTAATGAGCAAAAGTATCCATGAGCACCATCAATTATGATTTATCCCGTATCAAGGCTTTAGCTTTTGACGTAGACGGAGTATTGAGTTCGACAACCATACCTTTGCATCCTTCCGGAGAGCCGATGCGTACCGTGAATATCAAAGACGGGTATGCCATCCAGTTGGCTGTGAAGAAAGGACTTCACATAGCCATCATCACCGGTGGTCGTACAGAGGCGGTGCGTATCCGTTTTGAGGGACTAGGCGTGAAGGATTTGTATATGGGATCCGCTGTCAAGATACACGACTATCGTGATTTTCGTGATAAATACGGACTGACCGATGATGAAATTCTCTATATGGGTGATGATGTTCCGGATATTGAAGTGATGCGTGAGTGCGGACTTCCGTGTTGTCCGAAAGATGCCGTGCCGGAAGTGAAATCCGTAGCAAAGTATATCTCTTATGCAGACGGCGGACGTGGTTGCGGACGTGATGTAGTGGAGCAAGTACTGAAAGCTCATGGTCTGTGGATGGCAGAAGATGCTTTCGGCTGGTGAAATCAACTGGTGACATCAATAAAAAGTATTTTCAACCATAAATTATAAATCATAAATCGAATCATGCTTGATAATTTAAAGAAATATCAGATTATACTAGCCTCCAATTCTCCCCGTCGGAAAGAATTGATGTCAGGCTTGGGAGTGGACTATGTAGTCAGAACATTGCCGGATGTAGACGAGTCATATCCGGATACATTGGTTGGTGCTGAAATACCCGAATATATTGCTCGTGAAAAGGCGGGTGCCTACCGTACCATGATGCAGCCGGGAGAATTATTGATTACAGCAGATACCATTGTCTGGATGGATGGAAAAGTACTTGGAAAACCGGAAGGTAGGGAAGGGGCCATTGAAATGCTTCGTGCTCTTTCGGGGAAGTCTCATCAGGTTTTCACAGGTGTTTGCTTGACTACTACCGAATGGCAAAAAAGCTTTACCGCTTCTTCCGAAGTATTGTTTGATGTCTTGTCAGAAGATGAAATCCAGTATTATGTCGACCTCTATCAGCCGATGGATAAGGCAGGAGCCTATGGTGTCCAGGAATGGATCGGGTATATCGGTGTGAAATCAATTTCAGGTAGCTTCTATAATATTATGGGACTTCCCATACAGAAGTTGTATGGAGAGTTGAAAAAGTTATAGTAAGGATCCTGAATCTATCTGAATATTTCTACTTACCCCAATAATATGAGAAGGCTGCCTCAAAATAGAAAATGAGGCAGCCTTTTTCTGTATTCTTAAGCAGGGACATTTACTGAATATCCCGAATTGAAAGATGCAGGAGACTATAATAAATCCAACATCAGAGGAATGTCCTCTTCTCGAATCCCTTGTGTGAGAAGAGATTCTTCATCTTTGTGGAACATCTCCAGGAATCTTTCCCGGTTCCCACTAGCTGTAATGGCTTTTCCGTAGAAAACGGCAGCTTTCTGAATATCTCCCATTACCCAGGCCACATGCCCTGCGTTCATATAATCAATAGCCAGCGGCTTTTGCTCAATAATCTTTTCATAATATTTCATCGCCTGTTCATATTTCTGGCTGATGAACGAGCACCAACCGATGCCGCGCCATGCCTTTATACAATTGTTCTCGATGAAATCCAATTTGAAGAAATAATTCAGAGCTTCTTCATATTGTCCCAGTTCAGCCAGGCAACTACCGATATAGAAAGTCACATTGGTATCTTCCGGAGCAGCTTCTTCTACCTTTTTATAATAAGTGAGTGCAGCCTGATAGTTTCTGTTTAACCGGTAACAAATAGCCAGGTGGCGATTGTTCCAAATATTATCCGGCTTCAGCGTGTCTGCTTTCAGATAAGCCTGAATAGCTTCTGCATATTTCTTTCTTTTCTGTAATGCATAGCCAAACTTCTGATAATATTCTGCACTTTCTCCTTCGAATCCTCCAATAGACTCCAGTTCTTCATAAATTTCAATAGCCTCGTCCCAACGTTCCTTTGCCAGATAAAAATCGGCAATGGGGAATAATACATCTTCCCAATACAAGATATTGTCGAGTGCAGGAACGTGATGAAGGTCGAGTTTCTCTTTAAAAATATCTCTGAACTCACTCTTGCGTACACTAAGTTTGAAGAAACGGTACAAGTCGTGCAGGTATTGGTTACTGACCGTTCCCGGACGTTCATTGAACCTCTTCATTGTTTCAACATTCGATTTCTCTGCCAATTCTGCCACCTGCTGTTCGTTCAACTGACTCAACATCATATCTTGTTGCGACTGTGGCAATTGATGAATCGTGAAAAAGAGCGAGTACTTATCGCTGTTGCTGAAAAAGCCCGATTGAAGAATTAAATCCAGTAAACTACTGCCTTGATTTCCCGCTTGTTTCATTGCTTTGAGTACATTGGACTGTTGTTTGCTGAATGGATAGAACCAGTTATGCACCTCGCGGAAGAACGGATAATTTTTCAATGCGGCAAAAGTGCTCATATACACATCTGCGCCCTCTAATTGCAATTCGTTCATTTCACGCAATTTATCTCCCAGGCCGGACTTCTCGAACGCATCTTCCCAATCCGGGTTCATATCATTGTTTTCTTCATCGTTTTCTTCAAAACCGAACCGCATATTTTTCATGGAGGAAACATTCTTCAGCATTTCAGGAATAATCTCTTCCCTCATCTTTTTATCAATCTTTTCCGTTTCCTGACACAATAGCATTTGGCGGTAAATACGTGCGACGTCTTCTCTGAATGAAGGTATTTCCTCCATGAGATCTACCCTTTTGATAAGTTCCGGATAAAAAGAAAGACGGCTTCTGTAGATGTGGAAGATAATCATTGTACCTACCAATGCCCGTTGGCTGACGTTGACGTTAGGGTGTTCGTAAGCATTGAGCAGCCACATTATTTTTCGTATGTCGAAACATTCCATCAAGCTCAATGTGAGGGCACTGACAAATAAGCATAAGTCATCTCCCGGAAGTAATTCCGAGGCAAGCATAGCTTTTGCGTCTTCCTCGTCTTCGGGAGTCCATGCACTGTTTGTCCACGTTCTTATAAACATAAACTTGAGCGTATCTTCATGCCGTCTTAATACTTCATCCATCTTTTCGTCAGACAGTAATCCGCTGACTGCCAAGTCGTCATTAAATGACTCCAATATGTGTAATATTGTTTTGATACCATAGTTCGACAAGTCCGCCGATCTGGGAGTGCGGCGTACCTCATGATAATATCTTGATGAAGCGTTGTCCAACATGAGCAAACGTGATTGGTCGGCAATTCCCCAGGTGTCTGCTACCATTTTTTGATACAGATTCCACCGGTCAGGGTCGTTTGCTCCCTGTTTCATGTATTCCAGCATATATTTGTAAGAGGTCTGCAATTGTTCCAGGCGAGTGCGCAAATCCCAGTCAGGACATTGCCACAGCAAAGATTCCAACTGCATTAAGGCTTCTTTGAGTCTTTTCTCTTCAAGTAAAGTACGTATATATGCGTATTGTTCATTAATCGTTTTTTCGTTCATCATTCTTTAATTATTTATTTTTTCCAATCCAGGTCAAACGTTTCCAGAGACCTTCAAAAGGACCGTGCTTATGGTGTCGGAGCCACCACGAACAAAATACCATTTGTAATAGAACAAAAAGGATGCCAAAAAGGAAACTGTAAGTGATTCCTAAATATCGTCCAAGTTCAAATCCCCAATGATAGAACAAAAGAGAACCGAAAATAGATTGCCCGAGGTAGTTCGTTAAACTCATTTTACCATAAGATGTGAAACGCATAAAGAAACTGCGGTCTTTCACACGGTAGAAAGTCAGCAGTAATCCTGTTACCAGCAATACCATGAAGCTAAGGCTGCTGAATGAACTTAATATCAATTGCAAGGGAACAAGGATGGCACTTCGTTCGATGAATTCCGGCAGCATATTGTTCAATCCGTAGATGGGGAAGAAGCAGAGAAGCGAAACGGCCAATGCCTTTAACCACAGGCGTTCGTTCTGTTCGCTGTACAGGAAATATTTGCGGCGACCGACAAGCATTCCGAATAAGAATAACCCCGGTGTCTGTAAGATACGTCCATGTTCCAGTGCCCAGGTCATATTGGCCAGTTGTCCTTCCCACATATTCATGCGGACTGTTTCGAGGAAAGTTCCGTTCTTTTGTACGTCGAAAGCAATGCTGAAATAATAACCTGCCAAACTTTTTCCTGCCACATAGTCAGGATTACACAAAGCATAAATCAATTTCACCCAGTCGATAGGTTGTAGAATTAATAAAGTAGCGAAGATGACAACCGTGCGGTCGCTCATCCGGCAGAATATCGGAAGGATAATTCCTAAAATCGCATACATAGTCAATATTTCACCGGTAAAGAAAGCGGCATTGAACTGTCCTATCATGAAGAGAATGAATAATCTCCATAAAAAACGCAAGCGGAAATCTTTCCCTCTCCGTTGTTGGTTGTTGTCCTGAATGTAGAAACTGAAACCGAAGAGCAGGGCAAACACAGCGTATGCTTTGTTACTGAATGTGAAGAATAATCCTCTCCAAATAGCCTGATCGGTAAATTTCATCCATTCAAAAGGTACTTCTTCTGGGAAAGAGTAGAAATTAAAATGTTCAATACTGTGTAAGAGAATAATTCCCATTACTGCTAATCCTCTTAATACGTCGGCCACGTCTATTCGGGCGTTGGTTTCCGCGATTTTGTGTTCCATGATTTCTTCGTTTCTGTTATTTATAAGGTTGATATTCTATAATTATTTGATTCCGCTGTTTTAATACTGTTACTCCAGCCCTAATACCGGATGCTAATACTTAATACTTGATACTTAATTGATACTTAATTTAAAACCTTACCTGCACCTGTGCCTGTATCAGATTGGAGTCTTTTTGTCCGTCTCCTTTCTTGTCGCAAAAGGTATATTGTGCTTGTAAGCGGCATCTAGGGTAGAACCAGTATTGTACGCCTGCAATATAGTTATTCTGTTTGAAATCAGCAGCTTTGTTCGGGTTGAAATAATCGAACGAAGCGATGAAATCGAAATTCCGGGCGAAGCGTACACTGCCTGTTGCATAGAAACCTTCGCTTTTCACACTCCGGTCTTTTCCGGCAAGATATTCCGTGCGTAGATTAAAGGTGGAAGTGGTGACAACCCCTCCTGCACTCCAGCGTTTCTTGGCGTAATTTTCTCCGGCTTTAATTCCGGTATATTCCGAATCTGCTATGGCATGTCCTGTTCCGCGGATAAACGAACCACCTACGGATAACCATTTCAGCGGATTAACCATCAAGTTACCGACTACATCTTTTTGACTGTTTTTGTCTTTGGTGTTCAATCCCTGTCCGTTCATTACAGCCACTTTGTATTGTAGAAAGTCACGAAATAATTTTCCGTGAAGCATCATACCGATATCCCGTCCGGACGTCATTCCGTAACACTTATCGCTGCCGCTTACTCCCGCCAGATAACAAACAGACTGTGAATAACAATTGATGAGCTCTACTGTGGTAGGAGATAATTCATTTTCTATGGTATAAGGAACCTTGAATTCACCGATACGTGCCGTAAGTCCGGGGAGAAACTGATAATCGGTATACACTTCGAGTAACATGCCCCCATTGTAGAAGTCATACATAAAATCACAAGTCCACCGTTTGGTGATCTTTCCGTGTGCCATGAAAATGATTCGTTTGATGTCGAATGTATTGTCCGGGTTCGCTGCATCGTCATAAGTATATCCCAATTGGGCATATCCAGAGAGACTAATCCGTTCTTTCAGTGTGTTGACAACTTGATTTAGTGGTGTCTGCTCCTGTGCCAGGAGAGGATTTTGCATACCTGTAATGCATAATACAAAGGTTAAGAATTGGAGTAGTGTTTTTCGCATGAGTTAGTTGTTATTTGATTTTGATTATGGTTGATACTGTATTATGGTTGATACTGTGGGGATATACGTTGTGTCAATCAGATTCCGTTCAGAGTAGGTTTCGGGGATTCGGTGGTTTTCTTTCAACCACTGTATAGCTTTATCTATCCCTTCAGCCGAAGGGCGTTTTGCTTTTTGATAACTAGGGAGGGCAATGAGTCCTGTCAGATTTTCCGGTACACCTATTTCTATCAGCACTTGTTCCCATTCTTTCTGTGGATGCATTTTTATATAATCTACTCCCAGATTATAACCTGTGATGAGTAGTTCGATTTCTTTTCTTTTTTCGTTGAGCGCTTTTCGTGAAAAAGCGGTAGCCGTAAAATCAATGCCCAATTCCTGTGTACTCACCAATGAACGATGCTGGCTGTTCATGGCGATGGATGCGGCAGGGTCGGGCAGGAAAGAAGCGTCAATCTGATTGTATTGCAACATTTGCAGTCGGAGAGGAAGCTGGCCGATTTCCGGCATATTCATTTCTGAAAGACTGATTCCGGCTTTGCTTAATAACTGGTCGGTAGCATATTCGATAACTGTGTTGCGTGACACAGCAATATTCTTTTCCTTGAGCTGTTCCAGTTGATTGATATTACTTTCTTTAGAGACAATGAAGCAGAAATAACCATCATTTTTCAAGACGAACCCTAAATCTGCATGATGGATAGCTTGCAGCACTACTGCGCTGGGATAGTCGGTAATCATGCCATCCATTTTCCCGGTCTGGAAAGCAGCGTCCCGGTCGTTGGCAGAGTTGAATGAAAGAATAGTCAGGTTCAGCCCTAATGAATCGTAGATACCTTGTGTTTTAGCTATATGGAAAGGGAGTCCGTCCAGTGTAGGCATCATGCCCAGGGTGAGTGGTTGCAGTTCGGTTAGAGGTAAAAAAGAGCCGTCTCCTTTTTTACTCTGACAGGAGTAAAGGAAGAGAAGGATGAACCAAAAGAGTAGTATCAGTCTTTTCATACCTCGTTTTTGTAAATAAGAGGAACTCCGTTTTTTATAAATAAGGGCAACTCTTTTCACAAAGAACTGCCCTCTTATCATTAACTATTTAAAAAATTAACTAATTATCTAGTTCTATTATTCTTGGATAGCAGCGATACCCGGAAGAACTTTTCCTTCGATTGCTTCGAGCAATGCGCCACCACCGGTTGAAACGTAAGATACACCGCTAGCCAAACCGAATTTGTTAACACAAGCTACAGAGTCGCCACCACCCACAAGTGAGAATGCGCCGTTCTTAGTTGCTTCAACGATTGCTTCACCTACTGCACGTGAGCCGTGAGTGAAGTTGTCAAATTCGAATACGCCTGTAGGACCGTTCCAAAGAATAGTCTTAGATTCTTTGATAACGTTAGCGAAGATTTCTTCAGTCTTAGGACCGATGTCAAGACCTTCCCATCCGTCAGGAATTTCGTCAACAGCACAGAATTTAGTATTTGCATCGTTAGAGAATGCGTCAGCAATCTTAGCGTCAACAGCCAATACCAGGTTTACACCTTTTTCTTTTGCTTTCTTCATCAAATCCAAAGCCAGGTCAAGTTTGTCGTCCTCACAGATAGAGATACCGATTTTACCACCCATAGCTTTAGTAAATGTATAAGTCATACCACCGGCGATGATTAAGTTGTCTACCTTGCTCAACAGGTTTTCGATGATTTCGATTTTAGAAGAAACTTTAGAACCACCCATGATAGCAGTGAACGGACGTTTGATGTCGTTCAATACTTTATCAACGGCTTTCACTTCTTTTTCCATCAGGTAACCGAACATCTTGTTGTTTACATCGAAATATTTAGCGATCAATGCTGTAGAAGCGTGTGCACGGTGAGCAGTACCAAATGCGTCGTTTACGTAGCAGTCAGCGTAAGAAGCCAATTTCTTGGTAAATTCTTTCTGGCTTTCTTTTACTGCTTTCTTGGCAGCAGCTTTTTCTTCGTCAGTTGCATCTTCAGCCAAACCTCTTGGTTTGCCTTCTTCTTCAGCATAGAAGCGAAGATTTTCGAGCAACAGCACTTCTCCCGGTTGCAGAGCAGCAGCTTTTACAGCAGCTTCTTCACCCATGCAGTCGTTAGCGAACTGAACTTCAACGCCCAGCAATTCAGACAGATGCTTGATGATATGTTTCAAAGAGAATTTATCGGCAACGCCTTTCGGACGGCCCAGGTGAGAGCCAATGATGATGCTTCCGCCGTCTGCCAGGATCTTCTTCAAAGTAGGAAGAGCTGCACGCATACGAGTGTCATCTGTAATGTTGAAGTTTTCGTCCAGGGGTACATTGAAGTCCACGCGAACAAATGCCTTTTTACCGGCAAAATTGAATTTGTCAATTGTCTGCATAATACTCTATTTTTATTTAAAAGTGTTTTTAAAATTCTTCTTTTAGAACGACCGCAAAGTTACTATTTATTTCGGTTCCTTGCTATTAAATCGTTATTTATTCTTGGCTTTTGGTTCCTCTTTTGTAACTTTATAGGTGTTACAGAAATATTTGCACATCATTTGCAAACCACAGGTGTCACATTTGGGAGTGCGTGCCTGACAAACATAACGACCATGCAGAATGAGCCAATGGTGGGCAATCGGTATGAGTTTTTCCGGAATATTCTTCACCAATTCTTTTTCCACACTGAACGGGGTAGTGCAACTATCCGGCACCAGTCCGATGCGATGGCTGACACGGAATACGTGTGTATCTACCGCCATTGCAGCCTTATTAAACACAACCGACTGGATGACATTGGCTGTTTTTCTTCCTACACCGGGTAGCTTTACTAAGTCTTCCAGATTGTCGGGCACCTGACTATTGAAGTCATTCACCAGCATCTTTGCCATACCGACCAGATGTTTGGCTTTGTTGTTCGGATAGGATACGCTTCGTATATATTCGAAAATAACTTCCGGCGTAGTGGCTGCCAGCGCTTCCGGAGTCGGAAAATCTTTATACAAAGGGGGAGTGATGATATTCACCCGTTTGTCCGTACATTGTGCAGAAAGAATAACAGCTATCAGCAACTCATACGGATTGTTGTAATGCAGTTCGGTCTCGGCTACAGGTACATTGTCCTGAAACCAGGCGATTACTTTCTCATAACGTTCTTTCTTTCTCATCGTAGCTTATTTTTATGGTAATGAGGCGTCACTTTTAGTTTGAAATAGAGGGCGGAAACTACTGTCAGGCAGGCTCCGAAAAGATAAGCCTTATCAAATGTACTAATTTCTGCGATATATCCACCGGTCAGCATACCGATACCGATTCCTACGTCCCAAGAGGTAAGATAGGTGGAAGTGGCTGTTCCCCGCTGGCTATTGGGGGCAAGGTTGACAAACAACGTATTAAATGCCGGAAACATGATTCCAAATCCGACCCCCATCAACAATGCGATACCAAAAAACAGGATGTTGCAAACGGTATCATTCCATTGAATCAGATATACACAGGCTGAAAGCAGGAAGAAACTGCAAACAACCAGGTATAATCCAGCTATTATTACTTGCGTTATTTTTCCGCGATCCACCAGTTTCCCCGAAAAGATGCGGGAGATTGCCATGCCGACAGCCATAAAAGTAAAGAAGAATCCGGTTTGTGTGTTCAATCCTATTTGGCGGGCATACATGGCGACATAGTTGGTTGTCATTCCGTAAGGGATGGAAAGTAACAATAGGCTAAGTCCGGCTGGCAGTCCTTTCATCAAAATAAAACGGTCGAGTGAAATCGGTTCCCGTTTCACAGGAGGTTTATAGGGCGTTTTCACCAGACTGGCACATAGAAAACCCAAAATGCAGGAACCGAATGCGTAACAGAAGATCGTAGCAAAAGAGACTCCTGCATCGTGCAGAAACAGTCCGAACATCGGCCCGATGGACATAGCTGTATTGTTGGTAAGCCCGTAATAACCTAAACCTTCTCCACGGCGGGAAGATGGCATAATGTCTATCACTACCGTGTTTCCTCCTACTGTAACCATTCCGAAAGAGACGCCATGAATGATTCGGAATATAATAAATAAGGTAAGGGAGCCGGCTATTAAATACCCGCCGAACATCATCATAAAGATGAAGTAAGCAAACAGATAAAGAGGTTTGCGGGCAAACGTGTCGAGCAGATAACCGGAAAACGGACGGATGCAGAGAGCGGCTACCGTATAGCAGGAAAGTACAATGCCAATAGTGGAATTTCCAGTTTGGAAGAATTCTGATAAATAGAACGGCAAAACAGGAATCAACAACCAAAAGCCGAAGTAGAGCAGGAAGTTGGCTGCCAAGATGAAACAATAACTGGGAGTAATGAGTCTATCCTTTGCCATAATGAATTTATTTATTTCACCACAGAGGACGCAGAGGACGCAGAGTTTCACGGAGTTTTTTCTTTCTAATGACTTTCTATGAAAAACGAGTCGTAGTTGATACGGCTGAAATAAAAACTCTGTGTCCTCTGCGTCCTCTGTGGTGAAATCTAAATTTAGTAAGCGCTCTCGAATTCTTTCAGGAAGCGAGTATCATTTTCAGAGAACATACGGAGGTCTTTCACCTGATATTTCAGGTTTGTGATACGCTCGATACCCATACCGAGAGCATAACCGCTGTATATTTTGCTGTCTATACCGTTAGATTCAAGTACGTTCGGGTCTACCATACCGCAACCGAGGATTTCTACCCAGCCGGTGTGTTTACAGAACGGACAACCTTTACCGCCGCAGATATTACAGCTGATGTCCATTTCCGCACTAGGTTCAGTGAACGGGAAGTAAGACGGACGCAGACGAATCTTTGTATCAGCACCGAACATTTCTTTAGCGAAAAGCAACAATACTTGTTTCAAGTCGGTGAACGATACGTTTTTGTCTACATACAACGCTTCTACCTGATGGAAGAAACAGTGTGCGCGATAGCTGATTGCTTCGTTACGATACACACGTCCCGGACAGATGATGCGGATAGGAGGTTGTGAAGTTTCCATCACACGGGTTTGTACGGAAGAAGTATGTGTGCGCAATACTACGTCCGGGTGAGCTTCGATAAAGAAAGTGTCCTGCATATCGCGTGCCGGATGATCTTCGGCAAAGTTCAGTGCCGAGAATACATGCCAGTCATCTTCAATTTCCGGACCTTCGGCGATGCTGAATCCCAGGCGGGCAAAGATATCGATGATTTCGTTCTTTACAATGGTGAGCGGGTGGCGTGTACCAAGTTCCACGGGATAAGCCGAACGCGTCAAATCCAATCCGTCACAATCATTGTCCTGACTTTCAAACAATTCTTTCAGCGCGTTGATTTTGTCCTGCGCTTTTGTTTTCAGTTCATTCAGTCTCATGCCGACTTCTTTTTTCTGATCGGCAGCTACATTACGGAAATCTGCCATTAAGTCGTTAATGGCTCCCTTCTTACTTAGGTATTTGATGCGGAGAGCTTCGAGTTCTTCGGCATTGGAGGCGTGTAAGGCTTCCACCTCTTTCAGAAGTTGTTCAATCTTAGCTATCATATTTTCGATGTATTGTTATTCAGTTTCTTAGTAAAAACCGTGCAAAGATATAATTTTATCACGAACCATCGAAATAATTTGTATCTTTGTTGCCGATATGTACCGAAAATCCGGCAACTTATGAAAAAGATTGTTTTCTGTCTTCTGCTTTTAACCTTTTCTTTTCGCCTGGCGGCCCAGATTGACTATTTGGAGCCGGTGAAACCTTTTTCTTCTTATACAGGCGAGTTAGGCGAATATTACCGTAGTGTGTTTTCTTTACTTAATACTGGCTTTCAGAAACAGCCATACGCGCGTTTCGCAGCTATCCCTTCCTTTTCGCCGGAGTATGCAATGTCGGTAGAAAGGAAAAACGGGCGTTATACGCTGATTTCGAATACACTATCTCGTACCTATTGGCAGGCGGAGAAGGGGACAGTGACGGTGGATACTAAATCGGTTGTCATTAGCGCTTCCCTGTATCAGTCTTTAGGGGCTATCTTTCGTTTGGTGACAGAGCAGGTGCAGGATCTGGATGGTTCTACGGCCGGTCTGGATGGAATTGTCTATTACTTTTCTTCTACGGACGCAAAAGGCAAAGAGCGGATGGGACGAAAATGGTCGCCGGAAAAAGGAACGTTGATGGAACGTCTTGTATTGGTTTGTCAGTCGGCATATATGTTATCCCGGGGAGAGAATATTTCGGAACAGACATTGGCGGAAGAGGCTGCTTCTTTATTGAAAGCATTGCAACAGCGTAGTAAGGAAGAACCGGATGCTTATAAACAACCGATGTATGTTGGAATTTATCCGGTAGGTCCCCGCGCAAAGACGCTTTCCGGAAGGCAGGTGGAAGAACCTGCTCATTTCTCTGCGATGAGTCTGGAAGAATATATTGCCAATGAAATGGTTTATCCGGCAGGACTTTTAGAGAAGAATGTTTCGGGTTATGCTTTGTGTGAGTTTACTATTGATAAGGAAGGGGTTATCCTTCGTCCTCATATTCTACGTTCCACTCATCCGGAATTTGCAGAGGAGGCTCTCCGCATTGTTAAAGGGATGCCGAAATGGTCCCCTGCATTGGCGGGAGGAAAGCCGGCGGATAGTAATTATACTCTTTATATTCCTTTCCGTCCGCAACTTTATCGGAATAAATAAGCAACTTTGCATCCAAAGTCCGATTAATAAAAAAGAGATATTGCATTTATAACTTGAATTCAGCAGCCTCTCTCTAATAAATAAAAAAAATAAAATTTGCTGTCATCTGTCACAGATTGCAACTTAACTGTTTGATTATGAAAAGTAAATGGCGTGACAGCAAAGTGGTGACAGCACTGTGACGGCAATCGTGCTGTCACTGCAAAGCCAGGGAGAAATAAACGCACTACAAAGGTGTGATAGAGGTGCATACCCGAATCAAGTAAAAATCACAGATGAAGTTTCATTGCCTAAATAGTATTAACTACAGGCAGATAGGCTATTCTATTTATTACCCTTGTACTTACGGGGCAGGATCTGCCTTGTGACTGATAGTTTCAAGCCTTGAAACTATTTGTTCTGCGGCTTGAAACTAAGGTTTCGTAGACTTGAAACTTTTGTTTCTCCTGCTTGGAACTATTAGTTTCTTACTGATGAAACTATAGTTCCGCACCGATGGAACTGTAGTTTCTCGCCGATGAAACAATCTTTACTCTGTAATAGCCTGATTATGTTGGGTAAGCACTCATTGTATGGCTCTTGTTTATCCTATCAGTCAGCTTTACCTTTGCACAGAACTTAAAATTTTATTCTTATGGACTCTACTGATTGTTTTTTAGAGATTCTTTCTGCTTATCAGTCATCCGACAGTGGTTGCCAAGTCTCTCTTTTGGAGTATTGCCATCGTTTTGGCGTTGATTATTATAAATTCCTTGGCTGGTATCGTCATTACAAGTGTCAATTAACTAACCCCACTTCCCCTTCCGGTATGCAGCTGACTCCTATTCATGTGAACGGTTCCCCCTCCGGTCATTCACGTTGTACATTATCTCCCAAATCTGTCAAATCGGACAACTTTGAGATTGTTTCGTTTCGTCTAAAACTGGGCAATGGAGTTGAGATCCGAAAATGTAACACTAATCTTGAGAGCATAACAGCTCTGCTTCAAAACCTGGGAACATTATGTTAGGGCTGAATCCCAGCATGCGCTTCTACCTGTGCGAAGGTCCGGTAGATATGCGAAAAGGTATTTTCACCCTTGCCGAACTGGTACGCAAGATTATGGGCAAAGAGCCCTCCACAGGGGACATTTTCATCTTTTTGAGTAAGGACCGGCGGAACATCAAAATCCTTCATCATGATACAGGGGGATACGTGCTTTATTGGAAGAAGCTGGACAAAGACCGTTTCCTCCTGCCTGTTTTCTGCAAGGCCAGTCATCGTTATGAAATCGGTTGGGAGAAACTCGTGGTTCTGCTCCAGGGTACTGTCCGCAAAGAATTACTCGTAGGGTAGTACGAGGTTACAGAAGAATCGATTGTATGCGGTTATATATCTGACTATCAATATATTAATATATTAAAAGTCTTGCATAAGTCAGTTTTTTTTT
>NZ_JH114339.1:176929-179343 GCF_000157095.2 Bacteroides sp. D1
CTTTTTGAGTAAGGACCGGCGGAACATCAAAATCCTTCATCATGATACAGGGGGATACGTGCTTTATTGGAAGAAGCTGGACAAAGACCGTTTCCTCCTGCCTGTTTTCTGCAAGGCCAGTCATCGTTATGAAATCGGTTGGGAGAAACTCGTGGTTCTGCTCCAGGGTACTGTCCGCAAAGAATTACTCGTAGGGTAGTACGAGGTTACAGAAGAATCGATTATACAAGGTTATATATTTGATTATCAATATATTAATATATTAAAAGTCTTGCATAAGTCAGCTTTATTTTGTATATTTGCGACATGGAAGACAAGGAAACGATCAACATATTAATCGCCCAGCTACTGTCAAAGGATGATGAGAACCTGCGGCTTCGAAACCTGCTTGATGACTTGCAGCGTGAACAGCAGTCGGGTAATATGCAGATCCTGTCTAAACTTGACAGGGCACTTGAGGAACTGAAAAGCATGAGACATGACAACAAGGCGCTTTCCAACCGTCTTTCTCGGACCCTTGAGGCCAAGTCAGCCGCAGAAGAGAAAATACAGGAGCTTTCCAGTGCCCTTGAAGCGCTCGAGAATACGCGTGCTGATGAGCTTTATGAGATTGCCAGACAGAAACGGCAGTTATACGGGCGTAAATCCGAGAAGAAATCTTCCTTGTCCGCAACGAAGCAAAAAGACCTCAAAGAGGATAAGGATGATTTTGACGGCTCCGCTCCTTCGGCTCCGGTTGAAGACTTGGAGCAGAAAGCTGCGGAATCAGCCTCTTCTGAGGCCGCTCCCCGGCCTGAATCCCCTTCCTGCCGTAAGGATTATGGCAAGCAGTCCACCGGTGCGGAGAATGTGGTGGTACATTACTGTGATGAATCGGATATCCCTTCGGGTGCACGCAAGATAGGCATACGTGAATGGATTCAATACTCGATTCAACATCAAGTGGTCAAACATGTATTCAAACTTGTACGGCTGGTGGATACACAGGGAAACATCTCGAACTATTATCAGCCTACAGACAAATGATACCCGCAGACCGTTTGAGAACGTCCTTGAAGGATATCCTGTGGATTTTGAACTGATGGCCCGCATTTTGGTTGACAAATACCAGTACGGTTTGTCTCTTGAACGGGTCGTAGACCGTCTCAAGGATGCCGGTGCACGTTTCAACACCTCTACCGTTTTGGCCTGGATAAAGAGGCACATGAAGGAGTTGTGCAAGCTTGAGGAACCTTTCCGGCAGTTGCTTCTCACACCCGGAAGCATGCTGTTCAGTGATGAGACTACCGAACAAGTCAGAGTGTACAACCAGCAGAAGGGTAAGTATGAATACCGTAAACAATACATTTGGGGAATAAAGAATCCCGACCGGAAAATAGCTTATTATCTGTATGACAACGGCAGCCGTAGCATGAAGGTCGCCCAAAAGTTCTTCGCAGGCTTCCGGGGAAGTGTCACCACCGACGGCTACAATGTCTATAAAATGTTTGAACGGGAAGATTCCTCAATAACACGGTACGGATGTATGGCACACGTCAGGCGAAAGTTTGTCGATGCATTACAGACCGACCATCGGTCTGCAGATATAATCAACCTGATATCAAACCTATACTGGGTGGAGGCGGATTGCAGAATTAATCTTCTCTCCGAAGATGAACGCAGGATGGAACGTCAGAAGAGGGCAATTCCTATATTGGCAGAAATATGGCAGATGATAAAACCCGTTTTTGATCAAACACGCGGGGATACAGCCAACCTTTTTCTAAAAGCGGTCAGATATGCTGTCAATGAATGGGAAGCAGTATCACGCTATGTGCAAAATGGAAAGGCGGAAATTGATAATAATACGGCCGAGAGGATGATGAAGCCCATTTGTATGGGAAGAAAGAATTATCTGTTTTGCGGATCGGAACTAGGGGCAAAGAATGCTTCTATGTTATACTCAATTATTGAAACATGTAAGATGAATGGATTAAGGCCGGTGAAATATATAGCGGAAATTTTAACTAAATTAACGGCAGGAGAAACAAATTACATGTCACTATTACCTATCAACAATAATAAAGAATACTAATTATTGGATAAAGAGATGCTATATACTCCACTACAGAGTATAGAAAAAGGGACAGCCATACAATGAGTGCTTACTAGTATTAGCCATAAATGGATAAGTTGTTCATTTTATTACCCCCGTACTTATGAATTGTGTCCTACTTTGAAACCAACAGTTTCAAGGTGCGAAACTGTTGGTTCTGCGGTTTGAAACTTTAGTTTCATACGCTTGAAACTCTAGTTCTAATTACTTGAAACCATTGGTTTCTCACCGATGAAACTATAGTTTCCTTTAGCTGGAACTGTAGTTTCAAGCGGAGAAAACTAATTTGCCCCGTAATAGAGTGGTGGCAATCCCGTTT
>NZ_JH114339.1:179443-253075 GCF_000157095.2 Bacteroides sp. D1
GGGAAGAAAGAATTATCTGTTTTGCGGATCGGAACTAGGGGCAAAGAATGCTTCTATGTTATACTCAATTATTGAAACATGTAAGATGAATGGATTAAGGCCGGTGAAATATATAGCGGAAATTTTAACTAAATTAACGGCAGGAGAAACAAATTACATGTCACTATTACCTATCAACAATAATAAAGAATACTAATTATTGGATAAAGAGATGCTATATACTCCACTACAGAGTATAGAAAAAGGGACAGCCATACAATGAGTGCTTACACATGATTGATTTCTTCAAAAATCATTAAAACAGAAAACTTTTCTTCGTTTGTATTGTCTTATAGCCATAAACTTTTAAAACGAGAACTTATGGATGATATGATTAACAGGCATGATTCGATAGCCGAAGAAAATATCGAACCGAATGGCCGTCCGGCCAAGGACCAGTTTGAAGAATGGAGCGGTGAGGTTGCCGACCGTGCGGATGACGTATTCAAGAATGACAAGAAAGACGGTCCTATTAAAGACCGCGAGAAACGTATAAAAGAAATGGACGAAGTGATAAAAAAGGACCTTGAGTAAAGGTCCTTTTCTTTTTTTCTTTAGTTTGCCGGAGTAACGATAGGTTCTTTGATAAAAATACTCCCTATCTCAATTGTTTTGTCATCAAATACATCTAGTCTAATATTTATCGATTCCTTTTCGGAAAGACTTATGAATTTTCCTTGAATATAATACTTCTGATTATCAATAAGATTGGAGGCTTCTTCCTCATCTAAAGCCGTTATAATTCTGAAAGAAATATTATACTTTCCGGTTTTTTGAAGGCTGCTACAGGTAAAGGATATAAGATATTTATATCCTTTATTATCGGTGCTTTTAACTTTATCCATAGAAGCGAATTTGACTGCTATATCAGAAAGGAAATCAGGGCTATTCTCAAGTTCCTTTTCTAACAAAGAACGCAATTCTTTTCCTGTTTTTTTTCTTTGGATGTCATTGTTGAAACAATTAGGATGTTTAGACATATATGCGTCTAAAAAAGCATTTATTTTTTCTCCATCAGCGTTCCCTTCTTCTAGCATTGCGTTTACTGCTGCTATGCTATCATTGAGGCGTATATCATAGTCTGCATTGTTTGATTGTGTTGTTTTTGAAGACTTGTTCCCGTAGCAGGAAATTAAGCATGGGATGATTAGAAGAATAGTGACAAATTTTGTGATTTTCATGTCCAGTACACTATTAAAGTTCAAAGTTGGGAGAGAAAAAAGTGGAGCGTATCGGACTCGAACCGATCACCTTAACACTGCCAGTGTTACGCTCTAGCCAGATGAGCTAACGCCCCTTTTTTGTCTTATATGATAACGTTTGTAAACGAATCTTTTTTTTGTTGCCGCAAATATAATGCATTATTCTGAAATAATTGCTATGTTTGCGGTAAATAATAGTATGAAATTAAGATATGCTGATTTATAATACAACTTTTCAAGTGGACGATGACGTTCACGACAATTTCATGATTTGGATAAAAGAGAGTTATATCCCTGAAGTACAGAAACACGGTGCGTTGAAGGCACCGCGTATTTGCCGGATATTGAGTCATCGGGAAGAAGGAAGTGCGTATTCTTTGCAATGGGAGGTAGAAAGTAGTGGGTTATTACATCGCTGGCATTTGGAACAGGGGGTGCGACTGAATGACGAACTGGTAAAAATATTTAAAGATAAAGTGATCGGATTTCCGACCTTGATGGAGGTGATAGAGTGATTCAACCGGTAAAAGAAAAGATAATCCTGGGGATTGACCCTGGTACGACAATCATGGGATACGGGGTTCTAAGAGTGAGAGGAACCAAACCAGAAATGATTGCGATGGGGATTATCGACTTACGTAAATTTGCCAATCACTATCTGAAACTTCGTCATATCCATGAACGGGTATTGAGCATTATTGAAAGTTATCTACCGGATGAGTTGGCTATCGAAGCACCTTTCTTCGGAAAAAATGTGCAATCGATGTTGAAGTTAGGTCGTGCACAAGGGGTAGCAATGGCAGTAGCGTTGAGCCGGGATATTCCAATCACCGAATATGCCCCTTTGAAGATAAAAATGGCTATCACCGGAAACGGGCAGGCATCAAAAGAACAAGTGGCGGATATGCTGCAAAGGATGCTACGGTTCTCAAAAGATGATATGCCTACTTTTATGGATGCAACAGATGGTTTGGCAGCGGCTTATTGTCATTTCCTGCAAATGGGGCGACCGGCAATGGAAAAAGGGTATAGTAGTTGGAAGGATTTTATAGCGAAGAATCCGGATAAGGTGAAATAAAGCATTTAATTTTATGGGGGGATAGATATGGTGTGTAGCATAGGGGGAGGTTTAGAATGAAGATAGGAAATAATTATTTAGCGATATTGGGTGTGACTACAGTGACAACAGTGATGAGTTGTTCCCCAACGAAGAAGGAATATACTTCTTTTGAATTATATCCGGTTCGTACGGGAAGCCTTACAGAGATGGAATATACGCCGTTGGCAACCAAATTTTTCCTTTGGTCACCAACAGCAGAAGAGGTGCGCCTGATGCTTTATGATGCCGGAGAAGGCGGACATGCTTACGAAACAGTAAAGATGGAACTCGGTGAGAATGGAACCTGGACGACATCCGTAGATAAGGATCTGCTCGGCAAATACTATGCTTTCAATGTAAAAATCAACGATAAATGGCAGGGTGACACGCCGGGGATTAATGCTCACGCTGTAGGAGTGAACGGAAAGCGTGCAGCTATCATCGACTGGAAGACTACCAATCCGGAGGGGTGGGAGAGTGACCGACGTCCTTCTCTGAAATCTCCTGCTGATATGATTATCTATGAAATGCATCATCGTGACTTCTCTGTTGACTCTACTTCGGGAATAAAAAATAAGGGCAAATACCTTGCACTGACTGAACATGGGACGGTGAATTCCGGCAATCAACCAACAGGTATCGATCATTTGGTAGAACTGGGAGTGACACACGTGCATCTTCTTCCTTCTTCTGATTATGCTTCTATCGACGAAACAAAATTAGATGAAAATCACTATAACTGGGGATATGATCCGGCGAATTATAATGTACCGGATGGTTCTTATTCAACCGATCCTTATCAGCCTGCCGTTCGCGTGAAAGAGTTCAAACAGATGGTACAAGCGTTGCATAGAGCTGGAATACGCGTGATAATGGATGTGGTTTACAATCACACTTTTAATACACTTGAAAGTAATTTTGAACGTACCGTTCCCGGCTATTTTTACCGTCAGAAAGAGGATGGCACATTGGCAAATGGTTCAGGGTGTGGCAATGAAACAGCAAGTGAACGGCCTATGATGCGTAAGTTCATGATAGAGTCTGTTCTTTATTGGATAAAAGAATATCATATTGACGGCTTCCGCTTTGACTTGATGGGGGTGCATGATATTGAAACAATGAACGAGATTCGAAAGGCTGTCAACAAAGTCGATCCTACTATTTGTATCTATGGAGAAGGTTGGGCGGCTGAAGCTCCTCAATATCCGGCAGATTCATTGGCGATGAAAGGAAATATTTCCCACATGCCCGGAATTGCTGTATTCTCGGATGAATTGCGCGACGGGCTTTGCGGGCCAGTATGGGAGAAGGACAAAGGAGCTTTCCTTGCCGGAGTGCCGGGGGGAGAAATGAGCGTAAAATTCGGAATTGTTGGAGCTATTAAGCATCCGCAAGTACGCTGTGATTCCGTAAATTATAGTCAGAAGCCGTGGGCGGAACAGCCTACCCAGATGGTTAGCTATGTTTCCTGTCATGATGGTTTGTGTCTTGTAGACCGATTGAAGGCAAGCATGCCGGGAGCTACTCCCGAACAGTTGGTTCGACTTGATAAGCTGGCACAAACGGTAGTCTTAACTTCACAGGGAATTCCTTTTATCCATGCAGGTGAAGAAGTGATGCGTGATAAACAAGGGATAGACAATAGTTATAAGAGTCCGGATGCCATCAATGCCATTGACTGGAGACGCAAAACGACAAACGGAGATATTTTCACGTACTATAAACGACTCATTGATCTTCGTAAGTCTCATCCGGCTTTCCGTATGGGAAATGCAGAAATGGTCCGGAAGCATCTGGAGTTCCTTCCGGTTGAAGGGCAAAACCTGATTGCGTTTCGCCTCAAAGAGCATGCGAATGGAGATAGCTGGGAAGATATTATCGTAGCCTTTAATTCCCGTACGACTCCTGCACGATTGGAAATTCCTGTTGGTAAATATACGGTAGTATGTAAAGATGGAGTGATAGATGTGCGTGGATTGGGTACGCAAACCGGACCGGAGGTGATTGTTCCCGGTCAGTCTGCGTTGATTATGTACAAGTAGTTTTTTCTGTTTACTACAATTCCGAGATACTCAAGTTTTTTCATGCAGTAGACTGGCTGCCTGTTTCAGTCTGATGGAACAAATGAAATCATGTGCCGGCTGGTTAGTCGGCACTTTTTATTTATGGCATATATAACAACTCAACGTTGGTTGCCGGCATTTCTATCATCTTTAAATAGATAGAATGAATAACAATAACTACTGTAATCCGTTCTTTCTAAATCCTTCATTTTCCTCCTATTCATCGGCAATCTCAATTTGGATGTAACATTACAACAGGTATTTGTAACATACGTAAACGATGATGTAACAAGCGAGTAATGATTTGAATCAAAAATTCTGGGTCAGCGGAGAGAAACTTCCTAAGTTTGCAAAGTGGAATTCAGAACGGATTGTTTCTCTTTCCGGATTACTATGAAATAAAGACATAAAAGAAAAGATAGATAATGAATAAGTATTGGTTTTATAAGGTTGGGTTAGTAGTTGTGTTCCTTTGCTTCGCTCTGTTGGGTGAAGCAAAGGTTAAACTTCCCACTCTTGTTTCCGACGGAATGGTGCTTCAACGCGGGGAGCCTGTCAATATTTGGGGGACGGCTGATCCTGATGAAACTGTTAGTATAACTTTTCAAAAAAAGAAATATAAGACCGTTGCCGATGCGCAAGGCAACTGGAAAGTGATCTTGCCTGCCTTAAAAGCTGGTGGTCCTTACACAATGATTATTAATGATATAGAGTTGAAGGATATTCTTGTGGGTGACGTTTGGGTATGTTCCGGTCAGTCGAATATGGAATTACCCGTTTCACGGGTTACAGACCGTTTTCGGGATGAGATATCTGCGGACAGTGATTATCCGATGGTACGTTATATAAAAACTCCTCTATTGTATAACTTTCATGCCCCGCAGACAGATATTCCGGGAATCTTCTGGAAGGCTATGACTCCTGAAAATGTGATGTCTTTCTCTGCTTTGGTTTATTTCTTTACTAAAGATTACTTTCAGAAAACAAAGGTTCCGGTAGGAATCATAAACTCCAGTGTCGGAGGGTCACCGGTAGAAGCGTGGATCAGTGAGGAAGGTTTGAAACCTTTTCCTTATTATCTGAACGAAAAACGTATCTACGAATCAGATGACTTGGTAGAATCAATGAAAAAAGAAGAGAGCAAGAAAAGCCGTGCCTGGAATGTAGCACTGTATCAGGGAGATAAAGGAATGCATGAAACCATCCCTTGGTATGCTGCCGGCTATGATGACAGTGATTGGACACCGACCGATTTGTTTGCTTCCGGTTGGGCTACTAACGGATTGAATACAATCAATGGTTCCCATTGGTTCCGTAAAGATTTTCAGGTGTCCGGGCAACAAGCGGGAGAGAAGGCAACTCTTCGCCTGGGATGCATCGTAGATGCAGACTCCGTCTATGTAAATGGTACGTTTGTGGGAACTGTTTCTTATCAATATCCACCACGTATCTATACCATTCCCGCCGGATTGTTGAAAGCTGGAAAAAACACGATAACCATACGTCTTTTCAGTTATGGCGGTTTCCCTCATTTTGTAAAGGAGAAACCTTATAAGATATTTTTCGGAAAAGGTCAGCCGGAAAAAGGAGAATCGGAGATTAGTCTCGAAGGTAATTGGAAATATCGCCTCGGCGCTCCCATGCCTGCTGCTCCGGGACAGACTGCTTTCCATTATAAACCCGTAGGACTTTATAATGCTATGATTGCCCCATTGCTGAATTATACGGTATCTGGTATTATCTGGTATCAGGGTGAATCGAATGTGTCTCGCAGAAATGAGTATAAAGACCTGTTGACGGCGATGATTGCGGATTGGAGACAGCATTGGAATCGACCTGATATGCCTTTCTATGTGATTGAACTGGCGGATTTCCTCTCACCCGAAGATAAAGGAGGGCGTGCTGCTTGGGCAGAATTCCGGAAAGTGCAGGCAGAAGTAGCCAATACAAATAAAAATGTCACTCTAATTAAAAACGGTGATTTAGGAGAATGGAATGATATCCATCCATTGGATAAAAAGACGTTGGGACAGCGTGTTTCCCAAGCAGTCTTTCAACAAAGAGTCAAATAAATTAAAAAAGAGATTAGTACCATGAAAACACAGACTCAAAAAGTGTCGATGGCCGAGAAAATCGGTTATAGCTTGGGTGACGGTTCGGCGAACCTGATTTTCCAGATGATGATGATGTTCCAACTCTTCTTCTATACAGATGTGTTTGGAATCAAAGCAACAGCAGCAGGTATGATATTGCTGGTTGCACGTATTTTCGATGCGTTTGTCGATCCGGTGGTAGGTATCCTGTCCGACAGAACCAATACCCGCTGGGGTAAATATCGTCCCTGGTTGTTGTGGACAGCTATTCCTTTTGCCGTATTCTTCATTCTGGCATTTACGACACCCGATTTGAGTGAGCGTGGGAAGATTATTTATGCAGGTATCACTTATACCTTATTAATGTCTATTTACTCCTTCAATAATACTCCGTATGCCTCTTTGGGGGGGGTGATGACAAGTGACATCAAAGAACGTACCAGTATCTCGTCCGTCCGTTTTGTGACAGCTACAATCGCCACTTTTGTTGTGCAGGGGCTTACTTTGCCATTAGTCTCCAAGTTCGGGCAAGGCGACGATCAACGTGGATGGTTCCTGACAATTACCCTGTTTGCCATCATCGGAGTTGTTCTTTTAGTAATCACATTCTTCTCTGCCAAAGAGCGTATCACGCCTCCCGTAGGTCAGAAAACTTCCGTGAAACAGGATTTTAAAGATATCGTAAGCAGCCGTCCATGGAAAGCGATGTTTATCCTAACCCTCTTTTTGTTTACGACATTGGCTATGTGGGGCAGCAGTATGTCTTACTACTTTAATTACTTCGTAGATAAAACAGCCCTTTTTGATTTCTTGCAGAACTTCGGATTAGTACGGATAGAAGGAGAAACTTATGGAATGTGGCACACTTTCCTTGATGCTTTCGGACTGATTGCGCAGCCCGATCATAGTAATGTGTTTGCTGTAGGTTTCAGTTTGTTCAATATGATTGGGCAGGTTATCACTTTGGCGGGTGTAATATTGCTTTCCGGATTTCTTTCTAATATCTTTGGCAAGCGGAATGTGTTTTTGATCTGCCTGGCACTGACAGCCTTTTTTACAGCCCTGTTTTTTGTGGTAGATTCGACAAACATAAGTATGATCTTTATTATTAACTGTTTGAAGAGTTTGGCATACGCACCTACTATTCCATTGCTTTGGGCAATGATGGGAGATGTTGCCGATCATTCAGAATGGGTGAACCATCGTCGTGCGACAGGGTTTGTATTTGCAGGTGTAGTCTTTGCCCTGAAAGCCGGACTAGGTATAGGGGGAGCTATTTGCGGTGCGATTGTCGATTCGTTCGGTTTTGTATCTAATACAGTGCAGACGGAAAGCGCTATTTTCGGTATCCGTTTGACATCCAGCGTGATTCCTGCCATCACTTTCTTTGTAGGAGTAATTGCTTTGTTCTTTTATCCTATTTCTAAGAAGTTGAATGAGCATATTCAGGACGATTTGGCAAAACGCCGTCTGGAAAACAATTGATTAATAACTATAACTAATAGATAGACTATATGAAGACTTCGACAAGAACAACCGTAGTTTCTTTGTTGGCTGCTGTAGCCCTGATAACTAGTACTTCGATAGCTTTTGCACAAGAAACAAAGACTTTGAAAGAAGCTTTGAAGGATAAATTCCTGATAGGAACAGCAGTGAATACACGACAAGCATCCGGTCAGGATAAGGCAGGAGTGCGCGTAATTCAGGAACAATTTAATGCTATTGTAGCAGAGAATTGTATGAAAAGTCAGGAAATGCATCCGAAGGAGAACCGTTATAATTTCACACAGGCAGATGAATTTGTTGCTTTTGGAGAGAAAAATCATTTGGCAATCACAGGACATACGTTGATTTGGCATTCGCAGCTTTCTCCCTGGTTCTGCGTGGATGAGAATGGCAAAAATGTGTCTCCGGAAGTATTGAAGAAACGGATGAAAGATCATATCACCACTATTGTGAAGCGTTACAAAGGCCGTATTAAAGGTTGGGATGTGGTGAATGAAGCGATTGAAGATAATGGTGCATATCGTAAGACTAAGTTTTATGAAATTCTAGGTGAAGAATATATCCCATTGGCTTTTCAATATGCACACGAGGCCGATCCGGATGCAGAGCTTTATTATAACGATTATTCAATGGCTCAACCGGGCAGAAGAGCTGCAGTTGTGAAGATAGTGAAAGACTTGAAGAAACGTGGTATCCGTATTGATGCGGTGGGGATGCAAGGACACATCGGCATGGACTATCCGAAAATCAGCGAGTTTGAAGAAAGTATGCTTGCCTTTGCCGGAGCGGGAGTGAAGGTAATGATAACAGAATTGGATCTGACTGTATTGCCATCACCCGACCCCAAGGTTGGTGCGGAAGTCTCGGCATCTTTTGAATATAAAAAAGAGATGAATCCTTATTCGGACGGATTACCGGAAGAAGTATCAAAAGCATGGACAGAGAGAATGAATGATTTCTTCCGTCTGTTCCTGAAACATCAGGATATCATAACAAGAGTTACAGTTTGGGGAGTAGCCGATCAGGATTCGTGGCGTAACGACTGGCCGATGAGAGGACGTACGGATTATCCATTGCTTTTCGACCGCAATCATCAGCCGAAACCGGTAGTTGATTTGATTATAAAAGAGGCTATGCAGAAATGATCATTTGGAGTTCACTTCACCACAGAGGACACAGAGTTCTTCTCTCTCTTTCTGTAAGTAAAACAGAGCGATAAATATACGATTACGTGAGACTCTGTGTTACTCTATAGTGAATAGAAAGATTAAACCTCTGTGTCCTCCGTGTCCTCTGTGGTGAAATAGAAATTCCCATTTATAAAATTAATTTAGAACTGTTGCAATAAGAATAAAACCATGAAAACAGAAAAAAGATATTTAGTTCCCGGTGATTATATGGCTGATCCTGCCGTACACGTGTTTGATGGCAAACTTTACATTTATCCCTCGCATGATTGGGAGAGTGGTATTGCCGAAAATGATAATGGAGATCATTTCAATATGAAAGATTACCATGTGTATTCTATGGATGATGTAATGAATGGAGAGATTACTGACCATGGGGTTGTACTTTCTACGGGAGATATTCCTTGGGCAGGCCGTCAGCTTTGGGACTGTGATGTTGCTTTTAAAGACGGCAAATACTATATGTATTTTCCATTGAAAGACCAAAATGACATATTCCGTATCGGAGTAGCTGTGAGCGATAAACCATACGGACCTTTTGTTCCGGAAGCAAACCCGATGAAAGGAAGTTATAGCATTGATCCGGCTGTTTGGAATGATGGAGATGGTAATTATTATATGTATTTTGGCGGACTGTGGGGTGGACAGCTTCAACGTTACCGGAATAATAAAGCATTGGAATCAGCCATTTTACCCGAAGGAAAGGAAGAGGCCTTGCCATCCCGTGTCGTTCGTTTGAGTGATGATATGATGGAGTTTGCGGAAGAACCGCGTCCGTTAGTCATTCTGGATGAAAACGGTAAACCTCTGACAGCAGGAGATACAGAACGTCGTTTCTTCGAAGCTTCCTGGGTACATAAGTATAATGGGAAATATTATTTCTCTTACTCTACAGGCGATACCCATCTACTTTGTTACGCAATAGGTGACAACCCATACGGACCATTTACTTATCAGGGAGTTATCCTGACTCCGGTAGTGGGATGGACTACTCATCATGCTATTGTTGAGTTCAAAGGAAAATGGTATCTGTTCCATCACGATTGCGTACCTTCCGAAGGGAAAACCTGGCTTCGCAGCTTAAAAGTCTGTGAACTGCAATACGATGTTGATGGAAAAATCATCACGATTGAAGGACTGGATGAATAGTCGACAAATGATCATTTAGAGTTCACCACAGAGGACACAGAGTTCTTCTCTCTCTTTCCGCAAGTAAAACAGAGCGATAAATACGATTCTCAATACGTGAGACTTTGTGTTACTCTATAGTGAGTAAAAAAATAGTAAACCTCTGTGTCCTCTGTGGTGAAATATAAATACCCATTCATGAAACGAATTTTGAACTATTACTTATGAGGATTATATCTATATTGACATTTGTCCTGTTTTTCAGCTTTTTCTCTGTTTATGCAGAAGATGGGAGCGCTTTGTGGCTTCGTTATTCAACGGGAGCAAAAGCAATAATAATGAATAAGAAACAGTCTCCCACATTAAATATCGCCGTTTCCGAATTGCGGAACTTCTGGCAGGGAGGAATCCCCATAACGCTGGAAATACAGAAAAATAAGGAACTGCGTGCATTAGGAAATGACGGATACATCATCCGCGCTTCTAAAGACGGTAACCATTTGACAATCACTTCTTTCGGTGAGCAAGGAATACTTTACGGAACTTATCATCTGCTTCGTCTGCAAGCCACCGGACAATTATCCGAATCAACATTGAAGTCTTTAAATATCTCCGAGAAACCGGATTACCGGATTCGTATCTTGAATCATTGGGACAATCTAGACGGTACAATCGAACGTGGCTATGCCGGACATTCGCTTTGGAAATGGGACGAACTCCCGTCGGTTGTTTCTCCCCGTTATGAAGCTTATGCACGCGCCAATGCTTCCATCGGTATTAATGCTACTGTGATAAACAATGTCAATGCAAGTCCTAAGATACTATCTGATGATTATTTGCAGAAAGTCAAGGTTCTGGCAGACATCTTCCGTCCTTACGGTTTGAAAATATATCTTTCAATTAACTTTTCTTCCCCAGCAGCTTTAGGTGGTTTATCCACCTCCGATCCGTTGGATAAAGAGGTGATTGCCTGGTGGAAGAAGAAAGCCAAAGATATCTATTCTCTGATACCCGATTTCGGAGGCTTTTTGGTGAAAGCAAACTCCGAAGGACAACCCGGACCGTGTGACTACGGGCGTACTCATGCCGAAGGAGCCAATATGCTTGCCGATGTATTGAAACCTTATCATGGTATCGTGATGTGGCGTGCTTTCGTTTACTCGCCTACCGACAGCGATCGTGCCAAGCAAGCCTTTCTTGAATTTGAGCCTTTGGACGGAAAATTCCGCGATAATGTCATTGTGCAGATAAAGAACGGCCCGATTGATTTCCAACCTCGCGAACCATTCAGTCCGTTGTTCGGAGCGATGAAGAAAACAGCGGTGATGCCCGAATTCCAGATAACACAGGAATATCTCGGTTTTTCTAACCATCTTGCTTTTCTTGCACCTATGTGGAAAGAATGTCTGGATAGCGATACATATATGCAAGGTGAAGGCTCCACCATTGCCCGTGTGACGGACGGCTCCTTGTTCCCCCATTCATTGACGGCTATTGCCGGTGTCACCAATATCGGTGATGACATCAATTGGTGCGGACATCCTTTTGCCCAAGCCAACTGGTATGCTTTCGGTCGTTTGGCATGGAAACATTCACTTTCTTCCGAGCAGATCGGTGAAGAATGGTTGAGGCAGACTTTTCTTCCGGTTGCCTTACAGCCGTACAACGATTCCGTCAATGAAATATCTCCAAAAGAGAGACAACAACTTCACTCTCAACTCTCCCTTCTCAACTCTCAACTTCTCCAAGAGTCGAGAGAAGCAGTGGTAGACTACATGATGCCGCTCGGCTTACATCATATTTTTGCTTGGGGGCATCATTACGGACCGGAACCCTGGTGCGATATTCCCGGTGCCCGTCCCGACTGGATGCCTTCCTATTATCACCGTGCTGACAGTTTAGGAATCGGTTTCGACCGTAGCAGTACGGGAAGTAATGCTACCGGACAATATCATTCCCCGCTGTGTGAAGAATTGGACAACGTGGATACTTGCCCGGAAAACCTGCTTCTCTGGTTTCACCATGTTTCCTGGAACCATCAGATGAAGAGTGGACGTACGCTTTGGGCAGAAATGTGTTATGCGTATGACCGTGGCGTAAAAGAAGTGAGAAACTTTCAGAAAGTGTGGGATAGTATGAAGCCGTATATCGATTCCGAACGTTTTCAGGAAGTGCAACATCGCTTGAAGATTCAGGCACGTGATGCAGTCTGGTGGCGGGATGCCTGTTTGCTTTACTTCGGGCAGTTCAATAAGCAACCGATACCCTATGAACTTGAACGTCCGGTACACGAATTGAAAGACATGATGGAATATCAACTCGATATAACCAATTTTGAATGTCCTCCTTACGGATTTACTAAATAAAGGAAGCTTTGTTTTTCCATGAACTAAAGCTATCCAATCAATAGAAATGATAAGAATATGTTTGTATATAGACGGCTTTTGTGATAAAATTGTTACCTTTGCGGGCAATAACGAAACAGAATAAAAGAATATGAGTCAAAATACATTCTGCATGGCGGGGGGCGTAGCACGCAACCCGCTTGTGCGTTTAGCCAAACCTATCACGGCAACTATCGGAGCGAATGAACACATAGCTATTGTAGGTCCCAACGGTGGTGGTAAAAGTCTTTTTGTAGACACTCTCATCGGAAAATATCCATTGCGTGAAGGAACTGTACAATATGATTTCTCCCCTTCTGCCACCCAGACTATTTATGATAATGTGAAATACATTGCCTTTCGCGATACTTACGGAGCGGCCGATGCCAATTACTACTATCAGCAGCGTTGGAACGCTCACGATCAGGATGAGGCTCCCGATGTTCGTGAAATGCTGGGAGAAATCAAAGACGAACAACTGCAACATGAACTGTTTGAACTCTTCCGTATCGAGCCGTTACTTGATAAGAAAATCATTCTTCTTTCCAGTGGTGAATTGCGTAAATTCCAACTTACCAAAACTTTATTAACAGCTCCCCGTGTCTTAATAATGGATAATCCGTTCATCGGACTGGATGCTCCTACACGCGAATTGTTATTCTCTTTACTTGAACGCCTGACGAAAATGTCGTCCGTGCAGATCATTCTGGTACTTTCCATGTTGGATGATATCCCTTCATTTATCACTCATGTTATTCCTGTGGATAAGATGGAAGTCTTTCCTAAAATGGAACGTGAAGCCTATCTGAACGCTTTTCGTAGCAGAGATGTGACTACCTCTTTCGATGACTTGCAGAAGCGGATTATTGATTTGCCTTATGACGGCAACAATTACGACTCGGATGAAGTAGTAAAACTGAATAAAGTCAGCATCCGTTATGGTGACCGAACCATTCTGAAAGAACTGGACTGGACGGTGTCTCGTGGCGAAAAATGGGCATTGAGTGGCGAGAACGGTGCAGGAAAGTCTACATTATTGAGTTTGGTTTGTGCGGATAATCCGCAATCGTACGCTTGCGACATCAGTCTTTTCGGACGTAAACGCGGAACAGGAGAAAGTATTTGGGAAATCAAGAAACACATCGGTTATGTAAGTCCGGAGATGCACCGTGCTTATCTCAAAAACTTGCCGGCTATTGAAATCGTAGCCAGCGGTCTGCATGATAGTATCGGTCTGTACAAACGTCCTCAACCGGAGCAGATGGCTATCTGTGAATGGTGGATGGATATATTCGGCATTGCAGACTTGAAAGATAAACCTTTCCTGCAACTTTCCAGCGGAGAGCAGCGTTTGGCTTTGCTGGCAAGAGCTTTCGTCAAAGACCCCGAACTGCTCATTCTGGATGAGCCGCTTCATGGATTGGATACCTATAATCGTCGCCGGGTAAAGAAAGTTATCGAAGCTTTCTGCCAGCGTAGGGATAAGACGATGATTATGGTGACGCACTATGAATCGGAACTTCCGAACACTATAACAGACCGTATTTTCTTAAAGAGAAATCGATAACTATTTTTTGGCTGGTTATATGTAGTGAGCATCGGTTGAAATTCGCTTCTAATGAAGCGGATGTGTAAACCAAAAACAAGAACCTTTTCCCGGTTCCGATTCTACTCCGATCTTACCTCCCAATTGTGTGATGATACTTTGACAGATAGGAAGTCCCAGACCGGTACCGGGAATGAAACTATTCAGTTTCACAAACCGGGTGAAGATAGCTTCTTGTTTTTCCGGAGCAATGCCTATTCCTGTGTCCTTGACGGAGAATCGTACTTCATTCCCATTAATCCGGTAATCAATAATGATACTGCCTTCAGAAGTAAACTTCAAAGCATTGGTTACGAAATTTAGCAATACCTGATATAATCTGTTTTTGTTACTTGTGAAAATAAGTTCCGGTAATTCCGGAGCCAGAAGAATTTTTACTTGTGGTGTCGCTTTCATTTGCATAGCCTGAAACAGTTCGTTGCAGAGCTGCTGTGCATTCACTTGTTCCGGGATAACATCGAAAGTCCCGGCTTCGATTTTTGACAAGTCGAGGATATCTGATATGAGTTGTAGCAGTAACTTATTATTTTCTTCAATGATGGTAACATACTGGTGTTTCTCTTCTGCATCCTCCGCTTCTTCAAGCAGACTAGAAAAACCTACTATTGCATTAAGCGGAGTACGTATTTCGTGGCTCATATTTGCAAGAAAAGCAGATTTTAACCGGTCGGCTTCTTCGGCTTTCTCTTTGGCGCCGATCAGCATCCGTTCAGTTTCCTTCAATTGAGTAATATCAAAATTGATGCATAACATTTCGATAATGTTGTCCTGCGGCTGATAATTTCTGACTAATACATTCACCCGTGTCCAGGTATAGTTACCATTTGCCCTGCGGATGCGGACATCCCGGCATAATTTGGAACTTTCCCCTTTCACTACTTTATCCAGAAAGTCAATCATGACCGCTTGATCTTCCGGATGGAAATGAGAATGAATGCCAATGATTTCCGGTAATGGAGTACCTTCTTCTTCACCAACATTTCTATACCAGCTTCGCAAGGCATACCCATCCCGGCTCAAAGCATCGAAGTGGGCATAACCTACTTTGGCATAATCTCCCACCAAATCGAAGAAACTCTCGAATTCCTGAATTTTATTATAGGCAATTGTATCTTCGGTCTTGTCTACATTAATCAAAAGATAATTGATAGGCTCGTGATTGTGATCGTATAGAGTAGTTGCTTTGGTTACTAAATCGAGGAATCCTGTCGATTTCTCCGGTGAATAATAGCTGTCAACCTTGGAAAAGTCATACCGGAATGTGAAATCTACATTTTCATAATCTCTAAGTTTCTGCTTTATTTCATCCGGTAATACAGGATTATCGAAAAGATTGATTCCTAGAATATCTTCTTTGGTACGTATGTGGAACATTTCCAGTTCCTTCTTATTCAGATCAATCAGGCGGCCTTCTCTGTCATATAGTTCAATGCCTACCGGAAGATTCTTATAAATATTATGTAGGATACGCTCGCTATTTTGTAGAGCCTGATGAGCAGATGCTATACGAATTCCCTCTTGTGTTTCGGCTATGCCATATACTTTGGTATTGCCGTCTTCGTCTGTTTCTTCAAAACACACTTTACTGCGAATCCATATGCTACCTTTAGGGGTGTCAAATAAATAGACTTCTTCAGTTGTCTGTTGTAGTTCGTCAAAAGAAGGAAAAGTGGTGTAGCTTTGATCTTCCCTAAGGATACGTTGATTGAAATCTTCAAAACTGATTACGCCGTCTTCCTCTAATCCGAGCAACTCGGAGATCAATTCAGAACATTTATACGTCTCTGTTTTTAAGTCAGCCTCCCACCAGCCTATATTCGCTTTGCTCATCAACTTATGCAGGAATGCACCTTTGTTTTGTTCGCTTATTTTCAAAATGAATTTGTATTATTGATAGTTAGACAATAATTAGCTCGTAAAAATAATCATTTTTGTTGAATTTTGCTTTAAAAAGGAAAAAGATAGTATTGCTTCATCCTAAAGAAAGTTAGGAAACAAAGTGTTTACCTATATGAGCAAGTTATTCTTTGCATATATTCTTTCAATGATTATCGAGTGGATTCTTTTTGCAGAAAGAATCATTATTTCTAGGTATTGATAACTATTTGTTTTCTAGTGAACTTTGTGAAGAAACAATCTGTTGTATATATAAAAAGAAGAAAGGAGAATTTTAGAAATGAAAAAGATAGTATTACTTCGTCACGGAGAGAGTGCATGGAATAAAGAAAACCGCTTCACGGGCTGGACAGATGTCGATCTGACAGAAAAGGGAGTTGTCGAAGCTGAAAAAGCCGGAGAGACATTGAAAGAATATGGTTTCAATTTCGATAAGGCTTATACTTCCTATTTGAAGCGTGCGGTGAAAACCTTGAACTGTGTTCTCGATAAGATGAATCTGGACTGGATACCTGTAGAGAAAAACTGGCGCCTGAATGAAAAGCATTATGGTGAATTGCAGGGATTGAATAAAGCCGAGACTGCCGAGAAATATGGAGAAGAACAAGTGCTCGTGTGGCGTCGTAGCTATGATATAGCTCCCAATCCGCTTTCGGAGAGTGATTTGAGAAACCCGCGTTTTGATTACCGTTATCATGAAGTGCCCGACGCCGAGTTACCTCGTACCGAATCATTGAAAGATACCATTGAACGTATCATGCCTTACTGGGAAAGTGATATATTCCCCAGTCTGAAAACGGCCCATACTTTATTGGTTGTGGCTCATGGTAATAGCCTGCGGGGTATCATAAAACATTTGAAAAATATCTCCGATGAAGATATCATAAAACTGAATCTGCCTACTGCTGTGCCTTACGTTTTTGAGTTTGATGAAAACCTGAACGTGGCCAACGACTATTTCCTGGGAAACCCGGAAGAGATCAAAAAACTGATGGAAGCAGTAGCCAATCAGGGAAAGAAAAAATAGAAAAGTTACACATTAAAAAATGAAGTTATGAGTAAAGTAGTAGAATTATTAAGAGATAAGGCCTGTTATTACCTGGACCACACTTGCGAAACCATTGATAAATCACTGATTCACGTTCCGTCTCCCGATACAATAGATAAAGTATGGATTGATTCGGACCGGAATATCAGAGTATTGAACAGTCTGCAAACGTTGTTGGGACATGGTCGCCTGGCAAATACCGGTTATGTATCCATACTTCCTGTCGATCAGGACATCGAACATACTGCCGGAGCATCATTTGCTCCCAATCCGATCTATTTCGATCCGGAGAATATCGTGAAACTGGCTATTGAAGGAGGTTGTAATGGAGTCGCTTCTACCTTTGGTATCCTTGGTTCCGTAGCACGTAAATATGCCCATAAAATACCTTTCATCGTCAAGTTAAATCACAATGAACTACTTTCTTATCCCAACACTTTCGACCAAGTACTGTTTGGTACAGTCAAAGAGGCCTGGAATATGGGAGCAGTAGCGGTAGGAGCCACCATCTATTTTGGTTCGGAACAGAGCCGCCGTCAGCTCGTGGAGATTGCCAATGCTTTTGAATATGCTCACGAACTGGGGATGGCAACCATTCTTTGGTGTTACCTGCGTAATAATGATTTCAAGAAAGGTGCTGTCGATTATCATGCGGCTGCCGATTTAACAGGACAGGCCGACCGTCTGGGAGTGACTATTAAAGCTGATATCGTAAAACAGAAACTTCCTACTAACAATGGTGGTTTTAAAGCCATCGGCTTCGGCAAGGTAGACGAACGTATGTATACCGAACTGGCTTCCGAACACCCGATTGACCTTTGCCGTTATCAGGTTGCCAATGGCTATATGGGACGCGTTGGTTTGATTAACTCCGGTGGAGAATCTCACGGAGAATCAGATTTGCGTGATGCTGTCATTACAGCCGTTGTCAACAAACGTGCCGGTGGTATGGGATTGATTAGCGGACGTAAAGCGTTCCAGAAACCAATGAACGAAGGGGTGGAATTATTGAATACCATTCAGGATGTATATCTTGATTCGTCAATTACGATTGCTTAATCAGGGATGAATAAAAATAAATTCTTATCTTTGACTATTAGACCGTTAACCATTAAAAATTAAGAGTATGAAGTTTTTTATTGACACAGCTAATCTGGAGCAAATCCAGGAGGCTTATGACCTCGGAGTACTTGACGGAGTGACTACCAACCCTTCGCTGATGGCGAAAGAAGGTATCAAAGGAACGCAGAATCAGCGTGAGCATTATATTAAAATATGCGAGATCGTCAACGGAGATGTAAGTGCCGAAGTGATAGCAACCGATTATGAAGGAATGATTCGTGAAGGCGAAGAACTTGCCGCGCTCAATCCGCATATCGTAGTAAAAGTTCCCTGTATTGCCGATGGCATTAAAGCTATCAAGCATTTTACGGAAAAGGGAATCCGCACGAACTGTACATTAGTCTTTTCAGTAGGGCAGGCATTGCTGGCAGCTAAAGCCGGAGCTACGTATGTTTCACCTTTTGTCGGCCGTCTGGACGATATTTGTGAAGATGGAGTAAGGCTTGTGGGAGATATCGTACGTATGTATCGTACGTATGACTATAAAACACAGGTATTGGCTGCTTCCATCCGTAATACGAAACACATTATCGAATGTGTAGAAGTAGGAGCCGACGTTGCTACTTGCCCGTTGAGCGCTATTAAAGGATTGCTCAATCATCCGCTGACTGACTCGGGATTGAAGAAGTTCCTGGAAGACTATAAAAAAGTCAATGGTTGAGTAAGCAATGAAACTTGCAATATATTAAAATATTAGGCACGAATTACACGGATTTCACGGTTTTAAAAATGGTAGTTATCATAAAACAACTATAAAAAAGCGTGAAACCTGTGTAATCCGTGCCTAAAAAATATTTATTTTCCGGGTAGCTTCTTATTGCTCTTTTTTCCTTTCCTGTTTCTGCTTTTCTTTGTATTGAGTCGGCGTTTCTCCAGTATATTGTTTGAAAGCCGTACTGAAATAGCGTGAAGTAGTAAAACCGACCTTCTCGGCAATTTCCGTGAACGATAGGTCCGTACTGGTGATTAACGTGATTGCTTTTTCCATCCGGAATTTATTAATGTAATCATTGGCTCCCATATCGGTTAGAGCTTTCAGCTTATTGTAAAGGGAGGCTCTGCTCATACCTATCTCTTTGCAGATAAAAGTGACATCCAGATGACTGCTATCCAAATGCTCCAGGATAATTTTATTCAGTTTCAACAGGAATGTTTCATCTGCCTGGCTAAAGGTGCTTTCTTCCGGCGCAGGGACTAGTCCTGTATTCAAATATCTCTTCTTGATAGATTCGCGGTTCTTCAACCGGTTGCGAATGATTTCCATCAGCATTTCTATCTCAAAAGGTTTAGTCAGATAAGCATCCGCCCCGTTCTTGTAACCACTCAACTGGCTTTGTTTATCATCTCTTGCTGTCAGCAGAACGATAGGAATGTGACTGATCGTAATATCTTCCTTTATATTTTTGCATAGTTCATATCCATTCATTCTCGGCATCATCACGTCGCTGATGATAATATCCGGGGCATGGCTTTTGGTCAGTTGAAGGGCTTCCACACCATCCGAAGCAATCACTACCCGTTTGAAATATTCTCCCAGTGACTTTTTCAGGAAGTCCGTCAAGTCCGGATTATCATCCACTACTAAAACACTGTAAGGACTCGTGTCGAAATTATCTTCCTCCGGTTGTTGTTCTTTACTATCGTCACTCATCAATTCGTTCAAATATGCTTTTGGTTGGCAGATAATCTCTTCCGATTGTTGTCTCAAGGGCAGTTCAAAGAAGAATGTCGCACCGGCATCCTGATTATCTTGCGCACCAATGGAACCTCCGTGTAGTTCTACCAGAATCTTGGAATAAGACAATCCGATCCCTGTACCGCTCTGCTCTCCTGTACCCTGATAGAAACGGGTGAAGAGTTTCTGTGTATTTACTTGTTTCAATCCGTTTCCCCGGTCAATGATGGAGATACGTACACGATTCTTTTCGGAAAGCAACTCCGACATAATTGTTATTTCTGCATCCTGCGGACTGTGTTTCAAGGCATTGATAAGCAGATTACTTAGAATAATCTCACACTTATCTTTATCAAAACTTACAGTATCGATATGTGGATCAAGCTGATAACGGATATGGACGTTCTTTGCTTCCCCTTCGCTGATAAAATCTTGGGATACATGTTCAATCCATTGATTGAGAGCATACGGTTGTATCAGTAATTTGCTTTCGCCAACCTCCATCTTGCGTACATCGAGTACCATATTAATAAGGTTTTTCATTCGCTGCGCTTGACGGTAGATCGCTTTTATTGGCAAATACTGTGTATCTTCGGTAGAAAGGGATTTCAACATCCGGTTAAGTGGTGCGTATATTAACGTTAAAGGTGTACGCAACTCATGACTGATATTAATAAGAAAACGTACTTTTTCTTCATATACCTGTTGCTCATGTTCTTTCATTGCCCACTTTAACTTCTCTTCTTTACGTTTCCATGCTCTTCGGAAAGCTTCGATAATAGCGGCAGCAATAAAAACGGCGCAACAAAGAATAAACCACCATGTCCGATACCAGGGAGGAAGGATGGTCAATTCCAGTACTTCCTGACTGGGAATCCAATTACCATCCTTGGCGGTACAGGACGCCATGATTTTATAACTTCCCGGAGGAAGTGAACGTATGGCCAGTTCGGGATTGTATGATTCGATTTGCTGGTCATTCAGCCCCTCTATTTGGTATCTGTACACTTTCTGTCGAAAAATATCTTTCTCTTTCGACATGATTCGAATAGTGATATTACAATTCCAGGGAGCAGAAATCCCTGCTGGATGATTCGTTAATTCGTTATTTACTGACTCTCCATTAATGATGACATCTGATAATTGGAGTTGGGGAAGTTCGGAAGTGGTTAATGGTATTTTGCTGTTAATATGCAGTAACCCTTTCACTCCACCCATGTAGATGTCTCCCCGCATACTTAATAGACGAGGTTTGGAAAGATATTCGTTTTGGATTACACCGTCTGATTCACCGAATAGAACGAATTTTTTCTCTTTGATGAGCCAGGCGAAAAGCATACTGTCGGCTCCTATCCATACTTTTCCTTGCTGGTCGCATGCGATCAATGTGATTTCACTAAATAGAGAGGTCGGGATTGGTGTCTGTATTTTGGTGGCAGGATTGTAGTGTACCAATCCGTAGTTGTTTCCAATCCAGAAATTTCCCTCTTCGTCTCGTGCAACAGAGTTGATCGTTGTATCTTTCCAACATCTGTACAGGGCTTTCAGCCGGTTGGTATGGTTGTCCAGTTCATATATGTGCTTCGTATCATTTAGATAAGTGATATTCTTATAATTGTCGATCGGTAAGAGAGCACCGATAATTTCCTGCTCTTCTTGTTCTATAACGGTACTGAAAGTACGTGTATTCAAATCATAGATATAGATATGTTCTCCAAGGAACAGAATATTGTGATGAGTGTTCCGAAGTAGATTTACAGCCTTGCCTCGATTGCACAAGAGTGCTGTCGTTTTAGCGTCAACAATGGTGAAAGGCTGTTTTTCTCCTGTTGCCGGGTTGAAAATAAATACTCCCTGTGAGAAAAGAGAAATTAATAATTTGCCGGGAGTAAACTGGCAGATAGAGGCTACTTTGTCTTCCCAGGTGGAAGGGTAATGGATAAATTTCTCTGTGAGTGGGTTAAAGCTGTTGATGCCTCCTCCGTCTGTACCGACCCAAATTTGGTCTTGGGATTCTTGGAAAAGACTTAGAACGGTATTGTTGCTTAGTCCGCGGTCGTTGCCGGGAGGTACATCTGTATACGTTTTCATGGAAACTTCCCGGATGCTGATTAGTCCGTTACGGATGCTACCTGCCCACATATTATTGTTGCAGTCGTTGTACAGACATAAAATAGAGTTAGCGGGGAGTGAGTAGTGGTCACTTCCGGGCATATGCTCCAACAGCGAAATACGTCTTGTTTCCGGGTCGAGAATATTAATGCCTCCTCCGTCTGTTCCAATCCAGATTTCTCCTTCCCGTTCGGCGAGACTTAGTATGACATTGTTGCTTAAAGAGGAGTTGTGGGTAGTATATGTAGCCAGTAGTTTACCGTCGCGTGTCAGACAGTTCAGCCCTCCATTGTAGGGAGCTACCCAGATTCTTTTTTGTGAGTCTATGAGTACATTCATGATTTCTTTTCCGCAATCGAAAGGAGGACGTCGGCATTTTCCGGTATTCAGGTCGAGCAGGAGTAGTCCTTGCCACCGGCTGCAACAGAGTAATGTGTGTTTATCCCATAGATTTAGTAGAGTCACATTATAATTGGGTTCTAAGTCAAATGTTTGTAGGAGGCGTAAAGAGGTATCCTGATAATTATAGAAAAAGATTTTATTTTTCGAACCGAATAACACTCCGTTATCAGTCAGGCAGGCGGAATAGGCGATGATATTATTTCCTGTCTCATCAGTCGGTATAAAAAAGTCATCGCTTTGCCTCTGATAACGTGTCACTCCTTTGTCTGTCAGAATCCAGATATTGTTTTGTTCGTCTTCTATCATCTGGTAGATTAAATTGTGAGGAATGGAATGAGGGTTATTTGCCTGATGAATATATTTTTTAAGTTCGTGTCCGTCATATCTCCCTAATCCGGAACGGGTTCCTATCCATACAAATCCTTGTTTGTCCGTTAAAATACATCTCACGGTAGAGGGAAGACCATCTTTTAGGGAGATTTGCTTATAGTAATAATGACCGGCTTGAAGAGTGGAAACGCCGATAAACAGTGTGATAAATGCAATGCATAGTAGTAAAAAGGTTTTTGTTCTCATGAGATCAGGTCAGTTAAACTGAAACAAAGATAGTGTATTCGGATGAATATTAGTTAAATCCCCTCTCTTATTTTTTAGTTTTTATGCTTATCTTTGCTCGAAAATATACGACTATGATTACCGAAGAACTACAGAAACTTTATCAGTCATATACGGGCGTTCCCGCTGAAAACATAACAGAATTACCGTCTTCCGGTTCCAACCGCCGTTATTTTCGGCTGACGGGTATAGAAACATTGATTGGAGTCTACGGGGCTTCTATTGATGAGAATGAGGCATTTCTTTATATGGCAGGACACTTCCGCAAATGTGGACTGCCTGTTCCCGAAGTGCGCATTGCCTCGGAAGATAAAACCTATTATTTGCAGGAAGATTTGGGCGATACTCTGTTGTTCCATGCCATAGAGAAAGGACGTGCTACCAGTGTCTTTTCCGAAGAGGAAAAAGAGTTGCTTCGCAAAACGATTCGTCTGCTTCCTGCTATTCAATTTGCCGGGGCGGATGGATTTGATTTTTCCCGCTGTTATCCTCAACCGGAGTTCAACCAACGCTCTATTCTGTGGGATTTGAATTACTTCAAATATTGCTTCCTGAAAGCTACCGGTATGGAGTTTCAGGAAGACAAACTGGAAGATGATTTCCAGAAAATGAGCGATGTCTTGCTCCGCAGTTCTTCCGCTACTTTCATGTATCGTGATTTTCAAAGTCGTAATGTGATGATAAAAGACGGGGAACCGTGGTTTATCGACTTTCAGGGCGGACGCAAAGGCCCGTTCTATTATGACATAGCCTCTTTCCTGTGGCAGGCGAAAGCGAAATATCCTGACAGCCTCCGCAAAGAACTGCTGCAAGAATATATGGAAGCTCTTCGCAAATACCAACCGATTGACGAATCCTATTTTTATAGCCAGCTTCGCCACTTTGTCCTTTTCCGTACGCTGCAAGTGCTGGGAGCCTACGGTTTCCGTGGTTACTTTGAAAAGAAACCGCATTTTATCCAAAGCGTTCCTTATGCCATCGAAAACCTGCGTGAATTGTTAAAAGAAGAATATCCGGAATATCCGTATCTCTGTAACGTTTTGCGGGAGCTTACCGGACTGAAACAATTTACGGACGACCTGAAAAAGCGGCAGCTAACCGTCAAAGTAATGAGCTTTGCCTATAAGAAAGGAATTCCTGATGACTCTACCGGCAATGGAGGAGGTTATGTATTCGACTGCCGTGCCGTGAATAATCCCGGCAAGTATGAGCGTTACAAACCTTTCACCGGACTGGATGAACCTGTAATCACTTTCTTGGAAGAAGATGGCGAAATACTTCGTTTCCTCGATCATGTCTATGCTTTGGTAGATGCCTCCGTGAAACGTTATATGGAACGCGGATTCAGCAATTTGTCCGTCTGCTTCGGTTGCACCGGCGGACAACATCGTTCTGTTTATTCAGCCCAGCACCTGGCAGAGCACCTGAATCAGAAATTTGGTGTGAAAGTCGAACTGGTGCATCGGGAACAGAATATCGAACATATGTTTGAGGCAACAATCTAAGAAGAGTAAATGTAAAGAAGAAAGTAACCGAAAGAATGAAAGCAATGATATTTGCAGCCGGTTTGGGTAGCCGGCTAAAACCACTCACCGATACCATGCCGAAGGCTTTGGTTCCCATAGCCGGACGTCCAATGTTGGAACATGTGATTTTAAAACTGAAAGCTGCCGGATTCACAGAAATAGTGATTAACATCCACCATTTTGGCGAACAGATACTTGACTTCCTGAAAGCCAATGAGAATTTTGGACTCATCATACATATTTCCGACGAACGCGACCTGTTGCTCGACACCGGTGGGGGAGTTAAGAAAGCCCGTTCTTTCTTTGAAAATTCCGATGAACCTTTCCTGATACACAATGTAGATATTCTTTCAGACGTGAATTTGAAAGATTTATATGACTACCATCTACAAAGCGGTGCTGTTGCCACTTTGCTGGCTAGCCAACGTAAAACCTCCCGCTATCTTCTTTTTGATACAGGCAAGAGACTTTGCGGATGGATAAACAAGGACACAGGACAAGTGAAACCGGAAGGTTTTCAGTATGACCCTTCTCTTTATCAAGAATATGCATTCAGTGGTATCCATGTACTTTCGCCCGCCATTTTTCAATGGATGACTTCTCCCTGTTGGGAGGGTAAATTCTCTATTATGGATTTCTATCTTGCCACTTGCCGGCAAGTAAACTATAGTGGTTACTTGACAGAAAAGTTGCACCTGATTGATATAGGCAAACCGGAAACATTAGCGAAAGCAACAGACTTCTTATACCAAAATGCGAAATAAAGATACTGAAAGAGGCTTTTTAGCCTCTTTCTTGTTATGTAATAAAATATTTAAGTAACTTTGCTTGGATAAACAATCAATATTGTAATACTATACAAATTTTGCTGCATGGAACAGACTTTGGAAAATGGGATAGCTGACAACTTATTGCACAACATCTTTAATGACCTGTCTGTAGGCTTGGAGTTGTATGATAAGGACGGTCTCATGATAGATGTCAATTATTCGCGGTTGAGATCAATGGGGATAAAAGACAAGAAGGATATTCTGGGCTATAATCTATTTAATTACACTAGTTTCTCTGATGAAATCAAAGAATAGGTCAGAAAAGGAGAAACAGTGCGTTTCATGGCAAAATATAATTTTGATGACGTGCGTCATCTTTTTCCTACTAATCTGTCCGGTATAAAATTCTTCGAGATTACCGTTTCTTTCGTACATAATGAAAAGTCGGAAATTACGAATTATATGGTGATTAGTCAGGATGTCACCGAACGTGTTCTGTGGCAAAACAAATATGATAATCTTTACGAAGAAGCGGTGCGCTCAAAAAAAGAACTCCTTGAGAGCGAACAAAGAATGATCCAATTGATTCGTCAGAATGAGTTGGTATTGAACAATATTAATTCGGGATTGGCATATATTGCGAACGACTATATCGTACAATGGGAGAATATCTCGCTTTGTAGTAAAAGCCTTTCTTATGAGGCTTACAAAAAAGGGGAGCTTTGCTATCTGACGGCCCATAATCGCACCACTCCTTGTGAGAACTGTGTGATGCAACGTGCCCGGAGATCCGGTCAGGTAGAGTCTATCTTGTTTAATCTGGATAACAAGCATGTCATAGAAGTCTTTGCTACTCCCATATTTAATGAACAGGGAGATGTTGACGGTGTCGTGATTCGCGTAGATGATGTTACCGAGCGGCAGCACATGATTGGTGAACTTGAAAAGGCAAGGAGCCGCGCTGAACAATCCGATAAGTTGAAATCCGCCTTTCTGGCAAATATGAGCCATGAAATTCGTACACCGTTAAATGCTATCGTTGGTTTTTCCGACTTATTGATGGTGACGGAAGATCAAGAAGAAAAAGAAGAATTTATTCAGATTATCAATGCCAACAATGAGTTGCTTTTGAAACTGATTAACGACATACTGGATCTTTCGAAAATAGAAGCCGGCTCGGTAGAACTGAAATACGAAGATTTTGATTTGGCTGTTTATTTCAACGAATTAGCTGCTTCGATGCATCGTCGTGTAGTAAATCCGCAGGTTCGGTTAGTTCCCGTGAATCCTTATGAAACCTGTACCGTTCGTTTGGATAAAAACCGGTTAGCGCAGATTCTCACTAACTTTGTAACTAATGCTATCAAATATACCTCCAAAGGAACTATTGAAATGGGGTATGAAAAGATAGACGGAGATATTCGTCTTTACGTTCGTGATACAGGTATTGGTATACCGGAAGATAAAAAAGACAAGGTGTTCCATCGTTTTGAGAAACTGGATGAATTTGCACAGGGAACCGGACTGGGACTGTCTATTTGTAAAGCCATCGTTGAGGCTTGCAGGGGAGAGATAGGCTTTGAGTCGGAATTTGATAAAGGGTCTTTATTTTGGGCGGTTTTGCCATGCCAGTTTGATTCGGTTGACAGCGAGCCGACTTCTTCACGTCGGAATAATGAGAAGGATGCAGATAATGAAAGCATTCTTGACTCCGAAGAAACAAAGAAAGTACCTAAAAGAGTGCTGGTCGTTGAAGATATTCAAAGTAACTTCTTTTTGGTATCTTCTATTTTGAAAAACAAATGCCAGTTGTTACACGCACCGAATGGACTGGAGGCAGTTGAGATTGTTCGTACCCAACCGGTGGATTTGGTACTGATGGATATGAAGATGCCTGTTATGGACGGGCGTACTGCAACCTCGGAGATCCGGAAGTTTAATGCTGAAATTCCAATTATCGCCCTGACTGCTCATGCCTTTGATGCCGACCGGGTAGCTGCGTTGAAAGCCGGTTGTGATGATTATCTGGTGAAGCCGATCAATGGTGCGAAGTTGATGCAGACTCTGAAAGAGTATGGTTGTTGAAAGGAGGGGATTAAAAATGTGCTGATCTGAAAAAGGGTATATTCTATTCTTTCTGTTTTTAATATATCGGTCACTTGTTTGTGGTGAAGGAAAAAACGCTCTGCATTTTGGATGAAAGAATGTAGGGTTGTTTGTTATCCTGGATAATTCCTGTCTAAAAATAAATAATTTCTCTGTATTGCTATCTATATGCTTACTATTTGCCCGTATGTAGTTTGCTTTATCATTTTTCTTTTGTGCGCTTGTGATGATGAACTAGCCTATAAACGGGCTTTTCCGAGGGCTTTTATAACTTGGTCGGTGAGTATGGAAGGCTTTCTCGGTGAGGAAGGATGTGTTCCTCACCGAGGAATGGCTTATTGCTCACCGAGGAAAATCATTTATTTCTTTAAAGAAAACGCATATCATCTGAAAATATATGCTGTATTGTGGTGGTAATATGCATATATATGTGGTAATATGGATGCTTTTAATTCCGGATTACCATCTTCAATAGTTTTGTTTTCTTTCTTAATCTGAAAAATAGAACATTTCTCTTGTTTGTTTGGAGGAATTGAAAGGGAGACAGCTTACTATAAAAGGCTATAAATCCGTAAAGTTTGGGATTGTTTTTTATGTTTATGGATTTAAATAGTTACCTTTGCTAAAAATAGAATATCATGTCCAAATACGTCAATCCTTTTACTGATATAGGATTTAAAATTATTTTTGGTCAACCGGCCAGTAAGAATTTGCTCATCACTTTGTTGAACGAACTACTTGCAGGTGAACATCATATTACAGAACTTACTTTTCTGGATAAGGAAGATCATGCGGACAATGTGAGTGATAAAGGTATCATTTATGATCTTTATTGCCGTACAGCAAGTGGTGAGTATATTATCGTGGAGATGCAGAATCGTTGGCACAGTAATTTTTTAGATCGTACACTTTATTATGTTTGTCGTGCTGTGAGTCGGCAGATAGAATCTCCTTCTTCAAAAGAAGTCCCTGTCCCTGAGGATCCGATGACTGCAAGAGAACCACTTGTCTCTTATGGAAAGCAGTATAGACTACCTACTATATATGGAATTTTCCTGACGAATTTCAAAGAGGAAAATTTAGAGGCTAAATTCCGTACGGATACGGTTCTTTCCGACCGTGATACAGGGAAGATTGTTAATCCGCATCTCCGGCAGATTTATTTGCAATTTCCTTATTTTACAAAGGATTTGTCGGACTGCCATACATTATATGATAAATTAATTTATGCACTGAAGAATATGAGCAATTGGAATAGAATGCCGGATGCTTTGAAAGAACAAGTGTTTGAACATCTGGCGAGATTGGCAGCAGTTGCCGATCTTTCGGAAGAAAACCGTATCGCTTATGATAAGGCATTAGATCGGTATAGGGTCAACCAAATTGTAGAGGAGGATGAACGGCGTAAAAACGAAGAGATGCGGAGAAAAGCGGCTGAAGAAGGGTTAAAGGAAGGGATGAAGGCCGGGTTGGAAAAAGGAGTGAAAAAAGGAAGGCTAGAGGGAATAAAAGAAGGGATGAAAGAAGGGATGAAAGAAGGGATGAAGGAAGGGTTGGAGAAAGGGTTGGAGAAAGGAGAGCAAAAGAAGCAAATTGAAATTGCTCGGAAGATGAGAGAGGACGGAATATCCATTGATATAATTATCAAATATACGGGTCTTCAATCTTCTGATATAGAAAACCTATAATATATCTTCATAGGAAAATTGTTGTAGTTATATTAGGATAAAATATAAAGGAGGCGGGAATATTCAAGAATGGATACTTCCGCTTTCTTTTTTTGATTCGTAAGATGTCCAACAATGTCTATGATGGTTAGATATATCGATGAAATGGATGATTTTAGACAAAATTGGAAAAATAGTAGCTAAAATAGAACATGCATATTCAGTAACCACGTCTATATTTGCGTATGGATTTCAGCAAAAAATCTGGAATAAGCTTTTTAATCTTTAAATTTAATAATTTATAAAAATGACTTCTATGAAGAACCTATCAAAAGTTTTTCTGCTATGTTTCATCACATTGTTTGCGTTTGTAGCGCAATCTATGGGACAAGGTAAAAACATTACCGGTCAGGTAGTGGATGCTCTAAATGAAAGTATGCCTGGTGTCAATGTACAAGTAAAAGGTACTACTAATGGGACAATTACCAACATTGATGGAAAATTCTCCATTTCCGTTCCAAACTCAAAATCAGTGTTGGTCTTTACTTTTATCGGTTATTCCAAACAAGAAATAGTGGTTGGAAATCAGACTAAAATTAACGTTCAATTAAAAGAGGATGCACAAAATTTGGATGAAGTAGTTGTTGTTGGTTATGGAACGGCTAAAAAGAGCGATTTAACAGGCGCTACAGCCAGTCTTCGTCCTGATGCGAATGATGCTTCAAAAGCTGTATCTATTGACGGGCTATTGCAAGGTAAGATTGCAGGTTTAAATGTAACAGCTTCAATGTCTACTCCGGGTGCTGCTTCTTCTGTCACTATTCGTGGTGCTAACTCATTACGTGGAGATAATCAGCCGTTATATGTGATTGATAATGTGCCGCAAGCATCTACTGGTGAGTTTGCCGAGTCTGCTGTGGGAGGTGGTGACTTCCAAATAGCTCAAGATCCGTTGAGTGCAATAAATCCTAATGATATTGAGGATATTACCGTCTTGAAAGATGCTTCTGCTACTGCGATTTATGGTTCTCGTGGTGCCAATGGCGTAATTCTTATTACAACTAAAAAGGGAAAGGCCGGAAAGGCAAAAGTAAATGTCACAGCGAACTTTACGATAGCTAATGCACGTAACTTGCACGATATGTTAAATTTGGAAGAGTATGCCGATTACACTAATTCTAAATTAGACCAACCGCGATATTATCTGCAACCTAATGGTGAAATGCGTTACGTATTTAGTGGTAATGAATCCGCTTATCAGGCAGATCCGAATAATCCGGAATTATATAAGGTTATTACCTATCGCAACTGGCAAAAAGAAGCATATACATCAGCTTTCTCACAGGTCTACTCGGCTTCTGTCAGTGGAGGAACTGCCGGTATGAAATATTATATCTCCGGTAACTTTAAGGATATTAATGGTATCGTAGAAAATACAGGAATAAAACAGGGTGACTTGCGTGCTAATTTAACTGCTGAATTATCTAAAAAAGTAACTTTAAATTTGATATTGAGCGGTTCATTAAAGCAGAATGATATGATGACGGGCGGTAATACAACCGGAGGCGTTGCCGGATCTTTGGCTCGTACGGTTCTTGATACAGCTCCTTATATTGTTCCTGATGATGATCCGGGTGCTTTGGAATCAAAAATGAATGTATTTAGTTGGGTAAATGATTATGATGATATTACTAATAATAAGACATTTAATGGAAGCTTGAATCTGAATTGGAACATTAATAAATATTTCTCGTATAGTCTGCGTGCAGGGGGGAATATAATTGTCAATGACCGTAAACGTTGGTATGGGATTCAGTTACCTCCGGGAGAAAATGTGAAGGGTTTACTGGCAATCAGTAATGTCAATAAGTCTAATTATACAGTGGAAAACCTGTTAAACTTTAATATGGACTTGACTAAGGATTTTCGTCTGTCGGCAACAGCGGGTATCACTTATGATGAATATCATTTTCTGACAGAGAATGTTTCAGGCAATACTTTTTCTATCTATGACTTACGTACTAAAGGATTGTCTAATGCAGGAAAAGTGGATGTAAAACAGCCTATACAAAAAGATTATCAATTACTTTCATATTTAGGACGTGTTAATTTATCTGCTTATGATAAGTACTTGTTGACGGCTTCATTGCGTGCTGACGGATCCAGTAAATTTAAAAAGGGTAATCGTTGGGCATATTTCCCGTCTTTCTCATTAGCATGGCGTATGGAACAGGAAGCTTATATGAAGAGCATTGATTGGCTAAGTCAGTTGAAGGTACGTGTTGGTTATGGTGAGACAGGTAATCAGGGTATTGATCCATATCAGTCTCTATCTATTTATGAAAATAAGGTGGACTATGCTGATGGAGATGGGAATAAACTGACGTCTATGCAAATCAAAAGTCTGCAAAATGAGGGTTTGAAGTGGGAACGTACTTCTTCGTGGAATGTTGGTCTTGACTTTGGTTTCTTTAATGGTCGCCTGAATGGTGCATTTGATTATTACCGTAAAAACACAAAAGATTTGTTGGTTGAGCGTGCTCTGCCATATTCCAGTGGATTTGCAACAGTGATGATAAATGAAGGCTCGTTGTTGAATAAAGGTTTTGAGTTTAGTTTAAATGCTGATATTATTCGCAGTAACGGGTGGAAGTGGAATGTAGGCGGAAATATTGGTTTCAACAAGACTACGATTGAGAATTTAGGTTTGGAAGTTTCTGATATAGGTTCCTTGAAAGGAGTACGTGGTTATTTAGGTAAGACGATTGGCGATCATTTTGGACCTGCAAATGTTTTTATTGAGGGTGAGGCTCCGGGACTATTTTTCGGTTATAAGACACAGGGAATTATTCAGGAAGAAGATGTTGTTGATGGCAAAGTAGGATATATCTCATCAGATGGTTCTACCAAATATTACACTTCATCTGTTGGAAATGATATGGCAGCTGGTAATATTAAATGTGTGGATGTGAATGAAGATGGTATAGTAGATCCTAATGACATGGTTGTGATAGGTGATCCGAATCCTGATTTCACCTATGGTTTCCAGACACGTTTGGAATGGAAGAATCTCTCTCTCTCTGCTTCTTTTACAGGTGTTTATGGTAATGATATTCTGAATACAAATATCCGTTACGAACAGACTCCTTCCAGACAGGCTGGAAACTTGAGAAAAGATGCTTATTATAATGCCTGGACTCCGGAGAATCGTTCTAATTTATATCCGTCGTCTACTTCAAATGTAAAAGGTGTTGTTTATGATCGTTATGTAGAAGATGGAAGTTATTTGCGTTGTTCAGATATTACGCTGAATTATATTTTGCCTAAAGCGTGGATGACTAAGATTGGGTTCCAGAATACCAGTATTTTTGCTTCAGTAAAGAATGCATTTGTTATAACCAATTATAGTGGATATGATCCGGAGGTAAATAGCTTTGCATTTGATGGCCTGCGTCGAGGTATTGATATGAATGCTTTTCCAAATATGCGTTCTTTTGTGTTTGGCTTGAATGTAACCTTTTAATTTACAATAAATGATTATGAAAATGAAGAAATTTACCTATATATTTTTATTAGCAAGCTGCTTATTATTGGCTTCTTGTGAATCGTGGTTAGATGAAGACCCGCAATATACTTTGAATACACAAATTCAGTTTTCTACTTCTGAAAAGGCACGTGCAGCATTATATGGATGCTATGGTTATTTTGCATTGACTAGTGGAGGATATGGTCAGCATTGGCAAGAAATTCCGGTACGATATAGTGGTTTCGGATGGGCACAGACTAATGGGGGTACAAATGATATGTGTGGATGGCTGCAATGTGACTATACAGATGATCTGTTGACAAATGCATGGTATGTAATGTATAAAGTAATTAATGAAACGAATGCATTTATAGCCAACGTAGAAAGTACTTCTTTGGAGGATAAAGACGAAATGGCTGCAGAGGCTCATTTCTTGCGTGCCTTGTCTTATTATAACCTTGCAATATGTTGGGGAGATGTACCCTTGAAGACAACTCCTTCTTCTCATGACGGCGTAGCTGTACCTCGTTCCTCGCGTTTAGAGGTGTTGGATGTTGTACGAAGTGACTTGGAATTTGCTTCAAAATATTTGCCGGAAACGAATTCTGATGGATTTCCAACGAAATGGACTGCAGAAGCATATTTAGGTAAGTTGTATCATACTTTAGGTTGTTTGGGTGATGCTACAGCTTGGGAAAAAGCAAAGACCTATTTTGAAGGAGTGAAAGGTAAATATGATTTGGAATCGAAATTTTCTAATTTATTTGTTGATAAGATTAAAGGTTCTAAAGAATCTATATTTCAACTGGGATTTCAGGTGAATGGTGAGTTGTCTTCTTTTAATAGGGGATCTTGGGTTTTTAATCCTGCTGCATCATCGTATGGTAAGAGTTTCCATAGAGTGAAGTGTACGAAAGCTTTTTATGATTTCTTTGCGGGAACCTATTGGGGAGATCCTCGTATTGAGACTACATTTATGGCAAAATGGAGAAAATGTACAAACAATATCGGACCTGTAGCTCAAGTAGAGCCTGTGCCGTCTGCCCGTGACTCTACCTATGAATATCCTTATTTCACTTATGATAGCGGTATAAAACCTGCCGGTTGGAAAAATAACAAGTTGTTAGTTGGTAGAATTCCTTATGAGTTATTGACTAATAAAGAGAATCCGAGCGCGGATGAAATTTTGGCTATCACGAATGATGAAACCAAATTTGATGAGAAATATCGTAAAGGATTGAAAGATTTTTTGAATGTATGTACTGCGGCGGGTAGGACAGGAGAAAGAGCGGCATGGCCTCATTTTGCAAAAGCTTTTGATATGAATATGGCAGGTATTGCCAGTCATAAAAATCTAATTTTATATCGTTATGCAGATTTATTATTGATGTTGGCTGATGTCTATAATGAATTGGATAGAAAAGACGATGCAATTAATACAGTAGATCTCGTGTTGGCGCGTGCACGTAAGTCGGGAGCTAAGGTTTCGACACAACCAGCCAAATGGGAGTCAACATTAACAAAAGATCAAGTACGTGAAAAGATATTCTTTGAAAGACTTTTTGAAGGTGCCGGTGAAACTGAAATGTATCAAATGATGCGCTTGCGTGGAACTGAATATTTGAAAAAAGCACTTACTGTGAATAATAATCACTCAATAACTAAAAAGTGGCAGGAGAATAATCCCAATGCAACGGGAGTCTGGGGTGAACGTATTTACAATAATGGAAATTTGAATGATGAGACTTTCTTGAAAAAGAATTTGTTGTTCCCTATTCCGCGTGATGAAATGAATACTAATATAGCTATTACAAAAAATAACTTCGGCTATTAAAAATAGTAGTTATAACAAGTTGTTTTTTCCCGAATGCAGAGGAGGAGTGTTTCTGCTTTTCATTCGGGTTTTCTTTATATAAATAGAAATCATTGTATATATTTTCTTGGATTTGCTGGATTGGAAATGAGTTGTAAATAGTGTTTTTGCCATTTTTCCTTCTGAAACAGACAAAAATGGAGAATATTGGAAATTAATTGGTTATTTGTGAACATGGATTTTGTTGACAGGTCTCTACCTTTGTCACTACAATCTAATATAAAGTTGTTTTATGGAAAAACTGCAATCAAACTTATTCTTTCCTTTAGCAGGAATAGCTGCCGTAGCTTCCCTTGCTTCCTGCTCAAACAAGCAAAGGCCTGCGGAGCAACTCCCTTTGAATATCGTCTACATTATGACAGACGACCACACAGCTCAAATGATGAGCTGTTACGACACACGCTACATGGAAACCCCCAACCTCGACCGCATTGCTGCTGACGGTGTACGTTTTACTCAAAGCTTTGTTGCCAATTCTTTAAGCGGCCCCAGCCGTGCCTGCATGATAACGGGCAAACATAGTTGTGCCAATAAATTCTATGATAATACCACTTGCGTATTCGACAGTTCGCAACAAACTTTTCCGAAACTGTTGCAGAAAATCGGTTATCAGACAGCATTGGTGGGTAAATGGCATCTTGAAAGCTTGCCTTCCGGCTTTGATTACTGGCAGATTGTTCCCGGACAAGGAGACTACTACAACCCGGATTTCATCACACAAAACAATGACACTATTCAAAAACATGGATACATCACGAATCTTATTACCGATGACGCCATTGACTGGATAGAAAACAAACGCAATCCGGAAAAACCTTTCTGCCTTTTGATTCACCACAAGGCAATTCACCGTAACTGGTTGGCGGATACTTGCAACCTGGCTTTGTACGAAGATAAAACCTTCCCGCTACCGGATAATTTCTTTGACGATTATGAAGGACGTCCCGCCGCTGCCGCGCAAGAGATGAATATTGTGAAGGACATGGACATGATTTATGACCTCAAAATGCTTCGTCCTGATAAAAACACCCGTCTGAAATCCTTATATGAGAAGTATGTCGGACGTATGGACGAAGGTCAACGTGCTGCATGGGACAAATTCTACACGCCGGTTATAGATGATTTCTACAGGCAGAACCTGCAAGGCAAGGAACTTGCCAATTGGAAATTCCAGCGTTACATGCGTGACTATATGAAGACCGTAAAATCACTGGACGACAATGTTGGTCGTGTACTCGACTATCTGAAAGAGAAAGGCTTGCTGGATAACACACTTGTCGTCTATACTTCCGACCAAGGATTCTACATGGGTGAACACGGTTGGTTTGATAAACGCTTCATGTACGAAGAATCCATGCGTACACCGCTTATCATGCGTTTGCCGAAAGGATTCGACCGCAGGGGTGATATCACAGAAATGGTACAGAACATCGACTATGCACCCACCTTCCTCGAATTGGCAGGAGCAGAAATCCCTTCTGATATCCAAGGGATATCCCTCGTTCCTTTACTGAAAGGCGAACATCCGAAAGACTGGCGGAAAGCTCTCTACTATCATTTCTATGAATATCCCGCTGAACACATGGTGAAACGTCATTACGGGGTACGTACAGACCGCTATAAATTGATTCATTTCTATAATGATATCAACTGGTGGGAACTCTACGACTTGCAGGCAGACCCGTCGGAAATGCACAACCTCTACGGGCAACCTGAATACGAATCGGTAGTGAAAGAACTGAAAGAAGAAATGCTGAAACTTCAGGAGCAATACAATGACCCTGTCCGCTTCTCACCGGAAAGAGACAAGGAATAACACCAACGTATATACACCATGAAAAGATACATCTTAATCATTCTCATACTGCTTTCGCCACTGACAGTGTTCTTGCAGGCTGATAACTTAACATCCCCTTTAATTTCAATAGTACCACGCCCGACACAGATTGTGCCGGGTAGTGGTAATTTCACCTTTTCTGCAAAAACGGCCTTTGCGGTAGAAAATCAGGAACAAGCCGTGATTGCCCGCAATTTTATCGACTTGTTTACCCGTGCTGCCGGAATAACTCCGGCTTTGAATGTCGGCAGCAAAGAAGGACAAATTCGTTTTGTGACGGATTCTTCTTTTAAACCCGAAGCATATCTGTTGGAGATTACACCGCAACAGATACTTATTAAAGCTTCGGATACAAAGGGTTTCTTTTATGCCCTGCAATCTATTCGCCAACTCCTGCCTGCTGCCATAGAATCAGAGCAACCGGTACAGAATATCGCTTGGAGCGTTCCCGCAATGACAGTTCAGGATGAGCCCCGTTTTGGTTTCAGAGGATTACTTTTGGACCCGGTACGTTGCTTTATTCCCAAAGAGAACGTACTGCGAATCATCGACTGTATGGCGATGTTGAAAATAAACAAACTTCATTTTCATCTGACGGACGATAACGGCTGGCGGATTGAAATAAAGAAATATCCTCGTTTGACGGAAGTAGGAGCGTGGAGAGTAGACCGTACGGATGTACCTTTTCACTCACGCCGTAACCCGGAGCGTGGAGAGCTTACTCCAATAGGTGGTTTCTATACACAGGAGGAGATTCGGGAAATTGTAGCTTATGCTGCCGACAGACAAATAGAAGTCATTCCGGAAATAGATGTACCGGCACACAGTAACGCTGCTTTGGCTGCTTATCCCCAGTTTGCTTGTCCGGTTGTGAAAGACTTTATCGGTGTACTTCCCGGCTTGGGAGGACGAAATTCCGAGATTATCTACTGTGCGGGAAATGATAGCGTATTTACATTCTTGCAGGATGTCTTTGACGAAATTCTGGCACTTTTCCCTTCCCGCTATATTCATGTCGGAGGAGATGAAGCGCGAAAGACGAACTGGGAAAAATGTCCGCTTTGTCAGAAACGGATGAGAAAGCAGCATTTAGCCAATGAGGAAGACTTGCAAGGTTATTTCATGAAGCGTATCAGTGATTACCTGCGTAAGAAAGGACGCGAGGTGATTGGCTGGGATGAGTTGACAAACAGTTCTTTTCTTCCCGAAGAATCCATTATTCTCGGTTGGCAGGGAATGGGAACGGCTGCCCTGAAAGCTGCTGAAAAAGGACATCGTTTTATCATGACTCCGGCGCGTATCATGTACCTGATTCGCTATCAGGGACCGCAATGGTTTGAACCGGTAACGTATTTCGGTAACAATACCCTAAAAGATGTTTTTGATTACGAACCTGTACAAAAAGACTGGAAACCGGAATACGAATCATTGCTAATGGGTATACAGGCCTGTATGTGGACGGAATTCTGTAATAAACCGGAAGACGTGGATTATCTTTTGTTCCCTCGTCTGGCTGCCTTGGCAGAAGTGGCTTGGACAGCTGCAGGAACGAAGGACTGGACTGGATTTTTGAAACGAATGGATGTATACAATTCGCATATTGCAGAAAAAGGAATTGTTTATGCCCGCTCAATGTATAACATACAACAGACGGTGACACCAGTGGACGGACATCTGGAAGTGAGTTTGGAATGTATCCGTCCGGATGTGGAAATTTATTATACACTGAATGGGAGTAATCCGGCAATGTCTTCTCATCGTTACGACGGACCTATCTGTGTGACGAAGACGCAAATGGTGAAAGCCGCTACCTTTATGAACGGCAAGCAAATGGGAGAAACCTTAGAGTTGCCACTCACATGGAACAAAGCTACGGCAAAACCTTTGCTTGACAATAAGAAGAACGAAATGTTATTAGTCAATGGATTGCGGGGAAGCCTGAAATATACGGATTCTGAATGGTGTAACTGGAGCCGGAATGATTCTATCTCTTTCACAATAGATTTACAGAGTCAGGAAAAACTGAATAAATTAGCTATTGGTTGCATTACGAATTATGGAATGGGAGCGCACAAACCGAAAATGATTCGCGTAGAAGTTTCTGATGATAATCGTACCTACCATGCCATAGGAGAATTGAACTTTTCTCCGGAAGAAATCTATCAGGAAGGAACTTTCAGAAATGACTATTCGATAGACATGGGCGGAGTATCTGCTCGTTATGTCCGGGTGACGGCAGAAGGTGCGGGGATATGTCCCGACGAGCATGTCCGCCCCGGTCAGGAAGCGAGAGTCTATTTTGATGAAGTGATTATAGAATAGTAATCAAGTAGTTAAAAAATAGCAATTAGGTGCTTTGTAAAACAATCTTGTATAAACTAATAATGATGACATGCTTATGAACATTAGCTTTAAGAAACGAACTTCTTTAATCTTATCAGCAGTACTGGCTGCCACTACTTTCACGCTAGCGCAGCAACAACCGTTGCCCGAATGGCAAAGCCAGTATGCGGTGGGACTGAACAAACTCGCTCCTCACACATACGTATGGCCTTATGCCAACGCTTCCGACATTGAAAAGCCGGGAGGGTATGAACAGTCTCCTTTTTATATGAGCCTGAACGGAAAGTGGAAATTCCATTGGGTGAAGAATCCCGATAACCGTCCGAAGGACTTTTACCAACCTTCTTATTACACAGGAGGATGGGCGGACATCAATGTGCCCGGCAACTGGGAATGTCAGGGTTATGGCACAGCTATCTATGTCAACGAAACGTATGAATTTGACGATAAAATGTTCAACTTCAAGAAGAATCCGCCGCTGGTACCGCATGCGGAAAATGAAGTCGGCTCATACCGCCGTACCTTCAAAGTGCCTGCCGACTGGAAAGGACGCCGGATAGTACTTTGTTGTGAAGGGGTCATCTCTTTCTATTATGTATGGGTGAATGGAAAATTGCTTGGATACAATCAGGGATCAAAGACAGCTGCCGAATGGGATATTACTGACGTCCTCAATGAAGGCGAAAATGTGGTTGCTTTGGAAGTGTACCGATGGAGTGCGGGTGCTTATCTGGAATGTCAGGATATGTGGCGTTTGAGTGGTATCGAACGTGATGTGTATCTTTACAGCACTCCTAAACAGTACATTGCCGACTACAAACTGAATGCATCTTTGGACAAAGAGAAATACAAAGATGGAATTTTCGGACTTGAAGTGACCGTAGAGGGACCTTCTATTACACTTGGAGCCACTTCTATTGCTTACACCCTGAAAGACGCCGAAGGCAAAGCTGTCTTGCAGGATGCCATCCGGATAAAATCCCGTGGATTGAGCAATCTTATCACGTTTGATGAAAAGAATCTACCTGATGTAAAGGCTTGGAGTGCAGAGCATCCTCATCTTTACACATTGATACTCGAACTGAAAGATGAACAAGGCAAGGTCACCGAACTGACGGGTTGCGAAGTCGGCTTCCGTACATCGGAAATCAAAGACGGACGTTTCTGCATCAACGGTGTTCCGGTATTGGTGAAAGGAACTAACCGTCACGAACACTCCCAGCTGGGACGTACCGTGAGCAAGGAACTGATGGAACTGGACATCAAACTGATGAAACAGCACAATATCAACATGGTGCGTAACTCGCATTATCCGACTCACCCTTACTGGTATCAGCTTTGCGACCGCTACGGATTGTACATGATTGATGAGGCAAATATCGAATCTCACGGCATGGGATATGGGTCTGCTTCTCTTGCCAAAGACACTACCTGGCTGACCGCGCACATGGACCGCACCCACCGGATGTACGAACGTTCCAAGAATCATCCCGCTATCGTTATCTGGTCGTTGGGAAATGAAGCCGGCAACGGAATCAACTTCGAGCGTACCTACGACTGGCTGAAATCGGTAGAAAACACTCGTCCCGTGCAATACGAACGTGCCGAATTGAACTATAATACGGATATTTACTGCCGTATGTACCGCAGTGTGGACGACATCAAAGCATATCTTGCGAAGAAAGACATCTATCGTCCTTTCATTCTTTGCGAATATCTTCATGCGATGGGTAACAGTTGCGGCGGATTGAAAGAATACTGGGATGTATTTGAAAACAATCCGATGGCACAAGGTGGCTGCGTTTGGGACTGGGTAGACCAGTCATTCCGCGAAATAGATAAAAATGGTAAATGGTATTGGACGTATGGCGGTGATTACGGGCCGGAAGGAATCCCGAGTTTCGGTAACTTCTGCTGTAACGGTTTGGTAGGCGCCAATCGTGAACCGCATCCGCATTTGCTTGAAGTAAAGAAAGTATATCAGAATATAAAAGCGACTTTGGCGGATCAAAAGAATCTGACTATCCGTGTCAAGAACTGGTATGACTTCTCTAATCTGAATGAGTATGTACTGAACTGGAATGTGACGGCAGACAATGGCAAGATCTTGGCAGAAGGTACGAAAACGATTGATTGTGCACCGCACGCTACCGTAGATGTAGCTTTAGGCGCTGTCAAACTTCCGAATACAATTCGTGAGGCTTATCTGAATATCAGCTGGACGCGTCGTGAAGCATCTTCAATGATCGATAAGGACTGGGAAGTGGCATACGATCAGTTCGTGCTTGCCGGTAATAAGAATTATACAGGTTACCGTCCGCAAAAAGCAGGTGAAACGACTTTCACTGTTGACAAGCAAACAGGGGCGCTGACTTCATTGAACCTGAATGGCAAAGAATTATTAGCTGCTCCGCTGACATTGAGCCTTTTCCGCCCGGCAACGGATAATGACAACCGGGATAAGAACGGTGCACGTCTGTGGCGTAATGCAGGATTGGATAATCTGACCCAAAAGGTCGTTTCACTGAAAGAGGGCAAGACTTCGACCACTGCCCGGGTGGAAATTCTAAATGCGAAAGCGCAAAAGATAGGAACTGCCGACTTTGTTTATTCATTGGATAAAAACGGTGCGCTGAAAGTTCTTACTACTTTCCAGCCCGACACGACCATCGTGAAATCAATGGCACGCCTGGGACTGACATTCCGTGTATCGAACACCTACGATCAGGTTTCTTACCTCGGACGTGGAGAGAATGAAACATACATTGACCGCAATCAGTCCGGCAAAATCGGTGTATATCAGACCACACCGGAACGGATGTTTCATTATTATGTTGCTCCGCAATCTACGGGCAACCGCACCGATGTACGTTGGGCGAAGTTGGCAAATACTTCCGGCGAAGGCCTCTTTGTAGAATCAAATCGTGCTTTCCAGTTTAGTATGATTCCTTTCTCGGATGTATTATTAGAGAAGGTCCGCCATATCAATGAACTGGAACGTGATGGATTGCTGACAGTGCATCTGGATGCCGAACAGGCAGGCGTGGGGACGGCTACTTGTGGTCCCGGAGTGTTACCGCAATACTTGGTTCCATTAAAGAAACAGAGTTTTGAATTTACCCTTTATCCGGTAAAATAGATACTAAATCAATAGGTTATTTAGATTATATATAAAGGTGGGGGTTACACTGATTGAATGGAATATCGTAAGAAAGTATTCCATGAGAATCGTGAAATCCGTGCCTTTATTTTATTTTTGTAAAACTGCAATAATTTATAGGCTATGAATAAACTACTAATCTCTCTCTTATTGTCTTCTACCCTCATCGGTGGAGTGCAGGCACAGAAAAAAGAAAACTACTACGTGAAGCATGTTGAATTTCCTCAAGATGCAACGCTCGAACAGAAAGTCGATATGGCAGCGCGGTTGGTACCCACTCCGCAACAATATGCCTGGCAACAAATGGAACTGACCGCTTTCCTTCATTTTGGCATCAACACTTTTACCGGACGTGAATGGGGAGACGGAAAAGAAGATCCCGCACTCTTTAATCCTTCAGAACTCGATGCTGGACAATGGGTGAAGAGTTTGAAAAATGCAGGTTTCAAAATGGTTATTCTGACCGCAAAGCATCACGACGGTTTCTGCCTTTGGCCAACAGCCACCACTAAACATTCCGTAGCCTCTTCTCCTTGGAAGAACGGACAGGGGGATGTCGTAAAAGAACTTCGGAAAGCCTGCGATAAATATGATATGAAGTTCGGCGTCTATCTTTCTCCGTGGGATCGCAATGCGGAATGTTATGGAGACTCTCCCCGTTACAATGAATTCTTTATCCGCCAATTGACGGAATTGCTTACCAATTACGGTGAAGTGCACGAAGTATGGTTCGACGGAGCGAATGGGGAAGGCCCGAACGGAAAGAAACAAATATATGACTGGGACGCTTTCTATAAAACCATTCAACGCCTGCAACCGAAAGCTGTGATGGCGATTATGGGAGACGATGTCCGTTGGGTAGGAAATGAAAGAGGGCTGGGACGCGAGACGGAATGGAATGCCACCGTACTGACTCCGGGAATTTATGCCCGCTCGACAGAAAACAACAAACGTCTGGGTGTCTTTAGCAAAGCGGAAGATTTAGGAAGCCGCAAAATGCTGGAGAAAGCTACGGAATTATTCTGGTATCCTTCGGAAGTGGATGTGTCCATCCGTCCGGGATGGTTCTATCATGCGGAAGAAGACGCGAAAGTGAAATCCTTGAAACATCTGTCGGATATTTATTTCCAGTCGGTAGGATATAACTCCGTGCTTTTATTGAATATACCGCCCGACCGCAAAGGCTTGATTAATGAAGCGGACGTGAATCGTCTGGAGGAATTTGCAGCTTACCGTGAACAGATATTTGCCGATAACCGGGTGAAGAAAGGGAGAAACTACTGGAATGCCATTTCGGGCAGTGAAGCCGTTTATTCTTTGGAACCGGGTTCGGAAATTAACTTAGTGATGCTTCAGGAAGATATCACAAAAGGACAGAGAGTGGAGTCTTTCGTTGTAGAGGCTTTGACTGATAACGGTTGGAAAGAAGTAGGCAAGGGTACGACAATCGGATATAAACGTATGCTGCGTTTCCCGGTCGTGAAAGCCAGTCAGTTACGGGTGAAGATTGACGAATGTCGTCTGACTGCTCATATTAACCAAGTGGCCGCTTATTATGCAGCTCCTTTGCAGGAAGTGGTTCAGGGTGAAGATTGGAATAATCTGCCTCGTGCCGGCTGGAAACAAGTCGCTGATTCTCCGTTGACGATTGACTTGGGCAAATCGGTGACATTAGCCAGCTTTACTTATGCCCCTTCGAAAGCGGAAGCGAAACCGACGATGGCTTTCCGTTATAAATTCTTTGTGAGCATGGACGGAAAGCACTGGAAGGAAGTTCCTGCCAATGGTGAGTTCAGTAATATCATGCACAACCCGCTGCCGCAAACGGTCACTTTCGGCCAGAAAGTACAGGCGCGTTATATTAAGTTGGAGGCTACTACACCTACCGCAACAACCGCGAAAGTAGGAATGGATGAAATAGGAGTGATAACAACTCCCTGATGGGATTGTTATCGCTGAAAGATATGCTTAGAGAATAGCAGTGAAGACTGGCAGTCCCGATTTCTTGTGAATCGGACGCCAGTCTTTTTTTCTAAACCAAATGAATCTTTTGCTGTTATTAATAAAAAAGGACAGAAGTTATGCTTGTACTAGATTTAGGAAAATGGATGAACAAAATCCTGATAGATTGGGGAATAGACCCGACAGTTGCCGACCGTTTTGATGAGACTATTATTGCTGTGCTGATGATAGCAATTGCTATCGGTCTGAATTATCTCTGCCAGGCGATTCTTATAGGAGGAATGAAGCGGTACACCCGTCGGAAACCGCACCTTTGGAATACGTTGCTGATGAAGCGCAAAGTGTTTCACAACCTGATTCATACGGTTCCGGCTTTTCTGGTTTATTCTTTACTGCCAATGGCTTTTATTCGTGGCAAGGACTTATTGCTTATTTCCCAGAAAGCTTGTGCCGTTTACATAATCTTTTCTTTGCTGTTGGCCATTAATGGGATTCTATTGATGATAATGGATATCTACGACGGGAAGGAGTCAATGAAGAACCGTCCGATGAAAGGATTCATTCAGGTGTTGCAGGTGCTTCTGTTCTTTGTCGGTGGAATCATTATCATTGCCATTATTGTGAATAAGTCCCCAGCCAGTTTGTTTGCGGGATTAGGGGCTTCGGCCGCCATACTGATGCTGGTATTCAAGGATTCCATACTAGGATTTGTGGCGGGGATCCAGCTTTCCGCCAATGATATGGTTCGTCCGGGCGACTGGATAACGCTTCCTTCCGGTGCTGCCAATGGCACAGTGCAGGAGATTACTCTGAATACAGTCAAGATTCAGAATTTCGATAATACGATTTCTACCGTTCCCCCTTATACCTTGGTCAGCAGCCCTTTCCAGAACTGGCGGGGAATGGTGCAATCAGGAGGACGAAGGGTAATGAAGAATATAACCCTGGATTTGACTACGCTCCAATTCTGTACGCCCGAAATGCTCGACCGTTATCGGAAGGAAATCCCTTTGATGGCGGATTATCAGCCTGAAGAAGGTGTAGTACCTACCAATTCCCAGGTTTATCGTGTATATATCGAGCGTTATTTGTGCAGCTTGCCTGTGGTGAATCAAGATTTGGACTTGATTATCAGCCAGAAAGAAGCCACGATGTATGGAGTACCTATTCAAGTTTACTTCTTCTCCCGAAACAAAGTTTGGAAAGAATACGAACGTATCCAGTCGGACATCTTCGACCATTTGCTGGCAATGGTTCCCAAGTTTGACTTGAAGGTTTATCAGTATTCGGATTAATATAACAAAATTCGTTTTATAATGTCCGGAATCGTTTGTATTTATGCCTGTTTTCACGTATCTTCGTCTAGTGATTCATAAAAAGCCGATAAAAAGATGAAATATCCTATTGGAATACAGAGCTTTGACCGCCTTCGTGAAGACGGTTTTGTTTATGTAGACAAGACTGCCTTAGTTTACAACCTTGTGCAAACGGGTTCAATCTATTTCTTGAGTCGTCCCCGTCGTTTTGGGAAGAGTCTGTTGGTGAGTACACTTGCCTGTTATTTTCAGGGGCGGAAAGAACTTTTCGACGGACTGGCAATTGCTGACCTTGAAAAAGACTGGTTGCAATATCCTATTTTCCGCATTGACTTTAACGGTGGGCCATACACCCAACCGGGAGTGCTCGAAGCAACTATCGAAGGGTATTTAGGCAATTGGGAAGACATCTATGGCAAAAATCTGAACTATACTACCACAGGTGACCGCTTCAAGGAACTGCTCCGCCGTGCTTATGAACGGACAGGGCAGCGTGCGGTAGTACTGATTGATGAATATGACAAACCAATTCTCGATGTGTTGGATACCGGAACTTACACCTGCAACCATGTAGGAGAGAAACTTTTGCTTGAAGACCATCACAGGGAAATTCTGAAATCTTTTTATTCCACCTTCAAAGGAGCTGACGAATACTTGAAATTCGTACTGTTGACGGGAGTTACGAAATTTTCGCAAGTAAGTGTGTTCAGTGGCTTCAACCAACCAAAAGACATTAGTATGGATGAACGCTACGAATCACTATGCGGAATCACTCAGGAAGAATTGGAGAAATACTTCGCAGAACCCATCTCGCGATTGGCAACTAAATACGAATGTACGGTGGAGGAAATGAAGGACTGGTTGAAACGGCAGTACGATGGCTATCATTTTAGTACGAACATGGCCGCCATCTATAATCCGTTTAGCATACTTAATGCCTTTGATATGAATGAAATCCGTGACTACTGGTTCGCCACCGGTACCCCGACTTATTTGATACGTCTGCTACAACACAGTCGCGAACAGATGAATGAACTAACAGGAAAATTCTACGACCCAACTATGTTTATAGACTACAAAGCGGATGTGGAACAGCCCCTACCAATGATTTTTCAAAGCGGATACCTCACAATCAAGGAATATAATAAAAAAATGGGAACCTATCTGCTCGATTTCCCAAACAACGAAGTACGGAAGGGATTCTTGTCTGTATTAGCAGCCAATTATATGAAGCCGAAGAGTAAAGAAGTGACGAGTTGGATAACAGATGCCGTGATGGACCTTGAACGCGGTGATACAGATGCGTTCCGCCGTTCCCTCACCTCTTTTTTGGCAAGTATTCCCTATGACTCCCACGGCTCGTTGAAAGATATAGATATAACAGAAAAGCATTTTCAATACACTTTTTATCTATTGCTTCGACTGATAGGCGTATATTGCACCGCCATCCATTGCGAGGACCGCCAAAGCTACGGACGGGTGGATTGTACGCTGGAGATGGAGGATTACGTCTATATCTTTGAATTCAAAATGGATGGAACAGCACAGGAAGCTCTGGAACAAATAGAGAAGACTGGCTACGCCAAGCCTTATTTGGCAGACAAACGAAAAGTGATTTGCATCGGAGTGAACTTCTCATCTGTCACACGGACAGTAGAAGACTGGGAAGAAGTTTCTATCGTATGAGAAATATCATAATTATTTTCCAAGATATATTTGTTGTTCATTCATTATTATAGAAAGAACTAACGAGACGGTACTTTATTAATATAAAATCAGCTCGAAGTCTGCATAAATAGGTAAATGGTCGCTGACACCGCCTTGATACTTCATCCCCTTATAAGTGCGGAAAGGTTCTTTATCACCATATTTTTCGTCATCTTTCAGTAAAAAGGGGAGAAGGCATACATTTGCTTTTTCTTCGCTGGTGAAAAAGTGATTTGATTGATTTAATAGAGTGCCTGATACAATCAAGTGATCGAGTAATCCCCATTCACCACGATATTTGTAAGAACCGAAGTCTTTTGATTTAGCTTTCCGGGCGAGTAGGTGATATAGTTTTAATGAGGAGGGGGCAACTGTTGAGAAGTTGGTGGAGCCGGTTGTTGAGGCTAGATTATTGGTAGTAACAGGAGGTGCTTCAGCTTCCAATATTTTCTGAATAGATTGATTGGTCGGGTAATCGTTGAAATCTCCCATAATAATGACTTGCGGAAGAGAACGAATGTTCATAATGCTATCAACTTCCATACGTAGAATGTGAGCTGCATATAAGCGATAGGGTTCCGATTCTTTGGCTCCACCCGAACGGCTGGGGAGGTGGCAGACAAATACGTCGAGCGTATCTCCCGTCAGTAGAAGTCCGCTGACGTGTAGCAAATCTCTTGTCGGGCGGTATTGCTTCAACGGAGGGATGGAAATGGAACGGGAAGATAATAGTTTGAATAAATCCCGTTGATAAAGCAAGGCTACGTCAATTCCTCTTAAATCAGGGGAGTTGGTCATTACATAACGATAACTAAGCTCTTTTAAAGGAGAACGGCGGGTCAGGTCACGAAGCACTGTATCATTTTCTACTTCACATAATCCGACTAATGCAGGCGGACTCCATTCACCAATCGCCGTAATTACACGGGCAACGTCAACCAGCTTTTTCTTATATCTGCTATAATTCCAATGACGCATCGCGTTGGGAAGAAATTCGTGATCGTTTTTTAAACTATCATGACGAGTGTCGAACAGGTTTTCTATGTTCCAACTTACAACGCGGAAAGGGATTCTTTCTTGTTGAGAGGGGACTTGTGTGTCGTGATAGCCTTGTCCTTCGTGAGAATCTTGTGCGATAGCATAAGAAGGAGCAAAGAAACTTACAGCTATTAAATTCATTGCAAAAAAGAGCATGGCAACAGCTACTCTCTTTTCACTGTTACCATACTCTTCTTTATGTTGACTTATCTGTCTGTTATTTCTTGGCAGGAACATGTGCCAAGATATCCAATAGATGTTTCCAGAATTTCTCAACGGTAGGAATAAGCATTCGTTCGTCAGGAGAGTGAACACCTGTCAGTGTCGGTCCGAAAGAAATCATATCCAGCGTTGGATATTTATCAAGGAACAGACCACATTCCAATCCTGCATGGATGGCTTTAACTTTCGCGTCTACACCAAACAGACGCTTGTAAGATTCAACAGCCACTTCGAGGATAGCCGAGTGGGGATTCGGTTTCCATCCCGGATAACCCTCGCCAAACGTAACATTGGCTCCCGCCAGTTGGAATACAGCACGAACCGTGTTCGCCATATCGTTGCGTGCGGATAGTATCGAGCTCCGCTGACTAGTTTCAATGCGGATGACATGATTCGGCTTCATCTTGACAGATGCCAGGTTGGTAGAAGTTTCCACCAGTCCGGGAATATCCTGGCTCATGGCGTATACACCGTGAGGAGCTGCATACAGAGCTTTTAATAAACGGGTAGTGGTATCCTGGTCGATAGCCGTCTTGCGGGGAGTTTCCGATTCGAGAACCAACTTTAAGTCGGGCTCTACAACGGATAATTCGTCTTCCATTTCGCTGGTGAAGATATTCAGTTCGGTGCGGACATCATGTTTGGCATCTTCGGGAACAGCACAGATAGTGTATGCCTCGCGGGGAATAGCGTTGCGCAGATTACCACCGTTGATTTCACAGAGGTACAGATCGTGTCTGGCAGCCATGCGGGAAAGGAAACGGTTCAGTATTTTGTTGGCATTTCCTCGTCCCAAATGAATATCACCACCGGAGTGACCGCCTTTCAAACCTTTCACTTCCACTTTGAAGAAAAAATATCCGGCAGGAATTTCTACCTCCTTATAAGTAAATTCTGCAACGGAGTCAATGCCTCCGGCACAGCCGATAAAGATTTCCCCTTCATCTTCCGAATCGAGGTTCAGAAGAATATCACCGCTCATAAAACCTTCCTGCAGGGCGAAAGCTCCGGTAAGCCCCGTTTCTTCGTCTACGGTAAACAGACATTCCAACGGACCATGTTCAATGCTGTCGTCAGCCAGAATAGCCAGTTCGGTAGCTACACCGATACCGTTGTCGGCTCCGAGGGTAGTGCCTTTGGCTTTCAGCCATTCACCGTCAATTTCCGTTTCGATGGGATCGGTGAGGAAGTCATGTTGAACGTCATTGTTCTTTTCGCACACCATGTCGATATGTGATTGCAATACGACGGTTTGAAGATTTTCCTTTCCCGGAGTAGCGGGTTTTTTAATCAATACGTTGCCAGCTTCGTCCACCTTGGTTTCCAGGTTATGTTTTGCTCCGAATGCCTTTAGGTAGACAATCATTTTCTCTTCCTTCTTTGAAGGGCGTGGCACTTGGCAGATTTCTTCGAAATACTTGAATACGCCAGCCGGCTTTAAGTCTTTTTTTTCCATGCTGTTTTTATTTTATAATAGGAATAGAAGGGCTGTTTTCGCTTCTTCTATTGCTAAATATGGTTAATTTGATTGACTTATCTGAACTCATATCTCATTAAAGCCTATCTTTGCACTCACAAAATTAATAGAAATGGTTGAGACTATACTGATAACTTTGTTAATAGTTGCTATTTCCCTGGTATTATTAGGGGTGAAAGTATTCTTTACGAAGGGTGGAAAATTCCCAAATGGTCATGTGAGCGGGAATAAAACGTTGCGTCAGAAAGGAATCGGATGCGCACAGTCGCAGGATCGCGAAGCACAAAAGAAACCACGTTTTTCTATTGATGAGTTGGAAAAAGCCTTGAACGATAGTATGAATTAAATTTATTAAAAACAATACTTATTAATTATGAATAGAATGAACTACCTCATGAACGGTTTGGCTGCTCTTGCGTTTATCGTTTTATTTTCACAATGTGCTGGCAAAACTGACAATCAAACTACAAGTACTCCGGCACAGGCTAATGCCGAACTGTCAGGAATGAAAATTGCCTATGTTGAAATAGATACGCTGCTTGCCAAATACAATTTCTGTATTGACTTGAATGAGGCGATGGTAAAGAAGAGCGAGAACGTTCGCATGACATTGAATCAGAAGGCTACCTCTTTGAACAAGGAAAAACAAGATTTCCAGAAGAAAGTAGAAAACAATGCTTTCCTGTCACAAGATAGAGCGCAGCAAGAATACAACCGTCTGGTGAAGTTGGAACAAGATTTGCAAGAGTTGAGCAACAAACTTCAGAATGGTTTGATGGAAGAGAACAACAAGAACAGCTTGCAGTTCCGCGATTCTATCAACGCTTTCCTGAAAGAATATAATAAGACTCACGGATATAGCCTGATTTTCAGCAACACTGGGTTTGATAACCTGCTTTATGCTGACAGCGCTTTTAATATCACAAAAGAAATTGTTGATGGGTTGAATGCAAGATATTCACCAGTGAAGAAATAATAATGAATAGAAAGCGTTTCGTTTTTTAATAAAAAGGACGGAACGCCATAATATATTTTTTGTTTAATTTTCCACCTGTTCAAGACTGCGAAGCTATGGGCAGGTTTTTTTATGCCCTTTCTTTTTCTTCTTCCTGCGGAATACGGAAAGCAGTGTAAAGTTCGAGGATAGCAGCAATCGTGAGGCAGGCAATCCATTCATTGCCTCGGGTGGTAAACATAAAGGCTCCAGTCAGGATCAGCGCCAATGCTCCGAATATCTGCTGAACGCGTAGGCGTTTCAGTGTTTTTCCTTTTCCTTTGACAGGCGTGTTCACTTGTGCCAAAGCGAAAAGTCCGGCTCCGATAGTATATATGTAAGGAGCATAGATCCATCCGGTGATAAATACAGCAGCTCCGGTGAGAGCCATGATAGCGCCTACGACGAAAAGGGCGGGTACTAATTGTTTCATTCTTTAATCTTCAAAAACGTAAATATCTTCGTTGGGTTTCTTCATCAGATACTTTTCACGGGCGATTTGCTCGATGGCGTCCGGATTGGTCGTTATTTCGTTGAGACGCTTGGTATTCTCTTCGTAATCTGCCCGGTACTTTTCTATCTCTTCTTTCAACTGGCTAATCTCCCGTTCATATCCGAAACGACGAACCAGGCTGTTCTCGTCCAGAAAGCCAATGATAACAGCAAACGCAACGACCGTAATGAGATACTTTCGTCTGCGTATGAAACTCCAGATACTGATTAGTTTACCCATAATTTCTCCTTTTAATATCCGCAAAGATAAAACTAATAACTTAAAAACTTATCGCTTTAGCTTCAAAACTTCTCTCTTTATCCCTTATTACATCTCACTTTTTTTGTGTACATTTGCAGAGTAAGCGAAAACAGGCTTCACTCGGCATAGTTCAAGCTAGCTTGACTCTGCTCTCATTTGCACTGTTTTTGCAGAGTAAGCGAAAATTCAAAAAAAACAGAGAGAATCCCGGATATGGAAAACTATATTGTTTCAGCCCGTAAGTACCGTCCGTCCACGTTCGAATCGGTGGTAGGACAGCGGGCGTTGACTACTACGCTGAAAAATGCAATTGCTACCCAAAAGCTGGCTCATGCTTATTTGTTTTGCGGACCACGTGGGGTAGGAAAGACCACTTGTGCGCGTATCTTTGCCAAAACCATCAATTGTATGACGCCTACTGCCGACGGAGAGGCTTGTAATCAGTGTGAGTCATGTGTAGCTTTCAACGAACAGCGATCATACAATATTCACGAACTCGATGCTGCTTCCAACAACTCGGTAGATGACATTCGCCAGTTGGTGGAGCAAGTACGCATCCCGCCGCAGATTGGTAAATATAAGGTATATATCATCGACGAGGTGCACATGCTTTCGGCATCTGCTTTCAATGCGTTCCTGAAAACGCTGGAAGAACCTCCCCGTCATGCTATCTTTATCCTGGCTACGACGGAGAAGCATAAGATTCTCCCTACCATTCTTTCCCGTTGTCAGATTTATGACTTTAACCGGATAAGCGTGGAAGATACGGTGAATCATCTGTCGTATGTTGCTTCGAAAGAAGGAATCACGGCGGAGCCGGAAGCACTGAACGTGATAGCTATGAAGGCAGACGGTGGTATGCGTGATGCTTTGTCTATCTTCGATCAGGTTGTAAGTTTCACCGGAGGAAATATCACCTATAAGAGTGTGATTGATAATCTGAACGTTCTTGATTATGAATATTATTTCCGCCTGACGGATTGTTTCCTCGAAAACAAGGTAAGTGATGCTTTGTTGCTTTTCAATGATATATTGAATAAAGGCTTTGACGGAAGTCATTTTATTACCGGATTATCGTCTCATTTCCGTGACCTGTTGGTTGGAAAAGACCCGGTGACATTGCCTCTACTGGAAGTGGGAGCGAGCATACGTCAACGCTATCAGGAACAGGCGCAGAAATGTCCGTTACCTTTCTTGTACCGGGCTATGAAGCTTTGTAATGAGTGTGATTTGAATTACCGCATCAGCAAAAATAAGCGTTTGCTGGTAGAACTGACCTTGATACAGGTTGCACAGCTTACCACCGAGGGGGATGACGTGAGTGGTGGGCGTGGCCCTACGAAGACCATAAAACCCATATTCACACAGCCTGCCGCAGCTCAGCAGCCGCAGGTCACTTCTGCAACCCAGGTTCAGCAGGCTTCCCTTCATACGTCTCCGTCTTCAGTAACAACACAGGCTGTTAATGGCACTACTGCCCGGCATCCGCAAGCATCTGCAGCAGTGCAACCGGGAGCATCAGCTTCTTCTGGTGCGGCTTCGTCTGCTCCGTCGCAAGGAGCGGGAGTTGCCCCGACTGTCAAGGAAGAACGGAAAATTCCGGTGATGAAGATGTCTAGTTTGGGCGTGTCTATCAAGAATCCGCAGCGCGATCAGACAACGCAGAATACAGTTACCACTCATGTTCCCAGAGTACAGCAACCGGAAGAAGATTTTATTTTCAATGATCGGGATTTGAATTATTACTGGCAGGAATATGCCGGTCAGTTGCCGAAAGAACAGGATGCTCTTACTAAACGTATGCAGATGCTCCGTCCGGTATTGCTTAATAACTCAACGACTTTTGAAGTGGTGGTTGATAATGAGTTTGCTGCAAAGGATTTTACAGCTTTGATTCCTGAATTGCAGAGTTATCTTCGTGGTAGGCTGAAAAACAGCAAAGTGGTGATGACAGTGCGGGTAAGTGAGGCAACGGAAACAATACGTCCTGTGGGACGTGTCGAGAAATTCCAGATGATGGCTCAAAAGAATCAAGCGTTGATGCAGCTGAAAGATGAGTTCGGACTGGAGCTATACTAATGTACTTATTTCTATCGGATTACCATCTTCCAGGAACGAAGGCTTTTATCTATATCGGATACTGGTATGAAAATATGGTCTATACTTTTAATTTAATGTAAACGTTGATTCATACGGTCTTCGTATCCGTCTGAAGGTCTTTTTCCCGGCATGACAATCCACAGGATTATATATATGATTACTCCGGCGAAAGCAGTGAAGAATGTAGCCAGTATATACACTATTCTTAATAAGGTAGGATCCCATCCGAAATATTCGGCTATTCCGGCGCATACGCCTGCGATCATTCGGTTGGAAGAACGGGTTAATTTCTTTTCATTTTCCATGATGTACTTTGTTTTAGTGCGAATACTATACAAATATAAAGAATATCATTGGGATAATCGAATAAAATCGGCAGATTATGGCAGAAAAGTATGGATACCCAGTCATGAAACAACAACGGAAAGGCAAGGGGAGCAATCCATAAATGTTAATCTGGGCGATATATAAAAATGCAGCTTGTTTATTTATTATAGGAGCATTTTTGTATTTTTGTAGCCGCTTAATAAAAAAACAGGAAAGAGTAAATAAGCGTTGTGAAAGTCAAATGATGCGTAATACGATAAACTCACTTAAAGCCAAGTCAAACATGAGCAATAGTTCCATAAATGAACTGTTTGCTCATAGCTCTTTATTGGAACTGCCCAAAAAACATATCCTAACGTCCTCTTTCCAGAATGATAAAAACTTTTATTTCATTGAAAAAGGTATAGCACGCTCATATTGTGTAATTAACGACAAAGAACTCACCTCATGGTTTAGTACAGAAGGAGATATCGTTTTTTCGACGAACAATTTTTATGGGAACCAACAAGGGTACGAATATGAAGTTGTTCAGTTATTGGAAAATACGGTATTATATGCCGTGCCGATAAAAGATTTGGAAAAGCTGTATCAGACTAATATAGAAATAGCGAACTGGTCAAGGATTTTGCATCAAGAGGCTTTTATAATGAATGAAAAGCGTTTAATTTCAAGACTGTATAAGTCAGCGGAAGAACGATATATAGAATTGTTGCAAACACGTCCGGATCTCTTCCAAAGAGTAAATTTGGGTTATATTGCATCTTTTTTAGGCATCTCTCAAGTTACGTTGTGCCATTTGAGGAACAAGATTAAATAATAGGGTTGTTTCGTTTCCCTTCCTTCGCATTGCTTTATTCTGCTTTTTTAAGTAGTTTAAAAAAAATGTCATACCATTGTCCTAACTTTGCAATTGAAAAAATTGAATACCAAATGAAAAATGTGAATCATATAGTATGGGCTGATTTAATTCGTGTGATAGCCATTTTAATGGTCATCTGTATCCATTGTTCAGACCCTTTCAATGTTTCTCCTGAAGCTCGTTTAAATCCGGAGTATAACTTATGGGGGAGTATTTATGGAGCTTTCTTGCGTCCGTGCGTACCGTTGTTTGTGATGCTGACAGGAATGTTATTATTACCGGTAGAACAGGGAATCGGACAATTTTATAAAAAAAGGATGCTTCGTGTAATAGTCCCTTTTATTGTATGGTCTTTATTATATAACTTGTTTCCGTGGTTTACGGGTATTTTAGGGCTGAATAATTCTGTTTTGTCTGAAATGTTTGCGTATGCAGGAGAGTCTCCAAGCCAAACTTGGGATAGTTGCTTGCATAATATTCTTATGATTCCTTTTAACTTCAATACATATACAGTTCCTTTATGGTACATATATATGTTGATAGGATTATATTTGTATATGCCTTTTTTTTCTGCATGGCTGAAACAAGCAACAGAGAAACAAATGAAAATATTCTTATTCGTTTGGTTTATCACATTATTTCTGCCTTATTGCCAAGAATATATATCCAGCTATATAGGAGGTACTTGTGCTTGGAATGACTATGGCACTTTATATTATTTTTTAGGTTTTAGCGGTTATCTGCTTTTAGGCTATTATTTGAAAGACAGAAACAAGTTGTCAGTGAAAAAGACTGTTGTTTTATCTCTCATTCTTTTTAGTGTCGGTTATGCCATAACGTATTATGGATTCAGGAATATGACTTCACAACCTGATATTACAGAGCGCCAAATGGAATTATTCTTTTTATACTGTTCGCCCAATGTCTTTTTAATGACGGTTGCCTGGTATTTATTAATTCAAAAAGTAAAGGTAACGTCTCCCTTAATTATATCAGCCTTAAAGAATATAACAAAATGTGGACTGGGCATCTATATGGTACATTATTTTGCTGTAGGAATAGGTTATTTAGCGATTGACAGAATTGATTTACCTATATTCATGCGTATTCCAGCGACAGCTTTATTTGTGTTTATCGTATCGTGGTGTATAGTTGCATTATTTTACAAAGTGCTGCCTAAGGCTGCGAAATGGATAATGGGATAGTTTAGTTTTGCTACATAAATGTAAAACAGATAAAAGAAAAAAGGGAGCAGTCCGAAAATTAAGGGGAGTGATTTGGGGCAATCACATTCTTAAAATAGATTCATTCTTGCACGTTTTTGATTCTTTTCACCACAGAGGACACGGAGGGCACAGAGGTGAATTTGTTTTATGACTTATGGTTGTGACCCTAATTTTGATGCGTAATCCTCCTACCATAAAGTTGAAAAAACATGAAAACATCTGCCACCTGCAACGAAAAGCGTGTAATGTACTAGTTGATAAATAGTTGGAGCGTTGCAGATACCTGCGGCAGATAGGTTGCAGATAAAGTATCTGCAACACAGTATAAACCTTACATAAGCTAATTCTCCATGAGTGCAAAAGTTTATTGTATACATTGACTTCCCGTTTCCAGGCGGGGAACTGTCGTTTCCTGCATTAGAAATTACAGTTTCCACGGCAGGAAACGAGAGTTTCTAAGGCGGGACACTACAGTTTCTACGTAAGGATACTGTCGTTTCCCCGTAGAGACACCACAAATTCTCCATAGAGTGATCCCAATTATCCCATAGCTTTGCATCAAGGAATCAAGGCTTTTTCTTTGATTATATAACGTGTTGCAGATACTTTATCTGCAACCTATCTGCCACAGGTATCTGCAACGTTCCAACTATTTATTAACTAGTGTATTACACGCTTTTCGTTGCAGGTGGCAGATGCTTTTATGTTTTTCAACTTTATAGTAGGAAAAACTTTAGCACTTGAATGATATTCTACCAACAAAAAGAAAACCCTCATAAGTACTTAACTTACAAGGGTTTCTTTGGGGGTGGCAGATGGGACTCGAACCCACGACATTCAGAACCACAATCTGACGCTCTAACCAACTGAACTACAGCCACCATGTCTGCGTTTCTCTAACGCGGTGCAAAGATAGATATTATCTTTTAATCTCCAAAAGATTTCACTACTTTTTTTTGTAAAAAGTATATTCTTTTATTCCCTGATTGTGCTTGTTGAAAAGGGTTCGAGCATCATTTGTGAAGATCTTCAGAGAGTTACGTGCTTGTAAAGGAATTGAATCAGCAGGTAGGTTGACGGGGAGTAATTGATGATTTTTTTTTCCGGACTGAATGGGGCGGGCTGTCCAGACTAAACTATACTCGCAATTATTGAGACGGACTGTGCTGTCTTTTACTAATTCCATTCTTACCATCAGTCCACCATCGGTGCGGCGGGCGGACATATTGGAAATATAATTTCCCAGTGAATAGACTACGAGATGTTTGTCGTTTGTCACGCTGTCTGTGCGAACTTCGATGGGTTGAACTACGTGAGGGTGGGAGCCGATGACATGATTTACTCCTTTTTGAATCAGCCAGTCAGCAAGGAATTTCTGCTCTTTGTCCGGGAGCGACTGGTATTCGATTCCCCAATGCATACAAGCTATGATTGCGTCCGGTTTCATTGCTTTGCTCTCTTCAATATCTTTGGCGATAACTGTTGTATCAATATAGTTCACGATATTGGGAGGAGTAACGGGGATACCGTTTGTGCCATACGTATAGTTGAGCAGGGCGATGCGGAACCCGTTCTTTTCCAATAAAAGAGGGTATTTCTTGTCGCGTTCTTCGGTGTTGATATACGTGCCTGCATGTGGAATTTTCAACGAGTCGATAAGTTGAATGGTACGCTCCAGTCCGGATTTGCCACGGTCGAGACTATGATTGTTGGCAGTCACTAAAACATTGAAACCTGCGTCATGAATTGCGGTCAGAAATTCGTCCGGTGCGCTGAAAGCAGGATAACCTTTGTAGGGTTTGCCTCCTAACGTAACTTCCAGATTGGCGATAGCGAGATCGGCTCTCCCTATTTCTTCTTTAACGTACGTAAAACAGGTGGAGTAATCATAGCCGGTTGAGGTCCGTGCAGCGTTGATTTGTCCTTGATGCTGCATGAGGTCACCTACGAAAAGGAGTCGTAGGGTATCAGTGGGGGAAATACTGTCGGTTGCGGAAAGGCTGTCCGACAGGGTATCGATGATAGAATCTCTCTTTGCCTGCGACCGGGAGGTGCAGGACAAAGAGAGAAGTAAAATCATCAGAAACAAGCTATGTTTCATTGATAAATGGCTTTCTTGCCAGCTAAGAGTGTATTTTTCATTAACGATACAATCGTCATCGGTCCAACACCGCCCGGTACGGGAGTGATAAAGGAACATTTTGGGGCAACTTCGTCAAACTTCACGTCACCAGTCAGTTTGAAGCCTGATTTCTTGGTTGCATCCGGCACACGCGTAGTACCTACATCGATAACTACCGCACCTTCTTTCACCATTTCGGCTTTTACAAAGTTGGGTTGTCCCAGGGCAGCGATGATAATATCAGCTTCCTGACATTCTTTTATCAGGTCTTTGCTGCGGCTGTGGCATACCGTCACCGTGGCATCGCCCGGATAGGCTTTCTGCATCATCAGGGCAGCCATCGGTTTGCCGACGATATTGCTACGTCCGAGTACAACACATTTTTTGCCGGAAGTCTCTATTTCGTAACGTTTCAACAATTCGAGGATACCGTTGGGAGTAGCGGATACATAGCACGGAAGTCCGATGGACATACGGCCTACGTTGATTGGGTGGAAGCCGTCTACATCTTTACGGTAATCAATCGTTTCGATTACTTTCTGTTCGGAGATATGTTTAGGTAAGGGAAGTTGTACGATAAAGCCGTCTACATCGTCGTCTTCATTCAGTTCGCGTACTTTGGCAAGCAGTTCTTCTTCGGTCACGTCACTTTCATAACGGATGAGGGAGGACTTGAATCCACATACTTCACAGGCTTTTACTTTGGCAGCTACATACGTTTCGCTACCACCATCGTGTCCAACAAGGATAGCCGCCAGATGCGGGCGTTTTCCGCCACGAGCCACAATTTCGGCTACTTCGGCTGCAATCTCTTGTTTCACTTGTTCGGAAATGGCTTTTCCGTCTATCAGAGTCATATTTTCAGGGTATTTATTGGTGATGGGCAAAAGTAAAATAAATAACTGAACTCTCCAAAAGGATTGGAATTTTTGTCAGGAGATGAGCAGTATATTATCAGTTTGTTAGTGGAGAAACTACTTTCTACCGTAGGCTTCCGGATACAAAAAAAGAGGAAGTCGAAACTTCCTCTTTTTTGTTATAATCAGTTTGGATCTATTGAATGATTATCTTTTCATTTTAGGCATCATCTTACCCATCTTGCTGCTAGTTACCATCTTCATCATTTTGCGAGTCTGGTCGAACTGTTTCAGCAGGCGGTTTACTTCCTGAATAGTCGTTCCGCTACCTTTTGCGATACGTGTACGACGTGATCCGTTCAGTATTTCCGGGTTGGAACGTTCTGCCGGAGTCATGGAATAGATGATAGCTTCGATGCTTTTGAAAGCATTGTCGTCAATATCAATATCTTTGATTGCCTTTCCTACTCCCGGAATCATGGAGGCAAGGTCTTTCAGATTACCCATTTTCTTGATTTGTGCAATCTGGCTAAGGAAGTCATTGAAGTCGAATTGGTTCTTGGCAATTTTCTTTTGTAAACGTTTAGCCTCTTCTTCATCATATTGTTCCTGTGCACGTTCTACCAATGAAACGATGTCACCCATACCGAGAATACGGTCGGCCATACGGGCAGGGTGGAATTGGTCGATTGCTTCCAGCTTTTCACCTGTACCAACAAATTTGATCGGTTTGTTCACTACCGAACGGATAGAAAGAGCCGCACCACCGCGGGTATCACCATCAAGTTTGGTCAGTACCACACCGTTGAAGTCCAGACGTTCGTTGAATTCTTTAGCCGTGTTTACAGCATCCTGACCGGTCATAGAGTCTACCACGAACAGAATTTCGTTCGGGTTGATTGCTTCTTTGATAGCGGCGATCTCGTTCATCATCTGTTCGTCTACTGCCAGACGTCCGGCTGTATCGACGATAACGAGGTCATATCCTTTGGCTTTAGCTTCCTGAATAGCGTGTTGTGCGATTTCTACCGGATTCTTGCTGTCCAGTTCGCAGTACATCGGTACTTCGATTTGTTCTGCCAATACGCGCAACTGTTCGATAGCTGCCGGACGGTAAACGTCACAAGCCACCAGTAATGGCTTACGGTTTTTCTTGGTTTTCAGCATCCGTGCCAACTTACCGGAGAAGGTGGTCTTACCCGAACCTTGCAAACCTGACATCAGGATGACTGCCGGACGGGCGTCGATATTGATCTCGGCTGTCTCTCCACCCATCAACTGTGTAAGTTCATCATGTACGATTTTCACCATCAACTGGCTTGGCTTCACAGCCGTAAGCACGTTCTGGCCAAGAGCTTTTTCTTTCACTGTATCCGTGAAATTCTTTGCCACCTTGTAGTTTACGTCGGCGTCGAGAAGTGCTTTACGTACGTCTTTCAGCGTCTCCGCCACGTTGATTTCGGTGATTTTGCCTTCACCTTTCAGAATCTTGAATGACCGTTCTAGTCTTTCACTTAAATTATCGAACATAGTTATTTAATTACGAATTACTAATTACAATTTACTTGGGCGAAAGAGGGACTTTTCCGTCTACTCTTTATTTGAGCTTGCAAATGTACAAAAATCTCTTGTATTTATATCTTTTTATTCTGCCATTTTGCTTTTTTGAGATAAATATAACTTGTTATCAACAGCAAGCTATAATACACAATCTCAATCGTAAAGCAAATTTCGATCGGTGCTTTCAGCCACATTCCGATGAAAATGATGTATGATCCGTAGATGATAATTGTAATCGTTTCGAGCAACAGGGCTGCCTGTGTATTTCCTGTTCCGGAGATACCGTTGAACACTACATTGGCTACGGATGCGATAAGCATGGCAAAACAAATTACATATACCGAAGGTACGGACTCCGTAATGAGTGCGGCTTCACTGGTGTAGATAGAGAGCAGGAACTGCGGAAACAGTGCCGATACCGCTACTAACCCCAGCATGATGAAAAAGGAGAAACGCGCAATTTTATTAATGAGCGGCATCACGTGCTGGATGCCTCCTGCACCAATAGCATTGCTGACAAGACTGTTGGTAGTCGTAGCCAGTGCGTTGACCGGAATCAACAATACGACATAAATACTTCGGACGATATTGGCAATTGCCAGTTCCCGTTGTCCCAACCGTTCTACGGCTACGAAGAAAACAAACCAGGTAGCCATCGACAGGAAATATTGCAGCATGGTGAAGCAGGAGATACTAAGGATCCGCATCAGCAATGCAGGGTCGAATGTGCGCAGGCGGTTCATACCGTATTTCTTTAAATCGACCGTGGCATACGTATAGATGACGAAAAAGAGAATGGAGGAGGCTTCTGCCAATACGGAAGCAATAGCAGCCCCTTTGATACCCATTTCCGGCAAACCGAACTTTCCGAAGATTAATGCATAGTCCAGTACGACATTGGTTAATGCCATGACAATGGCATTGATGGTTAGCACTTTAGTGCGTGTAATGCCGATGTACAATGCCCGGAACATGACATTGATAAAAGAGAAAAAGAATCCGTAAATACGCCAGTCCAGAAACTCCATTGTTCCTTCGTAGATGGATTCTGAAGAAACTAGCAAACGCATGATGTTTCCACCGAATGCCTTGGTGAATCCAAATAGCAGCAGTGCCATCACGAACAGGAACATGACTCCCTGAATCATGACAGGGCCGACATCTGAATAGCGGCCTTCGCCATTGCGTCGCGCTATGACAATCTGCGAACCGGTACTGAATCCGAATGCGATGGTGAATACACATATATAAAATAACCCGCCCATAGCCGATGCTCCAAGAGCTACCTCACTCACGTGTCCGAGGAATGCTGTGTCGGTGACATTGATGACATTTTGTGCCAGCAAGCTTAGTAGTATCGGGTAACTGACACTCCAAATCTGTTTGTTGGTATACATAATTAAGCGTTTAAGTTTACACTTTGCAAAGATAGTGCTTTATTTCGATTCGGAGGCGATGGGGTAGATGAAAACTATTTCCGGACCTTCGGGAGTTTTATCGTTAGTTGATTCGGAATGAAGTATGTCTCCCTTACGGCTTAATATGAACCGGATGATTTGTGTTTGCCGGTGTTCTTGGGCTATACTAGTGCGGTGCTTGCTTGTAAGTTTGCCAGCGAAAGAACTAAAAAGAGTGAAGATTTCTTTGTTGTCTTCACTCTTTTTTATTATTTATTTTCTTTTGAGTATTTCCCGAACTCCAGGACCTTCGTGGTTAGGGTAGCCGGGAGTATGGTTTCTGCATCGTGGATCAGCATCTACTTTCAAGCTTCGGTAGTCATCTTTTGTGCGGGTGATGTAATCATCAAGCATGGCACGGTGTTCTGCGAGAACTTTACTGTATTTCGGATCTTTGGCGAGATTCTTACGTTCTCCCGGATCTTTTTTCATATCATATAGTTCTTCTCCGTTGCCTTCCAGATAGTGCGTGTATTTGTATCTCGGTCCGCGTACCATACGTCCGGGGGTAACGACATATTCATATTCGCTGTGCCATTCGGAAACTACATAAGGGTGAGTCTTTTTCTGTTTCTCTCCTTTTAATGTAGGTGCGAGACTGATTCCCGGCTTTTCGACTGGAACGGAAATTCCTGCCAAATCACAAAGGGTAGGCAAAAGATCCAGCGTAGGCTGTGTCAATAGTTGCTTTACTGGTTTTTTCTGTTGTTTGATGCCGGGGCCTGCGAAGATAAACGGAACGTTTGTCATTTCATCATAGAAACTAATATGCTTGGTCACCATACGGTGTGAAGCCATTCCGTCGCCATGATCGGCCATGATAACAACGATGGTGTTTCTTCCGGCAGGAGTGGAGTAAAGAGCTTTTAATACACTGTCTACTTGCTTGGAAACCATTTTAGTATAGTGCTGGAAAGCGGCAATGTAATGACGGTAATTCTCTTCATTCCAATGAGAGGCCTGGGTCATGCGGCGGTGGCTGCAACAGATGTATTGCACCGGTTTGGGGATATTGTTCCAGTCTTCCACGTCGAAGTTGGCTGGTAGTTCAGGAAGAGTTCCGCTGATGGGGCGATCGGTATGTACTCCTTCATTTGCTCCTACGAATCCGCAAATGTTGTGAGGGTTCTGAAAATCGGCAATGCAGATGAAGGGTTCTTTGGGAGGGTTGCTTAAATAAGCAACAGCGTCTTCGCAGGTTCCTACATCCAGAAAACTGTCGTTATTGACCGGGAACTCCGGATCAGTGAATGGTTTGGCTACCGGTTCTTTGTGTTTGAATCCTCTTAGGGAGCCCATGTCGTGTGTTTTTCCGAAGTGTACGGCTTCGTAACCGTTTTCAGAGAAAAGGCTTCCTAATGTAGGTACATTTTCGGGAATACGTGGGTTGATAGGTTCGCTGGAGTTCGAACGTACATTCGTTTGATGAGGTGTCATGCCGCTCCATAAAGCTGCGCGTGAAGGTTGGCTGAGAGGGCAGCCTACATAAGCATTGGAGAAGATTACTCCTCGTGAAGCGACTTCGTCAATAGGGAGGGTGCAGCCTTGTGTTTGCCCGTAAGCTCCGACGACGCGTTGTGTCAAATGGTCGCACTGGATAATCAGGAAATTGGGCTTTTCTTGAGCTTGGGCTGCTACGCCGCATAGGGCTAATCCCATGAATGGATAAATAGTTTTCATTACTGGTTAGAATTAAGTAATAGTTGATTTTGAAACAAAAGTAGGAAAAAAGGAAACGCAAAAAAGGGTGAAGTAGTGTTTTTGGACGCAAGTGAAAGTATTTTGTACAAAAATGTAATGTGTGATGGATTATTAGGGGGAACTATTGCTGATGAACGTTGGCTTGTGAAAGATGAACGGCAAGTGGTTATTGATTAACGGGGTGGCTAAAAAAGAGAACGGTGAACAAACTGCAATTATCAGGACGCAGTTTGTTCACCGTTCATTATTTATCGTTTACCGCTAATTAGCTGTTCATGCTCATCAGGAATTCATCGTTATCTCTGGTCTTTTCCAAACGGTCTTTAACGAAGTCCATTGCTTCGATCGGATTCATGTCTGCAAGATATTTACGTAATATCCACATGCGGTCAAGAGTTGTTTTATCAAGCAACAGGTCGTCGCGACGAGTGCTGGATGCAGTAATGTTGACTGCCGGGAAGATACGTTTGTTGGACAGGTTGCGGTCGAGCTGCAACTCCATGTTGCCGGTACCCTTAAATTCTTCGAAGATAACTTCGTCCATTTTAGAACCGGTATCGATCAATGCGGTAGCGATGATGGTCAACGAACCGCCGTTTTCAATATTACGGGCAGCACCGAAGAAACGTTTAGGTTTGTGAAGTGCATTTGCATCCACACCACCGGAAAGAACTTTACCGGATGCAGGAGATACTGTATTGTATGCACGAGCCAGACGGGTGATAGAATCAAGGAAGATCACTACGTCGTGACCACATTCTACCAAACGTTTTGCCTTTTCCAATACGATACCTGCAATTTTTACGTGACGTTCTGCCGGTTCGTCGAAAGTAGAAGCGATAACTTCTGCATTAACGCTGCGTGCCATATCGGTTACTTCTTCCGGACGTTCGTCAATCAGCAGCATAATCATGTAAACTTCCGGGTGATTGGCTGCAATAGCGTTAGCGATATCTTTCATTAAGATAGTCTTACCTGTCTTTGGCTGGGCAACGATCAAGGCACGTTGTCCTTTACCGATAGGAGCGAAAAGGTCAACAACGCGTGCAGACATGGAGTCTGAATAACCGCCTTTGCAAAGTTTGAACTTTTCATCCGGGAAGAGAGGTGTCAGATGTTCGAAAGGAACGCGGTCGCGAACGAAAGCTGCGTCACGTCCGTTAATTTTCGACACTTTTACCAACGGGAAATATTTTTCTCCTTCTTTGGGTGGACGGATAACACCTTCCACTACATCACCGGTTTTCAAACCAAAGAGTTTGATCTGAGATTGTGATACATAAATGTCGTCAGGAGAAGAAAGGTAGTTGTAATCGGAAGAACGGAGGAATCCGTATCCATCCTGCATGATTTCCAGAACGCCTACTCCGTTGAGAATATCATCGAATTCGTAAGGCTTTTCGCGTTCAATAACCTTGCGCTCCTGCTGTTGTTGCTGTTGTGCCGGAAGATTCTCGTTCGCATGGTTTTGCTGAGTGGCACGTGGCATCGGTAAGCGTTGTTGGTTCTGGTTCTGAACCTGATTCTGATTATTGTTATTATGCTGGAAATTATTATTGTTGTTATTAGCGTTATTGCTATTATTGTTCACATTGTTATTACCGTTGTTATTGTCGCGTGGACGGACAATGCGCGGGCGTTGCTGCTGTGCTTGCTGCTGTTGAGATTGTTGTTGCTGTTGAGGATGAGATGGCTGTTCAGGTGCTGTTTGCACAGGTTCTGTTTTAGTTGCCTCGAATTTGCCAAAGAGTTCGGTAGGAAGCTCTATTTTTTCAGAAGGCAGATCTTCGATTGGAATAAAATCATCATCGTCAACGCTGGATAAGATATTGCTTTCCTCGTCGATAACGGGTGCGGCTTTCTTTTGTGGTTTATCTATAACTTTTTTCTCTGCAACAGGCTTGTTTGCCTCTGCGGCTGGTTTATTTGTTTCTGCAGCTGGTTTGCTTTTTGCTTTCTTTTCAGCAGTCGGCTGTTGTATAGGCGCAGCTTTTTCTTTTGTTTCAGTAGTTTTCTCTGCAACAACAGGCTTAGTTTCCACCACTTTGGGAGCAGCCGGTGTTACATTTTCTACTTCTTTTTTCTCTTCTGTGTCAGCGCTCTTGCGTGGACGCCCCACTTTACGCTTGGGAGCAGTAGTAGCGTTTTCTGCTTTAGCTTCTACAACAGGAGCTTCTTTTTCTTTGTTTGTACTTTCTTCTTTCTTGGAAGGTTGTGGTGCTTTTACAGGAGTGGCTTCTTTTGTTTTATTAACCTCTCCACTCTTTGGTGTGGAAACTACCTTGTCTTCTTTTTTGGTAGGAGCTACCCGTGAACGCTTTTTCTTTTGTTCTTCATTTTTGCGTTCTTCTTTGAGCTTATCTGCGGCAACTTTCTTAGTAGCTCCTACAATAGCCTGTTCATCGAGTATCTTATAAACAAGGTCTTCTTTTTTGTATGAGTCTGCTTTTTTTATGCCTAACTCTTTGGCAATAACTTGAAGTTCCGACAGATTTTTGTCGTTTAATTGGATAATGTTATACATATAGTATGGTAAGTTATTAATATTTCTTTTTTTGCTGAATTACGGACAGCATTACTACAGCTTATGGCTACAGATATGCAAGCATACGTTTTGTTTTTTATTCTGAATTAGGGATGTATATGTTGAATCGTAGAATGTTTCAACGGGGCAAAGATAATAATTTTTTTTGGTTTCATGAACAATCAAACATTTTTTTCCACGTAAAAGTGTATCTTTGCTACATAAAAGAAAATAGTATGACAGTAAATGAAGCTCATTTAATTTATTTTTCGCCTACACACACATCTAAACAAGTTGCGGAAGCGATTGTTCACGGTACGGGCATAAAAAATATCCTTCCTATTAATGTAACGCAGCAAATTGCAGATGAAATCGTGATTCCTGCATCTGCTTTGGCCATTATTGTAGTGCCTGTGTATGGAGGTCATGTCGCTCCTCTGGCAATGGAGCGTTTGCAGTACATCCGGGGAGTAGATACTCCGACCGTTTTGGTGGTGGTGTATGGAAACCGTGCTTATGAAAAAGCTTTAATGGAACTGGATGCTTTTGCTATTCCTCATGGATTGAAAGTAATTGCCGGGGCAACTTTTATTGGAGAACATTCATATAGTACTGATAAACATCCGATTGCGGTGGGACGTCCCGATGAGTCGGATTTAGCCTTTGCTACGGAATTTGGGAAGAAAATCATGGAAAAAATACAGGCTGCCGATAGCATGGATACCCTTTATCCGGTAGACGTACGTGCTATCAAACGTCCGAGCCAGCCATTTTTTCCTTTGTTTCGCTTTTTGAGGAAAGTTATTAAGTTGCGTAAAAGTGGAACACCGCTTCCCCGCACTCCTTGGGTGGAGGATGAAAATTTGTGCACCCATTGTGGATTGTGTGTGGTCCGTTGCCCGGCAGGGGCTATAACGAAAGGGGATGAACTGCATACAGATGAAGCTAAATGTATCAAGTGTTGTGCCTGTGTAAAAGCTTGCGTTAAGAAAGCACGGGTGTATGATACTCCTTTTGCGGCTTTGTTGTCAGATTGCTTCAAGAAACAGAAATTGCCTCAAACTATTTTGTAGATTACGACACGCTTAGTTGTTTCATCAATACGAAAGCGGTTGTCTGTTCGTTCGCCTATCAGCCACGCAATGTGTTCTCCACAGCAGAGTACCCACTGGCGTTCTTTTTGACTGATAGAAAATTTGCGGTCGGTCAGATAATCGCTTATTTTTTTCTTTCCTTTCATTCCGAAAGGAATAAAAGTGTCTCCTGTCTGCCATTTCCGGTAATGAATATCTCCATTCAGTTTGTCGGCATCAAAACAGGCTATTCCTTTGTCGCGTGGAATTAGGAAATCAGGGGTGTATTCTTTTTCTTCTTTGATGATTTGAAAAGGAGGAAGAATTTCATTTCCCGATTCAATAGCTTCTATTAATAAGAATTTTCTGTCTTTTATCACTCTCCATTTTTTACTGCAAAATTGTTTGCCCGGTTGGCTGTGAAGCGAAAAGGCAATATCTTTGATTTGTGCAGAATTGAAGCCTAGAGGATGCAAGATTTCGAATAGAATAGCTTCGGGTGCCGGTTCCTTTACTAAATCACTGATTCGGATACCTTCTGTCGTTACAATATTATTTTTGGTTTCCTCTATGCATTTATTATATATGGTAGCTACATCATTCAGATAATTGCTCGTGTCTATCAGATTCTTTTTGACTGACGGATTGATTTCCTGCATAAGAGGAAGGAGATTGAGCCGGATTTTGTTACGGGTATATTCGTCTTCCAGATTGGTACTGTCTGTTACATAATCTTGTCCGATGCTCTCCAGATAATGAATGATATCTTCTCGATTGACGCAAAGCAGAGGCCGCACGATTGCTCCGTTGCGGGGGCGGATTCCTAATAAACCGGTAATTCCTGTACCTCGAATCAGATTGAGTAGTATGGTTTCTACGCTATCATCCTGATGATGTGCTACGGCGATCACATCTGCCTGGCATTCTTTTCTCGTTTTCTCGAACCAGTCATAGCGTAATTCCCGTGCAGCCATTTCAATCGAAATCTGTTTTTCCTTTGCGTATTGTGTCGTGTTAAAATCAATTGTATGCAAATGGATTCCGGTTCTTTTGCAAAGTTGGCGGACAAACAGTTCATCCCGGTCTGATTCTTCGCCTCGCAGGTGGAAATTACAGTGTGCGGCTTCGCAATGATAACCTGCTGTGTGCAGAATACATAGCAGTGCCACCGAGTCGGCACCGCCACTCAATGCAATCAGGACTTTGGCATCCAGTGAGAACAAATGTTCTTTTTCTATATATTTTGTAACGCGTTGTTGTATCATATCTGCAAAGATACGAGTTTATCAATAAGTTTTTTTATTTTTCCTAAATCTTTTGGAGGAAGAAAATGGCTGCTATTTAAAAACATTCTAAATAATTTGCGTGCTCCGAAGTTATGAATTATCTTTGCCGAAAATTTTGAGAGTTATGCGTTTGTCCGAATTAAAAACAGGAGAAAAAGGTGTTATTGTAAAGGTGTTGGGGCACGGTGGTTTTCGTAAACGTATTGTGGAGATGGGCTTCATTAAAGGTAAAACGGTTGAAGTGCTGTTGAACGCTCCCCTAAAAGATCCCATAAAATATAAAGTCTTAGGTTATGAAATATCTCTTCGTCGTCAGGAAGCTGAAATGATCGAAGTAATCAGCGAGGAGGAGGCAAAAGAACTGGCTGAAAAGACTGTTTATCATGAAGGATTACCCGAAGACCTTTCAGTAAAAGAAGAAGATATGAAACGGTTGGCGTTAGGTAAACGTCGCACCATCAATGTTGCCTTGGTCGGAAATCCGAACAGTGGCAAGACTTCTTTGTTTAATCTTGCGTCGGGTGCTCATGAGCATGTAGGCAATTATAGCGGTGTGACCGTGGATGCCAAAGAAGGTTATTTTGACTTCGAAGGTTATCATTTCCGTATTGTCGATCTGCCGGGAACTTATTCTTTATCTGCTTATACGCCGGAAGAAATCTATGTTCGCCGTCATATTATCGATGAAACTCCTGACGTGATTATTAATGTCGTCGATTCTTCTAATCTGGAGCGAAATTTATATCTGACTACTCAATTGATAGACATGAATGTTCGCATGGTAGTGGCTCTGAATATCTATGATGAACTGGAAGCCAGTGGAAATACATTGGATTACCATTTGTTGAGCAAGTTGTTCGGGGTGCCGATGCTGCCTACTGCCAGTAAGAAAAATCGTGGATTGGATACGTTGTTTCATGTAGTTATCAATCTGTATGAAGGAGTAGACTTCTTCGATAAACAGGGAAACATGAATCCGGAAGTCCTCAAAGACTTGACTGAATGGCATGACTCTTTGGAAGACCGTAAGAACCATGAGGAAGAGCATCTGGAAGATTATGTGCGTGAACATAAAAAGACGGGGCGTGTCTTCCGGCATATTCATATAAACCACGGTCCTGATATAGAAAAAGCGATTGAGGCTGTAAAAAGTGAAGTGTCCAAGAACGAGTTTATCCGGCATAAATATTCTACCCGTTTCCTCTCCATTAAATTGTTGGAGAATGATCCTGACATTGAGCGTATTGTACGCACATTGCCGAATGCGGATGAAATTTTTCATGTCCGCGACAAGATGTCGAAGCGTGTTCAGGAGACAATGAATGAGGATTGTGAATCGGCTATTACTGATGCTAAATATGGATTTATCAGTGGTGCGTTGAAAGAAACGTTCACGGATAATCATCTGGAACAGGCGCAGACAACAAAGGTATTGGATTCGATTGTAACTCATCGTGTCTGGGGATTTCCTATTTTCTTTCTTTTTATGTATCTGATGTTTGAAGGTACATTTGTCATTGGCGAATATCCGATGATGGGGATTGAATGGATGGTAGAGCAGCTTGGTGAATTGCTGCGCAATAACATGTCGGAAGGTCCATTTAAAGATCTGCTGATTGATGGAATTATCGGTGGGGTAGGAGCTGTCATTGTCTTCTTACCGAATATCCTGATTCTGTATTTCTGTATTTCTATCATGGAGGATTCTGGTTATATGGCTCGTGCGGCTTTTATCATGGATAAGATCATGCATAAAATGGGGTTGCACGGAAAGTCGTTTATTCCTCTGATTATGGGATTCGGATGTAATGTGCCTGCGATTATAGCGTCCCGTACTATTGAGAATCGGAAGAGTCGTCTCATTACCATGTTGGTGAATCCATTGATGTCTTGTAGTGCGCGTCTGCCGATTTATTTATTGTTGGTGGGTGCTTTCTTCCCGAACAATGCAAGTTTAGTGCTGTTAAGTATTTATGTGATTGGTATTGTGCTGGCCGTGGTAATGGCTCGCTTGTTTAGCAAGTTTCTGATAAAGGGTGATGATACGCCGTTTGTGATGGAGCTTCCTCCTTACCGAATGCCGACAGCGAAGTCTATCTTCCGTCATACATGGGAAAAGGGAGCGCAGTATCTGAAAAAGATGGGCGGAATTATTATGATTGCTTCTATTATTATCTGGTTTCTGGGATATTATCCGAATCATGATGCTTATGAAACGGTTGCCGAGCAGCAGGAAAATTCTTATATCGGTCAGTTGGGGCGTGGAATAGAGCCGGTAATAAAGCCATTGGGATTTGATTGGAAATTAGGTATTGGCTTGCTTTCCGGTGTAGGGGCGAAAGAATTGGTGGTAAGTACGTTAGGCGTTTTGTATGCAGATGATCCGGATGCTGACTCGGTGAGTTTGGCAGAACGTATTCCGATTACTCCATTGGTTGCTTTTTGTTATATGCTGTTTGTATTAATTTACTTCCCGTGCATTGCGGCGATAGCGGCTATCAAACAGGAATCGGGTAGTTGGAAATGGGCCCTTTTTGCTGCCTGCTATACAACGGCATTAGCTTGGCTTGTTTCATTTGCTGTTTATCAGATTGGAGGATTGTTTGTATGAATAATTGGCAAGAGTGGGTAGTCGGAGTACTCGTTGTGCTCTGCATTGCCCGTGTCGTATATGGAATATTTCTTTTTTTTCGTCGTACGCGGGAAAATCAGAATCCTTGTGACAGCTGCGTAAGTGGCTGTGAACTAAAGGATATGATGGAGAAGAAACGCAGAGAGTGTGATGTAAAGAAAAAAAGTACAAAGAAAAATTGCTGCGGATAGTTGGTAGTTTCAAAATTTGTACTACCTTTGCAACCGCAAACGAGAAATAATGGTTCCTTGGATGAGTGGCTTAGTCAGCGGTCTGCAAAACCGTGTACGGCGGTTCGAATCCGCCAGGAACCTCAACTATCACTTTAAAGCCCTTGAAAGTCAAGCACTTTCAAGGGTTTGCTTTTTATGGAGACCGTTTCGGGGACTACTTGAAAATTATTGTTCCTGCTGGGTGCTCTCGTCAATTCCTGCATTATGGTATGGTACAATAGGTACTGTGTTTAATTCTTTATTTTAGGCTTTTCCCTATTGACAATTATAGTATTCACTAGTTTTTTATGATTTTCCTGCGTTACTTTTGTTATAAACCAAAAGAAAAACGCCATGAAAAAGATTTTATTTATCCTATTTGCTACCCAATTTATTTTGGCTCCTTATATAATAAAGAGCTATGGTGCAAATCTTATTGAAGACAATTATGAGTATTCGGGAGTTAATCAAGGGAGAAAGACTGTCGAAAAGGATATCTTTGGAAATATCATCATTCGTGATGATAAAGGCAATAGGAAGACCATTGAAAAGGATATTTTTGGGAATATCACTATTCGTGATGATAAAGGCAATAGAAAGACCATTGAAGAGGATATCTTTGGAAATATTACCATTCGTGATGATAAGGGCAATAGAAAGACTATTGAAAAAGATATTTTTGGGAATATCACCATTCGTGATGATAAAGGTAATAGAAAGACTATCGAAGAGGATATTTTTGGAAATACCATCATTCGTGATGATAAGGGCAATAGAAAGACTATCGAAGAGGATATTTTTGGAAATACTATCATTCGAGACAATAAAGGTAATAGAAAGACGATTAAAAAAGATATCTTTGGGAATACCATTATCGAAGATGGCAAAGGCAATAGAACAACCATTAAAAAAGATATTTTTGGGAACGAAATAATTGAAAGTAGTGATGGTCATAGAAAAATTATCAAAAAGGATATTTTTGGAAATACAGTTATTGAGGATTATTAAAAGGTTATATTTATAAGGAGGAAATGTATCAGACTTATCTTCTTGTACTGATTTAGGGGTTAGATCGATTAACTGATAATGTGAAATTAATGGTGATATTAAAGAAATATTTATGATCTTTGTACCCATGAATATCGGAAATTAGTTGAATAGATTGATGAATCGTATAAAAGGTATACTTTATGCAGCGGTGTCTTCCTCTACTTTTGGACTGGCTCCGTTCTTTTCCCTCACTTTATTGTTGGCAGGTTTTTCAGCTTTCGAAGTGCTTTCCTATCGTTGGGGAGTGGCGACAATTGCGTTGACTCTGTTCGGATGGTGTTCGGGATGTAGTTTTCGATTGGAAAAGAAGGATTTTTTAGTTGTTCTTTTATTAAGTTTGTTGAGGGCAGTTACTTCATTCAGTTTGCTTATAGCATATCAGAATATAGCTACCGGGGTGGCGTCAACCATTCATTTTATGTATCCGTTGGCGGTATCTCTAGTTATGATGTACTTCTTTCAGGAAAAGAAATCCCTTTGGGTGATGTTTGCGGTCTCCATGTCCTTGTTAGGAGCGGCCTTGCTTTCATCGGGGGAACTGGAGGCGAAAAATGGTGATACGATAGTCGGACTGGTAGCAGCTTGTGTTTCTGTGTTTTCCTATGCGGGGTATATTGTTGGCGTACGAATGACACGCGCTGTTCGAATCAATTCCACTGTACTGACTTGTTATGTTATGGGGTTAGGAACCGTTCTTTATTTTATAGGTGCTTTGACTACTTCCGGGCTTCAGCTGGTAGCTGACGGTTATACCTGGTTGATTATTTTGGGACTTGCATTACCGGCTACAGCCATTTCTAATATAACATTGGTACGGGCTATTAAATATGCAGGGCCTACGTTGACATCTATTTTAGGTGCGATGGAACCATTGACAGCTGTGGTGATCGGAGTTTTTGTGTTTAAAGAACTATTTACGGCTCAGTCTGAAAACTTGGGGGATTAATTTTTGTCAATTCCCTTCATGCATATACCTTTGCTAGCCTAAAAAGGAAGAAGCTAATATCCACTACTCCTCTAAATGATGCCCTAAATGCTTTGATTTTAGCATTAAATGCTTCCGCTGCTGCATTTGTACTCCTGTTCACAAAGAAGTTCAAAATCCTTTCATAATGGTTCTCAATAGAGTTTGCCACTGTTGTGAATGTATCGTATCCATATTCTTCAATCTTATTATACCATAGTGCCAGC
>NZ_JH114339.1:253175-259778 GCF_000157095.2 Bacteroides sp. D1
GAAGCCCATTTGTATGGGAAGAAAGAATTATCTGTTTTGCGGATCGGAACTAGGGGCAAAGAATGCTTCTATGTTATACTCAATTATTGAAACATGTAAGATGAATGGATTAAGGCCGGTGAAATATATAGCGGAAATTTTAACTAAATTAACGGCAGGAGAAACAAATTACATGTCACTATTACCTATCAACAATAATAAAGAATACTAATTATTGGATAAAGAGATGCTATATACTCCACTACAGAGTATAGAAAAAGGGACAGCCATACAATGAGTGCTTACGTTTCTTTCGGTTAAAGAGATGCTTGATATATCAATAATTTTCTGTATTAAAAACTTGTTTTCTTTGCCGGTTTCGGATATTATGACTAATTTAGCAGTCTCAACGATCACAAAGATGCTGACAAAACAAATTATTATCAAATTAATGAAAATTACTCAATTTCGTAAGAATGAAGATACGATAGCGCTCAGCGTAATGGATCTTGATATACTGGTAAATAAGATAAAGACAGAAATAAAATCCCGTCCTGTTTCTACATTCAGAGAGCATCTGCGATATACCCTTTCCGATGAACGGTGTATGTTTGCCAATAAACTTCCCCAAATAATTCCTGCTGCCGAATTTCGAAAAGTAAACGGTCAGAAACAAATGAAAAACTATAACGGTATTGTAGAACTGACCATCGGTCCTTTATCCAATAAGTCGGAAATCGCTTTAGTGAAACAAAAAGCCTGTGAGCAACCACAAACCCGTTGTGTTTTCATGGGTTCAAGTGGAAAAACGGTGAAGATATGGACTACCTTCACTCGACCGGACAACTCCCTTCCCAAAACACGGGAAGAAGCGGAACTATTCCACGCCCACGCCTATCGACTGGCTGTGAAATGTTATCAGCCCCAAATCCCGTTCGATATACTTCCCAAAGAACCGACTTTGGAACAATATTCGCGATTATCCCACGATCCGGACATCATATATCGTCCGAATTCAGTCCAATTTTATCTCTCTCAACCATCATCAATGCCCGAAGAAACCACTTTCCGTGAAGCGGTTCAGGCGGAGAAATCTCCATTGACCCGTGCCGTACCGGGATATGATGCGGAAAATGCCTTCCTGATGCTTTTCGAAGCCGCTTTTCGGAAAGCTTATGCCGATCTTCGGGAAGCGGGGCTCGAATTGAGCGAAGACACATGGCATCCTTTAGTTGTTCAACTGGCTAAAAACTGTTTTGCTTCGGGACTTCCGCAAGAAGAAGTCGTGAGACGTACTGTTTTCCACTTCTATATGTATAGACAGGAAGAGCTTATCCGGCAAATGATTGGCAATATATATACCGAGTGCAAAGGCTTTCGGTAAGAATATCAGCCTAAGCAAAGAACAGCAACTCGCCTTGCAGACTGAAGAATTTATGAAACGCCGCTATGAATTCCGTCATAATACCCAAATTGGTGAGGTAGAATATCGTGAAAGGCTTTCTTTCCGTTTCCGCTTCAATCCTCTCGACAAACGTGCGCTGAATAGCATTGCTTTGGATGCACAAATGGAAGGTATCCCGTTGTGGGATAGGGATATTAGTCGTTATATTTACTCCAACCGCGTCCCTGTATTCAACCCGTTGGAAGATTTCCTCTACCGGCTTCCCGCATGGGACGGTAAAGACCGTATTCGTGCATTGGCAGCCACCGTCCCTTGTAAGAATCCGTATTGGATGGATTTGTTCCACCGTTGGTTCCTCAATATGGTTTCTCATTGGAAAGGAAGCAATAAAAAGTATGCAAACAGTGTTTCGCCCTTACTTGTCGGACCGCAAGGGACACGTAAATCCACCTTTTGCCGGAGCATAATGCCCCCTTCCGAGCGTTCCTACTATACTGACAGCATTGATTTCTCCCGAAAGAAAGATGCCGAACTTTACCTCAATCGTTTTGCGCTTATCAATATCGATGAATTTGACCAGGTGAGTTCGACACAACAAGGCTTTCTGAAACATATTCTGCAAAAGCCTGTACTGAATGTGAAGAAACCTCATGGCAGTGCCGTGCTTGAAATGCGTCGGTACGCCTCATTCATAGCTACAAGTAACCAGAAAGACTTGTTGACCGACCCTTCCGGCAGTCGTCGTTTTATTTGCATCGAAGTGACCGGAGTGATTGACACCAACCGTCCGATAGACTATGAGCAGCTTTACGCACAAGCTATGTACGAATTGGAACATGGCGAACGTTACTGGTTCGACCAGGAGGAAGAAAAGATCATGGTGGAAAACAACCGTGAATTTGAACAAGTCCCGCCGGAAGAGCAACTTTTCTTCCGTTATTTCCGTGCCGCACAGCCTGAAGAAGGGGAGTGGTTGTCTCCAGCGGAGATTATGGAAGATATTCAAAAAGGCAGTTCAATCCCGATGTCTGTCAAGAGGGTTAATTCCTTCGGAAGAATACTGAAAAAGCAAGAAATACCTTCCAAACATACGCGTAGCGGTACACTCTATCATGTTGTAAGACTAATAACCAGGTGACGGCAAAAATGCCATCACCCTGCCGTCACCTCTTGCTGTCACAGTCTTATCGGTTCATTACTAAACAATTAACCCCTAAATTGTGACAGATGACAGCAACTCACCAAATATATTCTTCTGTGTAGCGTTGGTAAGTTGGCTCTTCTTTTATCCCTTTATTGCGGAATAGTTGTCTGATGTAGGCTTGGTCTTTAGGCATAAGCCCCCGTTCTCCACGATAGAATCGATAATATCCCGTTTTTCCATAGTGTCCTACCAATTGTATTCTGATACTGACTGCATCCTCATAGGGGATTCTGTTAAGCAACTGTTTAAGTCCCCATGCCACATGGACTTTTACTGTAGTTTTGAAACATTCGCATTGGTTTCCATCCGCAGGATAACGTGCCGGATTAACGATGGAGATATAAAGGTAATCTGTTGTATCAAGTTGTGTAGCTATGTGGCGCAGGCATTTGGAGGCTTGTGGACATTGAGCGTTGAAACAACGGGCAAAATTGTAAGGGACAGACAGACTGTCGGGTTCTTCTTTCATTTTGTAGGGTTTATTTTATTTGTGAAATACTGTTGTAAATATTGCAAACAGAATTCTTCACAAAAGTAGGACTTTATTTTGGGAATGGGAAGCGTTGGGATTGTTTTATTTGTATGTAATGGGGATTTCTTATCAACATTTGGTAATTAGGGATACTCAATACATATCCCTAATTATTTGCAGCAAGGTTTCTCTTTCTTGTTTAAGGTTCTTTATCTCTATTTTTAGCCAATCAATTTCTTTGTTCTTTGAGGAAATCAATTCATCTACAACTCCCTTAGGGAAATAATTGTTATAAACGAAGTTGAGTATTTTATAAAGGTCATCTATTTCTCTTTTTTTAAGCTCTCAAATTGTTCTTTCTGTTTCTCTAACAGTTTCTCAAAGAGTTCAATCGTTTGTTCTATGGGAAAATTATTGAATGTTTGGTTATTACCAATTGCATTTTTTACACCGCAATTCTCGTAAAAATTATTTGTGTTATATAAAACCGTTTCTTCGTTATACTCTTTCAATCCGTCGGTAGTAACTCCTAATGCAGAGGCTATTTTTTCTAATCGTTCATCATCAATTTTCTCGGTTTGTTCCATTTTTGAAACAGCTTGCTTGGTTATTCCTAATAATTGGCCTAGCTCCGTTTGAGTCATACCGCGAAGTCTGCGTACACGTTCTATCTTTTTCCCAAGGTGAAGGTGATTTGATTTTATATTTTCTATTGTTTCCATTCTTCTATATATTAGATTGCTGAATCTAGCAGTGATTATTTCATATGTTTTTTCAGGATCTCAATTTTATCTTGCTCACTTTTCAACAAACGCTCATATAACTCAACTATTTTTTCAAGTGGATTTATTTGTTGAACGATGGCGTATGTAGTAGCACCTTCAGAGATATTTGCATCCTTATAATTATGATGATTAATATTGAAAATCGTCTTTTCAACATCAAAGTCTTTAATGACTTCTTCGGATATTCCCAACACTTCAGCAATTCTTTTTAGAAAGCCTTCTTCTATTTCCTCTTGTTTCTCAATCTTTGAAATGACCTGCTGATTTACACCAAGATCGGCGGCCAGTGCTTCCTGTTTCATGCCTAAATATACACGAATCCTTTGTAAATTGCGTCCGACATGTCTCCGGTTTTCCTTCTCTTTTATTTCAACATCCATATTATTGTTCTTTAAATGAATACGTCTAGGCAAAGATAACAAGAAACAGTTTAATTCAAATGAAAGTGTGCTTTATTTTTTAGTGTATGTTTTTGTTTCTGTAGTTTTGGTTATTTACTTAATGGAATTTGTTGCTGATTTCTATTAGTAGTATGTTTAAGGTTATGTAATTTGGGGAGGAACGAAATAAATATTTGTTTATAATCTTATAAATATGGGATTCATCGGATGATGCTTAAAATACACAATGAGTCTATATGTGTTTAATGTATCTTTATATAGCTTATTATTTCATCTAATTGGGAAGCAATATTTTTGAAATCTGTATATAAGTCGAGAGTTTTGACATAGATTCTATTTCCACATATACTGGTTTCTAAATCAGGAGTAATTTCTTCATTAGTTTTTGCATATAAAAGCATACCTGCAACATTGCTTGAATTTTGTATATCATAGTTTTTCACATAGGTGAAAATTTGGTATAAGTTGTTAGAATGAAGGGTTTGTTTGTTATATTGTTTTTGCATTGTTTGCGAATAATATTTGGTGTCAATAATAAGCGTTCTTCCATTGTATTCTAACATGATATCTGATTGCATACATGGAAGTAATTCTAGTGCTTTGTTATCGGATTGATAGTCAATATTCCATTTTATTCGGGAAGTACTGGTCTTTAATTCAGGATGTTCTGTTTTGTAATATTCTAATACAAATTTCTCATAAAGCCGATGCATATATTCATCAGAGAAAGTTGCCATGTGGTATTTACCATCTTCAGTTGTCTGTAGTAAACCTTCCAAAATAAAATAACAAATATTCATCAGCATTTTATAGGTCTGATTATTACGTTGAAAATAGAGTGTATTCCACTTTACGATGGATGGTTCAATGGTATTAATGTTGACGAAGAATGGTAGGACTTTCTTTAATTTGTTTTTTCGTTCTTTGGCTACTATCTTTCCTTGGAGAAGAATACTGATTGTAGTTTTTAATATTTGATTAAATATATTATTTTCTGATAGTTCATCAAATTCGCATGATAGGATCTGCTGACATTGTATTCTATGTTTAATAGTTTTTGTTATGTCAATTTTCCCTCTCATTGTAGGTAGTGATTCTGTTCTTGGTACATATTCACGATATAATCCTTGTTTTAATTGATACGAAATACCTCGCGATAGAATTTCTGCAAACAAGTCTTCTATATGCTCGAATTTTTCAGAAGCTATACTTGCATAGTTGTTACGCTTAAGTACCTGAAAGGCATAAGCTAGCATGTAATAAATATTTTTGATTAATATATTTTTGTCATTTGTCATTAGAATAAGCTCTTTAGTTCATTTTCCCAAAAATCAACTTTTTGTTTATCATCAAACCAATATTCATGTAACATAGGAATAATGTCATAGAATATAATTTCTTTTACTTTATCACAAGATTTTAATCCACATAAATAACTGTGTCCTATTTGGAATCCGTCACCGAGTGATTCATCTCTAGATATTTCATCATTTAATCTCTTGATCGTTTCAATTAATTTGTCGAAAGTGGTATTATGTAATTCATTTTGGTACTTTTGGAAGCCGATTGAATCAAATCCTGGTTTCATGTTGTAGAAACAAAATCTTCTTCTCAATGCATAATCAATCATAGCCAAGCTGCGATCTGCGGTGTTCATCATACCTATGATGTGGAGATTGTTTGGCACAGAGAAAAGTTCTCCATTGTGTGCTAATGCTATTTTAACATTACGGTAATCTTTTTCAATTAGCATTAATAATTCTCCGAATATTTTACTCATATTACCACGATTGATTTCATCAATTATGAAAAAATAATCGTGTTCTGGATCATTTCCGGCAGTAATACAAGATTTGTAAAATATTCCCTTTTTTAGTTCGAATTTTTCTTCTTGAGGTTTATAACCCATAACAAAATCTTCGTATGAATAATTTTGATGGAATTGGACTATTGAGATTCTTGAATCATCTTTTTCTCCCATTATTGTATAAGCCAGTCGTTTGGCAGAGTATGTTTTACCTACTCCCGGGGCTCCCTGCAATATGATTATTTTTTTTGTATTTGAGTATACTTTTTAGAGTTTTGAGTTCTTGTTCATCAAGAAATACGTCATTTAGAAAATCTTCATCTGTGTATCGGCCGATATTTTCATTTGTTCGTTTAATAGGATTTGTGTCTCGAATTATATCCATAATGAAATCATATTCATTTTGGGTAAGTTTGAATAAACTGCCATTAGGATTAGCAAAGAACTCCATATTATTGAGTTCCTCGCAGTTTTTTAAAATCGAATAATCAATAGGATAAGTAAGCGATTCTGTTTTTTGGAAATAGATATGTTTTCCATCATTCTTTTT